>JBBWZL010000014.1:0-30562 GCA_039649045.1 Verrucomicrobiota bacterium | reverse complement strand
GATTCAGCCCATTATCACGCCGCACAAAGCTCGTTGCTCCCCGGCTCGCCACGTAGTTATTCTGAGTACGATTTCCCAAGGCGTCGTAGGCGAACCCGTCGCAGCGCGTGCTGCCGGCGCCAGAGTTGGCCGGATCGGCTGCGTTGTACCAGCCTTCGAGCAATTGTCCTTCCTCATCGTAACGGAATCGGTCGCCGCGGCCGTTCTCCAGCGGATTGCTGCTCGGATTGTATCCTTTCCGCAACGACGTGATCCGGTCGCGCGTATCGCGGGTGTAGCTGTGCGAGGCGATCACTTCGCCAGTGGCCGTGCGTTTGTGCTGGACCGAGCTGACAAAGCCGCGCTGATCGTAACTCGGATCGCTCGTCGTCGCATTCCCGTAATCCACTCTGTCGGCTTTTCCATCGGCCAGATACGTGTAAGCCGCCAGTTTCATCCACCAATTATTATCATCGTCGTCCCAGCCCGTGGCGGCGAGTTGCCCGCGGGCGGTGTAATCATGCCGGATATATTGGCCTCCCGGATAGTGCAGATGAGCGACGCTGCCATCCGGGTAACGAAAATAGTTTGTTTGGGTGCGTCCACCGCTGCCAGCGATCTCGTCCCCTTCCGAAATCATCTGGCCGGCGGCGTCGTAGGCGAAATCGATGCTCGACCAGATATTCGTAATGCTCGCAAGCCGATTCGCATCGTCCCAACTGCGATCAATCCGCGGCGCGGCATCACTATCCCACGTGTGATAATCCTCGCGGCCACGGGCGTCGTAATGCATGCGCTTGGTTTGGTTCTTTCGCGTCCTCCACGTCTTGAGCTGCCCAAACTCGTAGGTGCTGATTTCAGTGCTCCCATCGGGCAAAGGAAAATGCACCTCCGTCGGCCGCCCCATTCCGTCATACTCGAAGTTCGTCAATTGATCCTCCGTGCCGCCCCCATCTTTGTCACGGTGCGTGGTCACAGTATCGAGCTTCTTCATCGAGCCCCACTGATAGCTGAGGTTCGTGGTATTGCCGCGCTCATCGATAAAGCGCCACGCCTGCCCGAACGGATCGTAATCGAGCCATTGCTGCGTTCGTGTGTCAGGGAATGTCACCAGTGTTTTGTTGCCGGTCACATCGTAGATTGTTTCGGTTGTGCGCGGGATCGTATTGACCGTCTCATTCGTTTTCCAGAGCCGGTTGCGCAGATCGTAATCGTAGGTGGTCAGGCGTCCTTGCGGATCGGTGAAGCTGCTCTTCTGGCCATTCTCGTCGTAGCTGAAGAAATGATTTTCGCCGTCCGCGCTAAAGTACCAATTGCCAATAGGCCCTGCTGGCTGGATCCAGCCGGTTGCTTCGACGATGACACGGTTCTGAAGGTCATGCGCTCGCGCCGTCATCCGGCGATCGCCCGCGGCGTTAAAGGCGGGCTCGATCTGGACGCGCCACTCGTTCTTGGTATGCGCGTAAGCGTCGCGCTGGCCGATGCCATCGACCCAGCGGTCGTAAAGCCAGTTCCAGGTGCGGTCAGGAATGAATGTAGCCGGGTCGGGATTTCCCTTCCAGTCCGGCGCGTGGAGCGGCTCGGTGTATCGCACGCAGCGCCGATAGGAATCGTATTCGTACGAACTTTTCTGTCTCAGCTCGTTCCAAATTTCGATGCAATTGCCGTAGTCGTCGTAGACATACTCGACGTAAGGATTTGGGCCGGCGCTCGTGGCCGGATATTCTTCGCGAGTAATCTTGTGGCGCCCATTGTAGGTGAGCGCGACGCTGAAGCTCGCGCCGGCGGCTCGCGACCACGGGTAGGAAACGGTCGCGACGCGTTCGAGAGCATCATAGGTGTAAATGACGGCATTGGCTTGCCCATCCACATCGTTCCATTGCTGGAGAAGGCGCTGGGAGCCGTCGTAGTCGTAATGCTGCACCGCTCCGCTCGGTAGAGTGTGACTTGTGATCTGGTTAAGCGCATTGTAGGTGAAATGCTCGGAGCTGGTGTCGGGATAGGTGATGTCTGTCACGCGGCGGCGCGAGTCGCGCCGGTAAGTCGTGGCAAGCCCGCGCTCATCGGTATGACTAAAGAGCCAATGGTTGTAGCGGTTGGGAACGAGAGCAAAATTCTGGGCGTCCGAAGAGCCGGCGTTTACCCGATCAAAATTCTGGTAACTGCCATCGGAGCCCGTGTGATGAATTTCTCCGGGCTGCCCACTCGCATCGCCGGAAGTGATAACCGACTCTGTCTCGATGCCGCGTCCGTCCCAAATCTGCTGCGCCTGCCCGTGCATCCAGTTTTGGCGCTCAAAGGGCAGATTGCCCGGCGGTGGGTTGGCGTTGGTAAAATCAGTCAGCTTGATTAGCTGATAGCCAAGGTGTTCGCCGCTCCCCTGGTAACCGGCGGAATGTCCAAAATAAAAAGTGCGCCAGCCGCCGAGCCCGGAACCTTCCGAGCGCGTGCCAGTCCAACATCCGATTGAGAAACCTGAGACCACGACCGGTTGGCCGCTGACCGGATCGATGTGATCGCCGCTCTGCTCCGCCGCGATCGAGTTGCCCGAAGCATAGAAATAATCAAGGTGGGCGTCGGGCGGATCGCTTTGCGGATGGTCCCAGGGCGCGCACTGGTTGTCGCGGTAGGTATAGCGAATGGTGTGCATTGGTCCGGCGAAACGCTTGTCATCCGCTACGAGCAGGCGCGGGCCCGTGAAGTAATAGCCCTGTGTCGGGTCACCGTTGTAGTCTTGGTAACTGTAGGTGGTGGTGGTGCTCTGGTTGGGGATGGGATCGTTTGGATACGTGACTGTGGTCAGGGTGAGCGGTTGGCTGTTATCCTGCGGATGAGGCAAGAGGGCGTAGTCATAGTTGAGGGATTGCACGCCCGCTGGGCCGCCGCTTTCCACGTGCGTGATCACCTCACGCGACCAGCCAAGACGATACCCCCAGGTGATGTTAAGCGAACGACCGCCCTCTTGCGTTACGTGTTCGAGATCGCCGTTCGCGTTGTATTGGAGATCGGTCTGCAAACCGTGCGGATCAAAGACCTTGGTGGCGTAGTAATTTGATGGGCCGTTAATAAAATGGACCGCGCCCCCATCGGCCAGATAAAGCCAGAACTCGGAGCCGTCGGCGGCCATGTCGCCGAGCAAATCGTAGACAGTTCCGCTGGCGAGAAAACCGTTTTGCTCTGGAACGGTGTAGGGCGGCCCGCAACGTGGATCGGGCGGCGCCGGCGGATGTCCCCGGTTCGAGCGCGTGATCTTGTATCGGTTCGCGTGGCCATCGGGAAAAGTGATCGTGATTGCCGTAGTGAAGATTTCCTCACTCTGATCGTCCATCGGGTCGATGTTTGCGCTGGAATCCTCTTCTTGCGCGTGCCACTCCCACGAGTGCGACCAGCCCGAAGCGCCAAAGGCGGGCGACGTCACCGCATAGGCATTCTCCGTGTCGTTGCGCAGCGAATTCCAGTAGCGCGTGAAATCGAGTCCATAAACTCCGAGCGCGCCAGGTAGATGCAGGTCAGTGACGACCCGTGTCCCGTTTCCGCTGTGGGCATCGTAAGAACTTCCGGTCGTCACCTGCCCCTTCAGCGCGCCGGTATTGCCTTCGGGATTTTCATCAGGGGTGGCGGCGGGCGTTTGCCCTAACACCGCGATTGTTTGCAAGGCAAAGAAGAAGCCAATCGCGCGGAGGCGGCCATAGCACCCTTTCATCGCGCGGCCTCCTTGTTCGCGGTCTCGTTAGCGGCCACGACGGAGGATGACGCGCGCTGCAAGGGCAGCATGGTCTGGAGCCCCTGGCAAGAAAAGTTCACGTAACCTCGGTTGAAACCGCCAGCGAGTCGCACGGTCACGGCACAATCTCCCGCGAGCCTCACGGAAAGACCGGTCTGGGGCGGATCAAGAATGATGGCTGCCGATGCCGTGATAGTGACAATCTTTCCAGCAACCAGCGGATGGAATTGCAGCCGGACCATGGCCGACTCGTTTCCGGCAATGAAGGCGGTCGCGACATAACTGCCGTGGCGAATAGGCACCTGCGGGGACACTGCGCCAGCGCGCCAGACTTCCACAATGGGAGTGAGCCGCTGGATTTGGAGGAGAGTAGGCGCGGGCGATAAAGGAGCTGGCGCAGGAACAGACGGCAGCAGCACTCTCGGCGCAGGATTTGGCGGCGGCACCGGGAATGATGGAGTTCGCGTAATCGCCGGGCTCGGCGACGGAACCGGCGTTGAAATCGGCGTCGGGGAAGGAGAGGGAGCAGGCGTAACCAAAGGCGTGGGAAGAGGAGTCGCCACAGGTAAGGGAACCGGAGTTGAGACAGGTGAGGGAAGAGGAATCGGAATTGGCGTCGGAGTCGCCGCAGGCGTTGGAGTTGGCGCCGGCACAGGCGTCGGAAGCGGTGTCGCCACAGGCGTTGGCGTCGGACTTGCGAAAGGTGTTGGCGTGGGATCTGGCAGCGCGACGACTTCGTCGTCTTGGGATCCTTGAATCGGCGCGGGAAGAATCTCGAAGCCGTATCGAGAAGACGCCGCCTGCGCGACGCCATGGTGCGCCTGAACCAGGAAAAGGCCGATCATCACGACCAGCCCGGGGGGCACGGGGGAACTCACGAAATGACGTTAAAGCGCAAACCGTCGCGTCATGGCAAGATTTTTTTTACTTAATTTTGTTGTCGTTGATGGCGGAAGAAAATTAAAGCAGATCAAACCCGCTGTCTTCGTTTCGCCCGCCAATAAATTAAGAGACCTATCAGGACCAGGAAGAGGGAGCCCCCCGCAACCTTCGCTTCGTGAATCCAAACGTTAGGCGTGCCCGGCGGTGGAATCATGGCAACGAGCATTGCGAAGAGGGTGATAGCCAAACCGCAAATACCAGCGATCAAAGCGCCGGTCGCGCCGCCGGGAACAATCAACTTTTCATCGCTTTCGCTTCTCTCTTTGCGGCAATGGACGATGAAGCAAAGAAAAAGGTAGAGGTAAGGGATGAAGTAGATGAGGAGCGACATGTCGAGCAGGAGCAGAAAAGCGCGCTCGACTGTGGTTCCTTTGCCCAGAACGGAGAGTAGGAGGAAGAACACCGCGATGGGAACCTGGATGAGGATTGCCACATAAGGCGTTTGCCAGCGAGGGTGGATACGGGCGAATGCAGGAGGAAAGTAGCGATCAAGGCCCACGACAAAAGCGACCCGGGCCGATCCTGTCAGCCACGCGCCCAATCCTCCTATTCTTGCCAGCGTCATCAGCAACGCAGCGGCCGGCACGATCCACTTCCAGCCGCTGCCGAAGCTGGCAATGCTGTTCGAGATGGCTTGCAGTGGACCGGCGACAATGTTGATCTCATCTCTCGGAACCAGCCAAAGCATGGAGATTGTCCCACAGATGTAGATGAGGGCGACGACCGGCGCGGCAATGTAAATGGAGCGCGGCAGGCTGCGGCGCGGATTCTGGATCTCGTTCCCCATGGTGGAGGAAAGTTCGAGACCGGAGAAGGCAAAGGCGATCGTGGCCCAGAGATTGAGCATCGGCAGGTTCGTCAGGTCAGGTGTCAGCTCACTAAACGTAAAGGGATTGGCAATCGATCTGGTAAGAGCCGCATGAAGACCCAGCACAACGAGCAGGATGCCCGGAACGAAGACACTGAGCCCGCCTGCGTTTTGCAACCACTTACCCGTGTTTACGCCGACGATGTTGAGCACGGCCGCTAGCGCGAGAGCTATCAGCGTGAACGGCAGCACATAAGTCCAGTTATCGGCGAGTCCGCTTTGGCCTTCACCGATAACATAGGTGGCGGTGACAGCCCCGCCGAGAAGCAGCGTCGGATAGAAGAGGACATTATTGATCCAATAACACCAGCCGCAGAGAAAGCCGTGCCCTTCCCCAAACTCATTTTTCGTCCAGGCATAGATGCCGCCCTCCGCCGGGAAGCTGGAAGAGAGTTGAACAACAGCCAGTCCTAGCGGGATAAAAAAGAACAGCGCGGCCAGGAGCCACAACGTCAACGAACTCGGCCCGGCCTTGGCGGCTGTCGCCGTCCATCCAATACCGATAACCGCGACCAGATTGAAGAGGACCAGATCGCGCAAGGTCAGCGCGCGCGGGAGCGCGGGTGCATTCGCTTGCGAGGCGCTCATTGGCCAGCACGTTAGCTTGCGCTTCCTCGAAACGGCAATGCCGAAACACTCCGGAGCGACGGCATCGAATTAATAGCTTGCGATGCGAAAGAGCCCCTGTCACGCTGCACTCCTTAATTCCCTTACTCTGAGCAAACCCCTCGCCACCCCTGCAGGAGCATATTATGGCCTTCACCCCGCCCACCGCCTCCAAGGAGCTTCTCGACGGTATTCCCTTCGAGGAAGCTCAAGTCAGCGACGTAGAAGCCGAAGCGAAACAACGCTACGACGCCTTCGACACGCCCTCGAACAAAGATCCGAACACGTGCAAAGCACTCTTCCATTTCGAGAATGGCACCGTGTTTTGGAGCTCGAAAATGGGGGTCGACTCCGACGGCCCCGCCGCGCCCGATGATCCAAGGCGTCGCACCGGTAAGCAGATGGACCCGGATAGCGGCCAGGATAAAACATCGTTCCGTCTCCCAGGCGGCCAGAGTCTGCCTAGTGAGATCGTCCCTTATGTAGTGTTGCCGATGAATGAGGCTGAGGATGGGTCATTCCATCCGAATCTTCGGATGGGTGATGTCGCGGTTGTGATTTACAAAGGACAAAAGACGGCGGCGATCTGCGGCGACATCGGACCGCTCAAGAAAATCGGAGAAGGCTCCATTTGCCTCCACGAACAGCTCGGTCCCGCGGCGCCCGACCCTTGTCGCAAACATCGCGATCCGGCCACGGGATTCTGCCGGCAGATCTTCGACTCGAGCATCGAGGAGGATGTGCTGTTCTTCGTTTTCCCAAACTCGGCCTTGGGCGATGATCTCGAGCTTGGCGACTTGACTGGAACCGATAACAACCTGCTACGCGACAAAGCCTTTGGGCTATTCGATCAGTTGCGCGGTGCTTGATGTTTGCACACTAAACAATAACTAATGGTCAAACTAAGCGCATTCAGTGTCGTCCTGGCTTTGTTCCTGTCGCCAGTTTTGGCTTCAGGCAAGGATAAGCCGGCTGAAGAACAGGTGGAGGTCAAATGTCTGGTGCCTGAGAACAAGATTATTGAGATTTCCGAGAAGCTGCACCTGCCGTCCGAGCCCACCCTGACAAGAGTCGTGTGCTTCTTCGATTCGGCGTCGTTGGATTTGTTCCACCATGTTCCAGCATTAATCCTGCGCTCCCGTTACGATTCCCCGGGAACCAAGACTGAGACCACTGTGAAAGTGCGCGGGGACAACGCGAAGGGAGACGATGTTGAATGCGAGTTCGATAAAGTCTGCGGAAAAGAACACACCAGGTCGTGCTCCCTTAACAATAAGAAACAAGACAAAGAGGAAATCAAAACCGCCAACGGCGGCAAAAACGTGAAGAAGATCTTTTCAAGCGAACAGGAAGCGTTCGCCAAGAGTGTTCTCGGCAAGGTGCACTGGAGCGAGCTGCGCCCCTACGGTCCCGTTCACGGTATCCAGGTTTGGAAAGAGGTTAAGATAACCGACGGCCACCAAGTGACCGTTGAGCGCTGGGATCTGCCTGCTCGACCCGGCAAACAGGCAAGAGTTCTCTTCGAGGTTTCCGCGAAAGGCCCTCTGGCAGACGAAGCAAAGATCGCACAATGGCTCGCCGATTTCCTTGGCCCTCTCGAAAGCGGGCCGGATCAGGAATCAGAAACCAAGACGCGGAAGGTCCTGGAGCATTTCGCGGATTAGTCTCACCTGGGCGGCGCGCTAACCGGCCTCGTTCGACGGCGGATTGACTCGGCGAACTATCTCATGACCTTGCGGAATGATGCGATCGAAGACCAGCGCGGGTCTCCTGATGTTTCGCAAAAGGGAAAACAGAGTCGAAGTCTTGCTCGTTCATCCCGGCGGCCCCTTCTTTCGAAAGAAAGACGATGGTGTCTGGACGATTCCGAAAGGCGAGGTCGCTGAAGGAGAAGATCTCCTCGAGCGCGCGAAGATTGAGCTTGAGGAGGAGCTGGGGGTCGTGGTTGCTCCGATCGGACCCTGGATCGAATTGGGATGGGTGAAACAAAAAGGCGGGAAGACAGTTCACGGCTGGGCCTTCGAGGGTAACCTGCCGGAGACGTTCGCTGTCGCCTCCAATACCTTCGACTTGGAATGGTCGCCGCGCTCAGGAAAACTGCAGCGCTTTCCCGAGATCGATCGCGCGGAATTCTTTTCCGTGAAAAAAGCCCGGGCGAAGATCAACGTGGCGCAGACTGCTTTCCTCGACCGGCTGGTCACGGCGTTGGATTCGGCTAAGAGCGTTTGATGCAAAAGCCGTTTTTCCTTTTCGCCCCTGGAGCCGGCGCGCCCTCATCGCACCCCTGGATGCAAAAGTGGAAGGAGCGCCTGGGGACAATTGGCGATGTCGAGACTTTCGATTACGCCTACATGCGGCAAGGCCATCGCCGGCCCGATCCTTTGCCGTTGCTATTCGCCGCGCATCGCGAGGCCCTGGCCCACGCACGACCCGATAACAGCCGCCCGACATTCCTGATCGGCAAAAGCATGGGCGGCCGGATTGGTTGTCACGTCAGCCTTGCAGAACCGGTCGCGGGCGTTATCTGCCTGAGTTATCCGCTCTGTGCTGGAGGCGATACTTCGAAACTGCGCGACAAAGTTCTGCGTGAAATGCGCACGCCCGTTCTATTTGTCCAAGGCACCCGTGATCCTCTTTGCCCTTTGGATCTGCTGCAAACAATCAGGGCCGGGATGAAATGCAGCAGCTCACTCCATGTCGTCGAAGGCGGAGATCATTCCTTGCTCGCACCGAAGCGCCAGCTCAAAGAGGCAGGCGAGACGCAGGAGGATGTCGATCGGCGAATTTTAGAAGCGATCGCCGGCTTTGTCGCTGCGCGCTAAGATTCCCGCTTACCTTCGCTTCTCTGCTGCGTAAGCATCCTGGTTTGTGGTTATGCCTGCGGTGGCATTCGTTCCGGCGCAGGCAGCCAATCCCAGAAGAGCTGCAATGATCATCAGCCCCAGTCCGATCAGCCGCGTGCTCAACTCAGGGGAAGCCAGTTGCCGGGCTGCGGCACAGGTTTCGCGTCGGTGAGGGAAAGATAGGTGTACTCATGCAGAAGCCGCTCGTAGTCGGACAAGAGTTTCATCGCATCGTTCGGTTTCAAACGATCGCTCTTGATCGCGCCGTCGACCTGCGTTTTCAGCAGGCGCATCAATTCCACCTTGTCCCACTGCGTCATGGCCAGGACTTCGCCGATCGTGCTGCCTTTGATTACCTCTTCGATATACCAACCCGATTCCTCGTCCGGATCGAGAAAGACATGCGCCTCAGTCACGCGGCCAAAGAGATTGTGCAGGTCACCCATGATGTCCTGGTAGGCGCCTACCATGAACACACCCAGGTAATAGATTTCTCCCGGGATAATTCGATGCAGCGGCAGGGTGTCTTTCACGTCCTGCAGGTCGATGAACTTCGAGACCTTGCCGTCGGAATCGCAGGTAATATCCACGATCATGCCATTGCGGTCCGGAGGAGTAGTCAGCCGATGGATCGGCATGATCGGAAACAGTTGTCCGAGCGCCCAATGATCGAGCAATGATTGGAAGACGGAGAAGTTGCAGATGTATTGATCGCCCAGCGACGTCTCGAGCTCTTTCACTTCCTCGGGCACAAAGCGGAGGCCGCGATGCATATTCACGATCTGCTGCGCAAGCTGCCAATAGACGCAGTCGAGCTTGGCTTTCGATTCCAAATCGAGCAGACCAAGATTAAAAGTCTGCTGCGCTTCTTCCTTGATCTGCTTGATGTCGTGCAGGCTTTCCAGCCGGTTACCTCGCTTCAAGCGCTGCTTCACGTCGAGGATATCGCGGACCAGTTTGTGATCCTTCTCGCTGACTTCGACTTTAAGCTTCGGCGCCGTTTTCTCGATGGAACTAAAGGATTCCACGACCAGCACCGAATGATGCGCCACGATCGCTCGCCCGCCTTCGCTCACGATCGCCGGATGCGCGACACCTTCGGAATCGCAGACATCCATGATGTTCCAGACCACGTCGTTCGCGTATTCCTGGAGCGAGTAATTGGCCGAGCTGTCGAAATCGCTCCGCGATCCATCGTAATCGACCCCGAGCCCGCCGCCGACGTCGAGATAACCAAGCTCATGCCCGAGCTGGCAGAGCTTTGCGTAATAGCGCGCCGCTTCGCGCACCGCCCGCTTGATCGTAGAAATATCCGGAACCTGCGAGCCGACGTGAAAATGAACGAGCTTAAAGCAATGCCCCAGCCCGGCCGCCTTTAGCATCTCGCTCGCGGCGACGAGACTGGTGGTATCGAGACCGAACTTCGCGTTTTCGCCACCGCTCGGCGACCATTTGCCCGAACCCTTGCTGTAAAGACGGACGCGAATGCCGATGTGCGGTTCGACTCCCACTTCCTTCGACGCGCGGATCGCCTGTTCGAGTTCTTCGAGTTTCTCGACCACGATGATGACCGACTTGCCCAGTTTGCGGCCGAGAAGCGCGATGCGAATGAAGGAACGGTCCTTATAGCCGTTACAAATGATGAGGCTCTCCGGGTCCTTGTGCATGGCGAGCGCGGCGACGAGTTCCGGTTTGCTCCCAGCTTCCAATCCGAAATGAAATTGCTCGCCGGCCTCGACGATTTCTTCGATCACTTCCCGCAACTGGTTGACCTTGATCGGAAAGACACCGCGATAATGGTTCTTGTAGCCGAATTCCGCGATCGCGGTTTGAAAGGCGCGGTTCACCGATTCGACGCGATGACGCAGCAGATCCTGGAAACGAATGACGAGCGGAAAACCAAGGCCGCGATTGCGCGCTTCGTTTACAACTTCAAGGATGTCGATTGAGCCGCCATCTTGCTGGAGCGGGCGAACTTCGACGTTGCCCGCGCTATTGACGGTGAAGTAGCCGGTGCCCCAGCCATCAACATTGTAAGTGGAAATTGCGGCGTCGACATCCCACTCGTTCTTCATTTTCCTTGAGAGCGGCGGCAGCCGCAGAGCGCATAATCAATCACCGCCGCGCACATGCAAGCACGCATCGCGAAAATCTCGCGCGGTCGATCTGCGACCGTCGCCTGCTTGTCTTTCGTAACCGGCCTGATACGGTTTGCGCGGATGAACAAAACGGTCATCGAAGTGCAGGTGCGCGCGGTTTTACCGACGAGCGGCGGATGCGCCGTGTTCCTCGGAAACAACGACAAGGTGTTCATCATTTACGTCGACCAAACGGTCGGCAGCGCGATCACAATGTTCATGCGCGACGTCTCGAAAGAGCGCCCGCTCACTCACGATCTGATGGGGCACTTGATGACGGCGCTCGGCGCGAAGGTGGAGAGAGTTATCATCAACGATTTGAAAAACGCGACCTATTACGCGCGCATGATCATTCGCGCGGAGAACGAACTTCAGCAGAAAAAAATCATCGAGCTCGACGGCCGGCCGAGCGATTGCATCGCCATGGCGACACAGCAAAAGGCGCCAATGTATGTGAGCCAGGAAGTTTGGGACGAAGTGGACGACATGAGCGATGTCCTCCGCAAGATGGAGGAGGACGGGATCAAGCCGGAAGTCGAACCGGAGTCCGAATCCGAGTCGGAGACATCCGAGGAAGATTAGCGGTGCGTGTCATCCCGAGCCGCGCAGTCGGCGAGGGACCTCACAGGCGCGGGGCTGAATCCTTGCGGGAAAGCCACGCCGTCCGTGGAAACGACGTGGAGAAGGCGCAAGCTAATCCGCGCTGCGGTTGGGAGGTCCCTCGCCGTCTGCGCGGCTCGGAATGACAACCCTGTCGCACCGCTATCCTAACAACTCGCCGTAATTCGCCTGCGCCATCTCGGTGCAGCGCGCCAGAATATCCGAGGCGGTATCCAGTTCCAGGAGCTCGCCGACGAGCTTTTGACATTCGCCGTGCGAAAGACTTTGCACCGCGCGCTTCACCCGCGGGACCAGCGACGCGCCCACGCTCAACTCGTCCATTCCCAAGCCAAGCAGCAATGGAGCCATCGTAAGGTCCCCGGCCATCTCGCCGCAAACGCCCACCCAGATATTGTTCGCGCGCGCGGCGTCCGCGACCATCTTCAGCAGCCGCAACACCGCCGGATGCGTCGGCTCATACAAATGCGCGACCCGCTCGTTTACGCGGTCCACCGCGATCGCGTATTGGATGAGATCGTTCGTGCCGATGCTGAAGAAATCGATCTCGCGCCCGAGCCTCTCGGCGCACATGGCTGCGCTCGGGATCTCGATCATGGCGCCCACTTCCGTCCCCTCATCGAACGCGTGGCCTTCCCGCGCCAGCTCCGTTTTGCATTCTTCGAGAACGTCGAGCGCGCGGCGCAGTTCCTCCAGCCCTGAGATCATCGGGAACATGATCTTCACATTGCCCACGGCGCTCGCGCGCATGATTCCGCGCAACTGCTGCTTGAAGATGTCCAGATGCTCGAGGCAAAACCGGATGGCGCGATGGCCCATGAAAGGATTCATCTCGTCGCCCGCATCCAGAGCGCCGGCTACTTTGTCGCCGCCGAGATCGAAGGTGCGAATAATCAACGGATGCGGCTGCACCTGCTCGGCGACTTTGCGATAAGTCTCGTACTGTTCCTCCTCGCTCGGCAGGGTCGGACGATTGAGATAAAGAAATTCCGTGCGGTAAAGGCCGATCCCTTCCGCGCCGTTTTTGGGCGCCGCCTCAACGTCATCCGGCAGCTCGATGTTCGCCGAAAGAACGATATGCCGGCCATCGCGCGTGATCGATTTCGTCTCGCGCAATCCGGTCAACTGCTCGTCGACCAAAACCTTCTTGTGCTCCAACTCGCCGTAATGCCAGAGCGTGTCTGGAGTTGGATCGAGGATCAGGAGACCGTTGTAGCCATCGAGCAGGACCTGTTGGCCGGTCTCCAGTTTTTCCGTCACATCATGTAACCCGACCACCGCTGGGATGCCGAGAGAACGCGACATGATCGCCGTATGAGAAGTCCGGCTGCCTAAATCCGTCGCGAGGCCGAGAACAAAATCGCGGTTCATCGTGGCCGTGTCCGAGGGCGTGATGTTGTGCGCGAGGAGGATGTGCTGCTCCGTCAGCGTGAGAAAATCCTTTGGCGCTTTGCCTTGGAGATTCCGCACCACGCGGCGGGTGACGTCCTGGATGTCGAGCGCGCGTTCGCGCAGATAGGGATCGTCGATTTTGCTCAGGGTATCGGCATAATGTGTCGCCACTTCCTGGAAGACGAACTCCACGTTGCAGAGGTCGGATTGCAGTTTGCGCAGGACCTCATCGATCAACGTCCGGTCTTCCACCACGAGCAGATGCGCGTCGAAAATGCCCGCGTCTTTCGCGCCGATCGATTCGGCGATGCGCTCCTGCATCTCGAGAATTTGCGAGCGCGTTTGGATCAGCGCGGTCTCGAAGCGGCCGATCTCGTCCGGAATTTGCGACGGCTCAATATGATGCCGCGCCACCTCGTCCCCATCGTCGCGCACGACATGGATGCGTCCCCGGGCGATGCCGGGAGATACCCCCACGCCCTGGAAACGTTTCTCTTGTGGTGCGTCAGCGCCGCTCATCAGGAGAGAGTAGCGCGGCTGTCAATCCCGCGCGAAGCGGCGATCCGCTCAATCTTCGTTGAACCTGTTCCGGATCAGCTCTTCCAGCTCTTCCATCACCTTGTCGGCGTCCGGCCCTTCGCAGCGGATGAGCAGCTTCGAACCTTGCCCAGCCGCCAGCATCATCAAGCCCATGATGCTCTTGCCGTTGATCTGCTCGCCTTCTTTCTCCACCCAAACCTCGGAGCGATACCGGCTCGAAATCCGGACGAACATCGCCGCCGGTCGCGCATGCAAACCGAGCCGATTGATGATCGTGATTTCCTTCTCGATCTTCTGTCCGCGCCCGGTTGCCGCCGATCTCCGATTCAAAAGCCCCATTACGTTTCCTTCGTCTCCATTAAATTGAGCAGCTTGTCGTTGAATTCCACCGCGCTGTTGCGTCCCAGACCTTTCAACTTTTGATCCATCGCCGCAACCTCGATTAGTCGGGCGATGTCGCGTCCGGGCCGCACCGGAATCGTGATGTGCGGCACCTGCAATTTCAGGATCTCGTAAAATTCCCGGTCGAGCCCGATGCGATCGACCTCCTGGATTTCCTGCCAATCCTGCAAGGTCACGACCAGATCGAGCCGCTTCTCGATTCGAATGCTGCCGATCCCGAAGATGGAAGCGACGTTAATGATCCCAATCCCTCGCACCTCCATGTGGTAACGCGTCAGGTCGGGCGCCGTCGCCATCAACTCGCGGCCTTCGAGCGATTTCACCCGCGTCACGTCATCGGCCACGAGGCTGTAGCCGCGCTCGATCAATCCCAGCACGCATTCGCTTTTTCCGATGCCGCTTTGGCCGCGAATCAGAACGCCGACCCCCAGAATATCCACCATGCTGCCGAACTCCGTTACCGTCGGCGAGAAATCGACTTCCATGGCGATCGTGGCCGCGTTGATGAACCGCATCGTCACCAGCGGCGTCCGAAAAACGGCCACCTGCTCCTGTTCCGCCACCGCCATCAGCTCGGGCTCGAGATGCGCGCCCCGCGAAGTCACCAGGCAGGGAATTTTCTGTGCGCACAAAGCGCGGAAACGATTCACCCGCGTCTTCGGCCCGAGACTTTTCAAGTACGATTGTTCCGCCGCGCCGAGAACTTGGACGCGTTTTTCAGCGAAGTAGTTATAGAACCCCGAGAGCGCCAGGCCCGGGCGGTTAATAGTCGGCTCGCGGATTTTCCGGTGAAAACCGACGCGCTTGCCTTCGAGCCTTAATTGCAGCTTCTCCGCATGCGCGCGATAAAAACTCTCGACGGTGACGACAGGAATATTCTTCCGCTGATCGCTCCCGGAAGTGATCGCCTGGCTTGTGATCTTGTCGGACATCGCCCTTCTCCTTTATCGCGATAAGGAATGAATTTCCACCGTGGATCGCGCGGTCGCGCAATAAGGAGGGGCGATTTGTAAACCGCCCTTCCTTGCTAATGCAGCAAAACCGATTTACGAAATCGAATGAAGCCGCGGACGCGCATGACTCCAACCAAACGGACAATCGGCAGCGCGATCACTATCACAGACGGGCGCAGCATCGAGGCGACTTTTTATCTCCTCTCGATTCCCGGCATGCGTGAATCGATTCGCAAAGGGATGGCAGAGCCGCTCAAGAAATGTTCGGGTAAGGCATGCTGGTGAGCTTCTGGCGCGGATAACTTTACAATCAGCCTCGCTCCTAATTGATCTTGATTAGCTCGATATCGAACACGAGATCGCCGTAGATCGGTCCGTTGCCAGCGTAGGCGAGGTTTTCGGGAATCCAGAAACGCCGCTTCTCGCCTTCGACCATTAGTTGAACTCCTTCCGTCCAACCGGGGATCACGCGGTTGAGCGGGAACGTCGCCGGTTCGTGGCGCGTGTGAGAGCTATCGAATAATTTCCCGTCCGTCGTCCAACCTGAATAATGCACTGTGACCGAGCTGGTGGAAGTGGGATGACGTCCGCCAGCTCCCGGCTTGAGGATCTTGTAGCTTAGACCGCTTTCCGTGCGCTTTGCATCTGCGGGCGGCCGCTTCACGTCTTCCGGCGCTTTCGTCGGGTCGGATGGCGTCTCTTTCGGCGCCGGCGCTGTGAAAGAAATCAGCTCGACATCGAAAACCAGCATGCCGGCAGGCCGGCCCGCTTTTCCTTTGTAAGCCAGCTCTTCCGGAATCCAAAAACGCCGTTTCTCTCCGGCCACCATCAATTGCACGCCCTCCGTCCAACCAGCAATCACGCGATCGAGAGGAAACGTCACCGGCTTGCCGCCAGCGATCGAGCTGTCGAACATTTTGGCGTCAGTCGTCCAGCCCGTGTAATGCACGGTGACCAGATCGGTCTTCGTCGGATGCGTTGTACCCTTGCCCGGCGCGAGCACTTTCGACGCGAGACCGGACGCACTCTTCTCCGTGTCAGGCGGCGGAGCGGCGACGTCGTCGGGCGCGGCAATCGGCGTCGGTTCGGCGGAAACGCCGCAAACCATCAACGCTGAAACCAAAACAATAGTTCTCAGCATTGCCTTAGTTCGCCGTGGGCTCGATCAAACCGAAATCGCCGCTTTTCCGGCGGTAGAGAACATTGACGCGCGCGCTCCGCGCGTTCAGGAAAACAAGAAATTGCCGGTGCGACATTTCCAATTGCAGCACGGCTTCATCCACGAACATCGGTTTCACCGGGACGCGCTCGGTGCTGACGACTGCGTGCTCATGATGTTCGTCCTCCTCGGTCGGTTCGGCATGCAGCACCTGCTCCTCAAGGTGCTGGACAATGTCCTTCCGCGGCCGGTGCTTTCGCATGAGCCGCGTTTTATATTTCCGCATCTGCCGCTGGACCTTGTCGGTAACCGCATCGATCGCGGCGTACATGTCGTTCGTTTCTTCGCAGGCCTCGATGGTGATGTGATTCGAACAGATCAATACGATCTCGGCGGAATGGCGGTATTTCTCCACCTCGAGGATCACGTGGGCTTCGATGATCTTCGGATAATCGAGGTGCAGGCCTTCGATTTTCCGCGTGACGTAATCGTTGATCGCGTCCGTGATTTGGAGATGGCGCCCGGTGACTTTGACATTCGGGTGAGCGTTGGTCGTTATCACTGTTTTCCTTTCGCTACATTTGAAAGCGCTCGCCGAGATAGAGCTGGCGGCTGATCGGATCGTTGATGAGAAAATCTTTTGTTCCTTCGCTCTCGACGCGGCCTTCGAAAATGAGATAGGCGCGATCCACGATCGAGAGCGTTTCGCGGACGTTGTGGTCGGTAATGAGAATGGCGAGCCCGGATTTCCGAAGATTGACCACGATTTGCTGGACGTCGTAAACGGCGATCGGATCCACCCCGCTGAATGGCTCGTCGAGCATCAGCAGTGTCGGCTCCGTCACGAGCGAGCGCGCAATGGTCAGCCGGCGCTTTTCGCCCCCGCTCAAGGTGATCGCGGTATTCTTGGCGATCCGCTCGATCCCGAATTGGTGGAGCAACTGATCGCAACGCTGCCGGCGCTCGTATTTGCTCAACGGCAACGTCTCGAGAATCGCCATGATGTTTTGCTCGACCGTCATCTTGCGGAAGATCGATTCCTCCTGTGGTAAATAACCCATGCCGAGCCGCGCGCGCTTGTACATCGGATACTTCGTCACATCGCGTCCGGAGAAAATGACGCGACCGCTGTTCGGCCTAACGAGTCCGACGATCATGTAAAAGCTGGTCGTCTTGCCGGCGCCGTTCGGCCCGAGGAGGCCGACGATCTCGCCCGCGCGCACTTTGATGTCGATGCCGTTCACCACTGCGCGCCCGCCGTAGATTTTCACGAGCTGCTCCGTGGAGAGGACGAATTCCTGCCCGCCCGGTTTCGTGGCGGGCGCGGCAGCCGGAGAATTAGGCACGGTTTGGCTGATCACGGTTTCGGCGACTCTTCGGGTTTCGGTGCCTGGCGGATTTCCGTCCGGCTTGGGCCGGTCGTTTGCAGTTGGCCTGCTTCGTTCAGAATCATGACGGTATCGGGGCTGGTCGCAATATGGGTGTTGAGACCTTGTTGCACTCGCGGGTTTCCGGTCAGCTCGAAATTGCCATTCTTCGCCGTGTAAACCGCTTTGTCCGAGCGCCCCACCATCCGGCTTGGTTCTCCGCCTTCAGTTGCGGGCCTGTCTCGCACCACGCCCACGTTGCCCTCAACGACCGCCTTTTCCAAGCCATCGCTTTGTTTGCTGGCGATGTAGATCGTCAACTTGTCTCCCTGAATCTGGAACCGCGGATCGATCACAATGATGTGTCCGGTGAAAACGCCGATCGATTTCGTCGAATCAAAGACCGCTTCATCCGCATAAATCTCGGTGACGATCTGTTCCCCTGGAGCCGCGGCCTTCTTCTCCTTCTTCTTTTCCTCCGGACTCTTTTCCGGCGAAACTTTTACGTCGTTCGGCTTTTCCGCCGGAGTTTTCTCAACCGTTTTTGCCGGTGGCCGCGAAGACAGGGTCGCGGGCGCGGAACCCTGGCCGTAAGCAATTCCGGCCATGACTCCGAAGCAGAGCATTGTGCAAACACCGCCAGGATTTCTCATTAGCGCTCATTCCCGGGGGTTCGGGCCTTGCCATGCACCACCATCTTTACATTTCCCGCCAGCGTGCCTTTTCGCGTCAGCATTTCGAACTTCATCTTGTCGCCGGAAATTTCGAAGTCGGAACGTTTCACCGTCGTGCGCTCCACGGAATTGAGCACCTGCGTTTTAAGATTGAATACTGAGGTTTTCATCACGATTTCCAGGTCGGGCGTCTGGGTTTCCGGCAGGAACGTGGTGAACTTTACTCCCTGAAACTCGATGTTCTCATCATCGAGCCGTTTTGTGACGCCGGCCTCTAGTTTTCCCCGCATCCTTCCAAGAAGATCGAAGTCCGGAAGGACCAGCCCCTTGGCATCATGCCCCGCTGCGATGGGCACATTGGTCACTCCCTCCGACGGCTTGGGCCGTTCTTTCGCCTTCGGTTTCGGGGTCGCCGAACCCGCCGGCGTTGCCGCTTTCTCCGCTGCGATGGCGGCGCAACTCAGCAGAGCGAGGGCTAAAAAAGCGGAGGACGCGCGCGCGAAACCGGCGCGACCGCTACGAAACGGCAGCATGAATAGCTTTTAACATGCGGAGATGCTTCGGCAACTGCTTTAGCGGAATCTGGTTCGGTCCATCCGATAAAGCGCGCGCCGGATTCTCGTGCACCTCCATAAAGATTCCGTCGCATCCGGCCGCCATCGCTGCCCGCGCAAGAACGGGAGCGAGCGCCGCATCGCCTGAAGTGGAATCGCCGGCGCCGCCGGGACGTTGCACGGAGTGCGTCGCATCGAAAATGACGCGGTAACCGGCTTCCCGCATCCAGTGGAGGGACCGAAAATCGGCGACGAGATTATTGTAACCGAAAGTGGTGCCGCGCTCGGTGAAAACAAATTTGTCGTTGCCGAACGTGGAGAGCTTTTCGGCGATATTTTTCACATCCCAGGGCGCGAGGAACTGGCCTTTCTTGACGTTCAGCACGCGACCGGTTTCCGCCGCCGCCTGGAGCAGGTCGGTTTGCCGGCAGAGGAACGCGGGTATCTGGAGAACATCGATCACATGACCCGCGATCTCCGCTTCCGCCGGCGAATGCACATCGGTGGTGACCGGGATTTTCAGTTCGGCGCCGATCGCGGCGAGAATTTCGCAGCCCTCTTGGACCCCAATTCCGCGGTAGGAGCGGACGGACGTCCGGTTCGCCTTGTCGTAGGACGCTTTGAAAATGAAGGGGGCCGATTCGGCTTTGCAGATCTCCGCGATCCGCCGCGCCATCCGCCAGACGAACTTTTCCGATTCGATCACGCATGGGCCGAGAATGAAGGCGGGTTTGCCGCCACCGATCTGCACGTGCCCAACGTTGACGCTCCTCGCCTTCACGGAAAGCGCACCATCAATCAGAATCTGCGTGCATACAACGCCCACTTGGCGTGGTGGCGCACGTTTGAAGGTCTGTTATGGTGGCGTGGCTTCTATTCGCCGCGGAATTTTTTTACTGCCGTTCTTAGCGCAAACAATCCCAAAGCAAAGCCGCCCACGAACATCTGCACCCAGATGCCATTGATCGGCGCTGTATCCCCGTTGGCAATTGCTACCCAGCATACTTGGGCGGCTGAAGCCACACCCACGCCCGCCGCCAGAACTGCCACGGCGTCTTCGGACGACCATTTTCTTCCCGCTTTTAAGCCATGGAAGAGATACCCTAGGACCGCAGCCACTCCAACTCCCAAACCCCAAAGTAGAAAAACTCTGCTCACGCACCGGGGGGATGCATTCGATGGCGCTTCTGGGAGGCGATTTCTGTCACTACCCCACCGACCGCGCCAATCGCTCCTCCGACTAAACCGCCGATGGGTCCGCCGAGCGTAGCGCCAATCAATGCCCCTCCTGACGCAAACACGACGCCCGAAGCCGGAATGGAAAAAAGGCGATCCACGTCTGACTTTTTCTCTGCCGCTTGGTTTGCCATGGTCCTAAGATGACACTGTGGCCGCGTTATGGCAATGACCAAGCGGCTTCCCCGGATCCATCGAGGGCTCCGTCGTCATTAAGAAGCACGACGCATTTTTCGACGGGCACCCGTAATCATGTCATAGGCCGCAAACGGCAGATAGAGCACGAGGAAGAAAGTCAGCGCGAGCAGGTGCATCTGCAAAATGTAAACCGCGCGATGATCCGACAGAAAATCCAGGAGCGACGCTGCCTCCGGTTTATGGAGGAGATATCCGTAGTTCACGCCGGTAATGAGGTCGGCGACGATCGTGACGACAAAATAGACCTCCGACCACGCGAACGTTCGCCAGATGGAACTGAAATGCGGACGGAATTTTCTCATGATCATGACGAAGGCAATTCCGATCACGATCCCGGAATGGCCGACGAAAAAACTCAGGAAGCGCATATCGGGAAACGCGTACTTCAGGTCCGGCGTGATGATCGCCTGGGCCGTTCCGCCGATTCCCCAAAAATAGGCGACTTCCAGCCAGCGTTCCCGGCCGGTTAACAAGGCCACAATGATGGCGATCATGGCCCAATCGCAGAGTTGAAACGGCAGCGCCTTTTCCCACGTTAATCCGACCGTCATCGCGAGGTAAATTTCGTAGCCCAGATAATTCGCCAGCAGCAACACCGCCAGCAACCGCGCCACGACTCGCTCGCACCGCGGCCAGCGCGTCTTGCGCACAAACGCCGCCAGAACAAACGGCATTGCGATCGTCAGGACGATGACAACGAGATGCGCCAGCCCGAAAGGCCGAAAGGCGCGCGCGGCATCCATCGCAGCGATAAAATCAATCGGCCCGCAGATCGACAAGCACTATCGGATTACCCAGAGATTGCACGGGATCACGTCGCTCACCCATTCGAGGCGGGTCGGAAGACCGGCCGTCTCCGGATCGTCCGGAACGACCAGCATCGTTGCCTCGACCGATTGGACGAAATCCAGGACGGCATAACCGGTATTTCCTCGGATGCATCGCGCTTCGATCGGGACATCGGTCGGGCCCGCTGAGTCAATGAATTGTTCCAGCGCCGCTTCTTCCTCCTCGAGAGTTCGGGCGCCTTCCCTCCCCGCTTCGGCCGGTTCGTTCCGCGCTTTCGCCCGTGCTTCATCGAAGGTCGTGTAAAGGCGGACCACGAAAAGCTTCTCGCACTCCTCGAGCGCCGCCAGCCGCAACGCCTTGTGTAGCGCCGCCCGCCCGTGTTCGGAGTGTTCCGCCAAGAGGACGATGCGGCAGAGCGGCTTCGGTTCTTGCTCGGGCTTGGTGAAGAGGATGACCGAGCAAGTGGCATCGCGCACGAGCCGACGCGCGACGTTGCCAAGAAATTGGCGGAGCACCGCTTCTTTTTCCAATGCGCCGGCTACGATCAGGTCGATCCCGTTTTCGTTCGCCACCTCCAGGATCGCCGTCGCCGGATCTTCTCCCTGTTGGTAATGAATGATGGATTCCGCTGGAAGATCCAACTCGAGGAAAGCAGAGCTGAACTTTTTGGTCGTGCTCTCATCGCGTTCCCCCACGTAAACGAGCTGGAGCTCCCTGCAAAGACGATCCCGGATGCGCTTGGCTTCCGCCAGCACCTGAAGAAAGCGCGGCGAAAAAGTGCTGGCGACGGCGACGGTCCGGTAAGGTGGATCGATCATGGTTTCGCGCCGCTATTGTGTGAGCATTGTGCGCCCTCGGCAACTCGCATTCGGAGTTGGACGTTCGCCATTCGTCATTCGACATTCGACCTTCCATGATTCGACGCGCTATCTATCCGGGGAGCTTCGATCCAGTAACGAACGGTCACCTCGACGTGATCGATCGCGCCCGGAAATTGTTCGACGAGGTCATCGTTGCGGTGGCGCATAACGACCAAAAGAATCCGCTTTTCTCGCTCGAGGAACGGCTCGGCCTCCTTCAGGCTACCATCGGCAGATTCAAGAATGTCGAGATCGCCCCACTGGACGGTTTGCTGGTCGATTTCGCCATTGCGCGCAAAGCCACCGCCGTCATCCGCGGCCTGCGCGCCATCTCGGATTTTGAATTCGAATTCCAGATGGCCCTGATGAATCGGAAGCTCGAGGCGACGGTCGAAACGATTTTCCTGATGCCGAAAGAGGAATACACTTATCTCAGCTCGCGCATCGTAAAAGAAATCGCGCGGCTCGGCGGCGACGTGGCCGATTTCGTCCCGGCCCGCGTCGCCAAAGCCCTCGGAAAAAAACTCAACGAATGAAGGTCCATCTCCGGCAAATTCAGGCGGACGGTTTGCATCTCGAGGGAGAGGAGGAATGTGCGATTCCCGATCTCGCGGCGGAAGGCGTCGTCTGCACCGGCCTTCTTCGTTATTCGCTCGATCTCGGTGTTTCTGAAGGGGCTTTGTGGGTGACGGGGACGCTTGCGCAACCGGTCGAACTGAAATGCGTGCGTTGCCTCGAGCCGTTTCCGTTCGATATCACGGTGAAAGCTTTTTCGATCCATCACGAACTGACCGGGCCGGAAACCATCGATCTCGCGCCTTATGTTCGCGAAGATATCCTGCTCAATCTGCCGGCCCATCCTCATTGCGACCGCGAAGGCGGCCGGAAATGTCCCGCCGCCACCGCACCGGCTTCGGACCCCACAACGACCGAAGACGTCATTAAGGCGCAGCCCGATTGGAGCGCGCTGGATAAGTTGAAGTTGTGATCCAAAACTCCTGCTCCTGATCTTGATCTTGCTCCTGATCTTGCCGGAAAGATCGAGATTAGGATCAGGATCAAGAGCAGGAGTTGAGGTTGCCTTTGACGGAAATCCTGCTTTCCTGTTTGCCCTTATGGGAGTTCCCAAACGCAAAACTTCGAAAATGCGCCTGCGCACGCGCAAGGCGTCGCACCGCTGGCGGCCCCCTCAGCTCAACAAGTGCACCCAATGCGGAAGCACCGTCGCTTCGCACACGGCTTGTCCCTCTTGCGGTTATTATAAAGGCCGGCAGGTTTTGAGCGTCGGGGCGTAACGCGTTGAAGAGTTAAAGCGTTGGAGGGTTTAAGCGGAACAACCGCTGCAACGCTTTAACCCTTCAACGCTTCAACCCTGCAACGTTTTTTGATTTTGCATTCGCACTCTGAAATCCGCAAAATCCCGCTCCGATGAAAATCGCTCTGGATGCCATGGGCGGCGATTTCGGTCCGCCCCATATCGTTGGCGGCGCCGTGCTGGCTTTGCAGGAGTATTCGCACATCGATAAGCTCTTCCTCGTCGGCGACACTCCGCAGATCGAAGCCGAGCTCAAGAAACACGGCTGCAACGACCGCCGCATCGAGATTCTTCACGCGACCCAGGTGGTCGAGATGAAAGACAGCGCGATCGATGCAGTCCGGCGAAAAAAAGATTCGTCGGTCAGCCGCGCGGTTGATCTGGTAAAAAAGGGCGAAGCGGCGGCGATCGTCAGCGCAGGCCACACCGGCGCGGCTGTCGCTGCTACGACGATAAAATTGCGCACGCTTCCGGGAATCGACCGGCCCGGCATTGCCGCCATCATTCCATCGGAGACGAACATTTTTGTTTTGATCGATGCTGGCGCGAACAGCGACGCAAAGCCCGAACATCTTGTCCAATACGGAATCATGGGCTCGGTCTATTCGCGCCACGTCCTGGGCTACAGCAATCCTTGTGTCGGACTCATGTCGATCGGAGGCGAGGACGTCAAAGGTTCGGAGCTGACGAAAGAAGTTTTCAAGATGTTGAAGCAAAGCTCGCTGAATTTCCGTGGCAATGTGGAAGGGCACGGTCTTTTCGACGATCCCGTCGAGGTGGTGGTGTGCGATGGCTTCGTCGGCAACGTCATTTTGAAAACGTGCGAATCAGTGGCCGGCGCGGTTTTCAACTGGCTCAAGCACGAGTTGACGAAGAACACGGTGCGGATGGCCGGCGCCTACCTCGCCCGAAACGCCTTTCGCACGATCAAGAAAAAACTGAACTACGAAGAATACGGCGGGATGCCGTTGCTGGGGGTGAACGGGATTTGCATCATCGCGCACGGAGCGAGCACGCCGCTCGCGATCAAGAATGCGCTGCGGGTGGCGGCCGAATCGATTGAACAGCAGGTGAACCCGCATATCGTCGAGGAAATCCGCCGTTATCATGAAACGACAACCCCGCTCGAGCCCGCGCTCCGGTAAGCCGCGTCGCACGGTTTCCATCATCGGCACCGGCAGTTATGTGCCGGAAAAAATTCTGACCAATGCCGACCTCATGAAGATGGTCGACACCAGCGACGAGTGGATCACCACCCGCACCGGCATTAAAGAACGTCGCATCGCCGCGAAGGACGAATTCACCAGCGACATGGCCACCAAGGCGGCCCTGGCTGCCATCGAGCAGGCCGGAATTTCGCCGAAAGAAATCGACCTCATTCTTCTCGCCACCGCTACACCCGACATGCTGTTTCCGGCGACGGCCTGTCTGGTTCAAAAAAATATCGGAGCCACCAATGCCGCTTGTCTGGACATCTCCGCCGCTTGCGCCGGTTTTCTTTTCGGAGTCGATATCGCGCATCAGTTCATCACGTCTCACACGCACGAAACCGTCCTCGTGATCGGCGCCGAAAAGCTTAGCTCCATCACGAATTGGACCGATCGCAACACTTGCGTTCTTTTCGGCGACGGCGCGGGCGCCGCGATTCTGAAGCATCGCGGCGGCACTCATGGCGTCATCGCCACTCACGTGGGCAGCGACGGCCAGTACGCCGACATCCTTTTCATGCCGGGCGGCGGGTGCCGCACGCCGATCACAAAGGAAAACGCGGACCAGAATCTTTCCACTATCCACATGTCGGGCAAGGATGTTTACAAGCAGGCGGTTACCGCCATGATGAGCGCATCGAAAAAGGTGCTCGAGCAGGCCGGTCTCACCATTGACGACATCGCGTGCGTCATCCCGCACCAGGCGAACGTTCGAATCATCGAGGCCATCGCCGATCGATTGAAGATTTCACGTGATCATTTCTTCGTGAATCTCGATCGCTACGGAAACACCTCGGCCGCGGCCGTGGCCATCGCGCTCGATGAGGCAAATCGCACCGGACGTATCAAGGCCGGCGATTACATTTTGATGGTCGTCTTCGGCGGCGGCCTCACCTGGGCCAGCACGGTGATTGAATGGTGACCGGGGAGCGTTGAAGGGATGAAGAGTTAAACCGTTGAAGCGGCTTCCCGTACCGTCATTTCTCATTTTCTTCCGCTTTAACGCTTCATCGCTTTAACCCTTAAACGTCCATGCTCATCGATACTCACGCCCACCTCGATTACCCGAACTTCGCTGCCGACTTCGGGGATGTTTTGGGGCGCGCCACCGACGCCGGAGTCACGCGCATCATCACCATCGGCACTTCGGTCGCCAGTAGCCGGCGGGCGGTCGAGCTCGCAGAAACCCACCCGAATATCTACGCGGTGATTGGGGTTCACCCGACGACTGCCGATGATTCGGAAGAAGACGTGATCACACCGCTGCGCGAGTTGGCGGCGAGCAAACGCGTTGTCGCGATTGGCGAGACCGGCCTGGATTATCATCGATTGCCGAGCGTTGAACTGTCCAAGGAACGCAAGACACAGGTCTTTTCCAAGGCGCTGCAAAGTTCGACGGAAGAACAGATCGAGGCCGATATTCACGACGGCGCTTACAAGGCGAATCAGGCGAGCCTCTTTGAGCAGCAACTCGATCTCGCCGCGGAGCTCGGGTTGAATGTCGTCATTCACCAGCGCGATGCGTGGGAAGACACTCTCGAGATCATGCGCCCGTATGCAGGCAAACTGCGTGGCGTCTTTCATTGCTTCGGAGGCACCCGCGAACAGGCGGATGAAGTTCTCGCACTCGGGCACCTCGTTTCGTTTACCGGCATCGTCACCTTCAAAAACGGCGCGGGCGTGCGGGAGATCGCGGCTCAGTTGTCGTTAGGCGATTTCATGGTTGAAACCGATTGCCCGTATCTGGCGCCGGTCCCGTTTCGCGGAAAGCGTTGTGAGCCAGCGCACACGCGCCTGGTGGCGGACTCGATCGCGGCCGCGCGCGGGATCAGCGTGGAAGAACTCGCGAGCGCGACCACCAGGACGGCCGAGAATTTTTTCCGGTTCGTGCGATGAGGTCCGATCCGATCCGTATTTTCCTCGCAGCCATCGCGCTGCTGGTGAGCTCCTGTGTCGCTCCGGATACCCGGCATCATGTGATCATCAGCGTGCCGCAACAACGGATGGCGCTCCTCGATAACGGCGCCCTGATCGCGACGTATCCCATTTCGACCTCGAAGTTCGCGATCGGCGATTCCCCTGGCAGCCGCGGCACTCCGCTGGGTGAACTTGAGATCGCAGAAAAAATTGGCGGCAACGCACCGAGCGGCGCCGTTTTCAAGGACCGGAGACGAACCGGCGAAGTTCTGGTGCCGGATGCGCCGGGTCGCGATCCGATTGTGACGCGGATTCTTTGGCTGCGCGGACGCGAAGCGCAAAACGCCAACGCCTATGGGCGCTACATATACATTCACGGCACGCCCGAGGAGCGGAACATCGGCAAGCCGGCGAGCTACGGCTGTATCCGGATGCGTTCGCGCGACGTGATTCAGCTTTACGACGCCGTCGGATGGGGCGCGAAGGTCACCGTCGTGAACGAGCCGCTGGAAGCGATGGTGCCGGCCGGGCCGTCGACGCCCGCGGTGGCTGACGCGATGAGGCAATAATTTGGCAGCTACGGCAGCTTGCCGAGATGCCGCTGCGCCGTCGTCCGCGACAGTAATTCCATGTCCGCGTCCACCATGATCTCCACCAATTGTTGGAAGCGCACTTTCGGTTCCCAATCCAGAATCTTCTTCGCCTTCGACGCGTCGCCAATGAGCAGGTCCACTTCCGCCGGCCGCTCATAGCGATCGTCGTGCTTCACGTAATCTTTCCAATCGAGATCGGCTCGAGCGAAGGCTGCTTCGACGAATTCGCGGACCGTATGGGTCTCGTTCGTGGCCAGCACGTAATCATCTCCGTTGTCCTGCTGGAGGATCCGCCACATTCCCTCCACGTATTCCGGCGCATAACCCCAGTCCCGTTTTGCATCAAGGTTGCCGAGAAAAAGTTCCTTTTGCAGACCCAGCTTAATCGCCGCGACGGCCCGCGTAATTTTGCGGGTCACAAATGTCTCGCCGCGGCGCGGGCTTTCGTGGTTGAACAAGATGCCGTTACTCGCGCAGAGCCCATAGCTCTCGCGATAATTCACCGTCGCCCAATACGCGAAAACCTTGGCCACGCCGTATGGGCTGCGCGGCCAGAACGGCGTCGTTTCCGTCTGCGGCACCTGCTGCGCTTTGCCGAACATTTCACTGCTCGAAGCCTGATAAAATTTCGAGCGAATGCCGGTTTCGCGGATCGCTTCCAGGATCCGGATCGTGCCCACGCCGGTGACGTCCGAAGTGTATTCCGGAATATCGAAACTGACGCGCACATGGCTTTGCGCACCGAGATGGTAGATCTCGTCCGGTTTCAATTCGTAAACCAGCTTCACCAGATTGACCGAGTCGGACAGATCGCCGTAATGCAGGAATAACCGCACGCCGTTGATGTGCGGGTCCGCATAGAGATGATCGATGCGCGAGGTGTTGAACGTGCTGGCGCGCCGGATGATGCCGTGGACTTCATAGCCTTTGTCCAACAACAAATCGGCGAGATAACTGCCGTCCTGGCCGGTGATCCCCGTGATAAGCGCTTTTTTCATGCGGCCTCTCGGTTTAGCTCATGGGTAGAACCGCGGCAAATGGTTTAGGCCGAATGCACCATCAAACCGGCCAGCACCGCGCGTTGCGCCGCGATCAATTCTGCGATTCCTCTCCGCCCCAGCGCGAGCATTTCCGAGAGCTGTTCATTTGAGAAGGTCGATTCCTCCCCGGAGCCCTGCAGCTCGACGAATTCGCCGTCCTCGGTCGCGACCAGATTGAAATCGACGGTGACGCTCTTGTCTTCTCCGTAGTTTAAATCGAGCACTGCCTCTCCGTTCAATACCCCCGCGCTCACCGCGGCGACGAGTTTGCGAATCGGCGGCGTCTCAATCTTTTTTTCGTCAGCTAATTTTCGGCAGGCGATCGCAACCGCGAGACTGGCCCCGGTAATCGCCGCCGTTCGCGTCCCGCCATCTGCTTGAAGCACATCGCAATCTACCCACATCGTGCGCGATCCGAGCTTTTCCAGATCGACCACCGCTCGCAACGAACGGCCGATCAGGCGCTGGATTTCCGAGCTGCGGCCGTCGAGCCGGCCTTTCGTGATATCGCGCGGCTTCCGCGTATTTGTCGAATAAGGCAGCATCGAGTATTCGGCCGTCAGCCAGCCGCCGGTTACGCCTTGTTCTTTCATCCAACGCGGGACCGTCTCCTCGATCATCACGCCGCAAATCACGCGCGTGTTTCCCATCGCCACCAAAACGGATCCTGTGGCGTTGGGCGCAATCCCGAGCTCGAACGAAATAGGACGGACCTGATCGGCGGCGCGTCCATCAGTGCGTGGCATGTGGCGAACTTACGCCGTCATTCCGAGCGAAGTCGAGGACTTCGCACGAGAGGAGAGCGTTACCCGTTCACCACCCGGCCACCGTTCGGATGCAGAACCTGTCCCGTCATGTAGGACGAATCGTCCGAGGCCAGGAATACGAATGACGTGGCGACTTCCACCGGCTCGCCCGCGCGGCCGAGCGGTGTGTCGGACCCGAACGTCGCTACCTCCTTCGCCGGAAACGTCGATGGAATCAGCGGTGTCCAGATCGGGCCGGGCGCAACCGCGTTCACCCGGATCTTTTTGTCCGCCAGGGCCTGCGATAGCGAACGAGTGAACGCTACGATCGCCCCCTTCGTCGCGGAATAATCGAGCAGCTGCGGACTGCCCTGGTAGGCGGTTACTGACGCCGTGTTGATGATTACGCCACCCTTCTTGAAGTGCGGAAGCGACGCCTTCGTCAGAAAAAACATCGAAAATATATTGGTGCGAAAAGTTTTCTCGAGCTGCTTCTCCGTGATTGTGGTAATGCTCCCCTGGGGATGCTGCTCGGCCGCGTTGTTCACCAGAATGTCGATTCCCCGGAGCTCGCGTTTCGTCTGAGTCACCGCTGACTGACAAAACTTCTGCCGGCCGATGTCTCCCGCGATGAGCAGGCACTTGCGGCCCTGAGCCTCAACAAGCCGCTTCGTTTCCCTGGCATCGTTGTGCTCGTTGAAATAAACGATGGAAACGTCCGCGCCTTCTTTCGCGAAAAGAACCGCTACGGCCCTGCCGATTCCGCTATCCCCGCCCGTGATCAGCGCGACCCGGTCTCGCAACTTCCCGCAGCCGACATATTCGCCGGCTCCGGATTTCGGCTGCGGCCGCATCTTGTATTCGCGGCCAGGTTGCCGCCTCTGGTGCTGCGGCGGGCGCAGTTTTTTCTCTTTTGGCATGGCGAGAATTATTCGATTCTCGAGCCGCCTTTAGATGTTCCGCCCGTCGCGGCGCTCAGAACGGAAGAAAATCTTCATTTTCTCAGAAAAAAATCGCTTTTCCCGGTTGACGGTCTTTTTTCGCTGGCTACGTTGTTGACCCCGCCTGAAGCGGGACTCCCGTAGTCGCAAGACGAAAAGAGTTGGTTCTCGCCTATTTTGGGACTGCAAATTGGAACTCAATTTTGTCCCGCCTTGACAACCCCGCGACCGCGGGATGTTCGAGTCGGACGACAGGGTTGGGTTTTTTTATGCGCTGAAAATGGGCAGAGACCGCTGGTTCTTTGATATCTACATACAGGGTAGTAAGTACAACTTTTAAGAGCTGAGTCTGAAAAGAAAGGCCGGGAAGGTAAGATGTCCCGGTCCGAGAGTTTCAGTTATCAAGTTTGAGCGTCGAATTGGAAACGATTTGGCGTTCTACAGATTGATCAAGCTACAAAGAGCACATAATGGATGCCTTGGTGCCAATAGGCGATGAAGGACGTGGCTAACTGCGATAAGCCTCGGAGAGCGGTAAACACGCTGTGACCCGGGGATTTCCGAATGGGATAACCTGAGTGGGGTAACACCTGCTCGAGTTTGTGTGAATACATAGCACAAACATCGCGACACCCGGTGAAGTGAAACATCTCAGTAACCGGAGGAAAAGAAAGCGAAAGCGATTCCGTAAGTAGTGGCGAGCGAAAGCGGAACAGACCAAACCACCAGCTTGCTGGTGGGGTTGTAGGAGCCCGATGTGGTAGTGCAACGATTAGATGAAGCGAATGGAAAATCGCTCCAGAGAGGGTGACAGGCCCGTAATCGAAAATCCGCGCACGCCTAGGGATTTCCTGAGTAATACGATGCACGTGAAACTTCGTATGAATCCACGCCGACCACGGCGTAAGTCTAAATACTAATTGGCGACCGATAGTGAACAAGTACCGCGAGGGAAAGGTG
>JBBWZL010000042.1:0-27228 GCA_039649045.1 Verrucomicrobiota bacterium | reverse complement strand
GCCCGCGATCGCGCGATCGCCGCCGTAGCGCCGCTGCCACAGCCCGTGGCTGATCACCGCGACCTGCGCGTTCGATCGATCCTCGTCATCCGTGAACGTGCGCCCGATCGCCGGCGCGACGCCCAGGACCGGAAAGAAGCTCGGCGTCACCGCGCGGCCGACGACCTGCTCCGGCACGCCGTCGCCGGTGATGTTGGCCGACACACCACGCGTGGCGGCGATGGCGGCAAACGCGCGGTTCATCCGCGCCCAGTCGTGATAGTTGCCCGGTGCCGGCGTGTTCCTGGGAAAACCCGCCGCGGTGGCGTCTTCCCACACCATCACGAGGCGGTCGGCCTCGGCGTACGGCAGGGCGCGTATCAGAACGGCGTCGACGGCAGAGAAGATCGCGGTGTTCGCGCCGATGCCGAGGGCGAGCGCGATGACCGCGGTGAGAGTGAATCCCGGCTTCTTCAACAACGACCGCATTCCATATCGGAGATCTTGAAAGAATGTCTCGATCGCAAAGCCGGTCCGGCTCGCGCGCACTTCTTCTTTCACCTGCTCGACGCCGCCCAGCTCCACCATCGCCGCGCGGCGCGCTTCCTTTTCATTCATCCCTTCCTTCATTTTTTTCTCCATTAATAGTTCCACGTAGGAGCCGACTTCCTCCGTCAGCTCGCGATCGATCTGATTTTTCCGCGTCGAGTTGCGCAGCAGACTTCCCAATCGTGAAAACAGAGTCTTCATCGGTTGGTCAGCTCGCACGCAGGGCGCTGCCGATCGCTAGCGAGATGCGTTGCCAATCTTCTGTTTCGGTCTCGAGCTGGCGCCGCCCGGCTTTTGTCAGGCTGTAAAATTTTGCGCGGCGATTGTTTTCCGATTCGCCCCATTCGGCCTTGAGCCAGCCGGCTTCCTCCATTCGGTGCAGGGCAGGGAAGAGCGACCCCGGTTTCACATCGAATGTCCCCTTGGTGATTTGATTGATCCGGTTCGAAACCCCAAGACCATGCAATGGCTGCGCTGCCAGTGCCTTTAAGACAAGCAGGTCGAGTGTTCCCTGGAGAAGATCAGCCGTGAATTCATCGTCGCGTGTGCTCATATAGATAATCTGTAGGAGCAGAGTGGCCGCTCTCCTATAGACTGTCAATAGGAGAAACGCCGCCGCCGGTTCTTTTTGTCTGGAACCGGCTGCTACGGTCGAAGCACTCGCCCGAATCGGCGCACCTGCGAGAGTAGCGGACCAGGCATCAGGCAGTAGGCCGGCGTGATCGGACAACCCGCCTGCCGTAGTCCATCCGCCGCCCAGGTGTTGCAGGTGTGGAATGCCGAATAAGTACCGCGGGCACGGTACCAACCTTTTCCGAGACGAATTGGCCGCCCGGTTTCGTCCAGCGCGTAGGTTTTCTTAATGTGGCGACACAGCCGGGCAAAGCCGTGATCGGACAGGTCGACCTGAATCACAGTGAAACGGGGAGTGTTCACTCTTTCGCGCACGGAATTGAACCCATCCGCGAGCAGCACCGTGCGCCTCGATCCGGCCAGCGCTTTGACCGCGATGGCAGCGGTGAGGGGCTTGCGATACCCGTCATCGTCGCCCCAGCCAACTTCGATGTATTTGAAGCGCGCGTAATCCCGATTGGCTGGCCACAGCCCGGGAGAGATGTCCGATCGCTTCACGGCCAGGCCGGTATGAAGCGCTCCGTGGTTGATTACGTAGATGGAATGCGCCTTCTCCCCGGCGGCCGGTGGATAAAGTGATTTGATGGGCCCGGCGCAGTTCGCACCCAGGAAGAGGGCGACGAATACAGAGCCAAATCGCGCCATTAGGCGCGCCCAATTGCCCATCCGGGCCACGCGCTTTCCCATCCAGATACTTCGCCGGAATTGGAAGGTTTTCAATGAAACGGAACCGTATCTGCTCCCTTTCCAAGGGTGAAGTTTTTCCGGCCATTTCAGGCCCTCCCAGCATTTACTTTTTCTGTGAAAGAAATCTCAAGAAATCGTTTGCGGAGCCTCCCATTCCAGTCCATAGGGGGCGCTCCCGTGCGAAAGATTACTCTCCTCCTTACCGTTATTCTTAGTGGCACCTTCGCTATCTCAGCGTCCGCCAAAACCGAAAGCCTGGCTTTCAAAAGACAGTTCATTTTCAAGGATCGAAATGGCAAAACCCTGTCGGCTCCGATCGTTGACGAATATCAGAAAAAGAAGCTGGTTTACCCGTCCGCGAAGGTCGATCCCCGTCTTGACCCAAAGTTGACGCGCGCAGCTACGATTGCCGACGAGCGAGCCCATGCGCATTCCAAGTCGCGCTGCTGGCATTATGTGAAGGAAGCGCTCATGGCATCGGGCGTGATCGATGGGCGGCCGAAAACCGCGTTCGCGAAGCAGGCGGGAGATGAGCTCGTGCGCGACTACGGCTTCAAGAAACTTTCCATTCGCGATCCATTCAAGGCGCCGCTCGGCTCAGTCCTGGTCTACAATGCCCGGGGAGCTGCCGGCCACGTTGAGATTCGGACGAAGAACGGGTTTGTGAGCGATTTCCGCTCGAAGACGCCGTCGCGCCGTCCGCTGATTGGCGTTTACGCCAAGGGCTAATTCGATAGGCGCTCCCGCTCGTGGGCGGAAGCAAGATCCAGCGCCGGCCCGATCGGAACGATCCGCGTCGGATTAATCTCCTCGTGCGTCATGTAGTAATGGCGCTTGATGTGATCGAAGTTCACGGTGTCGGCCACGCCGTCATGCTGGTAGAGGTCGCGGAGGTACGGCCAGAGATTCGGGTAATCGACGATGCGGCGGAGGTTGCATTTGAAGTGCCCGTAATAGATCGCATCAAAGCGAATGAGGGTGGGAAAGAAGCGCCAGTCCGCTTCCGTCATGCGCTGGCCTAACAAGTAGCGCTGTGACGCAAGCCGCGAATCCAATTCGTCGAGCGTTTCAAACAATCGTTTCGCGGCGCGCTCGTAGGGCCGCTGCTGGCTAGCAAAACCTGCGAGATAAACCCCGTTGTTGACGCGCTCGTAGACGAGCTTGTTAGTGGCATCGATCTCACGCCGAAGATCTGGCGGGTAGAAATCGTAATCGTTCTTCGCGAACTCGCTGAATTCGCTGTTCAGCATGCGCAGCAAATCGTCATCGGAATTGCTCACGATGCGCTTGCTTTGTTTGTCCCAGAGCACCGGTACCGTAACGCGACCACGGTAATTCGGATCGGTAGCATCGTAGGCCTGGCGCAAGAACTTGAAGCCGTTCACAGGATCTTCCGAGTGGCCGGGGCCATCACGAAAAGCCCAGCCGCGCTCGTCGCGCACCGGATCCACCACCGTCATTCCGATCACCTCTTCAAGCCCCTTGAGCTTGCGCAGAATGATTGTGCGATGGGCCCAGGGGCATGCGAACGAAACGTAAAGATGATAGCGCCCGCGCTCCGGTTTGTACGGTGTCGATCCATCGCGCTTCACCCAATCTCGGAATGCATCCTCCTGACGTTTGAAGGAGCCGCTCTCGGTCTGTTCTTCAGGAAACTGGGCCACGTTGCGACATAATGCCGAAGTCTACTCGGAGCAATTCCTCTTGGCCGAAAAGCGATACAGTTCTTGCTCTATTTTCTCAAAATTCGAGCAAATTTAGCTGATAAACCGTAACGACAAAAAAAGTTCGATATCCTCGGTAAAAAGGCTTGTCAGGCTGGTACAAGGCTTGCATACACACACTGCGTGCTACGTTTTCTTCTCTTCGCTTTTTTCTCTGCCTGCGCGCTTCTAATTTCCACAACGGAAGTGCGATCCGCAGGCCTCGCGTCCTCCGACTCCCGCTTCTTTTATCGGTCCTTCGATGGTTCTACCGGCTCCGCTCGGATTATGCGTCACTATTGGCGCATTCCGGTCGTTCATCCCGATGCAACCGTTGATTCCCGCCTGGACCCCCGCCTGCGCCGGGCCGCAACGATTGCTCAGGAACGAGCCAATGCGCGCTCGAAAGCCCGCTGCTGGCGTGCCGTGAAAGAAGCGCTCGTCGCTTCAGGCGTGATCAAATCGTACCCGAAGACGAACTACGCATCGCAGGCCGGCGACGAGTTGGTACGCGACTTCGGCTTCAAACGTTTGTCGGTGCGCGATCAATTTGCGGCGCCGATCGGCTCAGTGCTGGTTTTTGCTGAAGGCAGTAACGGCGCGGGCCATGTGGTGATTCGGACGAAGACCGGTTTCGCGAGCGACTATTGGACGAAGAACCGCTGCAAATATCCGTTGCTCGCGGTTTACGGTAAGTTTTCTTCCTGAAGCGGCCGGTGTTGGCCTTTCAAGCTCTCGTCCCGTAGGTAGACCATCCCAAGATGGTCGATAAACGCGTCGATCCAGTCGGTTCTGATTTGTTCCTGCGCCTGCTCGAGGGTGATTTGTCTCTTGGCGATCCGATTCTGGAGAACGTCCGTCAGTAATTCCTTTCGGTCCGTGCCGTAAGGTTTGGTTCGCAAACTCTGCGGCCAAAGATTGTCAATGCTATCGGCGCCGCCCAGTTCGAGCGGGATGAGATGATCGATCTTAAATTGCGCGCGTCTGCTCCAGGGCAGCCGATAACGCGAAAAAACCTTCCGCTCCATCTGCGGGGTTACGCCACGCCGGTCTTCGTCGCCACGCGCAACTCGGCCCGGCGTGAGTTTGGGGTTTGGTAGCAACGCGTCCAGCGCGAGTCCAGTCGATGCGATGGTGAATGCCAGAACGGCGAGGAACAGCTTCACGACATTGTATCGTAAGCCGCCGCCGCCTCAGATGCCGCTCCTTGATCGGTTACTTCAGCAAAAATTCCCGGATGAACTGAACCGTGCTGTAGAATTGAAAATCGGCGTTCTTCTTCTTCGCGAACCCGTGACCTTCGTCTTTCGCCATGAGAAACCAGACGGGCGTGTTTTGCTTCTTTAACGTGGCCACGATTTGTTCGGCTTCGGTCTTCGGCACCCGCGGATCGTTCGCGCCTTGGACAACGAAAAGCGGCTTGGTGATTTTCTGCGCGTTATTCAGAGGCGCCGTGCGCTCCATGAACTCGGCCACCTTCGGATCGCGCTCGTCGCCATATTCCACCCGGCGCAAATCGCGGCGATAGCTCTCCGTGTTTTTCAAAAACGTCGCCAGATTGGAGATGCCGACAACGTCCAGCGCGCAGCGAATGCGATCCGCGTAGTTCGAGGCCACGGCAAGGGTCATGAATCCTCCGTAGGAACCGCCTGTCACCATCACCTTTCCCGCATCGAGTTCGGACCGGGACGGAATCCAATCGAGCAGCGCCGAAATGTCTTTGTAGGAATCTTCGCGCTTAAGGCCGTTATCGAGTTTCACGAAGGTTTTCCCGTAGCCGGTCGAGCCCCGCACGTTTGGAAAAAGAATCGCGCAGCCGAGCTCGTTGATGAAATAATTGTTCCGGACCAGATAGCCGGGGCGATACTGACCTTCCGGTCCCCCGTGGATATTGATGATGACCGGCCGCTTGCCCGCGAACTTCGCTGGATCCGGCTTGTAGAGAAACCCGGTGATTTCCTTGCCATCGAAAGATTTCCATTTCACCAGTTCCGGTTCCACGAAACGGGTCGCGGGAATTCCGCCGGTCTCGCTCGCGGTCCAGCGCGCCGTCACGTTTTTGCCGGCGGCCGTCGACCAGGTGTAAACATCGGAAGGCGAACGCGCCCCGGCGACGTTGAAGGCCAGCAGGCCTTGCTTTGGATCGGGATGAAAGTGGAGGCCGGAGATGATAACTGCCGGCAAGGGCGGGTTGAACGTTGGATCTTTCTTCGCGCCTACCGTTACCGTCCCTTTACCCGGAACCACTTCGATCAGGTGGAGCGTGCTTACTCCATTCTCGTTCAGCGTGTACGCGATTTGTTTGCCGTCTTCACTCAAATCCCAGCTATCTGCATCGAACCGCGTATCCGGAATGAGATACGTGTGCTTCCCGCTCGCCAGATCGATATAAGCCAGCCGCTGGAATTCTGATTCGCGATCCGTCGTCACGAAAACGCCTTTGCCGTCTTTCGAGAAGAGCGCGGCAGAGTAGGCGACCTTTTCCGCCCCTTCGGCCGGACGCGGGGTGACTTCCTTTTTCGCTCCGGTCTGCGCGTCGAAAATCCAAATGTAACTTTCGTTCACGGAAATGCCTTCCAGCATAAGGAGTTGCTTGTCGTCCGGCGACCAATCGGCCACGTCCCATCCGCCGCCCTTCACTTCAGCGAGCATCTTGTCGCTCTTCGGGTCGGTCGGCGACTCCACGTAAACATCGGTGTCGGCCCCGTTGCGCCGCGTGGAATTGTAGGCGATCCGGTCGCCCTTGTTGCTCCAGGTCGGTCCGCTGTTTCGTGATTTGCCGTCGGTCAGCAATGTGATTTCGCCGGTCGCGAAATCGTAGCGGTAGTTTTGGTTGAATTCATTGCCGCCGGCGCCTTTCGTGAAAATGAAATATTCGCCTTTGGTCGGCTCGAAGGATCCGCCATCGACGCGGTCGGGAAAAAAAGTGAGCTGGGTGCGCGCGCCGCCCGGTTGCGTGAGTTGGTGGAGCTGATTGGTGTCGCCGAAACGCGTCGTGATCAGCATCTCGGCGCGGGTCGGATGCCAGTCCTGCATCGCGGCCGCGCGCGACTCGGTGTAGCGGCCGACCTGTTCTGGCAATTCGCCGGGAATCGGAGGGATGCCGTCGATGACGAGATTATCGGCTGGAGTGAGCGGCGGTTTCGGCGTCGGATCAGCGGCGAATGCGCAAAGCGGAGTGAAAAGCAAAGAAGCCAGCAAGACAGTTCGGTTCATAAGAGAGGCGGATGCTTTCACATTCCGGGGCGTGGATCGAAACAAAAAATCCGCTAGGGCATCTGGCCGGCCCATCTTCGCGACCGACCTTCCAGGCTGCGCCGAGGAGTGGCGGCGGCGGTCGGTAGCGCGAGCACAATCGCTTGCTGGCGGAAGTTCGGCGGCAGGACCCGCGTGACTCTTTGCGAACGCACGTCCTGCCATGACTGGAAGTCTGGCGGAGAAACTCGCACGAGCATGAAATAAGGATTCCGGCGCGCCCAGCTCAACGCCTGTTGCTTGGTTTCGAAAAATCGATCTACCACAAGAGCGTTACGCTCGAGCGCCGTGCGGCCGGAGCGGCGCGCGGCTTTGCGACTGATCACCGCCGAGCCGGTATCCACCGCGAGCAAAGTCCCATCTGGCAGCGTGACTTTGCTGCCGTAAGGAATTCGGCGTGGATCGACCGCGCAATGGCCCGCCTGCAATCGCGCGCCGGTGGAACAGATGTGACGCCGCGTCCAGCGATCCGAACCGCCACCGCCGCTCGCCCAATAAACCGTGACCCGTGCGAGAACGGATTGCTCGCGGGCAGAAACCGCGGGCGCAAATAGCAGGACCAGTCCCACCGCAATAAGGAATCGTTTCATAATTGCCTCGGTTAAAGTTCCAGATTCGAGGCGACCAGACCGGGCCGGCGAAACGCCGTGGAATGATCACAAATTCCAATTCGAACCTGAGGAAGTAATTGGCCCCATCCGCAACGAAACCATGTGGTTATGATAGGATTTGCGTTAGAATGCTCGGCCATGCCGAATGACAAACCGGTGCGCATTGCGATGTGGTCGGGACCGCGCAACATCTCGACAGCGATGATGCGTTCGTGGGGGACCCGGCCGGATACCTTTGTCTGCGACGAGCCGTTCTACGCCCATTATTTGCACGCGACCGGCCGCCAGCATCCTGGCGCGGCCGAAGTGATCGCGAGCGGCGAGACCGATTGGCAAAAGGTGATCGCGCAATTGATCGGAGATGTGCCGGGCGGGAAACCCATCTTCTATCAGAAACAGATGACACATCATCTGTTGCCCGAGATCGATCGCGACTGGCTCGGTGAGGTGGCGAATTGTTTTCTGATTCGCGATCCGCGCGAAGTGATCGTTTCTTACATCAAAAAGAACAACGATCCGACCCTGGAGGACATCGGCTTCGTTCAGCAGACCGAGATTTTCGATTGGGTGCGCACCCACGCCGGCGCAATCCCGCCAGTGATTGATGCGCGCGATGTTCTCGAGAATCCGCGGAGAATTCTGGGGCTATTATGTGAGCGGATCGGCGTTGAGTTTATGGAATCGATGCTGTCCTGGCCGCCGGGTTTGCGCGAGACCGACGGAATCTGGGCGAAGTATTGGTATGGCGAAGTGACCAAATCGACAGGCTTCCAGCCCTATCATGCGAAAAACAAGCCGGTCCCGGAACGACTATGCGAAGTTCACCAGCGCTCTCGCGAATGCTATGATCGGCTTTATCGACATCGTCTGCATTAGTGACGTCCCATAGGTCGTATAGGTCCCATAGGTCGTATATGCTCCAGCAATTCAACGAGAAGAACCGCGATCTGTTGGTGAACATCAACGGCCAGCTCGTCCATCGCGACAAAGCGGGAGTGAGCCCTTTCGACTCGGTGGTGCAGGGGGGCGACGCGGTCTGGGAAGGATTGCGGCTCTATCGCGGCCGCATTTTCAAGTTGGACGAGCATCTCGCGCGGCTGCGGCGTTCGGCAGAAGCGCTCGCCTTTGCCGAGATTCCGACCAACGAAAAAATCATCGACGAAATCCGGCGGACGCTGGTCGCGAACGAAATGCGCGACGGCGTCCACATTCGCCTGACGCTGACGCGCGGCCTCAAAATTACTTCCGGCATGGATCCGCGCCTCAACCAATCGGGGCCGACGCTGATTGTGCTCGCTGAGCACAAACCGCCGGTCTACGCGAAGACCGGGCTGACTTTGATCACCACCAAGTTTCGCCGGCCGCCGCCCGAGATTCTCGATCCGCGAATTCATCACGCAAATTTGCTGAACTCGATCCTCGCGAAAATCGAAGCGAACAACGCCGGCGCCGACGATGCACTCATGCTCGACACCCGCGGATTCGTGGCGGAAACGAACGCCACCCACATCTTCATCGTGCGCAACGGCGAGCTGGCGACGCCTCAGGTCATCGCCTGTCCGGAAGGCATTACGCGCGCTACGGTGCTCGAAATCTGCGCCGCCAATAATATTCCGCACACGGAAACCGAGCTGACGGTCGAGGATGTTTATCGCGCGGACGAAATGTTCTGCACCGGGACAATGGGCGAACTCGCCAGCGTAATTAAGTTGGACGGCCGAACGATCGGCCGCGGCGAGATCGGCCCGATGACGCAGCGGCTCAGTGAATTGTTCGCGAAGCGGACGGCGGTTGAAGGAACGATTATCGTCTAAGCCGGCGCCCGATCGTTGCCCGCATCCGAACGCATCTCGAGGTCGGATTGCAGGGCGCGCTCGAGGTTCTCGATATGTTTGCGCGCGATGGAGACATACTCGGCGTCGTCGTCCGGCAGATGCGCCATCTCGCGTACGGAGGCTTCGTCGTGTTCGCGAAAAATTTCCGCGACGCGATGCGCCCGCCGCTCATCCATTCCTAACTCGCGTAGCGCATCGACGCTCAGATCGAGCGCGCTGCCGAGAGTCTCGCGATAGACCTGTTTCACGCCCAGCCGGAGAATTTCGTAGGCATGCTGGCGGCTCGTGGCGCGCGCCAGAATTTTGAGGCGTGGAAATTCGCGCTGCACCGTCTCAATGATCTGGAGCGCCTTCGCTTCGTCGTCGATCGCGACCACGAAAAGCTTCGCCTGTCTAGCGCCGGCCGCTTCGAGCAAATCGAGGCGCGAGGCATCGCCGTAAAAAGATTTCATCCCGTAGTGGCCGAGCATCTCGACCTGGTCGGCGTCATGATCGAGAACGGTGGTGCCGAAGCCGTTCGCGCGGAGGAGACGGCCGACGATGTGGCCGAAGCGGCCGAACCCCGCGAGGATGACGGGATTATCGTGCTCGTCGATTTCGTCGGACGGGCGGTCCGGGATGCACTTCTGAAAGAGCGGTCGCACGAGCTTTTCCTCGATCATGAGCAGCAGGGGCGCTGCCGCCATGCTTAACGCGACCGAGGCCACAAGCAGGTTCGCAATTTCAGCGGGCAACACGGCGTTTTGCGTGGCGAAAGAAAAAAGCACGAAGGCGAATTCGCCTCCCTGAGCGAGCGCAAACGCAAAGAGCATTCCTTCGCCGGCTTTCAATCTAAAGACCCGGCCGAGAGCGAGGAGGACGACGAACTTCAAGGCAAGCAACGCCGCCACGATCAGCGCGATGGTTCCCGGCTGTTGCGCGATGAGCGAGAAGTCGATGCTGGCGCCGACCGAGATAAAGAAGAGACCGAGCAGCAATCCTTTGAAGGGCTCGATGTCCGCTTCGAGTTGAACTCGGTACTCGCTTTCGGCCAGAACGACTCCCGCGACGAATGTTCCGAGCGCTGGCGAGAGTCCCAGCTTTTGCATCAAAAGCGCGATCCCAACGACGATGAAGAGGGCGGTGGCGGTAAACATTTCGCGCAAGCGCGTGCGAGCGATGAAACGGAAGAACGGCCGCAGCAAGAAGCGTCCGGCAAAGACGATGGCTGTCACGGCGGCCACGACCAGGAGCGCCTGCTCCCAGCCCGGCAGGCTCGCGATCATTCCGGGGTGAGGCGCGTTCCCGGCGCTTGGACCCATCGCGAGCAGCGGCATCAGGGCGAGGATCGGGATTACTGCGATGTCTTGGAAAAGCAGCACCGCGAAGGCGGACTCGCCCGCCGGCGTTTTCATCAGTCCTCGTTCGCTGAGTGATTGCAGGACGATCGCCGTCGAGGACATCGCGAGAGTCAGGCCGATCGCCAGCGACGATTTCCACGGCAGGCCAATCCAAACGGCGACCGCGCCAACTACAACTGCCGTTCCCAAGACCTGGAGCCCGCCCAGGCCGAGAATCGGCCGCCGCATCTGCCACAAGAGCGCGGGCCGCAGATCCAGCCCGATCACGAACAGCATCATCACGACGCCGAACTCGGCGAAATGCATCACATCGCCCCCGCCATCGACGAAGCGCAGCGCGTAAGGTCCGATGACCGCGCCCGCCAGCAGATAACCGATTACCGAGCCGAGCCCGAGCCGTTTTGCCAGCGGCACCGCGACAATCGCCGCCAACAGATAGATGAATGCTTGATAAAGTCCGCTGCTCATTGCGTGTCGAATTACAAACTCGCAAAACAGCCTCCATGATTCCAAGCTTGAAAACCATGGCGGACGCCCTCACCCCGATGATGCAGCAATACCAGCGGCTCCGCGCCAGCGTGCCGGCGGATACGCTGCTGCTCTTCCGGCTCGGCGATTTCTACGAGCTCTTTTTCGAGGACGCCAAGGAAGCCTCCGGGTTGCTCAACCTCGCCTTGACCCACCGCAACAGCGTCCCGATGTGCGGCATGCCTTATCACGCGGCACCCGGTTACATCGCGAAATTGATCCAGGCCGGGCGTCGCGTCGCAATTTGCGATCAAACCAGCGAACCGCAGCCCGGAAAGATCGTGAACCGCGAGATCACGCAGATCATTACCGCCGGCACCGTGAGCGAAATGGATTTGCTCAAATCCAATCGGCCAAACTATCTCGGCGCGGTTTATTTCCAGGATGGCTTGTTTGGGTTTGCTTATGCGGAGCTGAGCACCGGCGAATTTCGCGTCACCCAATCGAGCGACACCAGCACCCTCATGGACGACCTCGCTCGGATTTCGCCGGCCGAGTTACTTGTGAGCGAGCGCCAGAACGCGCAATTCGGCGAGATCGAAGGCGCGCTCGCTTACGACGATTTCGCCTTTCTGGCGGAACACGCGCGCTTCACTTTGTGCGAGCATTTCGGTGTCAAATCGCTCGACGGTTTCGGATGCACGGACATGCCGGCGGCGATCGGGGCGGCGGGCGCGATCATTCATTATCTCAAGCAGCAGCTGCGGCGGAAAGTGGATCATCTCACTTCGCTGCGGTGCGATCCGCGCGACAATTACGTGCTTCTCGATGTCGCGACCCAAGTGAATCTCGAGCTGGTCGAGTCGCGCGGCGCGCGGAACACGAGCCTGCTCGCCGCGCTCGACCGGACCATCACTCCGATGGGCGGAAGGAAGTTGCGCAGCTGGATTTTGCAGCCGTTGCGCAATCTCGACGAACTGGAACGGCGCCAGCAGATGATAGAGAATCTCCTGCACGAGTCCGACCTGATCGCGGCGCTGCGCCATTGTCTCAAATCGATTCGCGATCTCGAACGCGCCTCCGGCCGGCTTAGCCAGGCGTCTGGAAATGCGCGTGACCTGGTCGCCTTGAAAACGTCGCTCGCCCAAATCCCCGAGTTGAAGGCGGAAGTGCGAAAACTGATCGAGCGGGCCGAGTTCGGCAAAGGCGGCCCGGGATTTCAGCAGGTAAGTCTCGAACAATCGCAGACCCAAAGCCTCTCTCACGAAATCTTCGCATCGCTCCAGGAAATGCCGGCGCTGACCCAAAAGCTCGGCGGTGCGCTGCTGGACGATCCGCCGATCGCCTTGAAGGAAGGCGGAATTTTCCGGGATGAGTTCAATACCGATCTGGATGAGCTGCGGCAGGCTTCACGCGACGGGAAGAAGTGGATCATGGAGTTGCAGGAGCGCGAAATCGCGGAGAGCGGAATCAAATCACTCAAGGTCCGTTTCAATTCCGTCTTCGGTTATTTCATCGAAATCACGAAATCGAATCTCGCGAACGTGCCGGCGCGTTATGTGCGCAAACAAACCACCGTCGGTGGCGAGCGTTTCATTACGCCCGAATTAAAGGAGATGGAATCGAAGATCCTCGGCGCGGATGAGAAGGCGAGAAACCTCGAGTACCAGCTTTTCCAAACCTTGCGCGAAGAGACGCTGCGCGAACTGGCGCCGATTCAACACACGGCGGCTGCCATCGGGACGCTCGATGTGATCTGTGCGCTCGCGGAAACCGCCCGGCTTTTCGGTTATTGCCGCCCGGCGCTCAACCAATCGGTGCGGCTCGTGATCCGCGATGGACGACATCCCGTACTCGATCAAAATCTCGCCGAGGAAAAGTTCGTGCCTAACGACACCGACCTTGATGGCGAACGGATGCGGCTGGCCATCATCACCGGGCCAAACATGGCGGGCAAATCAACTTACATTCGACAGGTCGCGTTGATCGTCTTGCTGGCGCAGATCGGAAGTTTTGTTCCCGCTTCGAGCGCCGAGATCGGCCTGGTGGATCGCATTTTTACTCGCGTCGGCGCGAACGACGATCTTTCGCGGGGTCAATCGACCTTCATGGTCGAGATGAACGAAACGGCGAACATCGTGAACAACGCGACCGAGCGCAGCCTGGTGATCCTGGATGAGATCGGCCGCGGGACCTCGACCTTCGATGGACTTTCCATCGCCTGGAGTGTCGCGGAGTTTTTGCACGACAAAATCAAGGCGCGCACTCTGTTCGCGACGCATTATCACGAGCTGACCAAACTGGCCGAAGAACGAAAAGGCGTCGGCAATTTCAACGTCGCTGTGCGCGAATGGAACGAGCAGATTATTTTTCTGCGCAAAATTATTCCCGGCGGCGCGGACCGGAGCTACGGAATTCATGTGGCGCGCCTGGCCGGCGTGCCGAAACAGATTCTCGACCGCGCCAAAGACATTCTCGCCCATCTCGAAAAACCAAATGGAACGGCCGACGTTCAGAAACCGGTGAAGGGTCGGCGAAGCAAAAAGGAGAAAATCGTTCCGGAGAAGCCACAACTCGATTTGTTCTGAGATTATGGCGCTAAAAACCGAAAAGGAACTGAGCGAGCAACTGCGCGCGCATTGGCTGAAGGCGGTGGCGGCGATCGAGCTGCGCAATTTCGGTTACGCGATCTCGCTTTTGCAGGGGATCCTGAAACAGGAGCCGGAGTTTCTGACCGGCCGCCAACTCTTGCGCCGGGCGGAAATCACGAAAGCCAAAGCGGAGAAGAAATCGTTCTTCAATGTTTCGACCTCAGCCATTTCCATCATGAAAGCCCAGCGCGAATTGAAGAAGGATCCGAGACGCGCCGTGGAATTGATCGAGAAAGTTTTGGAGAACGAGCCCTTCAACCGCCAGGCCAATCTGGTTTTGAAACAGGCAGCGGTGGCCGCGGGCTGGCCGGAGATCGGCGTCTTCGCGCTCCAGACGTTGCTGGAAGAGAAAGCGCGCGACACGAAAATCCTGCACGAACTCGGACGGCTTTATCACGAGCAAGGCGACAGCGCGCAAGAGACGGAAGTTTACAATAAGATCACCGAGATCGATCCGATCGATGCCGAGGCGGTGCGGCTGGCCAAAGATGCGTCCGCCCACGCTTCCATGAAGACGGGCGGCTGGACCCAGGCCGAAAGTTATCGCGACCTGATCAAGGACAAGGAAGCCGCGGTGTCGCTGGAACAACAGAGCCGGATGGCGTTGACGGGCGAATCGCTCGAACAGCAAATCGAGGAGACCTACGCGCGCCATCAGGCGGAGCCGCAGAGTGTGGATTTCGCGCGGAGGTTGGGCGCGCTCTACGAACAGAAGGAAGATTTCGAGAACACCATCGCCTGGTACCAATATGCCGCGGACCTCACGAACGGGACCGACGCCGGGCTCGTTCGAAAAGTGTCGGATTTGCAGCAGACACGATCGGAACGACAGATCGCCGAGCACGAAGAATTTCTCAGCCAGCACGCGCCGCAAGATGAAGGTTATCGCGAGCGAGCCGAGGCGCTGGCCGCCGCGAAAAAGGAGCGCGCCGAATTATTGATCGGCGAAGCACGCAAGCGGGCGGAGCGGAATCCAACCGACCTGCAAGTCCGCTACGAGCTGGGCGAACATCTTCTCCAGGCCGGCCTATTTCGCGAGGCGCTCCCGGAATTGCAGCGGGCCCGGCAAAACCCGAATGCGCGGGTGAAAGCGATGAATCTGCTCGGCCGGTGTTATCGCGAGCTCGGCATGCTCGATCTGGCGGCGAAACAATTGGAAGACGCCGCAGCGGAAATGACCTCGATGGACGCGATGAAAAAGGAGGTCGTTTACAATCTGGGCCTCGTTTACGAGCTGATGGGCGACACGGAGAAATCGGTCGCGGCCATGAAACAAATCTTCGAGGCGGACTATGGCTATCGCGACGTCGCCAGCCGTGTCGAAAGTTCCTATGGCCGCAAAGGGCCGGACTCAGGATGACAAGAAAACCCACGTCCAAGAAAACCGGGCGCTGCGAAGTCTAGTTGCCGGAACCTCGGCCGAAAACAACCAGATCATTCTTATGAAAAAACAAATGACCTTATTCTCACGAATTGCAGTAGTGGCCGTAGTTGGAGGCGGACTATGCCTCAGCGTTCCCGTTTACGGTGCCGAAGAAACACCCAAAACTGATGCGGCCAAGAAGACGGACACGACCAAAAAATCCGATACGAAAGCCGACAAGACCAGCCCCGCCGCTCCCCTGAGCGATAAGGACAAGAACTTCATGCAGGCCGCGGCCAAAGGCGGCCTGATGGAAGTCGAGATGGGAAAAATGGCGCAGAAGCAGGGGAAGAGTGCCGACGTGAAAAGCTTTGGCTCTCGCATGGTGACCGATCACACGAAAGCGAACAATCAGCTAAAAAGTCTGGCGAAGAAAAAGGGAGTAAACCTCGATAGCGCCGCTCCAAAAATGGAGAAGATGGGCGACGCGACCTTCGACAAGGATTACATGGCCGCGATGGTGAAAGACCATGAGAAGGACGTGGGGGAGTTCGAAGCGGAAGCCAAAAACGGCAGCGATCCCGACGTCAAAGCCTGGGCGAGCAAGACCCTCCCCACTTTGAAGAAGCACCTCGAGCTGGCCAAGGCCACGCAAGCCAAGCTGAAATAATCAAAGACAATCCGACAGGAGGCGGCCGGGATTAAGCCGGCCGCTTTTTGTTATGCCGGAGAATGCACGCGGAGTCGTAATCGCACCTGAAGCGGATGTTCTTCGGCGCCGACATTTAGAACTGGCAGGAAAAGCTGGGGATCGGCTCCGCTAATGCGCAGCCGGAGAAAATCGGGGTGCGGTAAGCGCTCCGCGTCGCCAGCGAGCGCGATCTGGTCGAAGTCGCGGCTGGCCGTCGCGACAAAATATTCGCGGGTTGGCGTCAATACCCGCAGCTCGGAGATATCGACGAGATTGAAGGTCCGCATGAGATCGATGCGCAAGGGCGCCGCCGCGGCGCCGGCCGGCAGAGTGATGAGAACGTTTTCCCAACCGCCCTGCTCCACTCCCGCGATGATCGAGGCCTCTTCGCTGTGCGCGCCGTTTGCCGTGTAAAAAATCTGGATAAGGGACTCGACCTTTCGCGGGAGTGGACGCAGCCAGCGCTGCAAAGCGGCATGGATACGTCGCCGCCATTTGGTGGGCAACGTCTCTGCATGTTTGCGGGCGATCAGGATCGATTCGTGCCACTTGTTGCTCTCCGAATCGTACTGCGGAAGTTCTTCCCATTGGGTGCGCGCATAGAGCACCTCCAGGCCGGCGTAGCGCGCGATGGCGCGAAATCCATCGGCAAAAATCCGCCAGCAATCGAGCGGGAAACGGTGCTCAGGACCTCCCGCCGGCGCGATGATGCAGCAAAGGCCGCCCGGTTTTAGAACTCGCGCAATTTCGAGGCTGGTCTCCCAAAAGAATTCGGTGTGTTCGAAAGTCTGCCCGGAAACGAGCACGTCCACACTTTCCGATTTTAGTTCGCGCCAGTGATAAGGATCGCGCAGGACGAGGTCTACATTTTCTCCGGCCTGGAGATCGGCGCCGACGTAATGCCAGGGCGCATGGTCGAACAACGCCCGATACGAACCGTTGTAATCGCAACTGCCGAGATCGACGATCGTGAGCGGAGTGCTCTTCAGCGTGCCGAGGTAATCCCGGCAGAACGCAGCCATCTTTTCGTAGGAGCTTTGATGCATCGTTCAGCTCAAGCCGTGGCACTCATTTTAGCAGGATAAGGCGTTCCATTTTTTCGGTTGAATGAACCCAGCGCTCGATGGTTGCGCCGACCCGAAGGTAGGTGAAGCCGCGCATGTGTTCGTCGAAATTCCAGTACAAATGCTCGTCGTCAGCCTCGGCCTTTCTGAGTAATGGAGTCAAATCGAGGAATGGAATGCCGAGTTCCCGGCACGATTTCGCGATCGCCTGGCTATGGATTTGGTATTCCGGTCCCAGGAGCGACCGGACTCCTTTTTCCAGCGCGTATTTTTCCTGGAACGGGACGTAGTAATCGGAGACCTGCGTCGAGAAGGGAAGATAAACGATCCGAAGTTCGGCCTTCGTGCCCTGAGCGATCTGCTGGAATTGGCGCAACACGTCGCTCGGATCGATTGGTTGCTTAAGCGCTTTTTCGGCCCGGTTGAGCAAGTCGACAGCGAACGGATTGAAGTCTCCCTTTCGCATCGCGTCGGCCAGCGTCGGGTCGATTCTGGAAAATTCCGGAGGCGGCTGCGACCAGCTATTCAACGGATCGGGAACGACCGGAACGAAGAGAGTTGGACGCGCATGCCAGCGCCGGGGGACGACTTCGCGGCGAAAGGTCCGGCGAAAGATCAGGAAACTTCGAGGGGTCAAAGAGGAAGAAAAGACCGGCATGAAGGGCGAGCCGATCTCGCGCGGCGCGGAGATGTGGGGAAAATCGTTGGCGTAAAAAACCACGATGAGTCTTTGCGGCCCGAAGAGCGGAACGGCGTCCCGCATCAGCGCGAGGTAATTATCGATGCCGGTTCCGCCGATCCCGAAATTCATCGCCTCAACCATCTGCCTGCGCTCGAGGGCCGCGCGGCCGTAACCGCGCGAAATCGTCGCCTTGTCCGTCGCCATGAAACCTTCCACCAGGCTGTCGCCTACAAACATGACGCGCTCTTTATTTCGATCGGGCCGAATGCACCAATCGCTATCGCGGAAGCCGTAAAGATTTAGGTGACTCTCGTAGCTGGTGTTGTCCGGCTTCGAGTTCCATTGAAACGTGGCATGCATGGCCGGCGTTCGCTGCCCGAGAAACGACGCTGTTTGGGTCTGCGGGGAGGCACCCACATAATTGACGCGGTTAAAATTCTCGACTTCGGGGAGCGGGAAGACCGCGCGAAACAGTACCTCCTGAAACGCGACGAGGAGAACGCACAGAACCACCCAGTGAAGAAAACGCTTCACGCTCGAGCGCGGTTCATGAAGCCGGATCCGGCATCGTAGGTTTGTGCAGAATTCCCAGCCCGCACGCGTCTTTGTAAAGCGGACGCCGGCCTTCCATCGTGCGCGATTCTCCGTTGAGCAAAATCGCTTCCGCCTCCGGATGGGCCGCGCGCCATTCCGTGAAGGCGCGGCGGACGCCGCCCTCGTGCGTGACATCGAACTCCTCGGCAAAGCGGCTGGTGTCGTGGAGGCAGATCAGGCCGCCCGGCGCGAGAAACGGATACCAGAGATCAAGCTCCGTCAGGGTCGCGGCATATTCGTGTGAACTATCGACAATGATCAGGCTGGGCGCCCCTTTCAGATAATCGGAAGCGGCCGAGGGCGCGGCTAAATTCGTCGAGTCCATCACCTCAATGCGGACAAAAGAATCGAGACCCGCGCGGTTCAGCCAGCGCTGGGAGGTGCCGGCCATTTCGGGATCGCGATCGAGGGTGAACAATCCGTTCCGAGCGTCCATCCGGCGCAGCATGAAACCAATCAGCAGCATCGAATACCCCGAGCAGGTTCCCAGTTGGACAATGCGATCCGCCCGGTTGCCCATAATCAAGCCGTGCAAGAACGACATCAGCGGCACGACACATTCTCCGATCTGCCCGCTTTGGTCGGTCTCCTCGAACCAATCGCGGATAATGCCCCACTCTTCGTCCGTGAGATCGGAATAAATCGGCGGCACGTAGTCCATCCCAGGCAGCCGGTGCCACCAATAACGCGGCCGCGGATCGCTCGACCAGCGGCGAGAGCGAGTGGGATCGTGCTCCATCGGCGAACGTTACCTATTCTCTGCCTGGCGGCAAAACTCCCCACCGCCCGAAGTGGTGAGCGCGCGAGATTGCCTTAGACTGCCATTGCACATCAGCTCAGTCGCCGCATTTTAGTCGCTTCATGTTGGATAAACTCCCGAGCCTTCGCGGATTTCAGCCGAAGTTTTATTTGGGCGGCCCGATGCGATTTCATCTGCCGCTGCTTTACGATCTCGTCGCGAGCACGAAACCGAAGTCGGTGGTCTCGCTTGGGTTCGACGATGGCGAGGGATTTTTCAGCCTTTGCCAGGCGGCGCGCGAGCAGAACCTGGAATGCCGATGCCTTGCGGTGCGGAGAGAACGGGCCGGCGAAAACGAGGCCGATGATCTCGCGTGGAACCAGGGTCGGGATCACGGCGAAGAGTTCTACGGGGACAAGGCCGGCTTTTTCGTCTCCTCGGCGGCCGAGTTGAACGAAATACCCGACGGCAGCGTCGATCTCTTGTTATTGGCTGACTGCGACTCCGGGCGGGAAATCTTGTCTGACCTTTCTGCGTGGGAAACAAAGCTGCATCCGGACGGACTGGTACTACTGCACGGCATCAGCGTGGAACGGGAGGATAGCCCGAGCGCCGCGTGGACGGAATGGATCGGCGAACGCGTGACCGCGGAGTTTTGCGATGGCCTCGGGCTCGCCCTCGCGCGGCAAACGCGGCCCAGTGCCTCGGCCGCATTTCTTTTGAAACAACTTTTCGGCCCATCTCCAAAAATTAAGGAACTCGCCGAAATCTATCGGGTCGCCGCCGCGCGCATCGAAGCATTGGGGCGGGCCGCGCAGGCGGAAGAAACCAGCGCCACTCTTGAGATCCGCCAGATCTGGCTCGATTCACTCCTGGCCGACCGGGGAAAAGTCCAGGAGATCATGGACCATCAGGCGCGAGCGATCGCCGAGCTCCAGGAGAAATTTCAGACGCTCCTCAAAGATCGCACCGAAGCGCAACTGGTCATGGATACGCAGGCGGAAGCTCTGGAGCACTTCGACGACCTGCGCCGTGATCGTGCGAAAGCGCAGCTCGTGATGGATCACCAAAGCGAGGAACTGCGCCAATGGGCAGCCGAGACCGACAAACTCAAGGGGAAGATCGAGATTCTGACGACGCAGCTCAAGGACCTAAAACGGATTCTGAAGGCCGCTAAAGAGGCCTGCCGAAACAAGGGCCGCTGCTTTCAAATCCCAACCGGACCGAAGGAAAAGAGACCATTGGGCGAAAAGATCGTCCGCGAGCTGCGCCGTCTTCCACGCAACCTCGGCATTTCCCGCGATCGGGAAACGATTCCCGCGCCGGAGGAAGCGCCCATCTTGGCTGCGCCGGGCCCGCCGCCCGACCGATACAAAACCTGGATGAGCGAACACGAGCCGGACGCAATAGCGCTCGAAGCTCAGCGCCGGGCTTCGAAACAATTCCAAACGCGCGTCAAGATCAGTCTCCTCACCCCCGTCTACAACACGCCGGCAAATTATCTCGAGGAGATGTTTGCTTCCGTCGCCGGCCAAACCTACGACAATTGGGAGTTGTGCGTGGCCGACGGCGGCTCCGATCGGCGAGAGACCATCGAAGCGCTGCGGCGGTGGGAAGCGCGCGAACGCAGGATCCGCGTCCAGCACTTGTCGGCGAATCTTGGCATCGCCGAAAACACGAACCGCGCTCTGCGTGCAGCCACGGGCGATTTCGTCGCCTGTGTCGATCACGACGATTTGCTGGCGCCGTTTGCGCTCTATGAAGTGGCGCGCGCCGCCTCTGAATTTCCAGAGGCCGATATTTTTTACAGCGACGAAGACCGGTGGAGCTGGGAAGGAAAACGGCACGCTCCGTTTTTTAAGCCGGAGTGGAGTCCCGAGCTTCTCCTGAATTCGATGTACCTCGGCCATCTCAGTGCGTACCGGCGCTTCCTCGCGCTCGAGCTCGATGGGTTTCGGAAGGAATACGATCTCTCGCAGGATTATGATTTTGCCCTGCGCGCGACGGAACGCGCCCGGGCCATCCATCATATTCCCCATGTCCTTTACCATTGGCGCGAACACGCGGCGTCGGGATCGGTCGGCGGCAAACCGTGGGCGCGCAAAACAAATCTGGCGGCTTTGGCGGACGCGATGCGCCGCCGGAATCTGCCGGCCGAGATCATCGAATATCCGACCGCGAACCGCGCCCGATTGAAAGTTGCAACCTGGCCGCGCGTCTCCGTGATCATCCCCACCGATTCGCCGACCCGCGCCCAGGCGTCCATTCAGGGGCTTTCCCATGCGACCAAATATCCCGAGCTCGAAATCGTGATTGTCACCAACAGCAAGCTGGCTGATTCACTCCGGTTTCTGAAGGCCGAGAACGCGTCCGTCCGGCTCGTCCCGTACGACAAGCCGTTTAACTTTTCGGACAAATGCAACGCGGGCGCCGCCGCGGCCACGGGAGAACGCTTGATTTTTTTCAACGACGACGTTGAAACCGACCAGGCTGATTGGATCCAAAATGTGATCGAACCGCTCGAGAACCCGGAGATCGGCGCGGTCTCTCCGAAGCTTCTTTATGAAGATGAAAAAATTCAGCACGCCGGTTTGGTCATGGGGGTGCGCGGATTAGCGGGAACGGCTTTCCATCAGCGCGTGGCGGATTCGACGGAACATTTCAACCTGGCGCAATCGCTTCGCGACGTGGCGGCGCTTTCGGCCGCGTGTCTCGCCATGCGCCGGCAGGATTTCGTCCGCGTCGGTGGGTTCGATGGCGAGAACACGCCGATCGCGCATTCGGATATCGATTTGTGCTTCAAGATTCGCGAGGCGGGGTTGCGTTGCGTCTACACGCCCTACGCGACTTTGCGCCACGCGGGCCATGCTTCCATCGGCGAGGACGAGAAAAAGAAAAAGGTGCGCCGGCGGGACAAGGCATCGATTTTTTTGCTGAAGCGCTGGGCTGGTTACACGACGCACGATCCTTATTTCACGGATAACATGCGGGACTGGCTATACTCGGATTCGCCAACGCCGATTCGCATGACCGGCCGCAATAGCGCCGCGGCCTCAGAGGCTGCGCCCGACCTGCTTTTCGTTTCGCATGATTTGTCGCTTTCCGGCGCGCCCATGATGCTTTTGCACGTGGCCGTCTGGTGTAAACGGAAGGGAATGTTCGTGGTCGTGATGGCGCCGGAAGACGGTCCGTTGCGGGCGAAGTACGAGAGCGAAGGCATCCCGCTCATCATTGATCCGCTCGTCGAGACCGAGCATGAATCTTTCACTGGCTTCGCGCGGAATTTCGACTGCGTGGTTGCCAACACGATTCGAAGCGGCGCGGCCGTGCGCGCGATGGAGAACGAAAAAGTGCCGGTGGTTTGGTGGCTGCACGAGCCGGGATCAGTCGGCGAACATTATTTGCGCGAAGATCCGCAGCTGCGCGCGGCGATGCCGCTGGCCGACGTTCTCTTCACGCCTTCCGAGCGCACTGCGGGCGTTTACCGGCCCTTCACCGGGAGCCCGGTCAAATGTTTGCGCAACGCGATCCCCGATGTTCGCCTTGAAGTTGCCGCGCCAAAGGATTTGGCGCCGCGTCCGTTGCGATTTCTTTTGCTCGCCAGCGTGGAACCCCGAAAAGGCCAGGACATCTTCGTAAAAGCACTGGCGCAATTGCCGGCTGCGCTTCAACAATCCGCCCGTTTCGAGATCGCCGGTCGGATCCTCGATCCGGATTTCTGGCCGACCTTCGCGTCCATCGCGGACGGCATTAAAAACTTATCGGTGACGGGCGCGCTGAGTCATGCGGACGCGCTCGGGAAGTTGAATGCGGCTGATGTCGTCGTCTGTCCGTCACGGGATGAAGCCATGCCGACCGTGACGATCCTTGAGGCGATGAGTCTGGGTAAAGCGATCGTTACGACCACCATCGGTGGCGCGCTCGAAGTGTTCCGGGACGGCGAGAACGCACTCCTCGTTAGGCCGGAAGCGCCGGACGCGCTCGCGGCCGCGATCCGCCGTTTGCTCGAAGACCCAGGCCTGGTCGCGGAATTGGGCGCGAAAGCGCGGCTGACGTACGAAAAAGATTTCACAATCGAGCGCCTGGGCGGGGAATTTCGCGAGCTGATTACGGACGCCATCGCCGCGGAACACATGCGGACGACCTGAACGTGGCGCGCGCGACAGAGAGCGGAGCCGAGGCCAGACCGCGGGTTCTGTTTGTTTCCCACGAGACAACCCTGAGCGGCGCGCCAATTCAGCTCGTGCATCTCGCGAGCTGGCTCCACCACGCGGGATGGAATATCTGCGTCGTTGCGCCGGACGAAGGACCGATCACCGAAATGCTAGAAGCGGCGGGAGTCGCGACGGTAGTGGAACCCACGCTGTTGACGGACCTGGCGCACATACGGTTGCGAGCGCTTTGCCGCGACTTCGACGTGACCGTCGCCAACACAATCGCAAGCTGGCCGGCCATTCGCGCCGCGCACTTGGAGGACCGCCCCGCGCTCTGGTATTTGCACGAAACGCTCGTCGCCGTTCGGTTGCTCCGCGCGATCCCGGAAATGGGGGAGGCGTTGCGGATGGCAGACCTTCTCGTCACGCCTACGCGCCAGACAGCCAGGATCTACGAAGGGCTCACTCACGCGCCGATCGAAGTCGTGCCGTATGGAATTCCGCGTCCGCCGGTTCTGGCGCGCAACGACACGGAGACGATCCGGTTTGTCACGATTGGTTCGTTCGAGCCGCGGAAAGGTCAGGATGTTTTGCTCGCGGCTATTGCGAAACTGGATGGGACGACGCGGGCCCGCTGCATTTTCAAAATGGCCGGGCGCGTTTTGGACGAGGCGTTTTATCGCGAGCTGCAAACACGTGCGTCCGCGTTGGAACAGATCGAATTAATCGCCGCGCTCGAACACGCCGACGCGTTGATTCTGCTCAATGAGGCGGACGTGCTCGTTCTTCCGTCGCGCGACGAAACGATGCCGATCGCGATCCTGGAAGCGATGGGTCTGGGCAAGGCGGTCGTCAGCACCAATGTCGGCGGTATTCGCGAATGGCTCCGCGACGGACTGAACGGCTTGCTCGTGGCAAAAGAGAATCCCGATGAATTGGCGCGGGCGCTGGCGACTTGTGCGAGCGAGCGCAAGTTCGTCCAAGAGCTTGCAGCCGCCGGCCGCCGGACGTTCGATCGTCATTTCACCCTGGACCGTTTCGCCTCGCGCTTTGCCGAGCTGCTCGTTTCGCTGAGCGATCGCCAGCACGGATCGCGATCCGAAGACTCGAACACCTATGACAAATGGATGGCGCAGTTCGATACGCCTACGCCGGTTTCGCGTGCTCTGCTCCGCCGTGAACTTCGCGCGGCGCGCAGGCACCCGCTGATTTCCATCGTCCTCCCGGTTTACAACCCGGTTCTCCAATTTCTCCGGGCTGCGATCGCATCCATTCAAAATCAAATCTACGAGCGCTGGGAGCTTTGCATCGCTGACGATGCTTCGACCGATCCGCGGGTCCGTCCGTTTTTGGAAGAGCTGGCGCGCGACGATGCGCGGGTGAAATTGATCTTCCGCGATCGAAATGGTCACATCTCCGCGTGCTCGAATTCAGCGCTCGAACTCGCGACGGGCGAATGGTGCGCCTTGCTCGATCAGGACGACGTCTACTCGGAAAATGCGCTGGCTCTGGTCGCGATCGAGATCGAGCGGCACCCGGACGCCGGGCTGATTTATTCCGATGAAGACAAGATCGATGAGAACGGGACGCGCTCGAATCCGTTCTTTAAGACCGATTGGAACCCGGAGCTTTTTCTCGGCCAGAATTACATCAACCATCTTGGGGTTTATCGAATAAATCTGCTGCGGGAGATCGGTGGGTTTCGAGAAAAATTCGAAGGGTCGCAGGATTACGATCTCGCATTGCGCTGTGTCGAATTGCTCCAGCCGCAACAGGTCCGGCACATCCCGCGCATCCTTTATCATTGGCGCATGGTGAGCGGCAGCCTCGCCGCAATTCCTGATGCAAAACCGTACGCGAAGGAAGCGGCGCGGCGTGCGATCGCGGAGCATTGCAAACGTTCCGGGTCGCCGGGCAAGGTGGTGCCATGCCCGGAAAACATCGAATCCCATCGCGTGATTCACGCCCTGCCGGCGCCCGCTCCGCTCGCGTCGATTATTATTCCGACCCGCGATTCTGTCGCGCTCTTGCAGCGCTGCGTGGAGAGCATCCGCGCGAGAACCGATTATCGCCCATTTGAAATAATCATCGTCGATAACGGATCGCGTGAAGAAGAGACTTTCGCCTTTTTCCGCCGGGTTGAGGGGGAAAAAATTGCGCGTGTCCTGGACGAATCAGGCCCGTTCAATTACAGCCGTCTCAACAACCGCGCCGCGGCGCAGGCGCAGGGGGAAATCCTGGTGTTTCTGAATAACGACACCGAGGTCGACGATCCCGGCTGGCTCACGGAAATGATCAGCCACGCAGCGCGCCCGCGAGTCGGCGCGGTCGGAGCGCGGCTTTGGTATCCGGACGGGACTCTCCAGCACGGCGGCGTGATTCTTGGCCTCGGTGGTGTGGCCGGCCACTCATTTCCGCACATTCCGCGCGGGCATCCCGGCTATTTCAATCGCGCGTTTCTCCAGCAAAATTGCTCGGCTGTAACCGGCGCGTGTCTGGTTTTGCGCAAAGCCGTTTTCGACGAGCTTGGCGGATTCGATGAGCGAAATCTCGGAGTCACTTTCAACGACATCGACTTTTGTCTGCGCGCAACGAAGCGCGGTTACCAAATCGTCTGGACCCCGTATGCGAATTTGATTCACCACGAATCGGCCTCGCGCGGCCATCAACGCACTCTCGAAGAGCAGGCGCTATTTCTCAAGGAAGCCGGCTACATGCAACGGGTTTGGGGTCCGCGGTTGATGCATGATCCATTCTACAATCCGAATCTTTCCCTAAACCTTCCCGGATTCGAAATTGCTTTTCCTCCGCGCTGACAACGACCTTGGCTTTTACGGAGCGCACCCTAGTTTTCATCTCATGCGGAAGACAAAAATCATCTGCACCCTCGGTCCGGCAACGGAGAAAACCGAGACGTTGCGTGAGTTGCTGCGGGAAGGGGCGGATGTTTTTCGGTTGAACATGAGCCACGCGAAGCACGCGTGGGTGCGTGAAATCGTTCCGCGGATCCGCGAGATCGCCGCCGAAATTCCGCGGCCGGTCGCGATTCTCCTCGATACCCAGGGCCCCGCGATCCGCACCGGCGAGCTCAAGACAGATCTGAAGTTGAAGCCGGGCGATATTCTCGAGTTCACCGTCCGCGGGGCGCGGAGCGAGGAGAAATATTCCGTGGACGTAAACTACGACGGCCTCGTCAACGACATCTCCGTCGGCGACATCGTGCTGGTCGACAACGGCGTGATGCGGCTGCTCGTGTTAAAAAAAGATCGCAACCGAATTCGCTGCAAAGTTCTTACACCTGGCGTGCTCGGTTCTCGCCGCCACATCAATCTGCCCGGCGTGCGCGTGAATCTGCCGCCGTTGACGCAGAAGGATCTCGCAGACATCGCGCTCGGCGTCGAGCTCAAGGTGGACTTCGTCGCGCTGAGTTTTGCCCGCAAGAAAAGCGACCTCCAGGAATTGCGGAAGGTTTTGAAGAAAGCCGGCAGCCGCGCCCAGGTCGTCGCGAAAATCGAGGATCAATCCGCCGTGCGCCACATCGGCCAAATGATCGACGCAGCGGACGTGGTCATGATCGCGCGCGGCGATCTCGGGATCGAATGTCCGATGGAAGAGCTGCCGATTATTCAACGCAAGATCGTGAAGCGCTGCCTGCGGATCGGCAAACCGGTCATCGTCGCCACCCACATGCTCGAATCGATGATCGAAAATCCGGTGCCGACGCGGGCGGAAATCACCGACGTGGCCAACGCCGTTTTCGAACAGACCGACGCGATCATGTTAAGCGGCGAGACCTCGATGGGCCGATACCCGGTGGAATGCGTGAAAGTGTTCGATCGGGTGGCGCGCCGGATCGAGCGGAGCGGCGGCGCTGGTTATGGAAAGGACGCCCTTCTCGAGGACGCTCGCCAGAAAACGTGTGCGTCAGCCGTCGTTCTGGCAAATTCACTCCAGCGAGCGAACCTGGTTGTCTTCACGCACCACGGAACGATGGCGCGTTACGTTTCCAATCTTCGCCCGGAGAACGCACCGATCTTTGCGTTCACGTCGAATGAGGAAGTTTTCCGCCAAATCGTGATCAGTTGGGGAACGCATCCGGTGATGCTCGAGTTCGCTCAGGACCCAAATGTGACGATCGAGTCGGCGATCAAATATCTGCGCGACAAAAAACTGACGGCCCGCGGCGACAATCTCGTCGTTCTGACAGATCTGCTCGGCGGCCGCGACAAA
>JBBWZL010000037.1:0-45205 GCA_039649045.1 Verrucomicrobiota bacterium | reverse complement strand
GTTTCCAAACCGCCGACGTTTGCTTGTTAGACGTTGTCGGCGGTTTGGAAACCGCCGCTCCTTGGGCTTCAATTCACAATCTTCAAATGAGCGAGCTGAACTTCATCCACCGTTTTATTCCATCAGAGGAAACTCCGGCGGCGCGCGTTCTCTTGCTCCTCCACGGAACGGGCGGAAACGAAAATGACATGCTTCCGCTCGGCCGCGATCTCGACCCGACAGCCGCGGTTCTCAGTTTGCGCGGAAACGTCCTGGAAAATGGGATGCCGCGATTTTTCCGGCGTCTGGCCGAAGGCGTCTTCGATGAAGAAGATGTCGTGCGGCGCGCGCATGAGCTGGCTGATTTCGTGGGCGCGGCGGCAGCGCAGTACAAGTTCGACCCGCGACGTCTGACCGCGGTCGGTTATTCCAACGGCGCGAACATCGCCGCAGCGGTTCTTCTATTGCGGCCCGGAGTGCTGACTCGCGCAATTCTCTTCCGGGCGATGGTGCCGCTGACGCCGGCCACTCTGCCGAATCTCGCGGGCACCAGGGTATTGATCTGCTCCGGCAAACACGACCCAATCGTTCCTGTGGAAAACGCCGGGCGTCTTGCTGCGATGCTGCGCGACGCAGGCGCCGACGTTACTCTGCGATTCGAAGAAGCCCCACACCAATTGGTCTTCGCGGAGATCGCCGCCGCAAAAAATTGGCTCCGCGAATCGTAGGCCTGACGAATCCGGTATAAGGTAGACGACAGATGTTAATCGTAATGAAGGCTGGCGCCGCGGATGCCGAAATCGCGGACGTGGTCAACTTGATCGAACAGCTCGGCTATCGCTCCCATGTCATGCCCGGTGCGACGCGGACGGCAATTGGGATCACCGGGAATCAGGGCGCGGTCGATCCGGCGCGTTTCGAAAACATGCCCGGAGTCGCCGAAGCGATCCGGGTCAGCAAGCCGTATAAATTGATCACGCTCGATCTTCGCCCCGATAAAACCGTGGTTCGGGTGGGGGATGCAACGATTGGCGGAGACGAGCTCGCCATCATCGCAGGGCCGTGCGCGATCGAGAATCGAGCGCAGGCCTTTGCCGTGGCGGAAACAGTGCATCGCAGCGGCGCGCGTTTTTTTCGCGGGGGCGCTTTCAAACCGCGCAGCTCTCCCTACGAATTTCCGGGTCTCGGCGAAGAGGGACTTAAGATCATGGCGGAGATCCGAGAAGAATTTGGTTTGAAGATCGTGACGGAAGCGATCGACGCAGCGGGCGTCGATTTGGTGGAACAATATGGCGACATCATCCAGATCGGCGCGCGCAACATGCAAAACTTTTCTCTCCTCCGGCGCGCGGGCCGTTCGAAGCTGCCCGTGCTGTTGAAGCGCGGCATGGCCGCGATGCTCGATGAATGGCTCCTCGCCGCCGAATACATCATGTCGGAGGGAAATTATCAGGTAATCCTCTGCGAGCGCGGGGTGCGGACATTTGCGCAACACACTCGCAACACGCTCGATCTGGCGGCGATTCCCGCGGTCCGGCGAATTTCGCATTTGCCGGTTGTGATCGATGCGTCGCACGCCGCCGGGAGAAACTACATGGTTGCGCCGCTCGCGTGCGCCGGGATCGCGGCCGGCGCGGACGGTGTGCTGGTGGAAGTGCACAATGATCCGAAGGTGGCGCTCTGCGACGCGGCCCAGGCGCTCACCTTGAGTGAATATGAAGAGATGCTGGGCAAACTGCGCGCGATTCGCGAAGTGATTAAGCCGGGTGGCGCGGCGACTTAAGCGGCGTCATCCCGAGTCCCGCCATTGCGGGACGCGGGACCTCACAGTCGGTGACCGACTAGCTTGCGCAAAGGCCAGGTCTTCGAAGGTGATGACGTGGTAGGCGCGCAAGCTAACCGGCACTGCAGTTGTGAGGTCCCTCGTCCCGCAATGGCGGGACTCGGGATGACGACCTTTACAGCACCAGGAAATTCTTCAGCAACTTCATTCCATCGGCGGTCAGGATTGATTCGGGATGGAATTGCACCCCGTGAATCGGGAAGGCGCGATGCTGCAACCCCATTATCTCGCCCTCCGCCGTTTCCGCGGTGATCTCGAGGCAATCGGGCACAGTTTCGCGCTGAACAATCAGCGAATGATATCGCGTCGCCTCGAACGGCGTCGGCAAATTCGCGAAGACACCCGTGCCGCGATGTTGGATCGGCGAAGTCTTACCGTGCATTAAGCGTGGCGCCGAAATCACCTCCGCGCCGAAGACGGCGCCGATGCATTGGTGCCCGAGGCAAACTCCCAGGATCGGTTTTCTCGGGCCAATTTCGCGAATAATTTCATTACTGATGCCGGCGTCTTCCGGCCTTCCCGGACCGGGCGAGATGCAGATCCGATCCGGATTGAGCGATTCGATCTCGGCGAGGGTGATTTCGTCGTTCCGCTTCACCAGCACCTCACAACCCAGCTCGCCGAAATATTGGACGAGATTGTACGTGAACGAGTCGTAGTTATCGATGATCAGAATCATTCGTTACTCATCCGTCGCGCGGCTGATCGCATCCACCATGGCCATCGCTTTGTTGACCGTTTCCTGAAATTCACTCGCTGGATCTGAGTCGGCCACGATCCCGGCACCAGCCTGCAAGTAGGCGCGGCCGTCTTTGAGGACGATGGAACGCAGCGCAATACAGCAATCGAGTGCGCCGTCGAAGCCGAAATAGCCAACGGCGCCCGCGTAGCATCCGCGCTTAGTCGTTTCCAGTTCGCTGATGATTTGCATCGCGCGAATTTTCGGCGCGCCTGAAACCGTCCCCGCCGGAAACGTCGCGCGCATAACATCGTAAGCGGTCTTGTCCTTTCGCAAACGCGCCACAACATGCGACCCGATATGCATGACGTGACTGTAGCGCTCGATCACCATCTGCTCAGTGACGTGAACAGTTCCGACCTCCGCGACCCGGCCGAGGTCGTTTCGCGCCAGGTCGATCAGCATAACGTGCTCGGCTCTTTCCTTCGGATCGGCGAGCAATTCCGCGGCGTTCGCGGCATCTTCTTTCGCGATTTTGCTTCGTCGCCGGGTACCGGCGATTGGTCGTACCTCGGCGAGTTGGTCGGTGACGCGGACGTGCAGTTCCGGCGAGCTTCCGACGAGTGAGAAGAGATCGCCAAAGCGCAGGCAAAACATGTAGGGCGACGGGTTCACCAGCCGCAGACAGCGATAAAGTTTCAGCGGATCGCCGGTGAACTCCGTTTCGAAACGTTGAGAGAGGACCACTTGAAATACGTCGCCCGCCTTTATGTATTCCTTCGCCCTGCGCACACTCGCCTCGAACTCTTCCCGGGTGGCGTTGCTCCGCATCGTTCGCCGGGGAAAATGCTTCTGCGCATCGATCAGTGGCAGCCGCGCCGGACTTGATAATTGCGCGAGCGCGCCATGGATCCTGTTCTCGGCATCGTCGTATGCCTCGGCGGTGCCCGGGTGATCGTCGAGAAAAACGTTCGCCACGATTTTTAGCCGCCGGTAGCGATGGTCGAAAACAACGAGCAGGCCCATGATCATGAAAATCATCTCGGGCAGTTTGAGATGGTCGCGCGGCGGTGGTGGGACTGTTTTTTCGAAGTAACGGGCCACGTCATAACCGAGAAATCCGACCGCGCCACCCGCGAAACGCGGCAGGTCCGGCTCGGCGACGAAATGGAAGCGAGCCATCATTCGTTCCAATTCCGCCAGCGGATCGCCTATCGCCGGGGATGTCTGGGTGCGGCCATGCTCGTCGAGCGAAACGACCGCGCCATTGCTGCGGATCGTCAGCTGCGGACTGAAGCCGAGAAAAGAATATCGGCCCGATTGCTCCGTTTGCTCCGCCGACTCGAAGAGGAACGAGTAACCGCCATCATCTAGTTTTTGAAAAGCGGAAGCGGGCGTTTCACCATCGGCGACCAGATCGACGAAGACTGGAATGACATTGCCGAGCTTTGCTAATTCGGCGAAGCGTTCGCGAGAAGGGACGATGGTGATGTTGCTCATTGGCGTCATCTCCGCTCTCCGCGAAGTGGAGAGCGGGTGACGAGACTCGAACTCGCGACGTCCTCCTTGGCAAGGAGGTGCTCTACCACTGAGCTACACCCGCATCTTGAGCGGGTAGGAATAATGTCCACTGCCCCCGTAGGTGCAAGGTTTTTGTCTTCGTCTTTGGGCGCAGGCCGACCGCCGCGTCATTTTAGGAAGGCGAAGAGATTTTCTTGAATCCAAACCCCAGGCCCGCTGCATCTCACTGCAAAAGGACAACTATGAAAACAACCTTCTTAACCTGCTTCTGCTCGATCGCGCTCGCTTTGAGCCTGTTCGGCCAGGCGCCCACACCGGCTTCCTCGCCCGCCCCTCAATCGACCCTTTCCCCGGCCCCGGCCATCCCGAGCCCGACGCTCGCCGCCGCGATTGTTTCTCCAAGCGCGGCGGTCTCGGCGACGCCCGCTGACGACGATGATGACATCAGCCGCGACGTCGCCCGGAAGCTGAAACGTAAATTTGGGATCACCATCGATCGTCATCACGGCCCCACGATTACCAGACACCACAGTAACAACGATGATAATGACATGGGCGCCCTGATCGCTCTCCCGATCATCGGAATCGTTTTTTCGACTCTCTTCGGTGCGCCGATCATGATCGTGATCGCGATCATGTTCTTCAGTTACCTGAAGTCGCGTTCTTTGCATCGCACCGTCCGGATGATGGTGGAAAAAGGCCAGGAAGTCCCTCCGGCTCTCTTCGCGCCGCCGCCAGTGATGCGAGCACGCTCGGACATGCGCCGCGGCGTCGTCCTGGTCATGGTCGGCATCGGCGTAATGATTTTCTTCGGGGCGGCCAGCGATTGGGATGGAGGAGCCTGGGCCTTGGGGATGATTCCGTTCCTGATCGGCGCCGCTTATCTGGTGGTTTGGAAGCTTGAAGGACGTAAAGACAAAGTCCCGCCGTTGCCCTAACATGCGCGCGTGGCGCTAACCGATGCAGATCTCGTCGCTCGCGTTCTTGTCAATGATGATCACCATGCCTTTGGAGAACTGGTCCGGAATCATCAGTCGAGCGTCCGGGGTCTGCTCCGTCAGCTTGTTCGCGCCGATGTCACGCTCGCGGACGATCTCGCGCAGGAGACTTTTCTGCGAGCCTACAAGAATCTCCGCAGCTTCCGGGGGGAAGCGCGTTTCTCTACGTGGCTTTATCGGATCGCGTATAATTGCTTTCGCGAGGAAGCGCGTAAACGAAAAGAACTGGTTGGCATCGATGAAGCTCAATTGGAACGGGAACACGATCCCCAAACCGTCGATCCCGCGCTTCGCCATGATCTCAATCACGCCCTCCAATTGCTCCCGCTCCACGAGCGCACCGCGATTTTGCTTTGCTGCCAAAATGGATTATCGCATGATGAAGCCGCGCGCGTTCTCGACATTCCACTCGGCACTGTGAAAACGAATGTTTTACGAGGCCGGGAAAAACTGAAAAAATCGCTCGCGGTGTGGGGAACGAACTAGGAATGAACGAAAATCTACAGGAAGACTGGCTCGACGCGCGCTTGCGCGATGAGACGGCTTATATTGACGACGCCGGCTTTACCCGCAGGGTCGTGCAACAATTGCCGGCTCGACGGGTGCGCCGTCCAATCCGGGCGATGTTTCTGATTGGCGTCACCCTGCTCGCATCGGCGATTGCCTACATGCTTTCCGGCGGCGGATGGTTTATCGCCGAAGAGGTAACTCGCTTCGCGCTTCTGCCGGTTTCAATGATGTGGTTCTCGGCAGCGGTCGTGACGGTCTTAGTCATGCTGGCTGGCGTGGCCGCGGTGATGTCTAAGTCGGGCGGTCGTCTAAGATAAGACATTGCGGAATCTGCTCTCGTCGCGCAGACTCCGGGGATGCTGATCGACATTTCCAGCGCGACGCTGCGCAAAATGGTCAAGCTTTCGGAGCGAAAGGAAGCGCTTATGTCTCAGATCCAGGAGTTGGATCGGCAAATGGCAGCGCTCCAACAGCCGCCCGGCGAACGATCGGAAGCGAAAAGCCGCATCCGCAGTTTCAGGCGCAGCAGCGGAATGAAACGCAACGAAACGCGCACGCCACGAGGGGAATTGAAGGCAAAAATCATCGGCGCGTTGCGCGCTGCCGGCGGGCCGGGCGCCACCATTCAAGAGCTATCCGAAAAGCTCAAGGTCAAGCCGGCAAACCTCTACGTCTGGTTCAACGGCACCGGCCGGAAGACGCGTGGCGTCAAGAAACTGGGGCCGGCGCGATACAGGTTCCGCGCCTGAGGCGTCAGCGGAAAGAACGCGCCTCCTCGACGTCGCGCGCGATCTGGGCTTTCAGCGAGTCGAGATTCTCAAACTTCTGTTCGGGTCTAAGATATCGCAGGAATCGCACTTCGACTTCTTCGCCATAGATATCTTTGTTGAGATCGAACAAGTGGAGCTCGAGCAGGCGCTCCGGTTTCGCCGCGCTTACGGTGGGCCGGTAGCCAAGGTTCGCGACCCCGCGATATAACGCACCCCCGAGCCGCGCTTCGGTGACGTAGACTCCGTTGGGCGGAAATTGTTCGCTGTGCGCACTTAAATTCGCCGTCGGGAATCCGAGTTTGCGGCCAAGCTTCTCTCCCTCTTTCACGGTGCCAAGAACCGTGTATTCGCGGCCCAGCATCTGGGTCGCTTTGGTCAAATCTCCGTTCGCGACCGCGCGCCGTATCTCCGTGCTGCTCACGACTTCGCCGTTCAGCGTCACGGCCGGCACCCCGACGACGTCAAAGTGGAGAGTGCTTCCGAGTTTCTTCAGCAAATCAAGATTGCCCGCGCGGTTTTTGCCGAACGACCATTCGTGTCCGACGCAGATTTCGCGGAGCGGATGCGAATTGGCCGCCAGTTGCCCGACGAAATCTTCCGGCGGCGTCGCCGCAAATTCCCGGTCGAAATGGAGAATGAGAAGATGCGCGACGCCGAGGTCGCGAATGAGCGCGATCTTGTGTTGCGTCGCAGTCAACAAGTGTGGCGCATCCTGCGGCCGCAAGACCTTGGCTGGATGCGGATCGAACGTGACTACGACTGGCGTGCCGCCCGCCTCTTTGGCGTGGCGCGCGGAAGTGGAGATCACGGCCTGGTGACCGAGATGAACGCCATCGAAAACGCCGATTGCCAGGAAGAGCGGACCAGAGAGCGTGCCCAGTTCCGAAATCGATCGCAAGACCTGCATCGGTAGGTCGTCAAGCTCCCCGCATCCGCGACACTTCCGGCAGCGTCAGAATCCGGCCGAGGATGTCCACTGGCTCCGACGTTTTCAATTCCTCCACCGTGATCGCACCCTCGACGCTAAACCGCCCCGATTTCACTCGGCGCAAATTTTTCAGATGCGCGCCGCAGCCCAAGGTGTCGCCGATATCGTGCGCGTAGGTGCGAACATAAAATCCTTTGCTGCAAACAACGGTGAAATCGATTTCTGGCGATGCGATTCGATCGATCGAGTAGCGATAGACATGAACCAGCCGCGGCTCGCGCTCCACGGTTTTCCCCTGGCGCGCGAGTTTGTAGAGTGGCACTCCGCCTTGTTTGATGGCCGAAACCATTGGCGGCATCTGGTAAAAATCGCCGGAGTATTTTTCAAACGCGGCGCGCACGGTGGCGTCATCCAACGGCGGCACCGGCCGCTCTTCCAGGGTCACGCCGGCCCGGTCCTGGGTGTCGGTCGCGATGCCGAGGATCATGGTGCCTGAGTACTCCTTGTCCTCGCTCATGAGGAGGTCCTGAATTTTCGTTCCGCGCCCGAGCGTGAGCAAAAGCAATCCAGTCGCAATCGGGTCGAGCGTGCCGCAGTGGCCGACCTTTTTCATTTGCAGCCGGCGCCGGACGATCGCGACGACATCATGTGAGGTCATCCCGGCCGCCTTATCGACGAGGAGGACGCCGTCAGGAGTTGCAGTCAACGACATTGCAAATCTCCTTGAGGACTTTTTCTTCCACTTCGGCGAGCGTTCCGCGGACGCGCGCGCCCGCCGCGAGTTTGTGCCCGCCGCCGCCGAACTTTTGGCAGATCGCGCAAACATCGGCCGCATCCGACTTCGAGCGCATGCTGACACGGACTTTTCCGTCGACCAATTCTTCGAAAAAAACGGCGACGACGACCCCCTGAATGGCGCGGAGGTGATCGATCAGGCCCTCGTTATCCTCCGGCTTCGCCTTCAATTCAGCCGCGGTTTTCAAACTGAGGCTGAAGCTGGCAACTTTCCCATGTCCTTCGAAGCGCATTGTGCCGAGAAGCTCACGGAGCAATTCCGCCCGGCGGCGCGGGTAACTTTCGTAAAGAAGCTGGCTCACGCGGCCGACGTTCACGCCGCAGCGCAGAAGTTCAGCGCCGATTTCAAACGTGCGCGCGGTTGTGTTTGGATATTGGAACGAGCCGGTATCGGTCGAAATGGCGACGAAGAGGTTTTCTGCAATGGCCGCGTCCATCGGCAAACCCTGGCTGCTGATCAATTCGAAAAGAATCTGTCCGGTCGCTGGCGCCGTGGAGTCGATGTAAACCAAATCGCCGTAGCCGGGATTGCTCGGATGATGGTCGATGTTGATCCAGGTTTTGGCGCTGCGCACGAGTTCGGTTGCGGTGCCGAGGCGATTCTCGACTGCCGTGTCGAGCGCGATGGCGACATCGAAATCCTGTGGTTCTCCCCACGGCGTTTGCAAGAATTCGCCGCCGGGGAGAAAACTGTATTTCTCGAGGAGACCGTCCTCGTTTCGGACCACCACTTTTTTGCCAAGCTTGGACAAGGAAAGCGCAAGACCGAGTTGGCTGCCGAGTGCGTCGCCGTCCGGTCGGACGTGAGTGAGCACTGCGAAACTCTCCTGGGAACGGAGAAGCGCGCCGATCTCCTCGAAGCTCGACTGGGTCATTGCTTCTCCGGCGTTTCGATCTGCTGTAGAATTTCGAAAACGCGCGCGCCGCGTTCGATTGAGTCGTCGAGATGAAAAATCAAATGCGGCGTGTATTTCAAGGTCACGCTCTTCGCCAGGGCGGTCTGGAGGATGACGCGGTGCTCTTCGAGCTTAGCCATGGCGGCGGCCTGACCGTCCTTGCCCAGCACGCTCACATAAGCGTGGGCGTGTTTCAGATCGGGCGTCACGTCCACCTGGTTAAGCGTGACCAGCACGCCCTCGAAAGTGATTTCGCGCGTGATGATGCTACTGAGCTCGCGCTTCAGGAGTTCGTTCACGCGGAGTAATCGATGTTTCATGACGGAAGGGTTGAAGCGTTAAAGAGTTGAAGCGTTGAAGCGTTGAAGCGTTAAAGCGTTGAAGCGTTGAAGCGTTGAAGCGTTAAAGCGTCGCATCCGCTTCAACCGTTCAACGCTTCATCGACTCACAGTTTCTGCGCGACCTGTTCGAGCTGATAGCACTCGATGATGTCGCCCACTTGATATTCGTTGAAGTCGCCCAGTTTGATACCGCACTCGAGTCCGACGCGGACTTCCTTCACATCGTCCTGAAAACGGCGAAGGGTGGAGAGGCCGCCATCGTAAACCGGCTGGCGACGCCGCAGAACACGCGCGCGCGCGGTGCGGGCGATGCGCCCATCGGTGACGAGGCAACCGGCGACGATGCCCTTGCTGAGTTTGAAAACCTGTTTCACTTCCGCGTGGCCGATCACGGTTTCGCGATGTTCCGGGTCGAGCATACCCGCCATCGCTTCCTTCATCTGGTCGAGTAACTCGTAGATGATGCTGTAGAGCTTGACCTGGACGCCTTCGCGTTTCGCCGCGTTAACCGCCATGCTCTCGACTTTGATGTTGAAGCCGACGACGACGGCGTTCGAGGCACTGGCCAGCAGAATGTCTGATTCCGAAATTGGCCCGACGCCCGCGTGGATGATTTCGAGGTCGATTTTTTTGCTCTCGATTTGATCGAGCGCGCCGGTGAGGGCTTCGAGAGAACCTTGCGCGTCGCATTTCAAAACGATCCGCAAATGCTTCATGCCGTCGGCGGCTTCGAGCAAGCTTTCGAGCGTAGCGCGTTGCGGCGCGCTCAACTTATCCGTGCGCCTTTCGACCAGACGCTCTTCGCTCAATGTCTTGGCGGAACGCTCCGATTCCATGACGAGAAATTCGTCGCCGGCGTGAGGAAGGCCGCTGAACCCGAGGACCTTCACTGGCGTAGACGGGCCGGCTTCCTTGATCGGTTTGCCGCGATCGTCCATCAACGATTTGATTTTGCCGCCGTAGTCGCCGCAGATAAATGGATCGCCCGTTTTGAGCGTGCCCATCTGCACGATGACGGTCGCGGTCGGCCCGCGGCCCGGTTCGACCTGCGCTTCGATGACAGTACCCCGCGGCGTGGCCGTCGGTGACGCTTTCAATTCCATCACTTCTGCCTGGAGCGCCATCATCTCCAGCAAGTGATCGATCCCGGTGCCTTTGGTGGCGGACACTTCGCAGACGATCGTTTCGCCTCCCCAATCTTCCGGAGAAAGTTCGCGATCTTGCAGCTGCTTCTTAACGCGGTCGATGTTCGCCGATGGCAGATCGATCTTGTTGATCGCGACCATGATCTTTACATGGGGCGCGGCCTTCGCGTGGCTAATCGCCTCCAGCGTTTGCGGCATCAATCCATCATCCGCCGCTACAACAATAACGACGATGTCGGTGACGTGCGCCCCGCGGGCGCGCATCGCGGTGAAGGCGGCATGGCCGGGCGTGTCGAGAAAAGTGATGCGCGAGCCTTTGTAATCGACGGTGTAGGCGCCGATGTGCTGCGTGATTCCGCCGGCTTCGCCGGCCGCGACGCGGGTCTTGCGGATCGCATCCATGAGCGACGTCTTTCCGTGATCGACATGGCCCATGAAGGTAATGATCGGTCCGCGCGTCTTGAGTTCTTCTTCCTTCGCAATGACGGGCGGGGGAGGCGCGACGACGACCTGCTCGACTTTGTGAACGCCGCCGCCTTTTTCGCGGCGTTCCATTTCGAAAACGAAACCGTGCTTCTCGCAAATCTTTGTCGCGACCTCGGGCTCGACCGTCAGGTTCGGATTCGCAAAAATATTGAACTCATCCATCAGCTCCTTGATAAGCTGGAAATTTTTCAAGCCGAGTTGAAGCGCGAGCTCCTTCACCACGATTGGCGGCTTAATGTGAATGACCTTCTGCGGTTCGCCTTCCGGTTCGGCCGGTGTCGTTGGAGCGACCGGGGCAGCTTCGGCAGTCGAAACGGGCTGCGGCGCCGGCTTTGATTCAACGACCGGTGGCGCAGCGGGTTCGGGCGTCGCCCGGATGCGGGAAATCGGTGGCAGGAACGAGCGCTTCGGCCCGGAATCGCCCTCCGCGCGTTTGGCCCGCGGTTTCTTTTCGTCAATGAGCGAGACCGTTTCAGTCACGGCTCGCGGCTGAACGGGCGTCGGCGGGGGAGGAACCACGGATTTCGCCGCAGGTTCCGCATGACTTCGCGGCTTCGTTGTCGCCGCAGGGGAAGAGGTGCGCGCGTGTTTTGCGGGCGCTTCTACTTTGGTGTGCTTAGCCTCTTTGGGCTTCGGCTCCGGTGCTTTTTCCTTTGTCCGAGAAACGACAGCCTTGGCTGGCTTACGCGCGGGCGTGGTTTTGCGCGCTGCGGTCTTGGGCGTCGTTCGAGTTGGCATTTGTGCTCCAGGCAAAATCAGAAACTCGGCGCATTCCTACGCCGCACTCTCCTGGTGAACAGCCTCGTGGATCTCTTTTGCCTTCGCTTCATCCACACTGAGGATCTCGACCAGATCCTCCACGGCCGCATCGCGTAATCCTTCCAGATTCGTGAAACCCGATTTCACAAGCGCCAGCGCCTGCTCTTGGGTGATTGGCAATCCCGCGGCCAACGTCTGCGCCGCTTGCGCAACCTTCTGCTCGACCTGGTGGGTCGCAGTAGTGTCGCGATCGATGTTGATTTCCCAACCGGTGAGTCGCGACGTCAGCCGCGCATTCTGCCCCTTCTTCCCGATCGCGAGCGAAAGCTGATCTTCGTCGACGGAAATCTGGACGCTCTTTTTTTCGGTGTCGAAAACGAGGTTCTTTACCTTCGCCGGCTTGAGCGCTTCGAGAACGAACTCCTTCGGGTCGGAGCTCCAGCGGATGATGTCGACCTTCTCGTTGTTGAGCTCGCGAACAATATTTTTCACACGCGATCCCCGCATGCCGACGCAAGCGCCGACCGGATCGACTTTCTCGTTCGCGCTCGTGACTGCGATTTTCGTGCGATATCCCGCTTCACGCGCAATACCGCGGATTTCAACAGTGCCGTCGTTGATTTCGCTTACTTCGAGCTCAAACAAACGGCGAACAAAATTTGGATGGCTGCGCGAGACGATAATCTCCGGTCCCCGGATTCCGTTTTCCACAGCGACCACATAGGCGCGCAACCGGTCACCGACATTGTAGTCTTCGACCACAACGCGCTCGCGCTGCGGCATGATCGCCTCGAATTTTCCGAGATCGAGAATCACATCGGAGCGATCGAACCGCCGGACCGTGCCGCTCACGATCTCTCCGGCGCGATCCTTGAACTCCTCGTAAATCATTTCCTTTTCAACCTGCCGGATGCGCTGCATCATCGCCTGCTTGGCAGTCTGGGCGGCAATGCGCCCGAAATTTCTCGGAGTCACTTCAATTTCCACTTCGCCGCCGACCGCCGCGTTCGGATCGATCTTTTGCGCCTTCGAAAGCGAGATTTCGTCGGCGGGATTTGTGACGGTATCGACCACGAGCAATTTCGCGAGGGCGCGAATCTCACCGGTCTTCGGATTGATATCGATGCGCAGATCGCGGGAGGCGCTAACGCTTTTCTTCGAGGCCGAAAGGAGCGCATTGGAGACGGCTTCGAGCAGGATCTCGCGTTTGATCCCGCGCTCGCGCTCCAGGTAATCCAGCATGGCAATAAACTCGGCGTTCATAAAAACATGTAGCCCGCAGACTAAAAAGAGTGGGACACCAGCTCCCACCCCAATCAGCGCGGACTAGGCGCTCAACTTAATTTTCCAACGGCCTTTCGTCAAGCCGCCAGTTGGAGCTCCATTAGGCGTTGGACGTTAGGCATTAGGCGTTGGACAGCTTGCCCGCCGTAGCCTTGCGGAGGAGGGTTGGCGTTAACATGTCCCGCGCAGCCTCGCTCTCCATCGTCGTTCTTTGCTGGGCGGCAATCTACCTGCCGGGCCTCGGCTCGCTTGAAATCAAAGGCGAAGAAGGCCGCCGAATTTTACCGGCGGTGACCATGATCCAGACGGGGAATTATCTCGTCCCGCAGGTAGGCAGCGAACCGTATTACCGCAAACCGCCGTTGATAAATTGGCTTGTCGCCGCTTCCTTCAAAATAACCGGGCAGCGCAATGAGTGGACGGCGCGGCTGCCTTCGGCTCTTTGCGTTCTCGCGGTGGCGCTGGCTTTTGTTGGAGTCGCGCGCCCGAGTCTTGGCGCACAAGGTTCCCTGGTCGCTGCGCTGATTTGGATGGTCAACTTCGGCATGATTGAGAAGGGGCGTCTGATCGAGATCGAGGCGCTGTATGTCTCGCTCTTTGGCCTCGCGTTCGTTTGCTGGCTCAGCTGGTGGCAGCAACGCCGTTCTCCCTGGCTTACCTGGATGGTGCCGTGGATTTTCCTTGGACTCGGTCTGCTGGCGAAGGGGCCTCTGCATTTGTTCTTCTTCTACGCGATCGTTGTGGCCGTTCTCTACAGCGCCGGCGAACTGCGGAAGCTTTGGCAACCGGCGCACGTGGCCGGGATCTTTATCATGATTGGAATTTTTGGGGCTTGGGCCATCCCGTATTGGAATGCGATGCATGGAGCTAACCTGGCGGAAACCTGGTCGGGTGAATTCACCGGCCGTCTGACCGGGGACGATTTCAGGATGAGGAATTGGCTCCTCAATATTCCGCGCAGTCTCGCTTATTTCCTGCCGTGGACCGTGTTGCTGGTGGCGAGGGCGAGATGGGCGGCGAAGGCCGAACAGAAGCTGGCGCGCTCGCTCGCCTGGGGTTGTGCAGTTCCTTTTTTTATCGTGAGCTTGCTCCCGGGCGCGCTCCCGCGTTATTCACTGCCGCTGCTGGGGCCGGGCTGCTGGTTGATGGCGATGATGCTGACAGCAGAGGAACTCCGATGGCCTTGGCGGCCTGAGGGCCGAAATCTCGCGATCGAGCGCCGCTTCCGGTTTGTAATTTTCACGGCGATCGCCGCCGGCCTCGGATTGTGTTTATACGCGCTGGCGGCGATTCCGGTATTGCAACGGCGCGCAAAAGTGAAGCCGATCGCGGCGCAGATCGAGGCGCTCGTGCCCGAAAGGGAATCGATTTATGCCGTCGATCCGGACTTCCAGCCGTTCCTCTTCTACATAAGACACCGTCTCGTCTATGCCCGCCGGATCGAGGATGTGCCTCTAAGCGCGCGTTATCTGATCGTGCAGCCCGAAAAGAAAGAAGAGGCGATGAAAAGCGAGCGTTGGTCACCGCTCCATCCGGTGCCGGTTTCTTCGTTTACTGATTACCGGAAACGAACCGTGATCTTGCTAAAGGTGAGCGAACCCGATCGATAGCGTCCCGGATTTGACAAAGCCGCGAAACCGCGATTCGTTAGCACGCTAACCAATTCGGAATGCCACCGCCAAACATCAACGAACTGGGCCTCGTGCTTTTCGGTACCGCCCGCGCCTGGCGCACCAAGCTCGACCAACGGCTGCGACCGCTCGGATTGAGCCAGGGGAAATGGCGCACCCTGATTCATCTCTCGCAGGGTGGAAACAAGCTGACGCAAAAGGAAATCGCCGACCGGATGGGGGTGGAGGGCGCGACCGTGGCGGGCCTGCTCAATCGGTTGCAGGACGATGGGTGGATCGAGCGGCGTGGCTCGGAGGACGATCGCCGCTGCAATATCATTCATCTGCAGCGGCGCTCTAAAGCAGTGCTCGACAAAATTTTCAACACCGCCCATGCCTTGCGCCATGAGTTAATCGAGGATATCCCCCAAAGCGATCTTGAGACGTGCATCCGGGTGCTCGATCAGATTCGTAGCAAGGCGGAGCAACCGGTGAACGGCGCGGGGAACGGTCATCGGGATCTGGCTAAGAAAGAGCGGCAACTATGACAACGATGGCCAGAGCGAACATTGCGACGCGCGAAGCGGTCGGCAAACTGGAACACCGTTTCGGGCGCAAACGGCTTTACTGGGGCGGCGGGCTTATCGTCTTGATTGCGCTCTTCGTCACCCTGCGGACGGTCGGCAACCGCCCGAAGCAAAGCGCGGGGCCGGCGCCGAGACCTGTCACGACGGCGAAGGTGGTTACCCAGGACGTGCCGTTGTATCTCGATGAAATCGGGACGACTGCGGCCTACGAAACCGTCCAGGTTCAGCCGCAGATAAGCGGCCAAATCATTGCGCGTGAATTCAAGGACGGCGCCGACGTCAAGAAAGGCGATTTGCTTTTCCGAATCGATCCGAAGCCATATGAAGCGGTCCTGGCGAGCGCGCAGGCTGATCTGGCCTTGAGTCAGGCGAACCTTAAGCGGCACCAGGAGTTGCGCGCGAAGAACGTCTCCGCCACTCAGGAATTGGACACGGCGGAGGCCAATGCGCGCCGGTCAGAAGCCGCGGTCGCGGCCGCTCAGGTGAACCTCGACCGTTGCTACATCAAATCGCCGATTGATGGCCGGGCCGGCTTGCGGAATGTCGATGTCGGGAACGTGGTCGGACCGGGCGGGACCGCGCCGCTGCTTACGATCATGGGAATGGACCCGATCTACACCGATTTCACCGTGGCGGAGAACGACCTTCCACTCGTTAGGCGTTATCTGAGTAATCCAAACCTGAAAGTCATGACCGATGCGGATGACGACAATGTCGAGCCGCGCTTGGGCACTCTCTATTTTATCGACAACGCCGTGCAACCAGGGGCAGGCACCGTCAAGCTGCGAGGAGTGACGCCCAACTCCGACCGCGCGCTCTGGCCGTCGCAGTTCGTGAAGGTGCGATTGATCCTGGACCAGCTAAAGGATGCCAAGCTCGTTCCAGCCAGCGCGGTTCAGATCGGTCAGAATGGGCCTTATGTTTTCGTCGTGAAAGCCGATTCGACGCTCGATTTGCGTCAGGTCAAATCCGGACAACGTCAGGGCGATCTTACCGTGATTACCGAAGGCGTGAAGCCGGGCGAAGTAGTCGTCACCAGCGGTCAGCTCCAGTTATCGCCTGGGGCGAAAGTGGTCGTGATGAAGGCAAGCGAAAATCCGTCGCAGGGAGCAAAGGCTTCACTGAAATAAACCGCGATGGCTGGGATGGAACGAGATGGCCAGGACGGGGAGGGGACAGAGGGTGACGGCGCCCAGATCCGCAGCGCACCCCGCGATCTGACCGGCGGCGCGAAATCAAAGGAACGGAAACTGGTTCAGTTTTCCTCCGGCCTTTCTAAGCCGTTCATCCAACGGCCCGTCATGACGATGCTGCTGACGATCTCGATCATTGCCTTTGGAATCATCACGTTCAAGCAGCTCGCGGTGAACGACCTCCCCGCGGTCGATTACCCGGTGATTTCCGTGAGCGCTTCGTATCCCGGAGCGAACCCCGAAACGATGGCGAACACAATCGCCACGCCGCTCGAGAAACAGTTCACGCAGATTCCGGGGCTCACGCTCTCGACCAGCACCAGCACACAGGGCAGTACCAATATTACTCTCCAATTCGACCTTACGAAGAGTATCGACTCCGCTGCGATCGATGTGCAGGCCGCCATCCAGCGCGCGTCGGGGCAATTGCCGAATGACCTGCCGCAACCGCCTCGTTTCGAGAAATCCAACCCGAACGATCAGCCGGTCATGTACATCGCGCTGACCAGCGACACATTGACCGATGGGGATCTCTACAAGTACGCCACCTCCCAGGTGCAGCAACGGGTCAATATTCTGCCGGGCGTTTCGCAGGTGCAGATTTTTGGCGTCAAAGCCGCCATCCGGATAAAAGTCGATCCGGGTGCGCTTGCTTCGCGCAACCTCACTTTTGACGAGCTCTCCACCGCCATCCGCTCGGGATCGTCCTACGCCGGCGCCGGACAATTCGATGGAAAAACACAGTCATTCGTTCTTCGACCCAACGGCCAGATCGAAAATGCGGAAGGCTACCGAAATCTCATCATCGCGCGCGGTAAAGACAACGCCCCGGTTTACCTCCGCGATGTCGCCAAAGTCCTCGACACCGTGCAGGACGAGCGCCTCTCCCGTCATTTCTTCGCGCGTGGCTATAATGTTCCTGCCTCGGTCATCGTCATGGCAGTCTCCCGCCAGGCCGGTGCGAATGCCGTGGAGGTGGCTCGGTCGATCACCAATCTGCTGCCGCAACTGCGCCGCGAGCTGCCGGGGTCCATCCAGCTCATTCCGACTTTCGACCGCGCCCAGAGCATTGTGAATTCCGTCGATGACGTGCAAATGACGCTCATGATCGCCTTCGTGTTGGTCATCATGGTCATTTTCATTTTCCTCGGTCGCGCGACCGACACCCTCATTCCGGTCGTAGCGCTGCCGCTGTCACTGCTCGTCACCTTCCTCGCGATGTGGGCGTTAGATTATTCAATCAACAACCTCACCCTTATGGCGCTGACGCTCGCCATCGGGTTCCTCGTCGATGACGCAATCGTTTTTCTCGAGAACGTGGTCCGTCGCGCAGAGAGCGGCGAATCCATTTACAAGGCCACTCTCAACAGCGCCGGTGAAATCTCGTTCACCATTCTCTCCATGACGCTCTCGCTCGCGGCGGTCTTTATTCCGCTAGTCTTCATGCCGGGCTTGCTCGGGCGCATTTTTCGTGAGTTCGCCGTCACGATCATAGTGGCCATCTTCGCCTCGGGCTTAATCTCGCTCACCCTCACGCCACTGATGTGTGCCCGTCTGCTAAGGGAACGTGGACCGGGTCACAAGAAAACCTGGACCGAACGATTCACTGAGAGTTTTTTCAATCCCATCCTGGCTTTTTACAGCCGAACTCTCGATTGGTTTCTCGATCGCGGATGGCTCGCATTGCCGATCCTGGCGATTTGTGCGGCGGGGCTCTGGTATTTTTTCACTGCCCTTCCCTTCACGCTTTTGCCCACCGGCGATAGCGGCGTTATCCGGGGGTTGTTCGTCATGCAGGAGGGCTCATCGCCGCAGCAACAGCGAGAACTCCAAGACAAGCTCGATCCGATCCTCCAGGCCAACCCTGCGGTCGATAAGTATTTCACCGTGGCCGGAAGCGGACGGGGCGGCTCCGCCGGCATTTTCACGGTGTTGTTTCTGAAGCCGGCGAAAGAACGTCTGCCGATCGACCAGGTGGCCTTCGACCTTCGCAAATCCCTTAGTGGTGTACCTGGTATTTTCCCCACCTTGAATCCCCAGCCGGTCTTGCAAATTAACATCGGCGCCAGCGGGAGCGCTTTTGGCCGCTACAGCTACTCGATCAGCGGGATCAACCCGGAAGAGGTTTACGCCGCGGCCGATGCCTTGGGCACGAAGTTTCGCGATTACCCGGGTTTCGTCGCGCCGCCGCGCTCCAACCTATTCCGGAATCAGCCCAACATTGATGTCGATATCGACCGCGACCGGGCTAGCCTCTACGGCGTTTCCACGACGAAGCTGCAAAACCTATTGCGCGCGGCTTACTCGCAGAACTTCGTTTATCTGATCAAACAGCCGGACGACCAGTATCAGGTCATTCTGGAAGTAGATGATGCGGACCGGGCCAATCCGGAAGATCTGCGGCAGCTTTACGTCCGGCCTGATGGCAAGGACACGCTGATTCCGGTTCGAACCTTGACGAAATCCTCAGCGAAGCTCGGGTTGCAATCGGTCAACCACACCAATCAGTTCACCAGCGTGACCTTTGGGTTCGACACCAGGCCGGACGTCGCGCTCGGCGACGTCACGAACTTTATTCAAAAAGCAGCCGCGGAAGTTTTGCCCCCAACTGTAAAGGGCGAGCTCCAGGGCGAAGGACTGGTCTTGCAGCAGTTGTTTGGCGCCCTGCCGTTCCTGGTTCTGGCCGCCTTGTTCGTTATGTACGTCATCCTCGGGATCCTTTACGAGAGCTACGTTCATCCGGTCACTGTGCTTTCAACCCTTTTCCCGGCGGTGGTGGGAGGATTACTAACTCTCTGGCTCTTCAACTCGACGCTCTCTCTTTATTCCATTATCGGCCTTTTCCTTTTGATGGGTATCGTTAAAAAAAACGGCATCATGATTGTCGACTTCGCCCTTCATCGTCTTGACGAAGGTTACGATCTGCGCTCCGCGATTCACGAGGCTAGCGTAGAACGTTTCCGGCCCATCATCATGACAACGCTGGCCGCGTTGATGGGCGCAGTGCCGCTAGCCTTGGGTTATGGCGCGGATGGTTCTTCACGCCGGCCGCTCGGGTTAGTCATCGTGGGTGGCCTCATCATTTCACAATTGATTACCCTCTATATCACGCCGGTGATTTACCTGGCGCTGGAATGGTTCCAGGAAAACGTCCTCGACCGGGTGCCCTTCCTACGCAGCGGTCACATGCATCACGAAGATGCTTCCGGTCATCTGCCTGCAAAAACTCCAGGAGCCAAGCCCCCGGCTCCGGCCGGCGCCTACTAGTGAACCTTCGTTACCCGGATGGCGCCGCCGCCGGCGATATACATCCGGTAGCCGAAACCGGCCTTTACGATGATGACAGGCGGCGAGTCGATCTTCGGGAAATACGCGCTATCACGTTGTGATTGCGCCCAACGCTGGCCGTTCTCCAAGGTGAAAGTCGTATTTCCAGTGTAACCGGTGAAAGGTCCGACGATCCGGCTCTGGATCACTTCCGGCGCCGAGACTTTGTTTTCCTTCACGGCTTTGTCGACGGCCGAAGTGGCTACTTTTTCGTTGCTCACTGCTACATAATTGCGAATGAACTCATCGAGTTTTGCGCGCTCGGCCGGCTCGAGTTTTTGGAGGCCGGCGGCTTCGTATTCCTCCGTAGACATGGCCTTTTGCACGCCGGGGAATGGCGAACTTTCGGGCTCGGCTGCTTTGAGCGGCGGCAGAATGCAAAGAAGCACGCAAACGGCAAAATAGATTGTTTTCATAGGATCGAGTTCACTACTCGACTCAGTGCCTTGCCGAATGTCAAAGGCAAAACGCTGCGGCTGCTACTGAAGGTTGTAGATCTCCACTAAGCCGAGCCCGATGCTGCCTCCCTTGCCGGCGAGAATCGCGGTATAGGGCCCGGGCGCGAGGGAGATGAAGATTGCAGCCTCGTTTGGATCTTCCGGCGCGAAGTTATTGGCAATCAATTGCGCGGCCGATACTGGATCATCCTGCCAGTTATCGTTCACGATCGTAGGCGTCCCGTTCGCGTTGTGCAGTTCAAGCGTCGGATCAGCCAGTAGATCGGTTAAAAAGAATTTCTTCAGCGATGGTCCCAACCCGCGGACGACGATTCTCGGACTGTTGGAATTTCCACCCAGGGTAAACCCGCCAATCATCACTTTGGTGTCTGTGCGAACAAACCCGCGGGTGCTGATGTTGGCCAGTTGCACATTACTTGGCGGATCGGTGTCGTATACTTCCACCAGACCGACGCCGGTCTGGTCGTTTTTTTCAGTGAGAATCGCGGCATAGGCGCCTGGTTGCAGCGTGGCTACAATGACCGACTCGCGGTCGTCCTTTGGCTCGAACGGCGTGCCTTCAATCTGGCCTCGCTGATTGTCCTTCCAATCGTTGTTCCTTATGATCAATGAGTTATTGCTTCGGCGTAATTCGAGGACGGGATCTGGCAGAAAGTCGGGGATGTTAAAACCGGCGAGGCTTGGGCCGAGACCGCGGAGCACCACCTGCTTGAAGCCATTCCCGGTGATAATAAAGCCAGCAATCATTGCATGGTCCCCAGTTTCCACTTTCAATCGCGTGGCGAGATTGAGCGCCTGCGCCGCCGTCGGGCCGGGAGTAGCTGTGGGTGTAGGCGTGGGGGAGGGCGCGGTATCGGTGTCGGTGATGCTTACTCTGGCTGTCGAGGGAGTTCCGACCGTCCCACCAGAGGGCGCACTCAAGGTTACGGTAAAGTTCTCAGTGCTTTCCGGCGTACTATCGTTGATCAGCGGTACGTTAACCGTCTGCTCTGGCGGTCCGCCCGCCAGGAAGGTGAGATCGCCGGAGGTAGCGGTGTAATCCGATCCGGCTTTGGCTGTCCCATCGGCGGTGCTGTAATGCACCACCATGTCCCCGGAGTCATTGCCTGTCCGTCTGACCATCAGCACCGCCGTGCCGGCATTTTCATCGGCGGTATAAGTCGCGGAGGTCCATTGCACCTGCGGGAGGGTATCGTTATCCACGATGGTGACAGTCGTGGAGGCCGGCGTGCCGAGAGTGGCCCCGGATGGCGCGCTGAGCGTGACCGTAAAGTCCTCATTACTTTCCGCCAGCGTATCATTGGCGATGGGCACCTGGATCTGTTTGCTGGTCTCACCAGAAGCAAAGGTCAGGTCGCTCGAGGTAGCTGTGTAGTCGCCGGGCTGTTTCGCGGTGCCATCGCTCGTGGCGAAGTGCACGGTGGCGCTGAGTGCCGTGGCTCCGGTCTTTGTTACGATAAGAGTTGCGTTTCCGGCGCCCTCACCCGCGCTGTAGGATGCCTGGCTGAATTGCACGGTTGGCTGGGCGTCGTTGTCGGTAATGGTCACGGTGGCACTCGAAGGTGTGCCAAGAGTTGCATTGCCAGGCGAGCTCAAGGTGACGTTGAAGCTCTCGGTGGCCTCAAACACGTTATCGTTGGTTATGGAGACGGTGAAATCCTTGCTGGTCTCGCCAGGCGCAAAGGTGAGGTCTCCGGATGTGCTGGTGTAATCGCCGGGCGCGGTGGCCGTCCCATCGCTGGTCGCATAGTGGACCGTAGCGTTAAACGCGGTCGCGCCGGTCTTGGTCACGGTCACGGTTACCGTTCCGGCGCTTTCATTCACATTGTAATTCGTTGCGCTGAATTGGACCGTCGGTGCCGCGTCATTATCAGTGATGGTGACCGTGGCTGGGTTGGTCGCGCCCAGAGTTGCATTAACCGGCGCGCTCAAGGTAACGGAGAAGCTCTCATTCCCTTCAAAGATAATATCATTATTAATCGGGACGGTGAAGCTCATGCTCGTGTCACCCGGCGCAAAGGTTAGGTCGCCCGCCGTGCTCGCGTAGTCGCCCGGGGCTGCGGCTGTGCCATCGCTCGTGGCGTAATGCACTGTAGCATTCACGGCCGTCGAACCGGTCTTTGTCACCGTGATGGTTACCGTTCCACCGGCTTCGCCTACGCCATAGGTAGCCGAGCTGAATTGAAGGACAGGCGCGGGATCGTTTTCGTTGATCGTCACCGTGGCTGAAGAGGGTGTGCCAAGGGTGGCATTGCTTGGAGCGCTCAAGGTCACGCCGAAGGTTTCATCTCCTTCAAAGAACGTGTCATTAACAATCGGGACGGTGAAAGTCATAATGCTGTCACCCGGAGCAAAGGTGAGGTCGCCGGACGTTGCCGCGTAATCGGCGGGCGCCGTAGCCGAGCCGTTGCTCGTGGCATAATGAACTGCGGTAGTGAAAGCGGTCGCTCCATTTTTCGTTATAGTGACGGTGGCATTGACGCCATTTTCTGCGACCGACGCGCTGGCTACCGTGAAGGTCGGCTGAGGATCATCATTCGTGATCGTGCCCGTGCCATCCGCGTCGCTGATCGTCGCGCCGGAAGGATTACTGAGGTGAACCGTAAATGCCTCCGTGGCTTCGTTAATCGCATCGCCGGTTACCAGCACCGTGATGGTCTTTGCGGTATCGCTCGCTGCGAAGGTGAGCGTTCCGGACTTAGCTGCGTAGTCGCTGTCGGCCACGGTGGCCGTGCCATTCTGAGTCGTGAAGTCGACTGTTGAACTCAGCGCCGTGCTACCCGTTTTCGTCACCGTGAAGGTAAACGAAGTGGTGCCGGCATTGCCTTCGTTAAGCGTGACATCATCGATGGTGAAGCCAGGAACAGCGTCGTCTTCGACGATCGTGAGCACGGCCGCGTGGGGCGGGCCCGGGCTAGGCGGCGCGCCAACGATCTGGGTCCCACTCAACGCCAGATTCACCGTCTCATTGCCTTCATAAGTGGTGTCGTTAAAAGGCGTCACGGTGACCACCTTGTCGCCAGTCTCACCATCGGCATAAGTGACCGGAAAATTAGTCACCGCCGTGTAATCGCCCGGTGCTTGCGCCGTGCCGTCACTGGTCGAGAAGTTAGTCGTGACAGAGCCATTGCTTCCGCCAACGCGTGTAACCGTAATCGAGGCCGGCCCTGCAGCCTCACCCCCGCTGTAAGTCGCCGAGGTAAACTGAATGTCGCCGGCTCCGGACGAACCGTCAGCCGCCGTAAAGCACGCGGACAGCTCGGAAGTGCTAAACGATGCGCCTGTACTGGTGGCCGTTGCCGTGATGCGTTTGCCGATAGTCATCCCCGCCTCATGGCTCGCATCCGGATGGAAGGTGAACGACACATCGCCATTCGCGTCGGTCGGGTCGGAGGTAATGGAGCCAAGGTAAGTCTGCCCTTCGCCGTTTCCGGAAGCGTCACAGGAAGTGCTCGCGTAGAAGTCGATGTCGAAGGTTTCGCCGACTTTCGAGTTCAGTGTTCCCTTGATTGTCCTGGTGCTGCCCGTCACCAATGCTGAAGTGATAATCGGGAAGTTTTGCTGATTGTTCGCGCCCGTATCGGGATCCTTCGCATCATTCGCGGTTACGCCGTCCGTGGCGAGGTCGATGCCGAGATGTTGGCTCGTCGTGCCGTTCGAGAAAATCGAGTTGCCGCGGATCGCGTTGCCAATGCTGGCAGTCGACGCCACTTGCACTCCATCGCCGCCGTTGTTGGCGATCGTGTTGCCGTCAGTTGATTGCGTGCCGCCAATGGTATTGAATCCCGAGCCGGCGCCGGTGAAACTGATCCCGTTTCCGCCGTTGCCAAGAGCTGCTGTGCCATTGGCCTTCGTGCCGATAAGGTTACCCAGGACCAAATCGCTATTGCTGTTGGAGAATGCGATTCCATCACCATTATTACCGGAGATCAGGTTGATGTCGCTGGGCGTCGAGCCGCCAATAGTCAGACTGTTCCCGGCGGTGGAGATGCCATTGACAGTGTTCCCCAGATCGAGCGTGCCACTCACATCTGTCCCAATGAAGTTGGCGACGACGCTGTTGCTGGTCCCCCCTTGCAGGTCAAGACCGTGACTCGAGAAACGATTGATGACCAGGCCGCGCAAGTTTGAGGTGCTCGCGGTCAGGGTCAGACCGCTTGCGCTCCCGCCCGCGCTCGCGCCGTTCAACTCGATTCTCAGCACCGCATTGTCGCCGGTCGTAAGTGTATTAGCGATCGCCCCAGTCTGGGTAAAGCCGTCCACAACTACTCGGTGTGTGATCGGCGGCAGACTGGACGTGGGCAGGATCGACCACCAACTGTGCGGCCAGTCGGGATCTATTCCGGCGATGGTCGTGTCATCCACAGCCGAAGTTGGAAAGACATGGCTCCCATCATTCGTTACCTGACCGGCGACGCCGTCATTTGAATAATAGAAATGACGCGGGTCGCCAGAGGGAATGGCAAAACTGATCCCGACGGCGTCAGGGCTGACACTTCCGTTGAGCGCAGTGATCGCTTCGCGCAGCGTGCAATGCGCATCGCAAATGCCGTCAGATACATCATCCGTAGTATTGACCGTCAGCGACGTTCCAGGTGAGTCGTCGTTCTGGATGGTCCCACGTCCCTGACCGTCCCCTATCGTCGCATCAGTTGCACCAGACAGATCGATGAAGAACGTTTCGTTGGATTCAACCGTAGCGTCCTTGCAAACCAATATCGTAATAGTTTGAGAATTCGGGCCGGCACTCGCCGGAAAGGTGAGCAAGCCGTTCTGTGTTATGTAATCCACCCCCGTAGTGCAGGACCCGCCGCCCGTCGCTGGGTTCGTAGTGCCGTCACTGGTGGCGAAGTTGACTGTAGCCGCCACCTCTGTGTTGCCCGTTCTGGTCACAGTAAAGGCAAAGTTTGTAGTCGGGCCGCCGGTGGTGCCTTCAGATGCGATCTTGTCGCCGATTGCCAACGGCGGCGCGTCGTCGTCATTGGCAATAGTTCCAGTCGCCGCCACGGGGGTTCCGGGGTTATAGCCGGTCCCGGAAGTGACAGTCAGCGTTGCCAGTTCATTCGACTCGTAGATGGTGTCCGTTGCGGGATCGATCGTCACCGTAGCAAGGGTGATCCCATTGCCCATCGTGACACTCCCGCTCGACGAAGTGAACGAGGCCGCTCCACTCTGCGAGTAATCGCTCGGGAAGCTGGCCGTGCCACTAACGGAGAAGTTGACCGTGATGGAGCCGGTCGTTACCCCCGTGCGCGTGAAGCTATAGACCAGGTTCGGCACGCCGTCTTCAACCACCGAAGCGGGTGACACCGCTACGGTCACATCGGTATCGTCCGTTGTTATCGTGCCGGTAGCTGCGCTGGGACTACCAATGTTGTAGCTGGTGCCGGCAGTGATCGTGAGAACTAAGGTCTCATCCGGCTCCACGGTGGTGTCGGCGGACGGATCTATGGTGACCATCGCGGTCGTATCGCCAGCAGGGATAACCACGCTGCCGCTTGTGGCACCGAAGGTCGCCGCGCCGCTCTGGGTGTAATCCGTGTTGAAGGTGGCTGCGCCGCCTACCGAGAAGTTGACGGTAATAGGTCCGCTCGTCTGCGGATTGCGCGTGAAGGTGTAAACCAAATTCGTCCCGCCGTCTTCCGCCACAGAAGGTGGCGACACCGTTACGCTCACATCCGTGTCATCGTTGACTATCGTGCCAATCGCGGAGTCAGGGCTGACGACGGTGTAACCCGTGCCCGAAGCCAGAGTCAGACTTGCCGTCTCGTCCGGTTCCACGGTGCTGTCTGCCGTCGGATGAATCGTCACCGTAGCGGTTGGAATGCCGCCGGCGAAAGTTACGGTGCCGTTGGGTGGGGTAAAACTCGCCGCACCGGTCTGAGTGTAGTCGGTGTTAAAGGTGGCCGTACCGCCGACCGTGAAGTTCACCGTCAATGCACCGGTAGTAACTCCGTTGCGGGTGAAAGTGTAGACAAGATCTGTGCCACTATTTTCCGCTACCGATGACGGCGAAACCGCCACACTTACATCCGTATCGTCGTTACTAATCGTGCCCGTAGCCGAGCTCGGACTACCGGCGTTATAGCCCGTTCCGGAAGTCACTGTAAGCACCACAGTTTCGTCCGGTTCTACAGTGCTGTCTGCGGTTGGGTGGATCGTTACCGTCGCCGTTGGACTGCCGGCCGCGAAAGCCACGGTGCCGTCGGGCGGAGTGAAGCTTGCCGCGCCGGTCTGCGTGTAATCGGTGTTGAAGGTGGCGGTGCCGCCGACCGTAAAATTCGCCGTCAGCGCACCAGCAGTAACACCGGTGCGAGTAAACGTATAGACGAGATCCGAGCCACTGTTTTCATCGACCGAGGAGGGGGACACCGCCACGCTGACATCGGTATCGTCATTAACGATGGTTCCCGTACCCGAGCTCGGGCTACCGACGTTATACCCCGTTCCGGAAGTTACCGTAAGCACTACGGTTTCGTTCGGTTCTATGGTGCTGTCTGCCGCCGGGTGGATGGTCACCACCGCCGTTGGGCTTCCCGCTGCGATAGTTACGGTGCCGTCGGGCGGAGTGAAACTCGCGGCACCGGTCTGGGTGTAGTCGGTGTTAAAGGTCGCGGTGCCGCCCACCGTAAAGTTCACCGTCAATGCCCCAGTAGTAACGCCGGTGCGAGTGAAGGTGTAGACGAGATCGGTGCCACTGTTTTCATCTACCGATGACGGTGACACCGCCACGCTTACATCCGTATCGTCATTAACGATGGTGGCCGTCGCCGAGCCGGGGCTGGCGACATTGTAACCGGTTCCCGAAGCCAGGGTCAGGCTTATGGTCTCGTCCGGTTCCACCGTGGTGTCTGCCGCCGGATGAATTGTTACCGTAGTCGTTGGACTGCCGGCCGCGAAAGTCACCGTGCCGTCGGGCGGGGTGAAGCTTGCCGCGCCGGTCTGGGTGTAGTCGGTGTTAAAGGTCGCGGTGCCGCCCACCGTAAAGTTCACCGTCAATGCCCCAGTAGTAACGCCGGTGCGAGTGAAGGTGTAGACGAGATCGGTGCCACTGTTTTCCGCTACCGATGACGGCGAAACCGCCACGCTTACCTCTGTATCGTCGTTCGTAATCGTGCCGAGCCCGTCGGGGTCGGTAATGGTGGCGCCGGCCGGAGCCGACAAATGGACGGTGAAAGTTTCGTTGGGTTCCGCCGTCGTGTCGCCGTTTACAAGGACATCGATATCTTTGCTAGACTCGCCCGGTGCAAAGGTGAGCACCATCGGCGGAATCGGTGGAATGGCCGTGTAATCCGATGGGGCCGTCGCGGTGCCGTCCATCGTTTCGTAGGTAACCGAGGAGAGCAGGGCGCTTGTCCCGTTCTTGGTGACCGTGAACTTGAAGGTCGTAGTGCCCGTATTGCCTTCGTTCATCGTCACGTCATTGATCGTGAACGCCGGAACCACATCGTCGTTGTCGATTGTCCCGGTGGCCGACGCCGGAGAGCCTACATTATAACCTGCGCCGGATGTAATCGTCAGCGTGACCGTCTCGTTGTTTTCAAAGGTCGAATCCGCCGTCGGATCGACAATCAGCTCGGCCGTAGAGCTGCCCGCTGCGAAAGTGATGCTTCCGCTGGTCGTGGTAAATGTAGTCTCGCCTGTCACGCCGTAGTCGGTGCCGTACTCCGCCGTCCCACCCACGGTGAAATTCACGGTCAACGTTCCGCTCGTTACGCCGTTGCGCGTGAAAGTGTAATCGAGATTCGTTGCTCCATCTTCCGCGACTGAGGCTGGCGATACGGTTACGCTTACGTCTGTGTCGTCGTTGACGATGGTTCCCGTCGCCGAGGCGGGAGTCCCGACGTTGTAACTTGTTCCCGCGGCTACCGTCAGACTTACCGTCTCGTTCGGTTCCGGTGTGCTGTCTCCGGTTGGCTGGATTGTTACCGCGGCCGTTGAACTACCGGCGGCAAAAGTGACCGTCCCGTTCGGCGGGGTGAAGCTTGCCGCGCCTGTCTGGGTGTAATCATTGCTCGAATTCGCCGTCCCGCCCACGGTGAAGTTTACCGTCTGTGCGAAGCTGGTCACGCCGTTACGAGTGAAAGTGTAAACCAGATTGGTTGCGCCATTTTCAGCCACCGATGTGGGCGACACGGCAACAGTCACGTCCGTGTCATCGTTGACGATTGTGCCCGTGGCCGAGTTTGGACTTCCGACAGTGTAACCGGGCCCGGGATCTACCGTGAATATTACGGTCTCATCTGCCTCCACGTTGTTTTCCGCCCAGGGATGGATGGTTACCGTGACGGTCGCACTATTCGCCGGAAAAGTGGCGGTGCCCATCTGGGTGTAATCACTCGAACTCGCCGTCCCGCCGACGGTGAAGTGTAGCGTCAGTGCGCCGCTGGTCACGCCCGTACGAGTGAAAGTGAAAGCCAGAAAGTTTCCGCTATCTTCAGCCACCGATGTGGGCGACACGGCAACAGTCGCCTCCGTGTCATCGTTGGCGATTGTGCCCGTCGCTGAGTTTGGACTTCCGGGAGTGTAACCGGTGCCGGAAGTTACTGTGAGCATTACGGTCTCGTCTGCCTCCACCCCGCTGTCGCCCGTGGGATCGATGGTTACGACGGCAGTCGCACTATTCGCTGCAAAAGTGACCGTGCCGTTGGTAGTGCCAAAACTGTCCGCGCCGCTGTCCGTGTAATCGGTGCTGTGAAGCGCCGTGCCGCCAACCGAGAAATTCACCGTCAACGGTCCAGTGATGTCGCCGGTCCGTGTGAAGGTAAAGTCGAGATTCGGCGCGCCGTCCTCGGCGACGGAGGCCGGCGATGCTGCCACGCTCACATCCGGCGGAAGCGAAACTGTCAGCACGACTCGATTTGCCGTGTTGCTGAATTTGTAGATGCGCCCCGGTGCTGGGTTCGCGACAGACAGAAAACTCACGGAGCCCTGCAAAGTCCCGGTATATCCGATCAGGTCGTAGGAGCCGACCGTGTCGAACGCATCGGTTGTTCCTTCATCATAAAGAGTGAAGCTTCCGCCGTTAATCGTCAGGCCATTGCTATTGGTTACATTGGTGAAGTCGTTGAAAGTGCCATTGAACTCGTAGGTCGACAGGGATCCGGATGAGAGCGTGAGCGTGCCGACGGTGATCGTGCCAACGCTATTCCCGGGCGCAAGGTTGCCACCGCCGCCGATTGTCACCGCCGAGATCGTCCCCAAGCCGCCTAACGACTGGCCATTGCCGATGGTCAATGCCCCGGAAGGAAGATTGGCGGTGTCGAAAACAGCGCCAGTCGCAAGACTAAGAGCGGTGCTTGAAAAGGTGGCGCCACTGCCAAACATCAGCGTGCCTGCGTTGACCGTGGTAGTGCCGGTAAAGCTATTTGTGCCGCCCAAGGTCAGTGTGCCCGCGCCCGCTTTGGTCAGATTGCTGCCGGACAATCCGCCAGGCACCGAGAAATTATTGGCCACCGCCGCGATATCGAGGCCGCCGTTGAAAGTCGTCGTGTTGACCGGGTGACTGTTAAAGCTTGCTAAGGTGGTGCCTGTAACTTGCAACGTGCCGCCGTTGAAATTGAGCGCGCCTGTTGTGCGGCCGAGATTTTGATCGCCGCCAACGCTCAAGACTCCGGCATCTAGATTTACGGCCCCGTAGAAGCCGGCGCTATTGTTGCCAGTCAGCGTCAGCGTGCCGCTCCCGAGTTTGGTGACCCCGCCATCGTCCGTCGGCGACGGGGCAGCCGGATCATGGAGCAGCGTTTGAGCGATGGTGATATTGTGGCCGTTCGTATCGAACTGAGCCCCGCCTCCGCCAACGAGAGCGGAGGTCAACCCTTGCATGAAGGTCGTGCTGTCCGCGCCGGCCCGCAGCAGACCTCCATTCAAGAGAAAAGTGGCGGTGCCTGCGCCCTTGGCCACCCCCGCCGTCTGTAATACGCCGCCGTTCAGCAGATAACTCCCTTTTCCTGTGTAGCCGCTCCCCGCCTGAATACCTAGGGTGACCGTGCCGCTGATGGTGTTGGTCCCGCCATTCTGAGTGAAAATGCCCTGGTCGATGTCGCCGATTTGCAGAGTCGCCGCCGAGAGCGTCCCTTGGTCGTACAATGTGTACTGGCCGGTGTGGCCCAAGGCAAAGCCGACAAAAAGCCCGCCGCTGATAGTATTCGTGCCACCTCTGACAAGAGTGAAGGTGGCGTCACCGCCGTACCCTACGTATTCCGTGGTGGCGGTGAGGACTGCGTTGGGGCTGGCCGTGAGGTCGACGTTCCCGAGATGATAAGTGCCGGTGCTGGTGGCGCCATACGCGACGTAAAGCGTGGTGGCGTTAACCGTGCCGTTCGAATGATTGATCAGGCCGCTGACATCGAAACCGCACACCACGCTGTTATAGGTAAAGTTGCCTGAGCTAATTAAATACGGACTGTTGCCCTGCGACTGGTCGACGTTGAGATCCAAGGCGCGAACCGGCGCTGCGACGCAGAGAGTTAACGCCCCAGCTAAGACGAGCGAAGCCGAGGGGCGCGAAAACACACGCCGCACGAAGGCGTCGCAAAACGCGGAAATCGTTAATAGGGGACTCATTTGGGTCTGGGATCGCGTTAGTGACCTTCCAGACCCGAATTCTTTCGGTTTGAAATGCCGGATGACGTAATCGCGTCGTTTTTACGGGAAGAGCCGGAATCCCGTCAAGGTTTTATCGAACCCAACGAGCGACAATATTCCTAAACGCCCGCAACGACGAGGACGCGATCGCGCCTACGCGGCCGCTTCTTCCTTGCCTGAATCAGTCGACGAGATCGTTTCTTCGACTACCCGGAAGAACTCGCCGATGTCCAGCGGCTTGGTCAGATAGGCGTGCGCACCAGCGGCCAGCAACCGCTTGATCTGAGGCGCGGTTGCATCGGCGCTGATCACGATCACAGGAATGTCGCGCGTGGTTTCATCCGCTTTTAACTGCGCGAGCACCTGCCATCCCGGCATATCAGGCAAATGCAGATCGAGCAGCACGAGGTCAGGCACATGTTTGCGCGCGAGATCCAATCCGAGGCGGCCTTGCATCGCCGTCATGAGATCCAGCGACGGCCGCTCCGCCAACATTTGCTCGACCAGGGTGACGTTCGAGAAGTTGTCTTCGATGTAGAGAATGCGGCGTTTGCCAGTGCGGGAAATTTCTTCCGAGACCGGCAGGTTCTTTTGGGCGGCGAGATGTTGGAACGGCGATTCCGCTCGCGGAAGGTCCACCCAGAAAGTACTGCCAGTGCCTACGGTGCTGTTCACCCCGATGCAGCCATGCATCGCTTCGACAAGACGCTGGCAAAGCGCAAGGCCGAGCCCGGTTCCTTCTACGGTCGATTGTTCTGCGCCCAGGCGATCGAAGGGAACGAAGAGCCGCGATAACTTCTCCACGGGAATGCCGGCGCCACTATCGCGGACCCGCACGCGCATGCCGCCGCTGCCCGAATCGTCGAAGGAAACATCCACGCTGCCTTGCACCGCGGTGTATTTGACTGCGTTCGTCAGCAGATTGAGCAGGACTTGTTTGAAGCGCTGCCGATCGGCCAGAACATAGGTGGTGGTGTCGAGCGGACAGGAAGCCGCGAGACGAATCTCCCGCTCCGCCGCCAATGGGCGCATCAAGTCGAGCGCTTCGCTCATCGCCTCTTCCAGGCAGACCGGTTCGAGGGACAATTGCAGATTGCCGGCTTCGATGCGGCTGATATCGAGCACCTCATTAATGAGGTTCAACAGATGACGGCCGGCGCTGAGGATGTATTTGACCCTGGTCCGTTGCCCGTCGCTGGTTGCCTGCCGATCCAGCAATTGGCCGAAACCTAAAATGGAATTGAGCGGAGTGCGCAGCTCGTGGCTCATGCGCGAAAGGAAATCGCTCTTCGCGTGATTGGCGCGGTCGGCTTCCTCTTTCGCTTCGCGCAACGCTTTCTCGATCCGCGCCCGATCGGTCACGTCGTGCGCCACGCAAAACATGATTTTGTCCGCGGCCGACCATGTCGCCGACCAAAGCACATCGACCACGGTCCCATCTTTGCGGACGTAGCGATTGACGAAGTCGGTGATCTTGCCGCTCGCGAGCAAGGAGTCCGAAGCCGCCTCCGTTTTGGCGCGATCCTCCGGATAAACCAGGTCGATGTATCGCCGGCCGAGGAGCTCGGCGGGTTTGTAACCCCAGAGCTCTTCGCACGCTGCGTTCACGCTGTGGAAGCGGCCATCCTCCGCGATCGTGCAAATGACGTCCTGCGAGTTATCCATGATGAGCTGGTTCGCGTGGAGAGCGGTTTCTAATTCGCGCCGGCTTTCCATGAGCGCGCGTTCGTTTTGTTTCCGCTCGGAGATGTCTTCCACCATCAACAGGAAATGCTGCGGCTCCCCGTTTTCGTCCCGGATCAGGCTTGCGGTCCGGCTAACCCAAAGCACTTCGCCGTTCTTGTGGACGTAGCGTTTGTCGCCGGTGTAGCGCACCGTTCCATCGAGCAGGTCTTTGGCGAGCTGCCGGCCGGTCTCGATATCTTCGGCGTAGGTAATGTCTTCGGCGGTCCGTTGCTTCAGCTCCTGATTGGAATAACCCACCATCTTGCAGAAGGTGGCGTTTACTTTTATGAACCGTTCGTCGAGCGCGATGATCGCCATCCCGATCGGCGCTGCTTCGAAGAGTTCGCGAAAAATCGCATCGGTCGGATCAGCCACTTCATTTGTCGCCAGATCGAACTGCTGCATTGAGGAGATCATTGGAGCGGGGAGGGGGGCTAAAGCGGATTCGTGTGAACGAGGTAAAGCATTTCTCTGCGTCCTACGTAGCAGGCCCCATTCCATGGCGGGAAAGGACCCCAACCGCCTGATTATCCCGAGCGAAGTCGAGGAATTACGACAGCGCGCACCCTGCCCCTAATCGTCGTCGTCCTCGGGCGACGGACTCGGCGATTCGCTGGGATTTTGTTTCCCCTGTTTTAGCCCGGACGATTCGGCCGTTGCCGACGTTCTCGGTCTGGGAGAATTCGCTGCATCAGGAGGGGCAAACTTAGCCGATGGTGAGGGTCTCGAGGAAGGGGACTCCCCGGGCGTTTTTCGAGGTTTGGGAGCGACCGTACTTTCATCGTCGAGCCCCCACGGGGCTGAGGGCGACGGCCGCGCGGAAGAAGAAGGTCGCGGCGCGACCGTTTCGCTTGGCTTCGGTGCGACACTCGATTTCGGTGAAGCGGAGGGCTTACCTCCGGTCGTCGGGGCCGGCGAACTTTTCGCGGTCGCCGTCGGCGCCGGGCTGTTCTTATAGGAGTAGAACGAAAAAGAATTCTTGGCCAACGCTTCTTCCAGGGAGGCCGCGGTCAGGACATCGCCTCCTTTGAAACTCCCCAGCGATTTCTTCGCCGGCAGCGTCGCCGTGGGCGGCTGACCTACCGGGCTCGGATCATATTGCTCGTCCACCACCGGTTTCACTTCCTTGCCGCTGAGATAACTCGTTAGGTTGGCCATGGTCACCGGATCCTTGTAGTTGGCCTTTGTCGTCACGACCCATTGTCCCTTCGCAGTGTCGATCGTCCGCAAATTCTCCATGATCTGGGTCTGGTTCTTTCGATCTTCCTTGCCGGCGATCGTGCCGAAAACGGCGAGCGAAGCGAATTGGCCGAGTAACGCGAACGGTACGATCAGGACTCCGCCAACGATGATCATGATGCCTTGGCCCGTTCCCCCGCGCGTGATGACAATGATGCCCATGATGATGGCGGCGACGGCCACCGCCCATCCGAGCATCCATGTGCCGCAACCGACGAACGGAATCAGCGAGACGAGCGCCGTAAGCCCGAGAAGCACCCAACTCACCGTCGTTAGCGTCTTGTAGCTGCTGGCCGGAACCGGCGTCCGCGGGATCGGCGTCGTTGAAGGACCCGGAATCGCTGCGGGTGCGACCGGTGTCGGAGCCGGTGTCGAAGCGGGTGCCGCCGCTGGCGTTGGCGCAGCCGCCGTGGGGAGAGTTACTCCTGGAATGCTCGACAGTGCCGCCCATCCCGCCGCGCCTTCGTACCAGGCGAGATCAGTTGCCGAGAACGTTCCATCGGCCAGCTTGCGATTGATTTCCTCAAGGGGAAACGGTCCGAGCTGTTGGCCGCCCTTGCCGACGTAGATTTGCATTCCGACCCTTCTGAAGGAAACGCCGGAGAAGATCAAGCCTCGGTTCGGCTTGTCTTTTCGGAAAGGGCGCGCCATCCATGGAACGATGAAGCCCGTTCTCTCGGCAATTATCGGCTGCCTCTTCCTCGCTTCGTTTAGCAGAGCGGATGAAGTCGAATGGTCTACCGAAGCGAATATGGATCACCAGCTTTTCCCCTCGCTCCTCATCGCCACGGCCAGTGTCCGCCCGGTCGAAGAGGACGACAAAGAAGCCGAGGCGCCTGATCCGTACCTGCTGGGTGAGCGTTTTGGTTTGGTGGGCGTTTCTATCAAAGCGCCCGCGGAGAATGCAAAAGTGAAGGTCACCGTGAAGGAGAACGATCTGATGGCCGCGTCGAGTTGGAGCGGTGAATTGCCCGAGGCCGGCAAGGATTATTTCATCGCGCCAAAGGTAAACTATAAGTTCGATCGCCTGCGCCAGGTGACGCAGCAGGTTCCGATGAACGTCACCTTCGCGGTCGAACTCGATGGCGTATCCGCAGGAGAAAAAGCGGAAACGCTCCAGGTCCGTTCGATCAACGATTGCCCTTTTGCCGTCGCCAACTCCGAAGAAACGCTGAATGACGAAAACTTCATCGCCGGCTCAGCCTCACTTGGCTGGATGTTCGCGGCTTATGTGAACGAGAACCATCCGATGCTCGACAAGATTTTGCAGGAAGCGCTCGAGACAAAAATCGTGAACGCCTTTCGCGTGACCGCACACGATCCGGACGAGACCCTCAAGCAGGTGTTGGCAGTTTGGTCAGCTCTCCAAAAACGCGGGATTCAATACAGCTCCACCACTACCACTCCCGGCGGCTCCGAAACGGTGAAGAGCCAGTACGTTCGTTTCCTCGATCAATCGCTCACCAACACCCAGGCCAATTGCGTCGATGGCAGCGTCCTGTTCGCTTCCCTCCTGCGCAAGATTTCGATCGAGCCGTTTCTCGTCACCGTCCCCGGTCACATGTACGTCGGATTCTATCTCGGCGCCGGAAAGTCCGATTTCGTCGGCCTTGAAACGACCGTGATTGGCCTGCCCGAGGTCGCCGACGAAAAGAAAGCCGGCGAATCCGCCGCGCTCATGGTGTTACGCGACAAACTCGAGCAGAACGTGCGGACACGCCGCGATTGGAAAACTTTCGCAAGAGCGGTCCAGGTCGGAACCGAAGACCTGACCAAGAACAAAGAAAAGTTCAAGGCCGCCGATCCAAGCTATCAATGGATCGACCTCGCCGAGGCCCGAACTGAAGGTATCATGCCGATCCCGTACATCGCCGGGAAATAGCTTCATGCCACTGGCGCGTTCCGCCATGAAACTTTGCCGTCCTTTTGTATTGCTCGCGCGAACGCCGATCTGTACACCGGGCGGTGACGGCGGTTCTCCCTCGACGATTCTTCCACCATGAAAACTAAAAACATCGTTAGCTTTGCAGCGTTATTCCTGCTTTTCGCATTTACCCGCGCCGAAGCGCAATTGAGTTATACCCTAACCGACCTGGGAACTTTAGGTGGCACGACGAGCTCAGCTAACAGCGTCGCAGGCCCGGGTCACAACGCGGCCGGAATGGTGGTTGGCTCCTCGACCTTAAGTGACGGGACCGAGCATGCGTTCCTTTTTGTGGGCGGCCAGATGTACGATCTCAACACGCTGTGCGATCTCACACTTACCGACTTTCGGGTCCTGACGGTGGCGAAATCGATCAGCGACTCCTGCCTTATTATCGGCGAGGGCGTTACGACCAAGGGGGAGAAACATGCCTTCTTACTCACGCCGACGCCAGTCGATGGAGGGAATTGGTCGTATGTTTGCTGCCAATGGGTTTGGATCCAGGAAGGCGGCGGCTGGTGGTGGGAAAACGATTGCCATTGCTATAAGTGGCATGGCCCTCCTGGAAAAGAAACGCCCTGCCCGCCCGAGCCGCCCCATTGCTGGTGGTGGCCGCTTACGTGTCCCCCCGGCTGCGGATGCCCGCCGCCGCCGCCTCCTCCTAATTATTGCTGGAGCTGCATAAAGGGAGTCATCCTCCTGCTCCCGGAGGAAGAAGTAAAAGCCAAGGGTGGTCAATGCTACGGTTCCTATGAAGAAGCGCTCAAGAACTGCAAGCCCTGCTGGTGCTGCATCGGCGATCGGGTCGTTAAGACCACGAGGGCTGAGTGTGAGGCCAAGGGCGGTCAATGTTTTGATACGCCCGGAGAAGCGAAGCAGAGTTGCGGGAAGTTTTGCTGGATCTGCATCGATGGGAAAGTCGTGCGCGTGCCCGAGGCGGAGGCCCGGAAGCGAAAAGCCAAGTGCTATCCCACTCAGGAAGAAGCGGAGAGAGATTGTGGGAAGTTTTGCTGGATCTGCGTCGATGGAAAAGTCGTCCGGGTGACCGAGGCGGAGGCGCAGAAGAGACAAGCCAAATGTTATCCCACGCAGGAAGAAGCGCGAAGAAATTGCGGCGATTTTTGCTGGATCTGTCTCGACGGAAAAGTCGTCCAAGTCCCGGTGGCAGAGGCCGAGAAGAGACAAGCCAAGTGTTACCGCACGCAGGAAGAAGCACTGCGGAACTGCGGGGACCTTTGCTGGATCTGTCTTGATGGAAAGGTCGTCCAAGTCCCGGTGGCAGAGGCCGAGAAGAGACAAGCCAAGTGTTACCGCACGCAGGAAGAAGCACTGCGGAACTGCGGGGATCTTTGCTGGATCTGCGTTGATGGAAAAGTCGTGCAGGTCTCCGCGGTAGAGGCCCGGGAGAGACAGGCTAAATGCTATCCGACCGCAGAAGAAGCGCGCAGGAATTGCGGGGACCTTTGCTGGATCTGTCTTGACGGAAAAGTCGTGCAAGTAACCGCCGTGGAAGCGCGGAGGAGACAAGCCAAGTGTTACGCTACTCAGGAAGAGGCGCAGAGATACTGTGAGGGAGACAAATGCTGGGTATGTTTTGACGGACGAATCGTGCAGATGACGGCCGCGGAGGCCCGCAGGAGGCAACTCAAGTGTTACGCTACCGAGGAAGAGGCGGCCAAGACGTGCGAGGGAGATAAATGCTGGGTTTGCCTTGACGGACGAGCGGTGCAGCTGACCGCTGTGGAGGCCCGCAGGCGACAACTCAAATGTTACGCGACGCAGGATGAAGCGCAGAGGAGTTGTGAAGGAGACAAATGCTGGGTCTGCGTTGACGGACGAGTCACTCAGCTGAGCGCGGCCCAGGCCAAGGCGAGAGGCCTTACCTGCTACTCTTCACAAGCGGAAGCGCAGAGGAATTGTAAAGACACCACCGACAAACCGTGCTGGACCTGCGTAAACGGAAGGGTCGTTCAGCTCACCGAGTCCGTGGCCAAGGGGCGAGGCCTTCCCTGTTATTCTTCGCAACGGGAGGCGGCGCTGAATTGTGCCCCGAAACCGTCGCCGACGCCGCGGATCAGTCCCACACGACCGCCGGTTTCACCCACGCGACCACCGGTGTCACCTTCACGACCGCCGCGACCCTCACCTTCGCCGACAGGAAAACCGTAATGGTGGCTTGCGCCGAAGTCGGCTGAGCGGGTTCAATTCGGAACTCCGAATCCGAGTCGCGGATTCGGAGTTCTTTTTTCCAACGAGCGGAACCTGCACGCCGCTCGGAGGCCAGGTTATCCGCGCGTTCGCAACGTGCGGGTTTCACCGACGGCATCACGGTTTTTCCCGGGAAGCGGGGCGTCGCCACGGCGGCGAAAAAATAATTAAAAAAAAGCTTGCGCGTGAAGCAGTGTTATAGTCTACTACAACACTAAATGAAAGAAAACATTCAACCGGAGCGATCCCTCGGACTTCCCGCGTGAGGGGATTGGGAAGATAGAATGATTCATGAGTGGAACGACGGGCAGCCGATTTATCGCCAGCTTCGCGATCGGGGCGTCCATATGATTCTCGACGGCGTGCTCAAAGAAGGCGACCCGCTTCCCTCGGTGCGCAATGTCGCGGCCGAATATCGGGTCAATCCGCTCACGGTTCTGAAGGCCTATCAGCAACTGGTCGATGAAGAGCTGGTCGAGAAGCGGCGCGGTCTCGGAATGTTCGTGAAAGCCGGCGCGCGCAATTTGTTGCTTCTGGGCGAGCGGCAAAAGTTTCTTACCGAAGAATGGCCCAGGATCGCTGCAACCATTCAACGGCTCGGTTTGACCCCAAAAGAACTGATGGCTGCGGCCAAACGGCATGCCTCGGCTTCGAAGACTGCAAAGGAGGCGCGCTAAAGCCATGGCCACAATAGAAGCACGCGGTCTCCGCAAGGCCTACGGGACAACGATCGCCCTCGACGGAATCAATTTGCGCGTCGAAGAAGGTCGCATTCTCGGACTCATCGGTCCCAATGGCGCCGGTAAGACGACTGCGCTCGATGCGATTCTCGGCCTCATCCCTTATCAGGGAGAATTGAAGGTGCTCGGGCGCGACCCGTGGAATGAGCGCGATCTGCTGATGCGCGATGTCTGCTTCATTGCCGATGTCGCGGTGCTTCCGCGCTGGATGCGCGTCTCGCAAGCGCTCGACTATGTGGCTGGTGTGCATCCGCGATTCGATCGCGCAAAGGCGGAAGCTTTCCTGGCTAAGACCGATATCAAGCGGGCCAGCAAAGTCCGGCAATTATCGAAAGGCATGGTCGCCCAGCTTCACCTCGCTTTGGTGATGGCGATCGACGCACGATTACTGGTCCTCGACGAGCCGACGCTGGGTCTCGACATCCTTTATCGCAAACAATTCTACGATTCGCTGCTGAACGATTACTTCGATGGCAGCCGCACCATTGTCGTGACGACGCATCAGGTGGAAGAGATTCAACACGTCATCACCGATCTGATGTTCATCAATCGCGGCCGCATCGTTCTCAATTGCAGCATGGACGAATTCGAGGCGCGCTATCTCGAAGTGATGATCAATCCCGAACAGCTCGCCGCGGCGCAGGCGCTCAAGCCGATCTACGCCCGCCAGATGTTCGGTCGCAGTATCTTGCTCTTCGACAACGTCGATCGCCAGCAACTCGCCACGCTCGGCGAAGTGCGCACGCCCAGCATCGCCGACCTGTTCGTCGCGGTGATGGGCAATAGCAGCGGCGGGGCAGAAGGAGCCGCTAAATGAATACGGAGACTAACGAGCCATCGCAGGTACACCCCGCCGCGCCCGCGCCGATGACGGCGACCCGGCCGTTCTACTGGTCCGTGCGGCGGGAGTTATGGGAGAACCGCTCGATCTATATGGCGCCGCTCATCGCCGCCGGCGTCGTGCTCTTTGGCTTTGGGTTTACGGCGTTTGACTTGCCGCGGCGCCGGCTCAACGCCTTGGCGCTCGAGTCCGCGCGCCAGCGTGCCGCCATTGAGATGCCTTACGACGCCGCGGCTATGATGATCATGTTCACAGTGTTCATCGTGGGCATCTTCTACTGTCTCGATGCGCTCCATGGCGAACGCCGTGACCGCAGCATCCTGTTTTGGAAATCGCTGCCCGTTTCGGATCTCACCAGCGTGCTCTCGAAGGCGATCGTTCCCCTGGCGATCCTGCCCCTCCTTACCTTCGTTATGGTTCTTGCCACGCAATTTATCATGTTGCTGGTTAGCACTGCCGTTCTCCTTCCCAGTGGTCTGGCGGGCACGACCTGGCAACTGCTGCCCTGGCCCCGGCTCTCGTTGATCCTCCTCTACGGTCTCGTGACATGCACCCTTTGGGAAGCGCCCATCTTCGCCTGGCTCCTTCTGGTCTCCAGCTGGGCCAGGCGTGCGACGTTCCTCTGGGCGGTGCTTCCGTGGCTCGCAATCAGTGCGATTGAGAAACTGGCGTTCGATACCACCTTTTTCATTCGTATGCTCGTCCATCGTCTGACAGGTGGTTTCGAGGAGGGGTTCGTCGTCGTGAAATATTCGAAAGACGCGCACGTGCCCGTGGTCGATCGACTCACGCAATTCGATCCACTGAAATTTCTCAGCAGCCCTGGCGTTTGGATCGGTCTGGTCATCGCCGTGGTTTTTATCGCCGCCACAGTCCGTGTGCGTCGCTATCGCGGACCGCTTTGATTCCACTCTGCCCTAACTCAATCCGTCACCAAAGTATGAAAACTAATCGCACCCTGACAATCATCAGTCTGCTAAGTCTCGGCACCGCTTCTGTCGGCCTCGCGCAACAGAATCGGGATGAACTTAAGCAGCGTATTCTCGCCCAGGCGCAAAGTATCAGCCCGGATGACTATGCTTTTACGCGGACGATTCGCAGCGAAGGGACAACCAACGGAAAACCCGAGCAGCACGTTACTGTCGATAAGTTTGATCCGACGAAGCCTGCTGAAGCGCGCTGGACGCTTGTCTCGATCGACGGTGCACCGCCGACAACGGACGCCTTAAAAACATTTCGGGCGGCTCTACCGAAACGCCGCATACCCGGCTACTACCGCCTGGCACATTATTTCGGATCGCCGGCGACAGGTTCGATTGATTCGCGTGGTCGGACAGTGTTTCACTTCGCCGCCTTGCCGAAAGACACAGCAAAATTCATGGATAGCGATCTATCGCAGAACGCCACCGCGGACGCGTCTGTGAACGAAACGGACGGCGTGACGTTTGTGGAGCAAGTGCGCATTAACGTTAGACCGATGCGAGTGAAACTCCTTATGAAGCTCGAAAAATACGAATTCACCGCGCGCTACCGCATCGGGCCGGAAGGCAAACCACTCCTGATCGAGCAGACGACCGACATGGCTGGATCAGGGATGGGCCAGGAAGGACGGGGTCACACGGTAGTTACGTACAGCGACTACCGGGCAATCAAGTAACTGAACACCTAACGACTCTCTCCTATGTTATCCAGTCTTCGCCTCGCCGCTCGCTCGCTCCTTCGCAGCCCCGGGTTCACTCTTCTCGCCATCGTCACTCTGGGATTAGGGATTGGTGCGAACACCGCCATGTTCAGCATCCTCAATTCCATCCTGCTGAAACCGCTTCCTTACCCTGAGAGCGCGCAGTTGGATCGGATCGATCGCGCCACCGACCAGAATCCCGTGGGTCGCGTTTCGCCGGCTGATTTCCTCGATCTCCAGCGGGAGATGCCGGCTTATGGAGAGATCGCTGCTTACACGCTCGGAGACACCAGTGTGTCGGAGCCAGGCCAACCCGCCGAGATGGTCCGGGCCATGCGCACCAGCGCAAATCTTTTTTCCACGCTCCGAGTTCAACCACAGCTCGGCCGTGACTTCCTCCCGCGCGAAGATCTAGCCGGCAACGACCGCGTCCTCATCATCAGTCAACGTTGCTGGCAGCAACGTTTCGGCGGGAAAGGGGACGTCATCGGCCGCACCCTACGCATCGATGGCGAGCCCCACGAAATCGTGGGCGTCCTGCCAGCCTGGTTGAACGACTGGCGGCACTTCGGCCCCTACGATTTCTTCCGGCCGCTTGCGCTCGACCAAACAAAGTCCGGCGATCGCCGCACCACGAATCTTCGGCTCATCGGCCGGCGCTCCGATAAACTGACGCGCGCGGAAGCGGATGCTTTCATCGCGAACTTTGGCGCGCGTCTCGCCGCGGATTTCCCAGACGTCAACGCGGGCAGCAGTTGGCGCCCGGTACCCCTCAACGACACCGTCATGCCCAGGAGCGGCCGTGCGATGGTCGCGATGCTCATTGGACTCTCCGGGTTCGTCCTCCTCATCGCGTGCTCGAACCTCGCCAATCTTCTTCTCGCCCGTACCATGGCTCGCGCCCGGGAGTTCGCCGTCCGCGCCGCGCTAGGCGCCTCGCGCATGCAATTGCTTCGGCCACTCATGGCAGAGTCACTTCTGCTTGCTCTCCTTGGGGGAGCTTGTTCCATCCTTGTTGCGGGCTGGGTGGCCGATTGGCTTTCCTTTAAGAGCATTGGGGAAAATGGCGAGCGGATCGTGTTCGCTTTTGACTGGCGCGTGTTCACATGGGCTTTCGCGGCGTCGCTCATTACCGCTGTCGCCTTCGGGCTGGCTCCGGCGCTTTTCGCCCTGCGCCTCAATGTAAACGAGACGTTGAAGAGCGGCGCGCGCGGCATGACAGGCGGCCGTGGCCACCAGCGCTTCCGTCAGGCGCTTATCGTCGCGCAGTTTGCCCTCGCCATGATCTTGCTCACCGGCGCTGCGCTCTTTATTCGCGGTCTCGACGAGTTGAATAACAGCCGGGAAGGCTGGCAGTCCGACCATGTCGTCTCAGGCACAGTCATCCTTCCCACCGCCAGCTATGGCGATGCCGGGAAGATCGCGAGCTTCCATCGCATCACTCTCGAGCGGCTCCAGTCGGTGCCCGGTGTCGCTTCAGCTAGCATATCTTCCTTTACGCCCTTCTTCAATTGGGCTGACGTCCGAAAATACCTTGTCGCCGGTCGCGAGCTGCCAAAGCCCGGTCACGAACCTGCCGCCGTCGTCAACAGCATTAGTCCGCGCTATTTCGAGACCTACCAAAGCCGCGTTCTCGCCGGGCGCATCTTTAATGAGAGTGACATTCTCACCTCACCCAAGGTTTTCATCATCAGTCAGGCCACGGCCACGGCTCTCTTCGGGACTGAAAATCCGATCGGCCGCCGCATCGCCCAGACTGGCATCGGCACTCCGCAATGGGGCGAGATTGTAGGCATCGCCGCGGACGTGAAATCGGTCATGCCCGATCCAGGCCCGGTGACGCTCCAAGTCTACCAGCCAATGGCTCAGGATCCGCGGCCTTACAACGAGATCGCGGTGCGCACCAGCGGCGTCGCGACATCGGTGGTTGTGCAAAGCATCCGCGCCCTTATGACGGAGCTGGATCCGGATCTGCCGGTGCGCCAGCTCCAGTCTGCCGACGCGACGATCGATCGTGCCAACTACCAGACTGCTCTGCTGCGCGACATGCTAAGCGCCTTTGCTCTGCTTGGACTGGGCTTGGCCTCGCTAGGTATCTACGGCGTCATCGCGCGTACGATGGCTCAGCGGGCCGGCGAATTCGCTATCCGCTTTGCCTTGGGCGCATGTATTCGGGACATAACCCACATTGTCCTCGTCGCCGGAGTGAAACTGGCGCTGATCGGATCCGTCGTCGGGTTACTTGGCGCCATGGCGGTAACGCGCTTTCTCGCCGCCGCCAACCCAGGCATGCATCTCAATAGCCCACTTGTGCTCATGGGCACCACACTCCTTCTGATCACTGTCGGGTTGGTCGCTTCATGGTTTCCCGCCCGCCGCGCCGCCCGCATCAACCCCATCGAGGCTCTCCGTGCGGAATGAGCTCGAACTCTTCAGGCGATGAACCGATGACGAAGCCTCGAGAGATATCGCCGCGGTTTCTGGCGAGAACGGTTTTTATTCTCGCCGTCCTTGAAGGCCAGGCGCAAGTGTGGGGCCAGTTGCGGATTCCCGGCAGGCTCGTCTCGACGGACGCCGCAGCCACAGCGGCCAACATCCTGGGAAACGAGTCATTGTTCCGTTTGGGCCTTGCACTCAGCGTCCTCGCAGTCGCGTTCAATGTCGCCCGGACAGTTGTCTCCTATGTTTTGTTCAGACCTGTGGGCAGGATCGTCGCTTTGCTCATGGCGTTCTTCGGCCTCGTGGCGATCGCTTTTCAGGCTGCCAGTATTCTTTTTGAACTCCCAGTCCTGGTCGTTTTGAAAAGCGGGAGGGAGTTTGGCGCATTCAACGTGGAACAATTGCAGTCCCTGGCGCTTATCTTCCTCAGATGGAACGGGCAGGCCTCCAACCTCTACCTCGCGTTCTTCGGGTTCTGCTGCATGCTGGCCGGCTACGTCATTTACAAGTCGACCTTCCTGCCCCGGATTCTCGGCGCTCTGATGGTGATTGCGGGTATGGGCTACTCCACCTATCTGTGGCCGCCCCTCGCGAACTATCTCTACCCCTACAACCTCGCCCTCGGCGTCGGCGAGATGGTGCTGGGGCTGTGGCTCCTTGTATTCGGCGTGAATGTTGAACGATGGAAAGAGCAGGCCCGCGCAACCAGGGAGTTTGAATCGCAGCGCACCAGCGAAGGACACGCGCGCGGAACGGTAGTTATAGCTGTGGAGTAGGACGCGACCTCATTACGGAAACGGCAGAACGATATGAGCTCACTCAAAAAACAATCCAGGATCGCAGCACTCTTATATTTCATAAGCTGCCTGCCCGCCCCCTTTGCTCTTCTCTATGTCCCCGGCGTGCTGATCGTGCGGGGAGACGCCGCGGCTACGGCCAACAATATCCGGGATTCCGAGGCTTTGCTCCGGCTCGGCATGGCCGTCGAACTCTTCTCCGCGACCGTAGTAATTTTCGCCATGTTGGCGTTCTATCGCCTGTTCAAGCCGGTCAGCCACAAACACGCCATGGCCATGATGATTCTTTTTCTGATCTCCATCCCTATTTCGTATCTCAACGTCTTGAACGATCTCGCGGCGCTGACTCTGGCCCGAGGTCCCGCCTTCCTCACCGCCGTCTTTGATAAGGCGCAGCTCGATGCTCTCGTCTTGTTCTTCCTCCGTTTACACAACCAGGGAGTTATCCTGGCCCAAATCTTCTGGGGCCTTTGGCTCTTTCCCTTCGGCATCGCCGTCATGCGATCCGGGTTTATCCCGCGCTTCGTCGGTATCGCTACCATTGCGGCGGGCTCCGGCTACGTGATCAGCTCCTCGGTCTCTCTTTTTCTGCCCGCGTCCGCGCAGGGCCTTGGCCAGCTCGCAATGATTCTCGGAGTTGGGGAACTCGCGTTCTTCTGGCTGTTGATCTGGGGCGCAAAAGATCAGCCGAGTAAACACGCCACGCCTGCGCCGGCACTCGTATGAGCATAAGACCGAAACGAATCCTGAAATGGAGCGCAGGTGCGCTCCTCCTTGTCCTGTTCCTGTGGTTCCAGTTCGCCTACTGGACTTCGACTAACGACTGCGGGCGCAGCATTCCTGCCGAAGCCGAGAGGATGAAGGCGATCAGATATTGCGAATACGGTTCGCCTGATGAGGTTCTGAAACTTGAAC
>JBBWZL010000023.1:0-30004 GCA_039649045.1 Verrucomicrobiota bacterium | reverse complement strand
GCCATATCGTAAGGCGAAGTCCAACTTTCCTCGACTCGCGGAATGACCTGGCGCCGGATCGGGCAATCCGGGTTGTCGCGTTCGATCAGGTTAAAAAAATGAGGCGTGACGGCGAGGGCCAGCTTCGTTCCGGAGAGGAGAACGCCGCTGCGTTCCTCATTCGATAACTCCAGATGCTGTTCGAGCTGGGCGAGCGAAGTCACCCGGTTTTTCAGCTGCCATTTCCAATCGTTCCAGAGTTCCGGCGGAACGTCCGGGAAATAGCCCGGCGCGTGCGAGACGAACTCTTTTCCATCCATTTTCCCAGGGGCAAGAGTAAGCATTTTTGTTTGGTGAACGAAAACGTTAAGGGCCTTAACAATCGTGTCAATGCAGGCACCTCGGGGTGTGCGCCGCCGCCCCTTCCTCCTGCTCATGATCTTGATCTCGCTCCTGATCTTTTCTGCAGCCCGGGCCTATCGACCGGGATCAGGAGCAGGATCAAGATCATGAGCAGGAGGGGGAAGAGCCTCGCCTGTTGCCAATTGAACAGGTATCGTAAAGTCCCTGTCCAACCCCGAACCGATGCGCACTGCCATTTTCATCTTCACGATCGCATTAGCCTCTTGGTCACTGCGCGCGGCGCCGCCCTTGGCCCAACCCGAAACTGGCCCCACTTCCACCGTCCCTCCAGCCGCGGCTGACGCCGGCAAGGATGTCGTCCATCAGCTCAACAGCGCTTTCACAAAGGTCTTCGAAATCGTCGCGCCGACTGTCGTGATTATCGAGGTCACGAAAAAGAACGACGGCAACGATAACTCCGGGCTCGACGATCTCTTCTTCCAGCCTCCGCAGGATGACAATACCCCGCGCCGCAGTCCCCGCTCGCTCCAGCCGATCCAGAGCGAAGGATCCGGTTTCCTGGTGCGAGCTGATGGATATATCTACACGAATTATCACGTGCTCGAGGGCGCCGATCGGATCGATGTGAAGCTCAAGGATGGCCGCGAATTTCAGGCCAAGGTCGTGGGCACGGATGAGAAAACCGACGTGGCTGTGATCAAGATCGAGGCCACGAATCTCCCCGTCGCGCAGTTTGCCGACAGCGACAAAGTGCGCGTCGGCCAGTTCGCGTTCGCGATCGGCGCGCCGTTCAAGCTCGATTACACCTTCACCTACGGCGTGATCAGCGGGAAAGGCCGGAGCAAATTGCTCGCAACGGGCGGCTATTCGATCTCCGATTATTTGCAGACCGACGCCTCGATCAATCCCGGGAACAGCGGCGGGCCGCTTTGCGACATCGACGGCAAAGTGGTGGGGATGAACACACTGATCAACGGATTGAACCGCGGGCTCGGTTTTGCCATCCCAAGCAATCTGACGAACGAAATCGGGCAGCAGCTTATCGCCGGTCACAAGATCGTGCGGCCATGGCTCGGCATTCGCATCGAGTCGTTAGGCGACGATCCGTCGATCCGCGATTTGTTCAAAGGACTCGACAAAGGAGTCGTCGTCCGGACGATCGAGGCTGACGCGCCTGCCTATAAAAGCGACCTCCGCCCGTTCGACGTGATCACGCAGGTGGATGGCGCGCCGGTCGCCACCGACACCCAGCTTCAGCGCGAGATCCTGAAAAAGAAGATCGGGCAGAACGTCGAGCTCACAGTTTGGCGCAAGGGCCAGACGCTGAAGATTCCGGTGACCACGGGCGAGCTTCCTAGTGAAATCTCTCGGGCTTCGAACGAGATCAATCCGCCGTCGCCATCGAAGCCGGAAGATTCCAACAAGTTCGGGTTACAAGTGCAGGAGCTGACCAAGGAAGTCGCCGCGCGGTTGAAACTTGGGGTGACCCAAGGCGTGATTGTGACTGACGTTGCCGACAACAGCCTCGCCGCGGCGCAGGACATTCAGCGCGAAGATGTGATCACTGAAGTGGACGGCAAACGGATCACAAACGTGGCCTCCTTCCGCGAGGCACTCAACAAAGCCGACCCGCGCAAAGGCGTGCTTCTCTACCTGGATCGAAAAGGGAGCAAGACTTTCGCCGTGCTCAAGGCCGGCGGGTGACCTAGACCGCAACTCTTCTGTAGCCGCTTCGCTATGCGAAGCGCCGGTGCTGACGTTGCCGCATGATCCCGCGTCGCCCACAGGGCGACGGCTACAGAAGCGGAGAGCAATTATTTTGTCGCGGGATTCGCGCGCAAATATTCGCCGAGCGGCACTCCATCGAGATAAAGCTGCTCGAGCGCGGCGTCGCCACGAAAAACGCGGACCGTCACAAAGGCGTTCCGCTTTTCACGCCGGGTCTGCGCTCGATAAGCCGCTTCGGCGGCGGGCGCATCCCGTTCCGTGACCCAATATTTGTCGAACGGCAGCGAAATGGTTTTCCCCACAACCTGCGCTTCGACGAACTCATCTCCTTCAGGTTGCGCGGGAGAAACCTGATCGATCTCCGCAAAGCCTTCCGCATTGTTTTTCAACGTCACAAAGACGGGTTGATAGAATTTGGCGTTCGGCGGCGGAGTGATTTCCTGACCTTCCGCCTCGAATTCCAACGCAATGTAACGCCCGCGAAACGCATCGACCGGATCCACCGGCGCGGTGCGGAATTTCCAGACGCGGCCTTCCCGCAAAGTCCGCTCCCGTTTCCAGATCATGGAAGCGGGCACCGCGAGTTGCGCGAATGCGACCAGCGCAAAAACAATGAGCCGCCAGGATTTCACGCGCGCGCTCTCCGCTTGAACACGACCAAATTCGTCACGAGAAACCCGAGGCCGACGGCGATGAAAGCGATCCCCCGAACAAGGAACTCGAAGTCACTATCGAAAAATCGCGCCAGGGCGAGCGCCGCGACGATGAGCATGCCGAGGTTCGCTTCGAAAATCCGGCCGGCGCGCACGCCGCGAACCAAGGTGAAGACGCCGAGACCGAGGCCAAACAAATTGAGCAGCAACGAAGGAATCAGTGGATTCCCGGTTCGTTTGGCAATTCCCCATGCGATGAGAACAACGGGCGCAAAGGCGGCAGGCGCGAGATTGAAGCGGGCGCGGTCTTCCCTCCATAAAGTGTAAGCGCCGAGCAGCAGCGCGGCGAGCACCCAGGCGATTTGCACGGCGACGGCGGCCGCATCGGGATAATGCCTGGGAATGAGGTAAACCGCGTTCTGCCATTGATGGGTGCGCCAGCTATCCTTGAAGCTCAGAAAAATCGTCAGCGACAGGATGCCGATCCAGCCGACGCCAACGAAAGGATGCGGACGCGTCGGCCGCCAATCCTTAAAAGAGCTGACGCCCACGAGGTAAACCAAGCTCCAAAATCCGGCAAAGGAGCAACGCCAGAACGATTGCGCGCCCATTCCGTCGATCCCCGCCAGGCCGAAGGAGGCGGCGATGGCGAGCGCTGTTGTGGCGAAAAGAACGCCGTAACCATTACGATTACGCCGCAGCATCGCGACAAACGCCGGTAGACCCAAAAAGAGAAGCGGCCAAAACCAGAGCGCGGCTGGTTTCGGGCCAGAGAAGTCCGCGACCTTCGATGAGGTGAGCCAGACCGCCGCGCCAATAAGATAAGCAGAGAGGCCGGCGCTCGTTTGGAGCAGATAGACGATCGGAATACCGAGAAGCATCCAGACGAGGATGAACCGGGAGAATTCGCCCTGGATCTGATACGTCTGGCTGACCAGCGCGATGGCTGTCCCGATAGCGGCCACATTCAGAATGGCTGCGCTCTCGCGCCACGGCGCCGATTCGTTTCGGCGCAGCAGAACAAAAATCGAGAAAACCTGCGTCAATGCGAGCGGAGCAAACGCAATCGCGCACCGAACCGGGCGGCTCAGAAACTCCCAGTTATGCGCGACGAGCAAGACCACGCCGGCACCGATCAGGAGCGAGCCAAGAATGGCGGAGAGAATGAATCCGACGCGGGGTGGCGTATCCGGGGTCGTGTCCGAGTAATGTTTCTTCAGCGCCTCGGCCGCTTCCGCGGAGAGAACGCCGCCAGCCACCAATTCCGGAAGCTCCGAGAGAAGCCAGCGAATTCCCGAGCGGTCAGCCGCGCGCATGGCTGGTAGTCAATCACGCGCCCCGGAGCCGGGAAAGAGCAATTGGAGACGGGCTGCTCCCGCAGTCGCGGGACCGTTGAGAGGAAGCGCTGAATCCCCCGGCACGAAGGCGTGCCGGCTCCATTGAGCGCGCTACGCCTTCTTGTTTCCGACGACGACCAGGATGATTCCGCCGACGAGGCAGATACCACCAAGGATCGGGGGAAACGGAACCGTCTTCTCGCGATCGGCGCTGACCTGGAGCGGGCCAGCATCAATAATCTTCTCGCGTTTGGTGTAGCTAAAGCCTCCGTAAGCGAGGGCGATGATTCCGATCGCGATCAGGATGATCCCGACAATTCCAGCGGGTTTCACTGTTCGAGAAAGACTAGAGGGTCCGGCGGCCCGAGATCAGATTCACGATCAACACGACGACGGCGATAACGAGCAGCAGGTGAATGAGCGCGCCGCCGAAGTGACCGATGAAACCGAGGAGCCAGAGAATCAGCAGAACAACAAAGATAGTCCACAGCATAAGGTTTCCTTTGGTTGGTTTCCCTAGCTTCGTGCGTGGAGCCGTGGCTGCGCTCAAAAATTTTCAGACTTTCGGCAGCCCTCCTACTTTTGCATAGGGTCGAATAAATTGCTGGCTGTCCGGATTCAAAAACAATACAACCCGTCTCGCAGCATTTTCTGTTTTCCGAGGCCCACTTTTCATGAGCTCCAAACTACTCGCCGCTTCTCTTATCATGGTGCTCTTCGCCGGGGGCGCCGTCGCGGGTGTCGTGGTCGAAAAACGTTCGCGGCAATTGCCGGACACAGCGGTTCCCGATTGTGCCGGGATTCACTCCTTCCTTTTTCGAGGCCCCACCGGGACCTCCCGGCGGCCCATCCTGGTCCCTCCACGCGAATACTGGACGGCGCAGGAAAGCGGCCTTTACAGCTTTGTCCTGCGTTACCAGAGCGGACACGTTCGTTCGCGGATGGTGACGCCGGAAGTCTTCGCGCGCTACCGGGTAGGCGATGATTTTTATGATCGGGCGCAGGCGCCCAACGATCGGTACGAATCCGACGATAGCAAGGCGACCCAACCGGTAGTTCGCCATCGGCGTCGGACAGCTCAGTTACGGCACAAAAGCCGCAAGCATTCGACAGCGCGAGCGATCGCGAAGCATCGCGCGCACCGCCATTCGAATCGGATCGCGCAGCGGTAGTTAAACCTCTTCCAACGCCGCGCGTAGATTCCAGTCGTGCCTTTGCAAGCGCTCGACGGCCTCGGCGTGATCGCATTTCGCCAGCTCCGATACCAGCCGCGCGGCGCGGTCGCGCAACTTCGCGTTCGAGGTCGCGAGATCGATCATCAGATTCCCGCGCACTTTTCCCAGCGCCACCATCGCCCCTGTGCTGATGATGTTGAGCGCAAGCTTGGTCGCAGTCCCGGCCTTCAACCGCGTGGAACCGGTCAGGAGCTCGGGACCCGTCGCCAGATCGATCTCCAAATCGAAACTCTCCGTCCGCGCTCGCGCGGGGTTGCAGGTCAGAAAAAATGTTCGCGCTCCAAGCTTCTTCGCTTCCGCCAACGCCCCGAGCACATAAGGCGTTCGGCCGCTCGCGCTGATTCCGCAGACGATGTCCGCGCTCGTTACCGCGCGTTCCTGGATCGCGAGCGCGCCACTGCCGGCTTCATCTTCGGTTCCCTCGACGCTGCGATAAAGCGCGGTGATTCCTCCGGCAATGATGCCTTGGACCTTCTCCGGCCGAGCGCCAAACGTAGGCGGAATCTCGCTCGCATCGAGAACTCCGAGGCGTCCGCTCGTTCCGGCGCCGACATAAAACAAACTTCCTCCTTTTTGCAGAACGCCGCTGACCATCTCAACGCCACGCGCCAGCGCCTCTGTTTCTTTACGCAACGCCTCTGCCACGAACGCTTCTTCCGCCACGAAAAGCTCGACCAGATCTCGCGCGTTTAGCTTTTCCAGGTTTTCGGAGCGCGGATTGCGTTGTTCGGTCAACGCAGCGGAAAGTTGAGCGATATTTTTCTCACGGATCTCCGGTGCCCTTTCGATTCGCTCTTCCGTTTCCGCGGCAAGCCAGGCGGCGCCGAATTCCGGCGATTGCTCACTCATCGCCACGCGCGCGTCGGGCATATTTTTTTTCAGCCTGCGGCGAAACGCATGCGTATAAATCGAGTCACGCTGAAAAAGGCCGCCCAGCAACATGACTTTCGGCGCGAGCAAATGCAGCCGAGTCGCGACTGCTTCAGTGTATTCGCTCAGCACCGCCGCGCCCTCTTCAAGAATCTTCACCACGTTGGCATCGCCGTTTATGGCGGCTTCGAAAACTGTGGGCGTAAGTTCGGCGACTTCCATCTTGTCCGCATTCTGCGCCCAGCGGACGAGTTCATCGCGGCTGTTCAACGACAGCGCCCGCAAAATACTGGCGGTAAATTGGGCTTCACCCCGGTGCAGATCGTATTCGCGCAAAATGAAACGGAGCGCCTGGAGCGAAAGAAAATATCCGCCGCCGGCATCGCCCAGAATGTGACCCCAGCCTCCCGCCTTTTCGATCCGGTCGCCGCGACGCCCGGTCACGGAAGCGCCGGTGCCAGCGTTCACCGCGATGCCGTCGCCCTTGCCCAAAGCAGCGGCGAGACCGGAATCGCGATCGCTGCCCGCGACGATCTTCGCCGCGCTCCAAACTTCGCCGCAGAGTTTCGACAAAAGCTGGCGGTCCTCTTCCGTAGCGCAACCGGCGAGAAACATTCCCACCCGGTCTGCCTCCGCCGGCATTTGCTGAAAGATCGCGCGCAGACGCTCGGGCGAAGTGAGACGAAAATTCGAGGGCGGAAGTTTGCCTTGATCGAGCACGCGAAAAGCGGCGCCTTCATGTTCGACCAAGACCCATGAGGTCTTCGTGCCGCCGCCTTCCACGCCGAGAATGCGCTCGCTCACAGTTGGTAATGCTTAGCTCAAGGAACGGCGGTTTGAAAGGAACGCTTCAAGGAGCGGCGGTCTCCAGACCGCCGATTAACGAAACGGCGGCTTGGAAGGCGCCGCTCCTTGACGCTTATTATGCCTTGATGGCTTTAGACGAGAAGGAGGCAGCGCAGCGGGTCGTACAACTCCGGCGCGAGATCGAGGAGCATAACCGCCGCTATTATCAGGAATCCGCTCCGATCATCAGCGATCGCGAGTACGACGCCCTTTACCGCGAACTAGGCGATCTCGAAAAGCGTTTCCCTAAACTGGCCTCGGCGGATTCTCCCACGAAAGGCGTCGGCGAAAAGCCGCTGAAGGCGTTCGGGCAGATCACGCACCGCGTGCCGATGCTCAGCCTCGACAACACCTACTCGGAGGAAGAGGTGACCGACTTTTATCGCCGCATGGAGCGGCTCCTGCCGAACAAAAAAATTCCCGTGGTCATCGAACCGAAAGTCGATGGCGTGGCGGTCTCGCTCCTCTACGAGAAAGGCGAGCTTCGTTATGCCGCGACCCGAGGTGACGGGACTGTCGGCGACGACATCACGCAAAATATCCGGACGATCCGCGCAGTGCCAAAGCAATTGAAAGGCGATGTTCCCGACGTTCTGGAGGTGCGCGGTGAGGCGTATCTCGACAAACGCGGCTTTGCGAAATTGAACGCAGACCGCGCGAAGGCCGGGCTCCCGGAATTTGCGAACCCACGCAATGCGGCCGCCGGTTCGCTCAAACAACTCGATCCGGCGATAGCAGCGCAACGACCGCTCGGCGTTGTTTTTTATGGAACGGGATTGATCGAGGGCGCGACACTCGAAAAACACTCAGATTTTTTCGCGCTGCTCAAGAAACTTGGATTGCCGGGCAATGAACGCTGGTGGCTGGCGGATTCGGTCGAGGAAATTTTGCAGGCAATTCGTGAACTGGATCGGATTCGCCACGATTTTGCTTATCAGACAGATGGCGCGGTGGTGAAGGTCGATGCCTTTTCGCAGCGGGAAGTCCTGGGATTCACCGCGAAGTCACCGCGTTGGGCGATTGCCTTCAAATATGCGGCGGAACGGGTGGAGACGCGACTGCACGACATCCTGATTCAAGTCGGACGCACCGGGACGCTCACACCCGTGGCCGCTTTGGAACCCGTGCTCGTCGGGGGCAGCCGTGTGGCCCGGGCGACCTTGCACAACGAGGAAGAGATCGAGCGAAAGGACATCCGGATCGGGGACGTGGTCGTGGTGGAGAAGGCCGGCGAAGTCATTCCGGCGGTTGTGGGGGTGCGAACAGATCTGCGCACGGGCCAGGAGAAAAAATTCAAGATGCCGAAGCATTGCCCGGAATGCGGGAGCGAAGTCGTGAAGGACGAAGGCCAGGTCGCCGTGCGTTGCGTGAACAGCCAGTGTCCCGCGCAACTGCGTCGGCGGATCGAACATTTCGCCTCCCGCGGCGCGATGGACATTGAAGGGCTGGGCGAAGCAGTGATCAACCAGCTCGTTGAGCAGCAGCTACTCGGCGAGTTGGGCGATATCTACGGTTTGAAGGCCGCTGCACTCAATGAGCTCGAGCGCATGGGCGAGAAAAGCGTGAGCAATTTACTCGAAGCGATCGAGCGCTCGAAATCGCGGCCGCTTTGGCGGTTGATTTTCGGGCTCGGAATATTGCATGTCGGAGTGAGCGCTTCCCGCGCCCTCGCCGATCACTTTCCAAACCTCGACGCGATCAGGCAAAGCTCGATGGAAGAGTTGCAGCGGATTCCCGACGTCGGCGAAGTCGTCGGCCGCAGCATTCACGATTTTTTTCATGAGCCGAGCAACCTCGAATTGATCGAGAAGTTGCGCCGCGCCGGACTCCGCTTCGAAAGCGAAGAAAAAGCGAAAGCGGCGCCCGGGTTCAAAGGAACGACGTGGGTGATTACGGGTGCGCTCAGCCAATCGCGCGATGAAATTGGCGAGTTAATTCTGGCGCGCGGCGGAAAAGTAAGCGGCAGCGTCAGCAAGAAAACGAGCTTTGTCCTCGCCGGCGACGACGCCGGGAGCAAGCTCGCGAAAGCGAAACAGCTCGGAATAAAAGTGATCGACGAGGCCGCGTTCCGAAAGATGCTGGCGTGAGGCCAATCCGCCGCTACGGCCTCCGGCGCGCGCCGGTATCGAGCTGCAGCGGAATCCCTTGATTCGGCGTCAGTGTCGCCGCCTTCGGCGAATGATTGCTCAAGGGATGGAAATCCGATTGGATTTCGAAGGTTAGCTTTTCGCTTCCTCGCAGGACGACGATCGGCACAGTCTCTCCCGCGGTGATGAAAAAGGACGCATCAATCACATCCTCCGGCTCGTGCACTTTGGTTTTGCCGACCTCGAGAAGAATATCGCCGGGCTTTACGCCCGATCCAAACGCCGGCGTGTCCTGCATGATCTCAGCCATCGCGGCGCGCGAACCTTCGGTCGCTTTCTCCGTCTGCGTCACCTCAATCCCGATCCAGCCGTGGCGCGCTTCGCCGAAACGAATGAAGTCGTTCCGAATTTTTTCCGCGGCGTCGATCGGCAAGGCGTAACAGGCCGAGCCGTTGTCGATTTGCGCGACCAGAATGCCAATGACTTCGCCTCTGAAATTCAAAAGAGGCGCGCCGGCTTCGCCCCGCTGCGTCGGCAGATTCACCCGAACATGCGTCGTGGAAAAGTAGCGTCCGAGAAACTTTCGGTCGAACCCGGCGATCATCCCGAAACTCGGCGTCTCCGGCAGGTCGAGCGGGAACCCGATCGTCATGACAGGCGTGGCGACTTCCATCCCCTCCGATTTTCCGATGGGCAGGACCGGCGTCGCGATATCTGCCTTCAAGATGGCGATCCCGCTGCGGACATCGGCGATCATGACCCGCGCGGGATAGTTTTTGCCATCAACCTCAACGCTGAGATTGTCGGTATCTCCGCCCACGGAAAAGGCGGTGTAGAGCGTGCCGGCCGGGTCGATAAAGAATCCTGTCCCGGACAGCTCTCCGTGCTGGTCGGTGCCGCGGATTTTTACGACCGCTTTGGCTGATTTGTCGAAGATATCTTTGACTTCGCGGCTGATGGAGCTGGTCGAGCCTTCGGGCGAGCGGGTCGGTTCGGGCGTGGGCGATGCCGTCGGCGTGGGCGACGGCCCCTCCTGGGCACGAGCGAGCGAGAGGCAGACAAGAAACGCGAAGGCGGGCAGGAAACGCAGCGTCATCGCGAGAAGAAAACTTCGGCGGACTGAAGACCGCCGCTCCTTGAGCCGACTAAAATCTGAAAGCGGCCTCATAACTCACTGGCGTACTATCGAGCACGTAACGCGGAGGCGTGGCGACCCGGTGAGTTTTGGAACTATCTTTGACCGTGCGAACGAGCGACGGGCCAAGATCGCGGGTCGTGACCGGTTTGGAGAGGCTCCAGGCCGAATCTTGCAATGCGGTGGTGGCAATCACGGGAGCGCGATTTTGGGCCGCGACATTCACGGTCTCGGGGGTCTGGTAAACTTTCAGGGAAATCACCGCGGCGCAGATGACGAGTGCTGTTGCCAAGGCCGGATAGGACGTAAGCCCGGGAACATTCAGGCGAAACATGAAATCCTGGGCCCGCTGCAGTCCGATGCGCCAGAGCGGTTGCCGGAGGAGTTCGTCGCGCTGCCGGCGATGAAACTCGTGCAGGAAATTATCGAAGTAGGCCGGCGGCGGCTGTTCGTGCCGTTTCAGCCGCAATAATTTGCCGATTTCTTCTTCGCTAAACTGGTTCATGCAACGGTGAAAAAATTGAAGGGTTAGGAAACAGGGTTCTTCCGGAATTCGTCCAGGTAATTTTGCAGTTGTCGGTTCGCGTAGAAGAGCCGGGAACGTACCGTGCCTTCGGAAACGCGCAAGATTTTACTGATCTCGGCATGAGGCATCCCTTGAATGTGAAACATGGTGACCACGGCTCTGTGTTCATCAGACAATTTCATCATGGCCTCGTTCAATCTTACCTGAAGCTCGGATAAGTCCGCTTCGCGCACCGGACTGCTCGTCGCCGTGAGCTCCAGAAATTCCTTATCGTTCTGCACGCTCGCGTCCATGTCGTCGAGACTGAGGTGAAAACGCCGGCCGCGTTTCTTGAGGAAATTCAGGGTCATATTGACCGCAATCGAATGGATCCAGGTGTAAAAGGAGGACTTGCCGCGGAAGCCGCCGATGGATTTGTAGGCCTTCGAGAAAACGTCCTGGAGCAGATCGTTCGTGTCCTCGTGGTTCGAGGTCATGTTGTAAACCAGGCCGTAAAGGCGCGGCGTATATTTCACCACGAGCTGGTCGAACGCGGCCGCCTCGCCGCTTTGGGTGCGCGCGACGAGCTGTTGGTCTTCATCCGATCTCGGCTGTTCCATCGCGTCGCGCTTAGGCTTAGCACGCCGCCTTGAGGCCGACGATAAGAAATCGGTGAAGCGACGCGGAGACGGCAGGGCGATGGCTGGATTCATCTTTTTCGGAGGCGGCACGCGAGTTAGCGGCGATCCCGGACGGACATGAGCCAGAGCAGGTTGCCGAGCGTGGCGATGAACGCGGCCACATAAGTCAGCGCGGCGGCGTTCAACACTTTGTTCACCCCAACGACTTCATTGCCAGGCTGGACGATGCCCATTTGCTGCAAAATGATTTTCGCCCGGCGCGAGGCGTCGAACTCCACCGGCAGCGTGATCAACTGGAAAGCGAGCAGGATCATGTAGCAATAAATGCCGAGTGTGATCAGGCCAGTCATATGGAAAATGAAGCCGCCGAAAATGACGAACGGCAACATTTGCGAGGCGATCTGGGTGATGGGGACGATGGCCATGCGCGCCTTGAGCGGCGTGTAAGCGGCGGCGTGCTGAATGGCATGGCCGGTTTCATGCGCGGCGATGCCGAGCGCCGCGACCGAGGGCGTGTTGTACACGTTCGTGGAAAGGCATAAGCGCTTGCTCGTCGGATCGTAGTGATCGCCGAGGTAATCGTTCGTTTCGACGACCTGGACATCGCTGATTTTCGCCGCCTGCAAAATCTCGCGCGCCGCTTCGGCGCCAGTGATATTCGAGCTGGCGCGCACTTCGCCCCATTTCTTGAAGGCGCTGCTCACGCGCCATTGCGCTATGAGCCCGATGATGAGCGGGATGCCGACGAGCAGCAGCCAATTGGAGCCGAAGCCGTAACCGTAAATGTAAGCGAGAGTCATTTTTTGAGATCTGTCATTCTGAGCAGAGTTTCACGGATGCGAAACGAAGTCGAAGGATCCCGGGTCGCACCTTGTCGGGTGTCGCAACGGGATGCCTCGACTTCGCTCGGCATGACAACTTTGTAATATTTAGACCCGGCCGAGCGGTATTCGTTCAGATTTCGAGCCGTTTTTCGAAACGCGACAGCATTCGGGTACCAGCTTTGGTCAGAACCACAACGTCCTCCACCCTAACGCCTCCAACGCCGGGATAATAAAGACCCGGCTCGACCGTCAGCACCTGACCCGGCTTGAAAACCGTCTTCTGGAAGCGAGGGAACTCGTGGATCTCGAGACCGAGCCCGTGGCCCGTGCCGTGGAAGAATCCGACTCGTCGGCCATCGCGAACTTCTGTCGGGTAACCGCGATCGGTGAAAAACTGTTTCACTTCGTTGTGCAGCTTCAATCCATCCACGCCCGGCTTCATTTTTTTCAGGGCCAGCGCCTGACCTTCCCGCACCGTTTCCCACAACCGGCGCTGCGCTTCGCTCGCGCGGCCTCGCACAACGGTTCGCGTCATGTCCCCGAAGTACCCGCTCTTCGCATCGCGCGGGAAGATATCTAGGATGATCAGGGAATCGGCCTTGAGCGGACCGAAGCCGCGCTCATGCGGATCGCAGGCCTGATCGCCACCGGCGACAATCGTGTTGGCAGGAAGACCGCCGGCTCGCAAAATCGCGGAATCGATTTCCGCGCGGAGGATCTCAGAAGTTAATGTCTTTCCCGACCACGATAATTTTTTGCCGGCTCCCGTCTTCGAAGCGGAGAGCATTTCCATGGCGCGCGCCAGACCGCTTTCGGTAATGGCAAGCGCGCGGCGCATTAGTTTCAATTCCTCGTCGGATTTCGCTTCTCGCTCCGGCCAGAAAAGTCCGTTCGTCGTTCGCAACCGAATCTTGTGCGTCGCCAGTTCCTGCGCAAAGCCGAGAGGAAAATTCGCGGGTACGAGCGCGGAGCGCACGCCGCGTTGTCTCAAAAAGTGCGACAACACTTTTTCGTAGGCGGGCGCCTTCTTTTTCTTTCCCTGCACTTCGCGTTCGAGCGCGGTAAAGGAAACGAATTCGTCGGCCTCGGCTTGTTTGCGGGCGCGATCGATCTCCAGATCGCTCAGAACCAAGGTCCGTTTCCCGCGTTCTTCTAGGAAAATGAAGGCGTCCGGGGCGAAGAACCGCGTCGCGTAAAGCATGTCCGGATCGTGCTCGCTCGCCGCGACGATGAGGCGAGTCACTCCATTTTTGATTTTCGACTTTTGATTTTTGATTTTCATTAGGTTCGCCTTACTTGGAGCTGTCGCCGCAGAATCCAGTGCAGAATGCCGAGCAGGGCCAGCGTCGATCCGATGAGCACGACGGTGTTGAAGAAAAAGAGGTCGATCTTCATCCCGAGATAGCGCTTCTCTTCCCCAAAAAAAACGTTGAGTTTCCCGCTCCGCCGGTAATCGCTCTGCTCCATTTCGGCGTTCGAGATCAAGTCCGAGACCTTCTGATTGACGTAAAGCTGCTCGGCCGTGACGGGCCCGGCGGCATCTTTGAAAAGCGCGCGATCGAACGCCCGCTTTCGCTTCAAAATCTCGTCGATGATCCCGAGATAACGATCCAGCTCGTCCGGAGTTTTCGCCTCCAAGCCGGAGAGCACCGCGAGCGTCTCCTTGAGTTCATCCAACCGCTTTGTCGCCTCCGGATTTTGCTCGCGCTTCGTCACCAGCTGGTTGATTTCATCCTGGGTCCGTTCCTGGCGGCGGGTGAGCGGGTTGAGCTTCGCCTGCGCGACCACCATTTCCTCATACGACCAGCGCATGGCGATAAACTGGCAGACGAATGGCACCTGGAGCCGGCTATTCATTTTCTTCCCGCGCTCGTCGTTCGGATGCTCGGAGAACCAGCGGGTGAATGTGTAAACCAGAGCCAGGTTCCGGTTCATGTCCTCATACTTGATGAGCGCGCCCCCCATGATGATCTGCGGGATCAGGACGAGCGGGACAATATTCGCCGCTGTCTTCGGATCGGCGACGAGCGACGAGATGACGAGCCCCAGGGCGACCCCGCCCATGGCCGTCATCAGCATGATGCCAAGATCGATCCAGAACATGCCGCGAATCTCGAGGATGTAATTGCCGATCCAGACAAATAGGATGCATTGAAAGAGCGCGAAGAAGCCTAACGACACAAATTTCGACAGGACGTAATAGGGCAACCGGACGTTAAGATTGCGTTCGCGTTGGAGGACGGCGCGATCGCGAATGATGTCGTCGGCGCTGTTCGTCAGGCCGAGGAACATGGCAACGATGAGGCTCAGGAAGAGGAACGTCGGGATGTGATAAGCGGACGCGAAATCGTATTTACCGCTATCGGAATAACGCAGCAGCGTCGCGATAAGCAGCGCCAGGACCGGCGCGACGCCGATGGTGATGACGAGGTTCGCGCGGTTCCGCAGTTTGCTCATGAACGAGCGACGCAAAAGCGTGCGCAGTTGCGTCCATTCATCGCGCCAGCGCATGAAGAACCGGCGCTTGTTGGACGGCGCCGCGGGTAGCGGCGGAGCCGGACCGCGCCGCAACGAAACTTGTTTGACGTCCTGGATCAGGCGGAACGCCTCGTACTTGTCGCGCCAGAACTCCGGCGAGTAACGTCGCGCCGCGACCAGTTGCCCACGCGTATTCTCCTCGTAAATGACGTCGCCGCTGATGTCGCGCAAGGGCGTTTCGAGCACGTCGAAGATAAACTCTGGCCGCGTGGTTCCGCACGAAGGGCACGCTCCGAGGTCCGCGCCGAATTGATGCTGATGTTCCGCTTCCGCGAAATAGCGCAGCATATCAGTCGGCGTGCCGAAGAAGACGAGCCGACCGCCTTTGTCGAACAGGATCGCCTTGTGAAACATCTGGAAAAGTTTCGAGCTCGGCTGGTGGATAGTAACGATGATGATCTTGTTGTGCGCGAGCGCGCGGATGATTTCGATGACGTGCTCGGAGTCTTTCGAGGACAACCCGGAGGTCGGCTCGTCGAAAAGATAAACGTCGGCCGAACCGATCATATCGAGGCCGATATTGAGCCGTTTCCGTTCGCCGCCGCTCAGCGTTTTCTTGACCGGACTCCCGACAATGCTGTCGCGGCGCTCATTCAAACCGAGCTCGATCAATTTGCCTTCGAGCCGGCGGGTCAGATCGCGCCCGGAAAGGTGCGGCGCGCGAATCGCCGCGGCGAACTGCAAATTCTCCCCGATCGTGAGATGCTCGTCGAAGGCGTCCTCCTGCGGGATGTAACTGATGTAGCCCTTGAGCAGATCGAGATTTTCGTAGAGCGGCCGGTCGTTCAGCAGAATCTGTCCCTGCGACGGCTGAAGCTGCCCGCCCAATACTTTCATGAGCGTGCTTTTGCCCGAGCCGCTCGCGCCCATCACGCAGACGAGCTCGCCGCGATTGACCGAGAACGAGACTCCTTCCAATCCGACTTCGTTATTTCCGAAGCGGTGGGTGACATCCACCACTTCGAGCGAACGAATGATGTTGCGTTCTTCCTCGATGATTCGCTCGGAAAAATTGCAGCGCAAAAACTGCCCGACATCGATCCGAATGGTGTCGCCATCGGCCAGCGGCGAGGTCCCGCGGACCGGCGTTTCCCCCACCATGATCGGCCGGTCGGCATCGATCACTTCGAGAGTGCCGACGCGCTTGTCGTAATCGCAAAGAATTTTCAGAAGGACATCGCCGCTCGTGCCCGGCGAGAGGAGGATGTCGTCTTCCTCGAGCAAGCTTGGATTATTTGAGACGAGGTATTCAGACTTCGAGGCCTTGAGCTGAAAGCGGCCGCCCATGGCGCGGGCGCGGCGCCGCAAATCGAGCAAATCCATTTCGCTGTCGTTGTGGAAAACGATCTTGTCTTCGAGGGTCGCGTCCACCGTGGTACCCGACTTCAGCTTCACGTTGTTCAGGACGGCATCCACGTCGCGCAATGCCTTGATTCGCACCTTCAAGCCGAACGTCACTTCGAGCGCGCTTTCCCGCGAACGCGAACGTTCGAGCTGCACTTCATCGGCGTCTTTGTGGACGCGCACGAAGATTTGCGGGAGCGAAACATTTTTCTTCGCGTTGAAATAGGCAGCGAGCTCCTGATAGGTCAGGAACTGGTCGCCGACCAGGATGCGTTGGCCGGGATAGATCCGGCAAAAACCTCCGCGCAAAAGCGGCCGGCCCCGGACCGAGATCGTCTGGCCGGTGTAGTTCTTGAGCAGGATCAGGTCGTGATAACGAAAGGCCAGGAGGCGATCCGTGCCCGTCAGGCTTTTCAAGGTCACGTCGACGACGCCGTTGGTGCCGAAGGAAAGCGCTTCGAGAGGCGAGGCGCCGCGCTGGTAAATGGACGCGTCGGAATCCTCCGAGGCATTCAATTGATAAACGATATCGATCGCCTGCGCGGCCATGCCGAGCTGCGACATGAAGGAGTAAAACGCGACGACCTGTTCCTGCTTGAGTCCCGCCTGCGAAATCAAATCGTAAAGCTGAACCCCGAGCATGATCTTGCGATCGGCGCCCAGTTGCGCGGAAAGCTTCTGCGCCATCGCCGAGAGATCCTGCTGCTCGTAAAGCGCCTGGCGAAAGAGCTGCCGCAGCTCGGAGTAAACCGCTTCCGGATAATCGTAACGAAGGAAGCCCAGGCTCGAGTCGATTTCTTCCTCGAGCAAAACGCCGTCGGCCTTCGAAAAGCTCGCAAGCACCTGAATGAGCAGCGGAAGCAGGTTCGGCCCTTCCGAGACGCTGCGCGGCTTGCGAAGGGCACGACGCATCCAGCGCCGGCTGCGCCGTTGGATGCGGTAGGCAAACGGCGTGACCTTCTGGACCGCGCGGTCAATTCTGTCTGCGACTTTGGTCAGGGCTGTCATTTCAAGGGGCGCGCAAAATTACCGCACCCTCGGCACCTTGTCACTCGGCACTCCTCATTGGCCCTCCGACCTCTGACCTCTGATCTCTGACCTCCGGTAATTTTGCATTGCCGGACATTCATGTTAGCCTTTTCGCGCTCGCCAAAACAGCGGCGCACGTCTATGGCCCAACCTGATCGCAACTCTCAAAAAGAGAATAAACCTCGTGGAAACGAGCCGAGCTTTAACTGGCGCGGCGTGGTCCTGATCGCGATCGCGTTCGCCCTGATCGGTCTCGCCGTTCTCTTCCGCGGCGGCGCCTACTCCGACTACGAGGACGTCCCCTACAACCGCTTCCTCGAGCTGCTCGAGAACAAACAGATCGTCGTCGATAAGAATTTCCCGCTCCAACTGGTCTACGAAGAAGGCCGGCCGACCCAAAGCCTCCGCGGCGCCTATATCAAACAAGCCGTCGGCCCGAACCAGGCCCAGCAAGTCAAATTCCGCACCACGGTCGCCCTGAATTATGCGACGAATCTCCAGGATAAACTCGCCGCCGCCGGCATCCAGCCCGCCATTCGGACCGATTCGAATCTGATGGCGCAAACCCTGGTCGGCTTCCTGCCGATCGCCCTGTTCCTGCTCGTTCTCTATTTTCTCTTTCGCCAGCAAATCCGCATGGCCGGAAAAGGCGCGCTCAACTTCGGCAAATCCAAGGCGCGCATGCTCGCCCGCGATAAAAACAAGATCACGTTCAAGGACGTCGCCGGCGTCGAGGAAGCGAAGGACGAGGTCCAGGAGCTGGTCGAATTTTTGCGCGACCCGAAAAAGTTTCAGAAGCTCGGCGGCCGGATTCCAAAGGGCGTTTTGCTCGTCGGACCTCCGGGAACCGGCAAGACTCTCCTCGCGCGCGCCATCGCGGGCGAAGCCGATGTGCCGTTCTTCTCGATCAGCGGTTCGGATTTTGTCGAAATGTTTGTCGGTGTCGGCGCGTCGCGCGTGCGCGACATGTTTGAGCAGGGCAAAAAATCCGCGCCCTGCATTATTTTCATCGATGAAATTGACGCGGTCGGCCGGCATCGCGGTCACGGTGTGGGCGGGGGACACGACGAACGCGAGCAGACGCTAAATGCACTTCTCGTCGAGATGGACGGCTTCGATACCCAGGAAGGCGTCATCATTATCGCTGCGACCAACCGGCCCGACGTGCTCGATCCGGCGCTACTCCGACCGGGCCGTTTCGATCGCCAGATCACCGTGAATTTGCCGGACGTGAAAGGCCGCGAAGAAATTCTGCGGGTGCACTCGAAGAAAGTGAAACTGGCGGAAGGCGTCGATCTGCAAGTGGTCGCGCGCGGCACGCCCGGCTACTCCGGTGCGGAGCTGGCGAATGTGATCAACGAAGCCGCGCTCCTCGCGGCGCGTCGTGGATTAAAGGGAATCACGCTGAAGGAACTCGAAGAAGCGCGCGACAAAGTCCGCTGGGGCAAGGAACGCCGCAGCATGGCGTTAAGCGAAAAGGAAAAAACTAACACCGCTTATCACGAAGCCGGCCATGCCTTGCTGCTCGAGGTGCTTCCGCACACCGAACCGTTGCACAAAGTCACCATCATTCCGCGTGGACCGTCACTCGGCTCGACCATGTGGCTGCCGGAAGAAGACAAATACACCAATCGCAAAAACGAGCTCATCGCCGGCCTCACTGTCGGAATGGGTGGACGCGTTGCGGAGGAGATCGTGTTTGGCGATGTCACGAACGGCGCGCGCGGCGATATCAAGAACGCCACCGCCATTGCGCGCCGGATGGTTTGCGAATGGGGCATGAGCGAAAAAATGGGGATGGTCGAATACGGCGAGCATGAGGATTACGTTTTTCTCGGCCGCGATATTTCCCGTGCGCGCGATTACAGCGAAGCCACCGCCGAGCAGATCGACGGCGAAGTCCGCAAGCTGATCGATGACGCCTACCAGACCGCGAAACGAGTCTTGACCGAGCACCGCGACAAACTCGAAGCGATCGCGAAAGCGCTGCTCGAGTACGAGACACTCGATGGCGTGCAGATCAAAGAAATCATGGAGCACGGCCGCCTGATCAACCCGCCGCCCGGCGCCCCGCCCCCAACCGGCCCAAAGATGGCCCCCGAAAAACCTCCCAAACAAGTCGTCGTCGCCCCCGATGTCGGCCCCCCATTACCCGGCGCTCTCGGCGGCGCACCGGCGTAGCGCGTTCTTAGGCGGTGAACGATTCGGCCGGATTAGACCCAATAATTGGGCCTAATTCTCGTTAGGCGCATGCAACGCGCCCATTTATGCTAGCGTCATTCGAAACAGATCGCCTCGCGCTTCGGCCACTTCGAGTCGACGATGCACGCGATTATCACGCGCTGGAAACCGATCCTGAAGTCAAGCGCTTCTTGAATGGGCCTAGTAAGCTCACCGTCGATCAATATGCATCTAAGATTGATGCTGGTGCCGCGGCTCTCGCGACGACCTTGGCGGTCACGTCGAAGCAGACCCGAAAATTCGTCGGCCGGTGTGGGTTCACGCAGTACACAGAGCTCTGCGAAACCATTGGTTGGGAAATAAACATCGTGCTATGCCGTGGGATTTGGAACCATGGCTATGGGACAGAAGTAGGATGGGCGTTGATCCCGCTCGGATTCACTGTGCTTGGATGCGACAAGCTCTTGGGTGTGGCCGACGCTGCGAACGACGCGTCGCTTACGTTGTGCAGTCGGCTGCGCATGACGTTTGAGAAGGAAACAAGTAGATATGGACGGACCGTACAAATCTATTCTGTCGCCAGAAACGCCTAACCGACCCCTTTTTGGTTTTCGCGCGCAATGAAAATATGGTTTGGCCGACTTCTCGCGTTTGCCCTTCTCGCGGAGCTCATCGCCGTCTTTTGCTACGGAGGCTGGATTCGGTGGGTTTTGATTGCTGCCATCGTCATCACATGTGGGCTCTTGAACCTGGTAGCGGAGGGATCATTCTGGGGAAAAGGATCCTAATCCTTTGGTCCGTCACGCGACTCGCGCGTGCAAATATTCTCTAAATGACAATTGCTCTCGTTGTTCTGGCCTACTGCATCGTCATCGCCCTCGCGCAGTTTTGCCTCACGCTGAGCACCTATCTCGTCGGATTTCCTGTGGCGCTACTTCTGGCTTGGGCGCCGGTGCGGCTGCGGACGTTTGTGTCCGGCATCGTGTCCGGCGTTGCCGGCGTAACTGCAGCAGTCGCTTTCGCCTACTTCACCTTTTTCATCCTCGTCGGGCCGGAGTCATACGGCGTCCTGCCTTTCCTTGCTTCGACTGTTCCGCTGGTTATCCCGATACTGAACGACCGCGCAAAGGCTCAGCAGTTGTCAGCACTTGAGCGCGACATGTCGCCGGAAGTACGCGCTGTCACCGAGCCCACAACTTCGGCCGCGCGGTATGCCGTCAGAGGCTATTATGTTGGCCTTTTCCTCGCGGTCTTCTGGTTCATTGTGCGGTATGCGAACGCCGCCTAACCATGCGATGCAGCGACTTTGCTGGACGCGCCTGATCCAGAATACCCGCTCGAAGCGAAGCAGCGTCACGAACGCGGTAGTAGCGTGTTTCTATTGCGAGTCACCATCCATAGCGGCCGCGTGACCCAAGTCATTGTCGCGCGGTCGTGTGGTTACAAATCACTCTACAATGCCGCGCGGACGTGAAAGCTCAGATCGCAGAGAGAACGCTAAATTAACCGCAGAGAACGCGGAGCGGCGGCGGTGAGCAAACGCTACTTCGGCGAGCGGGAATTGGCGTGGGTTTTGACTTCGTGGCGCTGTTTCTCCACGAGCCGGCGCAATTCGCGCTCCATGGTTTTGAAGGCGTCGTGGATGACTTTAGTGAGTGGCGCGAAGGAGCCGTTGTCCATTCCCTTTTCGTCCGCGATGATCTCATGCCCGGGCGGAACGGTGACGTCGATCCGGACCCGGAACGGGTTTCCCTTTTGGTGCGCGTGGTTCGGCTGCTCGATCGCGACGTCGCAGCGGTTGATGTGGTCGCAGAACTTTTCGAGATGCGCTGCTTTATCCAAGATCAATTGATCGATGTCGTCGGACTTTACGACGCCGCGGTAGGTGATGTTGACGGGTAGTTGCATAAAGTGATGCGATGTTCGGCCGCGCTGAACGGCCACAAGCGCAAGCTTGCGCGGTTTTATATCGGTTGTAACGACCGAAAATGCCCGGGCAATTTTGCCGGCTCGATTTTGACCAGATCCGATTTCACATGCTCGACGATTCGGTCGCGCACTTCGGGGGGCAAAAGGTCGACCACGGCGGCATGAATCGAAGCCGGCGCGGCAAACGACCAACCTTCCTTGCCTTCGCGCTCCACAACCTCGGTGATGCTGTCGGCGAGCTGTTTGAAAATGCGCCGGTCGTTTTCGATGTCGATGCCGGTGCGCTCGGCGATGGAATTCATCTGGCCCGGCGCCGCGCCACTCGGGAAAGCGCCGGCCTGATCGGTGAGCTTGTCCTGGTAACGCCCGTGCGCGTCGGTGGTGTCGAATGCCTGGACCAATTTCAAACTCGGGCCGCGGGTCGGTGTGTCGTTCACCTTGTAGGCTTTCAGAGTGCCGCGATCCGTTACGATAATCAGAGATGTCGGTGTCATGTTGCTAACTGTTCTTCGCAGAACGTTGGGGGTTTGGTTCGCTAAATACAGCATTTCCCGCAATCCGCTAACGCGCAACCGCACGTTGTCGTCGCGTTTATCCTGCGAGCGGCGATTGATAATAGCGCTCGAGCAGATCAGCGGGATCGCGAAAAATCGCGAGCGCGCCTTCATCGCGGAGAACGGTCTCGGAAAAGCCGCCGCATAGAAGTCCGATGATCGGAAGATCAATTTTCTTCGCGGCTTCGACATCGTACGGCGTGTCCCCGATCGCGATCGCATCCTGCGGCTGCAAATTGCCGAGCGTCCGCAGCGCGGCGATAAAAACGTCCGACTTCGGTTTGGAATGCGCGACTTGATCGGCCGTCGTCATCGAGTCGACCAGTCCTCTAATCCCAAGCACCTTTTGGTAATGCTCGACTTCGTCTTCCTTCCCGGACGAAGCGAGCGCGATCTTTTTCCCGTCGGCCCGCAACCGTTCGAATAACTCGCGCACCCTCGGGAAAGCGCGCACTTGCGACAGATATTTCTTCTTGAAGATCTCGCCGCGGTACTCGTCCGCCTCTTTTCCAAATTCGCGCATCTCCAGCTCCGTTAGAAAGACCGGCAGATATTGATCGCCGCCTTTTCCGATTTGTTCGCGGAGTCGCTCGACCGGAATTTCCTTCCCGAAATGCCGGAAAGTTTCCTGCCACGCCAGAACATGGAGCTCATTGGAATCGACGAGTGTCCCGTCGAGATCGAAGATCGCGGCGCGGATCACTTTTCCTCAGCAGGTTCTTCGGCCGCCTTTGGCAATGGCGGCGGTTTCAGCTCATGCGGCAATTCCACCTGACGCTTTTTCCATGATTCGTGACGGGCCCGCGCCTGCGCACCGGTGGCGAGCTTGAGCACTTTCAGGCCGCGGCCGATCACCTCCACGTCATCACCCGATGGAACATTTGTTGGCTCTGTCAGAAATCCATGATCCTCCGCCGTGTCGAGAATGAGACGCCACTCGAGGTGCTCTTCTCCCGGCAAAACAAAAGTGATCGGCTCGTGATACGCATTGATCAGCAAGAGGAACGTCTCATCGCGGATCGGCTCGCCTTCGAAATTGAGCACGTCAATCGTATCGCCGCTCAGGAGCACCCCGATGCATCGGACAAATGGCGAGCCCCATTCTTCGTCGCTCATTTCGTTGCCGCCCGGGTTGAACCACATCACGTCCCTGATTTCAGAGCCGCGAATCCGGCGGCCTTGGAAAAATTTCGGACGCCGAAAAACCGGATGATCGCGCCGGAGCTGGATCAATTTTTTCGTGAACTCGAGGAACTCTTTCTGATCGGCGGCGTGGTCCCAGGAGAGCCAGCTCAGCTCGTTGTCCTGGCAATAAGCGTTGTTGTTTCCATTTTGGGTGCGGGCCCATTCGTCGCCGGCGTAAAGCATCGGAACACCCTGCGAAAGAAAAAGGGTCGTCAGAAAATTCCGCCGCTGCCGCGCGCGCACCTCCAGGATCTTGGGATCGTCCGTCGGCCCTTCGACGCCGCAGTTCCACGAATTATTATTGTTATCGCCGTCGTTGTTGTCTTCGCCGTTGGCTTCGTTGTGCTTGTCGTTGTAGCTGACGAGGTCGTTGAGCGTGAAGCCATCGTGCGCGGTGATGAAATTGATGCTCGCGTAAGGACGGCGGCCGCTGTGCTGGTAAAGATCGGGGCTGCCGGTGAGACGGTAGGCGATCTCGCCGATCCGGCCTTCGTCGCCTTTCCAGAAACGCCGCACTTCATCGCGATACTTCCCGTTCCACTCCGCCCATAGCACCGGAAAATTACCGACCTGATATCCGCCTTCGCCGACGTCCCACGGCTCCGCGATTAATTTCACCTGCGAGAGCACCGGGTCCTGGTGAATGATTTCGAAAAAGGCGTGGAGCTTGTTCACGCCCTTGTCATCGCGCGCCAGGGTGGAGGCGAGATCGAACCGGAAACCGTCAACGTGCATGTCGTTTACCCAATAGCGGAGGCTGTCCATGACGAGCTGGAGCGTGCGCGGGTGGAGGAGGTTGAAGGTGTTGCCGGTCCCGGTGAAATCCAGGTATTTGCTCGGATCTTCCGGTGACAAACGGTAGTAGGCGGGGTTATCCACGCCGCGAAAACTCAAAGTCGGCCCGAGATGATTTCCTTCCGCCGTATGATTGTAAACGACGTCCAGGATCACCTCGATGCCGGCGGCGTGGAGATTGCGCACCATGTTTTTGAACTCCGAGACCTGCTCGCCCATCACGCCGCTGCTGGAGTATTTCGCCTCGGGCGCGAAGAACCCAATCGTGTTGTAGCCCCAGTAATTGACCAGCCCGCGATCAATCAAAACCTTGTCGTCGATGTGTTGATGGACCGGCAGTAATTCCACCGCCGTCACTCCGAGGTCCGTTAGATATTTGATCGCGCCCGCGCTACCGAGGCCGGCATAGGTGCCGCGCAATTCCGGCGGCACATCAGGACAGAGCCGCGTAAAACCCTTCACATGCATTTCGTAGATGACCGAGCTGTGCAACGGCGTACCGGGCCGCTTGTCGTTCCCCCAATCAAACGCATGATCGATCACGACGGCCTTCGGCATGCCCCAGGCGTCGTCGCGGAAATCGCGCGCCAGATCTTCCTGCGCCCCACCGACGACGTAGCCAAACATTTCGTCGGCCCAGTTCACCTGCCCGGCGATCGCTTTCGCGTAGGGATCGATCAAAAGTTTCGAGCTGTTAAAACGCAGGCCGCGCTCGGGATCGTAAGGTCCATAAACGCGGAAGCCGTAGAGCTGGCCGGGCCTGACATCCGGCAGGAACACATGCCAGACCTGGTCCGTTTGTTCCGTCATCGGGATGCGGATGTTTTCCTGGGGCGCGTCGATGTTATCGAAAAGGCAGAGATCGACCGACGTCGCCATCTCGGAGAAGAGCGCGAAATTCACTCCGTTCCCGAGCCAGGTCGCGCCCAACGGATACGGATAACCCAACCAAATTTTTACCGGCGTCATAAAAGCGAGCGTTTCCTATCCTCTACGCTTTTGCGCTTCGCAACGGATTGTGTGGGGATGTGAAATCGTTGCAGGGTTGAAGCGTTAAAGGGGTTGAGGCATTGAAGCTCGCGACACTCTTCCGCTTCAACCCTTTAACGCTTCAACCCTTCAACGTCTTCCGCTACCGAAACCGCCCGAACCAGCCGTAGGGGAAAACGTCGCCGGGACAATCGGTGGCCCAGCGCGGCGGATTTACTTCGCGATGCGGACGCACCGCCATTCCTCCGCAGCGCTCCCTGAGGTACTTGATCAATTCCTCGCACGCTTCGAGCTGGGCGCGGGTCGGTTGATCGCGATTGAAATCGCCGACCAGACAAATGCCGAGGCCGATGCTGTTCATGTAATCGCTGTGCACGTGGCCGCCGCTCGCCTGCCGGATCCAGCGGTCGCCGATTTCGATCTGGCCGTTGCGCGTGGAGGTGCCGTTGCCGATGACGAAGTGATATGCCAATCCGTTGCGCATCCGCCGGACATGCCGGTGATAATAATCGAAGACGCGCGCGCTGCCCTGCCGCGTCCCGCTATTGTGGACGATGACGAATTTCCAGCGGGCGCGTTGCACCGGCGCTCGCCGGATCGCCTCGATGTTCGCGCTCGTGAGGTAACGATAATTCGCCGGCTGGCGCGACCACGGCCAGAAACCGCGCCGGGGCGGAGGAGGAGGCGGCGGTTCGAAACCCTGGTCTTTCTCGAAGCCGGATTTTTCAACGGTGATGTCGTTAGGCAACGATGTTGGCGGCGGCCGAATCGCAACTGTCGGACGCGGGGCGGGCCGGGGGACGGCGGATGGTTCCGGAATCGATGGGCGCGGCGATTCGGTTGCGCTTGGTTTAGGCGATGGAGTTTTTGCCGGCTCCGCTTTCTCGATTCGTTTGGGTTTAGGTGTCGGCGTGGGGCTGCTCTTGCCGTTTACCTTTTTCTTTTTCGGAGTGGGCGCTTCGTCTGGTCCCGGTGTGGGGCTTTTCTTCGCCGCCGGGGTTTTGCTCGGCTCCGGAGTTCCAGCTTTCTCGGTTCGCTTCGTCTTCGGAGTCGCGTCCTCTTCATCACCTGCCTCTTCCTTGGCCGGTTTTGATTTGGTTGATTCGTCGGCATCGGGCGTGGGACTCTTTTTCGCCCTAGGCGTTTTGCTGGGTTCGGGCGTTTCCGTTGGTTTCGATTTCGCTTTGGACTTCGGTGTCGGGCTCTTTTTCGGCTTTGGCTTTCTCGTTGCCGGTTTTGGCTTTGCGGTCGGCGACGGGGTCTCTTTCGGCGACGGCGAAGTGATCGCGCGCATTTCTTCGCGGGCTTTGCGCGCCTCCAGCTTTTTCGTTTCTTCGTCGGTCTGGGCGCGGACGAAGGTGGCGATGATCGCGCCCAAGGCGAGTGCCGTGCCAAAAAAAACGCGCAAGCGGATCACGGCCGGCGAAACTAACAGAGACGAATGCGTGATCAAGCGGGCTGTGGCGCCTCCGCCTGAAGACGCGCGGCGCGTTCTCGTTCGCGGCGCAGAATGGCGTTCAATTTCCCGCCCAGCAGCAAAAACAAACAGGTCAGATACATCCAGGTCATCAGAACGATGATGGAGGCGAGCGCCAGATACGTCGGGTTATAGCGATCGTACTTGGTGACGTAGAACTGAAAAAGTTTCGTAACCGTAATCCAGCCGATGGAGAAGAAAACAGCGCCGGGCAGCGCCTGCCGAATGGTCAGGTAATTTTCGGGCGTGAGGAGATAAAGCGCGAGCGCGAGACCGATCAACGCCAGGCCAGTGAGGAACGGGCTGACGAACACGACCCATTCCTGGAGCGGGATCGCCAGCTGAAAATTCACTTCGGCGACGCCGGCGAGCGTTTCGCCAAAGACGACCGCGTTAAAACAAAAGAGAATCGTGATGCCGAACCAGAAGAGGAGAAAAAACGAGATGATGTATTTGGTCCACCAGTTCCGGTCCTCGACCACGCCGTGAGTGCGGCTGAGCGCATGCGAGATCGTGGAAATGAAAAGCGTGCCGAGCCAGATGCCCACGAGAATTCCGACATTGGAGAGGACCCCGCTGGAACCGGTGACGACGACGTTCGCCACCACGGTATCGAGAATTTCCTGCACCTTTGGATCGGAAGGAAGGAAGCTCTTCAGGATCACCAGCATTTGATGGAGCTTGGCCGGGTCGGTGCCGAAGAGACCGAGCAAGTGCCAGAGAAAAAGGAGGCCCGGCGCGAGGGTAAACAGAAATTGATACGCCATCTGCGCGGCCAATCCCATGGTGGTATCCATGGCCGTCTCGTAAACCAGACGGCGCAGAATCCTGCCGGCGAACCTGAGATGTCCCATGCGCGCGAAGTTTACTTTGCCCAAAGCAAATATCCATTAAACTCTCCCGCACCGCACGCCGGCGCCTGCCACGCCGCAGCCTTGGCGAAGGCGGGGCCTAACGAGTTGTGAAAAACATCCTGATCCTGACCGCTGGCTATGGCGAAGGACACAACAGCGCCGCCCGCGGCATTCGCGACGGGCTTCGCAAAATCGCGCCCGAAGGCGTCCACGTCGAGCTCCACGATCTCTTCGCCGAAACCTACGGCTTCGTGAACGATTGGGCGCGCGTCGCCTACATGGCGATGATCAATCGCACCCCGCAAGTCTGGGGCGTGATTTATCGCTGGCTCGATCGCCAGGACAAGTTTGCCGGCGATTTCCGTGTCTTCTTTAACTTGAAGAATTATCTGCGGCGCCTGCTCGACCGGATCCAGCCCGATGTGATCGTGTCGGTTTATCCGGCCTACTCCCACATGCTCGATGAGCTCCTCGGCTGGGAAGGCGCGCCGGAGCACAAACGCGTCGTCGTTATCACCGACTCGATCAGCGTGAATGCGATCTGGTACCGCTGCAGCGCCGATTATTTTATCCTGCCGAACGAAGTCAGCGCCGAGGTGCTGCTCACGGCGGGCGTTCCCGCGGAAAAGGTCAAAACCTTTGGCTTCCCCGTCAGCCCAATTTTTGCGCAACCCGGAGAGATTCGATTGCCGCCTTCGGATGAGACCGGCCGGCGCGTCCTTTACATCATTAACGCGGCGAACTCCGCCGCTCCGGATTTGGTTCGCCGACTCGCGGGACTGTCGGAGATTCAACTGACCGTTACGGTCGGGCGCAATGCGGGATTGAAAGTGTCGGTGGAAAAAATTCGCCGCACCGTTACCCAGGAATTCGAAGCGGTGGATTGGAGCGACGAGCTGCCGCGATTGTTGCGCGCGAATCATCTCGTCATTAGCAAGGCCGGTGGCGCGACCGTGCAGGAAGCGATGTCGGCCGCCTGCCCGATGATTGTGAATCACGTCATCCCCGGGCAGGAAGAAGGCAATGCGCGTTACATCATGGAAACGAAGTCGGGCGACGTCGCGCTCACCCACGACGCGGTGATCGCCGCCGTGCAAAAGGCGTTCGCGAACAACGCCGCGCAATGGCACGAGTGGTCCACGAATATCAGCCGGCTCGGCCGCCCGACCGCATCGCTCGATATCGCGAAGTTTTTGTTATCGATCTAATGACGGCTGCATGCTCAAGGAGGGGCGGTTTACAAACCGCCCTTCCTTGGCTTGCCGCGAGCTTTAACGACTCCGGTAAATTTCTTCGCCAGCAACGAACGTCTGCAATACTTCCAAATCCTGCGACAGCACTACGAAATCCGCGTCAGCTCCGGTTTGGAGTTTCCCTTTGGTCTTCAATCCGAGAGCGCGGGCGGGATTCGCGCTCGCCATCGCGGTCGCTTCATGCAGCGGGATGTTTACATCGTTCACCATCACCCGCACCAGATCGATCATCCGCGACGCGCTGCCCGCCAGGGCGGAACGATCGGCCAGCCAACAGACGCCGTCACTAACCACGCAAGCGCGGCCAAAGAGAGAGAACTCTTTGCCTTCAGGCAATCCCGCTCCCGCCGTCGCATCCGTAACCAGGCAAATTCCGGGAAAACCTTTCGCCCGATAGAGCATCTTCATCAAAGTCGGCGAGACATGATGACCGTCCGCGATCAGCTCGCAGAGAATCTCCGGTTCGCCGAGCGCGAATTCTAGCAGCCCGGCTACGCGACGCGCGCCCTCCCGCCGCATGGACGACATCGCGTTAAACGTGTGCGTGACATGTCGTATGCCGTGCTTGAAACCGTCGCGCGCTTCCACATCCGATGCGTCGCTGTGCCCGCCGCTCACAATGATATTCTGCGCGCGCAACCGATCGATGAGCTGAAGGGCGCCCGGTAATTCGGGAGCGAGCGTCACCACTTTGATCACGTCCGCATAATTTAGTAATTCCTGAGCACTCTCGTCATCGGGATCGCGAATGAATTCCGCGCGTTGCGCCCCCGATCGCGCTCGTGAAATGAAAGGTCCCTCGATATGCACCCCGGCGATTTGCCGGATCGCGCCGGCCGATTCCCGAATTGCGCGTAATGCCCTGACGATTTCCGCGATCGGCGCGGTCACCGTCGTCAAGAGCAGCGAGGTCGTGCCACCGCTTGCGTGATAATCGCAGATGGTGCGAAAGCCTTCTTGCGATGCCTCCATCGTGTCTCGACCGAGCGCGCCGTGGATGTGAAGATCGATGAAACCGGGCGCGAGATAGTTTCCGGCGAGATCGATCGATTCAGCGGCCGACCGCTCGCGGATCTCGGCGATCTTTCCTTTTTCCACGACGAGCTCGAGCCCTTCACGCATTCCATCCGGCAGAATCAGGCGCGCGTTCGAAAAGATCGTCATAGTAACGCTGTCATTCTGAGCGGAGCGAAGAATCTCTGACTATTTCTTCTACGCTGGGGCAGCCGTCGATTTTCGGCTCCTGCTCCCAATCTGCACTCAGATCAAACCAGCGCGGATTTTCTTTCTCGATCAGAGCGATCTTTTTCGATCGGAGCCAGCCTTTGAGTTTCTTCTCCCGCGCGATTGCCGCATTCACATCACGGAAGTACTCGAACCAGACAAGGCGATTCAACTGATAGCGCTGAGTGAATCCTGCTCTTTCGCCGTTTTTGTGCTCGATGATTCGGCGCCCGAGATCGTTGGTCATTCCAATGTAAAGAGTGGTGCAGTGTTTGTTCGTGGCGATGTAGACGTAATAGTTGTGATCGCGCATCGAGTGCAGAAATAGTCAGAGGTCCTTCGCTGCGCTCAGGATGACAGATCTTAAGGAAGAACTCCCATTCACGTCTTTGTAAGGGCTCACGATAGATCCGGCCTAACCAATTTGCCCATCGGCCGGTCCGGAAAC
>JBBWZL010000007.1:0-122203 GCA_039649045.1 Verrucomicrobiota bacterium | reverse complement strand
GTTTGAAGCCGGGCAACCCGGACGGCAGTTACATGCAGGAAGTGCCGCTCGCCGGGATCAAAAGCGAGCCGGTGCTGTCGTTCGCCGTCGGCGCGAACAAGAGCGACCTGAAATTCCCGGACGATTTCGTCGCGTCATCGGCGCGTTTGCAGGATCACATCAAGATCGACAATTCCGATGTCGTGTTTGTCGGCTACGGCATTGTCGCGCCTGAATACGGCTGGGACGATTACAAGGATGTCGATGTTCGCGGCAAAACGATCCTGATGCTGATCAACGATCCCGCCCTCCCCGATCCGGCCGATCCCACCAAGCTCGACCAAAAAATGTTCAAAGGCAGTGCGATGACTTACTACGGCCGCTGGACGTATAAGTACGAAATCGCCGCGCAAAAAGGCGCCGCCGCCGCCGTGATCATCCACGAAACCGAGCCGGCCGCGTACCCCTATTCGGTCGTGATGACGAGCTGGGCCAAGGAGAACTTCGAAATCGACGCGCCGAACAAGAACATGGACGCCGTCCAAATCCGGTCGTGGATCACGCTCGACGTTGCGAAGAAATTGCTGACCGATAGCGGACAGGATTTCGATGCCTTGAAGAAAGCGGCGCTCACGAAGGAATTCCGTCCGGTCGCGATCGGCGCGAAAGCGAACTTCGATCTGAAGCAAACGGTCCGGACGTTCAAATCGCGCAACGTGGTCGGAAAGCTCGAGGGGAGTGATCCGAAACTAAAAGAGGAATGGATCATGTACACCGCTCACTGGGATCATCTCGGCCGCCACGAAGAATTGAAGGGCGATCAGATTTTCAACGGGGCGGCGGACAATGCCTCTGGCGTGGGCGGTCTGATTGAATTGGCGGCTGGCTATATGAAACTGAAACCAGCGCCGAAACGTTCCGTCCTTTTTATGGCCACGACCGCGGAAGAAGCGGGTCTGCTGGGCGCGAAGTTTTACGCGGAGCATCCTCTTTATCCACTCGAGAAAACGCTGGCCGATATCAACATGGATGGCCTGAGCCTTTGGGGAAAAACACGCGATATCGAGGACACCAGCTTCGGCAATTCCGATCTGGACGACATGCTCTCGGCGGCAGCCACGCGACAAGGCCGCGTCATGAACCCAAACAGCCAGCCAGAAAAGGGCAGCTTCTATCGCGCCGATCAATTCGAGTTCTCGAAAGTCGGACTGCCGTCGCTCTACACCGCCGCGGGGAAGGATGTGATCGGGAAGCCGCCGGAATTCGGCCAGCAAAAAAAGGATGAGTATGTGGCGAAGCATTATCATCAGCCATCGGACCAGGTTAACCCGGAATGGGAGCTGTCTGGCGCTGCCGAAGATTTGCGGCTGCTCTTTGAAGTCGGCTACCAGGTCGCAAACGGGGAGAAATTTCCGGAGTGGAAACCGGGGACCGAATTCAAGACGAAGCGGGATGCGATGATGAAGAAGAAATAGGGACTCACACAAAGGTCACAACGGAACACAACGGATCTGAATACTTTGAAATTCCTTGATGAACCTTTGTGACCGTCGTGTGATTTCTTCATGAACCTGTCCGTTCCAATCATCAGCGTGATCGTCGGTGCGGCGGTCCTGCTTTTTGGGCGTAAACTGTTCTGGCTTTTCGTCGCCACACTAGGATTTGCGATCGGAGTCGAAATCGCCGCCTACTTCATGCGCGAGCCGCCTGTGTGGCTGACTTTGGTGGTCGCGCTCGGCTGCGGCGTCATCGGTGCCTTGCTGGCGATTCTCCTTCAAAAACTGGCGATTGCTGTCGCGGGCTTCATTGCGGGAGGCCGCATCGCCTGGGCCTTAGCGGCGGCGTTCTTCGTCGAGCACGCGCATTATCGCGGAATCACTTTTGTGATCGGCGGAATCCTGGGGGCGTTGCTCCTGTTGGCTCTGTTCGATTGGGTTTTAATTCTGCTTTCCTCGGTCGAAGGCGCGCATCTGATCGGCAACGGGATTGTTCTGCCGGAGAAAGGCGCGCTGATTCTCTTCATCGCGCTCACTGTAATCGGCGTGCTCGTTCAAGGATCGATGCTCCGCGGGTCACGGCGATCGGCGGACTGACGAGCTAATGCCGGAAATGACGCACCCCAGTAAAGATCATTGCCAGATCGCGATCATCCGCGGCGGCTATAACTTCATCGTCGCGCACTGAGCCACCCGGTTGAATTGCACACGTGGCGCCGGCATCGCCCGCGGCGAGCAAACCATCTGGAAATGGAAAAAAGGCGTCGCTGGCCACTGCACTTCCTTCAAGAGACAACCCGGCTTCCCTCGCTTTCCACACTGCAATGCGCGACGCATCCACGCGCGACATCTGCCCGGCGCCAATCCCAAGTGTTCGATCCGCAGCGGCGTAGACAATGCCATTGGATTTCACGTGCTTCACCACCCGCCACCCGAAAATCATCGCGGCCAATTCCTTTTCGGTTGGTTTGCGAATCGTGATCACTTTTGTCGCGAGATCGACGAGATCGCCCGAGTCCTTGTCCTGCACGAGGATGCCGCCAACGACCGAACGGACATCCTGCTGCGGCTTCTCCGACACTGACGGCGCCAGCGCGCGAATCAGCCGCAGATTTTTCTTCTTTTGGAACAACGCGCGCGCGTCGGTCTCAAAGTCCGGCGCGATGATGACCTCGCTGAAAATTTCGCTGATCGCCTTGGCGAGCGATTCGTTCACGGCGCGATTGCAAACAATGACGCCGCCGAAGGGCGCCTGCTTGTCGGTCGCAAACGCCTTTTCCCACGCCTCCCGCAGATCGGGATCGCTGCCCACGCCGCACGGGTTCGTGTGTTTGAGGATCGCAACCGTCGGCTCCGAAAATTCGGCGATCAGATTCGCCGCCGCGCTGATATCCAGAATATTGTTAAAGGAAAGTTCCTTGCCGTGGAGCTTTTCAAAATGCCGATCGAAGTCGCCGTAGAGCGCGGCGGTCTGGTGCGGATTTTCGCCGTAACGGAGACGCGCTGCGAGCGGAAGTGAAACGGAGAAGGAAGCGTCCGTGGTTTGTTCCTGATTCAGGAAAGTTCCGATCGCACGATCGTAATCCGAGGTCTTGATGAACGCCTTGATCGCAAGCCGCTCGCGCAACTTTAAGGTGGTCTCGCCGTTGTGGTCGCGCAACGTTTCCAAAACCGTTTCGTAATCAGCCGGATCGACGACCACGGTGACCGATTCATAATTCTTGGCCGCGCTCCGGATCATGGAAGGCCCGCCGATGTCGATTTGCTCGATCGCTTCCGCGAGGGTGACATCTGGCTTCGCGATGGTGGCTTCGAATGGGTAGAGGTTTACGACGACGAGATCGATCGGCTGGAAGCCGCATTCTTTTGCCTGCTGTTCGTGCAGCGGATCGCCGCGTTTAAAGAGCAACCCTCCGTGCACGCGAGGATGCAGCGTTTTCACGCGGCCCTCGAGCACTTCGGGGAAATCCGTAAAACTGGAAATGTCGCGCACGGGCACGCCTTCCTTACGGAGCAGCTCCGCCGTGCCGCCGGTCGAGATAATATCGACTCCCTGTTTCTCGAGCTCCCGCGCGAAGGCCGCCACGCCTTTTTTGTCGGAAACCGAGATAAGGGCGCGGGTGATTTTCATCGTTGAAGCGTTGAAGAGTTAAAGCGTTGAACCGATATCGCTTTAACGCTGCAACATTTTAACGCTTCATCGCGATCGCCTCAGCGATCGAGCACCACGTTTTTCGCCATCGGATAGAGAACGGGGCAGCAGCCGATGGTTTCGCAGAAGGCTTTGCTGAAATGGCTCAGGCTGGCGTAGCCGACTTCAGTCGCGGCTTCCGTCACGTTGTACCTCCCGGTCCGCAAAAGTTCGGCGGCTTTTTCCATGCGCAATTTGCGCAGGTATTGCGGGATGGTCAGGCCAACTTCCCGCGAGAAACTGCGGCTCAGATAAAATGGGCTGCAACCCACTTCGCGTCCGAGCATTTCAAGGGTCAATGGCTGCGCGAGATTGCGCGCGAGCAACTCCTTCGTCCGCGCCACGCGATCGCGCGCGACCCGCTTCTGACGCATGCAAAAGAGCTCCGGATCTTTTGGCGTGAAAAGAAAATGCGCCATGAGCTCGAGCGCCTTGCTTTGATACCAAAGGCTCTGCGCGAATTTGGAGACCGGTGGCTGCGTGAGACTCGCGACAACTTGGTGCTGTTCGGCCGACATCGGACGAGCCGTGGAAACGATCGGTCGTTCTTTCCCGGCGAAAACCGCGGCATGCAGTTGTGGATCGAGGTCCGCTTCGCAATCGGCAAGCTGCCTTTGCAATTCCTCGCGCGAAAATTCGAGGGTGACGAACTGATGATGGTCCCCCGCCTGGCGCGAGGCCTGCAATGGCTCGTCCGTGAGCGCGTAATAACCGGCGCTGCCCGGAACATAATCGGCCTGCGACCGGGCGCCGACAGCACCGCGGCCTTCCATGTTGAGGCAAAATTCCACGCTGCGTGGATGAAAGCTCAATCCCCAATCGAGCGGCCGCTCCGTCCGAAAATCGTGCCACTCCAGGCTGACCCCGAGGCGATCGAAGTCGCCATACAATTGCCGCCAACCTTGGGGAACGGCGCGCCAGGCGCCCCGCTCCGCCGCAGCTTCATCGAGGGAAAGCATCGCGCGAACTTTACGGGTGTTGCCGCCGCGAATGCAAGTCAGGTTTGACCTCGACGAAAGCGGCGCGATCCCAGTTCCCGAGGGTCGACGCCGCGTCATAAGTGCTCCGGGCAAAATTGAGGAGAACCTGATCGGGCGCCGCCGCGTCCCGGACCGCTTCGTACGGAAGCACGAATTCCTTGAGCTGCGCGTTGTAGCTCGCGGCGGCCGGTTGCACTTTCGCTTCCGAAAATCCCTTCGGCTCAGGATAGGCGTATGAATAAAAAATCGGCTCGGGCATCGTTTCGTTTCCGGGCCAGAAACCGAGGCTGCTCACTTCGTGCGAGTACGCTTCGCGGGTGATGGCATCGGGCAAATGCGGAACGCCGCCCGGATGCTTCGGCGCGTGCCGGCCGGAGAACCGGGTCACGGCAAGATCGAAGCTGCCCCAGAAAAAATGGACCGGGCTGCACTTGCCGCAGAACTCCGAGCGAAATTCCTTGAAGACGCGGTCGCTCTGCAAGAGGACGCGCCAGAAACGGTTCGCGTATTCGGAATCGTAAGCGGCATCCTTTTCGTTTTGCTCGAAGGGAATTGCGGGATCGACTTCGTTCGGCGACGTATTGATCTCGATTGGTATCTCCAGTTCCTGGAGCGCGTCCATCACTTCCCGGTAAAACGCAGCGACCGATTTCGGAGCGAGCTTGATATTTTTCCTGGTCCCCTCGCCCGTTTGCATTCGCAAGACGTGGTCGACAAAATCGAAGTCAATCTGAAGGACGCGCGCGCCAAAAAAAATGGGCGAAGTCGTCAGCCCACGCGCGGTGAGGTAGAGGGTTACGTGCCACGAATGATTCGTCCACGGCGTGAGCGAGAGCCGGATCTTGCCGACGATCTGAGTCCACATATGGAGCGTGGCGGCCGTTTCTTTCCATTTGTTGAAAGGGAGTGCCGGCCAAATGTCGTTCTCAGAATCGTTCGCGCTGCTCATCTCGCTTCAGAATAAGGCTCAAGGAGGGGCGCTTTCCAAACCGCCCCCCAGATCACGGTGCAAGAAGATGGGCGGTTTGGAAAGCGCCCCTCCTTGAGGCAACCATTGCATTGAACGTTATCATAAATCACTACCAACGATGAACGAAATCCACGAAGGAACGCCGGGCGCGCACGAAGATGTGGCGAGCGTCTTCCTTGGTTTTCCTAAAGAGTCGCTTGATGCGGCGTTTGACGATATTCTCATCGGGGTCCTCTTCCGGATCGATGTTCCGATCATCGGCTGGCGCGGTGTCATCCTCGACCTGATCCATGTTCCGGCCTGTGTACATGCCTTCCACGCGCGTCACTCGCCCGTCGTTCGCCTTGATGTGAATGGTGCCGAGCGGCGCTCTGGATCGGTTTTCCAGCGTCACGATCCAGGTGGGATTGCCGCGGTCATCGGTCCGCAGGGTGTAACTCACGAGCGCGAAGGTGACGTGGGAAGTTTCCGCGGTGTGACTCGCGACTGAGTAGGCACCGGTCGAATCGAGATTGAGGCGGGCGGTGTTGACGGTGGCCCCTTGTGTCGTACCGACGACGGAACGGTTCGGGACCCGCTGCGATAGAATCCGATTGTTTTCCACGACGATCTCGCGGACGCCGCCGGCCGCGTTCCGATCGGCCACGAGAATTTTCCAGGTTCGCGGTTGCGGAGCGCCATCAACGCCGGTGATGGAAATGACATGATTAACCAGCTCCCGATTCAACTGGGTGCCGATCACGCGCAAGGCTTCGTAGGCGCTCGCATTTTCCTGCGCCCAAACCGGAGTCGCGAGAAGCAGCGCCGCGAGCAAAAATTTCCACATGACGAAAGAGAGCTATGGTTGCTCCGGCTGTCCACCGTGTTTTCGGTTGGGAAGTTGAAGGAGCCGGGCCATAAGTTCAGGGTTCACGGGTTGATGAAAAAAAAGAAAGTCGAGTTCTCCAGCCACACCGGCAATCTGGCGCCGATGCGCAAAATTGTGCGCGAATTTCTGGAGGTGCATCCGTTTTCCGAAAAGGAACGAACTCTCATGGTGCTCGGGGTAGACGAAGCCTGCACCAACATTATTCGGCACGCTTATCATTTGCGCGACGATCAGTTGATATCGCTTTCACTCGAGCGAATGCGTAATTGCATTCGGATGCGACTGCGTGACTACGGCAAGAAAACCGAGGCGCACACCATGAAAGGCCGCGCCCACGATTTGATCAAACCGGGCGGCCTCGGTTTGCATTTGATCCGGAATGCGTTCGACAAAGTGGATTACATCGTGAAAGCGCGAGGGACGGAATTGGTCATGACGAAGAATTTGGAGAATTCGGCGTGAACGAAAGCACTGGACGTTGAAGGGTTGAAGCGTTACATCGGTTGCAGCGCTCCCGTTTCAACGCTTCAACGCTTCAACTCCTTCAACTTTTCAACGCTCCCCATGAAACCGCCGGAACCCGATCCCGTTTTCGAAGTCTCGCTGCGGCCGCCGATGTTCAGCGAGTTCACCGGCCAGGTGAAGGTCTGTGAACGTCTCGAGCTGCTCGTCGAAGCCGCGAAAAAACGCGGCGACGTGCCCGAACACATTTTGATCAGCGGCCCCCCGGGCCTCGGGAAGACGACGCTGGCGAATATCATCGCGAACGCCATGGGCATGAACGTGAAGAACACGAGCGGACCGGTGATTGAAAAAGCCGGAGAGCTCGCCGGCCTGCTGACGAGTTTGGAAAAGGGCGATGTGCTTTTCATCGATGAAATCCATCGGCTCCAACCGACCATCGAAGAATATCTTTACCCGGCGATGGAGGACTACCGGCTCGACATCATCATTGATCAAGGACCTCAGGCGCGGAGTCTTCGTCTCCAACTCCCGAAGTTCACCCTCATCGGCGCGACGACCCGCGCGGGAATGGTGAGCGCGCCGTTGCGCTCACGTTTCGGAATGACGGCGCGGTTGGATTACTACAGCGCGGAGGAGATGCATAAGATCATCTTGCGAAGCGCCGGGTTGCTCGGCGTGCAGATCGATGCGGCGGGCGCGGCGGAAATAGCAGCACGCACGCGGGGCACGCCGCGAACCGCGAACAATCTGCTGCGGTGGGTGCGCGATTACGTTCAGGTGAAAGCCGACGGAAAAATCACCGCGGATTTGGCGGACAAGGCGTTGACGATGCTCGAGATCGATCGTGATGGTTTCGATCAATGGGACAAGCGGATCATCGAGACGTTGATCCACAAATTTAATGGCGGACCCGTGGGGCTGAGTTCGTTGGCGGTCGCAGTGGGCGAGGAAGCGGGCACGCTGGAGGAAGTGAACGAGCCGTATCTGATCATGGAAGGATACATCAAGCGCACGCCGCAAGGGCGGGTGGCGCTGCCGAACGCCTACCGAAAGCTGGGGCTGAAGCCGCCGGTCGGGACGCAGAACGAGTTGTTCGGGTCGTAACGCCACCGTGGAACTGACGCCCGATTTTTTCCAGACGACTTCCAAAGTCCTCACCGTCGCCGAACTCACCCGCGCCATCCGCGCTACGCTCGAGACAAAATTCGGGGTGGTCTGGGTGCAGGGAGAAATCTCCAATTACAAACTGCATCCCTCGGGTCACCAATATTTCACTCTCAAAGACCAGCGGGCGGCGATCTCGTGCGTTATCTTTCGCAACACTCTCCCGCCCAAGGCGCCGCCGATGACCGACGGCGCGCAGGTCCAGGTTTACGGCAACGTCTCTGTCTTCGAAGCGCGCGGACAATACCAGCTCAGCGTGCAAATCGTGCAGACTCGCGGCGCGGGGTTGCTCCAGGCGAAATTCGAAGCGCTCAAGCGCAAACTGGAAGCGGAAGGCCTCTTCGATCCCGCGCGGAAGCGGCCGCTGCCAAAATTTCCGAGACGAATCGGCATCATCACGTCGCCGAGCGGCGCGGCGATTCGCGACATGTTGAACGTGCTGCGCCGCCGTGCGCCAAATGTCTCGGTGCTCATCAGTCCCGTGCGCGTCCAAGGCATCGGAGCCGCTGCTGAAATCGCCACGGCGATCAATGAGATGGCCGCGGCGAACGAAGGATGGCAGCCGATCGACCTGATCGTGATTACGCGCGGTGGAGGAAGCATCGAAGATCTGTGGGAGTTCAATGAGGAGATCGTCGCGCGCGCCATCTTTCATTCGGCGCTGCCGGTGGTGAGCGCCGTCGGTCACGAGATCGATTTCACAATTGCCGATTTCGTCGCGGACCTGCGCGCACCGACGCCAAGCGCAGCGGCGGAATTGATTGTGTCGGATTCGGTGGAACTCGGCCGCCGCGTCAACGAGCTGGCAAACTGCCTTCAGAAATATCTCCGCAGTTTTCTGGTGCAGAGCCAGACCCGGCTGCGTTTTTTATCGGAGCGCACCCTCGCGCGCGAATTGGTGCAACGGATGCGCGACGCGCAGCAGCAAATCGATCTGACTGCGGAATCGCTCCGACGGCGTCTCAAACAATTTGTGATCGACGCCCGCGCGGCCCTCTCGACCCGCGCGCAATCACTGAAGTCGCACGATCCAAAACGCGAACTGACCCTGCGACGCGCCAACTTGCTCGAACTCAGCCGGCGCATCGCCACACAGCCGCCGCGATTCCTGCAGAATGCGCAACAGCGTTTTCAGCGCGTAGAAAGTGTGCTTCGCGTCCTGGGACCTGACGCGACCCTGCGGCGCGGTTACAGCATCACGACCGATAAGGCCGGCAAGGTGATTCAGACAGTCGCAGCAGTGCGACCGAAATCGAAAATTCGCACCCGCGTAGCGGATGGCGAATTTGAGTCAGAAATTATACGCTAAAGCTAGGGCTGCGTCAGGATCTTGCCGGCTTCGGTTCCGAGAGTGCCATCCGCGTCACCGGTTAACTTGCCGATTGTCCCTTGGAACTTGTTCGCATCGTTAGAATAGTTTGCGACCGTTGCTTGGGTTTTGCGAAATGTGCCAGCATCACCACCCTTGCGGATCACAACGAAACCCTTGTCTCCATAAGGCGCGGCGGTTGAAGTAGGAGTTGCGTTGTATACGTAGTTTGAGCTCGCCACAAACACAGTATTGGAGGGATCCACCTCCCTTACCTTGTACACCTTCAATGCGCTCGTCCCTGTGAGCGTTAGTGCGGGCGGCGTTGCGGTGTCGGCGGTGGCAGTGCAATTGGCCCCCGGCGCATTCAGCATCTTCTGGAGATCCCCAGCCTTCAGGTAATCGTTCTGGACCAGCTTCTGACAAAAATCTCTTAAACTGGTTCCAGCCGCGAGGGTCGTGTCGTCCCCGGGCCATGAAAGGTTTGGATCGGAATTCGTGGCGCCGTCCGTGGCCATTTGGAAAGTCGCCAGATACAATTGCCGAGCGTTGTTCATGGTCCCAGTTAACTGTCCGCGCGTGAGAGCTTGGGTGAGCGCAGGTACGGCGAAGGCCGCGAGCACGGCGATGATCGCGATCACGACTAGCATTTCGATCAGGGTGAAGGCGGCGAAAGAATTTCTTTTCATGATAGTCGAAGCGATCTTGGAGAATGGCGAAGGCGAGCGGGAACGGTCAAGCAGAATGAGATGGTAGTGACGCTTTGCCGTCCAGCTTGAACGCTACCGTCGCCAAGGGCGGCAGGCTGATCATGACTGAGTGCGTCCGGCCTTGCCACGGGAAGTCTTCGGCCTCGAAACCGCCCATGTTTCCGACGTTGCTCCCGCCGTAGGTCTCGGCGTCGGTGTTAATGATCTCGCGGTAGAAGCCGGCGCCGGGCACGCCGAGCCGGTAACCATTTCGCACGAGCGGCGTCGCGTTCACCGCGAAGACGATCACGTCGCCGTCGCGCGATCGCCGCATGAAGGCGACGACGCTGTTCTCCGCATCGTGAAAATCGATCCACTCGAACCCTTCATGCGTATCATCGAGGTCCCAGAGCGCGGGCTCGGATTTGTAAACGTAATTGAGATGCTGCACCAGCCGGCGCAACCCATCGTGGCGCGGCAGTTGGATCAACTCCCAGTCGAGCCCGCGATCGTGATTCCATTCGCGGCGCTGCCCGAACTCGCCGCCCATGAAGACCAGCTTCTTGCCCGGATGCCCGTACATCCAGGCGAAAAACATCCGGAGATTCGCGAATTGCTGCCATTCGTCGCCCGGCATTTTGTTAATGAGCGAACCTTTGCCGTGGACGACCTCATCGTGGCTCAGGACGAGAACGAAATGTTCCTGGAACGCATACATCAGAGAAAAAGTGATGTTGTTGTGATGGAACCGCCGGAAAATCGGATCGAGCGCCATGTAATGGAGGAAGTCGTGCATCCAACCCATGTTCCATTTGAAGCCAAACCCGAGGCCGCCTAGATGCGTCGGGCGCGAGACGCCGGGCCAGGCGGTTGATTCTTCGGCGATCGTCATGATCCCGGGGAAGCGCTCGTAGCAAACTTCGTTGACGCGCTTGAGAAAAAAGACGGCCTCCAGATTCTCGCGGCCGCCGAAAGCGTTCGGGATCCATTCGCCCGCTTTCCGCGAGTAATCGAGATAGAGCATCGACGCGACCGCGTCCACGCGGAGACCGTCGATGTGATATTTGTCGAGCCAGAAGAGCGCGTTGCCGATGAGGAAATTGCGGACTTCGTTGCGGCCGAAATTGAAAATCAACGTGCCCCAATCCTGGTGCTCGCCCTGCCGCGGATCGGCGTGCTCGTAGAGATCGGTGCCGTCGAATTCGGCGAGCCCATGCGCGTCTTTCGGAAAGTGCGCCGGCACCCAATCCATGATCACGCCGATGCCCGCTTGGTGAAAGGCGTCGACGAAATGCCGGAATTCATCCGGCGTTCCGAACCGGCTCGTCGGCGCGAAATAATTCGTGACCTGATATCCCCACGAGCCTTCAAACGGATGTTCGGCCACCGGCATCAGCTCGATATGGGTGTAGCCCATTTCGAGGACGTAATTCAAAAGCGTTTCCGCGAGCTCGAGGTAACTGAGCGACCGGTCGCCCTCTTCGGCTTTTCGTTTCCACGATCCCAGATGGACTTCATAGATGCTGACCGCACTCGTGTGCCAGCGCCGCCCCGGACGCGCCTCCATCCACTCGCGGTCGTTCCATTGATAGCGGTCGAGATTGTAAACGAGTGAAGAGGTCTGGATGCCGTGCTGATTGAAAAGCGCGAACGGATCGCTCTTGAGCAACAACGCGCCCCCCGGCGTCCTGATCTCGAATTTGTAGTGCACCCCCTCGCCCACATCCGGCACAAATATTTCCCAAACCCCGCTGCCCAAAAGCCGCCGCATCGGATTCGTGCGGCCGTCCCAGCCGTTGAAGTCACCGACGACGCTGACTCGCTGCGCGTTCGGCGCCCAGACCGCGAAACAAATTCCCGCGACGCCGCCGATCGTGCGGAGGTGTGCGCCAAATTTTTCGTAGATCTGCAAATGATTTCCTTCGGAGAAAAGATGGAGATCGATCTCGCCCATGATCGGACCGAAGGCGTAGGGATCGTGCACGATCGCGGTCGAGTCATCCCAGCCGGTCAGGTGAATTCGGTAATCGACGTCGCGCTTCATTTCGGGAAGGACCGCCTGGAAGAAACCTTCGCGGCTCAGGCGTTCCGCCACGAAAACCTGCTCCTCTTTTCCAGGGAGCACGACGCTCACTTCCTTTGCGTCCGGGCGAAAGATACGGACGGCGAGGCCGTCGCCGACTCGATGCGGGCCGAGAATGCGGAACGGGTCCGGATGCGCGCCCGCGAGAAAAACCTGGAGTTCGTCGATGGGCAGACCGGTTACTTCGAAAGAGCTCATGCGCGGTGCGGCAATTTAAGGCGCGCTACCGGTAAATCCAGAGGAGCAATCCCGGAACTGCAATTCCCGCGAGCAGACAAATGGTGGCGACGATGGGCCGCTGGCTAAACCGATAGGCCATGACGACTCCGATGGCAGCGGTGGCGATGAGACCAGCGGCGGCAGCGAGCATGAAATAACGGAGGGGGGTTGGCTGTCGTCCCGGCGTACCCGGAATATGGGCGTCCTTGTGCACGAATGACAATGCCGCCAAGGCCCGCGGCGCGGTGTAGGTCTTGTCTTTTTTCGATTCGTGCCAGTTGAACAACTGCCACGAACCCGTGACCGCGAAGAAAATGAGCATCGGCGCGAAGAGGCAACCGAGAAAGAGATGCAAGGAACGCAAGAACTTCATGATGCGTCGCCTGAGTCTACGGTTTTACCACCACCGACGTGCCGACACGCGCGGCGTTATAGAACTGGCGAGCTTTCCAATAGGGCATGCGGATGCAGCCGTGTGAAGCCGGCACGCCCGGCAGATAACCCTGGTGCAAGCCATACCCCGGAGAGAATTCGAGAAAGAACGGCATCGGCGCGCCTTCGAAATGTGAATGTGCGGGTTTGCTGTCTTTCCGGCTATCGACGTTCGGCTTCACGATTCTGCCCGAGTCATTGACGTAATTCCCGTAGAGACTCGAGCGGTGGTCGATGTCCTTCCTGGTTACGGAAAAATGGCCAACCGGCGTGCGGTGCCCTTCGCGGCCGCTCGAGATCCGGGAGGTCGCGGTGCGATGTTTGCCGCGATACAAATACGCTTCCTGTTCGCCCAGATCTACGACGATGGACGCGCGGCCGGAATGCCTTTCCGGCACGTGGGAAGTGACCATGTCGGTGACGGTGCCGCATCCGGTAAAGATCGCGACGAGCCCACCGAGCGCGCAGAGTTTTGAAAAACGATTCAACATGGTTTCGTGTGGGAGTTCGGGAACGGAGCGCACCATAGTCGGCCATGGCCGGGGATCAACGCCACTTTGCGTGCGAATCAACGTGAGGCAACATTGGCAACGTTGAAGGTCTTCATCACGATTGTTTCCATTCTCACGGCCGCCGCGCTCTTGAGCAGTTGCGCGTCGGAAGATCTATCGACCAACGATCAGGCTCGCGCAGTGGGCGAGCCAACGCCGGCACCGGCATCTGGCGGTCGGAGTGGCTGGACCTGGTGAGCGCCACTTGGACGGCGGAATCTTCGCGGCGCAGTGGCGGAGGGGGTGGGATTCGAACCCACGAGGGCTTGCGCCCTGCCGGTTTTCAAGACCGGAGCCATCAACCGCTCGACCACCCCTCCGAGGTTTGGAGCTGCGCGAGAATTGTGCCACCGGCGCTGAGTTGAGCAAGGTGGATCGAGCGCTCCGCCGCTCGATTTTAAGCATCGCCCGCGGAGCGGCCGATCCACCTTATGGCTGGACACCGGTCTATGTTCATGTGAACTTAGCCGGTGGCCGAGCGATCCAAGATGGCGAAAAAGAAGTTCGTTCCCATCGTTGAGGAAGAGCCGCCGCCATCGCCGGCGATCCATGGGCGGGGCGCGTCCTGGAGCCCTGCTAACCGATTTGAAAAACTCCATGTCGATCTCGGCGATGTCGATGTTGTTCAAATCGATCCGACGGATGACGAGGAGAAGCCGCGGCGGGAGACGCAGTTCTTTCGCGACGACACCCAGACGATCATCGCGCGCAACAACAGCCCCGACGTCGGTTTCGAAACCAGCGTGAATCCGTATCGCGGCTGCGAGCACGGCTGCATCTATTGCTTCGCTCGGCCGACTCACGAATACCTCGGCCTCTCCGCGGGCCTGGACTTCGAGAGCAAGATCATGGTCAAATCCGACGCGCCGAAGTTGCTCGAGGCGGAATTATCGTCACCGAAATGGGAGCCTCAGGTCGTCGTCATGAGCGGAGTGACAGATCCCTATCAGCCGATCGAGCGAAAGCTCCGGATCACGCGAGGTTGCCTCGAGGTGCTGGCGAAATTTCGCAATCCGGTGGCGATCATCACCAAGAACAGGCTCGTGACCCGCGATGTCGATCTTCTCGGCGAGCTGGCCAACCATAACGCGGCGGCGGTGAATGTTTCCGTGACTTCGCTCGATCCAAACATCCAGCGCGTGATGGAGCCGCGCACTTCATCGCCGGCGGCACGATTGGAAACGATCGAGATATTGCACGCGGCCGGGATTCCGGTCGGCGTGATGGTAGCGCCGATAATCCCGGGGCTGACCGATCACGAGATACCGAAAATCGTGGAAGCCTGCGCGAGAGCAGGCGCGCAATTTGCCGGTTACACCATTGTGCGATTGCCATGGGCGATCGCGCCCATGTTCGAGCACTGGCTCGAAGAGCATTTCCCCGACAGGAAACAAAAGGTCCTCGAACGCATTCGCCATATTCGCGGCGGAACGAAACTAAACGATCCGCGCTGGGGATTCCGCACGAAAGGCGAAGGAATTTTCGCCGAGCAAATCCGATCGATGTTCGAAGTGGCCTGCCGGCGCTGCGGGATCGGCGGGCATTCCCAACTCTCTACCGCGGCCTTTCGTCGCTCGTGTGAGCAGTTGAAACTGTTCTAGCGAGCGACAGCCCGCACATCGCCGCTCGAGTGCATTCGGCGTTGTTTGCGCATCACCATCAACATCGAGACACCGCCAATCGCTCCGAAGCTCGCCATGATCGGATACCAGACACCCCAGCCGTAATGATCGATGAGCCACCCGGTCAGCGGCAACGCGACGGCGGTCCCGTAATATTGAAAAGAATCCACAACGCCGGAAGCGAAGCCCGCCATTTTCCGGCCCCCGATATCCATCGGCGCCGCCGTGCCGACGATCGCATGGGTGGAATTCGCGGTAAGCGCGACCAGGACGAGAAAAAAGCAGCCGATAAATATTCCCATCGGCGTAGGACCGACTACCCCGGCCGCGATGACTGCGGCCGCCACGAGAATTACGCCACACTCAATGAAGTAAAGAGTCATCGCGACGGGAGAACGGTGGCCCTTGAAGAATTTGTCGGAAACAACTCCGGCACTGAATGCGCCGAGGACCGCCACCAGCGGCATGAGGTTGACGGTCCAAAGAACCGCCGCTGGTTTCTCGGCCAGGTTGAGTTTTAGCTGGTCATGGAAATAGAGAACCATGAGCTGATCTGAGCTATTGCGCACCGCGCCGGTGCAGGCGTAAGCGATGGCGTAAAACCAAATGAGAGGATGCGTAAAAATCGTGGTGAAAGATTCTCGCAAGCTTGTGCGGCTATTGGCGTCCCCGCTCTCAGCCTTCTCGATCAAGCCGTGGTAGCCGGCCTCCTCCGGAGTGTCCTTGACGAAAATGATCAATAACACTGCGGCCACGGCTACGACCAGTGGCGGAATTCGAAAGAGCCAGTGCCAGTCGTTCTTCGCCACCACCCAAACACCGACCGTGAAACCGGCGAGAATAACCGGGGCGAGATTATTGATCGCGAATTGCCCCAGTTGGATCATGAAACCAAAAATGCCGGCGAAGGTCCCCCGCTCGGTGCGACGAAACCAGGCGGCGTTCATTTTGATCATGCCCGGTGAGCCGAAGGATTGGAGGTAGCCGTTCATGAGCCAGATCGCGGAGAAGGTGGCGAAAGTCCCGGCGAAAGAGGCGAACCCGAAGATGAGGTTAATGATTATCGTGCCGGCGGCGCCGATCAGCATCGCGATCTTGCCGCCGATGCGATCCGTGAGGAGGCCGTTTACTAACTGGCCCGTTCCGTAAGCGATCGACCAGGCGCTCAACATCCCGGTGATCTGGAACGTGGTAAATCCGAACTCGGCGACCATCCCCGGGGTCGCGAACCGGAAGTTATACCGGCACATGTAAAACGACGCGTAGAGCAGACCGATGATAAACCAGTTCAATCCGCGCCGTGGGCGGAAGCCGGCTGGATAGGCGGCCATTGGAAAATCAGACATGATTGATGGGCCAAGCATGCCCGGCGCAGGCCGCCTGAGACAATACAAAAGCGGACGGCCTGTTTATCGCGGTTGCGGTTCTGCTGGCCATCTCGCAGGTTGCACGACCGTGAATATCGAAACTCTGCACATCGGAATGAAAGTGCGCCATCCTCAGTATGGCGTTGGGATCGTCAGGTCTTTGACGGAACACACCGCCGAGATTGCCTTCGATGACGCGCCGCGAACCGTGGCGCCGGACTCGAGCGATCTCGAGCCGGCCGAGGCAACCGCCACCCTGAGCGAGTTGCAGCTTCCTCTGGCGAACCTGATTCGCGATACCGCCGAAGCCGTCGTAGAAGCGCTCGGCCTCGAGAAGAAAGACGTCATCGTAGAAGGATTGGCGAATCGCTGGCAGCGCGGAACGCTCGTCATGCAATCGGCCGACTCGTCGCTACAGCCGAAGGAAGTCCCGCTCGAAACTTTTTTTCACAAGATCGTCATGATCCGAAATAATCTGCGCGTGCTCGAACAAAAGATAAACGCGAGCGACAAGTTGAGCGACGCCGACAAGTTCGACATCCAGCAATACATCACCCGCTGCTATGGCTCGCTCACCACGTTCAACATTCTGTTCAAGAACAAGGACGACCAGTTCAGGACGGGCGGGTAATTAGGTGAGCATCAAGGAACGGCGGCCTCCAGACCGCCGGGGCGCGTCGGCGGTTTGTAAACCGCCGCTCCTTGGTGGCCTTAATTATTCGGAGGTTCCGACGATGATCGCCACGGCGGCGAGAGCGCAGCCGAGCCCGATGCCTTGCACGAAACTGAGCCGCTCGCCGAGAACAACGCGGGCGAGGATGACGGTGCTCGCAGGATAAAGTGAGGCGAGTGTCACGACGATACTCAAGGGGCCAACCCGGGCGGCGATCATGTACAAAGCGTTCGCGAGCATGTCGAGCGCTCATGCGCAGCCGAGTCGGCACTGCCTTCGAACCCACTGCCAAGCCCGCAAGGAGCACCCGTCCGGTCATCGAAATGGCATTCGCGTTGAAGCCGCGCGGCGCGGCGAGTTGTCGTTGTTATCTTATTGGAAATTCTGTGGATCCATTGCAAACGACGCGAGTTTATCGCGATGCAATTTGCGAAGTCCCGCAGCAACGATTTCGGCGAGCTGTGGAAACTTTGCCGCCGCGACCGCAGTTCCAATCCCTCCTAAATTCCCATATAAGAGCGCGCCAACGGACATAATGTATAAAGTAATTCCTACGGTCCACTCGGTATATTTCTGACCTTTAGAAACGCGTTCAATTTTCCTCCGATAATCAAGAAATTGCCTATTTAGCTGGTTTTGAATGCCCGGTAACGTTTCGGCGGAGATCAAGTCAAATTCGATTTCGCGGAGAAAGTGTTCCTCTCTTAGTAGACATCGAACGTACTGATCTTCTTTATCGGGTAAGGGAACCGTTAGATCTCTCGCCACAGTGAGCTCGTGCGGACGTGTGACTCCTGTTTGCTGGGATGATCGGAAGTCATTTCCGTCCGGAGTGCTGGGCCTAACGACAAAATCGGAACCCAATCCATGGCAAACAACGTGATCAAAAAAAATATGGAGGTGCAAGAAAATGTTCGATGCTTCATCGGGGGAAAAGATGGAAATTATATCGTCAGCGTTATCCGGCCCGACGCAGAGTGCCACAGAGGCGTATCGATAGCACAAGCTTGAGTGGAGCCGCTTATAGAACTGATCGTCTCGAAGTGAATATTGACGGTAGCGATACTCCCAGCATTGCGGATCCCTTTTTAGATGTTTAAGCCAACTCTGATGAACGGTTTCACACCGGATCATAAGGCGATTAAGCCCAGTCAATGCTGGGATACCCGTGCCGGTAAGTTCTACTTCGGCTGGGATTCCCAGAATTGCCGAATAGGCGAAATTACCGCGGATGAAGTAACTTGGGGTTCCTCTATCAAAAAGGAATTCGAGATGATCACAGTGTTCGTATTCAGGAGGGTGCTGAAGAATGGGAAATACTCGACCGGTCTCAATCAAGTCACGCAGGCGGGTCAACGACCCAATCGACAAACGCAGGTCGTTTTCAGACCATGGAAAAATCGGTAGGATTACCGTCGTGTCGTCCGGAAAACAATCGATGCTCGACAGACCGCCGGATTCCGCATAAACGACTTTCGCATCGAGCGGTATACCATACAGCAATCGGAGGTTCTTTTTCGGACCTCCATCGGAAGCCACGACCTCAGTCACAAGCCGTTGCGCAGTCGCCAGCTCCTCATTAACGTAAGCGTTGAGGCGGTCCTTTAGCATCCGGTGACGAGGGGATTCTTAATGGAAGCATCTTCAGATTTGGCTAGCGAGTCAAGATGGAGACACACAGAAACACCATTAACTACGGACGAGATCCAAGGTCGCCTGGCGAAAACCATCACCATCGAACAGGTCGATGGTGCGTTGGTTTGGAAGGCTAACGGGGGTTATTCTATGAATTTGTGCAGGCACAGCCGATAAGAAGACCACTCTGTCAGACATAAATGCCGCTTCCTCATAGTCATGACTAACAAGAAGCGCCGTGATCCCCTTTTGCTTGAGGTGTGTTCTGACCGCGACCATCACTTTTCGTCGAAGCCGTTGCTCAATCGAAATAAATGTCTCGTCCAAAAGCATAATGCTTGCATCTGTAGCAAGGCACCGCGCCAATGCTGTTCGTCTCGCCATGCCACCTGAAAGCTGAAAAGGCATCTTGTCCACAGCATCCGTCAATTCTACAAGGGATAACGCTTCGTCTGGCGGAATCGCGGTATGCACTTTGGCCCGTTTAGCGCTCTCGCGATGCCAAAGGACGACATTCTCCCTTATGTTTAACCAACGGAACAGCTCGTTTTCCTGCGGCATATATGAAAGAGGAGAATCGTAATTTTCTGCAGCTATATCACCGATGCGCACTTCTCCTCCACTGGCTTTGATCGCCCCAGCCACTGTCTTCAGAATACTGCTTTTTCCGCATCCCGAAGGACCAAACAAACAGATCAACTCGCCTGGTTCTACGACCAGATTGAACTGGTCGACTACGAGGAATTCCCCGTAGGCAATACAAACATCATGGAATTGGATAGTCTCCACGCTTCAAGCCCACGCAAAAACCCATCCGCGAACATAACGAAGAACACGATCCGTGAGCACTCCCATGAGACCGATGACGATTACGTATGCGAAAATCCTGTCGGTCGCCAGGTACCTCTGAGCACGGATAATTGCATATCCGATCCCATGTGGGGCTCCAAGCAATTCCGCCACGACAAGATATGTCCAGGCCCAGCCCAGGCAGATTCTGGAACTGTCGAAAACCTGCGGTGCACTCCCCGGAATAGCAATATTGCGTATCTCATCCCATTGACGCCACTTCAATGAGAATGCGGCGGCACCATATGATCGACGAGCAATCAAAGCGGAATCATAAAACATCGGAATCATTTGACAAAACGTTCCTAGGAAAATCACCACCACCTTACCGGTGTCTGCGACCCCAAACCAAAGAATTGTTAAGGGAACGAAAATGGGAACCGGAAGGTAGCGAAAGAATTCGACGATCACGAACAAGCTCCTGCGAAGCTGATCGCTGGAGAGGGCTGCTAGAACCAATGGATAGGAGACCGCGAGAGAAAGCAGAAATGCCACGCTAACGCGAAGCCAACTGGCGCCTACATCGAGCCAGAATTCCTCGTGAAACAGCAATCGGGTCAACACCGTGTACGTTTCTACCGGACCCGGTAGGAAAATGGACCGAATTCCAAAAACTGAAACGGCAGCGAACCACAGCAAGTGGCAAAGACCAATCACCGCTAGTATAGGCGCGATGCGCGAAGCATTGGCCGCAACCGCTGAGGGACTACGAATTCGCTGGTGCCGCAGCTGAAGAGCCATTCGTAACAGTCGAGTTGGAGCCGTCGCTGTCGCAAGGCTCGCTTTCCCATTCTACGACGTGAATTGCAATTAGAAACACGGTGACTATCATCTGAAACCCAATAATCCCTGCCATCATAGGCTCGCGTAAATTATGTATCCTTAGCTTGCTCAAGTCCGCGGACAGCGAATGTAATTCAAAATGATAGACGAACTTCCATGGATTTAAGTCTTTGAACATTAAGAAACACACCCACGCAAACAACACGGCAAGAACGACGCCGTCAACATGCCAAAAAAGCTGGCCGCAACATCTTCGGAACTTCTTGTAGTCATGCGCGTACTCCGTTCCGGCTTGTTTAGAAAAGCGCCAAAAAGCAAAATCGAGACTTGCTGCCAGCCCCATGTAGAAGAGCGTCGCGCCCATATGCAAGCCGTAGTGGCCGGTGTTGGCAATCGCAACAAATGCGGATCCCGACATTAAGACTGGAAAGAGTATTAAAATGCCGATCTCCAGGTAATCCGAGGCTAGGGTTGTTGCCTTGTAGTAATGCTTAAGATGAAAATATGTTTCTATACCAATTTGTGCCCACAACGATAAAAGCATCCCTATGGCGAAAATGCTCGTCCAGAAGTCTTGAAAAGCGTCGCCAATCCACTCGGGCTTAATTCCCGTGCAAAAGGTTGCCGTTATGATAACGGCGACAAGACCGACGCCAGCCGAAACACCATAAGCCCGAGAACCGGTCTTACATTTTTCCGCCATAAATTTAACGCTGTGGCTCTTGATCAGTTACGACGAAGAGTAAAGATTCAGGAGGTCGAGCCTCCTTGATAAACCCATTTTCCCTCCAGAACCCGGATATCGTGTCCACGAGTTCATAAAGATTCGGTGACGAATTCTTCGCGAATGCTTTTTGATTTTCATCCTTTGCCACAATGCGGATCGATCCCAGAACAGATTCGAAATCGGAGGGTGGCAGTCCCATTCGTCGTGCCATGATTTCCTTCGCAACCTGGGGATTTGCACGGAAGTAGTCAACCGAGCGATACCAAGCCTGCATAAACGCGCGATACAGCTGCTTGCGCGCTTCGAGATCGCTCTTTCGGGCGATGAACAAACCCGGAATCAGATCCGGAAATTCCTTTGTCGAAGCAAGGATGTGAAGATTGTGATTTTCTCCGCTCTTGGTTAGCCAAGGTTCATAGGTCACGGCAGCATCCACCTGCTCCGCCAAAATAGCCGTGCCTGCGGCTTGCGCGTCAGCGACGGGCTTACGCGCGATGTCGGAGAGATTAATCCCCTCACGCTTCAGAAGCCATCGCAGGAGGAAATCGCTCGGCGTTGCTTCTGCGTACGCGACTGTCTTCCCCCGAAGGTCTTTCAGCGTGACTATGTTCTTTTTGGCCACGATGCCATCCCCACCCTGTGAAAAATCAGAGAGCCCGTAAACCCGAGCGTCCACGTTGTTTTCAGCGTAGATCAGCAGTTGATCGAGCGTTGTACAATCCACATCAATCTGTTTTGCGACGAGGGCCGCACGCCGACTGTCGTAGCTCTCGATGAATTGGATCTTAAGATCGATGCCTTCCTCTCGAAAAAACCCCTTCTCGTCGCCTACGTAAAGCGGGCCATCTCCCGGCCAAGAAAGGAGCCCGACAACAATTCTATTTTGCTTTGCGGAGACCGGTTTTCTCGCCACGTACGTTACTGCGACGATCGCAATAACGACCGGGACTATCAGCCCAAGGAACGTTTTTCTTTTCATGATGACGTTTTATTGCTTATGGCAAGGTTGCTTCGATCAACAAGCCTTTGTCTTGGAGAACGGATGGCAGATCCGCGAAGTCATCCACGTGTGCGCAGGCCCGCTGAAGGAGCGGGTTTAGTTGAAGCCCACTCGGCAGAAGCCACTGTGCAAAATCAATCAGTGGCATGATACGATTCGCTGGCTCGCGGGGTAAAGAAACGGAACCGGAAAAGCGCGTGATCTTATAGTCGCAGCCTGCCAGTTCATTGAAGAGCAATCCATGTTGCTCGCCTAGAACTGCATTGGGGCTTGATATTTGCGACTCAGGAAACATCCTCCCGGTGAGCCTGTGGACTTCAGAGTAGAGCTCACTGTTCAAATCAGGAATCGTGATAATGAGCTTGCTGCCGCGCCTCCCAATCCTCCCACATTCCTTTAGCAGGCTTGGAATCTCATCCGAGATATGCAGAACCCACAAACATAAGACCAAATCTGCTTGGTCTGATCCAACATGAAGTGACGTCCCGCCTGAAGAAATTAGCGAAGCGTTCGGAAATTGCCTTTTGGCTTTCGTCAGAAGTCGTTGATTTGGCTCAACGCCCAAATAATGCGCGGGTAAATTGAGAAAACCGCGAGCAAAAAGCGTCATGTCTCCGCAGCCCACGTCTACCATGCGCGCTCCGTGGCCAGCATCTTCTATTGCCCGTTTGAGAAGGGAAACCTCGATTGTTCTGTCCCACAAGATCGAGAACGCGAGCCACCACGTGCTAAATATCAGATCTTCTCTGTGATCGGGAGGTCTATGGTAGTCCGATCTTTCAACGACCTGAAATGCTTGCGGCTCTGCCGCCTCTACCCGTACGTCAAGAATGGCCTCTCTCATCATTATTTCCCTGACTTATCGAATCAAGGGATCTTGCCAAACACTTTGCCGCAATATGACGGGGAATTCTTGCGACAAAGATTGCTGGAGGTCGGCATGGGGTGAAACATTCCATCTTTTACAAGGCACGATGAACAATCGCAAGATGTTTAGTTCTGGGGGTCGCGAGCGAGAATTGGAACACGAACACGGTGGCGATCGTATTCGCGCGGCGCGCCGTCAATCCGCCGAAGAAATCGGCTGAGCCGTAGAGGACGGCAGAGCCGAGGGCGAGCAGCTCAATCATGAAGGACGATAGCTGCGGCCACGATCATGTATGTGGTTGGTCCAACTCTCATCCTCGTTCCCAAGCTCCAGCTTGGGCACGGCAGGTGTCTAGTCCTCGTTCCCAAGCTCCAGCTTGGGCACGGCAGATTATCTGCGAAGCCTTTGCTTCGTGGGCATTGGCGCGGCTGAAAGTTTGCCACCGACTTATTTAGCTGTAGCGCCGACGAAGCAAAGCTTCGAAGACAAGCGCGTTCCCAAGCTGGAACTTGGGAACGAGGGAATGCTCAACGACGGAACTAAAGATCCCACTTCTTCGGTATCTTCTGTTTGAGCGTCTCGACCGGCGCGAAGAGGTCTCCCATTTTCTCGACGCGCTGTAGCACGCGATCGGATGGGAACACCAGCAGCTTCGCGTTTTTCTTCTTGAGCGCGGTTGCGACTTCTTTCCAGGTAACCGGTGTCGAAACTGTCGGCTGTTCCTTCGCGCGCAGCGAATAGACGTTCACCGTCGTCTTGTGCTCGTCGTTCTGACTCCAATCGACAAACACTTTCCCCGTCCGCAAAGCCCTGGCCATTTTCGAGATGACGAGTTTGGGATGAGCGCGCTCGAGATGTTCCGCCAACGCGCGCGATAAATCTTTGGTTTGATCGAACGTCACCGCCGTATTGAGCGGCACATAGACCTGCAAACCTTTCGAGCCGGAAGTTTTTGCCCAGCTTTTGAGTTTCATGCTCGCCAACAAGTCGCGAAGCCAAAGTCCGACCTGGCAGCATTGTACAATGTCAGCGGGCGCGCCGGGATCGAGGTCAAACACCATCGCCGTCGGCCGCGCCACGTCCTTCTTTCGCGCGAGCGAAGTGTGCAATTCGATGTCGGCCAGGTTCGCCGCCCAGACGAGCGTGGGCAGATCCTGCGCGAGGCAATAATGCATGTCGCGCTGGTTGCCTTCGCTCCAGACCTTCGCGGTCTTGACCCAGGCCGGGCGGTGGGCGGGACAATTTTTTTCGTAGAAGAACGGCTGATCCACTCCGTTTGGATAACGCTTCATCGTTAGCGGCCGGTCCTTGATGTGCGGGAGCAGGACCGGCGCGATCCGAATGTAATAATCGATCACCTGGCCCTTGGTGAATCCGGCTTTTGGATAGAGAACCTTGTTGAGATTCGAGACCGCGAGTTTCTTGCCCTCGACGATCAGCTCGGCTTTATCGCTCATCTGTTTTCAATCTATCGTCCCGCGATGGTTTTGCGCGTCTGCTTTTTCCTGAAGCCGGCACGCCTTCGTGCCGGAGTGAGCGTGCGACGTTTTCAGCGACGGTCCCGCAACTGCGGGACAGGCCGTCTCCATCACCGAAGCGGATACAGAATCACACCGGCGAGCACGACACTGAATATGCCGGCCACCACGAAGTGCCACGATCTTTCCATCTTGATCGTCGATAGCATTCTCACCGCGTGCCGCGGGTAAACGAAATAGATGGTGCTTTTGAGCACGAGGCCCCAGCCGATAATGGTCACGACCATCGGAATTCCGTGCCAGACGTTGTGGAAGGCGACGATGAACGCGCCGAGAGGGAAATGGACGAGACCGTTGAGCAGGCTGCCGACTTCCTCTTTTTCGCGGAGCATGATGAAGAACCGAACCCAGGCGCGCGGCGCAAAAATATGAGACAGGCCCGTGACCAGGAAAAAGAGCGCCGTGAGTTTCTCGACCGATGTTTCCACAAGGCTGGTGTAGGACGACGTGCCGTCCGCGACAAGGCTTAAGCAAAAAAGCGCTCGGGCGACATCGCCGGCTGCGGCTTGCAGATTCGCGCGACGCAGTGCTCCCAGCTTTCGTGGCCGCTCAGGATCTCGATCTCGACACGCAGAAAATAAATCGGCACGTCAACTTTGGTCAGCCGCGGGAATCGGACCGCGTCTTTCTCGGTGGTCACGATCATCTCGAGATCGCGGCGCATGCAGCGGTTGATGAAACTCTGGAGCTCGGCCTCAGTGTAGCGGTGGTGGTCGGTGTAACGCTTCGAAAGCTCGAGCCGGGCGCCGAGTTTGCGCAGACCTTCCTCGAAACTTTCCGGCACCGCGATCCCGCAGAGAGACCCGACGTAAGTATCGCGCAGTCGTTCCAGCGGCACCTGTTCGCCGGTGAGCACGTCCTGCAAATGGAGCGGCTGATGCGCGCACTCGATGATTTCAGCAGTGCGGTTATAACGGCGGATTCGTTTGATTAGGTCGTCGTTCGGCTCGCCGGTGCTTTTGGTGATGAAGATGTAGCTCGCGCGCCGAAGATTCCGAGGTGGCTCGCGCAGCGTGCCGCGCGGCAGAAGATACTCGTTCCCGAACGGCGCCTGCCGATCGATCAACACGATATCGAGGCGATGCTTCAGGTGCAGATACTGCAAACCGTCATCGAGCAAAAGCGTATCGGCCTGGAGCTCCTTGATCGCGAAGAGCCCGCTCTTTACCCGGTCTTTATCTACGAGAACGACGACGTCTTTGAGGTTGTTCGCCAGCATGTAGGGCTCATCGCCGGCCGTGAGAGAATCGAGCAAAAGCGATTTCCCGTCCGAGACTATGCGAGGCGGCTGCGAATCACGGCGGCGAAAGCGTTGCCACCATTTCCGGGGCGTCCGCCGCGGCACGCTTTTGTAACCGCGGCTAAGAATAGCGACGCGCCTTCCTCCCGCGCGCAGGGCCCGTGCAAATTTCTCCACGATGGGCGTCTTGCCCGTTCCGCCGACGGTCAGATTGCCGATGCTGATAACGAGACAACCCAGCGCCCGCTCGCGGAAGATCCGGCGGCGGTAAAGAAATAGCCGCAATTGCACAAGCCTCTCGTAGATAAACGAGAGCGCGTAAAGCAGTGTCCGAAGCAGCGCCGCCCGCGCCCCATGACGCCGTTCCAAAATGACGTCGATGGCAAACTGCTCGAGATTCTCAGCGCGCTGGCCCATGGGTGCTGGAGCGAGGATGGAGGATTGAGGATGGCGGATTGCGGGGAGAAAGAACTCGCGCTCCCCGATTGTCGGCGGCAGTGATGATGGTTCGCGCGCCGGGGGATTTGGAGGCGGCGAGCATCGCCCGGGAAACCTTTTCCGGTGACCGAAGCGTGACGGCGCAAATGGTGGAACCCGATCCGCTCAGGAACGCGCCCAGTGCGCCGGCGGATTTGGCGGCGGCGATCACGGCGTCGAGGAACGGGATTAATTTTTTGCGAAATGGCTGGTGCAAGCGATCGACAAAGGCGCCGCGCAATTGGGCATACTCGCGCGAAGCAAATGCGGCGGTGATCGCGCACGCGTTCCGGCAATTCTCCACGGCGTGAAGACGATCGACCCGCGATGGAAGAAGATCCCGGGCCTGAGCGGTGGCGATCTCGAAATTTGGAACGAGAAGCACGAAATGTAACTGCGCGGAGACGGTGAACATTTGCCGCTCTTCGCCGCGCACGACGTTGAAGCCGCCATAAGCCGCGGGCGCGGCGTTATCGGGGTGGCCCTCGAGTTGCGCGCAAATTTCGAAAACTTCCTGGCGCTGAAGCGGTCGATTGGCGAGCTCGTTCAGACCGTGAATCACGCCGAGGCGAACCGCCGCGCTGCTGCCGAGTCCGCGCGATTCGGGAATGTCGCCGCTAATCGAACAGGAAAACGGGAACGGTTTGCTCCCAGCGCGTTTGAAAAAGGCGCTGGCGGCGGAGCGAACCATGGTTCCCATGGGCCGGTCTCCACCGCGGTTAACGATCACGTGATTGTAGAGTCGCAACGCGACGCCGAGGCAGTCGAACCCCGGGCCGAGATTGGACGTGCTGGCCGGGACGCGGACGGTGACTTGTTGCATGCTCCGTTTCTTTTAGCGGCGCTTGGTTGCCGCAGCAAGATGTGACGGCCTAACGGACGCAAACGCAGCCCGACAAGCGATTCACGTATGAGCCGCCGTTGGCTCTCCCGTTAACCGTGAAAATGTCCGAATGGATAGAGCCGGAGCTCCACCGGAAATTCATCGCCCAGCAGACCGACGCGCTCCGTCTTTGCACCTGCCCCGACGGCTGGGTCGAGCGTTTCGGCGTCGATGTGCTGATTTCCTACAAGACGGATGCGGCGCTGGAACGGCTCAAGACTGAGCTCTGTCTCTGGGCCCTCAATGTGGATTTCAAATTCCGGCGCGTCTTCGCCCGTTTTCTGCCCAAACAAAACGCCGACCGCGAGGCGCCGGCCCTGATCCTGGGCGACCCGGGCGCAAACCTGCAAAGCAGCGCCCTGGAGCGGACGTTGCGTTACGCGATTGATTTTGGCGCCGGATATTCCGTCGGGCTCTTCATCGACCAAAGAGAAAATCGCCGCTTCGTCCGGGACACCGCGCCCGGGACGTTGCTGAATTGCTTCGCCTACACCTGTTCCTTTTCTGTTGCCGCGGCCACCGTCGGAGCGAAAACCGTCAGCATCGATCTCTCAAAAAAATCGCTGGCGCGCGGCCGGGAAAACTTTGCTTTGAATTCGCTGCCGACAAATGACCACCGCTTTCTCGCTGATGACGTCATGGCTGTCCTGCCGCGGCTGGCGCGAAAAGGCGAAAAGTTTGACGCCATCATTCTCGACCCTCCGACCTTCTCTCGGACACATCGAGGCAAGGCATTTCAAGTGGAACAGGACTTCGAAACGCTGCTGCTGGCGGCGCTGGAAGTAGCGGAACGTAACGCCAGGATCCTGCTTTCAACGAATTGCTCCACCTTGCAGGAGCGCGCGCTGGAAGTGATGGGCCGCTACTGTCTTAAAGCCACGCGGCGAGCCGGAGTTTTCCACCATGAACCGCCCCTGCCCGACTTTCCGCCGCGTATCGGAGCTTCCACGCTTTGGTTGACGCTGCGCTAAAATCGAAACACGCAAAAGTCCGCCGTGCTTCGAAGTGTAAGTACCATGGACGAACAGTTTTCAGGAGACGTCGCTGAACGCAGCCTCCGCTATACCAAAGATCAATTGGAGCAGGTCCTCGAGCAGACGGAAGAATACGTGCGTGAAAATCCCGCGCGCTCCATTGCCTACGCGATCCTCGCCGGGTTCATTCTCAATCGCCTGCCGATCGGTCGGATTCTGGGCGGATTCGCCCGGTTAATCATAATCGCTTTCAAGCCGGCGATCCTGGCTTACGGCGCGACGAAGCTCTATCAAGCCGCGCAGAACGACGAAGGGTAGTTGCGCCTCTTCTGTAGCCGCTGCCCTGTGGGCAGCGTGAGATCGTCAATCAACAACTGCCGTCACGCTCGCAGCTTCGCACAGCTCCAGAAGAGCCGAGGCACACAAACGGCGCAGGGTTTATTTGTCGAGCGTAAAGCCGACCTTAACCGTCACCTGCCAGTGATTGATCTTGCCGTCTTCGACATGGCCGCGCGTCTCAGTCACCTCAAACCAGCGCATGTTCCGGATGGTCTTTTGGGCCCGCGCCAGGGCATTAACCACCGCCTCTTCGATGCTGTTCGGTGACGAACCGACCAGCTCGATTTTTTTGTAAACGTGATCGCTCATGTCCCATTGTTCGGCGGACGGTTTGGGAAGACAAACAAAAAGGGCGCTTCTAAGTTTGCATTGAGCGTAGCGACGAGGTTGATAGCCTCTTGATTGCCATGGCCGAAAGCATTGAATCCCATCTGATCGAGAAGCGCGTCTTCAAACCCGCCAAGAAATTCGCCGGTCTTGCCCGCATCGGAAGTTTGCAGCGCTATCGGCGGCTTTATCGCGAATCGATCCAGCGGCCGGACAAATTTTGGGCGCGCGAGGCGAGCGAGCTGGTGTGGCAGCGCCGATGGAAAAAAGTGCTGAGCTGGAAAGCGCCCTTTGCGAAATGGTTCATCGGCGGAAAACTGAACGTGTCGGAGAATTGTCTCGACCGGCATCTCCTCGGACCGAACCGGAACAAGGTCGCGATTCTTTGGGAAGGCGAGCCCGGGGACAAGCGAGCGCTGACCTACCAGCAGTTGCACCGGGATGTCTGCCGCTTCGCGAACGTCCTGAAGCGAAACAAAATTCGCAAAGGCGATCGCGTCATCATTTACATGCCGACGATTCCCGAAACCGCCATCGCCATGCTCGCGTGCGCTCGCATCGGCGCTGTCCACTCCGTCGTTTTCGGCGGGTTTAGCGCGGATAGCATCCGGGACCGGATCGCGGACTGTGGCGCGGTCGCCATCATCACCGCTGATGGCGGTTATCGCCGCGGCGCGATTGTGCCGTTGAAAAAAAACGTCGACGACGCTTTGCGCGGCGGCACTTCGATCAAGCGGGTCATTATTTTCCGGCGCGCCGGCAACGACATCCACGTTGAAGAAGGCCGGGATGTTTGGTGGCACCGCGAGCTGGAATATGTGGACGCGCACTGTCCGCCCGTGCCGGTCGATAGCGAACATCCGCTTTACATTCTCTACACCAGCGGTTCGACCGGAAAACCGAAAGGCATTCTGCACACGACGGGCGGATATCTCGTCGGGATTTATTCCACGATGAAGTACGTCTTCGATTTGCGCGATGACGACGTTTACTGGTGCACGGCGGATGTCGGCTGGGTCACCGGCCACAGTTATGTCGTTTACGGCCCGCTCGCGAATGGCGCCACGACGTTGATGTATGAAGGCGCGCCGAACTGGCCGGAGCCGGACCGGTTTTGGCGGATCATCGAAGAATATGGAGTCAACATTCTCTACACGGCGCCGACGGCGATTCGTGCTTTTATTCGCTGGGGCGACCAATGGCTCAAAAAGCACGATCTCTCGTCGCTGCGCCTGCTCGGATCGGTCGGCGAGCCGATCAATCCCGAGGCCTGGATGTGGTATCGCGACAAGGTCGGCGGCGGCCGTTGCCCCATCGTCGATACGTGGTGGCAAACCGAGACGGGTGCGATCATGATCACGCCGTTGCCGGGCGCGGTTCCCACAAAGCCGGGCAGCGCGACGCTTCCGTTCTTCGGCATCGACGCCGCGATCGTGGACGAAAAAGGGAACGAAGTTGGGCCGGACATCGGCGGAAAATTAATTATCCGCAAACCGTGGCCGGCGATGCTCCGAACGATTTACGGCGACAAGGAGCGTTACAAAAAACAGTATTGGAGCGAGTTCAAAGGCAAGTATCTCACCGGCGACGGGGCGCGCCGCGATAAGGATGGATACTTTTGGATCGTCGGCCGGATCGACGATGTTCTAAACGTCGCCGGGCATCGGCTCGGAACATCGGAAATCGAAAGCGCGCTGGTCAGTCATCCCGCCGTCGCGGAGGCCGCGGTCGTGGGCCGGCCGGACGAGTTAAAAGGCCAGGGCGTCGTCGCGTTTGTCACCCTCAAAGGCCACGTGGCGGCGACGGATGCGCTCAAGAAGGAATTGCGCGAACACGTCGGCACGCACATTGGCGCCATCGCCAAACCAGACGAGGTCCGTTTTGCCGAAGCTTTGCCGAAGACGCGCAGCGGCAAAATCATGCGGCGCTTGCTGAAGGAAGTGGCGAGCGGCAAGAGTGTCACTGGCGATACCACCACGCTGGAGGACTTAAGCGTGCTGGCCAAGCTCAGTGCGGAGGAGGGATAGAAGCTCGCCTCTTCTGTAGCCGCTTCGCTGTGCGAAGCGCTAATGACGCAAAAGCCCCTCCCACATTGAATTCACGCCGCCCGCACAAAAGCTCCGTCTTCGAAGCCTTCGTTCGATGAATGTTTTTCTAGACGCTGATTTCTGGGCGGCCAAAATACCGAGCCTGCTCCCCGCAATCGTCGCTGATGAAAACACCTCCTCCCTTGCCAACCGTTGTTAATACCAACGTAAAGCAAGGAGCCGTCATTGGCGGATGGGTCTGCTTCGCCATTGGCATGTTGTTGATGCTGTTGTCTCTTTGGGCCTTCATCATTTATGGCCCTTTGTTATTGGTGGCCTTTATCCTGAGCATAGTCGCCATGTCGCAAGGCCGGATCGCTGGCGGTGTAAGTCTTTTGCTGTGCTGCCTAATAGTCCCGCCGATCGCAATCGTCGGCCTGGTTGCAGCCCGCAGCGAGCAAATCACAAAACTCGCAGCGCCTTCGGCAGCGTCCCCAGCACCGACGGTAATCGCGTCGCCAAGTCCGGCGACCGTAGAGATTCCTAAGGCTGTATCGCTCGACGAAATAATCAACAACGCGAAGAAAACTGTAACACCTGAGATGAGCGCCCAGGAACTCAGGGACGCCAAAACGGAGTTGCTGAAAGTACCGCGAACCAGCGGCCGATATCGAGAAGTTCAAGAAATTCTTTCTCGACTCGACCGGTATTTGGATGCCGCATTAAAGGCTGAAGAAAAGGCCGCGAGACGAGCCGCCTCGTCATGGACGTATTATGACAGAAAGGACGAAATGGGCAGAGGCGTCGCCAAGTACGCGGAGGTCACGTCCACGAACGAGTTGAGCTTTCATTTCCCGTACTCCGGTGAACAGCACGCGAAATTGACAATTCGAAGCCACCCAAAACACGGCAAAGATGTGATTGTCACCGTCGAACGTGGCCAATTCTTGTGTGCGGCTTACAACGGATGCCGAATATCCATTCGGTTCGATGAGGGAGCGGAAGAGACGTTTTCCGGACGCGGAGCCTCGGATGGAGACCCCAAGTACCTGTTCATTACGCCCTATGACAAATTTGTCAGCCAGATGCGCAAGGCTAGGCAGGTTCGGATCGAGGCGGAATTTTATCAGGAAGCAACCCGCGTGATGCAATTCGATGTGGCGGATTTTGATGGTTAGATCGGCGAGCCCAAGGAATTGATTGGAATCTGCCTTTAGCCAAGGGAGACAAGAACCCCTTTTCACGGTGACGGTACAACGCGCCAATATTCGTATCGGGATCCCTCTACGTATTACATATGCAATCCAACACACCGGAATTTACTCGGCTCGACAAGAAGATCGAAAAAGCGCTACGCGCCTTTTACGATCATGCGCGCAATAAAGAACGCCACATCCTGCAATTCGTTGACGATCAAGGCTTGACACAATCAGAAGCGGAAACAGCTTGGATCAAAGAGCTCGATGCGCTTCGCTCAGCATTGGATGCCGCGTACTCCAATCTGAAACATCACATTTATCCAAGATCGGTCTGCACCATGGGCCTGCGGACCGGACGTCAATCGAAATAGAGAATGAAGCGCGACGTTGATATCGTGAGATCGCTGTTACTGCGGGCGGAGGCCGCGGATGGATCAGTCAGCGTCAACGACCCAGTGGAAACCTACCATGTTCGCATCATGATTGACGCAGGCTTGGTTGAGGGCCGTATCAGCGAAGAAGTCACAAGCGATGCGCCTCGGCATTCGCACATTCACAACCTTACTTGGGCTGGGCACGACTTCCTCGACGCAGCACGCAGCGACACCGTTTGGCGCACTGCCAAAGAAAAAATTCTGCGACCGGGAGTTTCTTGGACATTCGAACTCCTCAAAGAGATTTTGAAGGAATTGGCGAAGCAACAGCTAGCTAGGATAGGTTTGCCAGACCTAAACACGTGAAACATCTAACCAAGGCGAGGGGTCGTTAGGGCGGCGGCTACAGAAAGAAACCCACCGCTTTTTGAAAAGCCTTTGTCAAAACCCGAGTTCAGCTAGCCTTATCCCGTGAGTTTCATTCGAACAGGTCTGCGCGAGATCGGGCTCAAGATTCGCCGGCAGAAAACGCGAATGGCGTTGCGGCATGAGAAGCGCGTCCTGCAAAAAAGCGAGATCAACCTCGGGCGCGAAGGCTGTTCCCAGGCCGTGAATTTCCCGGAGGTCCGGAACGAAATTGTCGCGCTGAAAAAGCTGGAGCAGGAACAAAAAGAAGTCGCGGTGCGCATTGCGCAAATCGAAGAAGGCATCCGTAAAATTGAATTGCAACGGGAGCAGAACGCGAAAGAACAGAACGAAGCCCTGGCCAAACTGGAGGACGAAAAAAAGCCGATTCTGCAGCGCCGCAACGAGGTCCGAGGGGCGGCGGATGTCTGCGATCGGGAACTTTCGAGCGTGGAACGGCGCCTCCAGGACAACGACGCCGCGGACCGCGATCTGTTGAAAAAACTCTCGGAGTTGCAGGCGCAGGCGCCCCCACCCGACGATCTCGAAAAGCAGATGGCCGCGATCAGCGCTCGCCGCGTTCGCCTGCCGGAGGAACGCGCGGAAGTGACGCGGGCGCGGCTGGGCAGCGCGGAAGCATGCCGGATGGCTCGCGAGAAATTGAATGAGCAAGAGGCGGCTCTCGTCGCGGCGGAAAAAAATATCGCGCGGGTCCGGGAGGAATTTGAAGCCCGCGATCGCGTCTTGAATGAGCAGAGCCGCGCGCAACAGGACGCACTGAAGGACGCGCGCGGGCACCATCAGGTCGTCGAAGAAAAAAAGAACCCCGCCTACCTCAACATCGGGCGCCATCTCGCCTCGCAGGGGATTGCTCCGCCGAATGCGCCCCATCTTTTGGCCGAGGTGCAAAAGCACCGCGCCGCCGTCGCCCGCCATTCCCAACACACCGAGGAGCTCGCGGTGCTCTCGAGCCAGATCGACAAACAGGAACTGCGAAAATTTTACTTCGCCATTATTTCGATCCTCGTCCTGCTCGCGATTATCGTGCCGCTTGTTTTTCAATCGCCGCAAAAACGCGAATGGCTGCCGCAGGAAACAGAAGCAATTCTCTCGGTAAATCTCGAACAGCTCGAGCGGGATGAATTGCCGAAACGGTGGAAGAAAGATCAGGCGCCCGAATGGCAAACGGTTTGGGCCGGACTGATTGGCGGCGCGCAACTGACGCCGGTTCTCAATCTTCCGCGCGACACCGTCCGCGTCACGCGCGCTATGGCGACGACCAAGGCCGGCGCTGAGCGCGAGTTTGTCCTCGTCGAAGCGCGAACGGAAGTGTCACCGGTGATCAAATCGATTGAGAAGGACAAGGCTTTCGAGCGCCAAACGATCAGCGGTTTGCCCATGTGGAAGCGTCCGGATTTCGCGCTGGCGCGCGTCGGCCCGAAGACTCTTGCCGTGGGCGCTGAACACGAGGTCGCGGCGCTGGCGCGGGTCCGGCTCGGGATCGATCCCGATCTAAAACCCACCGGCCCGCTTTTTGATCGCTTTCAATCGCTGAAAGAAGGCAATGCCCTTCGCCTCGTCTCGCGCGATCCGCCGAACCTGGCCACGATCTTTCAGCCAATTTTCAATACTGAGCTTTTGGGCGCCTCCGATCTGCTCGGTTTGTCTCTCGCTTTCCAGAATCCGGTGAAAGCACGGATGATTCTGCAAACGAAGTCAGCGCAAGCGGCGGCTGACCTGGCCGGGCGGATCCGGAACGAACCGCAACGCTGGCTCCGCTTTCAGGACTCCACTTTGCTCCTCTACGCGCAGACTCCCGAAGTTGAAAACCAGGGTGCGAACGTCAATTTGCGTTTCGATGTTCCGGAAAACAGCGCGCGGCTTCTTTTGCAACGCATCGCGAAGATCACTCCGCCGCCTGCAGTGGCAGAACGTTAATTGTGCGCGGGCCGTTCTTTAACCGCGTCGGGCTCGGAGCTCTGATCGCCAGCTCGTTGCTTCCCCTTCTCGCTTCAGCCCGGAAGCCGCCAGCGAACGACAGCGATTTTGCAAGCATTCAAAGCGTCGATCGGACGATCACGATCGATCTGCGCTATGCCGGTTCGAATAACGTCACCCATCGCGCCATCTACCCTCCGGGGACTCCTGCCATGGTGCGCGCAAGCGTCGCGCAACGTCTGGCAATTGCGCAAAAATATCTGAAGGCAAAAGGTTATGGCCTCAAAATCTGGGACGCCTATCGCCCGGCGACAACCCAGCAGCAACTTTGGCACGCGACGCATAACCGTTCTTTCGTCGCGGATCCGACCGGCGGGGTCGGATCGATGCACACGCGCGGCGCGGCGGTGGATGCAACCATGGTCGATTCCTCTGGAAACGAGGTCGCGATGCCGACCGATTTCGACAACTTCACCCCTGCCGCCATGATCGTTTATCAAGGAAGCGATCCGGTGGCCCGGTCGAATTTGAAGCTGCTGCAAAAGGCGATGGCCCATGCCGGTTTCTACGGGCTGCGCACTGAGTGGTGGCATTTTTGCGCGCCGGATTGGAAGAAATACCCGCAGGTTCCCGAGCTCCAAATCGAGCCAGAGAAAAAAAAGTGGTGGTTCTTATGATGGAGACTTTTCTGCGCGACCTGCAACAGCCGGAATATCTGCATGTCTTGTTGAATCCCCTGCCGGTTTACGGCCTCGCGATTGGATTGTTTGGATTCATCGCGGCCATGTATCTGGGAAGCCGCGGCGGCCGCCTGACCGCGCTCGTTCTCATTTTCGCCTGCGCGGTTTCCGCCTGGCCGGTGGCGCATCATGGCGACGAGGCATACGACCGCGTCCTCTCCATGGCCGACGACGATGGGCAAGCGTGGCTCAAAGCGCATGCACACCGCGCCGACCAACTGATTTATTTTTTCTACGCCCTCGCCCTGGTCTCGGTCGCGGCAATTTTCCTGCCGAAGAAGTGGCCTAAAAGCGCGTGGCCCCTGACGATCGCGACGCTGATCCTGGCCTTCCTTTCGTTAGGCGCCGGCGGTTACATTGCCTACGCCGGCGGGAAAATTCGTCATCGCGAATTCCGGACCTCACCGCCGCCGAAAACAGAACCGGGCGAGTCAGCGCGGTAGCAGGTTTGCCGAAACTAGGCGCTACCAGGGCATTTTAAAGCCGGCCAGGAATGTATTTACGTTTGTGAACGTTGGGGTGGCTTTGCCATTCGCATAGGACAACACGAACGCCGGTTTCTTTCCGGTGGTGGTTTCCGGCATCACTTCCAGCGACACCTTCTCTTCCACAAACCCCCGGCTCTTTTGAATGTCATAGATTGGGGTTACATCGATGAGTAATCGCAAACTATACTTACTGTCGACGATGCCTGCGGTGAGGTCCCAACCGTGCGCAATCCAGAGCGGCCAGTAGAGGTTGGCTTTGAACCGGTTGTTTCCGGTCTGGTAAGTCGAACCAGCGTCGTCGTTCTTAAGCTTGCCAACGTAGTCGTAGCTTAACCAGACGGCTGGCGCATGATTAGGCGGGTCAATCTCAACTCGTCGCCCAATGTAAATGGCGTTTCCAATGGCTCGGGTAATGCCGTTGTCGACCGTGAACCATACTCCGAGCCCTAATGTGCCATTAATCGTTTTGAATTCCTTGTCGCTTTCGATTCTCCCGACCAACCCAAATTCCGGCGATCCGTGGCCGATGATAAAATAGTCTTTATTGGGCAAGACATAGGTGGCGTTGACTTGACCGATAATGCTGTTGAAGTATTTCTTTGGATCGGTGCCTTCTATCGATATGTCAGCGCTGGCGGTTGCGTTGATGTAAATCTGATCCTTGATAACTCGTCCCAATCTCGCGTCGATCTTCCCGCTCAGGATGGCCCCTCCGGCACCGCTTAGAATGGAGATAAAACCCTCACCTAACTTCAATTTGCTCGTATCTAATTTGGTCTCTCCGACCGTCGTCGTGCTATTTGCGGGGTTTAGCGGCTTCACCGCAGCCTGGTCCGCATAAGCGAGTCGGCTTCCGCCATCGTCCAGGATGAGGGCGGGCTCACCAGCCGCCGTCGTGTGAATGTCGATCGCGTAGTTGGAGAGTGTTTCTGGCTTCACCGGACGGATCTTGATGAAGAGCTTCTTACCCTCCCGGGGTCTTGCTTCGATTGTGAACTTGACCTCAGTTCGCTTGGTTCTGTCCTGTTTGAAGAGCTTCAGGCATTCCGGTTCTGCGAAGAGCGGCGAAGCAGCATCAATAATCGCGCGGGAATAAGGCGCTGCGCCTTTGGGAGGGACCGGCCGCATCATGATGAAGTAACCTTTGGCATCGTGTTCCCAAACCGTTTGCAGCGTTACGGTGGCGCCCGCGTCAGCGGTCGGGGCCGACTGCGCGACGAGCAACGCAACGCCAATCGCAACGCGGAGGATACGCATTTTGTCCATGTCCTAGTCCTCCAGTTCAGCAGCGATGACCACCACCAAATCCTCGACTTTGGGGAACATCGCCGGGTTCAACAGATCGTCTCGCGTCACCGGAATTTCCGCGCCCAAATCCTTCTTCAGATCGCGCAAGAACAGATCGACCCGGTGGATCGGTTTATTCTGGTGCGTGTCGATGTCGTCTCCTTCCTTGAAAAAAGTTCCAAGCGGCGAATTAAGGGTGACCGTTTCGGTATAGGGATAATCTTGAACATTTCTGATAACGATTTCTTCAATCTCTGAACGTGTTGCCATAGGTTTGGGCGGGGCTTGGGTTGTCGTGAAAGCAAAAGCTAACTTTCGCGGACGATTTACGCCTGCTGTCGCTGTTGCAATAACGCGTGATGCCTGGGGAGAGAATCAAGAGCCGCCAGAATAGGGAAGCTGGTCTCGCCGTGTCGAGAAAATCGATCTGCTTAGGATTTTTCTGGACGGAATTGCTTCCTGTCAGATCATTCTGGCCTCGGGTGCGAACGCCGCTACCTTAGCTGGAACGAAGCCGATGTGGCGAAATGGAATACGCAACGGACTTAAAATCCGTTGGGCTTAAACGGCCCGTGCCGGTTCGAGTCCGGCCATCGGCAGATTAAATCACCTTACAAGTCTCCAGAAAAATGGACGATAAACCGCTCTATATCCCGATCATTCTCGGCACAGCGCGCCAGGGCCGGCAAAGCGAACACGTGGCCAACTTCGTCTTGAGCGAAATGAAGAAACGGCCGGAGATCGAGACTGAGTTAATCGACGTCCGGCAACTGAAAATGCGTCTCGACGATGCGGGCGAGGAAATGAAAGACGCCAGTTACGCGGAGAAGATGACGCGGGCCGATGGGTTGGTCGTCGTGACGCCGGAGTATAATCACGGGTACCCCGGTCTTTTGAAGCACGCGCTCGACATGTGCCTTGAGGAATATATCCACAAGGCGGTGGCGATTTGCGGCGTTTCGGCGGGGCCGTTTGGCGGATCACGCGTGATCGAGCAACTAGTGCCGGTGGTGCGCGAGCTCGGCCTGGCGGTTACCTTTACCGATCTGAATTTCAGCAAAGTGCGCGAGGCATTCGATGAGGAGGGAAATCTAAAGGACGAAAAATATGTCGGCCGGCTCGCGAAGTTCCTGAACGAACTCGTCTGGATGTCACGGGTCCTACGACACGGCCGTGAGAAAATTCCTCCGCTCTGAGTGTTCTTCGCCCGAGGGAACCACATCCTGATGGAATTGCCGGAGTCCGATCTGCAGGAAACTTTCGCCCGTTCCGGTGGGCCTGGGGGACAGAACGTAAACAAGGTCTCCACCGCTGTGACCCTGCGCCATTTGCCGTCGGGCCTGAGCGTGACGGTGCAGGACTCGAGGTCGCAGGCGATGAACCGCAAACTGGCGCGCGAGCGGTTGCGCGATCTGCTCGAGAAAAAGAGGCGCGAGCAACGGGCCGCCGAGAAAGCGCAACGCGAGAAGCGGCGGCGTCAGCGTTCGCCCCGGCCGCGTGGGCTAAAGGAGCGCATCCTGGAATCGAAGCGCCGTCGGTCTCGCACGAAGAAATTCCGCTCCGGCCTTGAAGATTGAGCAAACAAATTCACAAAATCTTCGGTCGAAATACATCTGGCCGAGGAACGTGCGCCGAATTGACCTTGAAGGAATAATTCCAACTATGAAAAAACTTATCATTCTTACTCCACTTCTGGCTTGTGCCGCTGTGCTTCTGACTTCGTGCACCACCGTCGTGGAAAAACCAGCGCCAACCACAACTACGACCTCGACGACGACGACGAAGAAAGTCCCGCCGCCGAGTACCACCACCGAAAGCACGACAGTCCGCTCGTCCGGCAACTACTAGGCCCGCTTTCAGCGACAATCAGAATCAAAAAAGGGGCTCGCCACGGCGAGTCCCTTTTTTATGTCGCCGGCGCCGGCACGGCGTCCGGCTCGACTTCGGTGCTCTCCTGGCTAACTACGGGCGCGATCGCCTGCAATTTCTCCGCGCCGCGCAAATCCATCAGTTTCACGCCCATGGTGTTTCTGCCGACAGCGCGGATTTCCTTCACGCGCGTCCGCACCATTTGACCTTTCGTCGTGATCAACATCAGCTCGTCACGTTCCGTCACCGTCAGAGCACCGACGACGCTTCCCGTCTTTTCCCCGGTCTTCATCGTGATGATGCCTTTGCCGCCGCGCGATTGCCGCCGGTAATCATCGAACGGTGTGCGTTTGCCGATGCCATTTTCGCCGGCGACCAAAAGCATCGACTCGGAATTGACGATCGCGATGGCGACAACCAGGTCGCCTTTTTCCGGGCGGATGCCCCAGACGCCGACCGTGTTCCGTCCCTGATCGCGCAACTGCTCTTCGTGAAAGCGCAGGCTCATTCCTTCCTTGGTGATGAGCACGATCTCGTTGTCGCCGTTGGTCAGCTTCGCATCGATCAGGCAGTCGTCTTTCTCGATCTGAATCGCGATGATGCCGCCTTTGCGCACGTTGCTGTAATCCGAGAGATTGGATTTCTTCACGATGCCGGAGCGGGTGGCGAAAACGATATGCAGGTTCTCGTCCCAGGTTTCATCCACCGTGTTCGCGCCTGTGCCTGACTTTTTGGCCTGGACGCGAATGGTCGCCGCGATTTTTTCGTCGGCGCGCAGCTCAAGAAGGTTGGCGATCGAGCGTCCTTTGGCGGCACGGCCCATTTCAGGAATCTCGTAAACCTTCTCGACGTAGGCGCGACCCGATGTCGTGAAAAACATCAGGTAATCGTGCGTGGTCGCGGTGAAGAGATGTTCTATGAAATCCCCCTCCTCTTCTTCCGTATTGCCCTCGCGCGTGGTCATGCCGATCACGCCTTTGCCGCCGCGGCGCTGGGCCCGGAACGCGCTCACAGCCGTGCGCTTGATGAAGCCGCCGTGGGTAATGCTGATGATGCAGCCTTCGTTCGCGATGAGATCCTCCATGTTGATCTCGCCTTCGTCGGGCACGAGCTGCGTCAAGCGCGGCGAAGCATGTTTGTCCCGGATCTCGCGGAGCTCTTTCTTGATGATCTGAAAGACGCGCGATTCCTTCGCGAGAATGTCGAGTAAATCCTGGATCGTTTCGATCAGCTCGTTGTATTCCTTCGTGATTTTTTCGCGCTCGAGCCCGGTCAATTGATAAAGGCGCAGCTCGAGAATCTGGTTCGCCTGATGCTCGCTGAACGCGTAGCGCCCATCGACGAGCCGCGCCTCGTTCCGAATCAGAATGCCGATCTTCTCCACCTGTTTCCGCGTGAACTCGAAGGCGAGCAATTTCACCCGCGCTTCATCGCGATTCGCCGAGCCGCGAATGATTCGGATAAATTCATCCAGATTCGACAGCGCGATCAGGTAACCTTCGAGCGTCTCGGCGCGCTCCTCGGCCTTGCGCAGCTCGAACTTCGTCCGGCGCAGGACGACTTCACGCCGATGATCGATGTAAGCCTGATTCGCCTGCTTAAGGGGGAGCAACTTCGGCCGGCCGTGATCGATCGCCAGCATGTTGACGGCGAAGGAACTTTCCATCGCCGTGTGCTTGTAAAGATTGTTGATGACGATCTTCGGATTCGCGTCGCGCTTTAGCTCGATCACTACGCGCGTGTTCTCGTCCGACTCATCGCGGATCGCCGTGATGTCGGTCAGCACCTTCTGGTTCACCAAATCGGCGATGCGCTCGACCAGCGTGGCGCGATTCACGTTGTAGGGAATTTCGGTGATCACGATCTGCTCGCGATTGCCCTTAAGCTCCTCGACGCCCGCTTTGCCGCGCACTTTCATGCTGCCGCGGCCGGTTTCCAGATATTGCTTGATGCCTGCGAGCCCGAGGATGGCGCAACCGGTCGGGAAATCCGGCCCTTTCACGTGCTTGCGCAAATCTTCCAGAGAGATATCCGGGTCGTCGATCTGTGCGCAAATTCCGTCGATCACTTCGCCGAGGTTGTGCGGCGGCATGTTCGTCGCCATGCCGACCGCGATGCCGGTCCCGCCATTGACGAGCAGGTTCGGAAACGCAGCCGGGAAAACCGTTGGCTCGGTCCGCGTCTCGTCGTAGTTCGGGACAAAGTTGACCGTGTCCTTGTCCATGTCGGTCATGAGCGCCGCGCCGAGATGGGTCATGCGCGCCTCGGTGTATCGCATCGCCGCGGGCGGATCGCCTTCGACCGAACCGAAGTTGCCCTGGCCATCGACAAGTGTTTCGCGCATCGCCCACGACTGCGCCATGTGAACGAGCGTCGGGTAGATCACCGCTTCGCCGTGCGGGTGGTAGTTACCGCTGGTGTCACCGCAAATTTTCGCGCATTTCCGATGCTGCCGGTTCGGGAAAAGCGAGAGGTCGTGCATCGCATAGAGGATGCGCCGTTGCGAAGGCTTCAGCCCATCCCGCGCATCCGGCAGCGCGCGCGAAATAATGACCGACATCGAGTAATCGAGAAACGACCTCGATACTTCTTCGGCAACGTTGATCAGCTCGATTTTTTCGTTTGGATTATACACGGGAGAGAAATGACGAATTACGAATGTCGAATGACGAGGGCTTCGTCATTCCTACACATCCAGATTTCGGACGTTTAATGCGTTGTCCTCGATGAACTGGCGGCGAGGCTCGACGACGTCCCCCATTAGGATGGTGAACATCTTGTCGGCATCGACAGCGTTGTCGTCGTTCAGATCGACTTTCAGCAGCTTGCGCTTCTCCGGATCCATCGTGGTGCTGAACAACTCTTTTGCGTTCATTTCTCCCAGACCTTTGAAGCGCTTGATCTGAACCCCGCGCCGCCCGATTTCGACGATCTTCTGGTGAATTTCCGGGATCGAGAACAGCGGATGGACCACGGCTTTTTCCCCCTCGCCTTCGATCAACTCGAAGATCGGACGATCGCTCGCCGCGTAGTGATCGACCTTCAGCCCTTTCCGAGCGAGCTCGGCAATGATTTTTTGGATGGTGGTCGATTCGTGCAACTCGACCAGCTTCGCCCGGCGGCGCACGCCGGCCCCGTTTGCTTTAACCGGCGCGATCGTCAGCGGCAAGAGCTCCTGGCCCATCTCAGCGTCGAACAGATTCAGGTCGAGATTTTCCTCGTGAAACTCGCGCACCTCGCGCTGATCGTGGAAGTAACGGACCGACTCTTCGTTCCCCTCGCGCACTTTTACCAGGTAAGTCGGCAACTTGCCGGTTTTCGGCGCGCGCTCGGCAAGATAAGTTTCGAAATCGCCACCATGCCGGCGGACCGATTCGCTCAGCTTCGCGAGCCGCTCGAGCGACTCCAGAATGTCCTTGAGCTGCGCGGCACTGAGCTCCTTGTTGTCCGCCAGGTTCTTCAGCCGCACATCCTCCGCGCCTAACGAGATCAAAATCTTGTTGAGCTGCACATCGTCATCCACGTACTCTTCGCGTTTCTTGCGCTTGATCTGGTAGAGAGGCGGCTGCGCGATGTAGATCTTTCCGGCGCGCACCAGCTCCGTCATTTGCCGGTAGAAAAACGTCAGGAGCAGCGTGCGAATATGCGAACCATCCACGTCCGCATCGGTCATGATAATAATGCGTCCGTAGCGAAGCTTCGTGATGTCGAATGACGCCTCGTCCTTCGCCGTGTTCTCGTCTTTCGGCTTTCCGATGCCCGTGCCGATCGCCGTGATCATCGACTGGATTTCGGTGTTCTTGAGCGCCTGATCGAGGCGCGCTTTTTCCACGTTGATCAGCTTGCCGCGGATCGGAAGGATCGCCTGGTAACGCCGGTCGCGCCCCTGCTTGGCCGAGCCGCCGGCCGAATCGCCCTCGACAATGTAAAGCTCGGTGAGATCCGGATCGCGCTCGGAACAATCCGCCAATTTCCCGGGCAGACCGCCACCGGTTAGCGCGCCTTTGCGGATCGTCTCGCGCGCTTTCCGAGCGGCTTCGCGCGCGCGGGCCGCCGTCAGCACTTTGTCGAAAATCCGTTTTGCAATCGGCGGGTTCGAATCGAGAAATGTCATCAGGCCGTCGTAAACGACCGAGTTCACGATTCCATCGATCTCGGTGTTCACGAGCTTCACCTTGGTCTGCGATTCGAAACGCGGATTCGGCAGCTTGATGCTGAGGACGCAAATCAATCCCTCCCGCACATCGTCGCCGGAAATCGCCGGATCCTTGTCCTTCAAGAGGCTGTTGGACTTCGCGTATTGATTGACCGCCTTGGTCAGCGCCGTGCGAAAGCCCGTTAGGTGAGTGCCCCCGTCAGGGTTCGGAATCGAATTCGCGAAGGGAAGAATGTGGTCGTTGTAGCTGTCGTTATATTGAAGGACGACGTCCACGAAAACTTCGTCGCGCTGCCGGGAGAGCACGATCGGCTTGGGATGAATGACCTGCTTGTTTTCGCCGAGTTGCTTTACGAACTCTTCGATCCCGTGCTTGTAAAAAAAGGTTTCCTTCTTCGCTGCATCGCCGCGTTCGTCGTTGAGCGTGATCTCCAGGCCAGGATTCAAGAAGGCCAGCTCGCGCAACCGGGAACCGAGGCGCTCGAACTTAAACTCCGTGGTGATCGTGAAGATCGTCGGATCGGGTAGAAACGTGATGAGCGTCCCCGTGTTCTTCTTGCTTTTGACCTCGCCGATGACCTCCAGTTTCTGCGTGGTTTTGCCGCGTTCGAATCCCATCGCGTAAACTTTGCCATCGCGGGAGACCTCGACTTTGAACCAATCGGAAAGCGCGTTCACGCACTTCGCTCCGACGCCGTGGAGACCGCCGGAATATTTATACGCGCCCTGCCCGAACTTTCCGCCTGCGTGCAGATTCGTCAGCACCAATTCCACCGCCGGCATCTTGAATTTCGGATGCATGTCCACCGGAATTCCGCGGCCATTGTCCCGAACGGACACTGAGCCATCGACGTGAACTGCAACTTCGATTTTGGTGCAGTAGCCCGCCAGATGTTCGTCGATCGAATTGTCGAGAACCTCGAAAACCATGTGGTGCAATCCGCGTTCATCCGGATCGCCGATGTACATGCCCGGGCGTTTCCGCACGGCCTCGAGGCCTTCGAGTTTATCTATTTGAGCGGCGTCGTACTTCTGACTGGTGGCAATGCCGGTGGCAGCGTCTACGGTGGATTTTCCGAGAGAAATTTCGTCTTGGGCTTGGAGCATAATTGCCTGTCGGACGACAGTGTAAAAAGATAGGCGAAAGCGATGCTTCCAACAACTAATATCTTGGGGCTGGAAGCACCTATTTTCCGCTACAACTTGGGCCGAGCCAACCAGCCCGGCCCACTATCTTGTGGTTGGAATGCGGCTCCATCTTGAGCTGTAGCCGCGACCCTGAAGGCCGCGTTTTTCGCTTCATTCTAGCCAGCGCGTCGGACAGCGAAGCGGCAACAGGCCATGACTTGACCACTGCACTCGCGGCCTCGAAAATGCCCGGGACCGATGCGATTCCAAACTCTTTATGAAGCGCGCTGGATTTTCTTCGTGCTTGCGCTTCTCGCAGTCGCGGGCGCATTTTTTTCGCTCTGGCTTCTGCTCCCCGTTCTATTGCTAACCGTTTACACCTTCTGGTTTTTCCGCGACCCTGCGCGGACTTCACCCGAGGATCCTGACGCCGTTCTCGCCGCTGCTGACGGTACCGTCGCCGACATCGTAGAGATCGAAGAGCCCGAAGTTCTGCGCGCCCGCCAAAAGAGAGTCGGAATATTTCTTTCCGTTTTCGATGTGCACACAAATCGCGCGCCGGTGGAGGGAAAAATCATTTATCGAAAAGCGCACGCCGGACTTTGCCTGGACGCGCGCCATACCGATTGCACGAGGAAAAACCGGGCGATGACCTGGGCCTTCCAGAATGCGCGCGGGACCTTCGTCGTTCGCCAACTGACGGGAATGATCGCGCGAAGAATTGTCGGCTGGTCAAAGGTCGGCGACGAACTGAGGAAGGGCGAGCACTTCGGGATGATTCGCTTCGGTTCACGAACGGAAGTATACTTGCCCCTTGACGCTGAGGTGCTGGTGAAAGTGGGGGACCGCGTGACTGGCGGTTCGAGTGTGATCGCCCGGCTTCGCTGAAGAATGAGCGCGCCCAATCCGAAGATTTACCTGCTGCCGAATCTGATGACCGCCGGCAATTTATTTTGCGGCTTCGCGGCGGTGCTTTGCATCTACGACGGAGCGCAGGACACCGACTTCCGGCTCGCCGCGGCGAAGTTTCACGATGCGATCTGGTTTATCCTGGCCGCGTGCATCTTCGATCTGCTCGATGGCCGGCTGGCGCGCCTTGGCGGACACGACAGCGCGTTCGGCCGCGAGTTCGATTCGCTCGCGGACGTCGTCTCGTTCGGCATGGCGCCGGCACTGCTCGTTTATCAGATCGTACTTGGCGAATTCCAGAACCTCGGTTGGATGATCGCGTTTGTTTATCTCGCGTGCGGCACGCTGCGGCTGGCGCGCTTCAATTGCGTCGCGGCAAACGGTGTCGCCACCGGCGCCGACAAAAATTTCACCGGCTTTCCCATCACGGCAGCGGCGGGAGTGATCGCGTCCATTACGCTCTTTCTCCTCTGGCTGGATGAAGGTCAGCGCTCGATCGGCCGGTGGAAATACGTTCTGCCGTTTTTGATGGTCTTCCTCTCGGTCATGATGTTCAGCAAATTTCGCTATCCGAGTTTCAAGGCCGTGAACTGGCGAACCACCCAGACCACGCCGCGCTTTTTGATCCTGATCGCCATTATCGCCGTCACGGTAAAATTCTATCAATGGATGGCGGCGATCATTTTCCTGACCTATCTGCTCTACGGTTTTCTGCGCCCGCTCCTTTCACCGAAAAGGCGCCGCGAAATCGAAGAGGAGATCGGCGAGGAACCTCCCGGCGAAACCGCGGTTGAGGAATCGCCGTAGTTTAACGATTCAGTTTCGCCAGGATCTCCGGATCACGCACGTCGGCCCAAGCGCCGGTCAACTCAAGCGCCCGCACTTTTTTGCCGGCAAGGGCCAGGTCCCGAATCGCGTCGGTCAGCTCGTATTCGCCCCGGGGAGATCGTTCCAATTTCGCGATGTAGTCGAAAATGCTCGGCCTGAATCCGTAAACGCCGGCGTTGTACCAAGGGCTCGTTGGTTCCCCGGGCCTCGGTTTTTCGCGGAGATCGATCAACTCAAACTTGTCGTTCACGAAGACGGCGCCGCCCTGGGCCACATCTTCATTTTGTTTTACACTCACGACTGTTTCCGCGGACCCGAGGCACTCACAAATTCGTGGATAATTCTCCGGCGCGATCAAAATATCGCCGTAACTCAGGATGAATGGGTCGCTGCCGGTAAATCCTCGGGCGAGCTCGACGACCTTGCCGGTGCCGTCTTGCACGATCTGGGTCTCATAAGCGATACGCACCCCGAGTTTTGAACCATCGCCAAAAAAATCGCGCACCACTTCCGCACGCCAGCCGATGACGATGAGAAAATCGGTGAGCCCCGTGTCGCGCAGCCCTTCCACGATATGTTGGAGAATGGGCCTTCCCCGAACTTCGAGCATCGGTTTGGGAAGCGCTTCCGTGAGGTTGCGCATCCGCGTCCCACGACCAGCCGCGAGCAGGACCGCCTTATTCATCTCGCAAGATGTCAGATGGAGTGCGGGCCGTTCAACCAGAATGTGAGGACCCGCCGAAGGTCAGCGCGTCGCTGTGCCGAGCGGTAGCTAAGAAACCGCTGCCGGCTCCTCGATAATTCGAATCGGCTTCGGAATGTTTAACTTGAGCCCTGAAGGCGCCTGCTCGGCCGCGGCGCCCCGCTGCCTTTGCAAGAGATCGAGCTCTCGCCGCATCTTGCCTTTGTTTGTGCAGGACACCATCGCCGTTTCCTCCGACACGACGCCCGCTTTGTGGGCTTCGATGATCGATTGATCGAAGCTGTGCCAGCCCAGCGTCGATCCAGCCTCAATGATTTCCTGGAACGATTTGTTTTCCGATTCGCCGTAAAGAATTGTTTCGCGCGTGCGCAGACTGCTCCCCATGATCTCGGTCACCAGCAACCGCCCGCCGCCGATTTTGTTGACCAATCGCTGGCTGACGACGTAGCGCAGGGTTTCGCAAAGCCGCTGGCGAAGCTGCTGCTCCTCTTCCCGCGCGAACATTCCGAGAATTCGATTGATCGTTTGGCCGGCATTGATCGTGTGGAGCGTGCTGAAGACGACATGGCCGGTTTCCGACGCCGTCATCGCGATCTCGAGCGTCTCTCGGTCGCGAATTTCGCCGACCAGGATGGCCTTCGGCGCCTGACGCAAGGCCGCGCGCAAACCGTCGGCGAAGTTCGGGAAATCCTTGCCGAGCTCGCGCTGGCTGATCGCCGCTTTCCCGTGCGCGTGAAAAAATTCGATGGGATCCTCGAGCGTCACGATGTGGATCTCCTGGCTCTGGTTAAGCTCGTTCAGCATCGCGGCGAGCGTCGTGGTCTTGCCCATTCCCGTTCCGCCCGTGATCAGGACGATGCCGTTTTTCTCTTTGACGATTTCCCGGAAGATCGGCGGAAGCGCGAGCTTTTCGAGCGTCGGAATTTCGGATTGCAACTTGCGCATCACGATCGCGTGTCGGCCGTTCTGTTTGAAGATGTTCACTCGAAACCGAGCGAGGTCTTCGATCGCGTAGCTGCAATCGCAGGAACCGTTGGCCGCGAATTCCATCCGCAGCCGTTCGCTTCCGTTCATGATCTGGTCGGCGAGTTGTTCTATCAGCATCGGGGACAGGACCGAATCGGGCGTATCGATGGGGAAGTCGCTTAAGCGGCCGTGGATTTCGACCAGGGGTGGTTTGCCTGCGATGAAAAGCAGGTCGGAAACGCCCTCGGCGCTTTCCAGCATTCCCGTCAGCAGTGCATCAACAGTCTGGCGGTCCATCCGTTCCCGGGAAGATAGCTAAGATCGTGCCGGAGCTGTCGCCTATGCGTCACAGCGAGCGAATGGTCAGCAGGTACTTCAGGACGGCATCGTGCTGCTCGGCGCTCAGGTTTGCGCGACCCGACATTTTGCCGACGATGGCCGTAAGCTGCGGAGCGCTAAGCTGCCGCACCTCGGGCAAGGCGTGACATTGAATGCAGCGATTCAGGAACAGGGAGCGCCCGGCGGTAAGCGTGCGGGCATTCGCGGCGTCGCGCGTGACTGGCGGCGCATAAAACGAAGTGGACCCGCAGCCGGCAAAATAAAACGCGAGGAGCGCGAGCGCGGCAGGGCTGCGCTTCATTTTAGAGGGAGAACCCAAAAATCGCGCGCAATTGCAAATCCGGCTCGTCTCCGGCTCGGGTCAACTGGGCCAGGGCCGTGAGCGTTCCCCAATACTTTCCGGCGCGGATAGAAACATTGGGCCCGACGAAAAATTTCCCGCTCTCGGCCTCGGACCAATTCGGGAAGGCCACCTCATGCAGGCACTCCACCCCAAACAACAGGTGAGGGCTGGTCTCGTAGCTCAAGCCTAACGACTGCTGGAATTCGCCCTGCCTCTCCTCGAGGTCTGCGCCTTCCCATTCAGCCTCCAGCGTCGCGTTATATGCCACGACGAACTTCCCGAAATTTTTCTGCGCCAGCAGTTTCGATTCGGATTCAAAACGCCGATACCCGACTTGAAATTCCTGGTAAACCGATAGGCCGATCGGATCGGCGACCGGATTGGTAAAGTTATAGATTAACTCGAGCGCCGAGCCCGCATAAGTAAAGCCGCGCTCGCCGGCGGAGTTTCCGCGGTGGTAATTCCAGTCAGCCAAATAAATCGCGGCCTGAAATTTGTCGGTGATCCCGAATTCGAGCTCGTGCCGGAAATCGATCCGGTCGAAACCTCGATCGTCGGGCTTTCGCGTTTTCCAGGTCACCCAGTTTTCGATTTCGACGTCGCCAGGAGGAGAGGTCGTGACTTCATAGACGTAGGTGAACCGACGTGAGCTCGCGAAGGTCGTTAGCGGTAGAGCCGTCAGCGCCACGACGCAAAACAGAGTCCACTTGGTAATCGTACGCATGGTCTCCCGACTAGAGATCAGGGAACCGTTTCCAACTGCTCGACGATCCGCGCGTCCGGCGCGGGCTCTGGCGTCGCTTCGAACTCCGGCGGCAGACCGCGGAGATGCCGCGCGGCATAATAGGAACCGACCACCACCACGGCTGCGAGCCCCTGGGCCAGGAGCGTTTCATACGTCGGGAAAACCGCGAACCACATCCCCACCCAGGCCGGCAAAACGTTCACGAGCCACGGAATTTCCGTGCGCGAAATCCAGTGGGCCAACTGCATCTCCTGCGCCTGCTCGCCCACCATTACCAGCAACACCACCCCTAGAAGAATGCCGGTCGTGATCAGCATCTTTCGATACGGCAGGCGCTGTTGCAGCACGAACGTCAGCACCGCAACCATGCCGGAAAGCGAGAGGCCGAGCAGCGCGCCTTTCAAAACGACGCCGCCGCCCAGACGAAGCTGGTAGCTTTGCAAAAAGAGGACGACCTCGAACCCTTCACGATAAAGCGAGGTGAATCCGAGCAGGACCAGGCCCCACCATAACCGCGAGTGGGACGATCCTCGTCCATTTGCAAGAAGCGATTTCCGCCGCCGGTTGTGCGCGCGAATCCAACCGCCCCAATAAATCTTGTGAAAAAACCAGTTCATGATCACCAGCAACACCACCACGGCGAGCAGTCCCGTCGCCGCTTGGAGATCGAGCGCGGGCACGTTGTCCATGAGCGAACCGAGAATCCGCACGGCGACCAACCAGGTGATCAACGTCGCGCCGAAAGCGACACCCGCGCCGATCGCGACCGGCCGGCGATGCGCCTGTTTCGTCCCGGTCATGCTCGCGGTGATCGCGGCCAGCACCAGAATGCATTCGAGACCTTCGCGGAAAACGAGGACGCCGATATCGAGAAACGCGACCGTCGGACTGGTATTGGGGCGCAAGGGATCGGGAGCGCCTTGCTCGGTCAGACCTTGCCAGATCAGGACCCCGACGACGGCGGCCGCGGCGACGCAAAGGCTGATGGCGATCATCGCCGACCGGCGCTGAGTAACGGCTCTCGCGCTGCGACAATGGGGCGAGCAAGGGTCGAGATGCGCCTCAGCCGGTGCGATCTTTGCCGTCGCCGTAATTCCCTTCACACGGCGAAATTACCACATCAGCCTCGAAGCTGCTGCCGGTTGCTTGCGTTTTTTTAGCGGCGGCTTGCGGGCGGTATCTTGTGATTTGCCGGTGAGCGCGTAACTTTTTCGATGCGACGCGAGGGCGGATTCACGATGATTGAGATGGCGATTGCCGTCATGATCCTGGTCTTGATCCTGTTGCTGGCTGTCCCCAGTCTAAATGGCGTGCTGGCCGATCGCCGGTTGCGCCGATCGCTCGATGAATTCAACGGCCTGGTTCGCCAGGCCCAGGAACGCAGCATCGCCGAACGCCGTTCTTACCTCATCATCTGGCGCGAGGGTAAGATCGGGTTGCGCGCGGAAGGCCTGCGGAGCGGAGAGGATCTGGCGCCGGTGGCGATGTTGAAAGTGAACAAGGGCGAATCTTTCAAACTCTCTTTCCCGGCCGCGATGGAAGACGAACCGCCGGCCGAGTGGATCTTCTGGCCCTCCGGAAATTGTGAGCCGGCCGTGGTCACCTTTAGCGGGCTGAACGGCGGATGGACCGCAAAATATTCGGCCCTGACGGCGCGCGCCGACATCGTGAATTATGTGGCGAAGTAAGCGCACAACGCGGGCCTTCGCGCTCTACGAAGTTCTTTTGGGCCTGACCATTTTCGTGGTGGGAGTTCTCGCGCTCGGCCGGTCGGTGGAAAATTGTCTGAACGCGAGCGCACTGAATTCCGAAGAGGAACGGGTACGCCTGATCCTCGCGAACCGGATGGCGGAGATCCAGGCGACGCCCGGTTTCCCCGACGCGAAGAAAGAGACGAAATTATCGACCGGTTACGGCGACGTAAAGTTGGTGCAACGGAGCGTGCTCGCCGGATTGAAGGACGACAGGAATCTGGACATCACCGGGATCAACCGCGTGACTTTGCAGGCGGAGTGGAATCGCGGGGGTGCGCCCCACGCCAGAAAGATCGAATTCTATGTTTATCGCAGCGGCTAAACCCAGGCGAGCGCGGGGCTTCACGCTGCTCGAGATCACACTGGCCGCGGCCATTCTGGGGCTAATGTGCCTGGCGATTTATCGCTTCGTGGACACGAACATCACCGTCCTGCGAATTTCCGCCGAGGAAAGCGTGGAGGAAGCGCGTTACTCCGGGTTGCTCGATCTGCTGACGGCGCAGTGGCAGGATTTGCCGAAGGGTGCGGCGGCCCTGAACGGCGAACCGTTCAAGTTCAACGACCGGCCGCGGGATGAAATTGTCTGGCTATGCGGAGCGGGCCCGGGGCTGCTGACGCGCTATGCCGGCGGCGAGTTCACGGTCCGGATGCGGCTGCGTCCGATGCCCAATAGCGACAAATTGCAGCTCGGTTTTTTGCGCCGGCCGCGCGAAACGGCCGATGGCTCGGATGAGGGCGAAACGTGGGTCCCCCTAATGGATAACGTGCGCGGAATGCGGATCCGCTATTTCGACACGCGCTTGAACGCATGGGTGGAGCGATGGACGGATACCACGACGCTGCCGCGGCTGATCGAGATCATGCTGGAACGGCCGGGGCGCACGAACTGGCAGGCGATTGTGGCCCTCGGCCGGACTCCTTTCCCATGAGCGTACCGGAAAAAAAGTTCGGCTCGGCCGTCCTAGACCGCCGCTCCAAAAAGGCGGCGGCGATCATGCTTTCTTTGTGGGCGCTGTTCCTCCTAAGCGCGATGGTGATTTCCTGGGCGCTCAACATCGACACCCGGCTGACCAATTCGGGCAGCGCCAGTCGCGCTCTGGAGGCCGAAGCGATGGCTTGTTCCGGCGCCGAAATCGCGCTGCATCCCAACGTGAAAGCAGGATCGTCGCTGCTCCGAGGAACGTTTGGACAAAACCAAAGTTACGAAACGCGCGTGACGGGCGAAGGCGGCCGCTTGAATTTGAATTTGCTGGTGGCGGGCCAGAATCCTCAGTTCATCGAATTGTTGCGCCGATATTTGGAAATCAAGGGCGTAGACCTGAACGAACGCGACCACATGATCGATTGCCTGCTCGATTGGGTCGATCCCGATAATCTTATTCGGCTCAATGGCGCGGAAGACGATCCCAATTACAGACCCGCGAACAAACCGCTCGCTACCCTCGAGGAGTTGAAAAGAGTTCGCGGCTGGAGCGAGTTCACTTCACAGCCCGATTGGGATGCCGACCTGACAATCATGAGCACGAGCCCACAAATCGACGTCCTGTGGGCTTCGCGCGATGTTCTTCTCTCTCTGCCCGGAATGACGGAAGGTCTCGTCGATCGATATCTCAGCGCCCGGCCAGGGCCGGATGGCATTCAAGGCACAGACGACGACGCGGTTAAAACGCTGGCTGACTTCAAGATTGCAGTTGGCGTGACGGAAGTTCAGTTTGCGCAAATTGCGCCTTTCGTCACCGTGAACGGTCCAATCCTGCGGGTGGTTAGCACCGGAAGATCGGGAACCGCGACGCGGACTGTGCGAATGGTGGTCAGCAAAGTAGGCAGTGCTATTCAATTAAAATCCTGGAAGGAGCTTTGACATCGAGCCCGCGACGAAACGCATCTACATAACTCCCGCCGCGAATGGCTGGAACCTGGTGCGCTTTGCGGAGCATAGCAGCGCGTGGGAAGTGCGCGGACTCACCGGTCTCGAAGAGGCGGCAGAGCTCCTCCACCCCGATGACGATATCGTCCTCTCCCTCCCGGTCGCCCTGGTCCTGGCGCAACGCCTCCGCCTGCCCACGACCGATCCGGAAGAGTTCGCCGAAATGGTCCGGATTCAGATCGAGAAGGCGATGCCGTACTCGACAGAAGAAATGACCACCGATTCCGAGATCATTTCGCAAACGGAAGAAGGCAGCGCCATCTCCGCCGTCGCAGTCCACAACGAAAAGCTATCCGAGCTCGCCGCCCCGCTCCTTGCTCGCGGCATTATTCCAAGCCAGGTCACGGTCTATGCCTGTGAACGCGCCGCGACCCATGCCCCGGCGGGAACCGCGCTGCTGATTTATCCGGAGAATGAAGCGCTCGTCTGCGCCATCGCGGAGGAAGGCAAGCTCAGCTTTACCGGCACCCTCGAGGCCGCGAACCCGTTGCAGCTCCAGCGCGATTTGCCGCAGCTCGCCCTGAGCGCGGAGCTCCAGGGAATCAACACCGCTTCACCCGAAATACTCCTCGACGAAAGCCTGTTCTCTTTGCGCGATACCGTGGAAGGAATTTTTGCGACCAACGTGGAGCTGATCGCGGTGGAAGTGCCACCGGCCGAAACGCGGTTGAACCTTCTGCCGGCCAGTTGGCGGGCCCGGCGCGAACAACTCGCCCGGCAAAAAGAATGGCGGAAGCGTTTACTCGTGGCCGGATGCGCGTACGCCGGTTTGCTCCTGCTCTTCTTCCTCTATCTCGGCATCTTGCGTTTTCAAATTGGCCGGCTCGATAAGAAGATCAAAAACGACGCGCCCCGGACCGAGTTCGTGAAGCAGACGGAAGCCCGATGGAAAGCGCTCGCGCCCGCGATTGATCCTCATTATTACCCGATCGAGGTGATTCTCCATCTCTTCGACAGCCTCCCCTCGGCGGATGTTCGCATCACCACTTTTAATCAATCGGCGCGGCAAATATCGGTCGAAGGCGAGGCGAACTCGGCCGCGCTCGCCTATCAGTTTGCCGACGCGGTGAAAAAGAATCCCGACTTGAGGACATTTCAGTTCGAGCTGGCGGCCCCGCGGATTCTGCCGAACGACCACGCGCAATTCCGCCTGGAGGGAAAACCGCGATGATGCCGGCCTGGTACCAGCGGATGAACCAGCGCGAGCGCCTCCTCGGAGCGATCGTGGCGGGCGCGATCTTTCTCCTGATCAATCTCTACCTTTGGGGCAAACTCTTCGGCACTCTCGGGCAGGCAAACGCCGATCTGACCGCGCGACGATCGACGCGGAATGCGCAAACCGTTTACATCAAGGAGCGCGATTTGTGGACGAAACGCGCGCAATGGATCCAGCAACACCAGCCTGTTTTGAAGAGCCCGGGAGAAGCGTCGACCCTGCTCGAGCAAGTGAAACAAATCGCCGGCAAGCACAATGTCCTGATCGAAAACCCGGCCATTGGGGTCAGCGATTCGACGCCCGATCACCAATCCGTCTTTGCCTCGATCGAGACGAAAAGCCCGTGGCCGCCGCTCGTTCATTTCCTTTTCGATGTCCAGCAGCCGGAGTCGTTCGTGGTCTTTGAAAGCGTGACGCTTAACATCGACCCGGCCGATCCGACCCAGATGCGCGGGAAATTCAAGATCGCGCGCTGGTTTGCGCCCGCTGGAAAATAACGTATCCATTGCTGATGAAAGTGAGAGCGCTTTTCCTTCTCCTTCTGCTCGGTCTGCCGTTCTCCGCCATCGTCGCGGACGATGTGCCGAAGCCTTTCACCTTTGCCCGTTATCAGGCGATGCTGGATCGCTCGCCGTTTGCAGTCGCGACCGCGGTGGCCGCGCCGGCGGCAACGCCAAATTTCGCGAAAGATCTCTACGTGGCGAACGCGGCCCGCGCGAAGGACGGGGACCTGGTCACGATCGCTTCCAGTGCGGATAAGAATTTCAAAAAATACCTGACCACGGCCGCGCCGGTGGATGGATATAGCATCACCAGCATCGAGTGGTCGGAAAAGATCGGCGCCACCACGGTAACGATCGCAAAGGATGGGCAGACGGCGACGCTGACCTTCAACGAAGCGCTTTTGCGCCAGCCAATCGCAAACGCAAATATGCCTCAGCCACAGGTGCAGCCGAATTTCGTCCAGCCACAGCCGATGGTTCCGCAGCCGAACACGACGGTGCAACCTCCATTCAACGCGCAGAAGCCGATGCCAATTCCGATGTTACCGACGCCGGCTCCGCGAGTGCGCGGCGTTATTCCACGAAATCCAGGCGCAGTGCCGACTCCGGTTCCGACGCCCGAAGTGGAATTGTAGGAACGCAGTCGATCCGCGAAAACGATTGGGCTATTGCCCCCAATCGTCGTCCGCCGTATCGGCCTTGCGATCGGGCCCCGCCGAATAGAGATCGTAACTAGTCGGGTTCTTTCGGCCCGGGGCGAGGTAAATGTAGTTGTTGCCCCAGGGATCTTTCGGAATCTCCTTGAAGAGCTGGTACCAACGCGACGGTTTCGGTTCAGTCGAAGGTTGAGTCACGAGAGCTTGCAGGCCTTGCTCGGTCGTCGGCGAAAATCCATTGATGCTTTCGTAAAGTTTTATCTGCGTCGATATCGCCTGGATGTCCGCCTGGACGCGCATGGTCTTGGCGATGCCGGTCGTGTTTCCGAGCTTGTTGATCGCCACCCCCAGCAGGATGACGATGATGCTAATCACCAGCATGATTTCCAAAAGGGTGAAAGCGCTTTGTCGTTTTTTCATTCTCGTTTAACGGTCGGTTTGCAGTTGGTAGTCGGTTTTGTCCCAAAGATATTTTAGCTGAATCTGGGTGGAGCGAATCGCCGAGGCCGGCGTACCCGCTCCCGCGACGATGACCAGGTCGTTGGTTCCCACCTTCAGGTGAGTGGCCGGCACCAGCTTCTGCGCGCGCAGCCAGCCGGTATATTGAAAACGCATCCGCCTGAGAAGTGACGCTGTTTCGCCGCGATACGCTGGATCCGCGAGGTCGGGCAGAGCGAGAACGGCAGGGCCCACGCTCTCGCCATTAAGGAAAACTTCCGGGGGAGATTCGATGTTCGGACTCGCGACTTCGAAGGTGAGCATCGCCATCAGGGGCTGGGATTCGAGTCCGAATTGGAAGGCCGCGCCTTGCTCCACGCTCGCTCCGATTCGAATCGTCTCCGCCGCGAGCGAGGCAGTCACGGTCCCCAGTCTTTCGCTGTCCTGGGCCGGCGCATGGAGTGGCGCCATCGCGGAGAACGGCTCGGGAATCAGGTCGCGATGCTCAGCGCTGATCGGATGCAGCACTTCGGCGGTTGCCATCCAATCGAGATACGCGCCGCGGATCGTCTTCCCGTCTCCGGGGACTTCCAGGTCGATAGTCGAAACTCCCACCATCGGCACCATGACACTTTCGGAAATCGGGAGGCCAAGACCGGAACCGAGCGGTCCGGATTGCATCACCACGGTGCCGGATTCATCCCATGCGACCAGGCGCGGTTGCTGTTCCGGCTTGTCATCGAAAAATAAACGGAAGAACAAAACCTGGAAATCTGCTTTCGGACGGTTGAGGCGAATGCGGAAAACGGTTTGCTGCGCGACGCCGGGCGCTGTTGGGATCGGGACAATCGAGACGGCTTCCACCCAGTCCGGCGTCGTTTGCGGTTTGGAATTCGCGGCCGCCGTCATCCGCAAATCGAGCCAGGCGCTTTCGAAATTCGAGCCGGTGGTCGCTTTCGGGGATTTGTCCGGCAGCGCGTTGGTCACCACGTCCTGGCCTCGCGTCGAGGATACCGCGAGCGGGAGGAGGCAAAACGCGATAACCCGAAATAGCATGGACGGCGCGAGATTACCTCAGTGCGGCCGAAACTGCAAACTGTGCGTCATCTCGAAGACCGCCGAGAGAATGCTGTAGACGACAAATCCGACCACGATCGCGATCAGGACGATGATGATCGGGGGAATCAACGCCGAAATGGTTTTCACCGTGCGATCCAATTCGCGTTCGTAAACATCGGCGATGGTTTGCATCGTTTGCGCGAAGTGACCGGTCTGTTCTCCCACCGCCATCATGTCGGTAAACAGATCGGGAAACAAATCCTGCGCGCTCAGCGCCGTCGAGAGCGTGGCGCCGTCGATCACGGCGCGGCGCACTTCTGCGATCTTGATTTCGAGATAACGGTTGTCGGCAATCTCGGTCACGAGATCAATCGCCTTGAGAAGTGGAATTCCATTTTCCATTAACGTGCCGAGCGTGCGCGAGAATTGTGCGTAATACCGGTGGCGCAAGACGCGTCCATAACCGGGAATCGCCAGACGGAACCGGTCCCAGGCAATTCTTCCTTCGTCGGTGCGAACAAAAGCGCGGAAGCCAATGACCACCCCGATCGCGAGGACGATGCCCAGCCACCAATAAGCTGTGATGGCATGATGCACGCCCAGCAGAATCCTCGTCGGCAACGGAAGTGCGCCGCCGTTTTGGGACATGAACCCGACCAATTGCGGCACCATGAAAGTGATGAAGACGGTGATCAGACCCGCTCCGGCCAGAGCAAGGAACGCGGGATAAATCAGCGCCTGCTGCACGCGGTCGCGCAGATTTTTTGCCTGCATCAAATGCTCGACCAGCCGGGCCAGAATATCCGGCAGGGCGCCGCTCGCTTCACCCGCGGCGACGAGGTTCACATAAATCGCCGGGAAGATGCGGGGGAAATCGCGCAAGGCCTGCGAGAAACTCCGGCCATCGACCAGGGCCTGGTGAAGCGCATGCGTCATCTGTTGCACGCGCGGCTGTTTGAGCCGCTTCTCGAGGACGGATAAGCCTTCGTCGAGCGTCATCCCGGCCTGGAGCAGGTGCCCGAGTTGCTCGGTAAAAATCAGCAACTGGCCGTGCGGAATTTTTAGTTTTTGCGTCGGGACGGCGAGTGCAGGCGCGACCGCGGCAGCGCCGTTCTTGCCGTCCTTCGGCGCTGGTTCGCTGCCGAGCGCTTCGATCCGGACGGGGATATAACGCAATTGCTCGATCTGCCGGATGGCCACCGCGCGATCGGGACAATCAAGGATGCCTTCGACCAAACCGCCCTGGGCATTGCGCGCGCGATAAGAAAATTGAGGCATGCGAGAAATGGAATCTACCTTGCCGTCCCTCGGTCGTCTAGTTGCTCACACTGGCGATCCCGGAATCAGGCGCGCGGGTTTTTCTATCCAAAGAATCAATCGTACTGTATTGTTTTTCACCGCCGCGGTTCGGCCCCCGAACCGCAACAGCGTATGGCAGTACGTCCCAAATCCCCGACTCCTGTTTTCGCTTTCATCGTCATGATCGCGATCGCGCTCGTTGTACCGCTGTCGCGCGCCGAACAGCCACCAACGGCCCCGGTGCAGTCCGTGGAATCGAAGAGTTCTGCGCCCCGGGTAAAGCCGCAGATCATTTACCGTTTACCGAGAGTCTCCGGGTACGCCGCTGCGCTACATTCGCAGGCTAAAGTTCCCGACAACTCGCTTCCGATCACACCCGACATGCCGGTATCCCTTCAGATGTCGCGTGCGAACGCGAATGCCGCTGCCAATGCGGCGAACCAACCGTCGCCTCCCGCCGAGCAGCCGGAGAAGCAATCGAATATCCGGCCGCAACAATCGCCCTCCCATTCGCCTAACCGCCGATCAACCCTGCGCAATAAGGCGCCCGGGAAAGGCCACGGGCCGGGAAATTCTCACGGAAACAAATCGCACAAGAAATAAGCGCCGCGGACGGCGCAACGTTTCGAATCGGGCGAGATTGGCCTTGCGAAAGCTCGAGCACTGCGTTGCGTAGGCAAGTCATGCGCCGAATCCTCTTATCTTTCGCTGCAGTTTTGCTCGGCTGCGGCAGTTTTGTTGCCGCCCAAGTGGAGATAAGACCGGGCGCCACTCCTTCACCCAAAGCGCAATCTCCGTCCGCCTCTGCGAAACCGTCCGCCCCGGCGACTCCGGCCACTTCTCCGGCAGCGGCCGCTTCCGCGACTCCGGCTGCCTCCCCGGCAGCTCCAGCGGAACTGCCGAAGTATCGCCCGGCGCTCCTTGGAACAGGGCCGACCTCCGTCATTAATCGCATGGATACCGCGGGGTTGATCAAGAACGGGCAGAAAGATGCGACGCTCTCGTTTTGCTGTTCCGTCTCGAAGGAAGGGGACACCGCGGACGTCTGGACCTATCGCGGGACTCCGGGGTACGAGTTGCTCGAAAAAGAATTAGTCAGATGTCTCGATCGAACCAAATTCATTCCCGCGGTCTATAATCAGCACCCGGTCTACGTTCTGTTTTACGGCACGGTGACTTTCAAAATCGTCGACGGAAAACCGCGTTTGCGGATTTTCGCCAACCAGGAGGCCGAGGAGTTGAAAAAGGAAAGTGACTTCATCGGTCCACAACCTTTCGCCGGGACCGATTCGAAGTTCGAAGGTTTACATTATCCAAACGACAGCCTGACTTCCGTGCTCACAGGCATCGTGGAACTGGCGCTGAAAGTGGACGCGGAAGGCAACATGAAAGACCTGCGCGTTGTCTCTGAGAGTCCGCCTCTGGCTGGGTTCGCCCGCGCGGCCGCCGAGGATTTTCGGGTGGCGAGATTCATTCCGGCGTTTCGCAACGGCAAGCCGGTGGAATGCAGCATCACACTGCCCGTCTACTACGAGCCGTAGCAAGACGAAGCTCTCGTTAGGCGGACGCTTCAAATTGGCGTGGCGATAATGCAGAGACCAATCCTCTCCTGCGCTTTTTTTCAGCGCGATCCGCTTCTCTGCGCCCGCGAGCTCATCGGGACTGAGCTGGTTTGGGGGAAATGCTCCGGCATCGTGGTGGAGACGGAAGCCTATCTGACTTTAAACGATGAGGCTTGCCACACCTTTACGCGGCCGAGCACCCGCGCCTTCGTCGAGCGCAACGCTGCCGGCGCCATTTACATCTACATGAATTACGGCGTGCATTGGATGCTCAATGTTCTGGTAAAGGGCGGCGAGCGCAGCGGCCTCATTCTGATTCGCGCGCTCGCGCCGCGCCATGGCCTGACGATCATGAAAGCGCGCCGCGGCGTCGAGGACGTGCGCCAGCTTTGCTCCGGCCCTGGAAAACTGGCTCAGGCGCTCGACATCACGAAACGGCATCACGAAATGAGCATCTGCGCGGAGCCGCGCCGCTGTTTTGTGCGCAACGACGAGACTCAGGCGCGCGTCGTGGCCGATCCGCGGATCGGGATCAGCCGTTCGCAGGATTTTCCCTGGCGCTTTACGTTGCGCGGGAGCGAGTTCGTGAGCCGGCCCGTTCGCATAGGTCCCATATGACTTATGGGTCCCATGAGTTACGGTCTACCCCCATGAAAAAGCGCGTTCTTCTCGGCATGAGCGGCGGTGTCGACTCCAGCGTGGCCGGGTATCTCCTGCGCGAGCAGGGCTACGACGTCGTGGGCGTGACCATGAAAGTCTGGCCGCAGGATTGCATCTCGCGCGCGGAGGACAAATGCTGCGGCCCGCAGGCGGTCGCCGATGCGCGCAGCGTGGCCCACTCGTTAGGCTTCCCCCATTACGTCGTGGATGAAGCCGATCAATTCGAACGCCTTGTCATCGATTATTTTTCCAGCGAATACCAGGCCGGGCGCACCCCGAACCCCTGCGTGATGTGCAACGAGAAGCTCAAGTTCGGCAATCTCTGGAACAAGGCGGAAGCGCTCGGCTGCGAGTACATCGCCACGGGCCATTACGCGATTATCGAGCATCATCGCGATCATGCTGTCCTGCGCAAAGGCGTCGATTCGCGGAAAGATCAGTCCTATTTCATGTTCAGTTTGCGCCAGGCGCAATTGCAGCGCGCCCTCACCCCGCTCGGCGGCATGTCCAAACCCGCGATCCGCGAGATCGCCCGCTCGTTAGGCCTGAAGGTTGCCGACAAAGCCGACAGCCAGGAAATCTGCTTCGTCCCCGGGAACGATTACAAAGCATTTCTCCGCTCGCACCTCGGCGCTGAAGAATTTCATGCCGGAGGCATTTACGATCTCGAGGGAAAGTTTCTCGGCGAACACGGAGGGATCGAGCTCTTCACAATCGGTCAGCGCAAGGGATTGCCCGGCGGTTCCGCGCAACCTCGTTACGTGGTCGATCTCGATCCGCAAACCAACCGAGTCATCGTTGGCTCGGCCGAAGATCTGGTCTCTGACGATTTCGAGATCGATCAGGTCAATTGGATCAGCCGGCGCGACTTTGACGAGCCGATCGAAGTGACGGTCAAGCTTCGTTACAGCCACCCGGGCACTCGCGCGACGCTATCACGAATCGAGGGTGGCCGCGCCCGGATCCAATTGCACGAACCGCAGAAAGCGGTCACGCCGGGTCAGGCCGCGGTGGTTTACGACGGCGACATCGTCCTCGGCGGCGGATGGATTTGCCGGGCCGCCGCGCTCCAGCTCGCCTAGTGGCGATTCGTAAAGATCTGGGGAGCGCACGCGCCTCGCGTGCTGGCGATGACGCCCTCGTCATCGCGAACTTTTTCGGCCCGCAGGCTATTCCCAAACCAAACAAGTTCGTTGCGGCGATGGCGCCGCAACCAGCACGCGAGGCGCGTGCGCTCCCCGGATCAGATGATACATTGCACGAGCAATGGCCGAAGAAATCCTGCTCGCCTGCAGCACGTTTCCGGACATCGAAACAGCGCGGCGCATCGCGCGAGAATTGGTGACCGAAAAGTTAGCGGCCTGCGCGAATATCGTTCCGGCCGTCGAGTCAATCTACCGCTGGCAGGACAAGATCGAGAGCGGAGAGGAGACGCTGGTCTTCTTCAAAACGACGGGCGCGTGTTACGCGGCGTTTCAAGAGCGATTGAAGTCTTTGCATCCCTACGACGTGCCGGAAATCATTGTCTGGCGGATCGCGGACGGTCTTCCGAGTTATCTGAGCTGGGTCGCCGAGAACTGTTCGCCGTAAGCCAGCAGCCAAATTCCCTTGCAAGTTGCGGGGACAGCCCTTCAACTTTTCATGATCGCCCGCGCTGCCCATGACCACCGCCAATAAAATTACCGTGATCCGGATCCTGATGATCCCGGTATTCGTCACGCTCGCGATTTATTACGGCGAGAGCATCCAGGAAGGGAAGCCTCAGGATTGGATGCGCTTCACCGCGATCGCCGTCTTTCTTCTCGCCGCCGTCAGTGACGGGCTCGATGGCTACGTCGCGCGCCGATACAATCAACGCAGTTCGCTCGGCGGCATCCTCGATCCGATTGCCGACAAAGGACTGCTCTTGAGCGGCATCATTACGCTGAGCATCAGCAACTGGAGCCAGGTGGACCCGAACTACGGAAAATTTCCCGCGTGGTTCCCGGTCCTCGTCATCACGCGCGACACCGTCATTCTCGTCGGCAGCGCGGTCCTCCATATCTTGAACGGAACGGTGCGGGTGCGGCCGAGCTGGACAGGAAAAGTGGCAACGGTTCTGCAAATGGCGGCCATCGCGTGGGTCATGCTGCAACTGCGCATCCCTCCCCTGCTCTACATCGTCGTCGCAGCCGGATTGTTCACGCTCGTGTCCGGAATGATCTACGTGCGCGATGGAGTGCGGCAGCTCTCGGCCGAGGGACACGCAAACGCGAAGTTGGGTTAACGCGGAGACACGCGCCGTTATGGACCCGGAAAACGCGATGGAAAGCGTCGGCAAAGTCGCCATCGTCGGCCGGCCGAATGTCGGCAAGTCGGCGCTCTTCAATCGACTCGCCGGCCGCAACATCGCGATCGTGCACGACCAACCCGGGATCACGCGCGATCGGCTCGAGGCGCCGTGCCGCCGCGGTGCGCGTCCTTTTGCCGTCTGGGACACCGGTGGAATTGGAGGCGCCGGCGAAACGGAATTGACCGCGCAAGTTCGCGCCGCCGCGGATGCCGCCATGCGCGAGAGCGATGTAATCCTGTTTGTCGTCGACGCGCAAGACGGCCTTACGCCAATTGATCAGGAGCTGGCGAGAATTCTGCGCAAATCGAAATCGCCCGTCGTGCTGGTGGTCAACAAGATCGATCATCCGAATCACGAAGACCTGGAGAACGATTTTCTCCAGTTGGGTTTCGACAGCACGATCCCCATCAGCGCCGCGCATAACCGCGGGATTTCCGACCTGCTCGAAACCATCGATCCCCTTCTTCCGGCAACGCTGGAAATCGAAAATCGAAAATCGAAAATCGAAAATCCTCTGGCCCTCGCCATCGTCGGCCGGCCCAACGCCGGGAAGTCGTCGTTGATCAATTCCGTTTTGCGCGATGCCCGCACGATCGTAAGCGAACTGCCGGGAACAACTCGCGACGCTGTCGATATCTTGTATGAACGTGAGGGCGAGAAGTTTCTTCTCATCGACACCGCCGGGATTCGCGCCCGGAGCAAGCACTCCAGCTCGGTGGAGGTTTTCAGCGTGATGCGCGCCGAACGCACGATCCGCCGCGCCGATCTTTGTGTGCTCGTCATTGACCTAACGAGCGGTGTCACCGGTCAGGACAAAAAAATCGCGGGGCTGATCCAGAAAGCGCAGAAGCCGTGTCTGGTCGTGTTGAACAAATGGGACCTGGTGAAACCGGAGCGCGGCGCGAAAGCGGCCATGGAGCGAGTCATCACCGACACCCGAGAACGCCTTTTCTTTCTCGATTACGCGCCGGTGTTGGTCGCTTCCGCGCTTACCGGCGAAAACGTCACGCAACTGTTTCGTTTGATCGGGGATATCCGCCGCGCCGGGCAAGTCCGCATCGGAACAGGGGTCTTGAATCGAATGTTGCGGGCGGCATTCGAGGAAAATCCGCCGCCGACGATCGGGACCCGGCGCTTAAAGTTGTTCTATGCCGCGCAAGCCGGCGACGAGGAAGGCCGCGCCGTGGAGCCAGTCAAGTTCATCCTGTTCGTCAACCAGCCCAAATTGTTGAGCGATCCATACGGACGTTACCTCGAAGGCCGGATTCGGGGAATGGAGCCGTATTCGGGATTACCGGTTCTCCTGAGCTGCCGCGCCCGGAGCGAGAAGATGTAGACTTGATCGAACGGATTCCCCCCGTACCTGTCTCATTCTTCTTATGAAATCGACGCAGGAAATCTCGCAGCAGGTGGAGGAAATGGGAAAATGGATTGCGCCGCTGCGCGAACAGATCGGTCACGTCGTGATCGGTCAGAAATATTTGGTCGACCGGCTTCTGCTCGGTTTGCTCGCGAACGGCCACATCCTGCTCGAAGGCGTCCCCGGTTTGGCCAAAACGCTCACAGTCAAAACCATGGCGGCCTGCATCCAAACTGGCTTCCAACGTTTGCAATTTACGCCCGATCTGTTGCCGGCGGATTTGATCGGCACCCTTATCTACAATCCGCGCACGGGCGAGTTCACCACCAAGCTCGGCCCGCTCTTTTCCAACCTGATTCTCGCCGATGAAATCAATCGCGCGCCGGCCAAAGTCCAGAGCGCGTTGCTGGAAGCGATGCAGGAACGCCAGGTCACGATCGGCGATACCACCTATCCGCTCTCCGATCCGTTTCTCGTTCTAGCCACCCAGAATCCACTCGAACAAGAGGGCACTTACCAGCTGCCCGAAGCGCAGCTCGATCGCTTCATGTTGAAACTGCATATCGGTTACCCGCAAAAAACTGAGGAGCGCCAGATCCTTGATTTGATGGCGACCTCCGCTCCGAACCTGACGGTCATGCCGGTGGTCGATCCGCAGAGCATCATCGCCGCGCGTTCCGTCGTGAACGAAATCTATATTGACGATCGAGTGAAGGATTACATCGTCGATGTCGTGTGGGCGACGCGCGATCCGGCCTCCTACAATCTGAAGCTGGATGGGCTGATTCGTTATGGCGCTTCTCCGCGCGCCACCATCTATCTCGCGCTCGCGGCACGTGCGCACGCTTTCCTGAATGGCCGCGGCTACGTCACGCCGCAGGATGTGAAGAGCATCGGCACAGATGTCTTGCGGCATCGGGTGATCGTCAGCTACGAAGCCGAGGCGGAAACGATCACGAGCGAAACGATCGTCGACCGGATTTTCGCCGGCTTGCCCGTCCCGTGATCGCGCAGGACCGTCAGACGCCCGCGGAGATCCTCAAGAAAATCCGCGCGCTGGAAATCAAGACGAAGGGTCTCGTCCAAACGATCTTCGCGGGCGATTACCACAGTGTCTTCAAAGGCCGCGGAATGAACTTCGAGGACGTGCGCGAATATCAGCCGGGGGATGAAATTCGCGCGATCGATTGGAACGTGACGGCGCGGCTCGGCACCGCGTTCGTGAAAAAGTTCACGGAGGAACGGGAGCTCACCGTCGTTCTCGTCGTCGACGTGAGCGCGTCGGGAAATTTCGGGAGCGCTTCGCAATCGAAGCGCGAGCTGGCGGCGGAGATCGCGTGCCTCCTGGCGTTCAGCGCGATTCGAAACAACGACAAAGTGGGCCTGCTTCTCTTTAGCGATACCGTCGAGCTTTTCATTCCGCCGAAGAAAGGCCGGTCCCACACGCTGCGCATCATTCGGGAAATTCTTTTCTTCGAGCCGGCGGGACGCGGCACCGCACCTTCGCTTGCGCTCGATTATCTGAACAAGGTAGTAACCCGGCGTGCCGTGGTCTTTTTCATCTCCGATTTCCAGACGAGCGATTTCTCCCGCGAACTCGCCGTGAGCGGACGCCGGCACGATTTCATCGCCGTCCACATTCAGGATCAGCGCGAAGAGCATCTTCCTAATGTCGGGATCATCACGCTGGAAGACGCGGAGACCGATGAGCAAATCGAGATCAACACCGCCGACCGCAACACGCGCGCGCGCTTCAGCGCCTTGGCGGAGACGCAACGGGTCGATTTGAACCGCATGCTCCGCCATAACCACATCGATGCCATTTCGCTGCGGACGAACGAGAACTATCTGCCCGCCTTGCGTTCGTTTTTCAAACAACGGGAACGACGCCTCGCCGTGCGATGAATTGGCTGACTTATGTTTCTTTTCGCCGTCGCAGACATTCATGAAATCGCCCCGCCGGTCGATTATTCGCTCGTTCCGCCGTGGGTCGTTTATTGCGGGGTCACGCTCGGGCTGATCCTCATCGGTTTGATCGGCTGGTGGACTCGCAGCCGGCTGCGCCGCCCGAAGCCGGAGCAATCATCGCGCGACCGCGCCTTGCAGCGCCTTCAACTCGCCGGTCTAGAAATGGAGAACCTGACGCCATATCAATTCAGCATTCGCGTCTCGGACATTCTTCGGCAGTACGTCACGGAACAATATCAACTGCCGGTAACGCGCCAGACCTCGGTGGAATTTCTGGCTGCGCTCGCTAATGCCTCGCCTTTTTCGGAAGACGAAAAATCGTTGCTCGAGGATTTTCTGAACCGTTGCGACCTGATCAAGTTCGCGCGCTACGACGCCACGCTCGAGGACAGCGATCGGCTTTTGGAAGAGGCCACCCGCTTCGTGCAAGGAGGGAAACTTGAACCTGCGTGATTGGTTGCCGGCAAATTCGGCGCTGACTTTCGCCCAGCCGTGGCTGCTTCTTCTGCTGCTGGCCATTCCGCTGCTCGCTTATTGGCGCGGCAAGGCGGGACCCGCGGCCGCGCTCACTTTTTCTTCGACGACGGCTCTCCGTTCCATTGGGAAAAGCAGCGCCGCGCGCGTCGGAAAATTTCTGCGCGCCCTTTTTCTGCTCAGCCTCGCGCTCCTGGCCATCGCCATGGCCCGGCCGCAGCTCGGCAAAAGTCTCACGCAAGTGGAAGCGAGCGGGATCGACATCATGGTGGTGCTCGACGTTTCCGGCTCGATGCTGACGAAGGACTTCACGGTTGGCGGCGAGTCGGCTACGCGCATCGACGCGATCCGCGAGGTGACGCGAAAATTTATCGAAGGCCGGCCGAACGATCGGATCGGCATCATCGCGTTCGCCGGCCGCCCCTACGTCGTCAGCCCGATGACTCTCGATCACGATTGGCTCGTGAAGAATCTCGATCGGGTCCGGATTGGTCTGGTGGAAGACGGAACCGCGATTGGTTCCGCGATCGCTGCGGCGGCGAATCGGCTGAATGACAAGAAATCGAAGAGCCGCGTCATCGTCCTCCTGACCGACGGCGAAAACAACACCGGAAAAATTCCGCCAAACACCGCGGCCGAGGCGGTGAAAGCATTGAAGATAAAGTTCTACGCGGTTGGCGCGGGGATAAACGGCGTGGCGCCGACTCCGGTCTTCAATCCGCAGAACGGGAAACCGCTGACCGACATGTTCGGGAATGTCGTTTATCAAAATCAGCGCGTTCATTTCAACGAAGCGGGCCTGAAGGAAGTGGCGAAGATCGCCGACGGAGAATTCTTCCGGGCGACCGACACGAAATCGCTCGAGCAGATTTTTGGAGACATCGACAAGCTGGAAAAGACGACGGTCTCGGTAAAAAAATACCAGCAGTACCGCGATCTTTTCCCGGGCCTCATCATGGCCGGATGCGGTCTGCTCATCGCGCAGATCCTTCTCGGGCAAACGATCTGGAAAAAGCTGCCGTGAAACGCTTATGACTTTCGGCGCGCCACATTGGTTCTGGGGGTTGCTGGCAATTCCGCTTCTCGCTTTGGTTTTTGTGCGGGCAGAGCGGCGAGCCAAAACGCGTCTGCGCGATTTTGTCTCCGAGCGGCTCTTGCCCGATCTCGCCCGCACCGTCAATCACACGCGACGCAACATCCGGTTTGGGCTCGTTCTCGCCGGAATCGCTTTAGCCATCACGGCTTTGGCGCAACCGCGCTGGGGTTACACCTACGAAGACGTGAAACGCAAAGGCCTCGACCTGATCTTCGCGGCCGACACTTCGCGCAGCATGCTCTCGAACGACGTGCCGCCCAATCGTCTGCAACGAGTGAAGCTCGCGGCCCAGGATCTTCTGAACGAATTCCGAGGCGATCGCGTCGGTTTGGTGGCGTTTGCCGGACGCGCCTTTCTGCAAGCTCCGCTCACGATCGATTACGACGCCGCCGTCGATGCGATCACCGATCTCGACACAAGCACAATTCCGGAGGGCGGAACGAACATCTCGGAAGCGATCAACCTGGCGGTGCGCACGTTCGGCAAGAGCGCGATCGGCAATCGCGCCCTGATTATCTTTACCGACGGAGAGGAATTGAGCGGCGACGCGGTCAAGACCGCGAAGGAGGCCGCGGACGCCGGCGTGCGAATTTTCACGGTCGGCGTCGGCACGCCAGAAGGTTCTCTCATCCCGATCAATGGTGAAGGGGGCGGCAGCGCTTTCGTCAAAGACAGCAAGGGACAGGTCGTGAAATCGAAGCTGGACGAAAAACGTCTGAGAGAAATCGCGGAAGCGACCGGCGGATTTTACATCCACCTCGAGGATGGTCCGCGGACGATGAAACAGCTCTATGGGGAAGGACTCGCGAAAATGCAGACGGGCGAAATCGACGACCGGTTGTCGCGGCGTCCGATCGAGCGCTATCAATGGCCGCTCGGCGCAGGCCTATTCTTTCTCGCAGCCGGCTTCCTCTTACGGGATCGAAAGCGAGAGCGGGCGGTCGTAGCGCGAACGATCGCACCAAAGCGAGCGCTCGCGGCCGCCGCACTGCTCCTGTTGTTCGCCAACACTCTCTTTGCTGCGGCGCCGGGCCTCGATGCCTATCGCAACGACAATTACGCCGACGCCTACAAGGAATTCGAAAAGACGCTGAAGGAGCATCCGAATACGCACGCGGCGGACAAGATCGAATTCGATGCGGGCGCCGCGGCCTACAAGCTGAAGAATTACGACAAGGCGTTGGAATGGTTCAGCCGCTCGTTGCTCTCCAAAGACAAAACGCTTCAGGAGAAAAGTCACTTCAATATCGGACGGACATTGGAAGAGCGCGCTGACAAGGCGCAGACAACCGAGAAGGCGCTGAACGAGCTGACCAACGCGCAATCGCATTACGAGGAAGCGCTCAAGCTCGATCCGAATGACGAGCGCGCGAAAGCCAATCTCGAAGAGGTGAAAAAGAAGATCGAGCGGCTCAAGCAGAAGCAGAAAGAAAAACCGTCGCCGACTCCGACTCCACCACCGAAACAGGACAAGAACAAACAGGATCAAAAACAGCAGCAGGACCAACAGAAGGACCAGCAGCAGCAGAAAGATCAGCAGCCACAGCAAAAGGACCAGAATCAGCAGCAGCAGGATCAATCGAAAGACCAACAGAAGCCGGAGAAGGGCGACGATAAGAAGGATCAGCCCAAGCCTGGTGAAACGCCATCGCCCTCACCCGGCGACGACCAACAGCAACAGAGCCAATCCGGTTCGTCACCCTCGCCTTCCGCTGATAAGGGCAACGGAGGGGAGCCCAAAGATGAAAAATCGCCAGGCGCGTCGCCCTCACCGACGGCTGGTGATGCGAGCCCGAGCCCAAGTCCCGGCGAGGGAGAAGGACCGGAAGGTTCTCCGACGCCCACGCCCGGCAATTCGCCGAAGAAACCAGCCGGCGACGTGAAGGGATTGGGCGACGACAAACCGAATCAACCCGCGCAGGGAGTCGAAGCCGCGCAAGACCAGCCGGAGAAGGAAGGCCAGATGAGCGAGAAGCAAGCGCAACTGCTCTTACAGTCGATGAAGGACGAAGAGCAGCGCGTGCAGCTTGATGAACGCAAGGCCGCGCGGCATGTCTATAACGACTGGTAGCAGCACGCCCGGCAATGTTCCATTCACGTCACACCTTCGATCTTCGCTTCATCATCGCGCTGGCGTGCGTGCTGTTTCCACTGAGCCATTCATTTGGGGCAGCGGCCAGCGTGACCGCCGTCCTGGATAATTCCGAGACGATCGTGGGCCAGCCGGTGCAATTGCAGATAAAAGTGAGCGGATCGGCCAGCGCGAAACCTCCAGGCGAAATGGCGGTCGACGGTCTCGACATCCGGTTCACCGGACAATCTCAATTGCTCGAGGGCCGCAATTTTCAATTTACCTACAGCTACATTTATAACTACACGGTCATGCCGCTCAAAGCGGGCACGTTCAAGATTCCGCCGCAAACGGTTCAAGCGGGCGGCAGCTCTTATCGAACTCCGGAACTGACGTTGCATGTCGCGGATTCATCCGCGCAATCGCCGCGCTCGAATCGTCCGGGCGAATCGATCGATCCAAGCAAGATCGCATTCGTGGAACTGATCCTCAGCAAAACGAACGCGTATGTCGGCGAAATGATTCCAGCTATCGTGCGGATCGGCTTCAACGTGCGCACGCCCGTCGAATCGCTCGGCAACGGCGTGGAAATCACCGGCCAGGGATTCACCGCCCAGAAAATGCGCGAACCGCGTCAGGCGATCGAATCGATCGGCGGAAAATCCTATCAGACCTTCACCTTCAAGACCGCGCTTTCGCCGGCGCGCAGCGGCAAGATCGAAGTCGGCCCGGTGCAGGTGAACCCCGTGGTGCGCATTCCTCGCACGACGCGCAATCCGGTCATTCCACGCGATCTTTTCGACAGCAACGATCCGTTCATGGACAATTTTTTCCGGGATCCATCCTTTGCGCCCAGCACTCCGCGGGAAATAAAACTCAAGAGCGAAGCGGCCATCCTGGATGTGAAACCATTGCCGCCGGGAGCGCCCCCGAGTTTTGGTGGAGCGGTCGGCAATTTCAGCATGACCACGGAGGTGAAACCGAAAAGCGCGCAGGTCGGGGACCCGTTCACGATCACGGCGAAGATTTCCGGCCGCGGAAATTTCGATCGCGTGACGGCGCCATCGTTCGAAGACGAACATGGATGGCACAAATATCCGCCTTCGTCCGATTTCAAACCGGACGACGACATTGGAATCAGCGGCGCGAAAACATTCGAGACCGTTCTGAGCGCGAACGAGCGAAAGGAAAATATTCCCGCGCAGCTTTTCACCTATTTCGATCCGCAAAAGGAACAGTACGTGACCCTGCGCGACGATCCGATTCCGGTGCGCATCGAGGGCGGCGCCGCCCCGACTCCCGCGCCGGTCGCACCCGCGACCCAGGCGCCCGCCGCGGCCGCGACCCCCGCGCCGAGTCCCAAACAACAGGAGATTCTCCATCAAGTGACCGAGCTGCCGCCGGCGCCCGAATCGTTCACTCCGTTCTTCGCCCGCCGCGGGTTCTGGCTCGCGCAACTCGCTCCGCTCTTGCTTCTCCTCGGATTCGTCGGCTGGAAAATTGAGCGGGCCCGCCTGAATGACCGCGAGGCGCGGCGCCGCGAACAATTGCAACACGAAGCCGCCGCGCTGCAACGAAGTCTGCGGCGCGAAGATGTTTCGCCGCAGGAATATTTTTCGCGCGCTTCCCGCGCGGTCCAGTTGAAGACAGCGCTGGTCAGGAACGTGGAACCGAATGCAGTCGATGCGGAAATTGCCGCCGCTGCTTTTCGAGCGGATGAGGAGACGCGCCGGCGCCTTCGGGAGTTATTCCAAAAAAGCGATGAGGCCCGCTACAGCGGTGGGCACAACGGCATTCGCCTGCTTCCGCCGGAAGTTCGGAGTGACGTGCTCGAGTTGATCGAGAACCTGCGCGCATGAAAAAGTTTGTTCTCATGATCGCGGTGCTTTGCGTTGCGGCCGGTTCGGTTCATGCGGAGGTGGATTCGGCGTTTGCGAAAGCGAATCAGGCTTACAGCGAAGGACGCTTTCAGGAAGCTGCCGATGGATATCAGAGCCTGGTGCAGGCCGGGCGCTACAGCGCAAATCTGTTTTATGATTTAGGCAACGCGCAGTTCCGGCTCGGAAATTTCGGCGAAGCCATCCTTAGTTATGAACGCGCCCTGATGCTTGAACCGCGTCATCCGGAAGCCGCAGCGAATCTGCAACTCGCGCGGGATGAGGCGCGGGCGCTGGAGCTGAGGAAAACCCCGCTCGAGAAGTATCTCGATGCCGGGACTCCGACCCAATACTCGCTCGCTGCTTCCGTCGCCTTCTGGTTCGCGCTGTTTGTAACCGCGCGCCTATTCTTTGCGCGCCGACCTTCGGTCGGTCCGATGGCGTTGATCGCCTTGTCGCTCCTGGTTTTCGCCGGCGCCGCTTTTGCTCTCTACACCATGGAGACTGGAAGCAAAGGAAGCGCCCTCGCGATTGTGACCGGAAAGGACATCCAGGCGCGGCTCGCGACGGCCGAGAGTGCTGGCACCGTTCTCGCGTTGCCGCCCGGAAGCGAAATCAAGGTCCTGAGCGAACGGGGCGACTGGATCTACGCCGCGTTGCCGAACGATCTCCGCGGCTGGATTCCGGCGAAGGCCGTCGAGCGAGTGCGGCTCTAACGGCGCGCGGCCGGTTGTGGAGCCGGCGATTGTCCCGCATCTTAAGCGCGAATGAAGGCGGAGATGGACATCGGGACGGATAAGAAGGCGTTCCAAATTAATCTCGACGCGAAGAAGTACGGGACCTTCGCGGAGATCGGCGCGGGACAGGAAGTGGCCCGGCGTTTTTTTCACGTGGGCGGCGCCGCGGGAACCGTCGCGAAAACCATGTCGGCTTACGACATGACGTTCAGCGACGCCATTTACGGCACAGCCGATCGCTATGTGAGCCGCAAACGCCTCCACACGATGCTCGACCATGAGTACAATCTTCTGATTGAGCGCCTGGACGAGAAGCTCGGCAGCTTGCGCACATTTTTCGTTTTCGCCGACACAGTCGCGGCGCGCAGTTTCAAACAACACAACGAATCGCAGGGCTGGCTCGGCGTCCGCTTTCAGCAGGAGACGCGGGGTGAGCCGAGTGAAATCATCATTCACGTTCGGATGCTTGATGAATCGAATACCGATCAACAGGAGGCGCTCGGGATCATCGGAGTGAACCTGCTCTTCGGCGCATTCTACCATGCCCAACCGGAGAAATTGATCGCGTCGCTCCAGGAAAATCTCGCGCCGGACCGCATGCAGGTGGATTTGATCAAGTTCTCCGGGCCGGCCTATGCGGGAGTCGATAACCGGTTGATGAGCCTGCAACTTGTCAGCCAGGGTTTAACCGATGCCGTCATTTTTACCGCGGACGGCGAGATGGTGCAGGCCGCCGACATCCTCTACAAGAAATCGATCCTGGTCGAGCGCGGCAGTTTTCGTCCGGTTACGCACGCGACAAACGATATGCTTAACGGAGCGCGCACGGCGTTCCTGAAGCAGACCGGCTGCGCCGACGCGGATTTGGTCGTGCTAATGGAGATGACGCTCGAGAATTTGCTTTCCGAGGGCCAGTTGAACCACGCCGATTTCCTCGCGCGCGTCGATATCCTCGGCGCGCTCGGACGCACGGTGATCATCTCGAAATTCGGCGAGTATTTCCGGCTCGCTTCGTATCTCTCGCGTTACACGCAGCACAAGATCGGTCTCGTGATGGGGGTCCCGAGTCTGATGGAAATTTTTGACGAGAAATATTATCTCCACCTCGAAGGCGGAATTTTGGAAGCGCTCGGGCGGATGTTTAAGAGCGGCTTGAAACTCTATGTCTATCCGATGATCGATGAGAAAACGGGCGAGCTCGTCACGGCCACCCAGTTGGATGTCACGGCTCATTTGAAATCGCTTTATCGTTATCTGATCGACAACGAGTTCATCCAGAAAATCACCGATTATAATCCGGACTATCTGCGCATTTATCCTCCGGACGCCCTGGCGAAATTGCAGTCCGGCAACCCGGCGTGGGAACGAATGGTGCCGCCGGAAGTGAGCACGATCATCAAGAGCCGGCGGTTCTTCGGGTACCGGGCCGAGAACGCGGCCTGAATCGCCTGAATCACGCTGGCGCAACGGAGCGATTACACCGTAGTTGACCTGCCAGAAAAGGGCAGTTGTCGGCACGGTTCCCGCTATAAGGAGGGCTGCATCATGGCGAGGCGCGGAAATTCAGTTGTCGGCATCGATCTCGGGAAGCACGTCTTCAAAGGAGTCATCCTCCAGCGAAAGGGCGACGAACGTTTTGTGCTCACGAGTTATGCGTCGCGCGAAGTCCCGGAAGAGCTCAATACGCCGGAAGAACTCGCGCAGCAGCTCAAGCTTTTGTTCAAGGATCTCGGCGGCAGCGCCAAAGGTTGCGCGGTGGCGATTTCGGATCCCGCTTCGCTTCTTCGCATCATCGAGCAACCGGACACGCCCATCGATCTGCTCCGCAACGCGCTCCGCCTCAACGGCCTCGCCGTTCTCAACCAGGAATGCAAAGATTTCGTGCTCGATTGCGCGCCGGTGTCCGCGGAATCAACCAATGGCCACGCGGCCAATGGGAGCGGCGCCGCGCCCGCGCAAGACTCCGGTCAAACCGGAGTGGCGAAGACGAAATATCTCGTCGGCGGAATGTTGCGGCCGATGGTAAAACAAATCTCCGAAGCGTGCAGCAAGACCCGGATCGCGGCGGACATTCTTCAACTGGCGCCCGTTTGTTCCTTTAACGCTTTCGAGTTTGCCTATCCGGACATCTTCGCGAAAGAGGCCTTTCTCCTGTTGGACATGGGACACCTCCAGAGCACCGTCCTGATCGGCAGCAAGAAGGAGCTCGTCCTCGTCCGCAGCATCGACTATGGCGGCAAGGCGCTCACCCAGGCCCTCACCGCGGACGGCGCGCTCGATGCGCAGGCCGCTCGCGTCATGATGGAAGAAGGCGATGCCGGCATGGCCGAGATTTGCCGCAGCTCGCTTGTCCGCCTCGCCACGGAAGTTCGTAACTCGATCGGATTTTTTGAAGGCCAACACGAGCAGAATATTCATCGCATTTTTGTCTCGGGCGGCCTCGCTCGCACCGAAACCATTCTGCAAACCCTGAGCGACGAGCTCGGGTTGCCCTGCGAAATCTGGGATCCGCTCGAGACCTGTGAAGTGGCATTGCCGGCAGCTAAGCGGCAGGCGTTGCCAAATGAATTTGTCTCTCTCAACGTCGCTTGCGGCGCCGCCTTTGAGTATCTGAGGAACTAAGCGCGCATGGCTCTCCACCTCAACCTCCTTCACGAGGAGTTCTACCAACAGCGGCAGCGCCAGCGCGATCCGCTCAAGATCGGCATGATGGTGCTGGGCGCCCTCGGTGCGCTCATGGTCGTTTACTACATGTGGAACGCCTACAAGACTCTCGAGGTCCGCAACCGGCTCAGCCAGGCGGAGCACGACTGGGCGAAGGTGGAACCCAAAATCACCGCGGCGCAGAAACGATCGGCGGAATTAAATAGCATTATCAGCACGACCAAGGTTCTCGACGGCATCATGGAAGGCCGCTTTTTCTGGGCGCCTTTTCTTGAAAAACTTTCGCGCTGTGTCGCGCTCAATGCCCAGTTGACCACCATGGATGGAACCGTGCTCGACGATGGCAAGGTGAGTGTCTCTATCGACGGCCTCGCCGCCGGCCGCGAACCGCGCGCCGCCGCGGAAGAACTTCGGCAACTTCTTCTCGAACAGTTGGGACAGAGTTACACCGAAGTGAAGGTGGAATTCAAAACGCTCGAAGACCTCGATACCATTGTGAACATCGGCGGTTCCAACATGCCGATGGCGCATTTCGGCTTGAACATACTTTTCAACCCCGGCGCGGCCAAGCCGACCCCGGCACCAGTCCGGACCAGGACTCCGAAGCAATGAAAAAGCTGAATCTTACCAAGGATCAGGTCCAGAAACTGGCGTTAAGCACGATTGGTTTCTTCGTGCTCATCTATGTTTATTTCAGTTTCTTTCTCGGGCCGCTAAACCGGAGTAGCGACACGATGCTCGCGACGATCACGGAGCTCCAGGGAAAGGTCGCCAACTCCAAAAGCGAGCTGACCAAAGCAAGCAACCTCGAAAAGCAGGCCACCACCGCGACGACGCGTTTCGCCGCGCTCAAAGCTCTTAGCCCAGAGGGCGCAGCCATTGCCTGGTTCCCGCCCCGGATGAAAACTTTTTTCACGAACCAGGAGATCGACCGAGCGACAGCTCGCCTCGAGACCAGCGTTCCTTTCCGGGAAGCGGATCTGGCTAGCTGGATGCGTTACAACTGGTTGATCGAATTGCCCCAAGCCGATTTTCCCACTCTCGGCAAGGCCGTGGCTGCACTGGAAAATAGCGAGCCGCTTCTCTCGATCATGAAAGTCAGTATTCGCGCGCTCCCCGAAGATCCGCAGTTTCAGCAGGTCAGCCTGAGTGCAAGCACCGCCATTTTGAAACGATGAAAAAGCTATTCACCGTTCTTGTTCTGGGTTTTGTCGCCGGGCAACTAGCGCGCGCGGAAGAGACCCCCGTGTCCATTGAGCTGAAAAACAAATCGGCATTCACAATGGATGCGAGCGGTCGCAATCCGTTTTGGCCCATCGGCTGGAAGCCAGTGGTGAGGGTTCAAAACAACACCGAACACACCGGGCCGGATATCTCGCCGTCCGCCTTCGCTGTCACTTCGATCACCCTGGATCAGGGCGCGCGCTTCGCCATCATCAATGGGAAGCCGATGCAGGAAGGTCAGGTATTTGGATTGCAGCTCGGCAACCAGACGTATCAGCTCACCGTCAAGAAAATCGATGACGGCCAGGTTATTCTCTCCCGTCGCGACCAGGACATCATCGTCCCGCTCAGGCGGAAATAGGGCAGGCGCTCGCCGCGGCGAGTGCCTCTACATTCGCCGAAAGAATTGCGAACTGGCGGCGGCTCTTTCCTCCAGCTTCGCGCGAAGCACCTCGGTGGGATCGGACGTTTCATCGCGCGTGATCGCCACGCAGAGCCGGACCATGTTGGCGTAATCCTCCACGGAAACGAACTCGCATTGGATGCTGCCGTCGGCCGCGCAATTGTGATAATTGCCCAGCGCGATGCTCGCGGCCGCGGATCGATATCCGTAAACTTGATACGCGCTCGCCTCGCACGATCCGCCATCGAGCAGGCAGCGTTGCACCGGAATGTTGTTCGCCGCCGCGACGTTCATCAGGCGCGCCGTTTCCCGGCTGTCAAAGATCGATAACCGATCGCCGACGCGCACGATGGGACCGCGGCCGAGTTCCGCACCGCCGCGAGGCGCGCTCGTTTCCAGGGAGAGAATCGTGATCTCTTTCGGCAACGAACCGGATTGCGCGAGTTGGATTGCGCCCCAGAAACCGACTTCCTCGGCGCGAGTGAAGAGGCCGAGACAATGCGCCTCCGCCTCCGTCGCCTCCAATTCGCGGAATAGACAAACGATCTCCGCGCAGCCCAGCAAATCGTCGCACGCGCGCGAATGGATCTGGTCGCCCTTCAATTCGAAAGCCGGCAGGTCCCACATCGCGAAATCGCCGAATTCGCGGCGTCGCGGATCGACCAGGAATCGCTCGGCAACTGAGCCGAGAAAATGCCATTCCCGTTCGCTGGTGCGGACCCATCCAGGATGATCCATGTGCGCGGCGAAAGCCCACCGTGCCGGCTGCGACGTTCCGCGCTGGTAGCGCGCAATCATGTTGCCCACGGCATCATGTTCGATCGTCACGTGTGGGCAGGCGGCGAGTTGAGCGACGATCTCATCGCGCACTGCGTCCTCGTGGAAAGGTGCGGTCGGCTGTTCGACCAGAGCGCGGACCACGTCCAATAATTCCGCGCGCTCCATTGATCAGCTCGCGGTTGATTTCATCGCCGCGATCGGAACGAACTCGCTCTCGTGCAAAACGATTTGTTTCGAACCGCGCAAAAGCCGCCACCATTCCCACGCACTGCCGGCGGCGATCAGGAAAACGAGCGTCACGAAACCGAAGGCGACCGCGGCGTCGAACCGCCAGATCCCCGCCTGCCGGGTCATCTCCGCGACCTTTGCCAAATCCGCGGTCGTGCTTGCATTCCGAATCAAGGCTTCGGCGCCGCTCAGGAATCCCAGCCGCGGATCGGCCGAGAAAATTTTGAGATACGCGGCGCTGAACGTGACCGCGCACATGAAACAAAGCGGCACGAGCGTGACGAAGAGGTAGCGCGTCTTACCCATTTTAATGAGCACGGTCGTGCCGAGACAAAGCGCGATGATGGAGAGCAATTGGTTGGCGAGGCCGAAGAGCGGCCAGAGGCTGTTGATGCCGCCCAGAGGGTCGAGCACGCCCTGATAGAGGAACCAGCCCCACGCGCTCACCAGCAACACGCTCGAAAAAAGATTGGCGGCCAGCGAGCGCGTGTCGCCGAGCGGCTTCCATAAATTCCCCAGCAGATCCTGGAGTAAAAATCTCCCCACCCGCGTTCCGGCGTCGAGCGTAGTCAGAATGAAAAGCGCCTCGAACATGATCGCGAAGTGATACCAGAGCGCAAGCGCGGTCGGATTTGATGAAACCCGCGAAAACATGTGCGCCATGCCGACGGCAAAAGTCGGCGCGCCGCCGGCCCGGCCGAACATCGTCGTTTCGCCCAAGCCGGTCGCCAGCTTTTGCATGTCCGCTTCCGTCACCGGAAAGCCGGCCGCACTGATCTTCGCGACGACTTCAGTCGGCGCGCCTTTGCTGTTGATGGCAAAATATTCGCCCGGCTGAAGGACGCAGGCTGCGATCATCGCCATCAGGGCGACCATCATCTCGGTCACCATCGCTCCGTAACCGATGTCGCGGATACGCGATTCGCGGGCGACCATTTTGCACGTCGTTCCGGACGCGATCAGCGAATGGAATCCGGAAACGGCCCCGCAGGCGATCGTGATGCAAACGAACGGAAAGACCGGCCCGGCGAAGATCGGTCCGGTGCCATCGATGAATTTGGTCAGCGACGGCATCAGCAGCATTGGGCGCAGAGCGACCACCGCCACCGCGAGAGCCGCGACCGTCCCGAGTTTCAGAAACGTGCTCAGATAATCCCGCGGCGTGAGCAACAGCCAGACCGGCAGAACCGACGCCGCCAGTCCGTAAATCATGATCGACCAGGCCAACCATTTTTCATCCCGCTGAAACCAACTCTCGATCGCCGGATATTGATGAAGGAATTGCCCGCCCCAAACCGCAAACGCCAGACCGACCAGGCCAAAGGCGGTGATCCAGAAAACGCTAAACTTCCCGGTGCGCAAGCCGATGCCCATGAGCATTGCGACTGGGATCGTCGTGGCGATGGTGAACACGCCCCACGGACTTTTCGCCAGCGCCTGCACCACCACGAGCGCGAGCACGGCCATGATCATGATCATAATCAGGAGCACGCTGATGAGGGCGAGCGCGCCGACGCCGCGACCGATTTCTTCCTTCACCATTTGGCCAAGCGTTTTGCCGCGACGTCTCACCGAACTGAAGAGCACGATCATGTCGTGCACGCCGCCGCCGAGGGTGGCGCCGATCAGGATCCAAAGCGTGCCCGGCAGAAATCCGAATTGCGCCGCCAGCACCGGTCCCACGAGAGGCCCAGGCCCGGCGATCGCCGCGAAATGATGTCCGAAAACCATCCAGCGACTTGTCGGCACGAAATCTTTCCCATCCTCATTGGCGATCGCGGGCGTCGCGCGCTCATCGTTTAGCACCAGGACTTTTGTCGCCAGCCATTTGCTGTAGAACCGATAGCTGATCGCGAACGAGCACAGCCCCGCGGCCACAATCCAGAGCGCGCTGATTTGTTCGCCGCGCGACATTGCCAGCACTACGATCGCTCCCAATCCCAGGGCCGCGACCGCCACCCAGAGCAATTTTTTCCAGATATTCATCGATTGAATCTCATGCGCGCCGATGAGATTTTAGGCGAGACCAGGGCCTGCTGACAATAGCAACAGGTTAGGACACCGCGCTGCGGCGTCCGGCCTGGTCATTTCTCCATGCGGTTATCCTACAAAATAAAAAAGGTGCTGACAGGCGACGCTTTCGTAAGCGCGCGCCGTCATGTCAAACAGTGGGTCATCGGCCGGGCGCCGCTCCGTTTCGATGCCGCCAAGATCACCAAAACCATCAACCGCGAAAAATTCCAGGAAATCTACGATCGCTACGCAATGACTAATCCTGGGGACGAGTGGCCGAAATATCTCGAGATCGAGCCCTGGATGGAGATCAACCTCAAGCGCGTCCGCGACCTCGGCCTCGATCTCGGCGGCCGCAAGCGCGTGCTCGATATCGGCTGCGGCACCGGATATTTTCTCTACATCTGCCGATACCTCGGCCACGACGTTCTCGGCATGGATCTGGACGAAGAGCCGGGGTTCAAGGAGATGGTCGAGTTGCTCGGCGTGAAACGCGTGATCTGGCGCATCGAAGCCTACCAGCCCCTGCCCGATCTCGGCCGCAAGTTCGATGTCATTGCCGCCCACATGATCTGTTTCAACGGCCACAAGAGCGACAAGCTCTGGAAAATTTCCGAGTGGGAATTTTTCCTCGACGATTTGGCGGAGCTGCACCTCGAACCGGGTGGTCAGATTTGCCTGGAGCTGAATCGCGAATACGACGACTCACTTTACACGCCGGAGTTGAAGGAATATTTCGAAGCGCGCGGCGCGGAGGTCCACACCCAGCGCGTGTTATTTAATCCATTGCTGCCCGCGCCTGTCGCAACTGCGCCAGCTGGTCGGTGAAGTCGGTTTTGCGCTGCCGGTGTTCCTGCACGACGGCGGCAGGCGCACGATCGACAAAGGAAGCGTTCGAAAGTTTCGCCTCCACCGTGCGCAATTCGCCTTCGAGCCGCGCGATTTCTTTGTCGAGACGATCGCGTTCGGCAGCCTTGTCGCCGCCAGCCATCTCAAGATACAGCTCGCCCAGCGGCGTGACCGCCACCGGAACTCCCGCCTCCGGCCGATATTGCGAATCCAGTTTTAGATCTTCCGCGTTGAGAAGTCGCGTAATCGTGGGCAGCTCAGCTTCCTCAATTTCACCAGCCGGCCGCAGGATGAAGCGCGCCTTTTTGTTTGATGGAATCCGCGAGGTCGCGCGCAAATTCCGCCCGTTCTGAATGGTTTCGTAAATCTTCGCGACCTTCTTCCTTGCCGCTGGAATTACCTGCGATTGCGCCGATGCGAGCGCTGACTCCGGCGGCGAGACGAATTGAATCGACTCCCCTGCTCCACTGGCAAATCCGAGCAACGACCAGAGCTCCTCCGAAATGTGGGGCATAAACGGATGCAGAAGCCGAAGAAACCCCGACAGAATGAGATCCATCACCGCGAGAACAGATTTCTTCCGCGCCTCGTCATCGCTGAAGATTTCGGTCTTCGCCGCCTCGACGAACCAATCGCAATAATCGCCCCAAAAGAAATCATAGAGCCGTTGGACAACCTCGTTGAATTTATATTCGCGATAGGCGTCCTCCACTTCGGTTAGCAGCTCGTTAAAGCGCGCCAGAACCTCGATCGAATATATTGAAAGGGACGATTCATCCAGGCGCGGCACCCCCTCGTTCGGACCATGCATCTGGCGGAACCGCGCGGCGTTCCAAAGTTTTGTCGCGAAGTTCCGGCCTTCCTCGATCTGCTTTTCGTCGAAGGCGATGTCCTGCCCGCTCGGCGCGATCCGCATCAGGCCGAAGCGCAATCCGTCCGCGCCATATTTCGCAATCAAGTCGAGCGGGTCGGGCGAGTTGCCTAACGACTTCGACATCTTGCGGCCCTGCTTGTCGCGAATCAGGCCCGTGAAAAAGACGTCGCGGAACGGAATGTTGTCTTCGATTGCCGACGTTTTTCCCGGTTTGAATTCGAGACCGGCGATGATCATGCGCGCGACCCAGAAGAAGATAATGTCGGGCGCGGTAACGAGGACAGACGTCGGATAAAATTTCCGGCGCGTTTCCTTGTCCATCGTTTCATACGCCCACAGCCAGGATGAGAACCAGGTATCCAGTGTATCCGGATCCTGCTGCCAATCCGCGCCGGGCGATTCGAGTTGCACGAGTGTTTCGTCGTCGCGGTACCAAGCGGGTATCCGGTGTCCCCACCAGATCTGCCGGCTGATGCACCAATCCTGAATGTTCTCGAGCCATTGCGCGTAAACTTTTTCCCAGTGCTGGGGAAAGAAGCGGATCAAATGATCGCGCACCACATCGAGCGCTTCTTTGGTTTTGGGGTAACGCAAAAACCATTGCTCGCTCAAGCGCGGTTCGATCGGGACTTCGCTGCGCTGGCTGAACCCCACGCTGTTCTCGTGCGGCTCCGCTTTTGTGAGGAGCTTTTGATTCGCGAGTAGTTCCGCGGCTTTCTCGCGCGCAACGAAGCGCTCGAGACCGTCGAGTTCCGGAACCGCCGGACAATTGATCCGGCCATCGGGATGAAGCACGTCGATCACCGGCAGCGAATGGCGCACCCCAATTTCGAAATCGATCTTATCGTGCGCCGGCGTCACTTTCAAAACGCCCGTGCCAAATTTCGGATCGATTGCTTCGTCGCCGATGACCGAAAGCTTTTCGCGCGCGAGCGGACGCCAGACGTTTTTGCCAATTAGATGACGGTAACGCGGATCCTCCGGGTGAACGGCCACAGCCGTGTCAGCCATGATCGTTTCCGGCCGAGTCGTGGCGACTTCGAGATATTTGCCCGGTTCTTCGACGATCTCATAGCGAACGTAATAGAGCTTTCCATTCTGGGGCTGGGAGATGACCTCCTCGTCAGACAATGCAGTTTGCGCCGCGGGATCCCAATTAATCATCCGGCGCCCGCGATAAATCAGACCTTTGCGATAAAGCTCCACGAACACGTTCTCAACCGCCCGAACGTAATCATCGTCGAAGGTATAGCGTTGCCGCGACCAATCGCAGGAACAGCCGAGCCGTTTGAGTTGTTCGATAATGATCCCGCCATGTTTGTCCTGCCAATCGAGGACGCGGCGGAGAAATTCTTCCCGGCCGAGATCGTGCCGCGTTTTGTTTTCCGTTTTCCGCAGATGTTTTTCGACGGCGGTCTGTGTCCCGACGCCGGCGTGATCGGTGCCCGGCAGCCAAAGCACTTCAAACCCCTGCATGCGCGCGCGCCGCGCGAGAATGTCCTGGATGGTGTTGTTGAGCACGTGGCCGAGCGTCAGGATTCCGGTGATGTTCGGAGGCGGAATGACGATCGAGAATGCCGGCTTCGGCGAATGCGCGTCGGCGCGGAACGAGCCGGATTCCTCCCAACGCGCGTACCATTTCGGTTCGACCGCGGCGGGATCGTAGGTTTTCGGCAGGTCAGCCATCGCGCTGGAACGATGCGGGGGCGGTGAGCGATTGCAAATCGTCCCCGCTTGATCAGCGGAGGAATATCAATTACGAGCATGAGCACGCGCATGAGGACCAAACACCGACGCCAACTCTTTCTCCTCGCCGTCGGCCTGGTTTTGCTCGCAGCTGTTGCGCTCGGCGGCGATTGGAGTGTCATCCGGCAAAGAGAACGCCCTTACGTCACCTTCGCGAACGTCGCGCAGTTCTATCAGTTTCCAGAATACACCCGCGTGAGCCGCACCGTCTCGCTGCGGAGCGAGCGCCGCGCGATCCGTGCCCAGGCCGGGACGAGCGAACTCTCGATCAACGGCGTTCGTTTCTTCACGAATTTTCCGCTCCTGAACAATGGCGACGAAGACCTCATCTCGGTCATGGACGTGAGCAAGATCATCGAGCCGGTGCTGCGGCCGAGCCGAATCCTGAAACCGGAGAAGGTGGAGACGGTGATTCTCGATCCAGGCCACGGGGGGAGTGACCAGGGGGCGTCGAGCAGTTGGGGAAGCGAGAAGTCGTTTACGCTGGACGTGGCGCTGGCGGCGCGCCGGGAATTGATCCGCGCCGGTTATCGGGTGGAAATGACGCGGGCGACCGATGCCGCTGTTTCCCTGGAGGAGCGGGTGAACATCGCGAATCGTTTTTCGCATGCCGTTTTCGTGAGCATTCACTTCAATTCTTCATACGGCGGCGCGGGAGTGGAGAGCTTTGCCCTGGCGCCGGAGGGCGTAACGTCCAACATGTCGAGCGAACACCATGTCTCGGCCGCGGACGTAGCGCGCCATGCCGGTAATGCCCAGGATGAACGGAATATCGCCCTCACCGCCTCGATCCACGCCACGGTTCTGACGCGCCTCGCCGCTTTCGACCGGGGAGTGAAGCATGCGCGGTTTCACGTTTTGCGTGACGTGAAGATCCCCGCGGTCCTCATCGAGGGCGGCTTCATTAGCAATCCCGCGGAGGGACAACGCATCGCGACCAGTTATTATCGACAGCGTCTCGGCGCGGCCATCGCGCAAGGGATTCAGAACTACAACGCCGCCGTGAATTATCGCGCGGGCGGAGCGAACTTTGCCGTCGCGAAAACGAACCTGCCGCCTCACGCGCGCGCGATTACGGAAGCGCTCGGTGTTGATAACCCGGTCGAGCAGCCGTATCACCATCCACCTTCCATCTCTGTGAGCGCCGGTGAAAAGTGATCCGGTAGAGCGGACTGCCGCCGATACGGCGAGACCGATCGGAGTTTTCGACTCCGGCATCGGCGGCCTGACGGTCGTAAGCGCGTTACGCGCGGTCCTGCCTAACGAGTCGATTTATTATCTGGGCGATACCGCCCGCGTCCCGTACGGCGGGAAAAGCGCGACAACGGTCCAGCGTTACAGTCTCGAGATCGCGACGATTCTGCTGGAGGAGAACGCGAAGACCGTCGTGGTCGCTTGCAACACCGCCTCGGCCGTTGCGCTTTCGCAGCTCACCGCAAGCGTGCCGGTCACGGTGACCGGCGTCATTTTGCCCGGCGCTCAGGCGGCCATCGCCGCGACACGGACCGGTCATATCGGCGTGATCGGAACGCGGGCGACGATCAACAGCGGCGCCTACGAAAACGCGTTGCGCTCGCTGGAACCGAAAGTGCGAGTTACCGCGCGCGCTTGCCCCCTTCTCGTGCCGTTGATCGAAGAAGGCTGGCTTGAGAGCCCGATCACCGACCAGATCATCATACAATACGTCGGTCCGCTCGTGGACGAAGGGATCGATACGCTCGTCCTCGGCTGCACCCATTATCCGCTCCTGCGAAATGCCATGGCGCGACTTTTCGGTGAGGAGATCACCCTGGTGGATTCCGCGCAAAACTGCGCGAACGCGGTGCGCGAGCTGTTGATTCGAGAAAACTTACGCGCTCCGGAGACAAATACTGGCAGCCTGCAAGTCGCGCTGACCGATCCGCCCGACAATTTTCTCCGGGTCGCTCGCGAAGCGTTGCGGCTCGAGGTCGGTGAAGTAGAGTTGCGCGACGTCACGGCTCACGCGCTGTAACCGCGAGAGCGTTGTAGCCGCGATCGCTGATCGCGGGCCGGGATCATCGATCCCGGCTACAGTTTGCGCTTTATCTTCGGCAAACTTTGGAAAACCAGATCGTAGGAATGATCGATCATTTTGCTGATCTCCTTCTCTGGGATTACCCCGTCCAGCACCACCGTGTTCCAATGTTTTTTGTTCATGTGATAACCCGGCTGCACCTGCTCGTAACGATCGCGTAACTCCAGCGCGAGATCGGGATCGCATTTCAAGTTCACAGCCGTCGGTACTTCGTCGAGCGCGAGAAGCGCAAACATTTTGCCTTTCACCTTGAAAACAATGTTATCCGGCCCGAACGGCGTACCTTCCGTCGCCGCCGGTTTGCTCAAGCAATAATCTCTGAAACTTTCGACGTTCATTTCGCACCCTGCTGGTAAGCGCACGCAATCCGAATCAAGTCGATCGCCTGCGGCACGTCGTCGGCATCGCTAATCCAGAAGCTGATCCAGCCAGAGCGCGGAAACACATGATGCGGAGACGCGCGCCGGTCGCGCACGAGCGCGTCGCGATTCGTCCGGCCGACGAAACAATCGAGCAAACCGTTTCCGTGGATATGGCTGCATTCCTTTCCATGAAGAAAGAAACCGATTCCGCCAAGTCGATGAACCCCAGGCCTCACTCCCGGCAGTTCGTTCACCGCTCTTTCTACGGCACTGATTGCGCGCAGACGCCGCGGGGAAAATACCGCCGTGGCGCTGAACAACATCGCGTCGAATAACTGCGGCGCGCCAGGAATGGCGGCGAGCCACTTCAGCTTTCGAACGACGAAGTGAAAGATCACGAACCGTTCTCTTCGATGGGCGCCAAGTCGGCGACCGACGGACCATTCAAAACTTTCCCGCGCGCACCGAAACGCGAGCCGTGGCAGGGACAATCCCACGTCGTCTCGGTGCGATTCCAATGCACGATGCATTTCAAATGCGGGCAGACGGCGGTCATCTTGTGTATCGTCCCCGCTTCATCGCGATAAGCGGCGATTTTCCTAAGACCTTCCCGGACCACCACTCCTTCGCCCGGCTTCAAATAGTCAGCCGAATCCGCGTCGCCGCCCGTGAAATAATCAACATACTGTTTCGCGACGTTGATATTTTCCTTCGCGAAATCGAGCGCCGTGCGCGCCGTGACCCGTGAGGGATCGTAGAGCCTGGCCCAGGCGTGATCACCGCGCCGGATCAATTCGGAGATTAACATGCCAGCAATGACACCATGCGTCATGCCGTTCCCGGAATCGCCCGTCACGATGTAGACATTCTTTTCGTCCGCCGGATTACGCCCGATGTAACCGAGGCTGTCGACCGGTTCCATGACCTGGCCCGACCATTGAAATGCGACTTCGCCCGCTTTCGGCCAGCGGGCGCGCGCCCAATCCTCCAGCCGTTGAAATCGCTGCTCGAAATCGTCAGCTTGGCCGCTCTTATGATCTTCGCCGCCGACGATCAGGATTTCGTCGCCCTCTTTATCGCCATTGGCCAGCCGCACATAATGGTACGGCACCGCTCCGAGTCCGCTTTCCATTCCGGCGCGTTCCGCAGTGTCCCAATAGAGCGCACGATTCACATCGCCGCGGCGAACTTGCAGCCCGATCACATACGTCGTGTAAGGCGCCTGCTTCGTGTGGATGACGTAGCGATCGTTGATCGGCGAGTTTGTCGCCACCACCACGGCTTTCGCAGTCACGGTTAGTTTGTTCGTGGTCACAACGCGAGCGTTCTCGCCGCCGATTGCTTCCTCCACTTTCGTGCCGGTAAAAATCTGTCCACCGTGCCGGGTCACCGCGTCGGCCAGGCCGCGCAAATACTTCAATGGATGAATCTGCGCCTGCTGCGGGAATCGGATCGCCCGATGCGTCTCGAAGTCGTCGATCGGCGCGTTCTTCACCCATTCGACTGCGAGGCCGGCGCGCTGGCAGGCCTCGAATTCTTTCTCGAGGTTCTTGAGCGACTCGTTCGGCGGCTCGAACAGGTAACCATCGAGCCGCTCGAAATCGCAATCGATCTTTTCCGCAGTGGCGATTCTTTCCACGCGATCGATCGCGGCGCTGTGGCTTTGCGCCGCCATCCGCGCTCCATCCTCGCCGTGATATTTTTCCAGATCGTAATAACGATCGTCCAGCGCGTTCACGAGATGCGCCGTGGTGCGCGCCGTCATCCCCCGCCCGATTGCGCCATCATCAAGCACGATCACTTTCTGGCCGGCATGGCTCAGCTCGTAGGCGATCGAGAGCCCGGCAATGCCCGCGCCAACAATGCAAACATCCGCGCCTGCGTTTTCGCGTAATGGATGGAGCGCCGACTCTTCATCGGTCGCTTCCCAAAATGAAAGGTTTGCCCCCGCTCGCTCTTCCTGATCAGTCGCCATGAATACCTCCGGAATGTTCCAAAGGTATTACGCAATTCGAGCCATCAACAGGTGTAGCAGATCGTCGATTTTCACGCGTTCCTGCTTCATTGAATCGCGCTCGCGCAGCGTGACGGTGTCGCGCAATGCCTCATCTTTTTCTCCCAACGTTTCGAAGTCGATCGTGACGCCGAAGGGCGTGCCAGCTTCATCCTGACGCCGGTAACGCCGGCCGATTGCGCCGGTTTCGTCATAGAAAACATTCATGTGCGCGCGAAGCGACCCGACGATCTCGCGCGCCTTGCTCACGAGCTGCTCGTTGTTTTTCAGGAGCGGGAACACGCCCACTTTCACGGGCGCGATGCGCGGGTGAAACCGCATCACGATCCGCGTTTCAGTTTTCCCCTTCTCGTCCGTCACCGTCTCCTCGTCGTAGGCGTTGCAGAGCAGCGCTAGCACGGTGCGATCCACCCCTGCGCTCGGCTCGACCACGTGCGGGATGAAACGCTGCTTCGTTTCCTCATCGAAATAATCGAGCGGCTTGCCGCTCGCTTCCTGGTGCTGCTTCAAGTCGTAATCGGTGCGATACGCCACGCCCTCCAGCTCCTGCCGGCCAAACGGAAAATCATATTCGATGTCGTAAGTTCCCTTGGAATAGAAGGCGCGGTCCGCGTCCGGTACCGTGAGCACATGGAGCTTGTCGCGCGGAATGCCGATCTCCTCGTAAAACTTCAGACGTTCTTCTTTCCAGTATTCAAGCAGCTCCATTCCCTGTTCCGGCCGGCAAAAATACTCGAGCTCCATCTGCTCGAACTCGCGCGAGCGGAAAATGTAGTTCCGCGGGTTGATTTCGTTCCGGAACGCCTTCCCGATCTGCGCGATCCCGAACGGCAATTTCTTCCGCGCCGTATCGAGCACATTCTTGAACTGCACGAAAATGGACTGCGCCGTTTCCGGACGCAGATAGGTCACGCTCTCCTCGTCCTCCGTCGCCCCGACGAACGTCTTGAACATCAGGTTAAACGCGCGCGGCTCCGTCAGATCCTTGCCGCCGCAATTCGGGCATTGTTTGACGCCGTTCTTTTCCGGCAGCTGATCCGACCGCAGGCGCGCCTTGCATGTCCGGCAATCGACCATCGGATCGCTGAAGGTCGCCTCGTGCCCGCTCGCTCTCCAAACCGCGCGACTCATCAGAATCGAGCCGTCCATCCCGACCACGTCGTCCCGTTCGCGCACCATGACGCGCCACCAATAATCCTTCACGTTCCGCTTCAGCTCGACGCCGAGCGGGCCGTAATCCCAGCAGCCGTTGAGTCCGCCGTAGATCTCGCTCGATTGGAAAATGAACCCTCGCCGCTTGCATAAGCTGACGATCTTTTCCATCCTTGCCGCGCCGTAGCTGGGCAAAGGCGGGCGCTGCGGATCGGTCTTTTCGCTCATGAAGATGGACGACCGCGGATTACGCGGATGGCACAGATGAAGAGGCTGGAAATTCGAGATTCAAAATCATCCGCGTTATCCGCGCAATCCGCGGTTAATTATTTCTCGACGGTGACCTTCGTCTTGACCGAGTTCGCGATGAAACATTCGGTATGCGCGAAGTGGTGCATCTCGTCTAGCTCCTGCTCAGTCGGCTGTTTCTCTCCAGAAAAGGTGATCTTCGGATGCAACTCCACCCGCGTGATCGCCATCTTGCCGTTCTCGTTCTTCTCCATGTGGCCGACCGCTTCGTCGCTGTATTCGTCCATGACGAACTTCTTTTTGCAGGCGACCGCGAGGAACGTGAGCATGTGACAACTGGAGAGGGAAGCGACGAATGCTTCCTCCGGATCGGTGTTCGCCGGATTGCCGAGATAAGCCGGCGCGGCGGAGGCCTGCATCTCGTGGCCGCCGTCGAACTTCCAGGTGTGGTCGCGCGAATATTTCTGATATTCGAACGGCTTATCGCCGCGCTGCCAGGTGAGCGTAACTTTGTGTTCGGACATGCTTTTAGATACATGCCCGACCCTGTAGGGCAAGCGCTCCGCTTGCCGCGAATCGGCAGGCGGCGCGCCCGCCCTACAATTGCTTGACTCGTCACGCGTCACTCGTCACTTATTTGTCACGCCGAAGCTTTGGCGAAGGCGGATCACTTCCCATCCCGGCGCGATTAGCTCAGTGGTAGAGCGCTTGCTTCACACGCAAGAAGTCGCAGGTTCGAACCCTGCATCGCGCATGATTTCCCTGACACATTACGAATCTCCAATGGCGGATCACCTCTGAGTGTAAATTATTCTTTTCTTTGAACCCTCGGTGCGCATAAATGGAGACGATAACTTCACCTCTATCCCGGAGGAGATTGGATGTCCGAGCACGGCGAGAGCGACGAAAAACATGAAGCGGAAAGCCAGCCCGGCTTCGCGCGATCTACGCGTCGGACTTTTCTCTCTCGTTTAGGCACTGTTGGTTTGCTGGCTACAGCAGGTCCTGTTACGACAGCATTCGGGCAACCTGCCGTGAAAGACCAAGGAACTTCATCCGATTCTAAAGATGCCATTCCCGTCTCGCTTCGGGTGAATGGGAAGAAGCACGACCTGCGGATTGATCCCCGCACATCGCTTCTCGATTGTTTGCGCGAGCATCTGCATCTGACTGGATCGAAAAAGGGATGCGATCATGGCCAGTGCGGTGCATGCACGGTGCACATCAATGGCCGGCGCGTGAATTCGTGTCTCTGTTTGGCCGCGATGTACGAGGGCGATGAGATCACGACGGTGGAGGGCATCGGGCAGCCGGAAAATCTTCATCCTGTGCAGGCCGCGTTCGTGGCCTGCGACGCCTACCAATGCGGCTACTGCACATCGGGGCAAATCATGTCCGCAGTGGCGCTCTTGAAGGAGCCATGCGGGCCGGAGGATTCCGAGGTGAAGGAATTCATGAGTGGCAATATTTGCCGCTGCGGAGCCTATCCCAACATCGTCGCCGCTATTCAGAGCGTGCGGCAAAACGCCAACCCGAAGAAAACGGGATGAAAACTTTCCAACTCACGCGAGCCAGCGACAGCGCTCAAGCTATCGCCAGTGCGGCCAAGGCGACCACAGCCCAACAGGGAGCGGAGATCCGCTTCATCGGGGGCGGGACGACGCTGATCGATCTGATGAAGTTGAATGTGGAACAGCCGCAGAGCCTGATCGACATCACCCGGCTGCCACTCGATAAGATCGATGCGCTTCCCGACGGCGGCCTGACAATCGGCGCTGTCGTGCGCAACGCGGACCTGGCCTACCACCCGCTGGTTCGTAAGAATTACGCGGTGCTTTCCGAAGCGATTCTGAGCGGCGCGACGGCGCAGCTTCGGAACATGGCGACCACCGCGGGCAACCTCCTGCAACGGACGCGGTGCATGTATTTCCGGGAAACGAATATGCCCTGCAATAAACGTGAGCCAGGCACAGGCTGCGCAGCCATCACCGGAGCCAACCGCGGGCTGGCCATTCTCGGCACGAGCGAACACTGCATTGCCACCAATCCGTCCGACATGAACGTGGCGATGGCTGCCCTCGAAGCGACGATTCATGTCCGCGGGCCCAAGGGCGAGCGGAGCATTCCGATCGCAGACTTTCATGTCCTGCCCGGGAACACGCCGCAACGTGAGACAGTGCTCGAGCCGGGCGACTTGATCACGCACGTCACGCTTCCGCCTCCCGCGTCCGGCAGTCGTTCGCTTTATCTAAAGCTGCGCGACCGCGCGTCCTACGAATTTGCGCTCGCCTCCGCCGCGGTGGTGGTGACGGTGGCGAACGGAAAAGTGACGCGCGCGCGCATTGCGCTAGGTGGTGTAGGCACGAAGCCTTGGAGGTCGACTGAGGCTGAAGGTGAACTAACAGGTCAGGCGGCGACGGAAGCCGTCTTTCGGAAGGTGGCGGAGGCTGCGCTGCGTGGCGCGAAACCGCAGAGCGAAAACGGCTTCAAAGTCGAGCTGGCCAAACGGTGTCTCGTGCACGCCTTGAAGCTCGCAACTCAGACTGCCTAACAAGTGGCCCGCACATTCTTTTATGCCTGAAACCGCACAGATGTCCGTGATCGGGAAAGCCCAGCCTCGCGTTGACGGTCCGTTGAAGGTGAGTGGCGGAGCCATGTACGCCTCCGACTTCCACTTTCCCGGGATGTTGTATGCCGTTCCGGTCGAGGCGGCGATCGCCAGCGGTAAAGTGACCAAGCTCGACACTGGCGCGGCGGAAAAGTTACCGGGCGTGCGCGCAATTTTTCATCGCGAAAACATCGGAAAGATTTTCCGCTCGGTTCAGGGACAAGGGTTCGAAGGCATCATCGATGAGCGCCGCCCGCCGTTCGAGGACGACATCATTCGCTACTGGGGCCAATACATCGCGCTCGCTGTGGCCGATACATTTGAAAGCGCCAAAGCTGCTGCCGATGCGGTTCGCGCGACCTACGAGAAGGACAAGCACAACGTCGAAACCGATCTCAAAGCCGATGATGAGCCCGACGAAGTTGCCACCACATTCGCTCCGACCAAACGCCTGCAAAGCGAACGCGGGAAGGCCGAGAATGCTTTCGCGAGCGCACCGGTCAAGTTCGACCAGACCTATGTGACGCCAACGCACACGCACAATCCCATCGAGCTGCAGGCGGCGACGGCGATTTGGGAAGGCTCGATGTTGACCATTTACGAGGAGTCGCAGGGCGTCTTCAACCTTCGAAGCGTCCTCGCGCAAATGTTCGGGCTGCCGAAGGAGAACGTCCGCGTCATCACGAAGTTTGTCGGCTCCGGTTTCGGCAGCAAGCTATGGCCCTGGACGCATTGCGCGCTCGCGGTCGCGGCCGCGCGGCAACTGGGCAAACCGGTCAAACTTGTCCTCAGCCGCAAGATGATGTTCCAAACGGCCGGCCATCGTCCGCGCACTCAACAACGTGTGCGGCTCGGCGCCACGAAAGAGGGGAAGCTCGTTTCGCTCCAGCACGATTACGTTAACCACCAGGCAATCCTCGATAATTACCACGAGGACTGCGACGAAGCGACGGCGTTTCACTACAGTGTGCCGAACCTCCGGGTCCACTTCGGCCGGGCGCGGCGCAATGTCGGCTCGCCGACCCCAATGCGGGGACCGGGCGCAGTGCCCGGACTCTACGCCACCGAGTCGGCCATGAACGAGCTGGCCGATCAACTCAACATCGACCCCGTCCGTCTCCGCGTCCTCAACGAGCCCAAAATCAACGAGGCGTTAGGCATTCCATTTTCGTCACGTCATTTGCTCGAGTGCTTCAAGGTTGGCGCGGAAAAGTTCGGTTGGTCCAAGCGCAATCCCAAGGTTGGCTCGATGAAGAGCGGCGGCCTGACGGTGGGCTGGGGAATGGCCGGGTGCACGTGGGTCGCCGCGCGCTTCCCTGCCGAGGCCAGCGTTCAGCTCCGCGACGATGGCACCGTCCGCGTCGCGTCAGGGACACAGGACATCGGCACCGGCACCTACACGATCCTCGCGCAGCTGGCCGCGGAAAAGACCGGTATTCCGCTCGACAAAGTGGAAGTCGCGCTGGGCGATACCTCGCTTCCGGAGGGCCCGATCTCCGGCGGTTCAATGGTGACGGGTTCGATGGTCCCGGCCGTCTATAAGGCCGCTGACCAGGCGATCGAATCGCTGTTCACCATCGCAACGACCACGCCGGGATCTCCATTCGAGAAGCGGAAGGCCACCGATCTGGCCTTGGAAGGCGGCCGGGTCTTTGTGAAGGCTGACGGTTCTGGCAAGGGGGTGCCGTTCGCGGATTTGCTTCGGCGCGCCAACGTCCGGCTCGTCACCGGCAGCGGCAAGTCCGAAGGGTCCTTCGGTAATCCAAAACCCAAGTTCTCGACGCAGTCGTTCGGATGTCACTTTGTGGAAGTGACGTGGCAGCCGGAGATCGCCCGGTTGCGCGTCAGCCGGGTTGTGAGTGTTATTGACGCCGGCCGCATTCTCAATCCGCTCGCCGGCCGGAATCAGATCGAAGGCGCGGTCGTGATGGGAATAGGCATGGCGCTTTTGGAGCACACCTCCTACGACCCGCAGAACGGCGCGCCCATCAATAGCAACCTCGCCGACTACATGATGGCGGTAAACGCCGACGTACCGCCGATCGACGTGCATTTCCTCGACTTTCCCGACAAACAGATCAACGAACTCGGCGCCCGCGGGATCGGCGAGATCGGTCTGGCCGGCGTCGCCGCCGCCATCACCGCGGCCACCCACCACGCGACCGGCGTCCGCGTCCGCGAACTGCCGATCACGATCGAGGACCTGCTCACCTCTTCGGTGTTGAGCTAGAGGAGGCTCCCATTTCTGCCGATCTTCCAACACCCATCGTTACCTATATCGCGGCCGAGAACCGAGGTGATATGGAGGCCCTGGCTCAGTGCTTTGCCCAGGATGCGGTTGTGCTAGATGAAGGTAAGACAATCGAAGGTTTGGCCGCCATCAAGCAGTGGAAGGCTGAGACGAAGAAGAAATACCAGCACACGATTGAGCCGCTTGCATCCGTTCAAAAGGAGGGCAAGACGATCGTCACCAACCGCCTCACCGGGAATTTCCCTGGCAGTCCCATCGAACTCGAGTTCGTCTTCACGCTCGACGGCAATAAGATCGTTTCCCTGGAGATCCTCTCCTGAGGTCGTCTCCCCGATAGCCCGTCAGGAGCGCGATCGCGCGGTCCGCTTCGCATCGATCAAAGCCCACGCCGTGATCGCACTCGCAAAGGCCAATCCCGCTCCGAAGAACATCACCCGGCGAAATGCGTCCACGAACGAGAGATCGATCGCTTTCCGCACCACGTCGCGAACTTCCGGCTCGGCGCTCGAAACGTCGGCGCCCGCGAGCTTGGCTCGCTGTTCCTGAAGTGACTGACGCGTCTCCGGCGTCAGATTCAGCACGGGGTAACCGCTCATCCAGCGCGCGATTGAAGCTTTGCAGCATCACGATCCCGAGCACCGCGATCGCGAGCAGACCAGCCGTCCGCGCAACCGCATTGTTCACTCCCGACGCGATCCCGACGCGTGTCTCCGCCACGAGTTCATCACCGTTGTAGTGAGTGGCGCCACGCTCACTGCCATGCCGATCCCGAGGATAACCCCGAGCTTCAATTATTGGAGCGGCGTGACCAACCGGAAGCACGACGGAAGCTTGGCCGGCACGTCAATCGATAACGAGGACACCTTGCCTTCAGCGTCTTCAAAGCCGCCAAAGTATCCCGCATCACGCACCCCACATCACGAATTCCCGAACTCGCTGCGCATGATTGACAGTGACGGCCGCGATCACAGGCAGAACCGATACAATGTCTGAGGCGGGTTTCGGAGTTTCCCTCTTAACTCGTCACTCGTCACTCGTCACTCGTCACTTTGATGACATTATGAAAACGGAAAAAAAGCGTAGCGCTCGTTTGCGGAAATCGATTCCGGCGCCGGCGTGTCCCGGTTGCCGAATGAAGAAGAACGAGTGGCCGGGAGAAGGCTACACCCACGAAGGCGAAACCTATTGCTGCCAGGGTTGCGCGGAGGGCACGGGTTGCACTTGTGTGACCGTCGGGAAAACGGGCTTCTCCCGCCGGGGCCAGAAACTGACGAAGGCCGAGCCGCGTCCCGGCGAGCAGCGCTCCGGCGCCCCCGCCCCGAAAGGCGAACTCAGCGGCGAACGCGATAGTTTCGGCACCGCCGAAGCCTTGGATCAAGGCGGCTAGAATCGTGCGAGTGGCCCGAGCACAACCTTGCTAATTAGAAACCGCGATACGCATCGCGTCGGTGCCGAATAATTGAAACATCGATGATCCGCGCCGCGTCATCGACCCGATAGATTAGCGATAGTCGCCGACCCGAATTCGCCACAGACTCCTATTGCCCTGGAGTTTCACTGACCGCGTTGGTCGCGGATTAATTAGCAACGCTTCGATGTGCTGGATTATCCGTCGCGCAACGGAAGAGGGCAATTTCTCGAGTTCCTTGCGCGCCGAACGGGCGAAGGTAACCGAGTAGTCAGCCATGAGCCTTGGTCAGCTTCAACCGGTGCTTGACTGACTCGAGGCTTTCCCGCGGCTCGTTCGCGCGAGATTCAACCAAAACGGTGTCGTAGAAATCTTCCCAAAGCTTTCGGTGTCGTCGCAGATCGATCACCGCGGCAGTCTTTTCTCCACGAGAATCGACCATGAAGGTAATGCCACTCATCCGGCAGACAATACCGGCTCGTGAACGAGATGACCAGCGCTTTCGGATTTGCATCGCGCCATCGAATCGCAGACTAGACAGGATTTACAGGATTGAGATCTCTGGAATCCCAGCAATCCCGTTAATCCTGTCTAATTGTCCGAGATCGCTGCGCATGCTTCCCGCCGCGGCCAGAAACTGACGAAGGCTGAGCCGCGTCCCGGCGAACAGCGCTCCGGCGCCCCCGCCCCGAAAGGCGAACTGAGCGGAGAACGCGATAGTATCGGCACCGCGGAAGCATTGGATCAAGGGGGCTAAAACGTCACTAGCGTCTTCCGATCGAGTAGCATCGCAGGAACCTTTCTCTTCTTCACAACCAAGATCCCCGCGAGGCACAAAAGTAACTGTTCAGATTCGACCGTTTTCCTGATTCAATAACCAGGCATGGCCGTGTAAGGTTGTATTCTTCGACGGATCTCCGAAGGTTATCTTTTATTGTCCAATCGCCCCAAGCGCACGATGCCCCCTCTACAGTTTTTCGGTTGTTCCGTCTTCCGTTGTGTTCTTACATTGGCCGCTCTTCTATTTGCGGAATTTTCCTTACTGGATGCGCAGCCAACGCCGACCGTTTCCCCCCCTCCCGCACCAGAGCCACAACCGTGGCTTCAGCCGTGGCGAGAAGCGACCGTTGCTTTGGGCACGATCAAGGAGGCTGAGGTAGCGACCCAAGGGAAAACCGAGAAAAAAAAGATTTTCGTACCCGTTGGTACCGGCGTCATCATGTTCGGCGGACAATCCGCAGCAGAGATCCCATTCCTCGTCACCGCGAAGCATGTGTTCGAGGATTCGAGCAAGAACTGGAATCCTGTATCATTGCAGGTGCGGTTCTCTTGGTTTGAGTCGCGCCCAGTTGATGACTATCTCGGCGTAGAGGTCAAACTTGAAACACCGAAATCGCGGGTTTGGATAGCACACCCAAATGCTGCAGTTGATTTGGCCTGCGTACCCGTCAGTTTTTCGCCCTCCCAATTAGGTAGAAAAGGCGTTGCGATAGGGACGCAAGACTTCGCCACCGAACAGGATTTTTTCGAGGGTGCAGCCGTTGCCGTGTTAGGGTACCCAGGGGCTGTGGGCAGCGCCTATTGGACGAAGGCTGTTCTTCGTAATGGCATCATCGCATGGATGGCTCCGACCGAAGGACCGAGGCACCCATTCATGGTCGATTCGAATGTATTTCCGGGCAATAGCGGAGGCCCGGTCTTTCGACTTCCCACTGGCACCGATCGTTTTGGCAGCTTTGGCATTGGTGGTCGAATTTCTTTCCTTGGAATCGTGACCTCGGGTCCGATCCAATATTTCCCAGCGATAGCAGACGGTAAGGAAATTACTGTGCCCGGACCTCAGCCTGCCATGGTAGTTTCACCTAACTTGATGGGGTTGGCGATCGTTGAACCAGCCTCGCATGTGCGCGAACTGCTGGATTACGCTGCAAAAATCAAAGCTCCATCCAAATAGTTAGGTTAGCCAACTCTGACTATTTGGTTCGCTTCCTTTGCCGAGCGCGTAGCCAAAAACATTTGCAGCAAAGCGACTACGTGTAGTTCGTCGCCTTGTGTTGCGACTAAACTACAGTAACTCTTGAATCAGCGCTTTCGCTTGGTCGGGTGCGATGCCGATGTTGCGCCGAAAAGCGAGTGGGCCTTCGCCGGTGTGGAGGACGGGCTCTTGTTCTTCGAGGGTCTCTAAATCGGTGCGGCGCCAGAAGAGGCCGATGGGGATTTCTTCGCCCCACTGGTAGCCGCGGTCGATGGCCTTGTGCAAATCGGTCGGGTCGTGGCCCTGTTCCTCCAGGATCTTTATTCGCGGGTTGAACCACTGGTAGGTGTTGTCCTTGTTGTAGGTGACGCAGGGACTGAACACGTCCACGAGCGCGAAGCCTTTGTGCTGAATGGCGCCTTTGAACATTTCGACCATGTGTTTCTGTTTGCCGCTGAAAGCGCGGGCCACGTAGGTGGCGCCGCAAACAATCGCCATCGGGATCGGGTTGATCGGGTTCTCGACGCTGCCGTGCGGCGTGCTCTTGGTCTTCATGCCTTTGACGCTGGTGGGCGAGCATTGGCCGGTCGTTAGGCCGTAAATCTGGTTGTCCATGACGATGTAGGTCAGGTCGACGTTGCGGCGCATGGTGTGAACGAAATGGTTGCCGCCGATGCCGAAGCCGTCGCCGTCGCCACCGGTGCAGATGACTTTCAGCTCGTGATTGCCGAGTTTGACGCCGGTGGCAACGGCCAGCGAGCGGCCATGCAGCGTGTGCATGCCGTAGGTGTTGACGTAGCCCGGCAAGTTCGAGGAGCAGCCGATGCCGCTGACCACGCAGACCTGATGCGGCTGGAGGCCGAGCTCGAACATCGCGGTTTGGAGCGCCGCGAGCACGGAGAAATCACCGCAGCCGGGACACCAATCGGGATGGATGCGGCCGCGGTAGGTGTCTTTGGTGAGTTGACCGGACGGAGCGGCGGGAATGGTTTCGGTGGCGGACATGGTTCGTTGAAGCGTGGAAGAGTTAAAGGGTTGAAGCGTTCATGGGATCACGCCAGGACTTCGTGAGTGGGGACGGATAGTTTTGTTTTGCCAGCCAGTTGATCTTTGACGGCTTCGACGATGTGGTGGGGCATGAACGGTTCGCCGTCGTACTTCCGGATGTGGCCGTGCGCGTCGAAGCCAGTCTCGCTCCGGAGATAGCGGGCGAACTGGCCGCTATAAGTGTTCTCGACAATGATGACATGCTTGCTCTGCGAGAGGATGCGGCTGATCTCCGAGGCGTGGAACGGAACGATCCACCGGATCTGAAGCTGATTGGCGACCACGCCTTCTTCGCCGGCGAGTTTCTCGACGGCTTCGAGAATCACGCCATCGGTCGAACCCCATCCGACCAGCGTGACGGCGGCGTTTTCGGGGCCGATGAGTTTTGGCGGAGCGACATCGTTGATCGCGGCCTGCATTTTGCGGCCGCGTTTTTCCACCATCATTCGGCGCTTGTGCGGGTTGGTGAACTCATCGCTGATGATCGTGCCGTCTTCGTCGTGCTCATCCGTGGCGGCGGTGAAGATGTGACCGGGAACACCGGGCACCGCGCGCGGTGAGATGCCGCTCTCGGTGTTCTTGAAGCGCAGGTAAGTCTTGTCGTTGTAACCGCTGGCGGCATTTGCAGTCTCGCCGTTGCCGTTACCCACCTTCGCCAAGGCTTCGGCGGGCGGGGGCAGAATCAATTCGCCGCGATCGATCGTCACGTTGAAGTCCAGCTCGTCCGGATCAATGCTCGATGTTCCTTCGGAGATGAGCAGGTCGGCCAAGACCAACCCTGGGCATTGGTATTTGTCGCAGAGGTTGAACAAATCCGGAATCGTCTGGAATAAATCGAGCTGGCTCGACGGCGCCACGACCAACTTCGGATAATCCCCCTGGCCCGCGCCGAGCACTTGCCATAGGTCGCCTTGCTCGGTCTTGGTCGGCACACCAGTGGCCGGGCCGGCGCGCTGCACATCGACGCAGACGATCGGCGTTTCGATCATCCCGGCCATGCCGATTGCCTCCGACATCAGGGCAAACCCGCCACCGCTGGTCGCGCACATCGCGCGGCAACCGGTGTGGGCCGCGCCGATGACCATGTTCATCACGCCGATCTCGTCCTCGACTTGTCGCACCATGATGCCCAGCTGCCGCGCGTGGGCCGCCATCCACATGAGCACGCCAGTGGATGGGCTCATCGGGTAAGCCGCATAGAATTTCACTCCCGCCGCCGCGCCGCCCATCGCGGTGGCCTGGTTACCGGTGATGACACCGAGCGGCTTCGCGCCCACCGGCGTCTTCCATGGAAACGCTTTGAAATTCTGCGCCGCATACTCGTAGCCCGCGCGGGCGACCGCAATATTCTGGGCCACGACGGCGTCGCCCTTCTTCTTGAACTGTCGCGCGACGACCGATTCGAGCGGCTCTGATTCAATCCCGAGCAACTGGAGCGCAGCGCCGAGCGCGGCCGTGTTGATCGCGAGCTTGTTGCCCTGGGTCAAATCCTTCATCGGCATCGGGCAAAGCTGAACGCCGTCGGCCGCCTGGCCGGGCGTGATTTTTTCGATGTCGAAGATGGCGCACGCGCCGGCCTTCAACAAATGGAGGTGGCGGTCCATCGTATCCTGATTGAGCGGGATGAAGACGTCGATTTTGTCCCCCATGTTGCGCACGGGCGCGTCGCTCGCCCGAATCGTCAGGAAAGTATGTCCGCCCCGGATGATCGATTGATAAGCGTTGTAGGCGTTGAGATGGAGCCCGCGGCGCGCGAAGATGCGGGCGAGAATATCCCCCGTGGAGGCGATGCCCTGGCCATTCTCGCCGCCAATGCCGACTGCGAAATCTATTTTGGTAAGTTCTGCCATTCCCTTATTGACCGGACAATTTTGCTGGGCGGAGCGAGCTTAGCAAGCTCAAGAGTGGCGGGCATTCACTCGAACAGATTTTTGCCGCAGGATTTCGCAAAATTTTTCTCCAGCCTGTGTCACGTCACCCTTTGTGGCGCGGGCGATACCAACGGACGCCGTTAGAGTCGTGCCCGTGAGTGGGCGGTAGAGCAGGCGTTTGCCAATCAGGAGTTTGAAGATCGGGCTCGCCAGAGAGACGCCGTGTCCGGCCTCCACTTCCGTAATCAGCGAGCTCATGCTGTCGCATTCCACCGCGATGCGTGGTTTAACATGGAGGGGAGCGAAGAGGCGGTCGAGGAAACGGTGAAACTCGGAGAAGTCCTTGCGATCGAGACTGACGATCGGTTCGGCCGCCAATTTTTCTAACGGAATAGATTTTAGACGAGCAAAGGGATGCGCCGCGCGCATCGCTACGCCCAATGGATAGCTGCGCAGCAGTTCATACTCGATACCGGCGGTTTGCTCGCCGGTGGGCTCGACCATGATCGCAAGTTCCAGGGTGGCGTTGCGCAGTCCGGCGATGAGTTCATCGCTGGCGAGATTATGCAGTAACACTCTCACCCGTGGCACTGCTTTTTGAAACGCGGCCAGCGTCGGGGGCAATATCTCCGTGGTGGGGACCGCGGCGTAGCCAATGTGCAATTCGCCATACTCACCCCGAGCCAAGGCACGCACTCTTTCCACCGACTCATCGGCGTGTTTCAAAAGCTCGCGGACTTCCTCCAGGAAAAGCTTTCCTTCCGCGGTCAGCGTCACGCCACGCGAGCTCCGGCGTAAAAGGTTCACCCCGATCTCATCCTCAAGGTCGTGGATCTGCCGGCTCAACGCCGGTTGGGCGACGCGAAGCCGCGCAGCCGCCTTGGTGAAGTTCAACGCTTCGCCCACCGCCAGGAAGTATCGCAGGTGCCGCAGTTCCACGGCGCAATTCTATCATGCCGGAAAAGCATGGCAGCACAACAAACATGGTATTGGGCGAACGCGAAACGCGCAGGCAACTTGTCGCGTAATCAAACAACAACTCTAACCACCAACTAACATGAAAATCACTGCTCTCATCGCCCGTTATCTTCTGGGCCTAATCTTTCTCATCTTTGGACTGAACGGGTTCCTTCACTTCATTCGCAGCGAGTTGCCTTCCGGAACGGCCGGTCAGTTCGTCGGAGCGCTGGTCGCGTCCAATTATCTGGTCGTCGTCTTTCTGCTCCAGCTCGTCTCGGCAATCCTGCTCCTGGTCAATCGGCACGTTCCGCTCGCGCTGACCATGCTCGCTCCCATCATCGTGAACATTTTGATGTTTCACATCTTGATGGTTCCGAGCGGTCTCGCTCCGGCGATCGTCGTGACGATTTGCTGGATCGTTGTTTTCCTGAGCGTCCGCTCGGCGTTTGCTGGGCTCTTCGAGCAGCGCGTCCCAGCTCAGGAGCTGCGGTAACAAAATCACGGAATCATTATTCAGAAACCATCAAGGAGGAACTAACATGATAAAGATCGCAATTATTCTCGGAAGCACGCGCCCGGGGCGAAATGGCGAGGCGGTAGCGAAGTGGGTCCATCAAGTCGCGAAGAAGCGCAGCGACGCCGAGTTCGAGCTCGTGGACGTCAAGGATTTCGACCTCCCCCTTCTCGACGAGCCGCTGCCCCCAATGATGGGGCAATACAGTAAGCCTCACACCAGAGTTTGGGCGGCCAAGATCGCCAGTTTCGATGCCTACGTCTTCGTCACACCCGAGTACAACCATGGAATCCCCGGCGCGCTCAAGAACGCGATCGATTTTCTGTTCGCGGAATGGAACAACAAGGCGGCCGGCTTTGTTAGCTACGGCGGTGTAAGCGGAGTGCGCGCGGTCGAGCACTTGCGTCTCGTGTTGGTCGAGGTGCAAATGGCCACCATTCGCAACCAGGTCTTGCTCTCCATGTTTACCGACTTCGAAAATTTCAGTGTCTTCAAGCCGGGGCCGACAAAGGAACAGTCGGTTAACGACATGCTCGATCAGCTCATCGCGTGGGGGGGCGCACTCAAGACGCTGCGGGAGAAACAGGCATAGGATAATTCAGACTCATACATCGTGCTTCCAGACGCGGCCAGGCGGTCGTTGACGCCGCCGGCCAGAGCCGGATAACCTTCAGTGTGCCAGCCAAACCCTCGGCGCTGACCTGATTCCAGCGAGGCTCGAGCGCAATCGAATCATCGTGGACAAGACCGAATTAATTCTGATTTGTCTGGTGGCCGTCGCGCTGCTTGCGATCGTCGCCCGGAAAATCAAGGTCCCTTATCCAATCCTGCTCACCGTCGGTGGTGGGGTCCTCGCTCTGGTGCCCGGGCTTCCGGCGATTCACCTCGAGCCGGACCTGGTCTTTAGTTTGTTTCTACCGCCTCTCCTGTATCCCGCGGCCGTCTACACATCTTGGCGAGATTTCCGGGTAAACCTTCGCTCCATTCTTCCGCTCGCGATCATTTTGGTCCTGCTGACGATGACAGTGACGGCTTACCTGTTCCATGCTCTGACGGGATTGCCTTTGGCGGTCGGCTTTGTCTTCGGCGCGCTCATCTCGCCACCAGATGCCGTGGCCGCCCTGGCGGTGACAAAAGATCTAAGGGTGGCCCGTAAGATCATTGTCATTCTCGAAGGCGAGAGCCTGGTGAACGACGCCACAGCATTCATCTCTTTCCGTTTCGCGGTGGCCGCCGTGCTGACCGGCAGCTTTTCGCTCGGGCAGGCGGGCGTGCAATTTCTTCTCGTCGCCGCGGGCGGCATCGCGGTCGGACTCGCCACCGGCTGGCTTGCGACGCAAGTGCAGAAGCGTTTGGACGATCCGCCGGTGCAAACCATGTTCTCACTGCTTACTCCGTACTTGGCCTACTTCGGCGGGCAACAACTGCACGTCTCCGGCATTCTCGCGGTAGTCATTGCCGGCATTTATTACGGGTGGCGCGCACCCCGGGTCTTGAGCGGACGGATGCGGCTCCTGGCCATCCCGGTCTGGCAAATGGTCACCTTCATTCTAAATGGAATCCTTTTCATGCTCATCGGGCTACAACTGCCGCAGGTGATCCACACGCTTCCTCCCGGTTCAGCGATGTCCGTCGCGAAGCTGGCGATCGTCGTCCTGGTGGCGGTCGTGCTGGTCCGTTTCGCCTGGCTTTTCATCGCGACATATTTGCCGCGGCTCGTCAGCCGAAAGTTCCGTCGCAAAAACCCCGCGCCCTGGCAACAGACCGCCTTGATCGCCTGGACCGGGATGCGCGCCGCCGATTCGCTGGCCGCCGCGCTCGCGATTCCATTTGTTCTGACCAACGGCGCGCCTTTTCCCGGGCGCGACCTCATCCTCTTACTGACGTTCTGCGTCATTTTCGGAACGCTGGTTCTGCAAGGACTGACGCTGAAGCCTCTGGTTCGCTGGCTGAAAATTGAGGACGATCACGTTCCGGAAAAAGAAGAGCGCCTCGCGCGCCTAAAAGCGAACGAAGCGGCCCTGACTCGCATCGAGGAGATGGGATCGTCGGGTCAGGCCCGGCCCGAAACCGTCGAACGCCTCCGCACCGAATACGCCGACCGCATCCGGCAATTGAGTAAGCAGACCTCGCATGAAGAAAGCGTCCGCCGCTTGTACTCAAAGGACTTCGAGCAACTGGCCCGGGAAGCCCTGGAAACAGAACGCGACACCGTCATCGCCCTGCGCAACGAAGAGACCATCAACGACGAAGTCCTGCGCCGCATCCAGCGCGACATCGACCTGGCCGAAGCCCGCCTCCAGCGGCGCAGATAATCTTCGCGTTTGATCGCGCGGTGAGGCGCGTAAAGTCTGGGAAATGACGCCCGAAGAAGAGCAAGACGAACAGTTCTATCGCGATACCGAGAGCATCGCTTTTCCAAAACTGAACGATCACCAGCTTTCACTCCTCGAACCTTTGGGCGAACGCCGGGTGATGAAACGCGGCGACGTGCTTTTCAAAGCTGGGCAGCGCGATCTCGGGTTGGCCATTGTCTTGCGCGGCGAGCTCGAAGCCTTCGAGACGCGCGATGGTATCGAATATAATCTCGCGATCGCGCGCGAGCGCGATTTCATGGGCGACGTCTCGATGCTCCAGGGCACGTCTATCCTCGGTTCGAGCAGAGTTACATCGGATGAGGCCGAGATACTTCACATTCCGGCCGCGGAACTTCGGCGAGCGCTGGCGGAAATTCCCGGCGTGAGCAAGACAATCGTCGATGCGTTGATCATGCGACGGCGACGGCTTCGCCGCGATCGCGAATTCGCGGGTATGCGTGTTCTGGCTAGCCGCGATGAGCGTAATGGGCATGAGCTCGATGATTTCCTCGATAAGAATCGCATCCCGCATCGGCTGATGGAATTTGAGAGCGAACAGGGACAGGCCCTGGGCACACGTTTTCACCTAACAAGTCGCGACTTGCCGGTTCTGATCACCCCCGCCGGTGCACGGCTGCGGCGACCGTCCTTACGCGAAGTCGCACGCGAAGCCGGCTTGCTGCGATCGCTCGCGGAAGAAAATGAAACCGAAATCATGGCAGACCTGGCGATCGTCGGTGCAGGTCCGGCGGGCCTGGCCGCGGCGGTGTATGCCGCATCCGAGGGATTGAGGACGGTCGTGCTGGAAAGTTATGCTCCGGGCGGCCAGGCTGGCTCCTCCTCGTTGATCGAAAACTTTTTTGGTTTTCCGACCGGAATCAGCGGCGGCGATTTGACCTGGCTCGCCCAGCTTCAGGCGTATCGGTTCGGCGCGAAGTTTTCCACGCCGGCGCAAGCGCTGTCTCTTCATTACGACGGGGCCGATGAATACGCCGCCTGTCTGCAAGTCGATGGTTGCGGGGCGGTGCTGCGAGCGAAAAGTGTCCTGATCGCGACCGGCGCTAACTATCGCCGCTTGGAGGCGGAGGGGTGCGAACAATTTGAAGGCATGGGTGTTTATTATGCCGCGACCGCGCTCGAAGGTCAGATTTGTCGCGGAGCCACTGTCATCGTCGCCGGGAGCGGCAATTCGGCGGGACAGGCCGCGATGTTCCTTTCTGATGGCGCGGCCAAAGTCCTTCTTGTTATCCGCGGCGCCGATCTCTCCAAGATGTCGACCTATCTTTCGCGACGGGTGGAAGTAAAAGAGAACATCGAGATTCTCTTTCAAACCCAGGTTCGCAAAATGTCTGGCGGGAAAATACTGGAAGAAGCCGAGCTGGAAAACACCACGACCGGCGAACGGCGCATCGTCCGAATTCCCGCGATCTTTTCCATGATCGGCGCCGATCCATGCACTGAATGGCTGCCGGGCGAGATCGAGCGGGATGAAAGGGGATTTATCAAAACGGGATCCGACGTGGCGGATTCGCCCGCCTGGAAAGAGAACGAACGCAAACCGGGCCCGCTCGAGACCAGTCTTCCCGGCGTTTTCGCCGCGGGCGATGTGCGGTCCGGCTCGGTGAAGCGTTGCGCTGCCGCCGTCGGCGAAGGCGGCATGGCCATCGCCGGTGTCCAAATCGCCCTCGCCGCATCCTCTCGCCATTAGGCTGGTTTCACCCGCTCCTGCGCAATGCGCCTGCGGTTGGGAGACGAAGCATTCCGCAACGCCATAGGATCAACAATTTCTCGGTACCGACTGAGTGCCGAGATCAGGGTAAAAAAACATCAAGATAATAGTTGACTGATTAGTCTAGACGGGTAAGGGTGCCGTCATGCCGAGAGTAAGTGACATGAAAGAGCGCCTGACTGATGCGGCGTTAGATTTGATGTGGGAAAACAGCTACGGGACCACCTCGGTCGATGCGATTTGCGAGCGGGCCGACGCGAAAAAGGGAAGCTTTTATTACTTCTTCAAGTCGAAGTCGGCGCTCACGGCCGCGGCGCTGGAAGCAGAATGGAACAAGAACAAGGCGAACATGGACGCTCTTTTTTCTCCCACGATTCCACCGCTGGAGCGGTTCGATCGCTACTTCGATTATGTGCATGACCGCCTGGCTGAGTTGGAAAAAGAGTGCGGCTCTACCCTTGGATGCCCTCTGTTGAGCATCGGGAGCGAGGTGAGCACTCATGACAAGGTGGTGCGCGATACGGTCGACCGCATTTTGGATCGGAAGGTAAAATATTTCGAGTCCGCCATTCGGGACGCCCATGCCCAAGGATTCATCGTGGCGCCCGACCCCGAAGCGAAGGCGAAGGCACTCTTCGCCTGTTACCACGGCACGTTGGCGCAGGCGCGAATTCAGAACGACCTCGAATTGCTCCGCGATTTCAAGCAAGTCGCCAAGGACGTATTGGGCGTGAAACGGGCAGCGATTGCCTCTTCATCGTGATCTCTTTTTTTGCCAATTTGATAGACGACCAGTCAAGTATACAACAACAGGACTAACCCGATGAATACCGACCAGCAACAAGACCCAGCTTTCCTCCAGACTCTGAGACGCGCGGTTTCGAAACTCAAGAATCGGCTGCAGCGCGACTATGAGCGGGCTTACCCAGGCCTGCGCGACGTTATTCGCATCGTGCTCGACGAGGAGGAGGCAAAGGCGTGGGAATCATCCTTCCCGCAACTGCTGTTGCCCGATCTGGTCGAAGCCCACATCGCCCAGCTGGGATTGAACCCAGCGGAGTCGCGACACGAGAACTTTTTCACGACACGCGATTTCACCCAAATCCAAAATCAGCAACCGGCTTTCGCTTGAACGACGCCGAGAAGTCTTAATCAACAAACAACCAACCCATAAAATGAATACACAAAAACTCGCAGGAAAAGTCGCGGTGGTAACAGGCGCCTCAAAAGGAATCGGCGCCGACATCGCTAAACATCTCGCCGCTGAAGGCGCAGCCGTGATCATCAATTACGTTTCCTCCAAAGAAGATGCCGACCGCGTCGTAGACGAAATCGCAAAGCGCGGCGGAACCGCTGTTGCCGTTCAGGGCAACGTCGCTAAGAAATCGGAAGTCGTAGGTCTTTTCGCCGCCGCCAAAAAGGCCTTCGGCAAGATCGATATCCTGGTTAACAACGCGGGCGTTTACGAGTTCCTTCCGCTGGAAGACATCACGGAGGAAAATTTCCACAGACACTTCGACACAAATGTCCTTGGATTGCTCTTCGCCACGCAGGAAGCGGTCAAGCAATTCGACTTGAGCGGCGGGGTCGTCATTAACATCAGTTCAACCGTTACCTCGATTACGCCGCCGAGTACGGCGGTTTATACCGGCACGAAGGGCGCCGTGGACGCGATTACGCGAGTCCTGGCCAAGGAACTCGGTCCGCGTAACATCCGAGTCAACGCGATTAATCCTGGCTTCGTGGTAACCGAAGGAGTCCGCGCGGCCGGCTTCGATAAGAGCGATTTCCGCACACAGATCGAATCGCAAACACCACTAGGCCGGATCGGGCAAACACAAGATATCGCGCCCGCGGCCGTCTTTCTCGCTTCGTCTGATTCGGCATGGATCACCGGCGAAACGCTGCGCATCGCCGGCGGGCTTCGTTAAGGAAGAAAGATCATGAAATTACTACGCTATGTTGCCGGTAAACTAGTTGTCTTTGCAATTGCATGCAGCTTGGTGGCAAGCCCGCCAATTCGGGCGCAAAAGGCCAAATCGGAGCCTGGATCGATCAGTCCTAGCGATAACGCTCGTTTGGTTGTGAGCAGGGCTGCCAACTTTGGAATTCTCGAATCAGTCAACGTATTCGTCGACGGCGTCCAAGTTGCAGAGCTGGAACTCAGTCAGAGTTACGACGCGATATTGCGTCCCGGGGAGCATGTTTTGTCCATAAGCATTAATCCAAAGACCGATGGACAGAAGCAGACTCATCGACACGTCAACGCAAAGCCCGGAGAGACCTACTTATTTACCGCGGTTTGGAGAAGCGCTGAGTACGCTTCGCTTGAGCACTGAACATAGTTTGATCAATTCAAAATTCACGAAAACGTCACGTGACAAATCTCGCAAAGAGGCGTGAGATGGGATGGAGACGACACTTCGTCGGCCGGCAACAATCACGGTTAACCAACGCTTATGAACGCAGCCGAAAAATCGATCCTGGTGAATGCGCCCGTCGCCGAAGCCTATGAGCGATGGTTGCGTTTTGAAGAGCTCCCGAAATTCATTCCATCACTCGGCCAGGTAGAGCGCATTGACGATACCCATTTCTCCTTCTGCAATCTTCGCGATGGGAAAGAACAGCGGGGTGTAATTGAAGTCATTCGTCAAATTCCCGGACGGCAAATCGCCTGGCGGGCCATCGCGGAGGAGGTGGGGCTGGGCGTGATCTCCTTCGAGCCTCGTTCCGATGACACCACTGAAATCACGCTCAAGCTGCGCTCCCTTTTCGATCCCTCGATTTCCGCTGAGAGCGCGGATGAATATCTCGTTGAATTCAAAGCGTTGATCGAGAGCGAAGGATAAAACGATGACAAAGTTTGTCCGTCTGGGTCTCGCGCTTTTGCTTGTGGCGGCGGTTGGCTGCAAGAAAGCCGCTCCCCCACAGCAAGGGCCGCTGCCGGTCAATGTAGCTACCGTGATCGAAAAAGAGGTGAGGGAATGGGATGAATTCACGGGTCGCTTGGAAGCGGTCGAGTCGGTAGAGATCCGGCCGCGGGTGTCCGGTTATATCACCGAAATCCATTTCGAAGCGGGGGCGATCATTAAAAAGGGCGACCTGCTCTATGTTATCGATCCGCGTCCGTACCAGGCGGACTTCGACCGGGCCGCCGCCGAGTTCGAGCGCATGCAAGCGCAGCTCAAACTTGCGCAGATCGAACTGGACCGCGCGAAGGAATTGCGAACCAAGAATACGATCTCGGCCAGCGAGTTCGACCAGAAGGCCGCTACTTTTCAGGGCTCCGCCGCTGCGGCGGCTGCGGCCGAAGCGGCGAAGAATTCCGCCGGACTGAATCTGGAGTTCACCCAAATCAAATCGCCCATCGACGGTCGCGTGAGCGACGCGCGCATTACCTTGGGCAATCTCGTCCAGCCAGGCGCTGGTTTTGAGAGCGTGCTGACCACGGTGGTCTCGGTCGATCCGATTTACGCGAAAGTCGACGGTGACGAAAATGCGCTCCTCAAGTACATAAAGCTTAGCGAAGAGGGCAAACGCGTAAGCGCCCGCACGGAAAAAATTCCGGCCTTCATCGAGCTCGGCAACGAAACTGGCTTCCCCCACGAAGGCGTCGTTGATTTTGTCGATAATCGGCTCGATCCCGGGACTGGCACGGTGCGAGCGCGCGTGGTCCTGAAGAACTGGAGTCCTGCTTTTATTACACCGGGGTTTTTCGTCCGGGTCCGCATTGCAGGTGCGGCACCGTACCGGGCCGCGCTGATTGACGACAAAGTCATTACCTCACAGCAGGGTGTGAAGTACGCGTTTGTCGTGAAACCCGATAATACCATCGAGCGCCGCACTCTTGAGACCGGTACCATGTTCGAAGGCAAACGAATCGTGAAGAGCGGGCTGAAGGACGGCGAGAAGGTCGTATCGACGCGGCTGCAATTGATCCAGCCGGGAATGACGGTTAAGCCGGTTGAGGAGAAGTCGGAAGTGGGAAGTGGGAAATCGGAACGCGCGGCAGAGAAGCCCTAAGGCGGATAATAATGAGCGAGCCGGATCTGAAAAAGCGCACGAAGGCGTTTGCGCTGCGGGTCTTGAAGCTTGTGGACGCTTTGCCGAAAACGACATCCGGGCGGGCGCTGGGGGCACAACTCGTTAGATCCGGAACGTCAGTAGCTGCGAATTACCGCGCCGCTCGTCGCGCAAAATCCACTGCACACTTTCTCTCCAAACTCGGCGATGTCGAAGAAGAGGCCGATGAAACGCTATTCTGGATCGAGCTCCTTGAAGAGTCCGGAACCGTTTCGACGAAACGACTCTCGGCGCTCAAAAAGGAAGCCGATGAGCTAGTCGCGATCGTCGTCGCCTCCATCAACACCGCCAAGAGGAAGTCAGAAGTGGGAGGTAGGAAGTGATTTCCAAGCGACCCAGGTTAGTTCCGACTTCCGACTTCCGACCTCCGACTTCATGAACTTCCCCCACTTCTTCATCGACCGGCCGATCTTCGCCGGCGTGATCAGTATTGTTATCACGCTCGTGGGCGTGATCGCGCTTTCGACGTTGCCGATCGCACAATATCCGCAGATCGCGCCGCCCACGATTCAAGTCACGACCAACTATCCCGGCGCAAACGCGAAGGTCGTATCGGAAACGGTGGCGACGCCGATCGAGCAGCAGGTCAATGGCGTGGAGAACATGCTCTACATGTCTTCGCAAAGCACCAGTGACGGCAACATGACGTTGAGCATCACGTTCAAGCTCGGCACCAATCTCGATACGGCCCAGGTGTTGGTCCAGAATCGCGTCGCCATCGCAATTCCCATCCTCCCGGCCGACGTGCAGCGCATCGGGGTGACAACGAAAAAACAGTCGCCCGACATTACGATGGTCGTGCACCTCGTTTCGCCGGACGGGTCGCTCGATCAACTTTTCACCAGCAATTATGCACTACTCCAAATTCGCGACGAACTAGCGCGCGTCGATGGGGTGGGCGACATCAACGTCTTCGGCGCGCGCGAATATTCGATGCGGATCTGGCTCGATCCTAACAAGATTTCTTCGCGTGGGCTGACCGCACAAGATGTTGTCCAGGCAATCCAGGAGCAGAATGTGCAAGTCGCGGCGGGGATCATCGGCGCGCCGCCGGTCCCGAAAGGCGCAACGGCATTTCAATACACGGTCAGCACGCAGGGTCGGCTCGCGGATGAAAAGGAGTTCGGCGCAATCGTCATCAAGACCGGAAGCGACGGGCAAGTCACGCGCGTACGCGATGTCGCGCGGGTTGAACTTGCGGCTCGCGACTACACGGTTAATAGCCAGCTCGGTGGAAAACCGGCGACCGCGATGGCCATTTTCCAGCTCCCGGGCTCGAATGCACTCGCCACTTCCGATGCCGTGCGCGCGAAGATGGCCGAGCTGAAGAAGCGTTTCCCCGCCGGGCTCGACTACACAATTGTTTACGACCCGACCGTGTCTGTGCGCGAGTCGATCCACGAAGTGCAGAAGACTCTCTTCGAAGCGATCGCGCTTGTCGTTCTCGTGGTGCTTATCTTCCTGCAAACCTGGCGCGCGGCGCTCATTCCGCTCATCGCCATTCCGGTTTCGTTGATCGGCACTTTCGCCGCGATGCAGGCCTTCGGATTTTCGATTAACAACATTTCGCTCTTCGGCCTTGTTCTCGCGATCGGCATCGTGGTCGATGACGCCATTGTCGTCGTCGAAGCGATCGAGCATCACATCGAAGATGGTCTAAGCCCGCGAGACGCGGCGCGCAAAGCGATGACCGAAGTCGGTGGCGCCCTGGTCGCGATTGCGCTCGTGCTTTGCTCGGTCTTTATCCCGACCGCGTTCATAAGCGGCATTACCGGAATATTTTTCCGGCAGTTCGCGCTTACCATTGCGGTCTCGACCGCGATCTCCGCGCTGAACTCGTTGACCCTTTCGCCGGCGCTCGCGTCGCTCCTGCTCAAGCCGCGCGGCGCGAAGAAGGATGCGTTCCAGCGCTTGATCGATGGCTTGCTCGGCTGGTTCTTTAAGGGTTTCAACAAAGCCTTCGCCTGGGCTTCGAATGCCTACGGCAGAACGGTCGGGCGGCTTACCCGGCTGGCGGTCGTCGTGCTCCTCATTTACGCCGGCTTACTTGGCCTGACCGCGCTCGGTTTCAAAATTGTCCCAGGCGGTTTTCTTCCGACGCAGGATCGCGGCTATGCCATTGTTTTCGCGCAATTGCCCGACGCGTCGTCGCTCGATCGCACCCAGGCGGTCGTGGACAAAATCGGGAAGATTGCGCATGAAACGCCCGGCATTCTTAACACGGTTGAATTCGCCGGCTTCAATCTTTTCGGCGGCAATCAAACCAACACCGCCGCCGTCTTTCTGCCTTTCAAGGAATTCTCGGAGCGAACCACGCCTGAGCAGGGGTTGCCGGCGATTGTGGCGAAGATGAATGCGCGGGTTCGCGCCGAAATTCCCGAAGCCCTGGTCATCGTCTTTCCGCCGCCGCCGGTAGCTGGGATTGGCAACGCCGGCGGCTATAAGCTCTTCATTCAGGACCGTGGCAACGCCGGGCTCGAGGAACTGCAAGCGCAAGCTTTCGCCATGATGATAAAGGCGAACCAGACGCCGGGCCTGACCAACAACCTAACGACCTTTCGCGCTAATGTCCCGCAGCTATGGCTCGATGTGGACCGCGTGAAGGCGAAGAGCATGAACGTGCCCCTCAGCAATATTTTCGGCACGCTCCAGACCTACCTCGGTTCAAGCTACGTGAACGATCTCACGCTTTTCGGCCGCACCTATCGGGTAACCGCCCAGGCCGACTCCGAGTTTCGCCTCAAGCCGGACGACATCCGCTTGCTCAAGACGCGCAATGCCGCGGGTGGAATTGTTCCACTCGGTTCCGTCTCGACCGTCCAGGAAGTGAGCGGCGCTGACAAAGTCACGCGCTACAACATGTTCCCCGCCGCCGACCTGAGCGGCCAGCCCGCGCCGGGCGCGAGCACGGGTGACGCCCTCGCCGCCGTCGACCGTATCGCCAAAGAAATTCTGCCCACCAGTTTCACGACGGACTGGACGGAGATCGCGCTCCAGCAAAAGCTCGCCGGCAACAGCGCGATCTACATTTTTCCGCTCTGCGTTCTGTTCGTCTTCCTTCTGCTCTCGGCGCTCTACGAAAGCTGGTCGTTGCCGCTCGCGATCATTCTCATCGTGCCGATGTGTCTATTCAGCGCGATCTTTGGCGTCTGGCTCCGCTCCATGGAGAACAACATCTTCACCCAGATCGGCTTCGTCGTGCTCGTGGGGCTTGCCTGTAAGAACGCCATCCTGATTGTCGAGTTCGCCAAGCAAATCGAGGATCGCGACAAAAAAGATCGCTTCGCCGCTGCCGTCGAAGCGGCTCGGTTGCGGCTGCGTCCAATCCTGATGACTTCCTTTGCCTTCATTTTCGGTGTCCTTCCGCTGGTTCTCAGCAAAGGCGCCGGCGCTGAGATGCGCCAGGCACTCGGGACTGCTGTCTTCTTCGGGATGCTGGGGGTAACCGGTTTCGGCCTTTTTCTTACGCCCGTGTTTTACGTCGTCATCATGTGGTTCAAAGAGCGCCGCGAGAAAGCTTCTGCGCCACCACCACCGCTAGGAGCAGAACCAGCCCTCTAATTAGCATCGATCTATGGGAGCCTGGCCGGCACCGATCAAGCGGGCGTAACCGTCTGCCTGTTACCATCTACCCTTTAGAGGAGAAACCATGATTCAAAGCGCGCGTATCCGCGGCGTCCTGGCGCCTGTTGTCACTCCGTTCGGAGCCGATTTCTCGCCTGATAAAGAACGTTTCATCGCGCATTGCCAGTGGCTGCTTGCGCAGAACTGCGGGCTCGCCGTGTTCGGCACCACGAGCGAGGCGAACTCGCTGGCGGCCGAAGAGCGCTCAACGCTCCTCGGTGAGCTGGTGGCGTCCGGAGTCGACACGTCGCGCATGATGGTGGGCACGGGTTGCTGCTCGATCACGGAAACCGTCCAGCTCACAGCGCAGGCGGTAAAGCATGGTTGCGCGGGTGTCTTAATGCTGCCGCCTTTCTATTACAAAGGTATCAGCGAAGAAGGCCTCTACCGATATTTTAGCGAGGTCGTGCAGCGCGTCGGCGATACGCGGCTGAGAATTTATTTGTACCATATCCCGCCGGTGGCGATGGTCGGCATTACGCCGGGCCTGGTCGAGCGCCTGCTTAAGTCCTATCCCAACGCCATCGCCGGGATGAAAGACAGCTCGGGCGATTGGAACAACACGAAGGTTTTCCTCGACGCGTTCGCCCAGTCTGGTTTTGACGTGTTTGCCGGCAGCGAATCATTCCTTCTCGCCAACATGCGGAGTGGCGGCGCCGGCTGTATTTCCGCGACCGCCAACGCTAACCCGTCAGCAATTCACAAGCTCTACGCGGAATGGAAGAATGCAGATGCCGACGACCAGCAGGCAAAATTGAATGTCATCCGCGATGTGTTCGGCAAAAAATACCCGATGATCAGTGCGCTGAAGCAAGGCATCGCGATCTACGCCAACGATCCGGTGTGGGCGAAGGTGCGGCCGCCCCTGGTCGAACTCACGGCAGAGCAAGCAAAGACGCTCGCGGCGGAACTCAAGGCGATCTCCTTCACGATGCCGGGATTGACGCGAGTGGACGCGACGTCATAAGAGCAAAGGCTCGGCGAGGGACGCCCTCGACGGAGCGAGGCGGCTACAGCGCGTCGGGTTTTCGTTCCCTGGCCAGCGCGACCTGGCGGCGGCCGAGCCAGAGACTCAATACGCACCAAGCGGCGGCGAGCGGGGCGGCGACGAAGGAGATGCCGGTAAGCGCCAGCCCCATCCACGTCAGGAGCGGATAGGACCAGGCACCTATCTGGTCCCCAGCACGATAGACGAAGGTGTCCATGAAGCTCTTCGCTTTGTATTTGTCTTCGCGGCGCAGGACGGTGAAGAGGACTTCCCTTGCAGGACGCGAGAGGGCGTAATTCATGGCGCGACGCAGCACTTGGAAAAAGGCGAGCAGCCCGAGGCCCGGCAGGATACCGATGGCGAGAAAGCCGACGAGACTGATCGCCGGGTATATCGCCAGGGTGAGACCTACGCCGAGCCACTTCAGAATTCGGCCGGTAAGGAAAATCTGGATCACGACGGTGAGCACGTTCACCCAGACATCGATCTGGGCGAAAAAGGCGGTGCGCGCCGCGCGGTCGGTAATAGCGGCGCGCGTGATATCCGCCTGCTGGAAGTAAACGAACGTGGCAGTGATGGCGTGCAGCAGCATGAAGACGCAAATGCCCAGCAAATAAGGCGAGCTAAAGACGTGCGTGATTCCAGACCATAACGTGCCACCGATCGGGCGCTCGGCGTTCGCGGTCTCATCCCGAAACGCATTCGCGTGTTCGCCTTTGAATTGCGCCGGAAAAAAGCGGACGCACCACGCGCCGCCTTCGAGGAGCACGGCGGAAATGATAAGCAGATTCGCCGTGCCGAACCGTTTTACAAGGAAGGCGGTCAGTGAGCCACCGACGATGGCGCCGAGGGTGCCGCCGACAGAAATGAATCCGAAGAGGCGCTTGGCCTGCTCGGTGTTGAAGATGTCGGTCATGAAGGCCCAGAAGACGGTGACGACAAAGAGATTGAAGACGCTCACCCAGACATAGAAGGCGCGGCCAACCCACATCTGTTGCCCGGCGGGCAGCGTGCGCATGAGCACGAAAAACAGAGCCAGGTTCAGGATAAAAAAGCGGTAGGCCATGGGGATAAAGCGCCGCCGGGAGCGCCGCGCGACGATGGCGGCGAAAAGCGTGTTCGCGAAGAGCATCGTCACGAGAGTGGCCGTGAACATCCACGAGAGATTTTCCAACCCGCCCGCCGCCCCGATTTCATCGCGGATCGGCCGCAGGACGTAGTAGCTGCCGAGGACGATGAAGTGGAAGACGAACGCGAGACCCAGCGCGCGGAGCTCGTCCGGCTTCACATCAACGACGCGCTGACGCAGAGCTGCAAAAAAGGCCCTCATCTGAAACTCACTCTTACCTTACGTAACCAGAATCGCTAGCTCGCCGGTACCGTTCCAGGGCTTTCCCCCCAACGCTTCCAAAGATAGATCGCGTTAATGATCCAGGCGATGGGGTTGAAACTGAGAATCGTAAGCGCGATCCACGCCCAGCGCTGACGCTGGGCGAAGAACCAGGCGAGAACTGCGTAAACGAGGCCGCAGAGGATTAGGGTAGTCGCGCCGGCATTAAGGAAGCGGCCGAGCACCAGACCGCCGAGGAACGCCATGATGCTAAAATAGTAGCCCCATCGGTAGGAGCGCTTATCGGGGTTGCGCTCGCGGAACCGGCGATTGAGAACAAACGCGGCGACAATCGGGAGAATGAGCACGGCAAGCGGGACGCCGATGAGCCCAAGAGCAACCAGAATCGGCGAGCTCCCAGAGCTCGCGGCGACCTTGGGACTCTCAGGCGAAGCTTCATTGTTGTCGCCGACAGTTATGACGACTTTTCCCCGAGCCCGCCCTGTCTCCAGATATCGCATTGCCTCAGGCAGCTGATTCAATGGGTAGGTCTTATCGATGACCACCTTCATCTTCCCGGTCTGCACGAGATCGGCGAGGTAGCTCAGATCGTTCTTAGTGACCTCCGCCACCATGAAGCCGACATCCTGAGTCAGGAACCGTTTCATCAACGCCGCTTTAATCGGAAGGATCAAAGGCCCGATGAATCCCTGATCCTCCGGTCCTCCACCGCCGATCAAGACGTATTTCCCCTGGGGATTTAAGAGGCGGATGTTTTCTGAAAATGAATGGTTCGCAACGTTATCGAGCATCACATCGTAATGCTGCCCGTTCTTGGTGTAATCCTCTTTGGTGTAATCAATGACGTGGTCAGCGCCGAGCGATCGGACCAATTCCACATTCCTCCCGCTGCATACGCCGGTGACCTCCGCGCCCATCGTCTTGGCGAGCTGCACCGCGAACGTGCCGACGCCCCCCGAGGCGCCGTTGATCAAGACCTTCTGCCCGGGCTGCACCTTTCCTTTATCGCGAAGACCCTGCAAGGCCGTGATGGCCGCCACAGGTAAAGCGGCCGCCTGTTCGAAGGTTACGCCGGCCGGTTTCACGACCAGAGCCCTATCCTCGCGCACAGTTACATACTCGCCAAAAGCGCCAAACTTTTGTCCGAACACTTCGTCGCCCGGTTTGAACTGGGTTACATTTTTGCCAACCGCTTCCACCTCGCCGGCCAAATCGACGCCAAGCCGTGGGACCTTTGGTTTGAGCAGCCCAAACTCCAGGAGGCGTACGATGTAGGGCGTGCCTTCCATATAATGCCAATCGAGTGGATTGACCGAAGCCGCGCGAACTTTGACCAGAACTTGATCGTCAGCCGGCACGGGCTTTGCGATTTCTTCCAGCCGCAGGACATCAGGCGAACCATAATCGCGATAAAAATAGGCTTTGATGCGTGGAGCAACGCTGGAACTGGGGGTCTGGGCCAGGGCTGTCCCGGTGAGCAAGACCGCAGCCAGGCAGGATGCGGTGATGTGGAGTTGTGGGTGTGTTTTCATGGGTAAATCGCAATCGCAATCGTCAGGCTTGCTGGGCAGCCGGCGCTTTTATTCCTTTGATGAGCAACCAAAGGCCCAAGCCGATTTCGTAGAGACCCATCGGCATCATATACGCCATTCCCACGCGCTCCCATACGACGGGGAACACCATGGTAACCAGACTCATGATTGCCATGAGAAGCGATCCGAAGATCCCTAACCAGGCAAGTCCTCGCGGGACGTAACGCGACTTCAGCCAGAGATAGCTGAATACGGCCGAACCGAGTCCGAGGAAGACGAATCCCACACTAAGTCCTATTCCGTAAACGCTAAGGAATCCTCGCGCCAATGCCTGCAACTGCGCGGTATCCACCACTCGCAGGTAATCGGCGCCGCTGAGAAGCCGCAAGGCTATGAAAGCAGTCAGAGTGGTGACGCCGAGAATAGCTGTTTCCACGAGCCGGAAGAAGGCTCCCAGCAGGGCGACGTCCCTGTTTACACGTTTGAGAATGACGTAAAGGCCCCAGAATAAAATAATGTCACATACATAAATGATCAGGTCGCCTACAATGCTGAGTCGAAACAAGGCCTCGTACGCTCCAATGCTCGATGCTGTCTGTACGGCGTCGTGGGGGAGAATCAATCGGCCGCGCACGGACTCTCCGAAGATGGAGATAGCCATGGCAAAAAGGTAGAGGAAACCAACGGCTTTCGCCGCGCTGCGTTGCACCGGCTCGATCGCTAGATGTGTCGTGCCAGGATGCTCCAAAGGCTGTGTCATTACAATTGTGCTCATTCGATCTTGTCCTTATGTGTTGGCTGACTAAGTGTTCAGGGGAACCGGATCTCGCGTTCTCGCCCTGGTCTCCTGCTCCCTCCAACGTTGAACGTTCACGCCCTTCACGAGCAGCCAGATAGTCAGGGATAGTTCGCCAATGCCGCCGGGTATCATATTGAAGGGGGCGAGGTTGTTCGCGAGAGGCGGCGATAGGAAAGTCAGCCAACCAACACCGGCGAGCATCATCAGCACACCGATAATTCGCGGCAGGAAGGTCGATCTAAAAATGAGGTAACCGACCCCGAGGCAATGGAGCCCAAAAAATACGAGGCCGATGTTATTGGCTTGAGCACGCACTGCGAGAAAGACATAGGCAAGCGCCTGCAGCTGTTCCACCGAAAACACGTTCAAATAGGGAGCCCCTTTCAGAAGGACGAAGGGCGCGAAATCAAAGAGACAACTGACGGCGCCAATAGCGCAGCCCACCAGACTGAAGAATGCCGCTAACAGAGAGAGGCTCCGGTTCACGGGCTTGAGCACCTCATAGACGAACAGCGTCGCGCCGACATAAAAGGCCGTCGAGATGAGGAGAAGTGCGGTCCCCGAAAGAAACAACCCTTCGTTCGCCAGGAGATTCGTGGCGGTGGCCGCGGCGTCGCCGGGAATGACAAGCCTGCCGGTAACGATCAAGGGAAAGATGCTCGTGAGAAAGCACATTAACCAACAGGCCCCGCCCATGCGGGCCTTAAACAGCGGCGACATCTCTGCAATTGGAGTGGTCATTGTCATTCGGTCTTAAGATAGGTAATCTGTCACGCAATGGCCGGATCAGGTTGCGGATGATTGGGCGGCGGCGCCTTTGCGCCCCAGATCAAGAGCCAAAAGAACGCCAGTTCCCCAACTCCGAGAATCATCGCGAACTGGCCAATACCTTGCGCGGACGCGGGCAGAAAAAGAGAAACCGAGGAGCTGATCACGTAACCGGAGCCCGCAATCATGGTCGCGATGCCGACGAAGCGCGGGATAAAACCGGATCGGATCACGGCGATGCCGAAAGGAAAGAGCCAGAGGCCCCAGAAGATTTGGGCTAGGATAATTCCCTGGTTGTGTAAACGGAGGAAGAATAAGACGAGCGCATCGAGCTGCGCCTTATCAAAGACGGCGGAGAGAAAGGCGGGGCCGCGGGCGAGGGTTAGCGCAGCGATATCGTTCAGCACGTTGAGATAGGAGATTGGGACGGAGATGAGCATGAGGATCATCATGGCCATAGCGTGTTTATGACTTACCCGCTTAAACAGGTGGTAGAAAGCCAACATGGCGAAGATTACAACGGTTGAGGAGAAGAGTTCGACAGCCATGCCGAGCCGGAGCAAGGTTTCGGAATCCCGGATATTGCTGGCCGTAGCCGCGGCGTCTCCTCGCACGAGCAGCACGCTGGGGACATACAAGAGGGCAAAGGGGGCGGGCAGGCAGTTGATGAAATATAAGAGTGCCGCGGTCCTGGATTGTTTCTTAAGTGAGTTCAGATCGTTCATGGCGGTCATTCGATGGTGATAACTATCTTTCCGCGAGCGTGACCCTCCTCCAGGTAACTGAGGGCTTCCGCGGTCTCGCTCATTGGGTACTCGCGGTCGATCACGGGCTTCACTTTGCCCTCCTGCATCAGGTCACGCAGAACGGTCAGGTCGGCTTTTAGAAGCTTGGCGATGAAGAATTTGAACTTATGGGAAATGAACGGCGACACGAAAAAGGATTTCAGATTGCCAGCCAGGCGCGACAACTGACCTTCGTGCTTTCCGGCGCTGCCCATTCCAGCCAGGACGCAGATCCCATTCGGAGTCAGCACGCGCCGGCGGTCAGCAATAGAATGATTTCCGACGTTGTCGAAGATCATATCGTAACGCTGATCGCCGATGGTGAAGTTCTCTTTCGTGTAGTCGATGACGTGGTCCGCGCCGATTGATCGGGCCTGTTCCAGATTCCGAGGACTGCAGACGGCGGTCACCTCTGCCCCAAACGCTTTCGCGATCTGCACGGCGAAGGTACCCACTCCTCCAGAGGCGCCGTTGACCAGAACCTTCTGCCCGGGCTGAATGTTTCCCTGATTGCGAAGACCTTGCAGGGCGGTAAGTCCGGCCACCGCGACGGAACCGGCCTGCTGGAACGTGATGTTATCCGGTTTCGTGACCAATGTTCGCTCCGGAGCACAGACATACTCGGCGATCGCTCCATTAGCCGCGCCGAAAACTTCATCGCCGGGTATGAATTGGGTGACATTCTTCCCCACGGCTTCCACCGTGCCCGCGCAATCGATCCCAAAGCGTGAGTCCTTCGGCTTCCGCATCCCGGAAAAGGGACGCATGGCGAAGGAGCCGCGGAGCAGGTGCCCGTCGGCAGCATTGAGAGACGCGGCGCGAACTTTGACCAGGACCTGATCGTCAGTGGGGATTGGCTTCTCAACGTCCCGCAGCGTCAGGGTACCGTATTCGCACTTACGAATGGCTTTCATAGGATGAGCAGGCGCGGCTGTGTTGCGGTCGCAGTCGTTGCTGGACCGCCAATAGGCGACAAAGAGATAGAGTCCGCTGACTAGCACTACGACTAGGATAATCATACCTATCCATTTAAGAATCCGCTTAATGAGCTTCATTCGATCGTAATAGCGATCTTCCCCTGGACATGGCCGGTCTCGAGATATTTGTAAGCGGCGGCGGTTTCAGTTAGCGGGTAAGTCTTGGTGAGAGCGGGCAATACCTTCCCGGTCTCTGTTAAGTCGCGGAGAACGCCGAGATCCTTCTTGCTGATATCCACGCCGAACATGACAAATTTCTCGTTCGAAAATATCGAACGAAAGGAAGCCGCGAAGCCATTAATGAATTGGGACAAGGTCTCTTTGTGCATCCCGGATCCGCCTATCCCCGCCAAGACACAAATGCCACCAGGCTTGAGAATGCGGCGGCGTTCTGCAAAGGAGTGATTGCTGACCAAATCGTAAATCACGTCATAACGCTGATCGCTCTTAGTGAAGTCCTCTTTCGTATAGTCAATTACGTGATCCGCACCAAGCGATCGGACCAGCTCCAGGTTTCTCGTGCTGCAGACGCCGGTTACTTCGGCGCCCATAGCTTTGGCGATCTGGACCGCGAATGTCCCGACGCCTCCCGAGGCGCCGTTGATGAGGACCTTTTGTCCTGCTTTAAGCCGGCCCGTGTCTCGCAGCCCTTGTAAGGAAACCAAGGCGGTAGGGATCGCCGCGGCTTGCTCGAAGGTTACGTTGGCCGGCTTCGAAACGACCGCTCCTCGGTCGGCCCTGACACAAATGTATTCGGCGAGGCATCCTGCCTTTACACCGAAGACTTCATCGCCGGGCTTGAACTCGGTCACGTTCCTACCGGCCGCTTCGACCGTTCCGGCGAAATCAGATCCCGGGGTGGTGTTTTTCGGCTTACGAAGTCCGAAGAGGAGGCTGCCGGGGATGCTGCCTCCGAGCATGCCGCCGTCGAAATATCGAAGGGAAACGGCGCGAACGCGGACGAGAATCTGGTTGTCGTTCGGAACCGGCTTTTCAACCTGTTCAATTTTCAGAACGTCATCAGGCGCGCCGTATTCGCAATACCTAACCGCTTTCATCCGCTCAGCTCCGGCAGGGACGCTGCGTCCGCAGTCGTTAGTCGAAGTCCAGTAGGCGAACTGAAACCACACGAAGAGGACGAGTAGAAGCGAAAGCGCGCTCCATTTTACGATGCGTTTCCATTTCATAGCTCAGGTGTTTGTTCCTCCTACGCTGCCGCGCTGCGATTCAAACTCCCTGGTTGCGCGGGCCTGCTCGTTCCATCGCTCAACGTTCACGCCGAAAACGAGAAGCCACAGCCCGAGTAAGAGCTCGCCCACGCCAAGAGCGAGGTTCCACGGGTAGAGATAGTTCGCGAGCGGGGGCCACAAATAGGTGGAGTAGCCCACACCCGCAATCGCCATCAGAACGCCGAGAATCCGAGGCAGGAAGGTCGCCTTGTAAATGACGTAGCCGCCCAGCATGCAGCAGAACCCGAAGAACGCGAGGTAGAGGTTGGAGGCCTGTCCGTTCCATCTGAGAAAGATGAGCGCCAGGGACTGCAGTTGTTCCACGTTGAATGCGCCAAAATCCTTCCCGTTTTTCAAAACGGTCAAGACCGGGAGTTCAAAGAGAATACTGGCAGCCTGAAGAGCGATCGCCACGAGGCCGAAGAACGCCATGAGCAAAGCGACGATCGTGCCGACAGGTCTGAACAAAACATAGGAGACAACCGTCCGGGCGACATTGAACGCGACGGCGAGGACGCTGAGGGCGATGCCCAAGAGGAACACTGACTCGTTTCCCAGGATGTTGGCCGCTGTGGCCGCGGCGTCCGTGGATACGACGAGCC
>JBBWZL010000004.1:0-55427 GCA_039649045.1 Verrucomicrobiota bacterium | reverse complement strand
ATCCTGGTAGGGACGCCGCGCTGCGGCGTCCGGTCGCCGCTGTGATTCGACCCGAGCTAACGTTCGATGCACCACCAGATCGGCGTAACGGCGAATGGGGCTGGTGAAATGGGTGTAGTTGGTCTTGGCCAAACCAAAATGCCCGAGCGGTTGAGGCGCGTAACGCGCGCGCTTCAAGCTTTTCAGCAGGCCGATCTTGAGCGCCTGTTCTTCCGGCTGGCCCGCGAGCGAAGCGAGCAGCCGCTGCAATTCCGAGCGATTGGTCAGATCGCCGACCTTGTAATTGTAGCTCAGGACCAGTTCGCGGTACTCGGCCAGCCGGTCGGGCTCCGGATTCTCGTGGACCCGATAGATGACCGGGATCGATCGATTCTTCAGTTCGCGCGCGACCGCCTCATTTGCCGCGAGCATGAATTCCTCCACGAGTTGATGCGACTCGTCGTTCTCAATCCGCTCGAGCCGGATCGGTCTGCCCTGGTCGTCGAGGCGCACCTTTACTTCCGGGAAATCGAGATCGAGCGAGCCTTGCTGGAAACGGTTCTTGCGCAGCAGGGACGCAAGTTCCCACGCGACATGGAGCCGTTCGCTTAACTCGTCGTTAGGTTGCGCCTTCAGCAGGGCGTAGGCTTCGCGATAAGTCAGCCGGCGCGCGCTCCGGATGATTGTGCGAGCGAAGCGGCAGCTTTTCGTGCGCCCTTGTTTCGTGAATTCAATGAAGACCGAATGCGTCAGCCGGTTCACTCCGGGATGCAGGCTGCAAACGCCGTTGCTCAGGCGCTCCGGCAACATCGGAATGACCCGATCGGGCAGATAAACGCTGTTGCCGCGTTTGTAGGCTTCGCGCTCCAGGGCCCCGCCCGGTTTCACGTAGGCGGCGACATCGGCAATGTGGACACCGAGCCGCCAGCCGCCACCGGGAATGCGCTCCACGTTGATCGCGTCGTCGAAATCGCGCGCGTCGTCGGGATCGATCGTCACGATGAACTGCTTCCGCAAATCCTCCCGGCCCTCGAACATCCTCTCGCTGACGGTCTCCGGTATTTCGTGCGCCTCCGCGACGACATCGCCCGGAAATTCCGTCGGCAGATGATACTTCCGAATGACCGAAAGCATGTCCACGCCCGGCGCCGAAGCGGGCCCGAGGACTTCGACGATTTGGCCTTCAGGATTAACGTGGCGCGATTCCCACGGCTCGAGCCGGACCACGACCTTGTCGCCGCGATTGGGAGTTTTCGGTAACGGCGGTTGCGGCGGAACCTGGACGTAAACGTTGTGGACGATGCGCGGATCGTCCGGGACGACGTAAAAGAAATTCTTCGATTGCTCCAGAGTTCCGACGAGCGAATCGTGCGCCCGCTCGAGGACACGAATCACGCGCCCTTCCGCGCGGCCTTGTCCGCTGCGCGCGCGCGCATACGGCTCGTCCCGCGTAATCCGGGCCACGACGCGATCTCCATGCATCGCGGTCCCGGTATTTTCCGCGGCAATAAAAAGGTCCTGCTCGCCTGGTTTCTCGCGCGGAAGAAAAGCATAACCGGCCTGGTGCACGTGCAACGTGCCAGTCACCAGGTCCGCTTCCGAAGGCAGCACGTAGCGTTTCTTCCGGATTCGGGCGATTTCACCGGCCTGCTCGAGCTCGCGGAGGACCGCGTTCAAGTTCATCCGGACGCCGCTCTTCCGGCCGAGCGCCTTGCCGAGCTCGACGTTATCGAGCGGCCGATATTTCGGGGCGCGGAGCAGCCGCAGGATTTGTTCGCGCAGCGGTTGGGTTTCTGGATTCACAAGCGCCGACACTCTTCATGCGAACTGCGCAGCGCACGAGCGCAATTTTTCGGGGGTCGCGCACCATCGAATAAGTTCGGCATCGTGATAGTCTCACCCTCGATGGGAGGAACGCTCTGGAAAATCGACGGCCGCTCGGTCGATCTCTCGCGGCACGCGATGATCATGGGCGTGCTCAACGTTACCCCGGATTCATTTTCCGACGGCGGCGAATTTCTCGCGGCGGAGAAAGCGATCGCGCAGGGGATGCGGATGAGCGCCGATGGCGCGCAGATCATCGACGTGGGGGGCGAGTCGACCCGGCCCGGCGCGCAATCGGTTTCCGCCGAAGTAGAAATGGCGCGCGTGCTTCCCGTCATCGAGAAACTGCGCGCGAGCATCCCGGCGTTTATCTCGGTCGATACGTCGAAGGCAGCCGTCGCCCGCGCGGCGCTCGAGGCGGGCGCTTCGATCATCAACGACGTCACCGGCGGCCGGGCCGATCCGGAAATCATGCAGGTGGCAGCGGAAAAAAAAGCGGCGTTGATTGTGATGCACATGCAGGGCACGCCGCGGACGATGCAAACAAATCCGCACTACGAAGACGTCGTCACTGAAGTGGCTGATTTTTTTCGACAACAATATGCGTGCGCCCTAGAGTGCGGGATTGATTCGATGGCCATCGCGTTTGATCCGGGAATTGGATTCGGTAAAACCGTTGAACATAATCTCGCGCTGCTCGCTCATCTCCCGCGGTTGCGAGTGGAAGAACGGCCGATCGTCGTCGGGGTCTCACGCAAATCGTCGTTGGGCAAAATGATTGGATCAGACGCAATGGGTGATCGGCTGGCGCCCACGATTGCGTTCACGGCGATATTACGTGAACGCGGCGCGAATGTTCTGCGCGTCCATGACGTCAAACAAAACGTGGCGGCTTTGCGCGTCACCGAAGCACTTATGGAAGCGGCAAAATGATGCAGCAAATTCTCCAGTTCTGGTTTGAAAGGTGGCGGAGTGTTGCCGAAATCATCCTGCTCAGCGTCGGGATTTATTACGGCTACCTCTACTTTAAAGGAACGCGCGGAGCAAAGGTGCTGACTGGTCTGGCGATCGTGTTCCTCACGCTGACGCTGATCTCGCAGTTATTGAATCTCGTCGTGATCGGCTGGATCATTCGCAGTTTCTCGGTCTTTCTCGCCGTCGCGCTCGTGGTCATCTTCCAGCCGGAACTGCGGCGCGGCCTCGCCGAACTCGGCGGGCATCCCATTTTTTCCCTGACGAGCGAAAAGCGCGAGACCGTGCACGATATTGCGGAAGCGGTCACTCAACTGGCGAACAAACAATTCGGCGCCCTCATCGCGATCGAGCGCGACACCTCGATCCGCGTCTACGAAGAAACCGGGGTCATCATCGACTCCCACTTTTCCGTCGAGCTCATGCTGACGTTGTTCCATCCCAAGGCGGCGCTTCACGATGGCGGGGTGATCATGCGCAACGGCCGCATCGCCGCCGCGGCCTGCATCTTTCCGATTAGCCAACGGGAAACGCTCGACCGTAGTCTCGGCCTGCGGCATCGCGCGGGTCTCGGCATTACCGAGGAATCGGACGCGATCGCCGTGGTTGTCTCAGAAGAGACGGGCGGGATCTCGATCTGTCACCGGCGCCGAATCGAACGTGGCTTTACCCCTGAAACATTCCGGAAGCGCATCGGCGAAATTCTCCTGCAAGGCACTTATGAAGAAACTGATCCTGAACAATTGGCGCGCGAAGTTGATCTCCCTCTTACTCGCGACAACCCTCTGGTACCTCATCAAAAAGAACGTAGCAACGACACTCTCGCCGTTTGATACGACCGTCGAAATGGCAACGCCCGATCGGCGCTAGTTGTTGTTACCGTAGAAACCGCGCGAGGTTTTCTTCTTCCCAGCGGCGCGCTCGCCGGTAGCTGGGAAATTCGCGCTCGCGCTCGTAAAATTTTTCGGTGTGAACGCGCCGCCGGCCGCCGGATCCCACCTCATCCGGCACGACCGTGTGCAACATCTCGTGATAAAGCACGTACTGGAGAAACCACAGCGGCACGAACGGCTGATCCAAAAGCGGATTGATCCGGATCACGCGATCTTCCTCCTGGATCGTCCCGAAAACAAAATATTCCTTCGGCCGGCGCTTGCGCTTGCGTCCCCACAGCACTTTGTAGCCGCGCAGCCGTCCGCGGAAATGCTTTTCATTCAAGCGATCAAAGACCGCCCGCAGATCGAAATATTTTCCTTCGTGCTGCAGATTGAGTTGCCGCTGCATCGGCAATTTGGGGTGGGCGATTTTTCGTTTCGTTTTCTTTGCCATGTCTTCCCCCGTTTTTGAAATCGTCCCAGCTCCCAAGCATTTTATCGGGCGCCGACAACCTCCACAAGTAACTGCACAGAATATTTTTCTCGGTACCTAAACAACGCAGAAGGAGTGCTTTAGCCGTAGGCGACTTTATCCTGGAACCACAGGCTTTGTGGCAATCGCAGGCAACGCGCTGAATCTCCGGCGCGTCTTTGAATCGAATTTACGAAAATCATGAGTGCGCTTACAGTCCGTCGCCTTCCTGCGTTCCGATTAGGATTGCGAGGCGAATGAGATGACTCCATTACTGCGAAAATTGCTCGGGCTAAACTGGCTGCTGCTGGTGACCATGCTCGCACTCGCGATCTTCGGCGTCATCGCCATCTACAGCGCGACCTACATGCGCGAAGAGGCGATCGCGTCCGAGTACTGGCGCAAACAGGCGAACTGGGTGGCGGTCGGTTTTCTTGCTTTCATAGTCACGAGCCTGATCGATTATCGCTGGGTCCGTTGGGGCGCGCTGCCGATGTATCTCGCCGGTATTGCTTTCTTGATCCTGACCAAATTCATCGGAACGAAAGTTTACGGATCGCGCAGCTGGCTCCATTTGGGGCCGATTAATTTTCAGCCGGCGCAGGTCGCGGTCGTCGCCGGCATTATGGTGCTCGCCCTTTTTCTGAGTCACAGCCAGTTCCGCGACATGCACCCGATGCTCAAGCTCCTGCTTTGCGGCGTCATCGTCGGCGCGCCCTGCCTCCTCATTTTGATGCAGCCCGATTTGGGCGAAACCATCATCTGGGGTCCGGTCTTGCTCGCCCTGCTTTTCGTCGGAGGAATTCCGCTGCGCTATCTGATCTGCATCGTGCTGATTGTCGCGGCGTTTATCCCGATCGCGATCAATCTCGGGCTCAAGCCGTACCAACAAGAGCGGATCACTGCGTTCATCAATCCCGATATCGACAAGCAAGGCTCGGCCTGGGCCATCAACCAATCGCTCATCGCCATCGGTTCCGGCGGATGGTCCGGCAAGGGATTCAAGGCGCCCAATACCCAGATCGAGATGGGCTTTCTCCCGGCCACCGCCGTGCACAACGACTACATCTTCTCCGCCATCGGCGAGCAATGGGGATTCGTCGGTGGGATGTTCTTGGTCGGCGCCTTCGGTCTTCTTCTTCTAACCTGTCTTTTCGTCGCCTTTTTCGCCGGGGACCAGTTGGGTCTTCTTCTCTCGATTGGGATCACAGCACTCATCTTCACGCACATTTTTCAAAATGTCGGGATGACGATTTCGCTCCTGCCGATCACCGGTGTGCCCTTGCCTCTGATCAGTTACAGCGGCTCGTTCGTGCTGATGATCATGTTCGGGCTGGGCATCGTGAACAGCGTCTGGGTCCATCGCAAGGAAGTCGTGGAGCGCTAAGCGCGACTCCGCGCCTTTCCACGCCGACGAAATCTCGGCGCACGGATTCTGTACCCAAAGTGTTTCTAACTGTTCTCAAACTGTTTCACTAGCGCTGCTGACAGAAATGGCGGAAAGCAGCGCCATGAAATTCTCCCGCCAACTTCTCGGACTTGTTTTGCTGGCCACCCTCGCATCTGCGCCGGCGCTGCTCTCCTCGCCGCAATCGCCGGCAATTCCACCGCCCCCACCGCCGAATTTATCACTTGTTCCGCCAGTGGACGCGGGGCCGGTCGCGACGATTGGATTTGCGAATTCCACTTCGGTTCGCACACGTAGCAGCGGCGGTCAGTTTCGCCTGACCGGCATCCGGCCGAATGAGACAATCAGTATTCGTCTGCAATTCCCGGTATCGCTCGCAAGCGCACCGCTGCTCGCAACCGCACTGGATGGCGGCGAAGCGAATGTTCAAGGACAGCGCTCGCTGATCGCTGCTGATGGCACGATTTCAGTGCGCTTCAAAGCCGGAGGTCAACCGGGCCTTTATCGCGTTCTCGTCGTGGCAGCGACAAACCGCTCTCTCCTCAAATTCTGGGTTCCTGATCCCAAAAACCCCAAGGGCACCCCGCCTGTCCTCCAGCCGGGCAGCTAAGGAATAACCCCCATGACCATTCTACCAGAAGCAATGAATCGCCGTACCATTCGCAACCTTCTTTTCGTCCTCGCGCTAGTGGTTGGACTTGCGATCAACTCGAAGATTTTCGCTCAAGTTGGCAACGACAATCCGACCGGTCCTGCCGGTCAATTCAATGGCAACCTAACGACTGGCTGTTCCTACGATCCGTACACAGGCAATGCGACCCGCGCGATTACAGACATGGTTGTAGCCGGCGCAGTGGGCAACTATCCGCTCACGTTTTCGCGAGTCTCGAACTCGCGCTCCGCGTCGAATTCCGCGTATCAGTTCGGCGGCGCTGGTTCCTGGCATCATTCGTATACATGGGAGATCGACGGATCAGAAGAATCCCTCACGCCCTACTTTCAGCCGAGCAGTTACGCAGTTTATTTTCCCGACGGCCGGACCGAGAATTTCGCTTACTCAGCAAGCGACCCTTACTTTCGCGCGGCCCCGGGCGTACGTGAGCGATTTATTCCGATAAACACGAGCACCATGCTGGCGTTTCTCGTTCTGCCCGATGGCGGCAAGATTGAGTTTTTAGCGATGCCGTACAGTTATTTCGAATCCGGGTATGGCCCGATGGGCGCACAGTCAGCGCCGCCATCCGGACAAGACAGTAGCCAAGCTGCAATCGGCGATCCCAATGGGGGTGGGGGTGGTGGCTATGGAACGACATACTATGGTTACCATTACCGCGCTCAGGCGATCATCGATCCGTACGGAGTGCGAACCAGCCTTACTTACAATGGTGACGGGAGCCTGAATGTGATTCAGGAGCCGGGCGGTCGTTGGATACAGCTTGTTTACGTCACGACACCTTGGAGCGGGGAAGTGGTGATCGATCATATCCAGGCGAGCGACGGACGGACGGTGCAGTACAACTACGGCCAGGCCTCCTACTCTCCCGGCACATACGGCTACACGTTTCTGGGAAATGTCGTCTATTACCCCGATCCCGCGGTTTCCGCCCCGCCCATCGCGTATTACTCCTACCAGGCCCCAAATGCAGGCTACGCCGACGGCACTCCGCTGCTTGCGACCGCTGATGACCCGATGTACGCCGGGCCGATGAAGAAAATTTCATATACCTATGCGACCGGCACGAACCCAGATGGCAGCACGGTTGTAGCTGGGCAGATTCACAGCGAGAACAGCGGCACGACTGGTCAGGCGGTATCGACTTTGACCGTCACCGCCTCGGGGCGCTCGGAAGGAAAGCCCGACGGCTCGTTGCGGTACTTTCTCTACAACGTTGGACGAGTAAGCAGCTCGACCGATTTCGTGAATTCTGTCTGGGCCGGTCAGCAATACGACGCGACCACCGGCTTCGTCAGTTCTGTCACCGATCGGAATGGACGAACTACCAACCTCACGCCTGATCCCCTAACCGGTAATGTCCTTGGCGTGACCTACCCACTTACTCCCGGTGATACACCGTCCGGCACCCCAGCAGGGACGATCGCTTATACTTACGGGAGCGCGAGTTGCCCAGATCCGAACAATCGCGACGGAAACAACCCCTATTATCTCTACAGCAGTCGGGATGAAGCGGGCAACGTCACGGTCTACCTTCGTGATGCGAACAAGCGGGTCACGCGGATCAACTATCCAGACGGGGGGTATGAAACCTTTAATTATGATGCTTACGGCCAGGCGGCCTATCACCAGCTAAAGACAGGAGGAACCGAGGTTTCTTTTTACGATCCGAGTACGCATCTGCGCTCTTCCTATCGCGATCCTTACCATGATTCGACAGGCCAGACCGGCAGTCCAACGGCTTGGTTTCAATATGATTCCTTGGGACGGCTTACTGGGGTAACCGATGCCCAGGGCTATGGCCCTGGGGATGCGTGGCACACGACCAACTACCAATACAATTTGCGTGGCCAGGTGACGGTGACGACGCTGCCCATCGATCCGAGCGACTCCCAACGCCATACGATCGTGAATTCCTACAACTCGAACAACGACGGGACGCTGGTTTCGGTGACCGATGCGCTCGGCCACGTCACCAGTTACAGCTACGACGATTACCGGCGGTTGCGGACTCTCACCACGCCGGGGAACGACACGCCGCGAACGGCTTTGTATTTCTACGACGCCTCGGGCGCCGGGGAAGATTACACGCACACGGACAGCAATGTTCATTGTTTCAAACTGCCTACGGGCAGGAAGGCGGTTACCGTTTACGATGCCAATCTGCGCAAGATCAGCGAGACCGCTTCCGGCGCGGACGGCTCTGAGCCGGCCACCACAAGCTACACGTATGATTTCGCAGGTAATCTTAAGACGACGAAAAGTCCCAAACAGCAGCCGGGCCAGCCCGACGCTGGCTACACGGCCGCGACTTATAATTACGATGAGCGCAACCGCGTCTATGCGGTGAGCGATGCGCTGACTCAAAGCACTACTTTCAAATACGATGGCGGCGGCCGCAAACTGACGGAGCAGCGCCCGAACGGTCAGACGGTCACGTACAGCAGCTATGACTCGATGAATCGACTCCTCCAGCAAATCGTCACGCAGACGCCCACCCCCAACGCCGTGACGAATTACACTTGGTGGCCCTCCGGTTTGCTCAATACGATGCAGGATCCCAAAGGGAATACGTACGCTTACAGCTATGACCTGATGGGGCGGAAACTGAGCACTGCTTATCCTCCCGATTCAGGCAACGTCACGCGTTCCGAATTGTACACCCACAATGCGCTAACCGGAGACCCTCAAACCTACACGAACCGCGCCGGGAATGTACAGACCCTGTTCTTCGACAACCTCCACCGGCCAACCGGGTTCGATTGGAATGACGGGTACACGCCTCAGCAGCGGATCGCTTACGACGCCGCTTCGCGCGTGAGACAGATTTGGAACTGGGATGCCACGATTGATTTTACCTACTTCAATGACGACTCGCTGAAAACTCAGACCGAAACAACCGGCGACTTTGGAGATAATACTCCCCGCACCATCACCTACGCCTATAATGCGGACGGCAACCGATCGAACGTAATTTATCCCTCGGGGAGGAATTACAGCTACGGCTATCACGCGCGGAACGATTTCGAATATGTGCGGGATGAGGCGACCGGGATCTATCAGGCCGTTTACAACTACGACCTGAACGGAAACGTGATCTTACGCTACGTGGGCAACTGGTGGAGGATAACCGATCTGGGCCAGCGAGATGCGCTCGATCGTCCCACCCACATACAGCATCAGCTGCCTAGCGGGACCTGTACGTTGGATTATCAGTATAACGCGATGAGCAGTCTCACTTCGGTGCAGCGCGAGAGCGGCCCGCCCGATACGTTTGGGTATGACCAGGCCCAGCAGTTGACGAGCACGGCGTTGAGTGGCCCTTCAACCAGCTTCGACTATGACGCCAACGGGAACCGCACGAGCATGAACGGTGGCGGAACCTACACGCCCAACGGTTTGAATCAGTTCAGCACCTTCAACGGTCAGGGAGTGACCTACGACGCCAATGGAAATCTTGCCTCGTTTAACGGCTGGACTTACTCGTACGATGCGCAGAACCGCTTGAAAACGGTGAGCCAAGGCGGGACGACGATGGCGCAATATTGGTATGACGGACTGAACCGTCAGATCACACGCAATCTGAACGGAGCAGGGATCACGTTTCATATCTGGGACGGCTGGAACCTGATTGAGGAACGCGGCACCGGCGGCGCGATCCAGAATGAATATCTCTACGGAGCGGGTGAAATCGTCGAGAACCTCACGACCCAGCGCTTCTATTATCAGGATGTAACCGGGAGCACATCGCACCTGAGCGATGACAGGGGCAATCTGCTCGAACGTTACACCTACAGCGGATTCGGGCAGCCGAGCTTTTACAATGCTGCTGGCGCTCCACTTCCAGCGTCGACCAAAGACGCCCGCCACCTGTTCCAAGGCCAGCTCTGGACGCCGCAAACCGGCTTGAACGACCACCGTAACCGTCAGGCGTTGCCCAGCATGGGAGTCTTCCTCCAGCCTGATCCGATCAGATTCAACGGAGACAGAAGCAATCTATATCGCTACTGCAACAATAACCCGATTAACAGCAGAGATCCAAGCGGGATGGTCACGCATGAGGACGGCCCCGGCGGAAAACCGGCAATTCCCTGGGTATCAATAAATGGCGTTATCGGTATTACTGTGTTTGGCAATGGTGTAGAAACCGCAACCACAGCCGGGATGGGTCCTCGGGGCAATCCATCTCCACTTGACCGGATGGGCGCTCTACCGGGAGAGGGGGCTAGTCGCGATTCTGGGGGAGGGGGTGGCCGTGAAGGGACGCTGTATGCACAAAACGCGCGACCGCCAATGTCCAACAGAAGAGTGCCGGTCGCTCCACTTCCGCAAGGGGAACAGGAGTTACCACATGACGAACCGGATTCGCCGACGTTGGAGGATGCTAGGAGGTCAGTAGAGGCGTATCGGGTAGGCTTTGAATACCTAATGAGAGACGCCGGCGACATCCTAAAATGGCTATTCGGACCGTTGGCGACTACGCCCGGCGGGGTTCAGGGTTTCCCAGTTCCTACGCCTGGACCCTCGAGCGCGCCGAGCAACTTGCCCGGTCCAAGTCCATCCGGTCCACCGCCACCGCATGGATAACGGCTGCCCGGTTTGCCCGAACGATGTGATACTTTCCGTCCATTCTTGCGGCGGTTTGCGGATCCTGCTTGATTGTCGTGAGCGTGACACCAAAATTTTTTAACGCCGTCTGCCCGCGAAGCGAGTCACGAAGCGTGTACATCTTTGCGATGACTTGCTACAGTATCTCAATTGATATCGTAGCAGGCCGCCTCGCAACTGCTCTGGGGTTGTTGCGCGTTCGATCAACGCCTGTAGCTCTAGCGAACGCGCGGCATATGGTCGCCCGACCGTTGTGGGACCAGGCTATTGTGGACTTGTTGATTTCACCGATAGTGGAATCCCTCGCGATCATTGGAATTATTGAGCTGGCGCGGCGACTAAAGCTGGGTGTGCTAGCGGGAATTGTAGTGGCGACTTTGTTGTTTTCCGCTTTGCACAGTTTCACCATACCGATTTGGGGATTGATCTGTATTCCAGGCTTTTTCATTCAAGCCGTTTCATACGATCATTGGCGTCGCATCTCTTTTTGGGCGGGACTGCAGGCGATTGTCCTGATTCACGCGTTCTCCAACTTGGCTCCCTTTCTCTACGCGTTCGAAAGAAGGCATTAGCCGCCGAAGCATGAACTCGACGGCGTTTTACTTTGGCGGTTTAGCCCGGTAAAATTCGCGGCGCGGCATGGAAACGGATTACAAGGTCAAGCTGGAGATTTTCGAAGGGCCGCTCGATCTGCTCCTCTATCTGATCAAGCGCGACGAGATCGATATCTATGAGATCTCGATCGAACGCATCACCAGCCAGTACCTCGAATACCTCCAGGCGTTCAAGGAACTGAACATCGATCTCGCCGGCGAGTTCATCGTCATGGCGGCGAACCTGATCTATTTGAAGAGCCGCAGCCTGCTGCCGGTCGATCAGCAGCCGCCGGACGAAGACGCGGCGGAGGACGATCCCCGATGGGATTTGATCCGGCAGTTGATCGAATACAAAAAGTTCAAGGAAGCCGCCGCGCACCTGCAAATTCGCGCGCTGGAGCAGGAGCGAATTTTCGCGCGCACGGGAACCCTATCGGCCGGCGCGGCGATTGCGCCGCTGGCACTGGGCGAAGTCGGCATTTTTCAATTGATCAACGCGTTCCAGACCGTGATCAAACGCGTCGAGGCGCGGGAGGATTTGCAGGAAATGTTCGGCGAGCATTTCACCGTGTCGGAGAAGATCGATGAAATCTTGCGGCGGATCACGGGCGGCGAGGGCCTGAAGTTTTCGGAGCTCTTTGCCGAAATGGCGTCGCGGGTCGAGATCGTGGTCACCTTTCTGGCGCTTCTCGAGTTGATCCGGCTGAAACAGCTGCGGGTGACGCAGATGGATCCGTTCGCTGAAATCGAGATCGCGTCTGCCGCGAGCTAGCGGTGCTCGATGTCGCGAATCCTGATCGCCGGCTGCGGGTACGTGGGCGAAGCGGCCGCGAATCTTTTTCACGAGCGTGGCTGGCAGGTCGAAGGATGGACCGCATCGGCCACATCCGCTGGCCAACTATCGAAGCGGCCCTACCCAGTCCGGCCGGTTGATATCGCCGATCGCGCGGCCGTGTCAGCGAATCCGCAAGAGTTTGATGTCGTCCTGCAATCCGCGAGTTCGCGCGGTGGCGATGCGGAGGAATATCAGCGCCTTTATCTCGAGGGCGCGCGCAATCTCATTACCGCCTTCCCCACCGCCACCCTTGTTTTCATCAGCAGCACCAGCGTTTACGGGCAAAAAGACGGGACCGTCGTGGATGAGAGTACTCCCGCCGAATCGACGCACGCCAAAGGAAAAGTTTTGCGCGAGGCCGAGAGATTGGTTCTTTCGAATCGCGGCATCGTGGCACGGCTCGGCGGCATCTACGGCCCGGGCCGCTCTTTTTTCCTGAGCAAATTTCTCGCGGGAACGGCCACGATCGATCCAAACGATCGCTTCATTAACCAAATCCATCGCGACGATATTGTCTCGGCATTATTCCTTCTGGCAGAGCGACGCGCGGACTGCGCAGGCCAAATCTACAATCTGGTGGATGATCACCCGATCACGCCGCGCGAAGCTTACACCTGGCTCAGCTCCGAGTTGAAAAGGCCATTGCCGCCAGAAGGAAAACCCGTGGCGCCGCGCAAACGCGGCGACAGCAACAAGCGTGTCAGCAGCCAGAAACTGCGCGCGCTGGGGTGGGAGCCTCGGTTCCCATCTTTTTCGATCGCGATGACAAAAAGCGTCCTTCCGAGCTTCGGTATTTGAGCCTCCCCGGCGGCGATTTTGCCGGTATGGAAGCTGCTAAAAAAATGGAATGCGGAATGTGAAACTCAGCGGGCGTGAAGCGACAGTCGTGCGCGCGATTGGTTTCACTGAAGCGATGATGGGCGCTGAGATTCAGGATTGCACCCACATGGAGGTCGAGGACGTGACCGATACGCTGAACAGCCTCATGTCGGCCGGATTTGTGGAGAGCGTGCCGTACTACGATGAAGTGCAAATCGCGGAAGTGCCGGTGACCGCGTTCGAGTTGAATCCGGCTTACACCCACGAGTTAAGGCAGGCGCTTTACCGTCGCTAACTTCCCGCGGCGACCGCAGCCGCTGGCTCGCGCGCTCCGCGCAAGGTGTCGCGCTCTCCGAATAATTGCCGGATCACTTCTTCGACCGGCAATTCTTGAACGTTGATATCGATCACGGCGCATTCCTCCAAAACCTGGCGGCAGGTTTCCGTCACCTTCGCCCGCGGCACTTTTAGCTGCACCGAGACGGGCGTCTGTTGGATGACCTCTCCGAGCAGGGAAAAATCGCGCTCGCTCGGAGTCTGAAAAGTCAGGCTGATGATCTTATAACCGGAAAACCGGTCGATGATCGAATTCAGCGGGCCGTCGAAAAATATCTTGCCGTGATCGATGATGATGACGCGGTCGCAGAGCTCCTCGATATCCTGCATGTAGTGACTGGTGAGCATCGTCACGATCTTGTGCTCGGAGTTGTAGAGACGAAGGAATTCGCGCACGCGTTTTTGGCTGACGACATCGAGGCCGATCGTCGGTTCGTCGAGAAAAAGCACGCGCGGCTCGTGGATGAGAGCGGAAATCAACTCCATCTTCATGCGCTCGCCGAGCGAGAGTTCGCGCACCATCACGTTCATCTTGTCCTGCACGTCCAGAAGTTCGCTGAGGCCGCCGACGACTTTTTTGAACCGGGTGCGGTCGATTCCGTAGATGGCGCGATTGAGCTCGAGCGATTCCTGGGCGGGAAGGTCCCACCAGAGAGCGTTCTTCTGCCCCATGACGAGGCTGAACTGGCGCTTCATTTCGTTGCTCCGTTCCCAAGGAACGAAACCGAGGACACGCGCTTCTCCGGAACTTGGATTCAAAAGCCCGGAAAGCATTTTGAGGACGGTGGTTTTGCCCGCGCCATTCGGTCCTAGAAATCCTACCAGTTCGCCCTCTTCTATTTGAAACGAAACATCGTCCGCCGCGCGAACCTCTTCGTACTTTCGCCGGACAAGGCCTTTGATCGACCCGCGGAGACCGCTCTCTTTTTTGTAAGTCCGGTAGACCTTGGTCAGACCGGACGTTTCGATTGCGCTCACGCCGCGCTAGGTTGCGCTTTCGTGCCCTTCTTCTTCAAAAGGGGCAACACTTTTTCCACGAGCGCATCCGCCGTGATGCCGTGTTTTTTCCGAAGGATGGGGATCGTTCCGTGTTCGACAAATTGATCGGGCCAGCCGATCCGCACGACGGGCGTGTGAATCATCTGCGAATGGAGATGCTCCATGACGGCGCAGCCAAAGCCGTTGTGCAACACGTGATCCTCAATCGTGCAGACGACCTCGACGCCGCGTGCGAAGAACTCGATCGTCCCGAGATCGAGCGGCTTGATCCAGCGCGGATTAATGAGTGCGACCGAGATGCCTTTTTCTTCGAGCTTGCGGGCCGCTTCTTCGGCCACTTCGAACATGTTGCCCAGTCCGAAGATGGCGACGTCGCGGCCGTGCTGGACCACTTCGGCTTTGCCGATCTCGAGCAGCTTCGGCGCTGCTTTAGGCACCGCTCCGGTCCCGGGGCCGCGCGGATAACGGATCGCGATCGGACCCGAATTGTAATTCGCGATCGTCCAGAGCATGTCGACGAATTCATCTTCGTCCTTGGGTTGCATGTGGACGAAATTCGGCACGTGCCGCAGATAACCGATATCGAAAAGCCCGTGGTGCGTCGGCCCGTCATCGCCGCTCAACCCGGCGCGGTCCATGCAGAGCGCGACGTTCAGGTTCTGGAGCGCGATGTCGTGAATGATCATGTCGTAGGCGCGTTGCATGAACGTCGAGTAAATCGTGAGGAATGGCTTGAGCCCCTGCGTGGCCAGCCCGCAGGCGAATAGCGCGGCATGCTCCTCCGCGATCCCGACATCGAAGTAACGCGTGGGATGTCTAGCCTGGAAAAATCCGAGGCCGGTTCCGCTCGGCATGGCAGCAGTGATGGCGACGATGTTTTGGTTCGAGTCGGCGAACTTCGCCAGGGTCTTGCCCATTATTTCCGAATAAGTTGGCGTCGGCGCGGGGGCGGTCTCACCGCTCTCGATCTTGTATTTTCCGAGCCCGTGGAATTTATCCGGCTTGGCAATGGCCGGCTCGTAGCCTTTCCCTTTTTTCGTCAAGATATGGAGCAACACGGGCTCGTCCTGGCTCTTCAGGAACTCGAAAGTTTTTATGAGCAACGGAATATCGTGACCGTCGATCGGTCCGTAGTAACGCAAGCCCAACTCCTCGAAGATCACGCTCGGGAGCAGCAGGTTCTTGACACCTTCTTCGACCTTATGCGCGAACTCGACCGCGCTTCGGCCGGCGATCGCCTCGACGAAACGCCGCGCCTTGTCATGCAACCCGGCGTAGGTCGGGTTGGCGACGATGTTGTTCAAGTAGCTGGCGATGGCGCCGACATTCTTGGCAATGGACCATTCGTTGTCGTTCAAGACGACGATGAAACGGCGCGTTTGTGATTTCGCGTTGTTGAGCGCTTCGTAACTGATCCCGCAAGTGAAGGCCGCATCGCCGGCCACAACGACGACGTTCTCGTTCCCGCCACGCAAATCCCGCCCCACCGCCATCCCCAACCCCGCGGAGAGCGCGGTCCCGGCATGTCCGGCGCCGTAACAATCATGCTCGCTCTCGGTCCGGAGAAGAAAGCCGTTCAATCCCTGGTATTGCCGCATGGTCCCGATGCGGTCGAGCCGGCCGGTAAACATTTTGTGGACGTAACCCTGGTGGCTGACGTCGAAGACAAATTTGTCGTGCGGAGTTTCAAAGACGCGGTGTAACGCGATCGTCAGCTCGACCACTCCGAGGTTTGGGCCGAGATGGCCGCCGGTTTGCGACAAGACTTTGATCAGCTCGTCGCGCACTTCCTGGGCGAGCTGCGGCAGATCGTTTTCGTGCAGCGCCTTGATGTCCGCCGGAGAACGGATGCCCTCGAGCAGCCGCGCCGCCTTCGCCGGCTCAGAAGAGTCTGACTTCGTCATTTTTGTTTTCTCCTTTTTCTTCCCGCTTCGTCGCGCTCTCTTTTTCGGCCACTTCGAAATCCTTCACTACTGGTTTGCCGGCATTGTTGCGAGTGATGATCTCGATCCTTTGCTCCGCTTTGGCCAGCCGCTCCTGGCAGACTCTCACCAGCTTCATTCCTTCTTCGTAGCGAACAATGAGCTCTTCCAGCATCATTTTACCGGACTCCATCTGCTCTACAATTTCCTCAAGGCGCTCCATCGCATTCTCAAAATTGAGTTCAGGTTCGGTCTTTTTTGCAGGAGCAGACATGTTCAAGCGAAATTAAGCATAGGGAGGGTGGATAAAAAGTGCGACTTCTCGCGAGAGGAAGTGTTTCATAGCCGTGAATTTCCTTTCACACGATCATGACAGGTCCTAAGATCGCGGCGCTAAAGGTGCAATTCCTGCTCATGTTTCTATCCGAATCGATTGCCTCCTCAGTAACGCTGAGGTTCTCCTGCGGCAGCGGCTCTTTAATATGAGGCGTTTGTTTCAATCGGCAGGATGTGTAGTTGGGATTGCTGTTCTGTGCCTGTTCGCGGCGCGAGCCGAGGCGATCTCCAGCGCGGTCAATATCTCGACTCGCATGGTCGTGGAAACCGGCGACAACGTCTTGATCGGTGGTTTCATCGTTTATGGCTCCGGCCAGAAAAACCTCGCGGTGCGCGCGAGAGGCCCATCGCTCGCGATCCCCGGCGCCCTGAACGATCCGGTCCTGGAATTGCACGACGCCACGGGGGCGATCGTTGCGATGAATGACAACTGGCGTACGAACCAGGAAATTGCGCTCTCTAACGCGGGAATGGCGCCGCCGCACGATAATGATGCCGCGTTGATCACCGTCGTTTCGACCGGCAGTTATACCATTGTCGTGCGCGGTGTCGGCAATGCCACCGGCCTGGCGCTTGTCGAGGTCTACGATCTCGATGTCGGAACACCGACCGCCCGGTTGGGAAATATTTCGACCCGCGGTCACGTGCTGCTCGGCGACAACATCATGATTGGAGGCTTCATCCTTCGCGGCGATCTGGACAAGCGAACAATCATTCGGGTGAGGGGACCGAGCCTGAACCTGAGTGGCGTGCCGCTGGCAGGTCGCATGATGGATCCAAAGCTGGAGCTGCATGATGGCAACGGCGCGTTGCTCACGCAAAATGATAACTGGCGGAGCGATCAGGAGCTCGAGATCGCAGCCAGCGCGATTGCGCCAACGGATGATCGCGAGCCGGCGATCGTCGCGACGCTGAAGCCCGGGCAGTACACCGCTGTCGTAAGCGGGGCGAACAACTCCACCGGAGTGGCGTTGATTGAAATGTACGATCTCGACCAGCCGCCGCAGGCTGATGGATCGACTCTCTTCATCACCTCGTTGCGTCCGCAGGGCACGGCGACTTCGCAGGGATCTGGCACCGCTACCTTGCGGCTCTCGGCCGACGAGAAGTATGCGATTTTCTCATTTCAGTATTCGAATCTGACCGGCCCGATAACCAGCATGCATATTCACGGCCCGGCCGATCCAGGCACGAGCGGCGGGATTTTGTTTGATGTCGACGCGGCCATTCCGCAACCGGACGGGACTTACATTTGGCTTTTCGCGCAGACCGGCAACAACTCCATCGCGGACATTGTCGCGGCGATAAAAGCCGGGCGCACCTACTTCAACATTCACACCGCGGCGTATCCGACCGGGGAAATCTCGGGCTTCTTCCATGTCTCCACGGGCGCGCAGGTAGCGCCGGTACCGACTCCGCCGCCACCGCTGGCCTCGGGCACCCCTTCAGTTACGGACGCGGGCCGGTTCCTTTCCCAGTCGACGTTCGGCCCGACGGATGCGTTGGTCGCAAAAGTCCAGAGCCAGGGGTTCGACGCATTTCTCAACGAGCAATTTGCCGCGCCGATCTCTTCGCATCTCGCGTTCGTTGACGCCGCGGTCGCAGCGTTACCCAGCCCATCGCCCGGCGCGACCCCGAACCAACCGACCCTCACCCAAACGAACGACGCCTCGTGGACTTACGCGGTTGCCGCGCCGGATCAGTTGCGCCAGCGAGTCGCCTTCGCGTTAAGCGAATTCTTCGTCGTCTCGACCACGCCCGGAAATTTGGGCGGCCAGCCGTACGCGCTTCCAGCCTACATGGATGTGCTGGTGAAGGGCGCCTTCGGTAATTATCGACAGCTCCTCGAGGACGTGACGCTCAATCCCGCGATGGGCGATTACCTCGACATGCTCAGAAGCCAGAAGGCCTCCCGCACCACTTTGCCTAACGAGAACTACGCCCGTGAGATCATGCAGCTGTTTTCGATCGGGCTCTATAATCTCAATCTCGACAGCAGCCTGACTCTCAGCCCCAGCGGCTTCCCGATCGATACTTATAACCAGGACGCGATCCTGGGAATGGCGAATGTCTTTACCGGCTGGACTTACGGGCAGACGACGAATCCTCCCATTTTCAATGCGCCAGCAAATTGGCGCATCCCCATGGTGAACGTGGCCAGCCGGCATTCGACCGATGCGAAACAGATCCTCAACGGCGTTTTGCTTCCGGCCAACCAGACCGCAGCCCAGGATTTGAAGGTGACGCTCGATACGATCTTCAATCATCCGAACGTCGGCCCATTTCTCTGCCGGCAAATGATTCAGCGGCTCGTCACGAGTAATCCCAGCCCGGGTTATGTTTACCGGGTCGCATCGGTCTTCAACAATAACGGGCAGGGAGTGCGCGGCGATCTGAAGGCGGTGGTGCGGGCGATCCTGATGGATTACGACGCGCGCGGCGCCGCGAAAACTTCGCAGGGGGCCGGGCATCTGCGCGAGCCGGTGATCCGGCTTACGAATCTCTTGCGGGCCTTCAACGCTTCTTCGCCCGATGGAAAATTTTCAGTGCGAAACGCGAATGCGAATCTCTTCGAGGAAGCGCTCCATGCGCCCACAGTGTTCAATTTCTTCACGCCCGATTACGCGACCCCCGGCGCGATTGCCACGGCGGGTCTGAAGAGTCCCGAGTTTGAGATCACGACAGAAACATCGGTCGTGACCATCGCGAATTTTCTCCGGACGGAGATCTACGGTTCTCTTGGACCGGCCACGGCCCGCATCACGTTGAACATTTCACCGGAGATCTCCATGGCGGCGAACCCGACGCAACTGGTCGATCATCTGAATTCTCTCCTGATGGCGAACAACATGACCACGGAGATGCGCACGATCATGATCAACGCGATCACCGCCATTCCCGCCAGTAATCCCACCGAGCGCGCCCGGACGGCCATTTATCTCGTGATCAATTCGCCCGAGTACTCCGTGGACAAATAATTATGTACGCCCCAACTCGCCGCACCTTCATTCGCCAGGCTGCCTGCGCCGCTCTTACCACCTCGGGATTGCTCAACACCATTTTCGATTTGCGCCGTCTCAGCGCGGCTACCATCGCTGATACCGACTACAAAGCGCTGGTTTGCCTTTTCCTTTTCGGCGGGAACGACGCCAACAACGTCATCGTCCCGCACGATAATACCGGCTACGCTTCCTACGCGGCGGCGCGAGGTATTCTCGCCATCCCGCAGGCCTCGCTCCTTCCGCTCACCTTGCAGAATGGCGACGGCCGCGACTTCGGGTTTCACGCGAACCTCGCGGAATTGCAGGCGCTCTTTAATCAGGGACACCTCGGGATTGTCTCGAACGTCGGCACGCTGGTCGCGCCGGTCACGCGCGCGCAATATCTGGCCGGGGGAGCTGCGGTTCCGCAGCAACTCTTCTCCCACGCCGATCAATCGGTGCAGTGGCAAACTTCGGTTCCCGATCAGATTTCGCGCACCGGATGGGGCGGACGCATGGCCGATCTCCTTCACTCGCTCAATGGCGATTCGAAAATCTCACTCTCCATCTCGATCGCGGGAACGAACACTTTCGAAGTAGGCAACACCGTCATTCCCTACAATGTTTCCTCGAATGGAAGCGTTGGCCTCGCCGGGTTCGATGGTAGCGCGAATGCCAACGTCCGTTTGCAGGCCTTCAAGGATTTGCTGGCCCTGCCGCATCACAATTTGTTTGAGCAGGCCTACTCGGACACGGTGACGCGTTCGATCGCTGCGAATGAACTGCTGACCTCCGCGCTGGCCGGTGTGCCAACGCTGCAGACTGTTTTTCCGAACACGGCACTCAGTAACCAGCTCAAGATGGTCGCCCGCCTCATCGCGGCGCGGACGAATCTCGGCATGAAGCGCCAGATATTTTTCTGCTCGGTTGGCGGTTACGACACGCATGGAGATCAACTGAACGGCCAGTCAAATTTGTTCCTTGAATTGAGCCAGGCCTTGAATGCGTTTTATTCGTCCACGGTCGAGCTGGGCGTCTCGCAGCAGGTCACTGCCTTTACCGCTTCGGATTTCGGCCGCACCTATCCCACAAACGGCTCCGGCTCCGATCACGGCTGGGGCAGCCATCAGTTCGTCCTCGGCGGCGCGGTGCAGGGCGGCAGATTGTTCGGAACGTTTCCGACCCTCGCCGTCAACGGGCCGGATGATACCGGACAAGGCCGCTGGATTCCGACAACGTCGGTTGACGAATTCTCGGCGACCCTCGCCACGTGGTTCGGCGTCAGTGCAGCAGAGTTGCCCATCGTGCTTCCGAACATCGGCCGCTTCGCGCATCCGAATCTCGGCATCTTTAGTTAGGGCGAGCTCTCGGTTCGTTCCGCGCTTGCGCCAGTTGCGCCCTGAGCGATTTACTGGAACATGCCGAAGACGATGAACTGGATTTCAAAGCAAGACGCACGGCATCGGCTGATCTACTCCATCGTCATCGCGCTTGCCGTCTGGTTCGGCCTTCGCGGCCGGGTGCAGCCCTCCACTCAATCGATCGCCACCTGGGATGTCTTCGCCCTCTCGATTCTTGTGCTCGCCTGGCTGACCATCATCACCACGCCGCCGGAAAAACTTCGGGCCCGCGCCCAAATGCAGGATGTAAGTCATATTCTGATTTTTATTTTTGTGCTCGTGGCCGCGTGCGCGGGGTTGTTCGCTGTCGGCTTTTTGTTCCTCAACAAAACCGTGGTGGTACAACGCCCGCATTTTTTCGTCCACCTCCTGATGAGCCTGGTGGCCGTCATCTGCTCCTGGTCGCTCGTCCATACGGTTTTCGGATTGCGCTATGCGCACACTTACTACGGCGATCCGGATGGGCCCACCGGTCCCAAGCCGCACGCCGGCGGTCTCGATTTCCCCGGCGACCGCGAACCGGACTACATGGACTTTGCCTATTTTTCGTTTGTGATCGGCATGACCTTCCAGGTTTCAGACGTTGTGATTACTTCTCGCGAATTGCGGACGCTCGTACTCGTTCACGCCATGCTCTCGTTCGGATTCAACACCGTCATTCTCGCGCTCACCATCAATACCGTCTCGGCCCTGTTCTAAGTCTGGAGACGGCTTGCCCAGGCCGTCGGGAGAGAATGGGCGCCGATCTCTCCGGCACGAGGGCGTGCCGGCTCCATCCGTACTTCCCACCGGGCGACGCTGGCATACCCGATGCTTGGTAGCCAGGTGAAAGTCGCACGATGAAGTTCTTGAAAAAAATCCTGCTGGTGGATCACGAGCCGAAAGTGACGGCATTCGTTAGGCAGGCCCTGGAAAACACCGGCAAATACCTTGTCAAAGTTGAGGCAGACAGCCGGCTCGCCCTGCACGCGGCGCCCTGGTTTTTGCCCGATCTCGTTTTACTCGATACAACCCATGTCTCCGAAGGTGAGGATGTGAACCGCCAGTTGAAAGCCGATCCGTCTCTCAAGGACACGCCCTTTCTTTTCCTAAGCGGGAGCGCCGCTCCCGAGAAAAAGGTGGTTACCGGCGGGTTTATCAGCGGCTACAGCTTTCTCGCCAGCGTGGCTTCGCTGGATGATCTCATCCGTTACGTGGACGAATTGTTGAATCCCCCGTCCACTCCAGGCGCGAAATCGCGGAGCAGATCGAGCCACTAGCGATTTGGATCGGGTCGCTTACCCGATCACCTTTTTATAGGCCGCCGCGTCCTTGAGTTGCTTGACGTCGTCCGGTGAATCCATTTTCAGCACGAAAATCCAGCCTTCACCAAATGGATCGGTATTAATCAGCGCCGGGTTGCCTTCCAACGCCTTGTTCACTTCCACCACGGTCCCTTTGATCGGCGCGTAAATATCGCTCGCCGCTTTGACTGATTCCACCACCGCGATCTGTCCGCGCGCCTCAACCTTTGCGCCGATCTTCGGCAGCTCCACGAACACCACATCGGTCAGCTCCGCCTGCGCATGATCGGTGATGCCGACCCGCGCGTTCTCGCCTTCCTGGCGAACCCATTCGTGAGATTCGGTGTAATAAAGATCGTCCGGAACGTTCATGATTTTTTGTAGAGCGGTTTCTTTTCGATGACGGCAGGAAATTTCTGGCCGCGAATTTCTATTTCGAGCTCGGTGCCAGCCTTGGCCTGCGCGGCAGCAACGTAGGCCATGCCGATCCCTTCATTCAAGCTTGGCGACAAAGTCCCGCTCGTCACTTCGCCGATTCGCTCGTCTTCGCGCCAGACGGCGTAATGCGGACGCGGCGGCGGACCTTTCGTCTTCATGCGGAAGGCGACCAGCCGGTTGGGTGTTCCATTCTCTTTCGCCTTCGTCAATTCTTCGCGTCCAATGAACTTAGGCTTCTTCAAATCGACGAAGAACCCGAGCCCGGCCTCGATCGGATTGTGTTCGGGAGAAAGATCGGAGCCGTTGAGCGGGTAGCACATCTCCAAACGCAGGGTGTCGCGCGCGCCCAGACCGCACGGGCGAATCCCGAGCTCCTTTCCTTTTGCGAGGAGATCGTTCCAAATCTTCGCCGCGTCCTTCGCCGAAAAGAAAACTTCCACGCCGTCTTCGCCGGTGTAACCCGTGCGCGCGATAGTCAATTCAATGCCGTCGTACTCGAAGTTCACGATCTGATTACGTGCCGGCAACTCCGCACTCATTCCGAGCAGCGCTTGGAAAAGTTCGACCACGCATGGTCCTTGAACTGCGAGTCCACCGTAGTCCGCGCTGCGGTTGTCGAGCTTGGTATCATTCGCGATGTGCTTTTGGAGCCACGCAAAATCTTCGTCCGAGCGTGATGCATTCACGACGAGAAGAAATTCCTGCGGCGCTGTCCGGTAAACGATCAGGTCGTCGATGATTCCGCCCCCTTCATTCAGCAGAAACGTGTATTGGCCCGTGCCCACCTCGAGCTTCTCGATGTTGTTTGTCAGCATCTCATTCAACCAACCAGCCGCGCTTGGTCCGGTCGCGATGAGCTGGCCCATATGTGAGATATCGAAGACGCCGACGTTCTTTCGCACCGCCTGGTGCTCATCCATGATGCCGCTGTATTGCACCGGCATAATCCATTCGCCGAACGGGATCATTCGGGCCCCGAGCCGCACATGTTCCTCGTAAAGCGGCGTTTTCTTGGGCGCGGCCTCGGTCATCACTCGCAAGCTAGACTGAGCAAAAAGCAGCGCAAGCTTCCGGGTGCGATCTTGTTTTGTTTCGCAAGCCCGAAGCTTGCGCTACTTTCCCGCCCGATGAGCTTCCTGGACAAACTCGAACGGCGTTTTGGCTTCATCGCCATTCCCGGATTGATGCGCGCCATCGTGACGTTGAACGCGCTCGTCTTCGTTCTCGTCCTCCTGAACAAGGGCTTCGATTCTTATCTCTCTCTCGACATGGCGCGGATCCGCGCCGGCGAAGTCTGGCGGCTGGTTACCTACATTTTCGTTCCGCAGACCGCGCATTTTCTGCTGGTCGTGATCGCTCTCTGGTTCCTCTGGTTTATCGGCGACGGCTTGGAACGCGCGTGGGGAGCGTTCCGTCTCACTCTCTATTTTTTGGTTGGCATGGTGGGCACCACCTTCGCCGCGGTGCTCTCGAACAGTCAGTTTTCCAACCAAATGCTTTTCACGAGCCTCTTCTTCGCTTTCGCCCATTTTTATCCGGACGATGTCATCTACGTTTTCTTCATCCTGCCGCTCAAGATCAAGTGGGTCGCCTGGATTTACGCCGGGTTCCTCGGGGTCGGATTCGTCACCCAGTCGAATTCCTACCGGATGGCCCTGATTGCCGCGATGAGCAATTACCTCATCTTTTTCGGACCGGAAGTAATTCAAAATATGCGGAACCGGAAGGAGATTGCCGGCCGCCGGAAACGTTTCGAAGTTCAATCGCGCAGTGATGCGGAGCCGCTCCATAAGTGTGCGACCTGCGGCGCCACGGAGTTGAGCGATCCCAGCCTCGAATTTCGCGTGGCGCGTGACGGCGAAGAGTATTGCACCGCGCATTTGCCGAAGCCGGCAAATGCTCCCGTTTAACGCCATGAACGAAAACGACGCTGCGCTAATTCCCGAACAAGGCTGGCATTGTCTTCATCTTTATTACCGGATCGAGTATGGCCAATGGCAGCTGCTCAGCCCGGAAGAGCAGCGCGCCGCCAAGATCGCGCTCTCCTCACTGGTGCAGGAAATCCGCGCGATGGAATCGACGCAATTGCTCACGCTCAGCGTCGTGACGCCGAAAGCGGATCTCGGCTTCATGTTGATCACGCCCGATTTGCACGCCGCGAATCGGATTGAGAAAAAACTGACGCTCGCGTTGGGCGCCGATGTTCTCGTTCCGGTTTACAGCTATCTCTCGCTCACCGAAGAGAGCGAGTACAAGACTACCGCGGAAGATTACGCCGCGGTTCTGGAGAACGAACAGAAGATCGGTCGCGGCACCGCAGAGTTTGAGAAATCAATGGCGGCGTTCGACGAACGGATGAAGCACTACCGGCACGAGCGCGTTTATCCCACGCTGCCCGATTGGCCGGTCGTCTGCTTCTATAATATGAGCAAACGGCGCGGCGAAACGCGGAACTGGTATGGATTGCCTTTCGAAGACCGTCGCAAGCTCATGCTCGGGCACGGCGCGGTCGGCCGGCAATACGCAGGCAAAGTGAAACAGCTTATCACCGGCTCGAGCGGTCTCGACGACGCAGAGTGGGGCGTGACGCTTTTTGCCCAGGACACCTTTCAGATCAAGTCGATCGTCTACCAAATGCGCTTCGACGAAGTGAGCGCGCTCTACGGCGATTTCGGCGAATTTTACATCGGCCTGCAACTGCCGCTCGACGAACTCTTCCGCCGGTTGCAGCTTTAGCCCTCCTGCTCATGATCATGATCCTGCTCATGATCTTGCCGGATGATCAGGAGCAAGATCAGGAGCAGGAGTTTGAATGGATGGGTGGCAGAGTGGTCTAATGCGCACGCCTGGAAAGCGTGTTTGCCGCAAGGCAACCAGGGTTCGAATCCCTGCCCATCCGTTCCTACCCGCCGTTTGGCGGCCGTCGGGTCATCACCTGAATATTCTGCCGCACTTTTACCACGCTCGCGTTCGGCAACACCCCGCGAAAATTCGCTCCCGGATAAATCATACAATCCCGCCCCAGCACCGACCCCGGATTGATCACCGCGTTGCAACCGATCTCCGTCCGGTCCCCAACGATCGCGCCAAATTTCGTCAGTCCGGTCGCGATATCGCCATCGACCGCGCTCACGTGAATCTCCTGATGATCCAGCTTTACGTTTGAGAGAATGACTCCCGCACCGAGATGCGCGCGGTGCCCCAAAATCGAGTCGCCCACATAATTGAAATGCGGCACCTGCGCTTCATCGAACAGGATGCAATTCTTGAACTCGCAGGAATTCCCCATCACCACGCCGTTCCCCACGATCACATTTTCGCGCACGTAACAGCCACTGCGGATATGGCAGTTCTCGCCGATCCACGCCGGTCCCTTTAGAACTGCGCCCTGCTCGACAATCGTTCCCGCGCCGATAAAAACCTTATTGCTGATAAACGGCTTGCCCAGCACATCTCCGAGCACCGCCGGCTTCAGGCGGAATTGGAGATAACTCTCAATTTGTTTGAGCGCGTCCCAAACGTACTTCTGCGATTCGAACAGCTTCGAATGCGCCGTGTGTTCGAGACTGAGAAATTCAGTAGGCGCAAACATGTTTAGACTCCGCCGCGCCGCGTGATCTTCTGTCCGTCCTTGGTATCTCGTGCTTCCCAACCGAGCGCGGCGAGTTCGTCGCGCAATTCATCACTTTTTCTCCAATCCTTTGCAAGCCTCGCTTGCACCCGCGCCTCGCCCAGCGTCGCAATCTCCACCGGCACGCCATCCTCTTCTCCGCTGACCGCCAGAACCGAATCAACGCGACTCCACCATTCCAGCCACGAAGCCGCCATCGCCGCATCCACCTTGCCAAGATCAAGCTCACGATTCGTTTCCCGAATCGTCTCGAACAAAATGCCGAGTGCGCCAGAAATATTCAAGTCGTCGTCGAGCGCTGCTTCAAACTCTTCAATTGGACGTTGGACGTTGGACGTTGGACGTTCGACGTTTTCTTCCGCCGCCTTCTCCCGCAGTCGAAGCACCCAATCATTGATCCTCCCCAACGCTACCCGCGCCTCCTCCATTCCTTCCCAGGTAAAATTCAGTGGCGCGCGATAATGCACCCGCATCAACGCGTACCGCACTTCGCGCCCGCTGTATCCCTTCTCGATCACATCGCGCAGCGTATAAAAATTCCCGAGCGACTTCGCCATTTTCTGTCCATCCACCATGAGGTGCGCGCAATGCAGCCAGTAGCGGACGAACTTTTTTCCCGTGCATCCTTCCGTCTGTGCGATCTCCGCTTCGTGATGCGGAAAAATGTTGTCCACTCCGCCGCAATGAATGTCCAGCTGTTCACCCAGGAGTTGCGTCGCCATCGCGCTGCACTCGATATGCCATCCCGGCCGCCCCGGGCCCCACGGACTCTCCCATTTCACCGGCCCATCCGCTTCGTCCCACGCTTTCCAGAGCGCGAAATCGCCCACGTTTTCCTTCTCGTACTCGTCGTTCTTTACGCGGCCGGTCGAGCGCAATTCCGAGAGATCGAAATGCGCGAGCCGTCCGTAGTCGGCAAATTTGTTGATCCGAAAGTAAACCGATTTGTCTTCCGCCTGATACGCGAGACCGCGCTCCACCAGCGTTTTGATCATCTCGATCATGGCAGCGATCTCGCGTGCGTCGGTTGCCTCCGGGAAAAAATCAGCAGGCTTAATGCGAAGTGTCTTAAGATCGTCGAAGAACGCTTTCTTGAACGGCGCGGTGAATTCCGCCAGCGGAACACCAGCCTCGCGCGATCCACGGATCGTCTTATCGTCCACGTCCGTGATGTTCATGACGCGGCGCACCTTGAACTTGCGTAGCTCCAGGTGCCGCTGGAGCAGGTCCTCAAAGAGATAAGCGCGAAAATTTCCGATGTGCGCGTGACTGTAAACCGTCGGCCCGCACGTATACATTTTGACTTCGCGGCCCGCCGAATCGATCGGCTGAAACTCCTCGAGCTCGCGCGAGTAGGTGTTGAAGAGGCGAATCGCCATTACTCCATTTCCACCGTCGCTACTGCCATCGCGGCCATTCCTTCACCGCGGCCGATCGCGCCCATCCCTTCGTTCGTCGTCGCTTTGATGCTGACGCGCGAGATCTCAAGATTAAGCGCCGCGGCAATCTTCGCTCGCATCGCTGGAATATGCGGCGCGATCTTCGGCGCCTCCGCGATCAGCGTCGCATCCACGTTCCCCACGCGCGCCCGCATCCGAGCGAGCAACGCATTCGTCCGCTGCAAAATCTCGAGACTGCTGATTCCCCGAATCGATTCGTCCGTGTTCGGAAAATGATGGCCGATATCGCTCTCGCCCACCGCGCCGAGAAGCGCATCTGCGATCGCGTGGCAAAGAACATCTGCGTCCGAATGTCCGTCGAGCCCGCGCTCGTACGGAATTTCCACGCCGCCCAGAATCAATTTGCGGCCGGGCGCGAGACGGTGCGCGTCGTATCCAATTCCAGATCTGGTCATGTTTAAAGTTTCAGATCGATTACGCCGTTCGAGGCGACGATGCTGTATTTGTCTTTCATATCCGTGCGCGGTTTCATCTCGACCGTGCCGCCCGCAGTCTCGACCAGGATCCAGCCAGCCGCGATATCCCAAAGACTGATTCCCTGTTCGATGTAGGCGTCGAAACGCCCGCAAGCGACATACGCCATGTCGAGCGCCGCACTTCCCATCAGCCGGCATTTGCGCGCGCGGTGGACCATTTCCTGGAGAAGCGGCAAACCGGCGGCGATCGTCACGCCGGTTTTTGAAAGCCCGACCGAGATCACTGCTTCGGCGAGGTCGGCGCGGTCGCTCACGCGAAACGGCCGGCCGTTCAACTTCGGCTGTTCTCCTTTTTGCGCCGCCCAAAGTTCCTCACGAATCGGATCGTAAATCACTCCGACGATAATTTCGCCCATATAACGGAGCGCGATCGAGACGCAGAAATGCGGAATGCCATAGAAATAATTCACGGTCCCGTCGAGCGGATCGACGACCCATTGATGGTCGCTGGATTGATCGCCGACGATTCCTTCCTCGCCGTAAAGGGCGTGCTCGGGAAATTTCTTCAGGAGCGACTCGGTGATCAAGGTTTGCGTCCGGACATCGATCTCGAGCTTGATGTCGTGCGCTTCCGAGGAGTTGACCCGGAGCGGCTGCTGAAAATTATGCCGGAGCAATTCGCCCGCGGCGCGCGCGGCTTCGACCGCCGCGTCGAGGTAATGCGTCATGAGAAATGACTAATAGTGCGGCCTCGCCCTGCCAAATGATTTCACGGCGCCGCTCGCGAAATAAAAAAACCGGGAGGAAGAAATGAATCCTCCTCCCGGGTTGAAGTTATTTGTTGGAACTACGAAAAGCTCCGTAGCTCGTTACCGGAGTTAATTGAAACTAATGTTTCTTTTTCTTCGCGGCCGCCTTTTTCTTGGCGGGAGCTTTCTTTGCTTTTTTCTTAGCTGCCATATCGACTAATCCCCCCTTTCGGTCCGCTAACGCGGTGGGTTGGTGAAGGATTTTTTTAACTTCACTTACTGTTGTCAGTAGTCATCACGATTTTTTTGTCAAACTTTTTTGCAACATCTTTGAAATTATTTTCACGAGCTCACGCGCGATTATTTTTTTTGAAGCGCGCGAAATTGTTTCCGATTCACCGCCGCGAAAGAAAATCGTGACTTCATTTTCGTCGCTTTCAATTCCGGAATCCGTTTTGCTGACATCATTCGCGACGATCGCGTCGCAATTTTTTGCAAGGAGCTTTTTTTGCGCGTTGCTTTCGAGATCGTGCGTCTCCGCCGCGAAGCCGACGACGAGATAATTGCGATTCTCCCTCGGTAGCGAGGCAAGAATGTCGCGCGTCGGAATCAGTTCGAGCGCGAAAGGTTCTGTCTGCTTTTTCATTTTACGCGGCTCGATGCGCGCGGGTTTGTAATCCGAAACCGCCGCGCACATCACGATCGCATCGCAATCTCGCACCGCGCGATGGACGGCGTCATGCAGTTCGTCGCTCGTCGTGATTGAAATTAATTTCATGCCAGCAGGCGCCGCGATGCACGCCGGCCCGGAGATCAGCGTGACGTCGTGGCCGGCATCGCGCGCGGCTTCTGCGATCGCGTATCCCATTTTGCCGGACGAGCGATTGCTGATGAATCGGACTGGATCGATTGCTTCTCGCGTCGGACCAGCAGTGACGAGAAACCTCACGCGATCAAATTATCCTGGCGGGCAAGCAGAAATTCGGCGCGGAAAGCGATGTCATCTACCTTCCACAAGCGACCGACACCTTCGTAGCCGCACGCCAGCATTCCTTCCTCGGGGCCGATGAACTCGACGCCGCGCGCCTTGAGTCGTTCCACATTTTCCTGCGTGGCGGCGTGCTCCCACATTTTGCCGTTCATAGCCGGCGCCAGCAAGATGGGCGCGCGCGTCGCGAGCGCAATAGCGGCGAGCGGATGACTGGCAAGTCCGTGCGCGAGCTCTGCGATCACATTCGCAGTCGCGGGCGCGATGAGCAAAAGACTCGCATTATCTGCCAACTCGATGTGTCCCGGCCGCCAGTTTTCTTTTTCATCGAAGAAACTGGTCGCGACTGGATTCTTCGACAGAGTTTGCAGCGTCAGCGGCGTGATGAATTCGACCGCGTCGCGTGTCATCACCACGAAAACGTCGTGGCCCTGTTTCACGAGCAAACTTGCGAGCTCGGCGGATTTGTAAGCCGCGATGGAACCGGTGACGCCGAGAACGACAGTTTTCATGTTCTTCTTTGTCATGTTGAGCGGAGCGCAGCGCAGTCGAAACATCTCTCGCTATCTGCGGTTCGTCGCGCGATACGGAAACAGCCAGAGATCCTTCGACTCCGCTGCGCTTCGCTCAGGATGACAAACATTAGGTTAACGCCAGCCGCCGGCTCAAGTAGCGTTCGGCGCCCATGATGTGGCGGAACTTCTGCAAATCTTCTTCCATCGATTTGCTGATGATCGTGTAACGGTAGTCGCGCCAGAGTTCCATCTCGCGCGCGGCCGTCACGATCCGCGATTCGATTTGCTCCGGCGTTTCGGTTCCGCGCTTGGTCAGGCGCCGCCGCAATTCATCGAGATCGGGCGGCATGATGAAAACATCGCAAAGAGCCTGCCGGATTACTTCGTCGTCGAACGATCGGATCGCCGCCGCGCCCTGGATATCGACGTCGATCAAAACATCCACGCCATTTTTCAGATTGGCCACGAGCGGCCCGCGGAGCGTTCCGTAGGAGTGTTCGTGGACTTTCGCATATTCCAAAAATTCTCCGGCTTCCACCCGGGCTCGAAAATCGGCCTCGGTTAGAAAATGGTAATCTTCGCCCTCGATCTCGCCGGCCCGCGGCGCCCGCGTCGTGCACGAAACGGAGTAAACAAAATCGGCTGTCTGCCGCAGCGCCTCGCAGAGCGTGGTCTTCCCCGCGCCGGATGGGGCGGAGATGACGAAGAGAATTCCGGTGCGGGTAAATTGATTACTCAAGGTTTTGGATTTGTTCCCTGATCTTTTCCAACTCCGCTTTGCAGGCGACGACGCGCTGGGAAATGGCGGCATCGTTCGATTTCGCGCCCAGCGTATTCAATTCCCGAAAAATTTCCTGGGTAATGAATTCGAGGGTGCGGCCGACAGGCTCGTTCTTGCGCAGGTGATGCGCAAACTGCGCGAGGTGACTTTCGAGGCGGGTCAATTCTTCTGAGATGTCGGCGCGGTCCGCGAAGATGGCGATCTCTTTCAACAAGCGCTCGTCATCGAGCGGAAGATTCACGCCGGCTTTCTCGATCCGCTCGAGTAATGCGCCTCGATATTTTTTCACGACGTCGGGATACAAGGCGCGGACTTGCTTGATCTCCGCGCGGAGAACTTTCAGGCGATGGATCAAATCTTTCGCGAGATGTTTTCCTTCGCGCTCGCGCATCTTGATGAGGTCGGCCAGGGCGAGAGCGAGCGCTTTCTGCAGAACCGGCCACGCTTCCTGCGCGTCGATGCTGTGCTCGGGAGAACGCATTACGCCGGGGGCCTGGAGAATTGTGCCGATGGTTATTTCGCCGGGCGCGCTGAGTTCCTTTTGCAGGGTTAACATCGCCTCGTGATAGGAGCGGGCGAGCGCGGTATCCAGCGCCAGATTGCGTGTGCCGGTTTCGCCGTCGTGCAAAGCGACGAAGACGTTCGTGCGGCCGCGGGAAATCTTTTCGTTGATGGTCTGGCGGATTCGCGGCTCCAGCTCGACGAGATCGCGGGGCAGGTTAACGACAATATCGCTTTGCTTCCTGTTCACCGAGTTCAACTCCACGCTGAATTTCGCGCCGGCGTGGTCGACTTCGCCACGGCCGTAACCAGTCATGCTGCGCATGGCGTTACTTTTCCCGTCATTCCGAGCGAAGTCGAGCCTCCTGCGCGCTAAAGCGCTTCGCGCCGGGAATCGCGTCGCAACACTGCCTTGGATCACTTGAATGGATAGGGCGGTCGGCGTTTCCGGGGAGCGCACGCGCCTCGCGTGCCGGTTTTGGCGCCTTACCAAAACAACTTTTCGATCGCGGGGCCTCGAGGTTAGCGAGAAAGAAAAAGTTCGCGACGGCGGAGGCGCCCTCGCCAGCACGCGAGGGCGCGTGCGCTCCCCAGAGCGGATCTCTGCGCGTGTTCCATGATATACTAGTTTAGGAACAGGGAACTACAGGCCGAAATGCGCCGCGGCTTGCGACACATCCTTGTCTCCGCGTCCGGAACAATTGACGATGATCAACTCGTTAGGCGCCATTTTAGGCGCGATCTTCATGATGTGCGCGATGGCGTGCGCCGTTTCCAGCGCGGGAATTATTCCCTCGGTTTCCGCGAGCTCTCGAAAAGCGCCGAGCGCTTCGTCGTCGGTCGCGTAATCGTATTGGATGCGGCCGGCGTCGCGGAGATAACTGTGTTCCGGGCCGACTGCAGCGTAGTCGAGGCCGGCGGAAACGGAATGGGTGAGCTCGATCTGGCCGTCTTCGTTCGCGAGCACGAATGTTTTCGTGCCTTGAAGCACGCCGAGCTTGCCGCCTTGGAAACGCGCGGCGTGTTTGCCGGTCCGAATGCCTTCACCGCCGGCTTCGACGCCGATCATTCTGACGGATTCGTCTTCCAGGAACGGATGGAACAGCCCGATGGCGTTGCTGCCGCCGCCGACACAAGCGACGAGCAGATCCGGCAGGCGACCTTCCCGTTCCAGAATTTGCGCGCGCGCTTCGAGTCCGATGACGCGATGAAAATCGCGGACCATCATCGGGTACGGATGCGAGCCAAGCGCGGAGCCCAAAATGTAATGGGTCGTGCGAACATTCGTGACCCAGTCGCGCATCGCTTCGTTGATCGCTTCCTTGAGCGTGGCCTGACCAGCGGTGACGGCGACCACTTTTGCGCCAAGAAAATTCATCCGGGCGACGTTGAGCGCCTGCCGCTCCATGTCGACGGCGCCCATGTAGATAATGCACTCGCAGCCAAAGCGAGCTGCCACCGTCGCGGTCGCGACGCCGTGCTGGCCCGCGCCGGTCTCGGCTATGATGCGCGTTTTGCCCATGCGACGCGCGAGCAGGATCTGGCCAAGTGCGTTGTTGATCTTATGCGCGCCGGTGTGAAGAAGATCCTCGCGTTTCAAATAGATTTTCGCGCCGCCGAGATGTTTGGTCAGACGCTCGGAGAAATAGAGCGGCGTCGGACGACCCGCGAAATTGCGGAGTAATTCGTCCAGTTCCTTTTGGAAGGCGGGATCATTTTTCGCGCGTTCGTATTCGGCGGTGAGATCGGCCAGCGCGGACATCAGCGTTTCCGGAACGAACATGCCGCCGTAGGGACCGAAATGGCCGTGGACGTCGGGGAGTTGAAGGCGGGGCATCGGAAAACGTCGAACGCCCAACGGCGAACGTCCAATGTCGAATTAGGAAAGTGGCAGAGCGAGAATCTGGGTGAGGGCGCGGCGATGCGGCGAGGGAAGGGGAATCGAGCGAAGTTCGCTGATCGGAAACCAACGCTGGTGCTGATTTCTTTTCGCGGGCGATTCGTGCGCGTAGACGGCAAGCGTGATGCGATGATGCGTGAAAGGGAATTGCGAAAGGTGCAGGGCCTCGCTCGCCGTCGGCGCCAGAGCGAGACGCGGCAGCATCCACATCCCCTGCCAGCGATCGCGCGACTGTTCGAGCAAGACGCGATGACGGCGGACGGAGAAGCTGTGATGTTCCGTACGCAATTCGAGGGCGCGGCGAGACTTTTTTCGCGGCAACGCGGATGGGTCGGAGGCGCGGCAGAATGTTTTCACCGGGCACAATTCACACTTGGGTCGGGTGGTGCAGACAAGCGCGCCCATGTCCATGAGCGCGGAGTTATGAACGCTCGCGGCACGATCCGGGAGAAGCGTTTCGGCGCTGGACCAGAGCAGTTCACGGCCGGCGCTCGTATCGATCGGGATTTGGAGATCGGTTAATCTCGCGAGAAACCGCGCGATGTTCGCTTCAATGATCGGCACTGATTGATCGAAAGCGAAGGTGGCGACCGCGCGGGCCGTGTAACGACCAATTCCGGGAAGATTTTCGATCTCGGCCAAACGTTGTGGAAACTTGCCGCCATGTTTTTCCATGATGGCGATCGCAGTCGCGCGGAGATTACGAGCGCGGGTGTAGTAACCGAGACCCTGCCAGGCGTGAAGAACTTCCTGTTCGGACGCCGCTGCCAGTGCGGCAAAATCGGGGAAGCGCCGCATCCACTCATTATAGTAAGGGATGACGGCGGAGACCTGGGTCTGCTGGAGCATGAACTCGGAGACGAGGACCGCGTAGGGATCGCGCGTGCGGCGCCAAGGAAGATCGCGGCCGTTTGTACGGTACCAGGAAAGGAGAGAGCGCCGGAATGAGGCGGCGTGCGGTGCAGGATTCACGCGGATGAAGAAACGTCCAACGTCCAACGCTCAACGTCCAATGAAAGACTTCTGATTTCGACGTTGGACGTTGGACGTTGGACGTTGGACGTTGGACGCGCGCAGGATGAATTCCTACACTCACCCGCTCACGACGGACCAGGCCACAAAGCTCCGCGCGTTGCTAAAGGATCTCGGCTTCGAATTTTCGCCGAAGCCCTACACGATTTTCTTCGCGCAGAAAAACAAGCTGAGCGTGGCGGTTTACGAAAAGGGTCCGAAGGTTCTCCTGCAGGGAAAGGGGATCGAGGAATTCGTCCAGTTCGAGCTCGAGCCAAAAATTCTGGAGCAGGCCAAACTCGGTTACGAAGAGGTGCACTCGCCGGAAATGTTCGAGCCGCATTTCGGCATCGACGAAAGCGGCAAAGGCGATTTCTTCGGTCCGCTCGTCATCGCTGGCGTCTACGTGGATGGAGCGATCGCGAGAAAGTTCCTCGATTCCGGAATCCAGGACAGCAAACGAATCGGATCGGATGCGCGGATTCGCGCTCTTTCAAAAATCATCCGGACCACGCCTGGCGTGGCGCTCGATACCGTCGCCATCGGCCCCGAGCGCTACAACGATCTCTACGAAAAGTTCGGCAACCTCAACAGTCTGCTCGGCTGGGGTCACGCCCGGGTGATTGAAAATCTGCTCGCGAAAAAGCCGGAGTGTCCGCGCGCCTTATCGGACAAATTTGCGGACGCGAAAGTGATCGAACGCGCCCTGCTCAAGCACGGCCAGGCGATCCACCTGGAGCAGCGCACCAAAGCGGAATCCGATCTCGCGGTGGCCGCGGCCTCGATCCTGGCGCGGGAAGCGTTCATAGACTGGCTGGATCAGAAGGGGAAAGCGGTGGGGGCAAAGCTGGGACGGGGCGTTTCGGCCCAGGTGAAGGAGGCGGCGAAGAAGCTGGTCGAGGCAGAGGGCCCGGAAGCGTTGCGGAGAGTCGCGAAAGTGCATTTTCGCACCGCGCACGAGATCGCGCCGGGCAGTTACGCCGCGCCACCCCCTCGGCGCGAGTGGCGCAGGTAAAACGGGGGCCAGTTGGAATCCCGGCAGGCAAGCTTCCTGCTATTTACGGGTTTACCTTTCGACGCGCATTTGTGGAAACAAGGCTCCTTATTCTAAATGCTGACCCGGTCTTTCAGGACCGCGCCCTGGGCATTTTCGACGAGATCGACGACATCGAGACTCGGGTTGTGCGCACGTTGCCTGAAGCAGTCTCAGTGTTGCTCGCGGAAAACTTTGACGGGTTCGTCGTCGAAGGGGAGGCCCCGATCGCGATGGAGCAGGCCACCAATGCGCGCCAGCATTTTCCCTCTTTGCGGATCGTTTGCCTTGCTCCGAAAGCGAACGAGAACGGGTTCGCTCTTGCTGCCCAGCAACAGAAAATCACCAGCATCGTCAGCAACGGCAGCACGCGAAATCTGCGCAGGCAATTGCACACGTTTGTCCGGTCACTCGCGCAGGGGGGCACTCCGGCGGAAGGCATTGATCCCTGCCATTCCCTGATCGGTAACCTCAATCAATTTTCCGCGGCTGAGATTTTGCAGATGAGCTGTCTCGGCCAGCGCAGCGGCCGCTTCACGTTCAAGTCCGGCCGCGGCAACAGCGAGATTTACCTGGCGCACGGCTCGGTCCGGCACGCGGTCTTTGGTTCGCTCGAAGGAGAATCGGCCGTAGCGGAAATCTTTCGCTGGCGGCAGGGCCGCTTTTATTTTGAAGAGGGAATCATCAGCCAGGTGCAGAGCGTGGATCGCCCCTGGGCGCATTTGCTGATCGACAATCTCCAGAAGCTCGATGAGACCATGGAACTTTCCGCGACAGGGCCCATATGAGAGACAAGGCGATCGAAACCCAGCTCCGGCTCCTGACCTTGCAGCTCGATAATTGGAAGAAGCTGCATGACCTGATCACGTACGGTCTCGATAAGGCGCGCCCCATCATCTCGGCTGAGCAGGAGCGCCAGTTTACAGAGATTCGGGCCAATCTTTTGCAGGAGACTGAGCATGTTTTTGGCGCCCTGGGGGTGTTGGCGGATCTTTCCGGCCGGGCGATGAATGTCCTCCAGCGTTGCGTTTCGGTCCGCGGAGTGCGCGAATTGACGAATGAAGAAGTCCGGCGCCTGGAGTCGGAGTGGAACGGCGTTTTCACCAAGCTCGGTGTCGTGCAGGGCCAATTAAAGTCCCGGCGCAAAGTGCTCGGCGAACAGAACGCGCTCTCCTATTACCTGAGCCGCGTTTTCGGCCGGCCCGCGACCACTTAGCGTTTTTAAGCGCAGAATTCTGCACCGCCCCGGCCTGAGGGCAGGCCGGCTCCAATTGCAAATTTGTTGCAATTACGTCCCTCCATCTTAGTGCCGGGACACGATTACTTTGTGATATGCCAAAGCTCACCAAGAGAGACATTGTTGTGGCCATCAGCAACCAGACCGGGATGGTGCAGCACGATGTGTTTGAAGTCGTGCAGCGAACGCTCGACCACATTACGAACAGTTTGGCGAACAACGTCGCAGTCGAACTGCGTAATTTTGGAGTGTTCCAGCCGCGCCTGACCAAACCGCGCGTGGGTCGCAATCCGAACGAACCGGGCAGCAGTTTTGTGATTCCGTCTCGCGCCACCGTGAAATTCAAGGCCGGCAAGATCATGCGCCAGCGCGTGGAAAAACTTTCGCGCGAAATGAAGGAAGCCTCGGAGCGGTTGGCTGCTGAAAAAGACGCAGCGAGCGCCCCACAAATCTAAGATCGAGACGCCGGTTCCGGCTCCAGCAGCAGACTTTGGATCGATTCCTCGAGCCGATCGAAGTTGATCGGCTTCGTCAGGTGCTCGGAGAACCCCGCCGCCCGCGCGCGGCTAACATCGTTCTCCATGCCGAATCCACTGAGTGCGATGCCGCGAAGACCCTTCGTCGTGCTCAGTTCCTGCATCAGCTCGTAGCCCGATCGATCCGGCAAACCGATATCGCTGATAACCAGATCGAACTCGGCGTGCTTCGTCTTTGCCACCGCCTGGTCCGCGGTGTGGGCCACGGTTACCCGATAGCCGCGCCGTTCCAGCATCATCTTCATGCCGGTACAAGTGTCCAAGTGATCGTCCACCACCAGAACTCGCGGTCCCGGGCCTTTCGCCGGTTCTTCCCGCGCATCCTCGCCTTTTGGCGCTTTCTTGCCGCCGTCGACAGGTGCGGTGGCGGGTGTCGCGATCGCGGTCAGGGTCACGATGAAGGTGGCCCCGCGATCCTTACCGCGGCTCTCGGCTTTGATCGTCCCACCGTGTGCGCTCACCATCGCCTTTGAAATCGCTAACCCAAGTCCGAGCCCTCCGAAGCGGCGGGTGATCGAGCTTTGTCCCTGCTCAAAGGCGTTGAAAATTCTGTCCATCTTGTCCGGCTCGATGCCGATGCCGGTGTCGGTCGTCCGAATCTCGATCTTGTCCGGCGACGGATTCAATGTTTCGATCACGATCCGTCCTTTGGCCGGCGTGAATTTCACGCTGTTCTTGATCAGGTTCCAAAAGACCTGCTGCAACCGGGCTGGATCGCTTTCGACAAACGCGTGCTCGGCGCGGAGGCGAAACTCGATCTTCAGATCTTTCGCGGCAATGTCTTCGCGGCAGATTTCGTAAGAGCGCTGGAGGATCTCGTGCACGCTCGCGCTTTCCAGGCTGAGCTGGAGCTTGCCTTTGGAGATGCGGGTGACATCGAGCAGGTCGTCGATCAGACGCGCTTCGAGCTCGACGTTGCGGCGGATCACCTCGAGGGCGCGACGGATCTCGGGCGTATCCGGTGCGTTCGCTTCCAACTCGCCGACCATCGCGATGACGGGCGAGAGCGGGTTGCGTAACTCATGCGAGAGTAGCGCCAGGAATTGATCCTTGGCCGCGTTCGCCCCGATCAATTCGTGGCGCAGAGTCACATCGCGCGTTTTATCTTCCACCAGATAAAGAACGCCCTGGATCGTTTGTTCCGAACCCTGGAGCCGCAGCAGATTCACGTTCACGAAGCGCGTCATCCCATCGCGATCGATGAAGGGTTGCTCCACCAGTTGAAACGGCGCGCCAAAACTCAGCACCCGTTCGATGGCGTCGCTGGGCGCGATTTTCACGTCGTCGTAACCTGCGTCATAGATGTCCGTGGCCTCGGGTAATTCGCCGAAGCGCTTGGCCATGTCGCTGAAGGCCTGGTTGGCTTGGAGAAAATGCCGCGACTCCGGATCGACCATGGCGATGCCGCTCGGCATGTTCGCCAGAATTTTTTCGTTAAAAATAACTTCGCGCTCAATCCGGCGCGCTGCTTCCGCCTGGCGCCGCGCCACCCTGCCGGCGAACCACGCCGCCACCGCCGTCACCACAATCAGCCACAGCGCCGGAATGGTGATCTGGTCCAAGAGATCCCGCACCGGTTTGTAAGCGACGGACTTCGGTTGTTCCACCACCGTCATCCAGCCGGTGTTTTCCACCGGTGTGAAAGAATACAGAATTCCCTGCCGTTCGATGGAGCCGGTCTTGAGTTTTCGCATCTCTTCGATCCGGCTGGCCCACGGTGCGGTGACCGGTCCTGTATTCGGCGCGAAGTTCTTCGCAAAAAGCGCGCGGCCAGTTTGATCGACTACCTGGCAGATCGCCTGGTCCGCGAAATCGATCGAGGACAACCGCCGGCCCATGCGCTCGACCAGCACCGAGACGCCGAGGTATCCCACGATCGTGCCATCGGTTGTCCGCACAGCTCCGACGATGTCCGTCGTCATGCGGCTGTCCGGCAATCGCGGATGGACTTGCGAAACATAAACGTCCGGCGATCCCATCGCGCCCTCGCGCCAAAGGGCGGACGAAAATTCCTGGGCCATGGCGGCCGGGATCTCGGGCAACGAAGCGATAAGCCTGCCGTCCGCGCCGGCGATGAACATGCCATCAATCCGCGGGTGCGAATAAAAGGTCTGCGTCAGCCATTGTTTCGCCCCGGTCTCCGGATTGGGCGCCGCCATCATCTTCGCGACGTCGGGTTGGCTTTGGTAATACTCGATGACGCTGCCGGTGCGGCTAAGGTCATCACCCACCAGGTGCGCTACCAGTTGCACAAAGGTTTGCCGATCGTGCAGGATTTTCGATTCGAGGGTGTTGGTCAGGACCGTGTAGGAAACGACCAGCATCAGGATCGAGGGAAACCAGCCCGCGAGCAGGATGGCGATGACGATGTTGTAGCGCTGAAGCCGGTCGCGATCGCGCCGCTTGAGATGGGACAGAAATGGAATCGCCGTGAGCCAGGACATCGCGCAGGAAAAACTCGGCTCTCTCTACCGTCGCGGCAAGGCCCGAAATGTGACGGCATTCACTCCGCCGCGGCGATGGCCAGATTGAGCGCTCGCGCCTGGGTATGCAGCGCCTTCACCTCGGCGAGGCTCATTTTATCCGGCGGGGCATGGTTGAGCAGCTTCCGGATTTCGCCCACGCCGGCGCGGATTTTCTCAAAGAGAGGCGTGTGCGCGATCGCCGGGGGAAGCGTCTTTGTTTCCTCGGCAAAATAATTGATGAGGTCCCGCTGCCAAAGGACGGCCGCCCGCTGCGGCGTGTAGTTCGCTTCGACGGCGCCGGCAGTGATTTCGAGACCGCGCAACCAGCCGCCGAGGCTGATGAGGTGCGCCATTTTTTGGTCGCGCAACTCTCCCATGGCCTGCTCGACATCCTTCTGCGTGGAGATCAGTTCCCGGCGCATCGCCGGCCAGTCGCCTTTTTTTCCCAGCTCCGTCAGGCTGGCGCTGTGGCGCGTGACGCGATCGCCGACTCCGAGACCGCGGGCCTGCCGGAGCAACACGCGCCCCAGATCCTCCACCAGATTTTTCTTCTGGCATTCCACGATCAGAAACCCGTCCGCGATCAATCCGCCGAAGACCATTCCCATTTGTTCGCGGCCCGAGTGCGCCGCTTGGGGAAATTCACGCTTGAGTTGCTCAAAAGGAAGCGGCTTGAGATCGTCGAGCTGTTGAAAGATGTCGGCCACCGACGGAGCCGTGTACGGGTTTACTCCCAGTTCTTCGCGCTGGTAATCGGCGGCGTTCGGGGTTTGCTCCTGTGCGAAAAGGGGCGCCGGACCGGGCACGGCCGCCATCACTATTAATAATAGAGCGATACGCAGCCCGGCTAAGGAGAGAGCATTCATTCCCTTGAGAATCGAGCCATCCCTCACAGTTGTTTGCATTATCCGCGCAAGCTCTGCTCTCTCCCCCAAATCCATTTGGTTTTTCGGCGTTTTTTCTGGCCGAAATGTCTCCGCATTGAACGGGCAAACCCCCCATTTTTGATTTGACGGATGCAGTGGAAACGGCATCATGTCGCCCTGCCGCCCTTCTAATGGCGGCAGTTTCTCTAACCCGTTATGCAAGGAAGTGTTGCCTCTATCATCTGGACCATCTGCTACACCAGCGTTCTGGTCGGCCTCTCCGCGTACGGGATTCACCGCTATGTGATCATTTACCTCTTCCTGAAGCACCGGAAACGGGGCGTAGTCCCGGCAGGCCGTTTCGAGCAGTTGCCCAAGGTGACGATGCAGTTGCCGATCTTCAACGAAGTGTATGTGGTCGAGCGGCTCCTGAAATCGGTCAGCGAAATTGATTACCCCAAGGAGCTTCTCCAGATCCAGGTGCTCGACGATTCCACCGACGACACCCGCGAATTGACCGGCCGATGCGTGCAGGAATTGCAGGGGCGCGGGTTTAACGTGGAGTTGATCCACCGCACCGATCGCACCGGGTTCAAGGCAGGCGCGCTCGAGACCGGCCTTGCGTCCGCCGAGAGCGATTTCGTCTGCATTCTCGACGCCGATTTCGTTCCGAATCCCGATCTCCTCCAAAAAACGATCCATTTTTTCACCGACCCGAAGATCGGCATGATCCAGACGCGCTGGGGCCATTTGAACCGCGGTTATTCTTTGCTCACTCGGGTGCAGGCGATGTTCCTCGACGGTCATTTGCTGCTGGAGCAGACGGCGCGCAGCCGCAGCGGCCGATTTTTTAATTTCAATGGGACGGCTGGTCTCTGGCGGCGGTCGTGCATCGACGAGGCGGGCGGCTGGCAACACGACACTCTGACGGAAGATCTGGATTTGAGTTACCGCGCGCAGCTCGCCGGCTGGAAATTCATTTTCCTTCCAGACGTGATCACGCCGGCGGAATTGCCGGTGGATATGAACGGCTTCAAGTCGCAGCAGCATCGCTGGACGAAAGGCTCAGTCCAAACCTGCAAGAAATTGCTGCCGACGATCTGGCGCAGCGAACTGCCGCTCACGATAAAAATTGAGGCGACGGCCCACTTAACCTCAAACTTCGCCTATCTTTTGCTGGCCTGTTTATGCGTGCTCCTCCATCCCTCGACCGGTGGGCCGCAAACAGGCTGGCTTCGGACTTTGCTCGTCGACGCGCCGATCTTTCTAACCGCGTCGGTCTCCGTCGCGGTCTTCTATATATGTGCGCAACGCGAATTGAATCCGCGCACCTGGATGAAGGAAATCCTGCTGTTGCCCGCGCTTCTCGCGCTCGGCGTCGGCCTTTCGCTCAATAACGCGCGCGCGGTCCTCGAGGCCGTCTTCAATCACAAATCGGAATTCGCGCGGACGCCGAAGTACGGGATCGAGCGCAAATCGCAGCCCTGGCGCACCTGCAAATACATGCCGCTCAAATCGCTTCTTCCAATCGCCGAAATGGCTTTCGCGCTTTACTTCACTTACTTCGTTTGGTTCGCGATTCAGCACCGCCAATTCATTTCCGTTCCCTTCCTGGCCATGTTCCAGATTGGGTTCCTTTACGTTTCGCTTTCATCGCTCGGCCAGTGGTTTCCCAGGATGAGCATCGGCACTCAGCGTCCGGCCGAGATCACAATTCCTGCGTGACAACCGGCTCTTTTGAACTAAGAACCCGGGTGCTGTTTCGCTTGTCGTTGGTTTTGGTCGCGTTGCTTCCGCTCGCGCCGGCCCTCCGCGCGGACGGTCCGAGCCGCGTCATCATTAGCGTGAAGGACCAGAAACTCATGCTGATGGAAAACGGCGCCAAGCTTGCCACCTACCCCGTTTCGACTTCCAAATTCGGATTGGGCGATGCCTGGGGACGAATGACTACGCCGCTCGGTTTCCTTCAGGTCGCCGAGAAAATCGGCGATCACGCACCGGTCGGCGCCGTCTTCCGCAACCGCCGTTTCACCGGCGAAATAATCAAACCGAACGCTCCCGGGCGCGATCCGGTGATTACCCGCATCATTTGGCTGCGCGGTCTCCAAGCTTCCAACGCGCACGCCTTTAGTCGCTGCATTTACATTCACGGCACCCCCGAGGAGAAAACGATCGGCCGGCCGGCCAGCTACGGATGTATCCGGATGAAGTCACGCGATGTGGCCGCGCTTTACGCTCAACTGCCGCTCGGAGCCATCGTCGAAATCGTTCTCGACAGATTGCCAAAAATTCCGAAGGCGGCTGCGGGCACAGTCTTTACCGCCGAAGCGCCCAAGGCCGAAGCAGTGAAAACCGCTGAGCCCGAAGTGCCCGCGGAAAAACCGGCTCCGACTGTTCGTAAAAGCATCAAGCAGGACGAACAGCCTCACTTCGGCCGCAGCGCGTAATTCCCGCCGTTCGATTGCTCGTCGGCGCGATCGCGTCTTGACACGCTCGCGGCCCGACGCGACCCTCCACGCTCACAAAATTTCCTCATGGCTAACACTAAATCCGCCGCCAAACGTGCCCGTCAGACAACCGTTCGCTCGCTTCGTAACCGAAGTGTCCTGACTCGCCTCCGGAAGATGCAAAAGAGTGGCGGCGCCAAGCCGGAAGCCAAAGATGTGCGCGCCATGATTTCGGCGATCGATAAGGCAGCCAAGCGCGGCATCATTCATAAAAATGCCGCGAAGCGCGGGAAAGCGCGGCTGAATAAATCGCTGACCGCCCCTTCGGCGTAAGACCGCGCAAGCTGGAGGCTTGCGCTAAAGTTCAGGAAGGATAAAATTCATGGCGATGATTCCCGCTCTTCTCCTTATTCTCGCTGCGGTCGGCTATCGAATCGTGACCGGACTTGCCATTACTTCCGGTTCGACCTGGTTGTCGAATTTCGCGCCGCTTGCCGCGATCGCGCTTTGCGCGGCCGCTTACTTCCCGAAGCGATATAAATTCACCGTCCCGATGATCGCGCTCCTCATATCGGATATCGTGCTCAACAGTCACTACGGCTTTTCGTTGCTCAGTCCGTTTGTCGCTTCGCATTATCTGGGCTTCGCGCTCGTGGGCGGGCTGGGCCTGCTCTTGCAGAATCGCGTTTCGCTCAAGACGCTGCTTCCCGCCTCGATCGCCGCCTCCGTTATCTTTTACGTCGTTACGAACATCGTCTCCTGGGCCTTTGATCCGGGGTATGTGAAGAACTTCGGTGGATTGCTTCAGGCGCTCACCGTGGGTCTCCCGGCTTACAGCGCCACGCCGACCTGGATGTTTTTCCGCGCTTCGCTCCTGAGCGATCTCTTCTTCACGCTGCTCTTCGTCCTTTGCATGAATATTGGGCGGACCCCGGAACGCGGGCGCGCCGCCACGGCATTGTCGCGCGCTGCTTAATCCGGCCATGCAGCCGCCGGAGCAACGCGACGAAGTCGAAATGCTTTCGTTGATGCTGTTGATCCGGCGTTTCGAAGAGCGCGCGAGCCAACAGTATCAGGCCCAAAAGATCGGCGGGTTCTGCCATCTTTATATCGGGCAGGAAGCGGTCGTCGTCGGCGCCGTCGCCGCCGCGCGTCCCGATGATTATTTGATAACCGCTTACCGCGATCACGCCCATGCGCTGGCCCGCGGCACGAGCGCCAACGCCTGCATGGCGGAGCTTTTCGGCAAAGCCACCGGTTGCTCACGCGGCCTCGGCGGCTCGATGCATTATTTCGATCGCGAGCGCTACATGTATGGCGGGCATGCGATTGTCGCGGCGCACGTTCCGCTCGCGGTCGGGATGGCTTTCGCATCCAAGTATCGCGACGAAGACCGGGTGACGTTTTGTTTCTTCGGCGACGGCGCGATCAATCAAGGCGCGTTCCACGAAGCCCTGAATCTGGCGGCGCTTTACAAGCTGCGGGTCGTGTTCATCTGCGAGAACAATCTTTTCGCGATGGGGACCAGCGTGGAGCGCTCGACTTCACTCAAACAAATCGTCGATCGCGCAGAAGGCTACGATATTCCCGGAACAGTGATCGACGGTATGAACTTTCGGGAGGTGCGCGACAAACTTACCGAGATCATTAGCTCCATTCGCGCCGATCCGCATCCGGCATTCGCGGAAGTCCGCACCTATAGATACCGCGGACATTCCATGTCCGATCCTGCGAGTTATCGCACGAAAGATCAGCTCGAAAAATATCGGCTCGACGATCCGATCACGCGGTTGCGGGCGCAGCTTACGCGCGAAGATAAACTGACGCACGAGCGCTTCGATCAGATGGACAAAGAGGCGAAAGAGACGGCGGTGGCCAGCGTGAAGTTTGCCGAAGAAAGCCCGGAGCCGCCGCTCGAAAAGCTTTACGATTACACCTACGCAATGGAGCCGGCACGCCCTCGTGCCGGAGATGAAAGCTCCGCAACAGCTGACCGGCCCGAGGGCGGGCCGGCTCCAAAGGAAAAAGCGACCGCGTGAGGGAGATCACTTACCGCCAGGCGCTCAACGAAGCGCTCGCCGAGGAACTCGAGCGCGATCCGAATGTTTTTCTGATGGGGGAAGAAGTCGCCGAATACAACGGCGCATACAAAGTGAGCCAGGGTCTGCTGGAACGTTTCGGCCCAAAACGCATCGTCGACACGCCGATCAGCGAGAATGGTTTCGCGGGGTTGGGGGTGGGCGCGGCCATGGTGGGATTGCGGCCGATCATCGAATTCATGACGTTTAGTTTTTCTTTCGTGGCGTTCGACCAGGTCGTGAACAACGCGCCGAACATGCTCACGATGTCCGGCGGCCAGTTCAATATCCCGATCACTTTTCGCGGACCAAATGGCCCGGCGCATCAATTGGGCGCGACCCATTCGCACGCCACGGAATGTCTTTATGCAAACGTGCCCGGTTTGAAAATCTGCACGCCGGCCACGCCACGGGACGCGAAAGGTCTGCTAAAAACCGCGATCCGCGACAACAACCCGGTGCTGGTTCTGGAGGTGGAGCTTCTCTACAGCTCGAAGGGAATGGTCGAAGAGGAAGACGTTGAGCTGCTCATTCCGTTGGGTGAAGCGGAAGTGAAACGGGAAGGCAGCGATGTCACGATCATTTGCTACGCGCAAACTGTTCCGCTGGCGCTCGCGGTCGCGGAGACCCTTGAGAATGACGAAGAGATCAGCGCCGAAGTGCTTGACCTGCGTTCGATCAAACCGCTCGATCTCGACGCGATCCTGAAGTCGGTTTCGAAAACGCATCGCGTCGTGATTGTCGAACAGGACCGGCCTTTCTGCGGAGTGGGCGCCGAAGTTTCCTACCGAATTCAGAAGGAAATGTTCGATGGACTTGACGCGCCGATCCTGCGGGTGGCGCAGGAAGATGTCCCGATGCCGTACAACGAACGGCTCGAAAAGGCGGTTCTGCCGAGCGCGGAGAAGTTGATCGCCGCCGTGAAGAAGGTTTGTTATGCGTAGGTTAGCGTTGAAGGGTTACATCGTTGAAGCGTAAGAGGACATTGCTTCCACCCGCTTCAACGCTTTATCTCTTTAACGCTTCAACGTTCCACCACCGCCATGCCTGAAATCCAGATGCCGAAGCTGAGCGACACGATGACCGAGGGGACCCTTGTCGCCTGGAAGAAAAAGAAAGGCGACAAAGTATCGACCGGCGACGTGATCGCGGAGATCGAAACCGACAAGGCAACGATGGAATGGGAATCGCCGGAAGACGGAACGCTGACCGAAATTTACGTGGACGAAGGCGGCAAGGTAAACGTGGGCGACAAGATCGCGTTTATCGGCGGCGAAGGCGAAGCTGCGCCGACTGCGAAGAAAGAAGAAAAGAAAAAGCCGGAGCCCGAAGCGAAAGAAGAAAAAAAGCCGGCGCCGAAAAAGAAGGAACAGACCGAGACCGAGAAGCCTGCACCCGCCGACGAAAAGGAAGAAGAGACCGCTCCGCCCCAGGAAAGCGAGAAGGCCGAGAAGGAACCGGCGGAAGGCGAAAAACCTAAGACAAAACCGGCCGCGGAACCAAGAGTCGAAAGCAGCGGCGAAGCTCGCGTGAAAGCGTCTCCCCTTGCCCGCAGGCTCGCCGCAGAACAAGGCGTCGATCTTTCTGCGATTAAAGGAACCGGCCCGGACGGCCGCGTGACGGAAGGCGATGTGCGCGCGGCGGCGAAGTCGAAAGGCGCCGCGCCAACAACAGCTCCGCGGATTCCGGCCGGAGAAGGTTCGCGCATCAATCTCAGCGGCATGCGCAAAGTGATCGCGGAAAGATTGGTCGCGAGCAAAGGGCCGGTCCCGCACTTCTATTTGAACATCGAGATTGACGCCGGGCCTTTGATGACCGCGCGCGCCGAACTGAAATCGGCCGGCGAAAACAGCGACACTTCCAAGATCACGGTGAACGACTTCGTCTTGAAGGCCTCCGTTGCCGCGGCGGTCAAGGTTCCAAAGGCAAACGCCTCCTTTGATGGCGACGCGATTATCCAATACAACGACGTCAACCTCGCGATCGCTGTCGCAATCGAAGATGGGTTGGTCACGCCGGTCATTCGCGCGGCCCAGGGCAAGTCGCTGCGTGAAATCAGCGAGTCGGTGAAAGATCTCGCCCATCGCGCCCGTCACAAGCGGATGAAACCGGAGGAGTTCCAGGGTGGAACGTTCACGGTTTCAAACCTGGGCAGCTACGGAATCGACAATTTCTCCGCCATCATCAATCCGCCGCAGGGCTTCATTCTGTCGATCGGCGCGATCGTGAAGAAGGCGGTGATCGATGATTGCGATCAAATCGTGCCCGGTCAGCGCATGAGCATTGGGATGAGCTGCGATCATCGCGTGATCGATGGCGCGCTCGGCTCGGACTATCTGAAGGAGCTTCGGCATTTCCTGGAAAATCCGTCGCTGCTGTTGATTTAGTCGTTAGGCCAATGGAAACCGGGCCGCCCAAGAAAAGTTTTCGGGTGGTGCCCTTCACGATTCACGCTACGCGTGGGATCCTGCGCGACCAGCGCTCCCGCCGCAAAACCATGGCGATCTCGTTGCTGGTCGCGATTCTCATGCTCGTCGCTGGACTAACGTTCTTGCGGCCATGGCTGGACCCACACGAGCACCCCTGGCGGTTTGTTCTCTTTTGGTTTGCCTGCACGTGGGAGACCTTGCTGGTCTTGTTGCTGGCATTGCTCGATCTGCTCCTTATCCGAGCGCAGGCCCGCGTGGCTCGGCAGCAATTTCGAGAAAAAATTGCCAGGCGCGCCAATTCAGAATCGTCCAGCGCGCGGAAAGACGAATAATTTTCCTTTGGAATTATTTCCGCCTCGTGGCTGTGAGTGGCGTGTTCGTTTGGTAAAGGAAGATGTTTCGTTCGAGCTCGGCGGCGAGCGCCGCTTTACCTTCACGTTGAGCTGAACGCAAAGCGCGCTCAGCGGTCTCAAGCGCTTTCGGAAAATTCCCGGTGGCGGCGTGAGCGGCAGCAAGTTTGTGAAGATAAAATGGATCTTCTCCAGTGATCTGGATCGCTCGTTCGGCGAGAAGGACCGCTTTCGGTCCATTTCTGATCGACGGGTTTGCGCTGGTCGCAAATAACCAGGCGAGATTGTTCAGCGCCACCATAGATTGCGGAACGATCTCGAGTGCTCTTTGGAACTGGACTATCGCTTCTTCATCCCGGCCTTGATGAAGGAGAGCGGTCGCCCATCCAAGATAGGCCTCAGCATAGTCCGAATGGAAATCCACAGCTTTCTGGAAAGCCTCGATGGCCGCATCGAATTGTCCCTTCTCGGTGAGCGCCCCGCCGAGGCCAAGGTAGCCTTCAGCATAATCTGGCTGCCACTCGACCGCTTTCTCGTAGTGGGCAATCGCATCGTCCATGAGGCCTTTTCGGCGAAGACCACTCCCAAGATTCGCGTGTGTGAGAGCTAACAGGAAATCGTAGCGCGAAGTTTGCTTGCGGGACCGGATCTCCAGGGCCTTTTCATGATGTAAGAGCGCTCCATCAATGTCTCCGCGCTTATCAAGAACTTCTCCCAAGTTAATATAAGCGACTTCGTTGTTTGTGGTAACGGCAAGCGTGTGTGTCCAAAGCGTCTCGCTATCCCGCCAGAGAGAGGTTTGGGCCCAGGCGATCCAGCCGAACGGGGCCAGGACAAGCGCGCTCGCGACACTCAATAATTCCCGGCGATAACGCCAGCTCGCGGCTACGTCTGCGAGGGTCCAGGTCAGAAGAAGGTAGAGACCGATCTGGGATAAATAGGTGTAGCGATCCGCCCAACCCTGGGCTCCCACCTGAACAATCCCGATTACCGGCGCCAGCATCCCAAGATACCAAAGCCAGCCGGTTACCAAATAAGGGTTCTCTCGTCGTCGCGCGAAAGCCATTCCAGTGATAATCAACAGTATCACCAGCGCACCCACGACTAGCCACGCCGGCAGAGTGCCTTCCGGATGAGGATACAATGGCGCCAGCTTAACGGGCCAGATCATCTGCCAAATGTAAGTAACGTAAGCGGTCAGCGCATTACCAATGCGCCAGGTAAGTGGCAGAGGTTCCGTCTGCGCGCCGCCGCTCTTCTGCACCAGAAACGTGACGAGAGATGACGCAGCGGAAAGAACCAGAAGCGGGATCTTCTCGATTAGAAGAGGGATGATCGGCGGGCGCTTAAACCTACCCGAATCCGATTGCGCAAAGCGTCCGAGCGGCCAGTAATCCAGGAGCAAGAGGACCAGGGGCAACGTCACCAACATTGGTTTCGACATCAGGCCGAGCGCGAAGAACAGCACGACCATGGCATAACGGGCGATGTTCCGCTGCCGGACATATCTTATATAAGCAGCCAGGGTGAGCACAAAGAAGAGGCCGCTTAGCACATCCTTGCGTTCCGCCACCCACGCGACCGACTCCACCCTCAACGGATGAATCGCAAAGATGGCTGCGACAAATGCGCTTCGCCAATAGGCGCCCGTCATTTGCCAAAGAGCGAAAAAGAGCAAAAGAACGGTAATAGTATGCAAAAGGACGCTGGTGGAGTGATGTCCGCCGGCCTTCAAGCCAAAAAGCTGGCAATCGAGAATGTGCGAGAGGGTCGTAAGCGGATGCCAGTTCCGGGCATGACTGTGAGTGAAGGCCCATTTTAGATTCTCGAAGGTTAATCCTTTGCTGACAGCGGCGTTTTCATAGACGTAGCTCGGGTCATCGTAGTTAACGAACCCGTGACGCAGGGTCTGGCCAAAAATGAGCCATATCCCCGCCACCAGAGCCAGGCAGACCAGGAGAGTTAGCCGCCGCGATGGACTCGCGACGGCAAGCGACGCTTTTTGTGATCGGGAATGCCGCCTCTGTTTTGCTCTCACGCGAGTAAGCGAAATCGCGGCCGGCGCCAAAGACCTGCTGCAAGAATCACGAGCGAAACGAGAGATACAATCAGGCCATGAACCAAGAAGGGAGTTGTATAACGCAACTCCACCTTATGCTCGCCCGCGTCCAGCGGTACGCCCAGGAGCCCCGCGTCCACCTTATAAGTCGGGGTGGCTTTCCCGTCTTGAAAGGCGCGCCAGCCGCGATCAAACGGCATCTGCAAAAGAAGAACGCTCCTATGGTCAAGACGCACGGAACCGGCAAATTGCGTCTGGTTAAAAGAGTTGAGAGCAAGGGCGCTGTTCCGGCGCGCGTCAACCACAACGGGAAGCGCAGCGGGATCTATCTCCTGCTGCATCTCCGAAAGGCTCACTTGAGTGAGTCCGAGCTTTTTCCCCTCATCATCGCTCGCAAGAACTACGGCGCGGAGAAGCGCCTCCGGTTTCTCTTTGGCTGAGAGTTGCAAAAACTTTTCCTCGGAAAAGTAGCGGTCGAACGTCAGTCCGAAGGGAAGAAACAAGTCATTCCTGAAGAGATAAATGCCGCCATAGCGGCGTATGCCTTCATATTGCGGCACCGTTTGAAAAAGCACCGGGTTATCCGTAAGCAGATATTTCTCGCAAGCAAAGATGGATAAGATCGCGTGTCCCATAAGACCCGGCGCCCAGCGCGTATCCCATTCCGAGTCTGATCGAATGACATTCACGGAGGCCAGGAAGTTGGTGTAGGAAACGCTGTTGAAGTTATTATAGGAGGAAGTTCCGTAATAGCCGAAGACCATAGCGTCATTTAGACTGGACCAGCGGCTCAGCCCGGACGAATAGAGCTTCGTTATGCGAAAGAACTCCTCATGGTCGACCGACTTGATATATTGGACTGCGTCAATTGTCGCGTCGTTATAGCCGATCCGCTCCTGAAGTTGGGTTTTGGCAACCGTCTTGCGGTTCGAGACAGTCAGCCAGTCAAAGTGAACAAGCTCGATTGCCGCGAGCGCCACGACGCACCATACAGCTAGTTTCTGCCATCTAAACAGCTGGCCGCAGATGAGCAGCGCACCATATAGGATCAAAAAGACGGTTACGTCCCTTTTTAGATGAACAGCGATATTCGCCTGAAAGCTTTGAAGGGGGAAATATAGCACTGCGAGAAGAGCGATAACTGTTCCGGCGAGAAGCCAGGAATTTAAGCGACCGGTTTTGAGCCAGTTTGAGAGAGCTGTCATGCTCAGCGTGATCATCCCCAGAATAGTGAAGAGCGAGTACGTGCGATAGTAATCGCCTTGAAAAAGCCAAAACAGATAGCGGAACCAAGGAAAGATCGTTGTGACAAGCACCGCAGCGATAAAGAGGACGTAGATGATTCGTTGGCGTGGCGTTGCGCCGATGAATACCTGAGGAAGAATAACCAGACAGATCAACCCACAATAAGTAGCGGGTGCTTCGACGTAGTTCTGCCATCCCTGAAACCCATCCCCCGTGCCGAGCAGGTCGTTCGCGAATGGGCGCGAGATAGCGGTGGCGTAATGCAGGGGCGATTCGAAACCAAACACTGGAAAGGAACTAAGAGAGGCTACATAGGAGGCTGTCCCGGACCCGCGAGGGCTATTGAGCACGGCATAAAAATTGGGAATCGTAAATACTGACCCAAGACCGACCCCCAGGACCGCGGCGCCGGCAAGAATGAGACAAACCCGCAGAAGCGAGCGTGGTTGCCACCCATATTGGGCGAACAGTTTTGCCGGGACATAGAACAACAGAAAAAGCGCGCAGAGGTAGAGATAAAAGACGCCGAGCAAACCAACTAACCCGACGGCGACTGCCAGAGCAAACCAGAGCCCTCTCTTTAGCGCGATTTCCGTGCCCAAGAGAAGTGCAGAAAAACAAACGACTTCATCCGTCGGGGTAAACCACCAATTGCCCATGCACATGAAAGCCGAAAAAGAAAGCAAGAGTGATCCCAGGAGAAGCGCCGGAAGCTTCAGCTCGTACAGTTGGAGAAATCGAAAGAACATTAGTCCTGCCGCAAGAGTCTTAAGCAAATGCTGGTAGACAAGGGCCTGGGCAATGAGCTCTCGCGGCAGCCAGATAACCGGTTCCAGGATCAAGTAGCCCGATAAGTAAAACATGTCCCGGCCCATTCCTACATAGAAGGACCAGGAGGGAAAACCTTCGTTACGGAGATAGTCGGAGAAGTGAACGAAGTGCGGATAGGAGAAATTTAGCGAGTCGCTTCCGATGTCCGTGTAAAGAAGGACTGAGTCGCCGAAGAGGAAATCTCGAAATATGACGGCGCCCAAAAGGAGCAATGCCGTCGGAGCGAGCAGCCGAAGAAATAGCGCATCGGACAGACGCTTGCTCGTTATCCCAGCGGATTCTCGCATGACAAAGGCTACCTTGTGGAGCGGTTGTCGCGAAAGGGAAGATTCGACCGATAGAGTTCGAGTTGCGCGCGAATGGAATCGGCCAGCCCGAAGTTGTGCTGATCGATTGCCAACCGCAATGCCTGTTCGGCGGTTCTGTTAGCGTCGGGGAAGCGACCATTCTCAGCAAGCGCGGCCGCAAGGGTCGCTAAAGTCCGAGGCTGGCGGTTGCCGATATCCGACACGGCGCGTTGCGCCATCTTGAGCGCCTTCTGGCCGTTGCGGATCGATGCGTCTGGCGCGGTGGCCAGGACCCAGGCCATGTTATTTAGGACTTCGGTGTCATTGGGGTTGATTTCCAAAGCCTTGGTATAGTGAGCGAGGGCCTCCTGGATACGTCCCATTTGGAGAAATGTATTGCCCAGATTGTAATGGGCGTTGGCGTGATTGGGATCGATTTCCAACGCCCGTTGCAAGTGAGTAACGGACTCGTCGAAGCGTCCCATTTGCAAAAAAGCAAGGCCCAGATTGGCATGCGCTTCGAGGGAATCCGGCTGGACTTCGACGGCTTTTTGCAGATGAGCCAACGACTCATCGACTCGTCCCATCTCGAGAAGCACCATCCCGAGAGTCGATTGAGCGAACGCTTGATTCGGCTCGATCTGAAGCGCCTTTTCAAAATGCGCGATGGCCAGCTCCATCTTCTGTTTCAGGTAATAGGCGTGTCCAAGTTGCGCTTCTGCGGTCGAGTTGTCCGTCGCGCTGGCGAGGGCGTGTGTCCAGAGCGTTTCGCTATTCTGCCAAGAAGAGGCCTGGAGCCGCGCGGAAAAAATCAAAGCAGCGATGATGACTGTCGACGCGGTGCTGAGGAACAAACGGCGATAACGCAAACGCCCACAGAGTTCAACGGCGGCCCAGGTCAGCAACAAATACAAACCGATTTGCGGAAGGTAAGTGTAACGGTCCGCATGTGCCTGACTCCCTACCTGGAGAATCCCAATCACGGGTCCGAGCATGATGAGATACCACATCCAGCCGATCACGAGATAGGGATGGCGCCGGCGCAGGACAAAAACGGCCGTGGAAATCCCAGCCAAAAGAACCACGGACAGGACGGTGGCGAGAACGGTAACGTCAAGCGCCGAAAATGGGTAAAAGATGGCCAGATCAGAAGGCCAGAGCATTTGGCGAAAATACACGACGCAGGCAATCACTGCATTACCCAGCCGCAGCGGGAGCGAAATCTGCGTCAACGGCCGGATCGCGATGGTCTGCGCAAAAAGCGTAGCCGCGCACGAAGCGGCGGCCAATCCGAAGAGCGGCAGTTTTTCGAGGAACAGATACCGCCAGCTCCGGAGATTGTTTTCGCCACCGTTGGCCACGCGATTCAGCGGCCAATAGTCGAGCAGGAAGAGGATGCACGGCAGAGTAACCAGCATCGGCTTGGACATCAGGCCCAGGGCGAACAGAAGCATCACCAATGCGTAGCGGGACGCTGATCGCGGAAGTCGAACATAACGAACATAGGCTCCGATGGTCAGAACGAAAAAGAGCCCGCTCAGCACATCTTTGCGCTCTGCCACCCACGCCACCGATTCCACCCGCAGCGGATGAATTGCAAAGAGCGCCGCGACAAGAGCGCTGCGCCAAAGAGAGCCCGTCATTTGTCGCAGGACCAGGAAAAGCGAGATCGCCGTGGCCGCATGAAGCAGCACGCTGGTGAGATGGTGGCCGCCCGGATTCAAGCCATAGAGCTGGCAGTCCAGCATATGAGAGATCCACGTCAGCGGATGCCAGTTCGAGGCATGGACGTGGGAAAAAGCCCACAGAATTCCCTGAACCGTAAAGCCCCGGGCGACCGTGGGATTTTCAAACACGTAGGCGTCGTCGTCGAAGTTAATAAACTCGTGCCGCAGCGTCTGGCCGAAGACCAGCCAAGTGACTCCCGCGAGGAAAATACAGACCGCGATCGCCGGCCAGCGATCGCTCTTCTTTCTCGATTTTTGCTTCATTCCATTTTCGCGAGCACAACAGCGTAATGAGGTGGCATGAAATGGAAGGATAAATTTTCCTCGCCGCGAACTCCAGACTCGTAAAACGTGCACCGCGACGAATAATCTTCGCTGTGACGAATGATTCATCTGGGTCCGCCGTCTCGCGGAAAAGCTGGAAGACACGGGAAGAAATGGAAGCGGACGAGCGCCGGGTGCTCGCGCCGTTCGCGCAAAAATCTGGTGACTCCCGCGGGCGAAAATATTCCGAACCCAGTCATGATTACCGCACTGAGTTTCAGCGCGACCGCGCGCGCATCATCCATTCGCGCGCTTTTCGCCGGCTGGAATATAAGACGCAGGTTTTTCTTAACGGCACCGGCGATCATCTGCGCACGCGGCTCACGCATTCGATCGAGGTGGCCTCGATCAGTCGCACGATCTCGCGCGCCTTGTCGTTGAACGAGGACCTGGCCGAAGCGATCGCGCTGGCGCACGACCTTGGGCATTCGCCTTTCGGACATTCCGGCGAAGAGATGCTGGCCGAATGCATGCGCGGTCACGGCGGGTTCGAGCACAATCGGCAGAGCCTGCGCGTGGTCGAGCTGCTCGAGAATGCGTATCCCGATTTTTTGGGACTGAATTTGACCTTCGACGTGCGCGAAGGCCTGCAAAAGCACGAACGCAAAGATGGATTTCCCTCGCTCGAAGCGCAGATCGCCGACTTGTCGGACGAGATCACTTATTACAGTCACGATCTCGATGACGCGGTCGATTTCGAAATTTTGAGTGCCGACCAATTGCAGGAGAACGAAGTGTGGCGGCGAAGTTGCGAACGCGTGCTGTCGCGACATCCGGAGGCACGCGAGCCGGAGCTACACAAGCT
>JBBWZL010000043.1:0-7528 GCA_039649045.1 Verrucomicrobiota bacterium | reverse complement strand
GCCTACAAGCGCGGCAATAGCGTTTATCTCCCTGATCGCGTGATTCCGATGTTGCCGGAGCGGCTGAGCAACGGCGTTTGCAGCCTGCATCCCGGAGTGAACCGGCTGACGCATTCGGTCTTCATCGAATTCACGAAACAGGGCCGCACGAAAAGCTGCCGCTTCGCGCGGACGATCATCCGCAGCGCGCGGCGGTTGACCTATCGAGAGGCGTACGCGCTGCTGAAGGCGGAGCCTAGCGACGAGCTAAGCGAACGGCTCCATGTCGCGTGGGAGCTGGCGTCGCTTCTGCGCAAAAACCGTTTCCAGCAAGGTTCGCTCGATCTCGACTTCCCGGAAGTGAAGGTGCGCCTCGACGACCAAGGCAGACCGATCCGGCTCGAGCGGATCGAGAACGACGAATCGCACCAGCTCGTGGAGGAATTCATGCTCGCCGCGAATGAGGCAGTCGCGCGCGAACTGAAGAATCGCTCGATCCCGGTCATCTATCGGGTCCACGAAAATCCGGAGCCCGATCGGCTGGCCGAGTACCGCGAACTCGTCCTGAGCTACAATTACAAAGTCGGCGATCTGACCAACCGGTCGGAATTGCAGCGGCTCCTCGCTTCGCTCGCGGGCAAGCCGGAAGAACAGGCGCTCAAGATCGGCCTGCTGAAAAGCTTGAAGCGCGCGCGTTACGCGCCCCAACCGCTCGGGCATTTTGGTTTGGCCAAGACCAACTACACCCATTTCACCAGCCCAATTCGCCGCTACGCGGATCTGGTGGTGCATCGCACGCTGGCGGAACGCGACCATCCGCACCGTTCGCGCGCGGACGTCGGCCGGTTGGCTGCGACGGCCGAGCATATCTCCATCACGGAGCGCGTGGCCGCCGAGGCTGAAATGGAGTCGGTGAAAATGAAGAAGCTCGAGTTCTTCCAACTCCAACTCGACGCCCGCGACCCGCAAATCTTTCGAGCGGCGGTTATCGACGTCAAAAATTTCGGCCTGCTCGTCGAGCTGCCGGATGTTTTGATCACCGGCTTTGTCCACGTCTCGTCCATGACCGACGACTTCTACCTGTTTCACCCGGCTCAACGGCGGTTTATCGGCCGGCAATCGCGCCGCCGGTTTTCTGTCGGCGATCAATTGCGGGTTTTCGTGGCGCGCGTGGATGTATTCAAACGCCAGGTCGATTTCGCGATCGCCGACGACGCGGCGCCCAAGCGCGAGCGCGGTGGGCGGCCAAACTCCCAGCGCTCTGCGCGCCGTCGTTAGGAGGCCTTACGGTAAGCGTTTTGCGGAGCAAGAATTTGCTTCCCCTGTTGCGCGTGAACGCCTTAGACTCCGTCGTTTCGCGTAAATGGATAACATTATCGAAGCGAAAGAGGTTCAGATCGAACGAAAGCGTTTTCACGTCGAGTATCGCGAAAACGATCGCGGCAGATTTCTTCGCATCACCGAAGAAGCGCATGGCCGCCGAAACACGATCATTGTTCCGAGCACCGGCGTGAATGATTTCACCGCGGCGATCGGCGAAGTGCTCGGCGCCGGCCAACACTCGGCGTAATCTGGGCGCGACACATTTCGAGATGCGATTCCTTTTTCTCGTCGCACTGATCTCCCTCGCCTCACCTGCGTTCGGCATCGATCCAAAAGAGACCATGTGCGTAAAGCAGAAGAATGGGACCTACAAGTGCAAGGCGAGCGGCAAGATCCAGAAAGAGCCGTGTTGCGAGACTCCGACTAATCCGGCGCCCCGGCGGACACCAAAGCCGAAGAAATAAGCGGCGTTGAGGAAACAGTATTACCTGCGGCCTGATCGGGGCCGATTCACCGCCTGGGATGTTGGGCGGCTGGTCGAACTCACGAAAGATTTTCCGCGTATTCGCGTCCCGTTGGAATCGATCCGCGAAATTGACGAGCCCCATTGGTTTAGCGGTGGCGCGCAAGACGCGACCTGTCGGGCGGTGATGGAGCACGCCAGGATGATCAACGAAACCGATTTGGATTTTCCCATCATCTTATCCTCAGAGGGGCGGGTGATGGACGGCATGCATCGGGTGCTCAAAGCGCTCCTCGGCGGATGGCAGAGCATCGAGGCCGTCCAGTTCGAGCACGATCCGGAGCCGGATTTCGTCGATGTTGCCATTGACGATCTGCCGGAATAATCCCGCGAGGCACCCGCTGCGTTGACACCTTAGGCCGGGAACGTAGCGTTGCGTCCGTTCCGTTCCGCCCTCGCGATTTCAATCTGTCATGGCCACGAAAAAGAAAACCAAAACAGCCTCGAAAAAAACGAAGGGGCGTTACGTTTATTTTTTTGGCGACGGCAAAGCGGATGGCGCGGGGAACATGAAGCCGCTCCTCGGCGGCAAAGGCGCGAATCTGGCCGAGATGACGCGCATCGGGCTGCCCGTGCCGCCCGGGTTCACGATCACGACCGAAGTCTGCACCTATTTTTACGCGCATAAACGCACCTATCCGGCGTCGCTTCAGGCCGAGATCGAAGGGGCCGTGGCGAAGATGGAGCGGATCATGGGGACGAAGTTTGGCGACACGGAGAGGATGCCGTTGCTCGTCGCGGTCCGTTCCGGCGCGCGCGATTCGATGCCGGGCATGATGGACACGATTCTCAATCTCGGCCTGAACGATGAGACCGTGAAAGCGCTTGTCCGCGCGACGAAGAACGAGCGGTTCGCGTGGGATTGCTACCGCCGTTTCATCCAGATGTATGGCGACGTGGTCATGGGCGTGCAAAAACGCGAAGGCGAAGATCACGATCCGTTCGAATCGGTCATCCACCAGCTCAAGCATGATCATCACGAGGAAGAGATCGACGACGCCCATCTGACCGCCGCGGATTACAAGGAGCTCGTTGCCCGCTTCAAAACACTGGTGAAGGAGCGCACCGGCCAGGCGTTTCCGAATGATCCATGGGACCAACTGAAAGGGGCGGCCGGCGCAGTGTTCGGCTCATGGATGAACGACCGGGCCATTGTCTACCGCCGGAAATACAACATCCCCCAGGACTGGGGCACAGCCGTCAACGTGCAGGCGATGGTTTATGGCAATACCGGCGACAATTCTGGTTCCGGCGTCGCTTTCACGCGCAATCCGGCGAACGGCGTAAACGAGTTCTACGGCGAATTTTTGATTAACGCGCAGGGCGAGGACGTGGTCGCCGGCGTCCGCACGCCGCAGCTGGTCATCGAATTGAAGAAGCTGATGCCGAGGTGCTACGCGGAATTGCTCAAGGTCCGCGAGATCCTCGAGAAGCATTTTAAGGATGTGCAGGACGTCGAGTTCACGATCCAGGACGGCAAGCTGTTCATGCTCCAGACGCGCAACGGCAAACGGACCGCGGCCGCCGCGCTCAAGTTTTCCATGGACATGTTCAAGGAGAAGCTCATCGACTGGAAAACGGTTGTGATGCGCAATCCGGCGGACCAACTCGACCAGCTCCTCGCCCCGATCTTTGATGTCGCGGAAGTGAAGAAGGCGAAAGCGATTGCCAGCGGTCTTCCCGCCGGACCGGGCGCGGCTTCCGGCAAAATTTATCTGAACGCCGACCGCGCTGCCGCTGCCGCAGAAAAGGGGGAGAAGGTGCTGCTCGTGCGCAACGAGACGAGCCCGGAAGATTTGCGCGGGATGATTGCGGCGGAAGGGATTCTCACGGCGAAAGGCGGCGTCTCGTCGCATGCGGCGTTGGTGGCGCGGCAGATGGGCAAGGTTTGTATCTGCGGCGCATCGGCGTTGCAGATCGATTACAGGAAGAAGACGGTTTCCGTAGCAGGACAGACTTTTACCGAAGGCGACTTTCTCTCGATTGATGGGACGGCGGGTACCGTTTACGCCGGCCAGCTGGCGACCGCGCCAAGTGAGATTATCACCGGCACGCTTTACGGCGACAAAGCCGCGCAGAAGACAGAGAAGTTCAAGGCCTTCAATCAACTGATGAAGTGGTGCGGGCAGGCCGCGCGCCTCGCTGTCCGTTGTAACGCCGACAACCCCGAGCAGACGGAGAACGCGCTCGCCTTCGGCGCGGTCGGCATTGGTCTCACCCGCACCGAGCACATGTTTTTCGAAGGCGATCGCATCGATGCGATGCGCGAGATGATTCTCGCCGACAACGTCGATGACCGGAAAGCCGCGCTCGCAAAACTCCTGCCGTATCAGCGCGGCGATTTCGCCGGCATCTTCAAGGCGCTCAAAGGTTATCCCGCGACGATCCGTTTTCTCGATCCGCCGCTCCACGAATTCCTGCCGCACGATCCGGAATCGCAGGCTGCCCTCGGCAAAAAGATCGGCGTGAGCGCGGAGAAGATCGCTCAACGTGTTGCGCAGCTTCACGAATTCAACCCCATGCTAGGTCATCGCGGCTGCCGCCTCGGCATTGCCTACCCGGAGATTACCGAGATGCAGTCGCGCGCGGTTTTCGAAGCGGCCGCCGATGTCGCGAAGAAGAAGATCAAGGTGAAACCGGAGATCATGATCCCGCTGGTCGGGTTCAAGAAGGAGTTCGATCTCCAGGCGGAGATCGTCCATCGCGTCGCGCAGCAGGTGATGTCGGAAAAGAAAGTGAAATTCGATTACCTCGTCGGCACCATGATCGAAGTACCGCGCGGCGCACTCACCGCCGACGAAGTCGCGAAGAGCGCCGAGTTCTTCAGCTTCGGCACGAACGACCTCACCCAAATGGCGCTCGGCATCAGCCGCGACGACATGGGCAATTTCCTCATGCCTTATGTCGAGAACGAGATCTTCAAGAAGAACCCCTTCGCCACCCTCGATCAAACCGGCGTCGGCCAACTGATGCAGATCGCAGTCGAGAAAGGCCGGAGCAGCCGCCCGAACATCAAGCTAGGCATTTGCGGTGAACACGGTGGCGATCCCGAGAGCGTGAAGTTCTGTCACCGGCTCGGCTTGGATTACGTCAGTTGCAGTCCCTTCCGCGTCCCCACTGCGCGGCTGGCGGCAGCGCAAGCCGCGCTCGCGAAGTAGCTTTCTCCTTCCTACTTTCTACTTTCTACTTCAAACCGGACTGACCCCTTCTGCCCTTCCCTCAGACGCAGAGGTTCTAGTCGGCGTCACGTCACTTCTGGCCGGCAACACGCCTTTGCAAGAGCGTGTCAGGCGAAGAAGAAGTCGGCGTCAGCCTCCAAAAGCCGGCGTCAGCGACGCTCTAGCGCGTGTCGGCTCTCCAAAAGTCCGCGCCACCGCCGCAAGAATCTCCGTCAGCGCTCCAAAAGTTTGCGTTAGTCGGCTGAAAGTCAGCGTCAGAGGCTAAGAATTCCGCGTTTTTCGAGCTCTAGCGCGCAGCACGCGACCTAAAGAGCGCGTCAATCTAATGAAGTGCGCGTCAGAACCTCGAAAGTGGGTGTCAATCGCGTCAACCGCCACGTTTTTCACTCAATTGCCGTCGCGAATCATTTTTCTTGGTGACAGTGCCAGCCGATTCCGGTGAGCCTGACGCTTCAGTAAATAAACGTCGCCCCCGTCAGAATCGCCGTTTTCCCCCTGGAATGCGTCCATCTCTCCCGGCGAGCGATTACCCATCACCATTAACCGAAGGAGAATTGCCTTATGAACGCGCCCGAGTGGAACAGATTGGTCGAGTCGGTAAATTCGGAGAAAACAACGCAGCCGACTGGACGCCCGCGCCCGGCACGCCGCCCCCGCCGGCGCAGACCAACGCCGCAGCGCTCTACACTGCGCTGAATACGCCCACGACTGGCGTTTGCGCGCTCCTGGAAAAATTCGGGACTGGGCAGCAAAGCGGTTCCTCCGATTTCCACGGGGGCGCAACGAGCAAGTCAGTCTTGCGCCATGGGATCATGCTTGATTTGAGCGAGTGGAATGAAACGGCCGGGGCGATCGCCACCGCCCAGAATAAGCCGGAGATCATGGACGGCTTCCGGGTTCCCCATGGAGTGAGCGCGGAGACTCTGGCGGCGAAAGCGCGCGCGAACGCGGAAAATGCCCAAGCGCTGGAGACAGGTTTTATCGCGCCCGGTTATGCGGACGATTTCGTCCAGGAATTTCTCGATCGGGTGCAAGCCTTCGAACAGGCCGAGGACGACAAGGCGACCGGTTTGCAGAAGCAAACAGGTTCGGGCGGCGGTCTCAGCGCGACGATCAGCGAGGGCTTGAAGATCGCTAAACAGCTCAATGTGCTGATGAAGAAACTTTACGAAAAGGTGCCGGATAAGCTGGCAGCCTGGCAGACGGCGTTCCGCACCGAACGGGTCGGCCGATCCAAGAAAGCCAAAACGCCCGGTTCGCCGCCAGCCCCACCATCATCGTAGCCGTAATCGAGCCATCGCGGCGTCCGCGGAATTAGGAAATCTTCGCTTTCTACTTCCTACTTCCTAATTCCTAATTCCTTGGGCTTCTAAGACTGACCCTTTCTGCCCCTCTCCCTTCAAGACGCCCCTGACCCTTTTGTCCTTTCCTTGCTAATCTTTAGGCGGCAACAAATCGCTCAAACTGAAAATCACTGAATCACCTGTCGTCAGAGTGACCTTTCCAAACTTGTACTTAGCGATGAACGGCTCAAAGCCCTTCAAATTGATACTCAAGTTATCTGTGGTCGCTTCGATCTCCACCTTGAGCGTGCAATGCTTTCCAGCAGCTGGCGGCGCTTCGGCTATCGTCAACCAGGTCCCACTCCGATCGTTCGTCACGAGCGACTTTACAGTTGGCCAAAAGGTACCGTCTGACGTGGTGTGTTTCTGCATCGCAATCCCCCACCTCACCAGTCCAGCGACGTGATCTCTAACCTCCATAAGGGCAACTTGAGGATCCGACGCCACCGAGCGTCTTATCTTCCAGTCAATCTTTAACTGCGTTCCCACCCCGCCGTCCTTGTCGCGAACGTCGAAGCCCGGATCAGTTCTTCCCGCCGCAGGTTTGTCGTTTGCTGTGAGCTTCTCGCCCGTTACATGGTTACCATAAGGCTCGCTCCAGTTCCCTGTGAATTCCCAGCTGACCTTAGAGCCGCTCCTTTCCTCTATCTTTTTGGCGTCCGCAATCTCCGTGATCAAACGATTAATGATACCCTGAATCTCCTGGAACTTATTCATTTCATACAGGCTCGATTGAGAGGTAGAGGAGCTGTCAAAGAATTTAGCCATGTTCCAAATGGCGGTTGCAGTATCCAACAGTCCGGTCGGATCACTGCGATCCACCGGATCATCGCCGTAATAGCGGAAAAGATTCATGTCGCCGGCGTCGAAGCCGATCGGGTCAGCCTGGAGAAAGCGGCCGAGGTCCGGCTGATACATCCGGTGACGGAATCGTAGATGCCTAGCTCGCTTATCCACTCCCGCCCTTGGAACATGAAACGGTTGCCGACTGCGCTCTCGCTTCTCTCGTTCTCAGCCCAATCCATGATCCTCGGCCTTCCAAAGGCGTCATAGGTGTAACGCTCCAATGCTTCGCCCCCTGGCCCTAAGAGAAACGTCACGTTGCCGTGACGATCGTGGTGATAACGCAGATGACCGTGATCCACGGTGTAACGCCACAGGATCTCGTCCGCCCCTGCCCC
>JBBWZL010000019.1:0-32851 GCA_039649045.1 Verrucomicrobiota bacterium | reverse complement strand
CTGACACTCCGGACTGGCCAAACACGCGTAACCGCAAATAATTTTGAAGTGATGACGGAATCCGTAGTTGCCCGCGACGGCTGGAAGACGCGCGAGCAAATGGAACTGACGGAAAGCGCGAGCCTGGCGCCGTTCGCGCAAAAGTCCGGCGATTCGCGCGGGCGAAAATATCCGGAGCCGAGCCACGCTTATCGCACCGAATTTCAGCGGGATCGCGCCCGCATCATTCATTCGCGCGCGTTTCGGCGTTTAGAATACAAAACACAGGTCTTTCTTAACGGCACGGGCGATCATTTGCGCACGCGTTTGACCCACTCGATTGAAGTCGCTTCCATCAGCCGCACGATCGCGCGCGCGCTTTCACTGAACGAAGATCTCGCGGAAGCGATCGCGCTCGCGCACGATCTCGGACATTCGCCGTTCGGACATTCGGGCGAAGAGATGCTGGCCGAATGCATGCGCGAACACGGCGGCTTCGATCATAACAAGCAAAGCCAGCGCGTGGTGGAATTGCTCGAGGTCGCCTACCCCGCATTTCCTGGATTGAACCTGACCTTTGAAGTGCGCGAGGGGCTGCGAAAGCATGACGAGTTTCATGAACCGCTGGGCCCTGGCGGGGAAAAGTATCGCTGCCCGGCGCTCGAAGCCCAGGTCGCTGACCTCGCGGATGAGATTACCTACTACAGCCACGATCTCGATGATGCCGTCGACTTCGAGATTCTGCGCACGGCGCAATTGGAAGAGGTCACCATCTGGCGCCAGAGCCACGAATCCGTCGCGGCTCGTTATCCCGATGTGCACGAACCGGAGCTGCACAAGCTGATCATCGGGGCGATCATCGATGCCCAGGTGCGCGATGTGGTGGTGACCAGCGCCGGCGCGATCGCGAAGGCCGGGGTAACGAGCGCGAATGAGGTGCGGCGGCAGGCCGGGCCGCTGATTTGTTACAGCGAGGCGCGCCACGAGGTGAACCAGGAACTGCGCCGCTTCTTATATAAGAGCGTTTATTATCATCCGCGCGTGGCTGAGGTGAATCAGCTGGCTTGCGAGATGTTGCGGGCGGTGTTCGAGGCGTATGTCCGGAAACCTGAGCTTCTGGGCGAGGCGGCGACAAAACGAATCGAGAGCGAAGGACTGCACCGGACGATTTGTGATTACATCGCCGGCATGACCGACCGGTATTTATTAGAGGAACACGCGCGGCTGGCCGCCGCCAACTAGATCCTTTACGCGGCGGCGCTGCCGGTCTCTTCGCTCAAGTATTGGATCACGAGCCGGAGGCGCTGATTCACCGCGACTTCTTCCAGCACTTGTTGCCGGCGCAGCGGATCGTTTATGAAAGTCGCCGCCATCAGATCGGCCAGCATTTCCGCATCGCCCAGATGGGAAAGATACTGGTCCACTTTCTCCGGGAGCTGCCGGCCCTTGTCCTTCAGCTTGGAATAAAACTCGAGCACCTTTTCCCCCAGCGCATCCGTCTCGACCGAGGGCGACGACTTCGATTTCACCGGCTCGATCCGCGCGATGGGAAAAGGCTCCGTTTGTTCGAATCCGGTGAAACGGACGCGCTGCAAACCCTGGAGAATCAGGTTCGAAGTGCCGTCGCCGCGTCCGACGCAGGCGCGGATCAGACCGACGCCCGCGATGTGGAAGAAATCGTCGGCCGATCTCCATTCTGTCCGCTGCGGTTTGACCAGCGCGATGCTGAACATCCGGTGCTGACGCAACGCGTGTTCGAGCATTTCCTGGTAACGCGGCTCAAATATATGGAGCGGCAAGAGCGCGTGGGGGAAAAGCAATGCGCCGGAGAGCGGCATCACCGGAACGTGATCGGGCAACGGGATGGAACGTTGCATGGCGTTATTTCAATGCCCGGCGCCATTGCGCAACGGAAAGCTGGCCGTGGATCCGGGCCGCCCCCAAATGCGCGTAATTTAAAACCGAACCGTGTTTCGCGCACCAGACACGCGCGGCCCTCCCCAGCTTGCCCATCCCCATCGCGGCGATTTTCATTTTCAGACGGTGCGACGAAAAAAATTCCTGCAACCTGGCCAATTGCTCCGGCGTGTCGGTTGTGGTCGCGATTTTCACGACATCGGCGCCTAACGATTTCGCCGCGCGCGCGAATTCGTTCAGGTTTGCGCTGCTGGGTGTTCCGCTGAAATCGTGAAATGAAATAATCGTGCGAATCTTTTCCGCGCGAGCGGCTCCCAGAATCGCGGCCGACGAACCGGCCGAGCGAAGTTCGATGTCGATGTAAGTCGCGTGGCCCAGGAACTTCCGCAGCAAACCACGACGTTCGCCAGACGTTAAATCATTTACTCCGCCTTCCCGTGGGTGGCGCGCTGTGATGATCAATGGCGCCGGAAGCTTGTCGATCTCGCGCTGAATGGCGTCGAGGTTTGCGACGAGCGCGTCCAATCGCAGTTCAAATAGATCCGGCGGATTACGCATCCGAAGCGCGCGTTGAAAATCGGGCAGCGAAAAAATCACGCCAACGATTTGCGGGGCAGGCGACCTGGTCATTCCGGGCGAGGAACATGACGGTCGAGCATTCGCTCGAGGTATTTCGCAATCAAATCGAACTCGAGATTGACCAGATCATCAGGCCGCGAGACCGCGAGATTCGTTTGCGTCCGGGTGTGCGGGATAATCCAAACCGCAAAACTTTTCTGCGAAACTTCCGCGACCGTCAGACTGATTCCGTTCACTGCGATGGAGCCCTTGAACGCGACGTAGTGCGCAAACTCGGCCGGCAATTCGATCTCGATGCGCTGGTCGGCGCCCTTCATTTCCGCCGCGAGAATCCGCGCGGCGCAATCGACGTGTCCCTGGACGAAATGGCCGCCAAGACGGCCGTTGGCGGGGAGTGCGCGCTCGAGATTTACCCGGCTGTCGCGGCGCAGCGACTTCAAGTTAGTGCGCTCGAGCGATTCCTCGAGAAGATCGAAGGTAAGCTCTGCGCCCCGGTGTTCCGCGACCGTGAGGCAGCAGCCGTTCACAGAGATGCTGTCGCCGGCGCGTGTCGTTTCCGCGACATTGGGCGCGGCGATTTGAAGGCGCGTGCCCCGCTCGGTCGTTTGCATCCCGAGGACGCTGCCGACTTCTTCAATCAGACCGGTGAACATTTCTCAAGGATGGCAATGAACTCTCCCGAAGCAAACGCGGACGGCTCCCGAGCGATCACGATTTCCGAAAAAACAGGATTGAGATCAGGATGAAGATCGGAACCAGAACCGGCAGGGCGAATTTGAAAACGTAACTGAAGAAGCTCGGCGTCTTTACATTTGCATGCTCGGCGATTGCCTTGACCAGCAGGTTCGGGCCGTTTCCGATGTAGGTCAGGGCGCCAAAACAGGTGGCGCCTAACGAAATGGCGACGAGCTGATGATCGTGCGCCGCTATGAAAGCCGACATGTCTTGGCCGTTCTCCATGCTCAGGCCGTGCAATCCAAATGCGCCGGCGAGGAAGGTGAGATAGGTCGGGGCGTTATCGAGCAACGCGGAGAGCACTCCGGTTCCCCAGTAGAATTGCAAATCCGAGCGCAGCCCCAGATCGCCGGCGTGGATTTCCATGTAGTCGAGGACCGGAATCATCGTCCCGAAAATGCCGAGGAAAATCCACGCCACTTCCTTGATCGGGACGAAACTGAACTCGTTCGCGCGATGAACCTGTGGGGGCGTCACGAAATAGGCGGCAAACGCGATTGCCGTCATCACCATTTCGCGCCAGCCGGCGGGCGCGGCGATGAGGGCTGCGAGAAGCGCCAGCATGAAAAGGAAGTTGATCGCGCCTTCGCAATGCCAGGCGCCGGCCGAGGAACCTGCGGGCTGTGGCCCGGTTCGGGCGCGCGTGCGGCCATGCAGCGTATCCACTATATAAAAGAGAGCGAGTACGGCACCCAGCGTCACGACCCAGGGCAACCAGCATCGCTGCAGCGACCACCAAAAGGGCACCCCTTTGAGATAGCCGAGAAATAACGGCGGGCCGACCGGCAAAAGCGCGCCGCCGATGTTGCTCACAACAAAAATAAAAAATGCGATGTGCAGGCCGGCAAAATGGCTCCGGTTCATTGCGATCCAGGGCCGGATGAGCAACATCGAGGCGCCCGTCGTGCCGATGAGATTGCCGAGCAGTGCGCCGCCGAGCAAAAAGGCTGTGTTTGCGATCGGCCGCCCCTGTCCGCGGACGCGCAGATGAATACCCGCGGCTACGACAAAAAATGAGCCGATCACGATCATGAAGCTCAGATATTCAAACCCCGCGTGAAGGACGCGGCTTCCCGAGTTTAACGCGAAGACGTAGTACGAGCAGGTGATGGCGGCGAGTCCGGCACAGAGTTTGTGATAATGGATTTCCCAATGATGCCGCAGCACGATCGGTGCGAACGCGATCGCCATCAGCAGCACCGGGAAGGGGAGCAGGATCAGAGGACTCGGTTCAGGTTGAACAGTCGTCATGAGAAAATTACCGGTTTGACCGGCAAATCACTGAGGCAGACGGCGTGTCGCTCGTGTTCCCGTGAAAAAGATGGCCAGCACAATCGCGAAGAGCGTTGTGGTCAAGGCCGCGGAGAGCAGGCAGAAATCGCAAAAAGCGTGAAGGACGAAGGCTTGAAGATATAAAAGCCAACCGGTCACTCCCAGCATCCCACCCACCAACCAGAGGAGTAACGATCTCGCCCAACGGCGACCAAACCCCGCAAGCGTCGCCAGGCTAAAGGCACTGAAATAGGCGGTCGCCCCGATGCCCGCGAGGGGCACTTTGCCGACGGCGGCGTAAGCGCTGGTGAGGACTGTCTCACACCCGCCGGACGCAAGGCAATCCACATCTTTCCCGGTCAGGTGATGCACCGTCAGGTAAATTGAATCGCCTAATCCAACCAGCGCGATGAGAGCTGCCAGAATGTAAAGAGAAGATTCAAGGCGCCGGCGTCGTGTGGGGGCAGATTTGCCATTCGGATCGACGACCGGCGGTTCAGGCGCCTTCACGATTTCATTTTTTATTTCCCAAAGCGGCGTCGATGGCCGCATGCAAATTTTCGTCTGTGATCGGACGCATCGTCATGCGGTCTCCATTAATGAAAACGCTCGGTGTCCGATCCAGTTCGAGGGACCCGACGCGGTCGCGATCGGCTGCGAGCCGTTTCGTCACCTCTTCGCTGTCCATGTCTTTTTGGAATCGCTCCATGTCCAACCCCAGCTTCGCGGCGAGTTCGATCAAGGCCGCGCGCGTGCTCGAGGCGTTCAGCCAAACAAGGCGATTTTCATAAAGCGAATCGTGCATTTCCCAAAAGCGGCCCTGCAAACCGGCTGCTTCTGCGGCGCGCGCGGCCTCGGGCGCCTTGGTGTGTTTGGTCAGAGGATATTCGCGAAACGTCACCGACAAGCGATCTCCGTAGTCAGTCTTTGCTTTTTTTAAGATCGGGTAAAACAGGGAACACGGAACGCACTCGAAATCGCCGAACTCTTCGAGCAAGACTGGCGCTTTCGCAGGACCACGAACGTGCGGCGGCGCCGCGCCTGGCATGCCGAACGCAAGCTTGCCCGTTCGAGCGGACGGCTGATCCTGATTACTTTGATAAAGCTCAACGCCAGCCACCGTCGAGATGAGAAAAACTGCGATGATGATCGCATACGGCAAATAACGTTTCATGCGGACGGACACTTTTCGGGGAACGCAATCTGGCGGGCGCCTTCCATTATTTCCAGTCATTTCGTCACCGCTCCGCGACGAGCAGTCGTTAGGCCGGATCATCTGGCCTCGAGAGAAAGAATATTTTGTGGTGCGTCAATCCATTTGGTTGCTCGCCGAGGCACGAAATTTCTCCAAAAAAAGCCGAAAACAGGCTTGACGCAGCTGCCGGCCCGACATCACTCTTGGCGCGTCCGTTCAAAATATTTTGAGAAAAGTGAAAAAAAGGCTTGTCAGCCCTCTCAAACGTCGTTAATCCTCACCGCCAAACCTAACCAAACCAATGGAGAAACTAATGATAAGATACGTACTGAACACGTTAGGATCCTTCCGCTCGGCTCTCGCAGTCGGCGTCGGACTTCCTTTCCTCATCGCCAGCGCCTACGCGCAGGCGCCCACGCCGGGACCCGCGTCCACGGAAGCGACCACCGAACGAGTCATCGTCACGGGATCGTACATTCCGACAGCGGAAACGGAATCGGCCTTGCCGGTCACCGTTTACACGGCGGAAGTCCTGAAGAAACAGGGCGCCAATACCCCTGTCGAAGGAATTCGCCAGCTGCCTTCCTTCGTCGGAAATGCAGCGACGGAAAACGATTCCAACGGCGGCGATGGCACGGCCACTGTCAATTTGCGCGCTCTCGGCTCGGCGAACGTTTTGATCCTCATCAACGGACGTCGCGCGTTTGAGTATGCCGACATCAACCTCATTCCAATCGGCGGCCTCGCGCGCACGGAAATCCTGAAAGACGGCGCCTCCGCCGTTTACGGTTCCGATGCAGTCGCGGGTGTTGTTAACTTCGTCCTGCTCAATGGGCCGGGTGAAAAGCCATATGAAGGCGCTGAACTTTTCGCGTTTTACGGCAACACCACGGAAACGGATGCGCATGTTCGCCAGGTTTACCTGCGCGGCGGTGTGACCGGTCTCGATGGTAAAGTCTCCATTGCCGCGTCCGGCGAATATTATTCCCGCGCGAATCTTTATTCCAGGGACCGCGCGCTTGTCGCCGGCACCGGGAATAACAGCAACGGACCTGGCGGCTCCGGCCGGGGCGGCTTGAACGGCAACAGCCCGACCTTTGCGGGCCGTATTACCGTGGGCAGACTGACAGCGGGAACCGTAGGCAACCCCACAATCGGTACGCTGGTTCTCTCAAATCTCGGGAACAACGCGCCCGTCGGAATGCCTCCGGGAACGACTCGTCAACCTAGCTCCACCCCGGGATTTACGGCGGGCAGCTATAGGGACTTCGAGAATTTCGCAGGCTTTGCCGGCACCGATCCAAGCCGATTCAACTTCCGGCTTACGACTCCGGCGATTCCGGCGATGGAAAAGGCGAACTACTTCGTCACCGGCCGCTATAAAATATTTGGCGACGGCATGCAGCTCTATGGCGATATCATGTATTCCAAGAGCAAGCAGGACAACGGTCTCGCGGCGGCGCCCTTCACGTTCTCGAGCGCGGCAAACGGCGATCGGCAAGCAATCGCTGGCTCGGCGTTTAACCCCGTCGGTATCGATCCGAATACCGGGGTCAACGCTCTCACCTCGCTCTCATACCGTCTGCTCAACGATTTGGGCCCCCGCCGGTCGTTCTTCGATCATGATGGCTACCGTTACATCGCCGGGCTCAACGGCGACTTCAACATCAAGGACAACGGTTTCATCAGCCGCTTTGGCTATGACACTGGCTACGTTTACGAGCGCTTCGACGAGCTGCGCATAGACAGTGGCGACGCCACCCGCACGAAGATCCGAAATGAAATCATTGCCGGCAACTTCGATCCGTTTATCGGACAGGCTGCGCCTGTCGCCGGAACCGCTCCGACCTTCGTGAACGGAGTTCAGACTGGCACTCGCGCTTACGACAACGCGGCCGCAGCGCAGCGCAGTAGCTACATTGGGCACTCGGAGTTCTACGAGCGTGATTTCCTCTATGACGCCAAGGTCAACATGCACCTCTTCCCGAATCTTTGGGATGGTGGCTGGGATTTCGCGGCAGGCTATGAACATCGCGAGGTCGCACAACACTCGGTCCCTGATCCAGTGCAGGCGGCGGGCGATCAGCTTGGATTCAACCAGGCGCCGAATACGAAGACCCACCAGGAAGTCAACTCCGTCTTCACTGAGTTGAGTATTCCGCTCGTCACCTCCACGATGAACATTCCGTGGGTCCGCTCGCTCGACCTGTCGATCGCGTGGCGCTACGAGAAATTCAAGGATAAGGATCAGTATGTGAAACGGAACTCGAGCTTCGACAACGTGAATGACGACGAAGACTTCGGCGGCACTCCGCGTGTCTCGATTCGCTACCAGCCAATTCCAGACCTGACCTTGCGCGCCACCTGGGGCCAATCGTTCCGGTCGCCAAGTCCAACCGCACTGTTTAATCCAGTCGCGCAAAACTTCCCACAGGTCTTCGATCCTCTGAAGGGTCTGACGTTGCAGCCGCCGAGAGGCGTCTGGCAGGGTGGAAATGTGGATCTGCAGCCGGAGAAGACGGATGCCTACTCAGCCGGTTTGGTCTATACGCCCAAGTGGCTGCCTGGTTTCACGATGACAGCGGACTGGTATCAGGTCTTCACCAAGGACTTGATCCTGGGTGCGGCTGACTTTGCGCAATTGGCGCTGACAATTAATGGACAAAGCGGAGGCACGGCCTTCGTGGATCCGGATGGTTGCGGCGGCGGTTCTGGCGCGATCGTTGCGACGGGTGGGACAGGCGTGGGCGTAACCCGTGACGTCAACGGCAACGTGGAGTGCATCGATTCACTTAACTCCAACGCCGGTAAACGTCTCGTCCAAGGTGTGGACGTGACAGCGGTCTATGAGATTCCGACGGAACGCTGGGGCAAGTTCACCTTCTCGGGCGGCTATAACCACTTCTTCACTTGGAAGGCGGAGCCGGTCGCCGGAGCGGGCACCTTCAGCTTCCTAGGCAATTATAACAACGGCACGATTCCGCTCGCTCCTGGTGCGATTCCGTGGAACAAGGCGTTCCTTCGCGGGCAATGGGATTGGAGACACTTCAATTTCGTTGCCACGGGCAACTATGTCGGCGACTTCCGGGATGACCCGGCCTTCAACGGCGGTCCCAACGCGATCACCGGGCAGCCTTCCTTCCTCGGCAGGGTCCGGAACGTACCCAGCTACATCACGCTCGATATGCAGTTGAGCTACGAGTGGGTGAAACCGCCGGTCGAGCCAGCGCCGTATGTCAAGGAGTCCAAGGACAGCAAAAACGTAGCGCAGACTGAGGTTGCCACGGCATCGATCTGGCAGCGTATGCTCTGGGGCACGACGCTGACGGTAGGCGTGAACAACGCGTTTGATCGCTACCCGCCATCGGTTATTGGAGCGTTCAACGACAACTACGACACGTCGCTCTACACGATCCGTAATCGTTACTACTACGTGAGCTTGACCAAGAAGTTCTAAGCTAGAACACGCATTCAATCACAAAGGCGGGTGGCAGAAATGCCACCCGCCTTTTGTTTGTACCTCGCACAACACGGAACTTGTATTCGCGAACAATCTGAATTATCAAATCGTAATGGCCACGCACGCTTCCCCTTTTGCGATGACCCTGCATCGGAAACCAGCACAGAGACACAACCGATGTCGCCAATACTTTTGATGCTCGAGCATTCGCGTCGCATCGTACCCCCGCTTTTAATCCGCCGAGAAAACCTAACCAATCAAGGGAGAAACAAATGATAAGATACGCACTGAACACTTTGGTATCGCTCCGCACGACTCTCGCAGTCGGTGTCGGACTTTCGTTCCTGGTCGCCGCCAGCGTTTACGCTCAGGCGCCAACGCCGGGACCTGCCTCCACTGAAGCCACAACCGAACGAGTGATCGTAACCGGATCGTACATTCCGACTGCGGAAACGGAGACCGGATTACCGGTAACGGTTTATACTGCGGAAGTACTGCAAAAGCAGGGCGCCAATACGCCGGTGGAGGGTCTGCGGCAGCTGCCTTCCTTCGTGGGAAATTCCGCGACGGAAAACGATTCTAATGCTGGCAACGGCCAGGCAAATATCAACCTGCGAGCGATCGGCCCGGAAAACACCCTGACCCTTATCAATGGTCGCCGCGCCTTTTTGGGTCTCGGCATCGGAGGACCGGACATCAACGCCATTCCAATTGGCGCTTTGAGTCGCACGGAAGTTTTGAAAGATGGCGCCGGTGCCATTTACGGATCGGACGCGGTGGCGGGCGTGGTGAACTTCATCCTGCTTAATGGTCCCGGGGAGAAACCATACGAAGGAGCGGAACTATTTACACTCTACGGAAACACGACTGATTCGGACGCGCACGTTCGCCACGTTTACCTCCGTGGCGGGGTCGTCGGTCTGGACGGGAAAGTCTCGATCGCGGCGGCCGGTGAATATTATTCGCGCGCGAATTTGTTTTCGCGTGATCGCACGATCGCGGTCACGGGCGACCTGAGCAACAACTCAACAGGCCTCGGCCTCGGCGGTATTAACAACAACAGCCCGACTTTTGGAGGCCGCGTCGATGTTAACGCCAACGGCGCGCTCGTCGGGTTGCCGACTGGGGCGCTCGTTCTCACGAATCTATCAGGCGTTGGGAGGACTCCGGCCGACTACCGCGTCTTTGACGATCCGCCTGGAAGTGATCCATCGCGATTCAATTTTCGCGCTTTCACGCCGGCCATTCCTGCCGTCGAGAAGGCGATGTATTACGTCAGCGGACGATACAAGATCTTTGGGGACGGCCTCCAGATTTATGGCGACATCATGTATTCCAAGACGAAGCAGGACAACGGTCTCGCCGCGGCTCCCTTTGCTGTGGGCGGGCAAGACTCCCCCTACAATCCATTCGGCGCTTTTCTGGATGATGTACGGTACCGCACTGTCCGGGAACTCGGTCTCCGCAAGTCCTTCTTTGATAACGATTATTTTCGTTACGTGGCCGCGATCAACGGCGATTTCAACTTCAAGGACAACGGTTTTATCAGCCGGTTTGGATATGACACGGGCTTTGTTTACGAGCGATTCGACGAGCTGCGCATAGATGGCGGTGACGCTCGGTTTACTCCGTTAAGCGACGAGATTACGGCCGGCAATTTCAACCCGTTCGTTGGAGTCGGGGGTCCGATTGTCGGCAGCGCGCCTACCTATACCATTAATCCGGTCACCGGCGTCGCCGTCCCGACCGGGGGAACCCAAGCGTATGACAACACCGCCGCTGCGCGCCGGGCTGCCTATCTTGGTCACTCGCAGTTCTACGAACGTTCCTTTCTCTATGACGCCAAAGTTAACATGCATCTGTTCCCGAACCTCTGGAACGGTGGTGTCGATTTGGCAGTTGGGTACGAGCATCGTCAGGATCATCAACACTCGGTTCCCGATCCCGTTCAGGCATCTGGTGATCAACTTGGATTCGATCAGGCGCCCAATACCAAGACAACGCAGGAGGTCGATTCTGTCTTCACCGAACTTGGTCTGCCGATTATCACATCGACGATGAATGTTCCCTTTGTTCGCTCGTTCGATATCACCTTCGGCTGGCGCTATGAGAAATTCCGCGATCGGGATGACTACAGCAAGACGAAGGCGACTTTTGATAACCCGAATCCGGACGAGGATTTCGGGGGCGCTCCACGCGTGACCCTCCGCTATCAACCCATCGCGGACGTAACCTTGCGTGCAAGCTGGGGGCAATCATTCAGGTCGCCCAGCCCCACGGAGCTGTTTAATCCAGTGGCTGAGAACTTCCCTGTGCTCTTCGATCCATTAAAGGGCAACACGCTCCAACCACCGGGTGGTGTCTGGCAGGGTGGAAATCCAACACTGGTGCCGGAGAAAACCGATTCCTATTCGGCAGGCGTGGTTTGGACTCCAAAGTTCCTGCCTGGCTTCAGCATGACGGTGGACTGGTATCAGCTTTTCACCAAAGACCTGGTCTTGAGTGGCGCGGATTTCGCGCAATTGGCCCTGACCGTAAACGGCAATAGTGGAGGCACAGCTTTTGTCGATCCCGACGGTTGCGGCGGAGGAAGCGGAGCGGCTATCGCTCCTGGTGGACCGGCTGTGGGCGTGACCCGCACCAACACAGGATTTGTCGATTGCATCGACTCTGTTAACTCCAACGCCGGCAAGCGCCTCGTCCAGGGAATGGATGTCACGGCCACTTACAAAATTCCGACGGAGCGTTGGGGCCAGTTTACTTTCACGGGCGGCTGGAATCATTTCTTCACCTGGAAAGCGGAACCGATTGCGGGCGCGGGCACGCACAACTTCCTCGGAGACTACGGCAGCAGCGCGTTCCCGCTCGCTCCCGGCGCGATTCCTTTTAACAAGGCATTTCTGCGCGGGGAATGGGAGTGGAGAGGCTTCGATTTCAACGCCACCATCAACTACATCGGCGATTTTGAAGATGACCCTTCGTTCATTCTTGGCAACGACGTTGTGGCTGCCAACCCGGGCACTGATGTCGCGCCGAACTTCCAAGTCCATCGGCGGGTGACGAGTTATACAACCCTCGATATGCAGTTGAGCTACGAGTGGAAGAAACCGCCCGCAGAGCCCGCGCCTTCCATCAAGGACTCCAAGGACAGCAAGGGCGTGATGCAAACGGAGGCCGCCGTCGCATCGATCTGGCAGCGGATGCTCTGGGGAACCCGGCTCACGGTCGGGGTGAACAATGCGTTTGATCGCAACCCGCCGACGGTTCTGGGCGCGTTCAACGATAACTATGACACGTCGCTCTACTCGATCCGCAACCGTTATTACTACGTGAGCCTGAACAAGAAGTTCTAAGCCCGGAGGACGTAATTATTGCATCAGGCGGGTGGTGGAAACGCCACCCGCCTTTTGTTTTGAGCGACGCCATTCTGGATGTGGTGCCCTGCTCGGCTGGGGCATCTCCGCGGGCTTGATTCCTTGCCTTTTCCGGCGATTTGCACTATCAAACGGCGATGGCGACGCAGCAGGCAATGGCACCGAAACTCGCCTCTGCTCCGAGAGACGCGGACAAGTCTCTTCCTTCAGCCGAAAAGGTAAAGTCATCGCCCTGGATCCTCGATCGTTGGCGGGATTTAGTTCTCTTCGTCGGCACGCCGGTCCTGCTGATCCCGATTTTTACTGCGGCCCAGGCGCGCTGGAGCGCGCAGGATATCTTTCTTTTTGTCGGCGCCTTCGGCGCGATGGGTCATCACCTGCCGGGGATGATTCGGGCGTATGGGGATCGGGCTTTGTTCGACCGCTTTAAGGTTCGATTTGTCGTTGCGCCCCTGGCCATCCTCGCGGTTTGTGTCTGGTCCTCCATCTACGACGTCCAGGCTGTGCAGTTGGTGGCGATGGCATGGGGAATCTGGCATGGGATGATGCAGACCTACGGGTTCTGCCGGATTTATGACGCGAAAGCTTCTGCCAGGGCCGCGGCTCGGGCCCGGATAGACTTGGCGCTTTGTTTCGCGTGGTTCTCAGCGGCCGTGCTGCTCTCGCCGATGCGTTTCAGAACTTTGTTCGAGCTGTACTATGAGAGCGGCGGGCCGGTCGTGGCCTCGGCGGCCGTCGAGGCGATCCGAACCGCGGTGGTGGTCGCGCTGGCGCTCGTGACGATTGTCTTCTTGTGGCGTCAGTGGAGTGATTGGCGCGCGGCCCGCGGTGCCAGTCCCGTGAAGATCACGCTTCTGGTGAGCAGCATTGCCTTCTGGTGGTATTGCAATAACGGCGTCCAGAACATCCTCGTCGGCATCGCACTCTTCGAAGTGTTTCATGATGTCCAATACCTTGCCATCGTCTGGATTTATAATCGGACCCGCGTGGAGCGCGACAAAAGTATCGGCGGATTTATGCGCTTCGTTTTCCGGCGCAGTGGTGCGCTGATCGGAGTTTACGTTGGCTTGGTTATGGCCTACGGAGCCCTCGGCTTAACGTCATCCGCCGTTACCGCATTGTGGATCCGGCACATTCTAATTGGCATCGTGACGGCATCGGCGCTGTTACATTTTTATTACGACGGATTCATCTGGAAAGTCCGTGAGACGCAGACGCGGTCGATGCTCGGAATCGAAGGGGCGGGGGCAGCTGCTTTGGCAGCACCTCGATTTTGGCCGGCTTGGATGCGACACGGCTTGCGGTGGGTGGCGTTGCTAATTCCCTTTGGAGCACTTTGCGCGGCGCAGTTGGTCGGTCGTGTCGTGCCGCACATCGAGCGGACGGCGAAGGTCGCCGAAGTGCTGCCACAGGATGCCGAGGCCCAATTCAACTATGGAAGAGCATTGCACAAGGTTGGTCGTGTCGAAGAAGCCATGAGGAAGTACGAATTCGCGCTCAGCCGAAAATCTTCTCTGGCGGACGCAGAATTCTACCTGGGGCTCGCATGGCAGGATCTCGGAGATCTCGACCGGGCGCTCGAGCATTATAAGCGCTGCCTGTCACTCGATCCAAAGTATGCCAAATGCGAATCGAATCTGGCCAGCGTCCTCCTGGTGAAGGGCCTGCGAACCGAAGCACAACGCCACTACGAACACAGTCTGAAATCGAACCCCGATCTCCAGATTGCGCATAAGGAACTGGCGGACCTCCTATGTGGCTCCGGCGATTACACGGCCGCAATAGCGCATTATGAACAGGCTTTGCGTATCCAGCCGGACTTTGTCGAAGCCAAGCAAAATTTAGGTTTCGCGCGCACTCTCGCCGGGCGTTAGGGCAAGTTGCAGCGCAGACCGGGACTGCCCGGTGCGTCCTGTTTTGGAGACCCCGTCGGGCTACCACCAGCGAGCGATCGGAGAATTCCGCCCGATCACGAATTCGGTTGCCGACCTCCTCTGGCACACACGTTGCTTATAAATACCATAGACATGATCCTGATCAGCATCCATCCGTTTGCCTTTAAGAAGCTTTTTCTCCTCATAGTCGCTTTTCTCTGCGCTTCTTCGGCGTTTTGCTTTGCCGACTCACTTTTCATGACTCGGCATTATGCCCGCGATCAACGCCGAACCACTTTCGATCCTTTTCGTCCCGTCGATATCAGCGGCTCCCAGCGCGTTGTCTCAATTCCCACGAATTCGGAGGACGGAAGCCGGTTTTCGGCGCACAGCACGGACGAGTCGACGAGCTCGCGCGTCGCAGCCAGTCCGCGGATATGTATTCTGAACTCCCGGTCCTCTTGGCTGCAGGGCCACTCTTGGACGGTAGATTCTGCGGAAGAAAGCTCTATCTCCACCGTCGTCGACACGGCAATTTTTGCTTTCTAGGCGGGCCGCGAAAACCGGCTCAGCCGCTTGATTCCACACCTTCGTTGAGTCAGAGGCGGCGGATCCTCACATCGTGCCGGGCGTTTTCCGGTCAAAAAAATCCTTTCCCGACGCAGAAAAAGCGAGCAATTTTTTTTGCTTTGTGTCACAGTGGTTTCGCTGGAAGGGTGGCCCGTTTAGAGGGATCGGGGGGCCCAAAAGATTTTTATTGCGAAAAAAGCGGGAACGTCCTACTATCGTTTTTGTGGATATGGAAATTATGAGAACACCTACTTCTTCCCTTGTTAAGGTCACCGCGTCTATCGGCTGCTTTCTTCTCGCTCTAGCGACCCCGCCGTTGTTCGCGTCGGATGTAGTTTTGCTAAAAGTACCATCGGCGGAACAAACGCAAACGGATCGTCCTCAATCCCATCTCGGCCCCCAAGCTAGTTTTGCCCTGATCAATTACAACCTCCGCACGAAGGCTCATGCGCTTTACGTTAGCTCCGGGAATGACCTCAAGCTGGCGAATAACATGATCGACGACCGGGCCGCGACTAGTTTCGGCTTCGCCGCGGAAGACAATGCGCCGACCACCGTGATCGATCTCGGAAAAGTTTCGACCTTGCGGCGAATTTCGGCGGTCTATTCAGCGCGTGCAGGGGCCATAGATTTCTATGTCATGCAATCGCTCCCGGGAGTGAACGGCGAAAACAATCCCGAATCCTTGAAACTGGATAGCAAAATGTTCGCGAATTTGAAGCCCATTGGATCGGCGATCGACGACGGCACCCAAGGTCGCGCTTCGATCGATTTTCCAGCGACGACTGGACGTTACATAATGTTGCGTTGGAGTCCTGCGTCACACGCTGACACCGCTTTCACCGTCGCCGAGGTTTCCGCCTTTAGCCCGACTCGGGGCAACCTGCTCGCATCGAACCGGAATTTTTCCACCAACGCGACGACCTCGGACAGCAAAGACGTCGCTGACTCTAAAGACATTGGGGATAGCAAAGATATTCCAGAAGAAGAGGCCCCTGCTCCTCCGGCTGAAGGGCCTCCGCCCTCGCTCCCGAATCCGCCGCCTTTCACATTTATTCCGCAACTCGCTCCCGTCAGCGACTAGACAAGCGGAAAGCTTCGAAAGCCCGTCAATCGGCCTGAGCTGATTGCCGGGCTTTTGCTTTTGAGAGCGTAGTCACGGGCCGCCTCCGTGGCTTGCCTCAGATCAGGCAAACCCTCGACGTCGCCAGAGCCGGTTCTTAGAGCAGGTCGGAGATAATCTTGAACACGGCGCTGTTCTGCATCGAACCGCGCAAAGTCTCCGCGCCGGGCCCTGCGCCGAACGCCGCCATGTCCTCAACGGTATTCAGGGCGGCGGGCGCATAGAATGCAGCCGGCTCTTGCAGGGTCTGCGGAGGCGGCGAGTCTGTCTCGTGCCCGGGCGTTCGTTGCGATGCCGTGACTTTGGCGGCTCCGTACGACTTTGCGCCATTCGGCCCCGAGGCCCAGGAGAACCATGGGTCGCCTGCCGAATTCAATCCCAGCACTGCGATCCCGCGGTCCTTGCGAAATGGAGAACCATTCAAGCTCAGCCCGCCGATCCCCACATCGCCGCAAACAAAAATTGTGGATTTCGCGCCGGCATATCGGCGGGCAACGGCGACGGCGCGATCGAGCTCTACGGTTTCTGCCAGCGTGTGTTCTCCATCATTTTGCTCCGCCGCTTTCCGCATTAAGCCGGCGTCCACGATCAGCAGATATCCGCCGCGGTTATATTGCAGCAGTTCGATTGAGCGTCGGACCATGTCCGAAAGAGCGGGCTGTTCGTTGCGTGATCCGATCTGATCCGCGTAGGCCAGTTCGCGCTGGCTGAATGCGCCAAAAACCCTTGGACCCCGCCAACCGGGGATTGCTTCGAGTTCCGCCTTCGAACGCACCAGATCGAAGCCGCTACGGCGGATCTCGAGCAGAAGATCACGCGCGTCTTGGCGGTGTCCGCCCTTCGATTCCGGCAGAAAATCTCCTGCGCCTCCACCGAGCACCAGATCGACTCCTGCGACCTCAGCCATTTGGCGAGCGATATCGGATTTGCCGTTTGGATCGGTGCTGTGCGCATAAAAGGCGGCCGTAGTCGGATCGGCGATGTTCGCGTTGGTTACCAACCCGGTGGAACGGCCGGCCCTCCGGGCGAGGTCGATGAGATTTGTAAGCGGGTTGCCTTTCGGATCGATGCCGATCGATCGATTGTTCACGGTTACTCCCGTAGCCAGAGCCGTCGCCGCCGCCGCCTGGTCTGGCGCCGAGAAATCGTTGGAATAATTCCTCAGCAACGCCACGGAGGGCATCGAATCGAGCGTGAGCGGCGTGTCAGCGCCCCCGGCATAAATTCGTGCTGCCGCGAGGCGGGCCGGGGTTAACCCCTCGCCGACGAACAAAATGATGCCGAAAGGTTTCTGGACGACCCAATGCTGGAAATAGAAAACGCCGAACGCGCCGAAGGCGACGAGGCAGAAAAGCGCGAGCAACTGATTGCGCCACTTCATGGAGGCGATGTAGGAGCGCGTGCTTCGGCTTGTCAATCCCGCAGCGCGGGAAACCGCTTGTGCCGGGCGCTGATCGTCGGCAAACTGCGCCACCGTGGGCAAACCGATCCTGCTCATCATCCGCGACGGATGGGGCATTAATCCTGGCGGCCGGGCGCAGTGCGAACAAAACGGCGATGCCACTTTGCTCGCGCCCACGCCGTTTCACGATCAGCTCTACCTCGATTATCCCGGCGGAAAATTGAGCGCGAGCGGGCTCGATGTCGGTTTGCCTGAAGGGCAAATGGGCAACTCCGAAGTGGGCCATCTCAATCTCGGAGCGGGCCGGATTGTTTATCAGGATTTGACTCGGATCAACGAGGCGATCGCGGCCGGCGAGCTCACGAGTAACGACGTTGCGCAAAAAACTTTCGCCGCGGCGCGCGGCCATCGCCTGCACTTTCTCGGGCTGCTTTCCGACGGCGGGGTTCACAGCCATTATGCGCACCTCGTCGCGCTGGCGCGCGAAGCGAAAGCTGCAGGCGCGACAGATATTGTGGTTCACGCTTTCACCGATGGGCGCGATACATCGCCCACGGGCGGCGCGCGCTTTCTGGAAATCTGCGAAGCGGAGCTGCAGAAATGCGGGGCGCGTATCGCGACGGTCGTTGGCCGCTATTTCGCGATGGACCGCGACCGCCGGTGGGACCGGACGAAAAAGGCCTGGGACGCGATTCTCTTCGGCCGCGGTGAACGAATTGAATCCACGCCGTCGGTAGCAGTGCGGGATAAATACGCCGGTGGCATCACAGACGAATTCATGCCGCCGTTGATTTTTTCACATGCGGATGAGCAGCGCATTCGCGACGGCGACACCGTCTTCTTTTTCAATTTTCGCGCTGATCGCGCTCGGCAGCTTTCTCAAGCCTTCCTCCTGAAAGATTTCGATGGATTCGAGCGCGGAGCCTGGCCGCAGGTCAATTACGTCACGCTTACCCAATACGATGCGACGTATCCATCGCCCTACATTTTCCCGCCGGAAGAACTGCGCCGGATTTTGAGCGAGGTGGTGAGCGAAGCAGGCAAAACGCAATTGCGTATCGCGGAGACGGAGAAATACCCGCACGTGACTTATTTTTTTAACGGCGGAATCGAGGGCGCTTACCCGGGGGAGGAGCGGAAAATCGTGCCCTCACCGAAAGTGGCGACTTACGATTTGCAGCCGGAAATGAGCGCGCGCGAAGTGACGGATGAAGTTCTGTCGCGACTGAGCAAGTACGATCTCATCATCTTGAATTTCGCGAACCCTGACATGGTCGGACATACCGGAGTGCTCGAGGCCGGGATCGCGGCGGTCGAGACCATCGATGAATGTATGTCGCGAATCATCCCCGCCGTTCTCGCGCAGGGCGGCGCGGGTCTCGTCACCGCCGATCACGGCAATTGCGAACAGATGCGAAATGCGGACGGCTCGCCGAACACCGCCCATACCACGAACCTTGTACACTTGATCTACGTGGCGGAAAATGCGGCGAAGTTTCGGGTTGAGGACGGCATCCTGGCGGATGTCGCGCCGACCTTGCTTTTTCTTCTTGGCCTGCCGCAGCCGAAAGAAATGACCGGCCGGAATCTGCTCGTTGAGAAAGAAAGCGGACGTAGTTAACCGGCTAGTCCGCGCTCTGTTTGGATCTCTTCGAAACTGATTCCGAACTGCCGGTTGAATTGGCGCGTTCCGGCGCGCGCAATGCGTTGGAGAAGCCGCAGGCGGGTCTCGGCCGCATTGTCATGCCAGACCGGGCGTCTCAACAGGGTAAGTGAATTGTTTGTCTCGGCCAGCACGCCCCAACTTGCCGGCGCTTCCGCTTCCTGAAACAACTCGTTAGGCAGAACCAGGAAGAACAGGTTCGCGCTCCGGTAGCGCACGAGACACTCGAACTTGGTTCCGCCATAAAGGTGGTTTTGCAGCGCGGAAAATTCTCGCAAGACGCGTCCGTACCCGCGGTGCCCGATCGCAGCGAAGTCATGCGAGTCATACTCGGGGAACAGCGAATCGCCGGTGCGCAGGGTGGGGTAATGAACGCGAAGATGTTTCTCCAGCACCTCGCGCCGCCCGCTGAGCGAGCGCAAGCGTTCCAATGCTGCCGAGGTCCGGCAATTGTCCCGGCGCAAATCGGAACGCGCCTGCTTGCATTCGAAGATCGCCGTAGCGCCGGGGCGTTTCGCGTCCGCTCGATATGCCGCCACATCCGCGCGATAACGACATTGGGGCAAACTCACTTCCACCGCGCAGGCGGAATAGCCGTTTGCCTGTGCCCAAACAAGGGCCAGCCGTTTCAGGCGAATGTGCTGGTCCGTTTCGCCGCGACGAACTGCTATTGCCGCGTCCATTCGGCCAGCTCCTTCGCCCAGTAGGTGATGATCAAGTCCGCGCCGGCGCGTTTGAGCGACGTCATGATTTCGAGCACGGCGGCGCGTTCGTCGAAGCATCCTTTCTCGGCGCCCGCCTTTACCATGGCAAACTCCCCGCTCACGTGATAAGCGGCCGTCGGTTTGCCAAAGCGTTCGCGCACGCGCCAGAGAATATCGAGGTACGGCAGCGCCGGTTTCACGAGCACGATGTCCGCGCCTTCCTCGATATCCAACGCGACTTCGCGCAACGCTTCCTGTCCATTCGCGCTATCCATTTGGTATGAACGCCGGTCGCCAAATTGCGGAGGACTTTCCGCCGCCTCGCGGAACGGTCCGTAAAAAGCCGAAGCAAACTTGGCGGCATAACTCATGATGCCGGTTTGGTCGAAGCCATTCGCGTCGAGGGTTTCGCGGATCGCGCCGATCCGGCCGTCCATCATATCGCTGGGCGCGACGAAATCCGCGCCGGCCGCGGCGTGGGAGAGCGCGGTTTTCGCCAGCAACGCGACCGACTCGTCGTTCAAAACATGGAAGTGATCGCCATCGATGCGGGTCACGCCGCAATGCCCGTGGCTCATGTATTCGCAAAGACAAACATCGGTCATTACCACCAGCTCAGGGCACTTCGCTTTGATAGACCGGACGGCTTGCTGCACGACGCCGTCTTCGGCGTAGGCGCCGCTCGCCTGTTCGTCTTTTTCGCTCGGAATGCCGAAGAGCAAAACGGCTTGGAGCCCGAGATCGTGGGCGCGCTGGGCTTCATCGGCCACTTCCGAAAGCGCGAATTGGAAAACACCGGGCATGCTCGCGATCGGTTGCCGCGCCGTCAGTTTTTCGCTGATGAAAAGCGGAAGGACGAAATCGTGGGCAGTGAGTTTGGTTTCGCGGACGAGATTCCGCACACCGGCGCTCCGGCGCAAACGTCGCGGGCGCTGAACCAATTTTCTCACGGGCCGAGGCTACGCGTTGCGCCGAAGGGTCGCAAGCTTGACGCCATCCAGCCTTCCGTCGTGAATGCTTTTCATGCGCGTGGCTGCGAAACAAACAACCGATTACCTGCTGGTGGATATCAGTAATTCCTTCGTGAAACTGGCGTTCGCGACCAGGAAGCGAATCGAGAAGCCCGTTCGCCTTCCGACGAGAGCGCTGACGGCAAGGGCAATGCGCCAGATTTTGCGGCGACGGAAAGTAGGGACAATCGTCGTCTCTTCGGTCGTTCCGAAGAAAGAGAGGGCGATCCTTGCGGCGGCAGGCTCCACGCCGACCCTTTTTCTAACCGCGCAGCTCGATCTCGGCGTTGGCGTTGATTATCCGGCGCCGCGAACCATCGGCGCGGATCGTCTCGCGAACGCCGCCGCAGTTGCGGAATTGTGCGGGTACCCCGCGATCGTCGTCGATTTTGGAACGGCTGTGACCTTCGACGTCGTGTCGGCCCGTGGCGATTACGTCGGCGGAGTGATTGCGCCCGGCTTGGAAGCGATGACGAGTTTTCTTTATCAACGCACAGCACTATTGCCGAAACTCACCTTGCACGAGCCGACACGCACGATCGGCAAGACCACTCGCGGCGCCATGATGTCGGGCGCGATCTTCGGTTATCGGGGATTGGTCCGTGAGATTCTCATCCGGATCACGCGCGAAAATTTTCCGCGGAAGAAACCGAGGATTGTCGCGACGGGCGGCTACGCGCAGTTGATCGCGCGGAAGCTACCGGAAATCGAAGCGGTCCATCCGAATCTGACGCTGGAAGGTCTGCGGATCATCGCCAACCGCAACGTCGCGGCGAAATAAGGCGGTAAAAGCACATTTTCGCGAAGAAACGGCAAAATTGGCTTGTCATTCTGGCTGGGCAAATGTTGTATGCGTGCTGGCATGAACATTCGGAAATTTGCGACGATTACAGTTCTGGTTCTCAGCTCCTTTGCGGCAGATAATGTCGCGCCGACCAAGGCGGAGCTTGAGTCGATGTATGACAAAGCGTTCCGCGAATTCAACGCCAGCAATTATGCCCAGGCGTTGAAACAGCTGGATGCGATTGATGCGCGCCAGCCGGATCTCGCCGAGTCCCAGAATTTGCGCGGGGTGATTTTGATGCGCCAGGCCCAATACGATCCGGCCGAGGCGGCGCTGCAAAAGGCCCTCGCCACCGATCCGAAGTTTTGGAATGCGAAATTCAACCTGGCCGAAATCCCCTTCCTGCGGAAGGACTGGGCCGAAGCGCGGAAGCGGTTCGAGGCTCTTTTGCAAGGCAACGCGTCCGAGCTTCAAGGCGAAGCCGCGCAACTGATCCAATACAAAATCCTGCTGACCTATCTCCTCGAGGGTAAGGAGAACATGGTCGATTCGATCCTCGCCAAGTTTGAACTCTCGCCCGATACACCGGCCGTCCATTACTCGAATGCCGCGGTTGCGTTGCAGCATAAGAACGAAAAGGAAGCGAAAGATCTGCTTTTGGCCGCGGAGAAAAAATTCTCCCCACAGTTGAACAAGCTTTTCGCCGAGTCGCTCTATGAAGTCGGCTGGCTGCAAAAACCAGCGGGGCAAACCCGCGCCGCCCTCGAGCTGACCAGCGCGGCAGATCGTCAGGCGAAAACCAAAGCGCTCGCGACGGAAAAATTCGAAGCGGCGGAGCAGGCTTTTCACCAACGCGATTTGACCGCGGCGCGCAGACTCGTGGATGAAGCCGACGCCGCGGATCCGAATCAACCGGCGACCATCAATCTGCGCGGTGAGATTTTGCTGGCCCAGAAAGATTTCGACGGCGCCGAAGCCGCGTTTAAACAAGCGGCGAAGATCGATCCGAAATTCCGGGAAGCGCAGTACAACCTGGCGCAAATTCCGTTCAAGAAAAAGGAGTACACAAAGGCGCGCGACCGTTTCGAAGCGCTCTTCAACGCGACTCCAGCTCCGGGCGGCGACAAGAATCAGGCGTCACAGGTCATCAAGTTCAAAATCTATCTGACGCTGCTGATGGAAGGGAAAGACGCCCGCGCGCAGAAGATGATGGAGCAATTCCAGTTCACCGGCGATACCCCGGCCCTCTATTACGCGCAGGCCGCGTGGGAGTACAAACATAACAACGCCGCGAAGGCGAATGATTGGATAGTCTCCGCGCGCAAGATTTATTCACCGGCACTCAACATGGTTTTTGCCGATTCATTCTACGACCTCGGCTGGTTGCAGCAAAATGTCGCGGCAGCTCCCGTGACTCCACCGAAGGACGTCGCGAAGGTGGACAACGCGCCTTCCATCGAGCCGAGCCCGATTCCGAATCCGGCCATTGCACTGAATAAGAATACGAAACAGCCAAACGTGAGCGGCATGGAGGCGACAACGTCGAATGCCGCGCAATCTCCGCCGGCCTCGACGGCCCTCCTGGCGAAGAACGAGAAGGCGCCTGGACCGACGACGACGAATTCGCCGAGCGTCGAGACGCCGAACGCGTCGAATGCTCTGCCATCCGAAACCCGCGCGCCGCTCCCACGCGAGCTCGAACAAACGACCCAGCCGGCCACGAGTCCCGCTAATGCCCCTGCGACTTCCACCGCGCTAGCGCAACAAAGTCCGCCGACCAACCCGGCTACCTCTCCAGCAAATAAGGTTGTTCCGCCCGCGACAACGACTACCACCACCTCAGTTGCGCAACAAAGTCCGGCAACCAGCCCGCCGACCTCGCCCGCAAACAAAGTCGCGCCGGCAACGAGCGTTGCAGCGACGCCCGCGACCGTGCTCGCGCCGGCTACGGTGCAATCTTCCAAGCTAACTGTACCGGAAGACGAAGGCCTTGGGGGCCCCTGGCTGTTTCGTGGGCTGCTCCTGGCTGGATTTCTTATTATTGCGTGGGTGGTCGTTTCCGAAGTTCGCCGCCGCGTCGGGGTTCCGGTTTATCGTTCGCCGGCGCCGGCTACAGGTCCAAGTTTTGAGCCGACTCCGCGGGAGACGCCGATGGAGAAGTTGGCTGCGCCCGCCCGCATTGCCGGTGGTCCGCCCCAAGTTTCGCTGCATCTGAAAGCTTCCGAACCATCCGTCCGCCGCGCCGCCGTTCCCTTTGGCAAAACGAGCCGGCCCTTTGGCGCAAATGGCGGCAGCACTGCTCCGGTGGCCGCTGCCGTAGTGGAAAGTTTTGCTCCGCGGACTTCAGTGCCGGTGGAAGAACCGGAGCAATTCGAAGCGCCCGCGCCAATTTCAGATTATGCCGTCGCGACTCCATCGGAACCCAAAGTTGAGCCCGATTGGGATTTTTCACCGGTTCCAGCTCCGGTTTCGGACCTCCAAGAAGAATTCAGCTCCGTGAGCGAACCGCAGGTTATCGAAGAACCGGCCCAGGTTATTGAAAGCCTCGACCAAATTCTGGCCGCACAAGAAGAGCCCGCATTCGTGGAAGCTCCCGCGTGGACTGAACCGGTTACATCCGAACCGGAGTGGGCGCCGGTATCATTCGAGCCATCCGCTCCCGTATTTGAAACTCCCGCGCCCGCGGAAGAAATTGCCGAGCCGTTCGCGGAAATCCCGGCTTGGGTCGAATCGGTCAGTGAACCAGTTGTTACTGAGCCGGAAATTATTGCGGCGTCTGCGATGGCGCCTGCCGCGGAAAAAATTTCGGAGCCGGATACAGAACCATTTGCACAAGGCCCACCTATCCCGTATCAAGTTCCCGCGTTTTCAAGCGAATCAACCATGGCCGAAATTACCAAGCCCGAACCGGAACCCGCTCCAACGCAAAGCGCCCCCGGCATTATTGCACGGACGATTGCCGGCCTCGGCGCGCTCCGTCATTCGGTGGAGTCCCCCTCTTTCGCGCCACAAGTCATTTCCACCGAGCCCTTAGCTCAGCAGCCAACAACACCAGCCACCATGCCTCAACCGAACCAACCAACACCCGCTCCCGCAATTCGAACCGCTCCAATGACCGGGGGCGCTCCTCAATCTCAACCCGCCAGCGGCATGCAGACCGCCGTCCAGCTGACGTTCTCGTTTGAGATCGCATCGCTGCAACTCACCCCGAGTTTCAAGATGGGCGCGCTCCAGCTCAAGCCCACCTCGAAGATCGTCACGATGCGCCTCGCGCCCTCGCAGCAGCCGCAACCGGCGATGAATCTTCAAGTCACATTCGAGATCGCCAGCATCCAGGCAGCGGGTGGCGGCATCGGCCAAATCCGCCTCACGCCGTCGCAACAGCAGCGGCCCAGCGTGATCAGCTCACCGGCGTTTAATATCGCGGGGCTCCAGCTCCTCTCCGGGTCTGACGCCGGTGCGGTGCAATTGACTCCGTCGCAGCAGGGGCAGGCCTCCGTGCATGTCACCGGACGTTTTCAAATCGCGACCGTCGAATTCTCGCCCTCGTTCGAGATTGCTTCGATCGTTTTGAACTCCACTTCGAAGAGCGTTTCGGTGCAGCTGCCGGGCGCAGGCCCGAGCGCAGTCGAAGGCGCGCCGGTCTTCGAGATTGCCAATGTCCAGCTCGGCGGAAACGGCGAGATCGGCATGATGCAGCTCACCGCCCAAGGGGCCGCGCCGAAAGCCGCGTAAAGCGAAACTTTAGTTTGTTTGAGAACGAGGAGGCAGTTTGCCTCCTCGTTCTGCGTACGGCGTTGATTACTTCTTCGCGAACCGCCCGCGGTTCAGCGATCGAAGATTTGCCGGCAGGAATTCGCCGTCGCGCCGGATGAGTTTGCCGTCGAAGTAAACTTCTCCGCCGCCGTAATCGGGACGCTGGATGTTGACCATGTCCCAGTGGACCTGGCTGCGGTTTCCGTTGTCGGCTTCTTCGTAGGCCTGGCCCGGCGTGAAATGGAACGAGCCCGCGATTTTTTCGTCGAAGAGAATGTCGCGCATCGGGTGGAGGACATAAGGATTAAAGCCGAGCGAGAACTCGCCGATGTAGCGCGCGCCCGGATCGGAATCGAGAATCTTGTTCAGTTTCTCGGTCTGATTGCTCGTCGCCTTCGTGATCTTCCCGTCCTTGAACTCGAGCCGAATATTGTCGAAACCGGTGCCCTGATAAATCGTGGGCGCGTTGAAAAGGACGTGTCCCTGAACAGAATCCTTCACGGGACAACTGAAGACTTCACCATCAGGAATGTTTCGATCGCCACCGCAGATGACCGAGCCGATGCCCTTGATGCTGAAGCGCAAGTCGGTCCCCGGCCCTTTGAGCTCCACGCGATCGGTTTTATCCATCAGCGCCTTGAGCGCTTTCATCCCGGGCTGCAATCTCCGGTAATCGAGCGTGCAGACATCGAAATAGAAATCTTCGAACGCTTCGCTGCTCATGCTGGCGAGTTGCGCCATGGAAGGGGAGGGCCAGCGCAACACGACCCATTTCGTCTTCTGAACACGCCAGTCGTTTACCGGCCGCATTTTTTTCGCGACCAATTTCATTTTCTCCGGCCGGACGTCGGATAATTCAGTCACGTTATTGCTGCCGCGAATCGCGATGTAAGCATCCATCTTCTTCATTCGCGCCAGCTCGTGCCGGGCTGCGAGATTTAGCTGGCGGTCCGATGCCTCCAGGGCCAGCTCCCGATTCACCCGGGCGCGCTGGATTTGCACGAGTGGAATCGCTCCCGCCTTTCGGGCCGCGCGCACCAGCGCGATGGTCATCTCGTCCGGCACGTCGAAGGTCTCGATCAGGACGGTTTCGTTTCGCTTCAATCGAGTCGAATACTCGACGAGAACTTTAGCGAGTTTATCGAAGCGCGGGTCATGCATAGGCAATAACGATTCCCGGTTACCCAACTCGGGTCAACTTCGCGGCGTAGGCGCCATCGAATCCGTCGCGGAAGGGCAGCAGCGAAACTTCCGTCGCCAGCTCGAGAAATGGAAACTCCCGCACGATGGCGCGAACCACCTCCTCGTTTTCCTCCGGCTCGATGCTGCAGGTGCTGTAAACCAGCGTGCCGCCGATCTTCAACAGCGGCATCACCGCCCGCAAAATTCGAAGCTGCTCGGCCGCCATTCTCGAAAAATCCCTCGGAGTTAAGCGCCAGCGCAAATCGACGCGCCGCCGCATCACGCCGGTATTGCTGCACGGAGCGTCCACGAGAATGCGATCGAAGCTGGAAATCACGGCAAGATTCTCCGGCGGTTCGGGGACGGTCCAATCATGCTGGAGAAAGCTAGCGATGCCGACACCGAGGCGTTGCAGGTTTTCTTCCAGGGTGCGAATGCGCTGCGCGTCGCGGTCACAGGCAACGATGCTCCCACGGTTCTCCATCAACTCCGCGAGGTATGCTGTCTTCCCGCCCGGTGCAGCGCAGGCATCCAGAACCTTTTCGCCAGGTTGCGGCGCAAGCAGCTCGCAGGCAGGCGCGGTGCTCGGATCCTGGATGTAACAATAGCCCTGCGCGAGAGCGTCGGTTGGTATGGTCGTTAGGCGCCCGAAATTTTCCCGTCCGGACAGCAACGCGATATCGGAATATTTCGCAAGAAAATCTGCCGCGGAAATCTTTAGGCGATTTATCCGGGCGTAAATCGGAGCTGGGCGATTATTCCATTCGCAAAAGGCTGCTGTTTGCTCCGCTCCAAAATTCCGGGTCCAGCACTCGATCAGGAATTCAGGATGTGAAGTTTGCACGCTCAAAGTTTGCCGCGTTGCCGCCTCCTTTAATGAATCTTTTTTCCGGATGGCATTGCGCAGGATCGCGTTGATCAGCGAGCGGATTCCCGGGCCGGCCAGTTGCACCGTTTCGTAAACCGCGGCGTGAGCCGGCGTTTCGAGGAAGAAAAGCTGGTAGATTCCGAGCCGCAGCAAATCGCGCGCGCCCTTATCGAGCCGACCCGAGCGGAGTTCATCGATCCAGTAATCAATCAGAGTCAGATTGCGCAGAATCCCGTAGAAAAGCTCGGTGGCAAAGGCGCGGTCTGATCCGCCTAAATCGCTCGAGGCCAGCAGACGCGCCAGAATTGTATCGGCGAATTTTTCGCCGCTTCGCCACTCGTGCAGCGCGGCCAGCGCGAGCTCTCGGGCGGACCGCGGCATCATAACTGTCGCGCGCTTCGCGATCAGTGCGGTTTGACGCTCGCGCGCCCGATCGAATGATATTGGAAGCCGAGCTTGGCCATCGTTTCGGGGTCGAACAAATTGCGGCCGTCGAAAATTATCGGCGTGGTCATCTTTTCCTTTACCAGGGCCAGGTCGATATTTGCGAATTCCGCCCATTCGGTTGCGATGATCAGCGCTTCCGCGCCTTCGACCGCGGCCAGCGCGGAATCCGCAAAATGCACGCCGGCGATCGCCGATACGCTTCTCGCCTTTTCCATTCCCTTTGGATCGTAGGCGGCGACATGCGCGCCTTCGCCCAACATTTCCGCAACGAGATCAATCGCGACGGAGGAGCGGATATCGTCCGTGTCTGGTTTAAAGGTGAGCCCCCAGACCGCGATTTTTTTGTCGCGAAAAACCCAGAGAGTTTCCCGCAGCGCTTTCAGGAACCGTTTTTTTTGTTCCGCATTGATTCGCTGCACTTCCTTTAACAAGTTGAAAGGAACTCCGAGCTGCTCGCTGATCGTGATGAAGGCAGCGAGGTCCTTGGGAAAACAGGAGCCGCCATAGCCAATCCCTGCGTTGAGGAAATTTCGTCCAATCCGGCGATCCATGCCGATGCCGTCCGCTACCTTCTCCACATCCGCTCCGCTGGCCTCGCAGATCGCTGAGACGGCGTTGATATAAGAGATCTTGAGCGCCAAAAAGGAATTGGCCGCGTGCTTGATCAACTCGGCGCTGTTGATGTCCGTCACCAGAATCGGCGCCATGAATGGCTCGTAGACCTTTTTCATCAGGTCGACGGCGTGTTCGCTCGACGCGCCGATTACGATCCGGTCCGGGTGCATCAGGTCGCCGACGGCGCAGCCTTCCCGCAGAAACTCGGGATTGCTGACGACATCGAACTCAGCGCCGTGCCGGTTATACCGCTTGATCGTCTCGCGGACCTTCTCGCCCGTTTTCACCGGCACCGTGCTCTTGTCCACGATCACGCGATAACTGTTCAGCACTCCGGCGATCTCTCTCGCTACCTTTTCGATAAAGCTGAGATCCACACTGCCATCCGGCTGTTGAGGAGTGGGGACGGCGATGAAAACGATCTGGGAGTTGTCGACGCCGTCCTGAATGCTTCCGGTGAAACGAAGCCGTTTCGCCGAAACATTCCGGTGAATGACCTCTTCGAGTCCGGGTTCGTAGATCGGCACTTTGCCGGTCTGGAGAGATTCCACTCTGGCCGGATCGTTATCGACGCAGATCACGTTGTGACCGACGTCCGCGAAACAGGCGCCGGTAACGAGGCCGACATAGCCCGAGCCGATGATGGAAATATCCATGAAGAGTGTTGGTGGAGACGGCGTTTCTCAGCCGCAGCGCGAAAAGGAACGGGCGAAGCGCCGAAATTGCAATCGGAAACCCCCCGCGGCGGCTATCGGGTTTGCTCCGCGCCTCCCGGATCGAAGTTCAAGTCGAAGCTGAATTTCGGCAGCGCTTTCAGGGTGAAGGTCAAAAGGACGCCGTACTCCTTCACGCCGCCGTTGTCGCGAATGATGGCGCCGACAGACGCGACCCAGCTCGTTAGGTCGCGATAGATGGAGTAGCGTTGCTGTTCCAGGATGCCAGTGGTCCCTTCGTATTGCTCGGAGAGGCCGATGCCCCAGTTGTCATCGATCCGGTAGTAACCGCTGAAGACGTAGAGACTGCTATTAGCGAAGAAGGGATTGCTGTTCAGGAACCGATGCTGGAACGAGAGCTGAAGGTTCGAGATCGGCTGGATGCTCATGGTGGAGTTCACTTCGGTAAATCCCTTTTCGAAAACCGGCACTTGCGATGAGATGCCGAAGCTGGCCCAGGGCACCGGGGAAAACGTGATTCGATTAAACAGATTGGAGTATTGCGTCTTATCGAAGGGGTTGTCGAAATTAACGTCGATGTAGGTCTCGAGATCCATCCAGCTCACCGTGAAATCGTCCCGGCGGGTTTGCAGCCGGTTGCGCACTCCGACACGCCAAATGCTCCAGCTGTCGATGGAATCGACGGAAGTGAATTGGGGAAAATCGATCGGCCGCAATTGGGTCGAGGGCTGATAGCGGTCGAATTGGAGGATGGAAGCTGGATTGGCGTTCGAGCTGGAGACCCAGGAAAGATTGGTAAAAGGCTGGATGATGTGACGGAGGCCATCCAGGCCTAACGAACGGCTTTGCGCCTCTTCCCAGACCCGCGAAATCTTGAAGGAGGCTTCGACGCCGGCGTTCACGACGGTCCGCCAGGTACCGCCTCCTTTTTGCAGAGGATCTTTGAGGGTGGGATCAGGCAAAAGGAAATCAGGGATAAACGGATTGGGGTTGGGAGTGAAAATGGTCTTCCCGAGGTCGCGCGTCTCATCGTAGTAGGTGCCCCGGAACCCAACGCGCGGCACCACCGAGAGCCAGCCGAAGTACGTGTTCGGGTAGACAAACTGGTGGAACGAATCGAGCCGCAACGTGCCGTAATCCTGGAAACCCGAACCGCTGGCAAAGTTCCGGTGGAGTTCGGCGATGCCGGTTTCACCTTCGTAAAAAATCCCGCTGCCGAAGAGCGGCGTCCGTTTGATGTCCAGAACCACCTCGGGCAATCGTTCCGTTTGCTCGAAGAAGTTGTTCGCCTGGAACCGGCCGATCGCGGTGAGGGTGTAAACAGGATCGATTTTCGTTACCGCGAGGACATTGTCCGGCTGGGGATTGAGTTGGAACTCACTCTGGAAAAAATCCTGGAGGATAAACGGGTCGCTTAGCTTGGTGAGATTAGCGATGCCGTAGATATCCTCGGCGAAATTCGTCCGGCTCTGGAGCGAAACCCGGTAACGGCCCTCGGAGATACTGGGACGCGCCTCGGAGGTGCGATTGATATCGGCGCCTTCGTCTTTCAAAAAGTAGGTCCGAATCCTGGCCCAGCTCGTTTTGTTGGTCCCAAACCGGATGTAGGGATCGAAGCCAAACGCCACGCCGCGGCGCGACCGGTAATCGAGGCGGATATCCGCCTTAATGTCGTCGGTGATCGGCATGGTGACCCGACCGAGGATCGATGGACCCCATGAGCTCAGGTAGGCCGGCGAAATCATGTAGCTGAAGGAATCGTCGAGCGACTGGTACATGTAGGGCCACCAAAAGATCGGGACGTTCCGCACGTAGAAGGTGACGTTGTGAAAGACGACGCGATCCTGTTCGTAAACGCGCATTGTTTTCGCCTGGAGGCGGAAATCGGGCTTCGAGGAATCGTGCGTGGTGAAAGAACCCTTGGAGACCAGGAAAGCGCCTTCAGAAATCGTGGTGATGTTTTCGCCGCCCACCAAATAGGGCGTTTTATCGGTCCGGATATCGACCGCCTGGATTTTTTTGGTCTCGGTGTTGTAAATCGCCTTGTCTCCGACGAAAAGCCCGGCGGTCCGATAAATTCGGACATGGCCTTCGGCGAGGAGGTCGTGCGTTTTTGGATTGTAGGTCGCGGAGTCGGAATAGATGTCGGCGTCCCCGGCGTGGATGGCGACATTGCCGTGCGCGGTGGCGATGCCGTTGAGGTAATTTGTGTCGCCGGTCGCGGTAATTTCAATCGGCTGCTTTTCCGTGCCGACCTCGGCCGCCGGCGCGAATGTCGCTGCGGCAAGAAGAGCAAAAATGGGCCAGAGCAGCTTACGCATCGCGGATGCCGAAGCTACTGGAGGAGGGGGCTGTTGCAAAGGCAAAAGCGGGACGGGCATTGCTGTACCCCATTTTGAAAAAAATAATAAAAAAACGGCTTGTCCAAATATCACCGTTTTTGGTTAAGATTGCCGCTGTGAGGTTCCCCCCTCTCAGTCGGCTGGTTTTGCTGGCTGGGCTTTTTTCTGTCCAGATTTTGCGCCTGCCGGCGCAAGAGGCCGACTCGTCATCTCCATTCGTCGACTCGCGCTTTGATTCGGACATCAGCCAGCCCCTGCGATTTCGGGACGATCTGCTCAATGGGCCATCGTCGCCGCCAGCATTCTCTCGATACCGCTTTGAAATCCTTCCCGCGCCGATTCAGCAAGCGCAAAACGACGAGATGCTGCTGCCCGATCCCACGCCAACACCTGTCCCGGTTCCCACGGCTGTCCCAAGTCCGACGCTAATCCCGATTCCCACTCCCTCGGTCCCTCGGGTCCCACAGCCTTCAGTTACACCTGTTCCCTTTCCTTCGCCTACGCCAATTTCAACGCCGGTTCCGTCTCCCAGCCCGGGAATTACTCGGACTCCGGCATTCCCGGTGCCACCGCCGAATCCTGCGCCGAGGGTGCAGTTGCCGCTTGTTCCTCCGCCCGCTCCGTCTTCGGCTGCGCCTTCTCTCCTCCAAATCCAACGGCTGACCCCAATCGTGGAAATCTGGCGCGCGGGCGCAGTTTCTCCGCAGGTGCCGATTCGTCACGGCAGTTATATGGGGACCGCCTTTATTGGCGGAAACGAGTCGGCCATGGTCCGGCTGCACTTCGATCCGCTGATCGCTGGAAAGATCGTAACCGTCAGCGCATCGGCGGCGATAATCCTTGATCCAGCGCAAACCGGTCGAGTCGTGCAGCCAACGGGAGATTGTACCGTGACCGTGGGACTCGCTGGCGGTTTCAATCGAGGCTATGTGAACTTTTATTGTCAGGGGCTCCAGACCACCTTGCCCTTGCAGCGCAGTTCACTGGTGGTTGTCTCAACACAGGAAAAGGAGATCGCGCGATGAAAAGTCGCCTTCACGCGATCGGCTTCTTCTTTGCCCTGCAAACAATGATGGCGCTGGGGCAGACGCCCGTCGCCACGCCTAATGAAAATCCCGAAGGCAATACCGGCGCGCTCAAGGGTCAAATAACGACCGGAGCTTCCTACGATGCTCATAGCGGAAACGGGACACGGGTAATCACCGATCTGCATTTGCCGGGAGCGCTCGGAGTCTATGGGCTCGATTTTACGCGCTACTGGAATTCGCTGCGCAACGACACGGAGAATGCCTACGCGGTGACCTCGCCTGCCTTCGGCGCTTCGGG
>JBBWZL010000005.1:0-315661 GCA_039649045.1 Verrucomicrobiota bacterium | reverse complement strand
AAACCAACGTGGGCGTGCCCGGGCTATGGCTACATTGAGGAGGGCGAAGCGGTGCCGCTGCGCAGTCCCGGACTCGAGGCCAGCGTTCATCGCGTCGTCCGTTTTCGCGAGAAACCAAATCCGGATCTGGCTGAAGCGTTTTTGCGCAAAGGAAATTTTCGCTGGAACGCCGGGATGTTTGTCTGGTCGGTGCCGTCGGTCCTGAGCGAATTCAATCGACACACGCCCGAGCTCGCCAGCTTCATTTCCCAACTGCGCGCGCCCGGGAAGTTCGAGAAGACCATTCGCGATCGCTTTAGCGCGCTCCCGAGAATTTCCTTCGATTACGCCATCATGGAGAAAGCCGATCGCGTCCTCGTCGTGGAGGCGGGTTTCGATTGGGACGATGTCGGAAGCTGGCGAGCGGTCGCCAAATATTTCAAGAACGACGAGGAGGGCAACGCCGCCAATTGCGAGATCACGACGCTCGATTCCACCAACAACATTGTCTTCAATCCTGACGGCACTCGGATCGCGCTGCTCGGCGTGCACAATCTGATCGTAGTCCGAACCGCGGACGCTGTTTTGATCTGTCATCGCCATCAGGCGGAAAGAATCAAAAATCTGCTGGGCAAACTTCCGGAGGAATTGCAGTGAGTCATTTGCCGATCCAGCGGCGCATTCTCGGCATCGATTTCGGGCACGCGCGCATCGGCGTCGCCGTTTCCGACGAGTTGGGAATGCTCGCGCATCCGGTGGAAACAATCCCGGCGCGCGGCGATGCTGCCCGGCGGATCGCGGAAATCGTGCGCGAAAAAAACGCGGAACGAGTCGTGATCGGCCTGCCTCGCCATATGAATGGCAGCGTCGGAGAAGCCGCCCGTGACGCGCTCGCTTTCGCTGAAAAACTGAGAACGGTTCTTCCCTGCGAAGTCGTGACCTGGGATGAGCGTCTGAGCACGATGGCCGCGAACCGGGCGTTGCGCGACAGCGGCCAAAAGACGCGCAACTCGCGCGGCTTTGTCGATCAGGTGGCCGCCCAAATGATCTTGCAGGGGTATCTGGACGGATTACAGACTGCGCCTGGCAATTTGCCGCCAGACGCGCCGGATGCCGAGTAGATGCCTGCGCGGCTCAAGCTGATCATTTCCTACGACGGCGCGTCATTTGCAGGATGGCAAAGCCAGGCCGGCGGCAACGCGATTCAGGATCACGTCGAAAAAGCCTTCGCACGCATTTGTTCCAAGCCCGTGCGGGTCCACGGCGCGGGGCGGACTGACGCGGGCGTCCATGCGATCGCGCAATGCGCGCACGTAGACTTGCCCACTCGCCGCTACTCGGCGGAGCGATGGGTAGCTGCGCTCAATGGCCTCTTGCCACCGGCGATTCGCATCATGCGCTGCCGGTTTGTCTCGGAAAAGTTTCACGCGCGATTTTCAGCGAGAGGGAAGATCTACCGCTACCGGATCTGGAACGCCAGTGTCCTGCCGCCTTTCGAAAACGGCCGCGCCTGGCACGTGAGGAACTGTCTCGACACCGAAGCCATCGCAGCTGCGGCGCAGAGATTTATCGGCACACACAATTTCGCCTCTTTCGCAGCGAATCGCGGAACGCCAGAGACCGACACCGTGCGCACCATTAGTGCCGTCACGGTGCGGCGCGGGAGTTCCGCGATCTCGATTCAATTCGAGGGCAATGGGTTTCTTTACAAGATGGTGCGGATGATGGTCGGGACCACGGTTCGCATTGGATTGGGAATGGCTGATGCCGACGAAATCACGTCCCGATTGAAGGCGCCGCGGAAGGTAAATCTCCGAGGACGAAACGCAGCGCCAGCCGGCGGATTATTTCTCATTCGTGTCAGGTACTGAGCCTGCTTTTAAGGGAGCTGCTCGAGGGCTCAGTGGTCGGCTCGAGAGAGCATGGCAGGCTATCTGCTTTTCTGGAAAATATAATGACGCAAATCGACGCGCCCTCAGCACCGAATGTACGCAGAGGTTTTCTAGGCAGGGGCGTCGCCTGGCTTTTCAGCCCTAAACATTTTCATTTCAAACTGCTCTCTGGCACCGCTGTCGGAATCGTGGTCATAACGTTCCTCGCCGGACTTTTTCTTTTCGTCACGCTGCGGAATCATCATCAGGAAACGTTGCGAGCCCACACTCTCGAGGTCATGCGGCTCACGAGCGTAATCGAGAACGACATCGCCGCGCTCGAAACCGGCCATCGCGGATATTTGCTCACCGGCGATGGCGTCTACCTCGAGTCATTTGAACGGCGCCGCGAGACGATCAAACGCCGCGTCGAGGATCTCACACAGTTGATTTTGGACAGCCCGCGCCAACGCAAGCGGGTAATGAAAATACAAGAGATCGTCCAAAAGTGGCTCGACACGGTCGCCTTGCCGCAAATGAATGGACGGCCAGCCAAAGGAACTCCGCTTCTGACTCAACCTGCCGCTGCCACAACGGGCGCGCTCGGAACTGCGCTCCTCAATCAAGCGCGGGAAATTCTTCAATCGCTCCAAAATGAGGAGCAGATCGTCCTTAACCAGCGCATGCGGGAACAGGAATGGGCGGCCCAATCGACCCAGATCCTCGACTTCCTGACGAAGATGGAGCGCTCGGTGATCGAGATGCAAAAGGAAAAGCGAGGCTATCTCCTCACCGGTGACGACGACTTTGCGGAAGCCTACAAGCGCGCCACCGCCGACTTTTATACTTATCACGGTTATCTTTCCATTCTGATCGCGAATTCACCCGAGCAGGCGCAATCCCTCGGGGACATAAAGAAAGCGGTCGAAAAATGGATCGATGCGGCGGCCACTCCGGAAATGGAAGCGAAGCGGACCGGGAAAGATCTGGGCGCGCAGATCGCCAAGAACAACGGCGAACCCTTGATGACCGACATCCGGGAGATGCTAAAGAAATTTCAGTCGAACGAAGTGAATCTCTACGAGGCGCGCTCCAGCACCGCGAGCCGGGAACGCATCATCAAGACGATGGGGCTGGCGTTGCTCTGCGTTTTCGCGGTCGGGCTCCTGATTGTTTCGAATAGCTACAGCTTCGTCCTGGTTCGCCGGCAACTCGCGAAACTCGAAGGCATCGAGACCCGGATTCGTTCCATCATCGAGAACATTCTCGATGGCATGATCACAGTGGACGAACAAGGGAACATTTGTTCGATGAACCCGTCAGCCGAAAAAATGTTCGGCTGCATCAACAACGAAATGGTCGGCCACAAGTTTACCAAGCTCGTCCCCAAATCCTACGGCAACGAACCCGAGCCCGTCGCGTGTGCCTGGGATGATTTAGCGCGCCGCACCGGCAGCACCACCATGGCGGTCGGCCGGACGCGGCGCCACGCCACGTTCCCCATCGAAATTTCGTTGAGTGAGATGGTCGTCGATAAACAAAAGCTTTTTGTGGCGATGGTGCGCGACGTCACGGAGCGCAGACGCTTCGAACAGGAGATCGCGGCAGATAAGGAAAGCCTCGCGGTCACACTGCGTTCGATCGAGGATGGCGTCATCACCACCGACGTGCAGGGCAAGATCATCATGATCAATAACGCCGGCGAAAATCTCACAGGTTGGACTTCCAAGGAAGCGATCGGGCAGCCGCTGAAATCAGTTTACAACATTGCCATCGACCTGGCAGCGCAAGCGCGGGCCCAGAAGAGCGGTTCGCGCAACGAAGCGCAATCGATCCTTCTGAGCATGCCGGAGAACGCCACTCTGAGATCGCGCACGGGCGACGAGCACGTCATCGAGCAGGTCGCCTCCCCCATTCGCGACAGCAAGAACGAAGTCGCCGGCGTGGTACTTGTTTTCCGCGACATCACCGAACGTCAGCGCAATGAAGCCGAGCGACGCAAAGCCGAGACCCTGGAACAACTCGGCTTGCTCGCCGGCGGAATTGCGCACGATTTCAATAACCTCCTCACCGCGATCATCGGCAATATTTCCCTGGCCTCCCTGCTACTTCCTCCGGACGACGAAATGGGAACGCGGCTAAACGATGCGAAGAACGCATCGATGCGAGCGCGCGATCTCGCCCAGCAGCTCCTCACTTTTGCGCGCGGCGGCGCGCCGATCAAAAAGACCGCGTCGATCGGAAAACTGATCCAGGACACGGTCAGCTTCTCGTTGCGCGGCACGCACAGCCGCAGCGAATTCCTCTTCGGCGCCGATCTCTGGCCGGCGGAAATCGATCCCGGACAGATCAGCCAGGTTGTCGCCAACCTGGTGGTGAACGCGGACCAGGCGATGCCCAACGGCGGCACGTTGCGCGTGAGCTGCGATAACTTCAGCTACGACTCGGATTCCTCCCCCACCATCACCGATCTCCTGCCCGGCGACTACATCCGTATCGCGATCCGCGATGAAGGCGTCGGCATGCCGGAAAACGTTCTGAAACGCATTTTCGATCCGTATTTCACAACCAAGCCCAAGGGCAACGGTTTGGGACTCGCCACCACCTATTCAATCGTCAAAAACCACAACGGACTTATCTGCGTCGACTCGCAGGTGCACTTCGGTTCCACCTTCACCCTCTATCTCCCCGCCCTCAGACATACCGAGATGCCGGTCGAGCCACCGCGCCAGATGAACCAGGTCATTTCCGGCACCGGTCGCATCTTGATTGTGGATGACGAAGAAGCGATCCGCGCGCTCGTCGAGTTCACGCTCGAGCGTCTCGGCTATCAAGTGACGCAAGCGGAGAGCGCGTTGGAAGGCGTCGATATCTATCGGCAAAAACTCGAGCAGGGCGAACGATTCGACGCCGTGATTCTCGATCTCACGCTTCCGGGCGGAATGGGCGGAAAAGAAGCGTTGAAGAAACTGATCGAAATCGATCCGACCGTGAACGCGATCGTTTCCAGCGGCTACGCGATGGACGCGACCATGAGCCGCTACCAGGATTTCGGATTCCGCGGCGTGATCGCGAAACCATACGAAGCCGCGGAGCTGGGCAAAATCGTGCACGAAGTTATCGCTTCGAGTCACGTCAATCTCGCGCCCGAATATCCGTTGCAGGCGGCAGGATAGTCGCACCGGCAATTCTGAATTTTCCTTGCGGCGCCCTGACGCGACCCTAGTGTTTCGCCATGCGCGAAATCCGTCCCGCAGCCTACGATTCCAAGATCGAAGGCAACGTCATCTTCACTCGCCTCGATGCGGCGATTAATTGGATGCGCAAAAATTCGCTCTGGCCGATGCCGATGGGTCTCGCTTGCTGTGCAATCGAATTGATGGCGACGGCCGCCGCGCGTTTCGATATTTCGCGTTTCGGTGCTGAAGTGATGCGGTTCTCGCCGCGGCAGTGCGACGTCATGATCGTCGCAGGCACGGTCACCTACAAAATGGCGCTGGCGGTCAAAAGGATCTACGAACAGATGCCCGAACCAAAATGGGTGATCGCGATGGGCGCCTGCGCATCGACCGGCGGGATGTATCGCTCCTACGCGGTGCTGCAGGGAATCGATCAATTGCTCCCGGTGGATGTTTATATTTCCGGCTGCCCGCCCCGCCCCGAAGCGTTACTGGAAGGTCTGATGAAGCTGCAGGAAAAGATTTCCGGCGAAAGCTCATTCCGCGCACAGAAGCGGGAAATGATGAAGCAACTCGACGGCATCATGGCATGACCGGGCCGGAACTTCTAGCGTCGCTCGGAAAACTTCTTGGCCCCAAAATCCAGGAGAAGACTGAATTTCGCGGCGAAACGACTTTCTTTATTCTGCCGGCCGACCTGCGCGAGGTCGCGAAATTTTGCCGTGACGATCTCTCGTTCGATTATCTCATCGATATCACGAGCGTGGATAATTTCGGCGAAGAGCCTCGGTTCGAACTCGTTTACGAACTCTATTCGATGACGCTGGCGATCCATCTGCGACTCAAGCTCCACGTTTCTGAAGATGATGGCGAAGTCGCGTCCATTTCCGACCTTTGGCCGACGGCCAACTGGCACGAGCGCGAGATTTACGACATGATGGGCCTACGCTTCGCGGGGCATCCGGACCTGCGCCGGATTTTGATGTGGGATGGTTATCCTTACTTTCCCCTGCGAAAGGAATTTCCGCTGGAAGGTTTGCCAAGTGATATGCCGGACGTCGCTTTCTCGGAAAGCGCACCACTCGAGGGCGGTCCGTTCGTGACAAGCCCGAGCACCGCTACGACCAAAGATCGCGAGCCGCGGGCGCGAAGACCGATGGAGCCGCAGTAACGAGGTTGCGCGGCTTGCTGAAACTGTTTCTGATTTTTCTTCTGCTCCTTTGCGTCGCGTCGCTCGCCGTGCTGGCCGTGGCCTACCTGAATCTGCATCCCCTGCCCCAGGATGCTGCTGCCGACCGAGTTCTTGTGGAGAAATCGGCGCGCCGCCTGACTCTTTTGCGTGGCGAAACCGCGCTAAAAACATATCGCGTGGCGTTAGGCCGCGCGCCCGTCGGCGCCAAGGAATACGAAGGCGATCAGCGCACACCCGAAGGCATTTATTCCATCGATTTTCACAAAGCGGACAGTGACTACCATCTCGCCTTGCACATCTCTTATCCCGAACAAAGGGACATTGATCGGGCTGCGACTCAGGGTCTTTCCGCCGGGAGCGACATCATGATTCACGGTCTCCCGAATGGGCGGAGCTGGATCGGGGCCTTTCACCGGCGGACCGATTGGACGGCCGGCTGCATCGCCGTGACCGACTTCGAGATCGAAGAAATATTCCGGGCAGTTCCAGATGGAACGCCGATCGAGATCCGGCCCTAAGACCCGAGACAGTCGTCCAGCAAGCGCAAGAAACTTCCGGCCGCGGCCTTCCCCGTTTGCAGCACCTCGTCGTGACTCAAATTCTCCGTTCCGATTCCCGCCGCCCAATTCGTCAGGCAGGAAAACGCCGCGACTTCCAAGCCGAGAGCGCGCGCTTGAATGGCTTCGAGCACGGTGGACATGCCGATCGCATCCGCGCCTAACGAGCGCAGCATCCGCACTTCGGCGGGCGTCTCGTATTGCGGCCCGAGCAATCCCGCGTAGACGCCCTCATGCAGGACGATGTCCAGCGACTTGGCTGATCTAGCGAACTTTTCTCGCCAAGCTTTTGAATATGCTTCCGTCAGATCGATGAACTGTGGACTTCCTAGCAGCGGTGTCGTGCCGGTGAGATTGAGGTGATCGGCGAGCATCATCCACGAGCCGGGAGAAAAATTCTTATTCGCCGTTCCGGCGGCATTGGTCAGAATTAATTTTTTGATTCCGGCCGACGCGAGAAGCCGGACTCCGGCTGTAATATCGCGCGCCGAATGTCCTTCATAGAGATGAACGCGGCCCTGCGCGTAAACGATCGCCCGGCCTTTTATGTTTCCGCACACGAACCGGCCGGCGTGGCCGGGAACGGATGGCTTCGGCAGATCGCCAAACTCCGAATAAGAAATCGTATTCTCCGCCGATGCTTCATGGACGAGCGCATTCAGGCCGGAACCAAGAATGATGGCGGTGTCGGCCCCCCATCCGCGCAAACGTTCTAACGCCGCCTCGTTCACGCTCACGCTGCCGAAACTGGCGGTGCGTTCTCCGGCTTCCTGGTGGCCACCATCACATCCGGCCGGAGCGCTTCGTCGCGGATCGACGTGATCTTGCTGTCCTGTTTCGGATAAGCGATGCGGGTGTGGAGCATCGTCATCAAGGTGAACCGAAAACGTTCCGCGATGATGTTCAAATCCGCGAGCGTCAGATCGCATTCGACCAGCTGGCCGTCAGAGATCCGTTGGCCGATCAATTCTGTCACCATCTGCTCGATCTTTTGCGGCGTTGGTTTCTCCAAGCTCCGCGAAGCGCTTTCGACGATATCGGCGAGACTGATGATGGCGCTCTCCTTGGTCTGCGGTTTCGGTCCGCTGTAACGAAACGTTTCCTCGCGCACTTCCGGAACGTCTTCTTCGCGAAGGTTCATGATCTTGCCGCCGGTGCGGGCATCTTCCTGTTGCTGGAGCGCGCGTTTGTAAAAGTAAAAGACCAGCGAAGTCCCATGGTGTTCCTGGATGATGTCGATAATCCGCTGATTCAGTTTGTGCTTCAGCGCCAAGTCCACGCCCTCTTTCACGTGCGCGATGATGATCAGCGCGCTCATGGTCGGCGCGAGATCGTCGTGCGGGTTCCGCTCGAAGTTCATGTTCTCGGTGTAATATTCGGGCTTCACCAGTTTCCCGACGTCGTGGAAATACGAGCAAACGCGGCAGAGGGTTGCGTTCGCCCCGATGCCTTCCGCGGCAGCTTCGGCAAGGTTGGCCACGACGAGGCTGTGATGATAGGTCCCCGGCGCCTCGATCGTCATCCGCCGCAACAACGGGTGGTTGAGATCGGACGCTTCCAGCCACGAAATATCGGTCGTGACCTGAAAGAGATGTTCGAAGATCGGCAGCACGCCGCCCACAATCGTCGCGGTGATAATGCCGTTGCCGATGGCGAGCGCGCTTTGCACGCCAATCATCTTCCAATCGATCCCGTTGGGTAAAAAGAAATCGATCGGCCCGATGCCACCAAACGTGAGCGACAAAAGCCAGATCGCGATCCCAACCCCGAAACCGGCGCGGATCAGCCGGCTGCGGCGGCGCACCTGGAGAGTGAGATAAACCGCGGTGAATCCACTGATCAATCCGCAGACGAGCAATGGCGCGTCGACCTTGCCGAAAAGAATGCTGCTCCAAAGGCTGACGAAGACCGACGCATACAGACCGTGGTTGCGGCCCAGCAGAACGCTGAGGAGAAGCGGCGCAAACGCATAGGGCGCGATCAGCCCAACCGTCTCCGGTCGAAGAAAAGCAAAGGTGCCGCTGTTGCAAAGGACGAGCAGGATCTTGGTCGCCGCGAGTTGCACGAAGATCACGCCGAAGACCAGGAGTAGCCGGGAGCTGCGGAGAAATGTGGTCGGCTGATTGATCCAGAGTTGCGTCAGCGCCGTGGCGAAGAAAAGAAGCGCGATGACGAAATTCTTGGTCGGTTCGGGCTGTTGCCCGCCGAAAATAAGGAAGGCCAGCCCGGTGACGAAAGCCGCGAAAATGACCCACTTCACCCAGACCGCGTATTCAAGGCCGTGGAGCAATTCGTTCTTGCTGCGGCGCCGCCGTTGCTTGCGCGAAGCGAGACCGCGTTTGATCAGCTGGCTGCGTTTTAGAAAATCGAACATGGCGTTACTTGCGAGCTGAATTCCCACCGACATTGGCCGGCGACCGATGCTGCTGGTAGGCGCTGATGACGGCGCGCACGAGCTCGTGCCTTACCACATCGCGTTCGGTGAAGTAAACGAAAGAGATGCCCTGCACGTTCTTCAAAGCCTGGAGCGCCTCGACCAGTCCCGAGCGCTTGTTCGAAGGCAGATCGATTTGGGTAACGTCGCCGGTCACGACGCATTTCGAGTTCGGCCCCATTCGGGTCAGGAGCATGAACATTTGTTCCGTGGTCGTGTTTTGCGCCTCGTCCAGGATCACGAACGCGTTGCTGAGCGTGCGTCCGCGCATGTAGGCGAGCGGCGCGACTTCGATGGTCTGGCGCGCGACCGAGCGCTCGATCTCCTCCGGATCCATCATGTCGCGTAACGCATCGTAAAGCGGCCGGAGATACGGCGTGATTTTCTCCTGGAGATCCCCCGGCAAAAACCCGAGCGCCTCGCCCGCTTCCACGGCCGGCCGGGTCAAAATAATGCGGCTGACCTGTTCCTTCTTCAGCGCCGCCACTGCCATCGCGACGGCGAGATAAGTTTTTCCCGTGCCGGCCGGACCGATGCCGAAGACGATGTCGTGTTTCTGGATCGCCTCCACGTAATTGCGCTGCCCGATCGTGCGCGCAACGATCGGCGGTTTGCGCGATGACGTGGAGATCTTCACGTCGACCACGTCGTTGAGATTGTCGGGGCGCGACTCAGCCACGGAATTGAGCGCGTAGCTGAATTCATGTTTGTGAATATCGACTCCCTTTTGCCGCGCCTGCTCCAATTGTTCGAAGACGCGCTGGGCTCGCTCGATCTGCTCGGGTTCGCCTTCGAGTTTCACCCAGCCTTCGCGAGTCGTGACTTTGACGCCGAGAGAATCTTCGAGCGTTTTCAAGAGTTTGAGATCGTTCGCATAGAGCGACTGCACCGACCGGGCGCTATCGAACTGCAGCGTGCGCGTTTCAGTCATTTCAAGGAAGGGCGATTTACAAATCGCGCCGGCAATCGATGATCGCCGCTCCCGGGGGAGAGGGTGTCACTAGCGGAATCCGTAAACAAGCGCCCAGTGGGTCCGTTCCTCCGGCGACTGCTCGATCTCGACGATGACAAAATAGCTGCCGGTGTTCTTTGGAATGACGTGCGCAGCTGCAAAGTGTCCCTTCTGCCAGCCATCCGGTTGCTCGACGAGTTTGCCTTCTGAATCGTAAACGTGGACTGAGACCTTCGCGGCTTCGACCTCGGTCCCGAGCCAGAACCAATATTCGTTCCCCTTGAACAATTGCTGGCGCACCGCCTTCTTCTCGCCCACGCCGAGATCTCCGCCCCAATAATCCTCGCGCACCTGGAAACCTTCCTTCACGTAAGGCTCGGCCGCCTGGAGCGCGAAAGACTGCGCATCATCCACCGAGGCATGGCCTGCCGGGGCGAACGCAAAAGCGAGGGCGATCGCAAAGCTCGTCCGCAAGGCTGTGTTCAAGATTCGCGTCATTGGATGCTAGGGGGTTTTCTTGGTAATCGCATCGCCCAGCCGGGTCGTGATCTCGTTGATTTTTTTGACGGAAGCAGCCGAAATGTGCGCATCGCCCACATCGATGAGCGGTTTCACCTCGCGCAAGGCCGCGTGAATGTCCTGGAGCAATTTCAGGTTAAACTCCGGCATCCCTTGCAATTTATTTTCGAAGTAAACGAGCAAATCGGGTTGATGGAGAAGCTCCGAGCCTTCCTGCGAATAGCGCTTGTTCACGACGGCCGTCAAAACTTCCGTGCCGCGCAGCCAGCCCCCAAGACTCACGAGTTGAGAGAGCTTTTCATCATGCACCTCGTTCATCGCCTGCTGGACGCTATTCTGGGTGCGATCGAGTTCCTGCCGGACGCCGACCCAGTTCCGCTTATCCGCGGCTTCTGTGATCGCCTTGGCATGCGGCGTAATCGAATTGCCGACACCAATCCCTTTGGCGAGGGCCAGAACGCGCTGGCCGATTTCCTTTACCGTCGGCGCATCCTCCGCCTGGACCGCGATGAAGCCGTCAGCGATCACCGCGCCGAGCAAAAGCGCGATGCGCGGCCGTTCCGTGAAATTGCTCCCCTTATCGTTCCGGACATACTCGCGCCAATTCACGCCGCCCAGTTTATTGAGCGCGCCGAAGACCTCGTTGGGCAGCGGAACCACCACGTCATCGACCTTTTTGGAGAGCTGTTTAATGTCCACGCGCTTCGGAGCGTCCGCGGCGTGGGCACAGAGCGCGAGGCTCGCGATCAGCACGATGGTGAGTTTGGAAATTTTATCGAATGAGATCATTGCGAGCTTCGACTGTTGATTTCGCCTTCGTATTCAGGATTAATGGCTAACACTAAGCAGAAGTCTGTGCCGCACAAATTTACCCGCTTAAGATTTTGACTCTGAATCGCACCAACGTCGCCGGCTGGCGGCATTCGCCTGGATTTCTTTTCGCCCGGTCCGGACTGTCCTTATGAATGCGCGGCGCCTGAAGGAAATCCTTTCGCGAGCGAAAACCAAGCGCATTCTGGTCATCGGCGACTTGATGCTGGACGAATTCGTCTGGGGTAAGGTCGGCCGGATCTCTCCGGAAGCGCCTGTCCCGGTGGTCGAAGTCACCGGGGAGAGTTTTTATCCCGGCGGGGCGGCGAACGTTGCGCGGAATCTCCGGGAATTCATCAAGAACGTCGCCGTCATCGGGATGATTGGAGCGGATCGCGGAGGCCGGCAACTGCTCAAGCTTCTGGCCGAGCAGAAAATCGATACCGCCGACACAATCGAAGACGCCGAATTCCCGACGATCGTGAAGACCCGCATTATTGCGCGCAATCAACAGATTGTTCGGGTCGATCGCGAGAAGCTTCGGTCCCCTTCCCCAGCGCAGGTATCGCGGATCGTTAAGAGCGTCCGAGGAGCTCTCGCGCACATCGACGCAATCATTTTCGAAGATTACGGCAAGGGTTTCCTGAGCGCCGAACTCGTCCGGCAAATCTGCGACCACGCGCTCAAAGCCGGCAAGATTGTTTCAGGAGATCCAAATCCGCAGCATCCGATCGCGTGGGAAAATGTCACCGCGGTAAAGCCGAATCGGAACGAAGCCTTCCTCGCCGCCGGGATGCCGTGGAGCGATCCGGTTGATCCGCCACAAAAAGACACACGTCTGCTCGAGGCCGGCAAGATCCTGCTTCGGAAATGGAAGACAACGCTGTTGCTGATCACTTTGGGCGAGCACGGGATGATGCTTTTTGAGCGGAGAAAACCGCCTCATCACATTCCGACGAAAGCGCGCCAGGTTTTCGACGTTTCTGGCGCGGGCGACACCGCGATCGCGCTCTTCACTCTCGCGCTTTGTTGCGACGCGACGCCGGGCGAAGCAGCCGAGATCGCGAACCACGGCAGCGCGGTTGTCATAGGCAAACTCGGAACCGCCACGGTCACGCGCGAGGAATTGGTGGCGAGCTTTAACAATGACAGTCTCGTCTAACGAGACCTCGCCGGCTGTTTTTCTGGACCGCGACGGAACGCTCATGCGCGATGTCGATTACTGCGGCGACCCGAAAGAGGTAGAGGTTTTTCAGGGTGCGGCCGACGCGCTGCGGCGGCTCAAGGCAAATGGATACAAACTGATCGTGATCACGAATCAAAGCGGCGTGGGCCGCGGGTATTTCACGGAGGAAGATTACCGGAAGGTGGAAGCGGAATTCGCGCGGCAGCTCGGAGAGGGTTTGCTGGATGGCAGTTATCATTGCACCGATGTGCCCGGGACAAACTCGACGCGACGCAAACCCGCTCCGGGAATGGTCCTCGAAGCCCAGCGGGATCATGGCTTGGATCTCTCCCGCTCGTGGTTCGTAGGCGACAAGGCGAGCGACATCGACTGCGGACAAAATGCCGGCGTGCGAACCATTCTGGTGGAAACCGGATATGGCGCCGGCGAAAGAAACTGCGGCGCCGATTCGATCGCGCGCGATCTCGCCCACGCCGCCGAGATCATTCTTGCGGAGGGTCGATGATGAGTAAAGCGGTCGGCATTATCCCCGCGCGCTGGGACTCGACGCGTTTTCCGGGTAAGATGCTTCACCCGATCGCGGGCAAGCCATTGCTCCGACATGTCTGGGAACGCTGCCGGCGCGCGCGAAGTTTGGATAGGGTCATTATCGCCACCGACGATTTCCGGATTGCCGAGGCCGCCTTCGACTGGGGCGCTGAAGTTGCCATGACTTCGGCAAATCACGCGAGCGGCACGGATCGCATCGCCGAGATCGCGTCGAAGATGAAGGAGTTCGCACACATCATTAACATCCAAGGCGACGAACCGCTGATCGATCCGCGCCTGATCGATCGCCTCGTGCGCGCGCTGCAACGCGATCGCAAACTGGAAATGATCACGGCCGCCCATCCGTTCGCCGATCCGGCTGAGGCTGCTTCGCCGCATCAAGTCAAAGTCGTGCTAAACCGAAAAGGCGAAGCGCTCTACTTCTCCCGCGCGCTGATTCCCTTAAAAAAGAACGGCGGGCTGCACTTTCGGCACCAGGGCGTTTACGGTTACACTCGCGATCTCCTGCTTCGCTTCGTTCGCTGGAAAACGTCGCCGCTGGAGCGCGCGGAATCCCTCGAGCAATTGCGCGCACTGGAGAATAGTGTAAGAATTCACGTGCTCATCACGAAGACAGGATCTCCCGGCGTCGATACTCCGGAAGACGCAGTCGCAATCGAGAAGGCAATCGCTTCCTCGATCCGGAAAAGGAACCGGAAATGAAATACATTTTTATCACGGGCGGAGTGGTGAGTTCGTTAGGCAAAGGCCTGGCGGCGGCTTCGCTCGGCACGCTGCTCGAGCTGCGCGGTCTGGGGGTCGTCTTCCAAAAGTTCGATCCCTATCTGAACGTCGATCCGGGAACGATGAACCCGTTTCAGCACGGCGAAGTCTATGTGCTCAACGACGGCGCCGAGACCGATCTCGATCTCGGCCACTACGAGCGCTTCACCAACTGCGTCCTCTCGCGCCATAACAATCTGACCAGCGGCCAGGTTTACGAAAACGTGATCCTGAAGGAACGCCGCGGCGATTACCTCGGCAAAACCGTGCAGGTGATTCCGCACGTGACCGACGAAATCAAGAACCGCATTCGAGAAGTCGCCGCGGAAAGCAAAGCCGACATCGTGATCACGGAAATCGGCGGCACGACGGGCGATATCGAGGGACTGCCATTTTTGGAAGCGATCCGGCAATTCATTCTCGAAGTGGGCCCGCAGAACGTGGTGAACGTCCACGTGACGCTCGTCCCCTACATTCGGGCGGCCGGCGAGTTGAAGACGAAACCGACGCAGCAAAGCATCGCGAAATTGCGCGAGATCGGTTTGCAACCGCAGGTCCTGCTTTGCCGCACGGAACATGCGCTCGATGTCGAGTTGCGCCAAAAACTCTCGATGTTCTGCAACGTTTCGCTGCGCGGCGTGATCGAAGCACGCGACGTGAAGCACACGATTTACGAGATGCCGCTCATGTTAAACGAGGAAGGCCTCGACGATCTCGTTTGTGAATTGCTCCACATCGAAGCGCCGCCGCCGAACCTGACGAATTGGCGGAAATTCGTCGAGCAAGTCGTCAGCCCGAAGAAACAGGTCAAGATCGCCGTCGTCGGGAAATACATTGATTTGCAGGACGCCTACAAAAGCATCTACGAATCGCTTACCCATGCGGCGGCAAGCCAGGATTGCGGCATCGATCTCAAGTTGATCGACGCGGAATCGCTCCAGGACGGCGTTGATGGCCATCTCAAAGATGTCGCGGGCGTTCTCATTCCCGGCGGATTTGGCGAGCGTGGGGTGGAAGGAAAAATCAGCGCGGCGCGTTTTGCCCGCGAAAACAAAGTGCCGTACCTCGGGCTTTGTCTCGGCATGCAGGTGGCGACAATCGAGTTCGCGCGGAACGTTTGCGGCCTCGAAAAAGCCAACAGCACCGAGTTCGATGAAAACGCGGCCGATCCCGTCATTTGTCTGCTGGACGAGCAGCGTGACGTGAAGAACAAAGGCGCGACCATGCGGTTGGGGACGTGGCCGACGAAGATCGCGCACGGAACTGTCGCGGAAAAAATTTACGGTGGCGGTGAAGTGCTTGAACGGCACCGGCACCGCTACGAGTTCAACATGAAGTATCGAGAAAAGATGGGCGAAAAAGGATTCACCATTTCGGGTACTTCACCGGATGGCGCGCTCGCCGAGCTGATTGAACTGCGCGATCACCCCTATTTTCTCGCGTGCCAGTATCATCCTGAATTCCAGAGCAAACCAAACAAGCCGCACCCGCTTTTCAAAGGCTTCATCGAAGCCTGCCTCGCGCATCAAGGGTAGCGCTTTGCGGCGCGCCGAAGGCGGTCGTTGATCGCGGCGCCCAATCCTTCTTCCGGCAATAATTCGGCGACGATGAGATCGAGATTCAGCCGGTCCAGTTCCCGCAGATAGCGAAACAGATTTGTGGCGGCCTCACGCATATCCTGATTGGAACTAAGCTGCCTGATTTCGGCAAATTGCTTTGTCCCAGCAACTGACCGCCAAGCGAGCAACCCGCATTTCTGGTTCGCTGGCAACGCGTACGAAGAAGCGGCGTCCGTGAGAACGAGCGGAGTGGAGGGCGCGTAATGCGACGGAAGCTGACCGGGGGCTTCAGGTCGCTCAGCTTCCACGAAAACCACCTCGCCAAATGTTTCGAGCTGCGCGGTCGTGATTGGTCCGCGCCGGAGCAATTCCATTCGGCCATTTCGCACCGCAACAATTGTCGATTCGATTCCATGCGCAGTTGGTCCGGCATCGACAATCAATGGAATGCGTCCGTCGAGCTCCTCGAGCACATGCTGCGCGGTCGTCGGACTGACCCGGCCGAATCGATTGGCGCTCGGCGCCGCCAGAGGCGAACCGAAGTTGGCAATGATATCCGCAAATACGGGATGCGCGCTGACGCGAAGAGCAACCGTCTCGAGACCGGCAGTGACGATGTCGGGAATGATTTCGCGCCGCGGCAGAACAACCGTGAACGGCCCCGGCCAGAATTGCGCGATCAGTTTCTCGATTAGATCGCGCGAATCATTGTCAATCCTCGCCACGCGTTCGAGCCAGGCGCGATCGGGCAGATGAACGATAAGCGGATCGAAGCGCGGACGTTCCTTTGCCTCGAAGATTTTAGCGACGGCTTCGCTGCTGAGCGCATCGGCCGCGAGTCCGTAAACCGTTTCCGTCGGCAACGCGACGGCGTGGCCGGTGCGCAGTAATTCGGTGGCAGTAGCCACGGCCTTCGCGCGCTCCTCGGACGTACGCGAAGGGAGAACCTCGGTCATGGGACCCGCTGAGCGAGCACCGCGTCGGTCTGCTTTTGTCGAAACGCCTGAAGCTTTCCGCGCACTTTTTCGTCACTGAGTCCGATTATACTGGCGGCAAGCAGCGCGGCGTTTTTCGCGCCGGCATTTCCAATCGCAAGCGTCCCGACAGGAATGCCACCGGGCATCTGCGCGATCGACAAAAGCGAATCCAATCCCTGGAGCGCTTGCGACTGGATCGGGACGCCGAGAACCGGAATCCAAGTGTGACCGGCGATCACTCCCGCCAAATGCGCAGCGCCGCCCGCGCCCGCGATAATGACGCGGATGCCGCGATCCGCGGCCTTGCGCGCAAAGTCAGTGGTCGCCTCCGGCGTGCGATGCGCGGAAAGGACGTGGGATTCGTTAGGCACGCCCAGTTCGGTCAACATTTCCGCCGAATGGCGCATGGTTTCCCAATCCGATTTGCTGCCCATGATGATGGCAACGAGCGAGGTGGAAGATTCTGATTCGGCCATGGCTCCAGTTCCCCATAACCGGTCGGGTTGTAAAGGGCTTTTTGTCGCCGCGATTTCGCAACGCGGGAGGTTGCGCTACTTTTGCGGCATGACCGGACGCGGCCAGTCGATTGTGCTCATCGGATTCATGGGGGCCGGAAAGTCTTCGACCGGTCGAGCGCTCGGCCAGAAAACGGGACTGCCGCGCTTCGACACGGATGAGATGGTATCGACCCGCTTTGGTTTGCCGGTAACCGAAGTTTTCGCGCGATTTGGTGAGGAGAAATTTCGAGAAGCGGAAACGGAAGCGCTTCGGCAGTTGGCCGACAAGGGGGCGTCGGTTATCGTGACTGGCGGAGGAATCGTACTTCGGCCTGAAAACGTGAGGATGTTGCGTGAACTAGGAACTGTGGTGAGCCTCGAAGCGGATGAGGAAACGCTTTTCCAAAGGATTTCCCGGCGCGCGACGCGGCCACTTCTCCAGACGGAAAATCCGCGCGCGACGATGGCGGAATTGTGGCGGATCCGAGAGCCGCTTTATCGCGAAGCGGCCGACGTCCGAGTGGACACCTCGCGCCTGACACACGACGAAGTCGCAGACGCGGTACGGAAGAAAATTGAAAGCCTGTGACTTCGGCTTTTCCAACATTGAAAGAGGAGATCGTCGAGCGAGCCAGAGCGTTCGGTTTCGATTCCTGCCGAATCGCCGCTGCCGCTCCGCCGCGGCACGGGGAGGAATTTCGGACCTGGTTGCGCGACGGTGCCGACGGCGAGATGGATTGGCTCGCACGCGGTGAGGAGAAGCGGTGCGATCCGCAGCAGGTCTTGCCAGGCGCGCGGTCGGTCGTGGTCGTCGCGCTGAATTATTGGCAGGGCGAACAAACCGAACAATCCGGGAGCGGAAGAATTGCTCGCTACGCCTGGGGCGAGGACTACCACGAAGTCATGCTCGCGAAACTGAAGCAGCTTGATGCTTTCCTCGCAGATCACGGTGGCGCGCAAAAATGCTACGTGGATACGGGGCCGATCCTCGAGCGCGATCACGCGGCCGAAGCCGGCATCGGCTGGCACGGGAAAAGCACGATGCTGGTCGACCCGAAACTCGGCACCTGGTTTTTCCTCGCGGAAATTCTCACGACGCTCGCGCTGCCGGCCGATTTACCGCAACCGGATCGCTGCGGGAGCTGTGATCGTTGCATGACCGCGTGTCCGACCGGAGCGATCACCGAGCCGCATCGGCTCGACGCGCGCCGTTGCATTTCCTATCTCACGATCGAACTCAAGGGCTCGATCCCAATCGAATTGCGCCCGCTGATCGGCGATCGCATTTATGGATGTGATGATTGCCTCGACGCCTGCCCCTGGAACCGCTTCGCATCGGTTTCGCGCGAAGCCGCATTCGCGGCCGGCCCCGCGATCGGGATGGCGCTCCGGGATTATCTCGCGTTGGACGACGCCGGGTTCCGAGCGCTCTTTCGCCACTCGCCGATCAAGCGAATCAAGCGCCGGGGATTTTTGCGCAACGTCTGTGTGGCGTTGGGAAACGTCGGAACTCGGGCTGATTTGCCCGCCTTGGAAGCTGCGGCGTTAGACCCGGAACCACTCATTGCCGAACACGCCGCCTGGGCAATCGGGCGTATTTTGGCCCGCTAATTTTGAATCCGCGGGGGCTCCCAGTTGCATCTCACCGGAAATGAGCGTCAATATCGCCATAATCGTCGGCCGTTATTTTGCCTCTCCCCGCTCCGAGTGAACGGGATTTGCTTAGAAAGGTCTTACTATTTCGCCCGCCGTCCTTAACCCCCCTCTGACTAACATGCATCAAGCCGCTGCCACGACCGCTCCGCCCAAGAAACGGCGCTCCCGCAAGAAGCGTTACATCATTTTCGGTTCGATCGGCTTGATCGTGCTCTGGATCGTCGTTTCCACCATTCTCGGCAAACGCGAGAAACCGATCCCGGTTACGGTCGAAAAAGCTCTGCGCAAAACGATTGTCCAGACGGTTTCGGCGACGGGAAAAATTCAACCGGAGGTGGAGGTAAAGATCTCGCCCGAGGTCGCCGGTGAGATTACTGAACTGCCGGTCGTTGACGGAATGGCGGTAAAAAAAGGCGACCTGCTGCTCAAGATCAAGCCGGATTCGTACAAGGCGCTGGTCGAACAACAGCAAGCCGCCATTAGCGGCGCTAAGGCCATGAATCTGCAGGCGAAAGCGACCCTGGCCAAAACGGAGCAGGATTTGAAGCGCTCCCAGGATCTCTTCACCAAAAAAATGATTTCAGAGTTGGAATTCAACACCGCCCAGACGGCGCGCGATGTCGCCGCTTCGACCTACGAAAGCACGCTGCATGAAATCGAGCGGGCAGAGGCCGGCTCGAGTCAGGCACGCGATCAACTTTCCAAGACGACAATCTATTCACCGATCAACGGCACAGTCACCGTGCTAAACAGCAAGCAGGGCGAACGCGTTGTCGCGACGAATCAATTCGCGGGCACGGAAGTCCTCCGCGTCGCGGACCTCAGCAGCATGGAAGCGCGCGTGGACGTGAACGAGAACGACGTCGTGAACGTGAAAGTCGGCGACAAGGCCTTGGTGACGATTGACGCCTACGGCGAGCGCAAGTTTCACGGCACCGTGGTGCAAATTGCGAACACTGGTAAGACCACCGGCACCGGCACGCAGGAGGAAGTGACCAACTTCGAAGTGAAAACGCACATCGATGATAACGACGTGAAACTACGTCCGGGCCTGAGCTGCACCGCGGAAATCGAAACGAACATGGTCAGCGACGTCGTGGCGGTGCCGATGCAAAGCGTCACCATTCGGACTGGCGACAGCAACCTGAGCCCGGAGGAGCTCGAAAAGCGCAAACAGAAACAGGCGGCCAGCGAAAAGGGCGACAACGCTGCCGAATTCAAAAATCAGAAACTCGAGAAAAGAACCGAGAAAGAGGAACGCGAGAAAATCAGCAAGGGCGTCTTCACCATGGGTAAAGACGGAAAAGCGCACTGGGTGAAGGTCACGACCGGAATCGCCGACGATACCTACATGGAGATCAAGAGTGGCGTTCAGCCGGGCGACGACGTTATTTCGGGCAGCTACAGCGCGATCAGCCGCAAGCTAAAGGAGGGCGCGAAAGTCGTTCTCGAAAAGGAAACGACTACACCGAAGTAGGCGCCGGCATTAACCGCCCAGCGGACCGAGGATTATGCTGAACACGGATACGATTCGACCGCGCGGTCCGATCGTCATCGACATCGAGAACATCACCAAGCACTACGTCATGGGGGAGGAGACCGTCCATGCGCTGCGCGGTGTCTCGCTCCAGATCCATCGCAACGAATATCTCGCCATCATGGGGCCGAGCGGCAGCGGCAAATCGACCTTGATGAACATGCTCGGATGCCTCGATACCCCCAGCTCGGGCCGCTACGAATTCAACGGGAAGGATGTCTCAGCCATGGATGACGACGAGCTGGCTGCGATTCGGAACCGCGAGATCGGATTCGTTTTCCAGACTTTCAATCTCCTTCCTCGCTCCACCAGTTTGCGGAACGTGGAGCTGCCGCTGATTTACGCGGGAATCGACCCTGAGACGCGGGAAGAGCGGGCGGCGCAAAGTTTGCGCGACGTCGGCCTGGGCGACCGTTTGCTGCACAAACCTAACGAGCTGTCGGGCGGCCAGCGCCAGCGAGTGGCGATCGCGCGGGCGCTAGTCAATGACCCCTCCATCATCCTGGCGGACGAGCCGACCGGAAATCTCGATTCCAAAACCGGCGAAGAGATCATGTCGCTGCTCGAGAATTTGTACCAACGCGGCCACACGATCATTCTCGTGACGCACGAAGCAGACATCGCGCGGCACGCTCGCCGAACCGTGTTTCTGCGGGACGGATTAGTCGAAAGCGATGCCACTTCTGAGCAGCCGGAGATCGCGACGCTGGCTTTCACCTAGCATTATGAAGCGCTTCATCTACGAGCTGAGCGAAAGCTGGAAGATCGCGCTCGCGCAGATGCAATCCAACAAGACGCGCTCGATGTTGACTGCGCTCGGCGTGATCATCGGCATCGTGGCCGTGACGTTAATGGGCACCGCCATCACCGGCATCCAAACAGGCTTCGACAAGAGCATGGCGATTTTCGGAGATGACGTCCTCTACGTCAGCCAGTTCCCCTGGGCGCGGGTGAGCAATTGGTGGGACTACCGCGACCGGCGCGAGATAAAAACCGAATATGCCGAGCCCTTGAACCGGATGATAGCGGCAACTCCGAACTCGAACCTCATCATCGCCGTGCCGACGTCGAACGTCCTGCGCAACGTCAAACGCGACGATAATCAGGTTACCGGCATTTTTGTTCAGGGAACGACCTCCGATTATCCGCTCATCTCGGTGGTCGATTTCAATGAGGGCCGCTTTTTCAACGAAGTGGAAACTCGGACCGCGGCCAATGTTTGTCTGCTTGGCTACGATGTGGCGGACGCGCTTTTTCCCTCGGAAAGCCCGGTCGGAAAAGAAGTCCAGATTAGCGGACAGGTTTTTCGAGTGCTCGGCGTCGGGGCGCGCCAGGGCTCTTTTCTCGGCCTCTTCAGCCTGGACTCGATCGTGATCGTCCCGCTGCCGACGTTTAAGAAGTTCTTCAGCGCCAAGAGTGAATCGGACGTGCGCGTGAAGATGCGCGATAAGCTGAAGCTGGCGGACGCGAAAGATGAATTGACCGGCCTGATGCGGCGCGTGCGCGCTCTGTCGCCGGAAAAGAAAGACGACTTCAATATCAACGAGCAGCAGGCTTTCAAGAGCACACTCGATCCGGTGAAGAATTCGATCGCGCTGGCCGGTCTTTTCATCACCGGTCTCTCTCTTTTCGTGGGCGCCATCGGAATCATGAACATCACGTTCGTGAGTGTGAAGGAGCGCACCAAGGAGATCGGCACGCGCAAAGCGCTGGGGGCGCGTCGGCGCACGATCCTGCTCCAGTTCCTCATCGAATCGACCTCACTCTGCATTCTCGGCGGACTGATCGGATTGACCTTCGCGTATGCGATGTGTTTTGGGATCGCGACCGCGTTCCCATCCTTTCCAGTCCAGTTTTCGGTCGGCCTCGTGCTGATCGGGATGTTTGTTTCCATCTTTACCGGGTTGATTTCCGGTTTCGCCCCCGCCTGGTCGGCCTCTCGTTTGGATCCCGTGACCGCGCTCAGATACGAATAACGCCATGCAGTTCCGCGAAATCATTTCCATGGCCTTGCAGTCGTTAGGCGCAAATAAACTGCGCTCGGGGTTGACGATGGTCGGCATCACAATCGGTGTCTTTTCCGTCATCTCGGTGATGACGGCGATCGGCGCGCTGCAAACTTCGATCGAGAGCGGCATCAGTTTTCTTGGTTCCAACATTTTCCAGTTTGCCAAGTATCCCGTCAGCGGCGGCCAGGGCGGCCGCAATGCAAACAAGTACGAGAACCGCCGCAATATCAGCTACGCCCAGGCGCTCAGATATCAGCAGTTGATGGAGGGAATTGCGCGGGACGTTTGCCTGAAGTGCTTCGACTTTAAGGGCCAGTGCACCTACAACGGGCTAAAGACGCCGCCCGCTTTGACCGTCGCCGGATCGAACAAGAGTTTTCTGGCGGCAAATTCCTACACTCTTGGCTACGGCCGCAATCTCACCGATGAAGACGTGGACCTGGCGCGCAACGTGATCCTGATCGGCAAGACCATCGAGAAAAACCTTTTCCCCCATGAATCGCCCATCGGGAAAGTGATCAGGATAAATGGACATCCCATGTCCGTCATTGGCGTTCTGGCGGAAAAGGGATCGGCCTTCGGCCAGAGCCAGGACGACATTTGCGTCATGCCCATTACGCGCTTCTTCGAGAATTTTGGATCGGCCAAGCGGACCGTAAACATCGCCACGCAATCGTTCTCCACCGAAGGCTATAATCGTACCCTCGATAAAGGGATTGGCGCGATGCGGATCGCCCGGGGGCTTAAGCCGAACCAGCCGGACGATTTTGAGATTTACTCCAACGACTCACTCAAAAGCGCGTTTACTTCCGTCGCCGACGTAGTGCGGATCGGCGCCTTTGTGATCAGTCTGATCGCGCTCATCGCCGCCGGAATTGGGATCATGAATATTATGCTCGTCAGCGTGACCGAGCGAACAAAGGAGATCGGGATCCGCAAATCGATCGGCGCCCGCAGCCGCGATATCCTGCGTCAATTCCTGACCGAGGCCGTTTTCATCTCGGAGGCCGGCGGAATACTCGGGATCATTCTTGGGGTAATCGGAGGCGACCTCCTCGCGATGTGGCTCCAGGCGGACCTGATCTTTCCGTACGGCTGGGCTATTGCCGGGTTGGTGGTGTGCTCGGCTATCGGCATCGGCTTCGGATTTTACCCGGCCTGGCGCGCCGCGGCGCTCGATCCGATCGAGGCTTTGCGTTTCGAATAGGATAAACGCCGGGTGCGTCCTGGCGGGGGGCACGCAACTTGCGCTTGCTTTGCTTTGACATGCGCAACGCTCCTTCTATCCTCGCGTTTCCCAGTCGCTCCCGCCGTGCCTGCATCCCACGAATCTCCTGCCGGGACAGCGCCTAGCGTTCTTCTTGTCGAAGAGTACGATGCGCTGGCCGCGGCGATTACCTCGGCCCTGAAGAAATTTGCGCCGCGGCATCGCATCCGCGCCGTGGAATCTCTCGCGGCGGCTGAGGCCGCTGCGCACGAAATATCTCCGCAACTTTTCATCATCGATTTCGATCCACCGCGAGCCGACGCGGCCGAATTCCTCGAGCGGATGCGGATGGCCCACCCGGACGCGCGTCTGCTTGCGCTTGCCTCCGGCATTCCACGCGAGCTCGGCGCCGAACGTTACGGGCCGAATGCGATCCATTTTGTCGAGAAGCCATTCGAGCTGGCCGATTTTGGCGCGGCCGTCCAGGCGTTGTTGGGGCCGTGGACCAAAGCTCCTTCGGGCGATTCGCGCGGTACCCTGCGCGACTTGAATCTAAGAGATCTTGTTCCGCTCGAATGCCTGAACATGGGGACCGGGGCATTCAAAATTAAGTCCGACGAAGGCGCGGGCGAGATTCACTTTCTCAATGGCCAAATCTGTCATGCCGCTGCCCCGAACCTCAGCGGAACCGGCGCGTTGCATGAGCTGTTGCGTTGGACAAATTCCCGGGTCGAAGAGAATGCAAGAGCGATTGATGCGCCGCGCACGATTCAAGCATCCTGGCAGCCCGTTTTCCTCGAGGCCCTCCGAAAAACCAAGCCCAAGCCCGGAGAAGCAAAGGCGCCTCCGCCCGCTGTTTCAAAACCAATGCCGGCTGAGGCGGGATCGGCAAAGAAAATCGTAGTCATCGACGACACCGAGATGCTGTTGATCTTCGTGGAAGATGCGTTGGCGACGGCGGATCCCAGTTTGAAAATCGTCACTGCTTTCACGGGCGGCGAAGGAGCAAGACGCGCGGAAGTGCTGATTCCTGATCTTGTGTTGCTCGATTACAGTCTGCCGGATTTGCGCGGCGACCAGGTTTGCGCGCGATTACTCGAGAACGAAGCGACCGCTCGAATTCCTGTTGTGATGATGTCCGGACATGTTCCCGAAATGCTGGCCGCGGCGGAGAAATACGAAAACGTCGTCGCGACAATCGCGAAGCCGTTCCTCTCCGATGCGCTCGTCGCGCTGGTCACGCAAACGCTCGCCAAAGGTCCGCTTACCATTTCCCGGAAAAAGGTGGCGCCGGCCGGACCAGCCATCCCTGATCCCAAGCCGGCCCGTCAGGGAAATGGCAGAAAGCCGGTCAAGGAACCCTCATCACCGCCGTCGGAGGCGAGCAGTTCTCCCGAGATCGCCAAACCGGCGGAGATCGCGCCACCGCTGATTCCGCGCGAGGTGCGGCCGGCCGAGCCAGCGCTCTACGAGGTTCCCAAAGCGCCGCCGGCTCCCACACCGCCTCCGAAGCTCGCTACAGCCAACGGAAGTGCCGTGATGCTCGGCCTGGGCATGGAAGTAATTTCAGTGCAGCTGACTCCGCGTTTTCGGATCGACACGATTCGAGCAAGACCGACGGCTTCGACGTTGTCCCTCACCCCGTCATCGGTTTCCGGTTCGGCCGAAAATCTTCTGGCGGGATTCGAGATTGGATCGGTCGAGCTCGATCCGCGAGGATTGATCAAGACGATGCGCGTCGTCCCTACGCGGCGGCCGCCGAATTCGATTCCGCCGCGAAATGGTTTCGCGATTAACGATCTCGCGCTCGTGAACGAAAACGCCTCCATCGAAGTCACAGCGAAAACGGGCCCGGCGATGTCGATGCAACTAGTCGCGATGTTCAAAGTCGCCTCGGTCGAACTTTCGGCGCGTTTTGAGGTGGCTCAGCTTGTCCTGCAACCCCAGGGTAATCGCGTCCGGGTCTCACTCGATCCGCAGTCGCGAGGTCTCGGTGGCATCGAATTCGAAACCATCGAGGTGCGTCTCGATGCCTCCGCGCGACTCGCCGAGCTTGTTTTGAACTCGGCTACCGCGTAATCGAGAAATCTATTCCAGACCGACGGCGCGGAATGTCTCGTCGACATGGCGCAGATGAACGTCGAGTGAACAAAGTGAATCGATCTCCGATTCAGACAGCCGCGCAGTTATCTCCGGTTCGCGTTTCGCATTTTCGGCGAACGACCCCTCACCGCTCCATGTCCGCATCGCCGCCCGCTGCACCGCTTCGTACGCGCTTTTCCGCTCGGCGCCCGCCCGGGTCAACGCGAGCAGGATCGACTGGCTGAAATATAGCCCTTTGCTTTGCTCGAGATTTCGCTGCATCCGCTCGGGATAAACCTGAAGGCGTTCGACGAGATCGCTCAATTTCACCAGCATGTAATCGAGCAGGATGCAGGAATCGGGCAGGATGATGCGTTCCGCGCTGGAATGGCTGATATCGCGCTCATGCCAGAGCGCGACGTTCTCCAGCGCGACGACCGCATTGCCTCGCAGCACCCGCGCCAGACCACTCAATCGTTCCCCGGTGATCGGATTGCGTTTATGCGGCATCGCCGAACTGCCCTTTTGCCCTTCGGCAAAGAACTCCTCCACCTCCAGAACTTCGGTTCGCTGCAAATGACGGAATTCGGTTGCCCACCGATCGATACTCGAAGCAATCAACGCCAGGGTCGTGCAAAACTCCGCGTGCCGATCGCGCTGGATAATCTGGGTCGAAATGTTCGCCGCCTTCAGGCCAAGCTTCTCGCAGACACTGCGTTCGATCGCCGGATCGAGATGCGCGTGGGTGCCTACGGCGCCACTGAGTTTACCGACGCGGATTCGCTCCCGGGTTTGGGCCAATCGCTCTTCGGCCCGACCAAACTCATCGTACATCAGCGCCAGTTTCAGTCCGAACGTGATCGGCTCCGCGTGGATCCCGTGGCTCCGGCCGATCATCGGCGTCATTTTGAAACGGAGCGCCTGCGCCGCGATGATCTTTCTCAATTTCGCCAGATCCTCCGCCAGGATTTGCGACGCTTCCGTTAGCTGCACCGCCAGCGTCGTGTCGAGAATATCGGAGGAGGTCAGGCCCTGGTGCATCCAGCGGGCCGCCGGCCCGACCGATGCGGCAACGTTTTCCAAAAACGCGATGACATCGTGGTTGGTTCGCTTTTCGATCTCCGCAATTTCCGGGATCGAGAAACGGGCGCGTTTGCGGATTTCGGCGGCGTCGGACTTGGGGATCTGGTCCAACTCGGCCATCGCTTCGCAGGCGAGCGTCTCGATCTCCAGCCAGATCTCAAATTTCCGCTGGTCCGACCAGAGTTTGGTCATCTGTGGCCGGGAATAACGTTCGATCACCGGGCCAAGATAAAAGCCGAAGAAGAAACCGAAAGCGTTTTGTACGCAAAAAGCGCCGCTTCGGCGAGTCGACCGCCAAAGCGACGCTTTTGAAAGCTTTTTAGGGGATCGCGACTAGCAAACGCGGGCGCGGGTAAACCGGCCGTTGTTTTCGACGCGGACCTGACCGCTGCCGAGCAGATCGGCCACTGCTGCGACCGTTTCCTTGGTGTTTTTTGTGCAGGAGCTCACCGCCAGGATGAGATCGCCGAGGGAGAGTTTACGGGGCGTGAGAATCTGATTGGTCTTTTTCATAGAGGTTGTGCGCCCTTATTGAGCAAATCAGGTGCCACTCCTTCAAGGAATTTCTTTGCTGGGGCAAAGCCACGCCCCGGATGAGCGAGACTCACGATTAGGGGAGAACTCGCGAACACAAGTGTCACGTTCCTGAACAAACCGATTGTCAGCGCCGGTTTGTCTGCGGACGGGCCGTCAGGCGCATTACGGCGAAGTAAAGAAGCGTCAAAACGACGATGGCGATTAGAATGTAATGGAAGTTCTGGCTCTGTTTCACGGCTGTTACCAGTGCGCCAACATTCTTCGACTCCACCATTTCCCGCGTGATCACAGTCTGGCCGAACCAGGCCAGCACCGAGCACCAGATCGCGGAGCCGACAATCGTCATCAGGCTGAACTTCGCGAAATTCATTCGGATCAAACCGGCGGGGAACGAGATGAGATGGCGGATGACTGGCAGCAGGCGCGCGAAGAATATCCCGCCCAACTCATAGCGATGCAGCCAGCGCTCAGCGCGTTCGAGCTTCGCTTCGTTGATGAAAAAGTAACGGCCCCAGCGCGCGATCACCACCCGGCCGAGCCAAAGCGCCACCCAATAACTCGCGGCCGAACCGAGCCACGAGCCAAATGTTCCCGCGGCGACCACTCCATAGACGTTGAGCTTCCCTTCGGCAGCGAGAAAAGCTGCCGGCGGGATAACCAGTTCGCTCGGCACCGGAAAGATCGAACTTTCCATCGCCATCAGAACAATGATGCCGAGGTAACCCCAGTCTTGGACCCAGCCGAACCAGATTTCGAGAAGATGATGCATGCAGGATGAATTCGGATTTCGGATTTCGGATTTCGGATTTAGCGTGGGCCGGTAGCGCCGTGCGTTAGTTCAATCTGAAATCGGCGATCTGCAATCTTTAATTCCCATGTCGATTTATCGCCGTGTCCTCGCATACTACCGGCCCTTTTCGGTCCAGACGGCGATCGGACTTGTTCTATCGATTGTTGCCATCGGCCTCAGTTTGCTTAAGCCGTGGCCGCTGAAGATCATCGTTGACGACGTTCTCCAGCGGAATCCACACCCCCGGTTCGGCAATTCCCCGAGCCTTATTCCCCTGCTCTGTCTTGCTTTGATCGCGATCCAACTTCTCTGGGGGCTGCTCAATCTCGCCAGCAATTACCTTTTCGTGAAGGTGGGACTCCAGGCGCTCCTGAAATTGCGCACCGATCTTTACGCCTACCTGCAATCGCTTTCGCTCAAATATCACGACGCCCGGCGCTCGAGCGATTCGAGCTTTCGCGTCGCCTACGATTCGCAATCGATCCAAACGATCTACAACAAAGGCTTCACCAACATTTTCGCGTCGGTCATCACGCTTGTCGGGACCTTCATAATCATGCTGCGAATGGACTGGCAGCTCGCGTTGCTCTCGCTCGCCGTCGTTCCGCTGCTCTTTGCCGCGATTTACTTTTTCGCGCATCGCATCCGGACGCAGTCCACTTCGATTCAGGAACAGGACAGCGCCATGCTCGCCCAGGCGCAGGAAGGCCTCGGCGCGATTCGAATGGTCCACGCCTTCGGACGCGAGGATTTCGAGGTTTCACAATTTCACCAGCGCGCGCACGAAAGCCTGCAGGCGAACCTGCGCCTTACCCTGACGAATGTGAACAGCGCGCTCGTGATCGGCACGCTGATCGCGGTCGGGACGGCTGTTATGTATTACGTCGGGTCGCTGCACGTGCTTCGGGGCACGCTCACGCTTGGGTCGCTTCTCGTCTTCAGTGCTTACTTGCTGATGCTGTATCAGCCGCTCGAATCGCTCACCTACACGGCCTGGGCCATGGAAGGCGCCACCGCTGGGGCGCGGCGATGCTTCGAAGTGCTCGATCGCGCCGACGATGTCGTCGATGCGTCGGATGCAAAGGAAATAACCGAGACCTCCGCCGCGCTTGAATTTCGAAAGGTGAGTTTTGGTTATGGGCCCGAACGAACTGTCCTGCAAGATATCGATCTGTCGGTCACGCCGAATCAGATCATCGCGTTGGTCGGTGGAACGGGCGCGGGAAAGAGCACGCTCTTGAGTCTGGTGCCGCGCTTCTACGATCCGACCGAAGGCAGCGTCATGCTTGATGGCCGCGATCTGCGCGCGATTACAAAGAAATCGCTGCGCGCGAAGATCGCGATCGTGTTGCAGGACACACTTCTCTTTTCCACCACGATTCGCGAGAACATTGCCTACGGCCGGCCGGGTGCGACCGACGAGGAGATTCGCGAAGCCGCTCGGCGCGCACAGGCCGACGAATTCATCAACCAGATGCCGGCCGGTTACGATAGCCCGGTCGGCGAACGCGGCGGGCATCTCAGCGTCGGCCAGCGACAACGCATCGGAATTGCGCGAGCGTTTTTGAAAGACGCGCCCATCCTGCTTCTCGATGAGCCCACCTCCGCGCTCGATCCCACTACCGAAGCTGCCATCATGGAAACCATCAAGGAACTAATGCAGGGCCGCACCACCCTCATCGTCACGCATCGCCTCGCGACCATTCATCGCGTCGATCGCATCGTCGTGCTCGAGAACGGCCGGATCGTCGAGCAAGGCAGTGGCGCCGATCTGGTCGCGAAAGGCGGCGTTTACGCGAAACTCTACGCCTCTGGAAATTATCCATCATGAGCAACGTCAACAGTGAACGGCGGGTCGAAGGCGATTGGTGGCCGCAGCCAATCCCGCCGAATGTAATTTTCGGCGAAGGATTTTACTGCGAGACCGCGCAGATCTTTCGGCATCTCAAAAGCAAAGCGCCGCGCGCTGTCGTCCTCGGCGATCACGTCTCCTGTTACGCCGGCTGCTCGTTTGCCATCGGCGAAAATGGCACCTGCGCGGTCGGTGAATTTACTCTGATGAACGGCGCCCTCATCATGGCCGAGGAACGCATCGAGATCGGCTCGCATTGCCTCATCTCCTGGAATGTCGGCATCGCCGATTCCGACTTTCATCCCCTCGAGCCCGCGCAACGCATCATCGACGCGCACGCCTTGGCTCCCTTCTTCAAGGACCGCCCGCCCCGTCCGAAACTGCGCACCGTGCCCGTCATCATCTCCGATAACGTCTGGATTGGTATGAACGCCGTCATTTTGAAAGGCGTCACCATTGGCGAAAATTCCGTCGTCGCCGCCGGCGCCGTCGTCACCAAGAGCGTGCCCGCAAATGTCGTCGTCGCCGGCAATCCCGCGGTGGTCACAAAAGAGCTAACATCATGATCCAAGAACGAAACGTTTTACGAAGCATTGTCGCCATCGTTGTCGGCTTTCTCGCTGTCGTAGTTCTCTCACTCGGCACAGACCAAATTCTCCACGTGCTTAAAGTCTATCCGCCGTGGGGCGACCCGATGCCTCAGCCTGCCTTGAACGCTTTGGCGCTGTCGTATCGCATCATCTTCACCATCCTCGGAAGCTATTTCGCGGCGCGCCTCGCCCCTCGTAATCCGATGCGCCACGCCCTGATTCTCGGTTGCATCGGAACCGTGTTCGGAACCCTCGGCGCCGTCGCTGCAATCCCGATGAATCTGGGCCCGGCTTGGTACCCGATCGCGATCGCGGCCACCGCTCTGCCCTCTGCGTGGATCGGCGGCGTGCTGGTATTGCGGCGGACAAGCTAAACTCTAAATCTGGGATTGTTCGGCGACGCAACGTGCACTCGACCTGTTTCAGAAACGTCCAACGTTCAACTCCAGAGCAAGCAGCAGCGATGTTTTTCCTAGTTCCACCGGTTCTCCATCCAGACGTTCAGCATTCGGCGTTCACCGGTGCTCCCGCAGCTCGGGCTCTCCTCTTAATTGAACGTTGGACGTTGGACGTTGGACGTTGGACGTTTTCTCGTTCTCGACCGACGCCGCCTCTTCGCTCGCCGCGATGAAAAAAAAGCGCCTCATCGTCATGGGCTTCATGGGCTCCTGCCCGATCGCCGGCGTCATCTGGCAGCACATTCATTACATCGTCGGCCTGCAAAGACTCGGCCACGACGTCTTCTATATCGAAGATTCCGCCCGCCTTCCCTACAATCCCGACACTTTCGAGGTCAACAACGAGTTCGATTACGCCGCGCGCATTCTTGGCCATCTCGCGGCCGAATTCGGCTTCGAAGGGCGCTGGAGCTTCTGCGCTCGTTACCTGCCCGGCAATCCCACCGCCGGCCTTCCGTTAAAAAAAATCCGGCAACTGTATCGTGAAGCCGACGCGATCCTGAACGTCTGCGGCACCCAGGAGTTCAACGAAGACCTGCTGGCGAGCGACCGGATTCTTTACATCGAAAGCGATCCCGGCGTCGAACAGATCAAAGTCGATCAGGGAAACAAATCCACGATCACATATCTTCGACGCCACCATGCGCTTTTTACCTTCGGCGAGAATGTCGGCGGCAAATCTTTTCCGGTTCCCACTCACAAATTCAAATGGCTGCCGACACGTCAGCCGATTGTGACCGATCTTTGGAAAACAACCCGCCGTCCCGCTCCCGCTGCCGTCTTCACCTCAGTGGCGAATTGGTCCACCAGCGGACTAAAGGATATCGAGTGGCGCGGTGAGAAATATCTCTGGAGCAAGTCGCGCGAATTCCTTCGCTTTGTCGCTGCACCAAAACGATCTGGCGAACCGTTCGAGCTCGCCACCGACATTAAAGATGTAAGCACGCGCGCAAAGTTTGAGCGCAACGCCTGGCGCTTTCGCGCGCCGCACGACCTGAGCGCCGACTACCGCCTGTACCGCAACTACATCCGTAACTCCAAAGGCGAATTCACCGTAGCCAAGGACCAATATATCCGCCTTAACACCGGTTGGTTTAGTGACAGAAGCGGTTGTTACCTCGCGGCTGGCCGGCCGGTAATCATTCAGGAAACCGGTTTCACCAAAGCTCTTGCGAAGCACGACGGCCTCTTTGCCTTTAACTCGTTAGGTGAAATCGCAGGTGCCGTGAAAGCGATCAACGCCGACTATGCGCGGCATTCCCGAGGCGCCCGACAAATCGCGCGCGAATTCTTCGAAGCCGGAAAAGTTCTGGCTTCAGTGCTCGAACGGGCTGGAATCTAACCCAGACAAATCGCTAGAAGGCGAAATTGATCCCCGACCGTGCCATCCCGAAGTTGTTACTGCTGCCTTCGACGACGTTCCAGCTGAAGTCGTTCGTCCAACCGATGTGCGGCGTGAGCCTCACTTCGAATCCACCGCCGAATTGTCCGATGGCTTTTGTCTCACTGTCCCGGTGGAAACGTTGAATGATCGCGCCGGCCGGGATATCATCGACCCTGGTCTCGTCGAGCTCTCCGCCCCCGAAAATCGCGCCACCACCCACCCACACGTAGGGCGCGAAACGCGAACAGCCGATCGGGTAGCGAAACGTAAACGTCCCGAGCAAACCAGCGATCAATCGTTCTTCGTGCCCGGTGCCGAAATCCACATTCGTGCCGATCATCCCCGGGAGTGGTGGCAGGACTGTCACGGTGCCGAACGACCGCCGGGCGTTCAACCCGAAGCCTTCGAGCCCGATACCAAAATAGCGTCTAAAGAAATACTTCGCGTCGATGCCGCCGCCCCAGGCATGGTCGGCCTCCAGGTAGGTGTCGTGTTCCGGGTGCACCCGTGTTCCGTCGAGCCGAATCGTGATCCCTTGGGTAATCGTGTTCCCTGGGGCGGGGTAATCATTGTCCGCGAATGCGTAGGTCGCCCAAAGGCTGACATTCCACTCATTATCCGCATACCAACTGGGGCACGGCTGCTGTGTGACGATTTCTTTGCTGGAATATCTTTCAGATCCAGCCTGCACAACCGGGAGCACGAGGCCGATAACGCAGAAAAACAGTGGGAGTCGTTTCATCATGTAGCGTCGTTCTACGGATTGGGATTGACAACACCTGGTGTCTCCTCGCCGCGGTGCGTCCCTGATATATGATGAACTTTATGCCACCTGGTTCAGCCCAAACCGATGAGGAGCTGGAAGGTCCGGAAGCTTTCTCGATCGAAGATGAGAAGTTTGACCTGATCTATCCGCCGAAACTCCGCGAGCTCTCGCCGGTTTTCTGGACACCAGTCGCCGTGGCGGCCGAGGCTGCGAAACTATTGGTGACTGTATCGGGTCTGCGTGTTCTCGATCTCGGATGCGGTCCCGGCAAGTTCTGTCTCGTCGCGGCATCTCTCACCGATGGCCGGTTCACGGGAATCGAGCAGCGAAAAGAATTTGTGACCGCCGCTCGTAAGGCTGCCGGTAGTCTTCAGCTTGCCAATGTCGAGTTCCAGCATGGCAACATAATCGATGTCGCCTTCGCGGACTACCACGCCTTCTACCTCTTCAATCCTTTCGAGGAAAACTTGTTCGACGCACGCAAGATCGATCGCGCCCTTCCTCTCTCCGCAGAGTTATTCAAGCGCTACACCAGCCATGTCGCCGCCCAACTAGGAGCGCGGCCGATGGGCACCCGCGTCGTGACCTACATGGGATACGCGGATGACATCCCCGCGTGTTACGACTGCGAATCAGCTCTCTTCGGCGACGATTTGAAGTTGTGGATCAAAAATCGGGACTACGATCCCGATATCGAACGGCTCGACCTGCGCGTATCGCGGAGCCATCGGGGCTCTGGCGGCTGGGAGCCGCCGAGGCCGTGAGGATAGAGGATCAAGAATAGAGAATGGGTGAGACATTGTCGCCGCGCGTTTTCTTCGCCATCCTCAATCCTCCATTCTCCATCCTCGCTGCAAAACATGCCGCTGATTCCAATCCTCGCAGCACTGCTCTTCGTCATCGGGCTGGTTCTCTCGATGCCGTTGCTGCTCGTGCTGCGTTATCGCGCCGGGACGATGCGCCGGCGTGGCCGGCGATGGGCTGCTACCCTAAATCTCGTAAGCTTCCTTCTGTCGACCGCGCTTTTCCTCTGGGTGACAGCCATCACGAATCTTTGGATTCCGAACGCGCTTAACTATTCACTCATCGGCCTAACGGGAGGTTGTCTTCTCGGTGTGCTCGGGCTGACATTGACCCGTTGGGAAACGACGCCGCAAGCTCTGCATTACACGCCCAATCGATGGTTGGTTCTGCTCATCACGCTCGCGGTGACGGCCCGATTGCTCTACGGCCTCTGGCGAATCTGGCACGCCTGGCACACCGCCGGAGCTAATGATTCGTGGCTCGCGTCCGCAGGCATAGCCGGGTCGATGGCAATTGGCGCCATCGTGCTGGGTTACTACGTGACCTATTTCGCCGGCGTTCGCTGGCGCATCGCGAAGACATCGCGCAGCAACGCGTAGACACGCTCTCCGATCCCGGGCGATTCCGATTGGCTGGGACCGGCAACGTTCAACGCTTTAACGACGAAAGTATCAAGCCATTTCAGAATCCTATCTTTGGCGCTTGGATCAGCGACGCTGCAAACCAGGAACGGCCGTCCATACCGCCTCACGCATTCCATCGTCCATTTTGTCCCCGGACTGATATCTTCTGTAGCAGCTTCGCTGCTTGCCACGCCGAAGCCTCGCGAAGGCGGGTGCGAAGCTTCTCTGGACACAATCACCAGCGTCCCATCCGAATCGCGCACATTCCATTCTGTTCGCTGCGACCGCGGCAGCTCCGGCGCATCCGGGCTTCGATCGTGCGGCGTTTCTTTCAGCGGAAACTCCGCCAGAATTACACCGTCCTCCGACTGTCGCCCTGGCGGACACCACCCGCCGATCTCAAGTCCGCAATCCTTCGCCGCGCGCAGCGCCGCCTGATCAACGCCAGTTTGTCCGCCGCAAATCACCTTGCGCAGCTTGTTCATCCGATTGTAGGCAACCGCTCCGATTGCCGATGTCAATATGGCAGGGTCGCCGCGGCGACCGCCCGCCCTACAATCTCGGATCCATCCAACCCGGACCGTTACCGCTGTCGGCTTTTGATCTTTGTGGTGACAGGGCCGGCTTTTTCCACTCTAAGTGCCGTTGCCACCTTCCCCTTGTCGGGGCCGCTGGTGTACCTGAGGGAGTAAGTTCCCGCCTCTGGTGCGTGGAAAGATACGACCACCGTGCCGTCGGTTTCGGTTTTCACCGCGAGCTGAACGTTAACCAGACCCAACCTTCCAATGGAATTCCGCTTCCGCACCTCGAATCCAAGCGGCTCGGTCGCGTTCGCCGCTCCGCAGGCCATTATGCCAAGTGCCAGAATACCGCAGAACAATTTGATCATACTCAGCTTTTAACCGGAGTGGTCTTCGCGCGCGAGCTCCTTTTTCTCTCTCGCAATCGCGCAATACTCTTGCTCCGCTGAGACGGGTGTAGCCGCGCGTTTTCTTCGCCATCCTCAATTCTCTATTCTCCATCCTCGCACCAAACGGAGTCGGCTACTGGTATGGAGCGCTTTCTGTCTTCGGCCGCCCGGCGTAGATCGCCGCCAGAAGCAGAGCATAGATAATTGCGTGCAGCACCGAACCCACAATACCGAACGCGGTAAACGCCCACATCCGACTGGCCCGTTGCCCGTTCTCAAACACCCATTGCTGAAGCATCGTCTGCGCGAGAGGCATGAAGAAACAAAGGACCAGGACGAGCCCAAACCCGAGCGCCGCAAAAGTTGAAGCACTCGATCCCTCCCGCCATCGGCCGAGGATCATGACGCCGGCCACAAAGCAAACGAGGAGCGTCGGCACGTTCATCGCTAACGAGGTAAGAAATAGCTTTAGCTGAAAAGTAGGTTCCATAAGTCTGCCGAGAAAAGATCAGTCGCCGACGACGAAAGCGAGCCGAATCAGCATGCCAAGCCGGAGCCTTGGCGAAGGCTGGAGGCCGGAAGACTGAGAACTGAAGTCCCCGGTAGCGCGCGCGTCTCGCGCGCTGGCGACGGTGTCCCGCCGTCGCGAACTTTAATTATCCGTGCGCCCTCGCCCGCACAGCCGGGTCCTATTTTTCGGTGACCGTTATGAAATAATCGCCCGCAGTCGCGCCTCCATCTGGACGCATGGTGACCAGCAGGAGGTACTCCCCGGACTCTGCCGCTGTGTAATGAAAGGTCGCCGACTCCTTAATCGACCTAAAACGCTCAATAGTTCTCAAGTTTCCGGAAGGCGATTGGACGGTTAGATCAAAGTAGAGAGCGGCGCTCGAAGTCGCTGTGGGTTGAATTGCGATCACTTTGTCGTGCCCCAGTAGAAAGCGGTGTGCCTTTGCTTTGGCTTGGCTGGACAGCGACCCGGCAAATGAGAGTTCCTTCCGCTTGGATAGATCGAGCGAATCGCCGGGCGAGGTGGCCGAGAGACCGGGAATGATTTCGGGTGGCCAAAACCGGACTGTGGCGCCGCTATATACGGAGTAAGCCACCAGCGCCATCAGATAGAAAACGATAAATACCAACAGCCACGTAGGTAGGCGCTTCACGATGTAGCTCCACGTTGTCGAAGCTGCATCTGTGGCCCGCGCATGCCTGAGAGGGTCAGCGTCGCTGGTGGAGTTTTGTTCGCTGGCTGGGTGTTGTTCGCCGTTCTCATCGAGCCGCTTCTTTATTTTCATTTGTAAACCCTATCCAACTGACGCGCACCACACGAATCGCTACGGCTCCGACGCCCTCCGACTCAGCGGCTCCCAACGCCTGCCTTTCGGTCCGTGCTAATCCATTTCTTGAGACTTTTTGTATCTTCTTCGAGCCCTGGATACTTGGTAGTGACTTTATCGGCAAAGGCCAGGATCCGATCACGAATCGAAGGGTTCTGAGTTGCGTCACGGCTCATATCGCGGAGCGCGACCACCGCGTTGTCTATACCTCTCTCAAAATCAAATCGCTCCTCAGCGGCCTTCAGAATCGCTTCGGCGAGTGCTACGTCTGTGCGCTACGCGGATTGAGTAATTTGTTCGTAGGCCCGACCACGCGCGCTCTTGTCTTCCGGATTGAAAAGATTAAGGACAGCCTGACGCTTCGCATCCTCGAGCACCTTATCGATGGTTTGGGCCGTGGTGGCCGGAGTGCCTGTAGGTGTTGGCCCTGATTTCCAGCTCTTAACCAGTCCCAGGATTGTCGGCGCTTCCACCGGCATCACGATATCGACAGCGCGAAAAGCGAGTTCCTGCTTGTGTGGATCTTCACCAGCCAAACTGTCGATCAATTGCGTGAGTACTCCTGCCTTTGCCGAACGAGTCTGCGCGTCAGCAGCCGCTTCCGCCCTGGTGTTTTCTATTTTTGTTTGCTCCTTGGCCCGAGTTTCCTCGACCTCCTTGTATTTCTGCCCCCAAAACAGAAGGACGATTGGAATGAGAATGGCACCAATCGCACCGAAGATGATTTCAGCTTTGCTCCATCCGTCTCTCGGTTCCGCCATATGAGGCGATGATGACGGTTTCCCCAACAGTGCGATAGTGGGAGAATTCCTACAGGCGATCTATTGTCCCTGATCGCCCCAAATGCGAGTACCGTCAGCTGCTCGAGAATCCAGCCGGAGCGTTCGAAAGTCGCGTCGCAGCCGAGGACATCAATCTTCTATTCTCCATCCTCGCTTTGTTTTCCGCCTTCCTCCCTCATCCTTCATCCTTTCTGCCGTGGGGGAGGGAGAACGGGGTCAGTCTTAGAATCTCGGCATTCTGTCGCGGGGGCTCCGGCATTCGTAATGGCGATCAGCGGTAGATTTCGTTGCGGTGTCCGATCGCCAACAGATGAATGATGTTCTGCCTCAAATCGAAAGTGTAGATGACTCGATAATCGCCAACGCGAGCACGGCAGCTTGAGAAACACATCGTCGAAACTGGCGTAGTAAATCTGCGTCGCCGCGCTCACGGGCTTTCAGGCTCGCGCACACGCGTAGTCTTGCCGTCTGCCATGTCGCGTTCGGCGCGGCGAATGGACTCTTCGAATTCCGGCGTGAATTCCAAATCGTCCTCGATGACAGCGTCGAGCCATTGGCGGATCTGCCGAAGCTCCGCTTGCGACAGCTTGCGCAGCTCGGTTTCCATCTGCTCAACTTTGCTCACGGAGCCATCATGCTATCAGCTTGGCTAGACTGCAAGAACCCAGCAAGCCGCGGTTTGAAATCGCCCATCCGACCACTGATTCAAGCCGCGGTCCTCGAAGCAATTCATCCGCGACGTGGAGATCCTGAAGAAAGAATTGCACTTGGATATCCTCGATTTTTTTCTTCCTGACGCCGCTGCCGGGCTCCGAGGATCACCAGACGTTGGTGCATTAGGGAGACGTGGTCGAGCACGCAGCGATAGCGTAGCTGCGGACGGAATCTCTAACGGCACGAGGGCGTGCCGTCTCCATTCGTTTGCTTGACCTCGCGGGAGAAACGGCTTTACCTAAACGCCCAGCCTCGACCACGGAGCCACCTTGGACCTCAAAGACATCAAAGCCGTCATCGATCTGATGAAGAAGAACGATTTGTCGGTCTTCGAGATGGAGAAGGACGGGTTCAAGCTCAAATTGCAAAAGGGCGCGGGCGAGCAAACCGTTTTTACTCAACCGATGGCGATCGCACCGGCACCGGCGGTGGCATCGACGACTGCCGCCCCTCCCGCTGCCCCTGCCCCAATCCAGCAAGCCGAACAAAGCGGAGGCCTTCGAGACATCCTTTCGCCGATGGTCGGCACATTTTACCGGGCCGGCTCGCCCGAATCACCGCCGTTTGTGGACGTGGGGAAAGAGGTCACGGAAGAAACCGTCGTTTGCATCATAGAGGCGATGAAAGTCATGAACGAAATCAAAGCGGAAACAAAAGGCGTAATCGCCGAAGTGGTGGCCGAGGGCGGCAAACCAGTGCAATTCGGCCAGGTCCTTTTCCGAGTGAAATAGCGCAAGCTTCGAGCTGGCCTAGTTTCCAATCCGCTCGCCGCGACGAGCCCTACCATGTTTGAGAAAGTTTTAATCGCTAACCGGGGCGAAATCGCGCTGCGCATCATCCGCGCCTGCAAGGAACTCGGCATCCGCACCCTCGCGGTTTATTCGGAAGCGGATGTCGATTCGCTCCACGTCCAACTCGCGGACGAAGCGATCTGCATCGGCGCGCCGCCGAGTTCGGAAAGCTATCTGAAGATCGATCGGATCATGAGCGCCGCGGAGGTCGGCGACGTGGATGCGATCCATCCCGGCTACGGTTTCCTGGCAGAGAACGCGCACTTCGCCGAGGTGTGCGAAAGCTGCAAGATCAAATTCATCGGCCCCTCGTCGAGAGCAATGCACGCGATGGGCGACAAGAATTCCGCCCGCGCTTGTGCTCGAAAAGCCGGAGTCTCTGTCACGCCCGGCAGCGACGGCATCGTCGAGGACGAACAGGAGGCGCTCAAGATCGCGCGGAAGATTGGATTTCCCGTGATGATCAAGGCGATCGCCGGTGGAGGCGGCCGGGGCATGCGAGCGGCGCATAACGAGGCCAGTCTCGGCCCCGCTTTCCACGCCGCACGCACCGAAGCGGAAAAGGCTTTTGGAAATGGCGCTGTTTACATTGAGAAACTGATCATCAATCCGCACCACATCGAGTTTCAAATTTTCGCAGACCAGCACGGGCGCACGGTGCATCTCGGCGAACGCGATTGCTCGATCCAGCGTCGCAACCAGAAGGTGATCGAAGAATGCCCGTCGCCGCTGATGTCGCCCGGGTTGCGCAAGAAGATGGGGCATGCCGCGGTGAAGCTGGCGGAATCCGTCGGCTATGAAAACGCCGGGACGATGGAGTTCCTCGTGGACAACGAGGGTCACTACTACTTCATCGAGATGAACACGCGCATTCAGGTCGAGCACACGATCACGGAAGAGGTTTACGGCTGCGATCTCGTGAAGGAACAAATCCTGGTCGCTTCCGGCGAACGGCTCTCACCGCATGTCGCGCACGCGCAGCCGCGCCTGCACGCCATCCAATGCCGGATCAACGCCGAGGATCCGGAGAAAAATTTCCAGCCCTCACCGGGTAAGATCGTATTTTATTACGCGCCGGGCGGCCGCGGGGTGCGGATCGATTCTCATGCCTACACCGGCTATGTCGTGCCGCCGTATTACGATTCGATGATCGCGAAGCTGATCACGATCGGGGCGACGCGCGCCTCAGCCATTGCGCGAATGCGGCGGGCGTTGGACGAATATTATATTACCGGCATCAAGACCACGGTTCCGTTTCACAGCGCCATCATGCGCAACGCCGACTTCCGCAATGGCACCTACGATACCGGCTTCGTGGAACGCGTCATGAACTCGAATAACTTCGAGCTGAAACCGACGCCGACGCGCTTGCACGAATAGTCGCTGCCTTGACTGCCGCCGATCTCAGCCGCAGCCGGCTCTACGGCATCCTTGACCTGGGCTACGTCGAGATCGGCGAAGCGCTCAACGTCGCGGAACAAATGATCGCAGGCGGCGTCGATCTTATCCAGCTACGCGCGAAAGGGCATGCGAACGCGGAGATTGCGACGATCGCTGCCGATCTTCATCGCCTTACGGCGAAACGCGGAGTGCCGTTGATCATCAACGATCACCCGGAGGTTGCGCGAATCGTTGCGGCGGAAGGCGTGCATCTTGGACAAGACGACATGCCGGTTGCCGAAGCGCGAGGAATTGCCGGCCCGAATTGCATGGTCGGAAAATCCACCCATGGCCTCGACCAGGCTATCCGCGCTTTCCACGAAGGCGCCGACTATATTGGTTTCGGTCCCCTTTTTGCGACGCCGACGAAGCCCGATTATCCGGCGATCGGTTTGGGCGAAATCCGGAAGGTTCACGACGCCGTTCGTATCCCGATCTTCTGCATCGGCGGAATCAAGCTAGGAAATTTGCCGGATGTCCTGGCAGCTGGGACACGGCGGGTTGTGATCGTCTCCGGCTTGCTGCAAGCGCCCGATGCGGCAGAGTATGCGCGTTCGGCGAAAAAATTGCTGACCTCTGACCTCTGACCTCTGATTATGTCTCTTCTTATCGTTGGTTCCATCGCGCTCGATACCGTCAAAACCCAGCTCGAAGAGCACGCCGATTTGTTAGGCGGGTCTGCCTCCTACGCCGCTTTGGGCGCGAGCTTTTTTTCGCCGGTGAAAATGGTCGGTATTGTCGGCGACGATTTTCCCGAGACCGAGTTTGCCTTTTGGAAATCGCGCAAGATTGACGCCGAAGGAGTCCAACGGGTCACCGGCAAGACGTTCCGCTGGTCGGGCGAATATGCCTGGGACATGAATACGCGCGAAACGCGCTCGGTGGCGTTGAACGTCTTCGAACATTTTCGGCCCGAGCTGCCGCAGTCTTACCGGGAAACCGATTTCGTCTTGCTCGCCAACATCGCGCCCGCGTTGCAGGCGCACGTGCTCGATCAAATGGAGCGCCCGCGCTTCATCGTAGCCGACACCATGGATCTGTGGATCGAAACCACGCGCGCGGATCTCGACGCGTTGCTGCCGCGAGTGGACCTGCTCATCCTGAACGACAGCGAAGCGCGCGAGCTGACGAAGGAAACCAGCCTCATCAAAGCCGGCCGCCGGATTCGCAAGACGGGCCCGAAATATGTGGCCATCAAAAAGGGCGAGCACGGCGCCCTCCTTTTCGGCGAGGACGAGTTCTTTAGCTGCGGCGCGTATCCGCTCGAGGACATCCACGATCCCACGGGCGCGGGCGACACTTTCGCCGGAGGAATGGCAGGGTACCTCGCGTCGGCCGACCGAACGCCAACCTTCGCTGATCTCCGCCGCGCTGTGATCTATGGCAGCGTGCTAGCGAGCTTCAACGTCGAAGCGTTTAGCCTCGAGCGGCTGCGAACATTGACCATGGATGAAATCCGCGGCCGCTACGAAATGTTCAAAGCGATGAGCGCGTTTGAGGAACTCGGCTGACCCGGCGGCTAATAGCCGCCCGTAGGACGATCGGGAGCCACCGGTATGTGCTGCACCGGATCCGGCGAGTACGGCGCAGGGCCCCGGTATTCCTTGTATTCTTCGTCAGTAATCAAAGACGAGGAGGCGCACCCGGTGAACAAAAGCGCACCGCACAACGAAAAGAGCAGGCCGATTTTTTTCATAGACAATGCTAGCGCTCCGGGGGTTTGGGAAGATTGCGCGCGAACTCATCGCGCGCCTTGGCGTCCTTTTTGGCCTCAGCGACCTCCTCTTGTGTCGGATTCGGAGGAGCAGGACCGTTAGAACAAGCCGCCAGCAAAAACCAGACGGCGAATAGAAGCACAAATCTCATCGGGCAGAGCCTACGCACATTCGCGTTTGATCGCCACTACGATCGTTTTATGAGACATTCCTGGTTTTTGATCAACCCTGTCGCCGAAGAGGCGATTAATGGCCCGGCAGCGGCATCGGTTTTTTCAGCGCGCATTTCCAGCACGTGAACCAGCTCCAATTCGGATCGACGTAATTCTCCGCTCCACAATTAAAGCAAGTCTGGAGTGATTGCCTGCCCCGACCGGCCACTTCGGCGCCGTCACTCTCTTTTTCTCGACCGCGCCCTCCGCTCTCTTCGGATTTCGATTCGATTGTTTTGTCGGCCATATCAGGCATATACGGGTAGGCGTGATTTTCTTGCAATGACTAAAGCAAACCCCAGAAGACATGTGGCGCACCCGTGAAGATTCGAACTTCAAACCTTCTGATCCGTAGTCAGATGCTCTATCCAGTTGAGCTACGGGTGCGCAAAGAGCAGGTAATTTGCGGAGGAATGCCGTAGCGTCAACCGAGCGGCCGGGACATTTCGGCGGACGCTGCCGCACCACCGCCAGGGCAATGAAAATTGTCTTGACCTCCCGGACGGCGGCTTGGGAAGATGCGGCTGCGTCAAGTTCGTTAGACGCTCCCCAGAGCCCGCTAACCCTCTTCTCGCACGGGAAACGCAAACGCGGTGGTGTTTGCAACAAGCAAAACAAAAACAAAACATGAAAACAAAATACCTCTTATTACTTGGGCTTATCGGCATAGCCATCCTCGGCGTTTGCTGCAAATCCAGCGATCAGGCATCAACGACGACCAACCTAAAACGGGTTTCCGCGGCAGATAAAGCGGCCATCAAGGAACTCTTCAAGGGAGCTGATCCGTCCACATACCGGCTGGAGTTTGACGGTGGAAGAGACACGATGGGCACAAAGAAGCTGACCCTGGCCGATGTCCAGCAGCTGCAGAAGACCAGTGACCCTAGTGCGAGGGTCGGCTATGTGGAATTCATCTCCAGAGACTGCGGTGTGTTGTACATATGGAGAGCAACGATCAATCGAAAGGTGCTGGAAGGACAGTTGGGTCTCGAGAGAGTGGCACGGCTCGATCGGATCATCGCGAAATACCAATAGTCGATTCGGTCTGTGCAGTTGGCGAGTAAAGTCTTCACGGCGGAGAAGAGGATCCGTCGTAGGTTGGTAACAAGCAGTGGGGGCCGGTCAGACCGGCCCCTGCTCCAGAGAACAATTTATTTCGTGGCTTTTGTTCATCTGGCTCTAGTTGGAGCAGTCGTCTTTCACGGCGTCGATCCATGGGCGAATCAAGGCTGGTGGCAGCGACCGCTGGGTTTCTGGGGTGGTATCAACTATTCCCTCTGGCGCTTCGGATTCTTCTCTCCGGATGTCGGAAGAAGTTCGGAGGTTGAATTCAAAGTCACTCACAAAGATGGCACGATAGAGAAGTTCTCCACGCTGGAAAGCTTCCGCTTCTTTATCAAGAGCCATGAATCCGTGAACAGATTTTACGGTTTTAGGACCCAATCGTCGGAAAATCCGGTGCTTCAAGATTTATGCGCCCGCTCTGTTGTGGTTCGCTTGTTGAACGAGCTCGGCATGTCTGAGGATGTCAACAGCGTGGACTACACCGTGCGAACCATCCGTTATCCCACGATGGAAGCCTTCCGGGCCGGCGAGGGCATCGCGACAAAGGAGTTCTACAGCACCCATTTCGTCATGGACCAAAAATGAGCGGAGCGGCCGGGGAAACGCACGCTACTCGAGGGACCATCCAGGAGAGAACAAGAGCTGCTGCGATTAAGTTTTTTTGTGCGCCGCAATCTCCCGCTCCGCTTGGCGTTTTTCGGCTGCTGATGGCCGGCCTCGCGCTCTACCAAGCACTCTTGTGGTACGGGGATTGGCCGGCCTTTTTTGGACCCGACGCGTGGGTTCAATGGGAAATCTCACGGGCGTTAGGGCAGGAATGGCAGATTCATTTATTGCATATCGCCGGATTCTTAATGCAATTCGGTTTCTCCGCAGACCAATCCGTGACGATATTCTATTGGGCCTACGTGACGTTTCTCGTGGGCTTGCTCCTGGGATGGCACACGAGAGTCGCGGCGTTTTTGGTCTGTGCCAGCCATTGGGTGATAATGAATACGGTTCCCATGTTTGTTTATGGGTTGGATATTTTCCTGCAGATCGCGCTCTTCTACCTCATGGTGATGCCAGTCGCTAAAGCGTATTCGTTAGATCTCTGGCAGGGACGGGTCTCTCCTTTGCCTTCCTGGGGGGTCACGCTTTCGCGGCGCGTGTTACAGATTCATCTTTGCCTGGTCTATATCTCGTCCGGCTACGAAAAAGTGCTGTCCCCGGCGTGGTGGAGTGGGAATGTGATTTGGCGGTCTCTGGTGCAGCCGGATTTTCGCCAATATGACTTCACCTGGCTGGCCCGTTTTCCCTGGCTGGCTATGCTTTCGAGTTGGTTTACGATGGCGGTCGAAACCGGCTATTGCGTAGCCATGTGGGTTCCGCGCCTACGCGTTTTTTGGATGGCGGGCATTATCGTTTTGCACCTGGGCATTGCACTTTTCCTGGGACTCGGTCTTTTCGGCCTAATCATGATCCTGTTGACGATCTCCGCTTTCGGGTATGAAGCGTGGATCGACGTTAAAGACACGATGAGGCGAGCTTCCGTGAGATTTCATCCCGCAGCGCGAGTGTAGAGACATGCCTGGGTTTGGGCGATAAGCCATCGCGGCTTGAGCCTGTCGCCAGACGGACGATTCTGTGCCGGTGACCGTCTTTGTTGGCTGCGGGTTCGCCGCGAAATATCCGGAAGGCGGCGGCAATTTTTCGGTGCCGCTGCAGTGGATGCTGGGATTGCGGCGGCTCGGCCTCGATGCCGTGTGGTTGGAGCTCCTACCCGCGACGGCTGATCTGCGCGAAGACGAATCACGCATCCGTAAATTCCAGCGCCTCCTGGGCGAACATGGTCTGAAAAATTCGTATTGCCTGCTGCATCAAAACCCGGCGAACGATGACCACGATTTCGCTGGAATGCGCTGCATCGGCATCTCGAAACGCGAACTGCTCGATCGCCTGGCCGGTCCGAATACGCTGCTCAACCTCAGCTACTCGTTGCACCCCCCATTCCTGTTGCAATTCGAGAGAAAAATTTTCTGCGACCTCGATCCGAGCGAGATTTTTTACTGGATGACGAAAATGGAGATGGGGCAATCGCACCACGACGAGTTCTGGACGATCGGGCTCAATGTGAGCGGTGCGGATTGCCGGTTACCGCGCCTCGAGACGCGGTCCGCAGGGCCGCGGCTCCAGTGGAAAACATTTTATCCGCTGGCCGACACGGAACTTCTCCAACCGCAATCTCGGCCACGGTTCGATAAATTCTGCACTATCGGCCAATGGTATTGGGGCGGGGGCGTGGAAGTGGACGGCGACTTTCCCGATCTCTCGAAGAAATTTGCGTTCGAACCGTATCTCGATTTGCCGCGCCAGGTGCCGGCCGCGCGCTTTGAGCTGGCGATGAATCTGAACCGTGACGACCCGGAGATCGCCCGTCTGCGCGAACGTGGCTGGCGCGTCGTTTCGCCGCATCACGTCGCCCGGACTCCGCGCGCCTACCGTCGCTATATCGCGAGCGCAGCCGCGGAATTCACCGCGATCAAGGGAGTGGACGTGGCCTGGCGCACCGGATGGCTGAGCGATCGCGCCGCGGCGTTCCTGGCCCTCGGCCGTCCGGTCATCACGGAAGACACCGGTGCGGCTGGATATTTGCCGCGGGAGAGCGGCTTTAAATTTGTCAGCGGCCTGGAGGAAGCGAAAGCTGCGGTAAACGAAGTGCTCTTGGATTGGCCGCGGCTTTCCAAACAAGCTCGCGATTGCGCCGTGGAGACCTTCGATTCCGCAAAAAACCTCCGGAAAATCCTGGCATTGTAGCTGCCCCCCGTGGCAAAAAAAGCTGCGCGATTCCTCATTGCAAAACGGTTTGAGGGTGTTACTCGTTCCCCGTTATGGCTGACCTGCTGAAAGCGGACGAGGCGAAAGTCCGTCTGAAAAAAATCCCGGAATGGGAGCTCGAAAAGAAGCATATCGAGCGCACGTTCGAGTTCGACGACTTTACCGAATCAATCGATTTCGTGAACGGGGTGGCCGAGGTGGCGGAGGATGAGGAACATCATCCCGACATCGATATCCGTTACAACAAAGTGCGCCTGGTTCTTTCCACGCACAGTAAAGGTGGTTTGACCGAGCTGGACTTCGGTCTCGCCGAGCGGATCGATACGCTTTCAGAATAGCGGTGAGCATTGGTCCCACGCGCGCCAGGAAGCTCGTCGCTTCGTTGGTCGTCGTCGTGACGGTGATCGGCGTCTGGAAATATATCGATTGCCGGATGCAACCGCCAGCTCCTCCGGTTGTCGCCGCGCCGCGCTAAACTACAGGCCGTCCTTCATCCGCGTCGATGAACTGAAACATCGTTTCGATCTCAGCGCGGTCTGTCATTCCTGCTTCGAGTTTGCGCCGGGTAAGAATCTCGCTGGCCTTATCGCGCCAACCAAATTTGCGCATGAACTCGTTCCACATCTCAATCTCGGCTTCGTTCGGCCGCCTTCCGACCGTAAAGGCCCACTCGAGCAACTCCGCATCGCTCGCACCCCGTTTTACCCGTTCCGCCAGCTCCGCGTAATCGATGTGCAGCAAGGCGCAGCATTTTGCATCGAACCCTCTCCCGAGATTCGCTTGATACTCTTCCGGGAGATCGCCCTTCGCGTGCACGCGGATTTTGTCCAGCATCCGCCCGAAATAAACCAATCCTTCCATTCTTGCGGCAGGACTGCGCGCTGGAAATTCTTTCATCTGCCTTGGAACCTCTGATTGCCTTGCGCTTTTTCAAGCGCGCGACACCATTGCAGGGATGGATCGCGTCGCCGGTATTGAAACCGAGTATGGCTGCCTGGTCAGCGGTGAGGAGGGGCGCGCCCATACCGACGCGTGGCCGGTGCGCGTGAAGAATTTCCTTTTCCAAAAGGCGCGCGCCGGCGCGATCGATCTCCATTATCGCGATTACGAAGAACCGCCCGGCAACGGCGGCTTTCTCCTGAACGGCGGCCGCCTCTACCTCGATATGGGCCATATCGAGTACGCGTCGCCCGAGTGCCTGCATCTGCGCGACGCCGTGACTTACGACATCGCGGGTGATCAGCTTCTTCAATCGGCGCTCGTCGAATTGCAGGCAGCGGATCGAGTTTCCTTCATCAAGAACAACGTCGACCACAACACCGGCGCGACCTTCGGCTGCCACGAGAATTATTTGATGAAGCGCGAAGCGCAATTCACTCCGCCGGTTCTCGGCACGCTCCTCGCCTTCCTGGCCACGCGCCAGATTTTCACCGGCGCCGGCCGGGTCGGGCAGGCGAATCCCCTCGCCTTCGATTTTCAACTGCCCCAGCCGGAAACCCATGTCGATTTCCAGTTGAGCCAGCGGGCTGATCACATCGTGAACGACATTTACCAGTGGGTGCAATTCAATCGGGCCATCATCAATGCCCGCGACGAACCGCTCGCGGATTATCGCAAGTATCGGCGGCTCCATTTGCTCATCGGCGATTCGAACATGAGTCCGTTCGCGACGGCGCTGAAGATCGGGACGACCGCCTGCGTCTTGTCACTGCTCGAAGAAGGACGGCTGCCAAAAAATCTCATCCTGGCCGACGCCGTCCAGAGCACGCGCGATGTTTCGCGCGATGCGACCGGCGCCTGGCTCGTGCGGCTCGAAAATGGAAAAACGATGGGGGCGCTCGACATTCAATGGCAGTTCTACGAGCTGGCGCGCGAGCACCTGGGCGGCGTGAACGAAGAAACGGACTGGCTCCTCGAGAGTTGGAGTTTCACGCTCGAGGCGCTGGGCAACAAACCCGAGTCGCTCATCGGCGGCGTCGATTGGATCACCAAGAAGTGGCTCCTGGAAACCTTCATGCAATCGGAAGGGATCGGGTGGGACGATCCGTGGCTCCAGAGCCTCGATCTCGAGTATCACAACATCGATCCGGAGAAAGGGCTCTTCTTCGGAGTAAGCCCGGCGAAACGAATCGGCGAATGGAACAACAGCGTGCGGCACCAGGGCGCCAGCTTTCATCCACCGCAAAACACCCGCGCGTGCGGCCGCGCCCAAGCCGTCGCCTGGTTTCAGAAAAACGACCAACCCTATGTGATCAACTGGGATTCGATCGCCTGCGATAACCGGGATTTCCTGGTGATGGGGAATCCGTTTGAAGTGTATTCCGAGGAGGTAGGAAAATTTCTATCTCAACCGCGTGTGCGTAGCGCTCGCCCCGAGGATAGAGAATAGAGGATTGAGAATGTCGGAGATTAGGAGCTTTCGAGAGCTGAATGTTTACAAGAGCGCGCGGGAGGCTGCGCGAGCGATTTTCGAAACCTCGAAAGCCTTTCCGCGAGATGAGCGTTATTCTCTGACGGATCAGATACGGCGCTCGTCGAGAGCTGTAAACGCGATGATCGCGGAAGCTTGGGCTAAGCGTCGATATGAGGCAGCGTTCATCAGCAAAATAAACGACGCTTTGGGGGAAGCGACAGAAACGCAATCGTGGCTAGATCACGCCGTCGATTCTGGATACATCACTCCGGCGCAATTCAAGGAACTCGACGCAAAATGGCAGCAGATCGGCGCGATGCTCCACAAAATGACTGAACGCGCTCACGATTTCTGCAAATCTCAAAGCCGCGGATAGCCTGATGTCCTCTTCGCCATTCTCTATCCTCAATCCTCCATCCTCGCTTCTACAGCGGCTCATTCGAGCCGCTGTAAAGACGGCAAACCGTAATTCTGCTTCAACGCTTCCGATTCCGCCTCGACCTGCCTGGCGTCGAGCGCGATCTGTTTCGGGTCCTCTTCGGTCTCGATCTTGATGAAACCGTCCAGCGGTTGCTTCACCGCCTCGGCCAGATCGGCTAACGACTTCACTTCCCGACCATTTACTTTCTTCACGGTAAGATAAGCGATGTCGTCGTAACCGATCGTCGTGTTTGCCGGGAGCACCTGCGTCAAAACTACCACCCGCCGATTTGCTTCCGGGTAGAGCTCCGACTGAAAACGGTCTTTATAAACGAAACGTTGCGGCGCGTCCTTCAGCCAATTCGCACCCCATTCCCGAAGGTACTGGCGGGTTAATTCCTGAAAAATCATTCCGCCGAGAACGTAGTAGAGCGGCGCCCGATCGAGATTGTAAGGCGGAATCACGTAGTCATTCGCGTTCCGGTGATCGAGCTCCAATTTCAACTCCATCGGTTTGCCGGCGCGCTGGATTTGCACCGGCAAATTGTCGCCCGCATAACCTCGCGCCGTGATCAGGTTCGTGAACTCGATCTTCCCGTAGAGCGGATCGACGTAATTCCCATTTTGATCGATCTCGTTATTTCCTACCCCCACCACGATATCGCCCACCTGCAAACCCGCTTTCGCCGCGGGCGAATTCGGCTCGATGCTCGTCACATAAACACCGGCCGCCTTGCCTGTCTGCTCGGCGAACTTCCGCAACTGCGGATCGCGCGTCGGGAAGAAGCCGAAACCGGCTGAGGGAAAACCGCGGTATTGCGGCTTCTCCGCGTCTTTCAGGAAGTGCGCAATAATTGGCGCCGGGATCGCATCGACCACTTGCGTTCTGGAATCAAAACGCAGGAGTAAACCGGCGAGCTTGTTGTTCTTGACCAGCGGGACCGTGTAACTGTTGTCCCGGTACTGCATCGAAATGCTGATGCGATAAGTGAGGAACTGCCCCAGATCGGCCGGATAGCGCGTCATCTGGATCGTGGTGACCAAACCTTCCGTCACCACGAGTGCGCCGGTCGATTCCAATTGCAACGCCGCCAGCCGATCGCCGACCACGGTATCGAGCGCGAGCTGGAGCGGAGTGAGGCCGTCGAGAAATTTTTTCTCCGCGGGCTCGAGCAACGCCAGGTTCGCTTCGTAATCCACCACCACGACGTTCGCCGCGGTCTTTTCGCCCGACTCCGCGCGCTCGAGTTCGACATAGTTTTGGTTCGCCACCAAATCGGCGGTCACGAGCACCCGGCCTTGCGGCAGAACCGCGCCGAGGGCGCGCTTCGAAAACGGCGCCTTCTTCTGCCACGGCCGCACGTAATCGTACGGTTGTCCGGTCACGTTCACCCGGACGAGCGAAAGCTCTTTCGGCTTCACCACGGTTTCCGGCCCTTTCTGCGCGGCAGTCGCGGCCAGAGCCCCGAACGGCAGGGTCATCGCTGCGAAAAGACCGAGATGGAAACGGAAAGCGCGCATCAGCTTTTCGTTTGATCGGCCGGCGTCGGTTTCGACGGCTGTTCTTCCAGATTCTGTTCCACTACCACGTTGTAGCGTTTGTTGATTCGCTCCCGCGCGGACTCGACTTCCTTTGGATCGAGCACGAGCGGCGGCCCGTCGCCAATCATGCGCACCACAAAGCGATCCGTCTTTTCCGCAAAAGCGGTGGCGAGATCATTGAGCTTCCGGATTTTCTTTCCGTTGACTTCATCGACGATGCTGGCGCGATAAGCCGCCAGATAGGTGTTACTCGGATCGGGCAGAATGTTCGTCAGAATAATGACTTCGGGATGCTCGAGATAAATTTGTTCGAGGACGAAGTAATCGAAGTAATGCCGGATCCGGACGTCGGTCGGCTGATACGCGTCGATCAAATCGAGCGAGAGCGGTTGGAACAGAAGCCCACCGTAAACGATGTAACGCGGCCGCACATCGTACCCATGCGCCAGGTAGAGATAAGGCCAGACGGATCCCAGTTGGACGCTGACCGTGAGTGGCTTTTTGTCCCGCCAGATCTCGAGCTTCACCTCATCGCCCTTGAATTTTCGCTCGACCACTTCCGGCATCTCGACGCGTTCGCCTTCGAGTTCGACCGTCCCATCGCTTGCGATCGGATGATTGTCGACTGCGAGAACCACGTCGCCCGATTGCAGACTCTTCGCCGCCGGACCGGCGGAAATGACCGAGCCGATCAGCACGCCACGATCGTCATCCTTCAACCCAAGGGAATGGCGTTGCGCAGGATTTTGCAGCTTCGAGTAGGTGACGCCGAGATCGACATATCGGTCATAATGCCCGTCCTCGATGTCCTTGAGAAAACGCCGGATCACCGGCGTCGGAATCATATAGGCGACGCCTTGCGCGACGTCGCCGCTGTAGCCTTGAAAGGCGACGCCCACCACTTTCGCGTTCTGCATGACGGGACCGCCGCTGTTGCCGGGATTGATCTGCGCGCTGATCTGAATCGCCAGATGCGAGTCAATCGACGAATGGGTATAGAGCTGGAAATCGACGCGCGAAACGATTCCGGTGGTGACCGACATGCGTTCGCCGCCGAGCGGATAGCCGTAGGCCGAGACGGTCGATTCCAGTTCGGGAATCCCGCCGAAGGTCAGCGGCGTCATGTTTTTGAAGAAATCCGGCGAGGAAACTTTGAGCAGCGCCAGATCACAGTCATGCGCCACGAACAAGACCGTGGCCGGATACTTATTCGGATCGCCATCGCGTTCGACGGTGAGATAGCGGCTGTTGCTCACCACATGGGCGTTCGTCATGATTCGGTTGCCGTCAATCACGAACCCGGCGCCGATACCCCGCTGGACTCCGCCAGAATTCCACGGCGCGCGGTAATCCGGCTCCACTTCCGTCGCCGTGATGCGGACCAGGCTTTTCTGGATGGGTCCGTTCGGCCGCGCCGGCGGAGCCACGATCACGTTCGGCACCGGTATTGCCGTCGGCGACGGCGTCGGCGTCACATCTCCCGGCAGCCCCGGAGTCGGTGGATTTTTTTGTTGCGCCCTGACTTCAGTTGCGAGCAACAAGTAAATCGAAAATAAAATTACGCTACGCCTCATCGGAAGTCCGAAAGATGAAACAGATGATCGATAAATCAACGTGAAGGTTGAGAGGTCGCTCCTCTTCTGTAGCAGCGGCCCTGTGGGCCGCTCGGGGCCAGACCTCGATCGCGAACAACGCGCGTATCTCTTATCGCCGTCTATCTCACGCGTCCCACAGGGACGCGGCTACAGGAAGCAAAGATCAAGATCAGGAGCAGGAGCAGGAGGCTAAACCACATGCACCGGCGCCTGCCGGCAATCGCGATCGCAATTGCCGCACTCGATCTGCGTCGTCGCATGACCGATCCCGAACCGGTCGCGCAACACATCGCCGACATCATGCAGGAACAAATCGTTCCGCGGCGCCTCCTCCATCACGAGATGGACCGTGAGCGCGACCTCCGTCGTGCTCATCGCCCAGATATGCAGATCGTGCACCGCGATTACCCCCGCTAGTTTCGCGAGATAATTTTCCACGGCCAGCGGATCGATCCCGGCCGGCACCGCATCCATCGACAGGTTGATCGATTCGCGCAGCAATCCCCAAGTTCCCCAGACAATCACCACTCCGATCGCGAGACTCACTGCTGGATCGAGCCAATGCCAGCCGGTCATCCGAATCGCGAATGCCGCGATGACCACGCCCGCCGAAACTGCCGCGTCACCCGCCATATGTAGAAACGCGCCCTTCAAATTCAGATCGCGTTTCCGTCCCGACAAAAAAAGCAATGCCGAGATCGTGTTGATGACGATCCCGACCGCCGCCACCGCCATCACCGTTTCTTCCGCGACCGTTTCCGGATGCGCGAATCGCCGGATTGCTTCGACTGTAATCCCTCCCACCACGACCAGCAGAATGATCGCGTTAATGAGCGCCGCCAGAATTGACGACCGCCGCCATCCGTAAGTGCGCCGGCTCGTCGGCGCCGATTTCGTCAAATGCATCGCGCCCCAGGCGAGCAGCAAACAAAAGACATCGCTCAGGTTATGTCCTGCGTCCGAGATCAGCGCCAGGGAATGGGCCGCGAGCCCATAAAAAACCTCCGCACCGACAAACCCCAAATTCAAAATCACCCCGATCGCGAACGCCGCATTATGGCTCGGCGGCTGGCACGAATGCCCGGAGTGATCGTGGTCGTGCGCCATTATTCCACTAAGCTATGGAGCTTCATCATTGCCAGCAAGACGCGGGTGACGCCAGACCGTCGCGTAGCGGCGAATCGATTTCCTAAAGTGAATCGCCGCCGCCGCATTCGGAGACGATGCGGAAACCGACATCGTTGCAGGAGTAGTTCGATGCGTTCGCGCCGCGAGCCGTGGCCCGCAGATTCGAGAAGCGCGACTTCCAACTGCCACCGCGATAGACGCGCTTGCTGCCGGTGGCGACGCCGCGCGGATTCCGTTTCGGCGCGCCCGCCAATGGCTGGTAGAAATCCAGGCACCATTCCCAGACGTTGCCCGCCATGTCTTCCAGGCCGAAGAAGCTCGCGCCGCGCGGAAACGCTCCGACCGGCGAGGTCTCCGGATAACCATCTTCCACTTCCGGGTCGCGCCACGGAAAGGTGGTGCTCGCATCGGCAAAATTGGCGAACCCTCTGCGCCGGTCGTGATTTCCCCACGGATATTTCCGGCCGTCGATTCCGCGCGCGGCATATTCCCATTCCGCTTCGGTAGGCAGCCGGTAATTTTTCCCGTCCCTTTGCCCGAGCCATTGACAATATTTGATGGCATCGAGGCTGGTTACATACACAACCGGATGCTCACCGCCGGCACCATTGATCCGCTTTTGTCTGTGGCTGGGATCGAACTGTTCGTACTGATCATTCGTCACCGGATGTCGTGACATGTAGAATTCGCTCAGAGTCACCGGGGTCAGCGGCTGTTCGTCCGGGCCGGCATCGGGCTCATCGCTCCCCATCAAGAACTCGCCCCCGGGAATCAGCATCATTTGCGCGCCGCCCGGATTGGTGAATCCCGCTGGCGAGCAACTCGGCGCCAGTCTGGCAGCGAACGCCTCGATGCGTGGAGCGGGCGGAGATTCTTTCGCTGGTGCGACCGAAGTGCCATTAGCCGGGCGCCGTGGCACGAAAACGTGTTGACTCAGCGCGGGGGGTTTGCCGGGAATCCGCTCTTCTTCCTCGAGGTAATTCTCCAGGAGGTGTTCGGCGCGCTCAAGAGGGATGCCGAGGTTCTCCGCGATCGTCACAAAAATCCGCCGGACGAGCATCGTGGCGTCGCCCAAATCCAAATGGCTCAGCGTCAGGATGCGATGGAATTCCTGTTCCGCTATCCCGGCCGTTCTCGGGACGGGCATTGCTGGCGGGGCCGGTAGTGGGGCACGCGTCCCGCGCTTCGCCTTATTGCGCGCCAATTCTTCTTCAATGCACGCGCGCGTCTGCTCTTCCTTCAATCCATTGCGCTGCCCGAACTCCGCCAGATTTGCCTCGGCTTCGGGCGTCAAGACTTTGCCCGCGATGGAGACGGCGACGTACTTCGAAAATTCGGCCAGCGCCTGCTCCTGGGCTTGCGCGGCCAGCTCGTCGTCGATCTGAAGCCGCTGTTCCGGATCGAGGAGCTGCATCCGGGCTTGAACAAGATAGCTCGACGCTTCATCGAGGCCGCGCCCGAGCAACTGCGCCATCGGATTGCTCGGCTGGTTCTTGAGCCGGAGCTTCTTCTGCCACCACTGCATTAGAGCGGCGCAATGCCGCTGAATCTCTTCGTCGCCCGGCTTTGCTCTCGGATCGAGACAGAGACGCTCGTACGGACTTTCCGCCTTGTATTTGCTCCAGCCGTCCCATTTCAATGGGTCGTCTGGGAAGTCGAGTGAGGGCGGGGCTTTAAGGTCGAGCATGGGCGAGGTTGAACTAACCCCGCCTCCTGCTGCAAATCTTGTGCCTTGCTCGGCGAATCAACTGAGACGCCCGTGATCCGTCCTCCCACTCATCGCGATTTCTGGAGCAACCCGCGCGTGAGCGCAATGTGCCCGATCAACGCGCCACCGATGCAGACTGGAATGATCAGCGCATAGGGAAAGTGATAGATCAGTTCGAGCTTCGGCACGACCGGCCGGCCAAAAGATACCGGCGACGACAGGATCGCGACCCGCATGACGTTGGCCAGCAGCAGCAACCCAACCACGTTCGCGAGCCAGGCCCAAACAATCGATCGCCGGCAAAAGGGCGCTGCGATCAATGCCACCACGCCGGAGACAATATCCCAATTGCGCCCCGACCAAGTCATCGTTGCGGGGATGACCCCCTGTCCAACCCAGGAATGAAGCACCAGCTCCAGTGGCAATCTAAATCCCTGGAATGCCACCAGCGCCGCCAAGGGAAGCCCGCTCAACCACCGCCCAATCGCGGAAAAGCCGATGGCGAGACTCACCGCATTCATCGCTGCCGCAAAAAACAGAATGCGCCGTTGATCCCCATGGAGCCAGCCGCTCCGGACAACGAGAAAAATCAATGCGAGCCAGAGAATCGTCCCGATAGCTACCGCCGATGTGCGTCCGAGCGGGCTCACCGAATCGCGGCGAGCGCTTACCCAGATTCCGAACAGGAATGCAGCTACCACGCCCGCGCAGATCGCGAGAAAAGCTAACAACGATGCCGGTGACGCCTCATGGAACATGGGCCCAGAATAAAGTCAGAGTCCCGAAGACGGAAGTCTGAGATCAGCGTGCGCATGCCTTGATTGACCAGCCAAAGGCAAATCAGTAGAATGGGCGAATGGCATCGACGGGATTCACGTATTGGCAGGAACAAAAGACGTGGCTGGGGTATCTCGATGAATATCCCGATTACATGACACAGGGAACTTCGCTCGATGATTTGAAGGAGCATCTCCTTGATCTCTTCAAGGAGCTGTCCTCAGGAAACATCCCGAACGTTCGTCAGCACTCCGAGCTGGAGCTGGCGTGAAGCGACGGGACTTGATTAAGAAAATCGAGGAGCAAGGCGCGACGCTGATTCGTCACGGCGGCAAGCACGATTGGTATCAGAACCCCGTGACGAAAGTTTGTCAGCCTGTTCCGCGACACAACGAAATCAACGAACACCTGGCGCACAGCATTGTTCGGAAGCTTTCCGCTGGGAAGTAGCCGAACAATTAGCGCGCGCTAAGTGGAATCGCGGACGATTTTTCCATCGCGCATTTCCACGCGGCGCGAGGCGGCACGTGCGACCTCGTCGCTGTGCGTTACCACGATCAACGTCGTCGAACCATCGGCGCCGATCTTTTCCATGAGCTGCATGACGGCGGCGGCGGAATGTGAATCGAGATTGCCGGTCGGCTCGTCGGCGATGAGCAACGAGGGCCGGTGAACCAACGCGCGCGCGATCGCGGTCCGCTGTTGTTCGCCGCCGCTGAGTTGATGAATGAAATGATCGGCGCGATCGCGCAAGCCGACGAGATCGATCAACTCCCGGGCCCGCTCTTCGCTTTCCTGGAGCGGCGCGCCTTGCAGGAGAAGCGGGAACGACACGTTCTCCAGCACGTTCATGGTGGGCAGAAGATTGAAGAATTGGAAGACGAGCCCGATCTGCCGACGCCGGTATTGGGTGAGGATGGTGTCATCTGCGCTGTGGAGCGCGAGGCCGTCGACCAGAATTTCGCCGGCGCTGGGGCGCTCGAGCCCGGCCAGGAGGTGAATAAGCGTGCTCTTGCCGCAACCGCTCGGACCGCTCACCGCCACGAATTCGTTCCGTGCGATCTCGAGCGAGACGCCGTCGAGCGCGTGCACCGCCCGCGCCCCCGTCTTATATTCCCGCGTGACATTCCGGAGCGAGATCAAGGGAGCTTTATCCGCCACGGATGTGACCGGCGCAAACCGCGGGCACGATTTTGCGATCGTGGCCGAGCGAGACGACTTCCTCGTGGTCGAGAAGCCGCCGTTTCTTTTGGTCCATCCCACAAAACCGAGCAGCGCCCGCACTCTGTGGGGTGAACTCAAGCATCTGCTCGCTTTCGAGATCGCGAACGGCGGGCAGGTTTCGATCGTTAATCGCCTCGACCGCGAAACGAGCGGGCTCGTGCTCGTGGCGAAGAACGCCGCGGCGGCGCGGCGTTTTGGGTTGTTGATGCAGGAGCAACGCATCGCGAAGGAATATCTCGCGATCGTTTGGGGCTGGCCGGAATGGGAATCGAGGTCGGTTGATGCTCCGCTCGCGAGGCAAGGCGCGCATGGGTCATCCCCCATTTGGCTGAAGCAAACTATCCATCCGGCCGGTGCGACGGCGCAGACGGATTTTCGGGTGGAAGAAAGATTCACCCGCGGAGTGGCCGGCAATCGATTTAGCGTCATTCGCGCGATCCCGCGCACCGGACGCACGCATCAAATCCGCGTTCATCTGGCGTCGTTAGGCCATCCGGTAGTAGGCGACAAGATTTACGGGCCCGACGAAAAACTTTATCTCGAGTTCATCGAGACCGGTTGGACGCCGGAACTGGCGGGCAAGCTTCTCCTGCCTCGGCATGCGCTCCATTCCGCTGCGCTGGAAATTGAAGGCGGAGAAAGATGGACGAGTGCTCTGCCACCTGATCTTGCGCAGTTCGTCAGCGCTGCGCCGTCTCGTCTCCTGTCATCCTGAGCTTGTCGAAGGATCTCTTACTTCGTCCAGATCGGCGGCGCTGACTTCGCAGGCAAAGCAAGAGATTCTTCGACTACGTTTCGCCCCGCGAAACTTCGCTCAGAATGACAAAAAGGGGAAGTCGGGCTGCTACTGCGTCACCACTTTGATGTCCGCCAGCCTGATCGTCTTGCCATTGAAATTGTGTTCGGTCGCCAGATTCAGTCCGCCGAAGGTCTGGAATTTTTCCCAGGTCGCCTGCATACCCTGTCCTGATTGCGGCATGTAATCCCAGGCACGCGGAAGTTTCGTCTGCGGATCGAGATAAAAAACGTAATGGTCGGTGGGCGTCAGGCCTACCGTTTCGAAACTCAGCTTCAAGGTTTCGCAGTTGGCGCCGTTGAGATCCTTGGGACCGCCGTCCTCCACTTTCACGCCTTGGTCACGGATCTTTAGCGGCGCGAGCAACCAGTAGGAATCGTTCACCCAACGCGCGTAAGCGTCCTTCCCCTCGCCTTCCTTCGGCGGCGTCGCGAGCTCCACCGTCACATTATGATCCGCCCCTTGCTTGTCTTTCCATTTCACCGCGTCCGTGCCGGCGGCGACGTTCCAATGATGTTGGGCGCTAAAAAGCTGCTTGCCTTCCTGCTCCACCGCAAAAGTGAAATCGATCTCCTTGACCTTGGACCAATTCTCGCCGCCACTCGCTTTCCACAAGTCGGTGGCCATTTGTTCTCCCTTGTCGGCTGCGTGCGCCGTCGCCCCCGCCATGAGTGCCAAAGAGATAATAACCGCGATGTGGGATTTCATGAGGCCAAGCGTGCCAGAGCGCGCGATAAATTGCAATTAAACGGACTCGCAATATCGTAGCGCGCTTTTATGAAGATTTGGCCAGCCATCGTTCTCGTTTCCTTGTCCGCCTGGTGCGCCCCGCTCGCCTACGCCGCGGGTGATCGTCTCTCGACCCACTTCACGCCGGATAGCGTCGTCGATGCGCCGGCCTTCGAGCTTTCCGCCGAGACTGCCTATATGGTCGGCATCATCGGCAATCCGAACAGTTACGATGTGGCCGCCCAGTTTTTTACGGCGCGCTGGCGCTGGGGCACCAAGGAGCGCGACAGTTGGCTCCAGGGTTACAATCAGATCTACGCTCTTTTCATGGTGGAACCGATCACGCGCGGCCCGGAGAATTTCTACTACGGAATTTCGCTCGGCTTTCGTTACAACTTTGCGAAACCGGGGGCGCGTTTTGTTCCTTACGTTTCGGGAGGGGTTGGTCTCGGCTGGATCGACAGCCACGCCAGTGTCTTCGGCGCTCAAGGACAGGATTTCACTTTCAACATCCTGACCGCGGTCGGCGTCTCCTACAAAATCAACGATCACTGGAAGTGGAACGCGGGCATTCTCTATCAGCATTTGTCCAACGCCGCCCAAACCGATCCGAACCCAAGCTTGAATCTGCTCGGGCCGCAGATCGGCATGACCTACTCGTATTGAGTCGCGGCCGCGCCTGATGAGCCAGCCGGACGAAAATGTTTTAGTCGTTAGGCGAAGCCTTTTCGATCAGCTCGGCAGTTTTCACGGCCTGAATTTCGAGCCGGAAAAATATCTGCCGGCGCTACTCTCGCGGGGGAACAATTTCTTTCTAGCGCGCGCCCAGGCCGAGAACGATCCGGGCCATAAACAAATCATTCCCTATGCGCTCATCGTGCATGGCGACACGGTCCTGCATTACGTGCGAGGGAAGAAAGCCGGCGAGCAACGCCTCGTGGCGAAAGGCTCGATCGGGATCGGCGGCCACCTGAACGACTCCGACGAATCGCTTTTTGCCTGGGACGAAGCCGCCTACCGCGCTGGCGTTGAGCGCGAAGTGAATGAGGAGATCAGGATCGACTCATCTTTCGAAGACCGGATCTTGGCGCTTTTGAATGACGACACCACAGAAGTCGGGCAAGTCCATCTCGGCATCGTGCATGTTTTTCGTTTAGCGGAACCGAGAGTCGAGAAGCGCGAAGCGATGATCACCAACGTTGCGTTTTTGAAGAAGGACGAACTGCTCGCGCGCCGCGACAATCTGGAAACGTGGTCGCAACTCTGCGTCGATGCGTTGGACCGGCTCTTGAGCTAGCGCGATTCATCTAGCGCTATCCTCAATTCTCTATCCTCGCTTCCGCCGCGGCTTCTGCTGCGGCGCCGGCGTCGGGGACGGAGTCGGACTCGCAGCAACGGGCGTGGGCGACGGCGGCGGAGTGGGTGTGGGCGCTGGAGTCCAGATGAGATTGATGTCGTCCACCTGCCATACCGTCATCCCGCGAGTAATAACCAGCTCGAGGGCGGCGGTGGTGGTTGGGTAAATCAGCTCGGCGCGAAAGTTGCCGTGCGGGTCGAAGAAGCCCGAGCTGAATTGGACGTCGCCCTTCACTTCGATGGGTTGCTTCACCGTCCCGAGCTGACGCAAGGTTTGCAGCATGCGCTCGCGCCAAGACGCCAAATACTTGACCTGCGCCTCCGGACTAAGATGCACGTGAAGATATTTTTCGTCGTAGTTCACCGCCACACGTTGCACGACCTCGTTCGCAAAAATGCGCGCATTTTTCTCGCCGTCCCGCCGCGACGAGTACAAAAACCAGAGGGCGCCGCCGATGAGAGCAAGCACGATGATCCAGAGAGCCAAACCGCCCTCGCCCCTGATGCGCTTGTTTCGAGCGAGTTTCATTTAAAAACCGAAGCCGGTCCCCTTGATCACGTTTCCATCGCGAATCAGCGCTCCGTGCCTTTGCATTCCCGTGTAGGCGCCGAATCGATTCCGGGAATTCACTTTGAACTCGACCATATAACCAAAAATCCGCTTACCACTCTTGTCCGGCAGAGCAGCAGGTTTCGGCGGGCTGACCCATTCAATCTGCGCGCTCGGCGCATCGACCAGCTTCGTGGCGAGCCAGTTGGTGACGATTTCCTGGTAGTTTTTCGGATAGTCTCCGTAAACGGCCGGATCCGCGATGACGTCAACCTCCGTGATCTCCGCGCGTACCAGCCCAGAGCCGGCCACGGAAAACAGAAATAGCAACGCAAGGGCTCTCATCGGCGTGGAAAGTAACGAGGAGGGTTTCGAATGTCGAGCAGCCTCTATCGCCTGATTCTCGTTACGGCCGCTCGTCGATCGGCACGACCTTTTTGCCGACCGGTTCGCCCACGTATTCGCTCAGCGGCCGGTAAAGCCGATTGTCTTCGAGTTGCTCGAGCACCTGCGCGCACCAGCCGGAGCAGCGCGCGATTGCGAAAATCGGGGTGAATAGATCGGTCGGAATGCCTAACGAGTAATAAACGGTGGCGGAATAGAAATCCACGTTCGCGTTCAGGTCCTTTTTCTCCTTCATCAGCTTCGCGATCCGCTCCGACATCCGGATCCATTTCGGCTCGCCAAGTTTTTCGCTCAGCTTGACCGCCATCTTTTGGAGATGAGGCGCGCGCGGATCGAGCGTTTTGTAAACGCGATGACCGATCCCCATGATTTTCTTTTTCTCCGCCAGCTGTTTCTCGACGTAGGCGTCGACTTTGTCTTCGCTCCCGATTTCTTCCAGCATATGGATGACGCCCTCGTTCGCGCCGCCGTGCAACGGTCCTTTTAGCGTCCCTATCGCCGCCGTGATCGCCGAATAAAAATCCGAGAGCGTAGAGATGGTGACACGCGCGCTGAAGGTGGAGGCATTCATGCCATGATCGGCATGAAGGATGAACGCGACATCGAGCGTGTCGCTCGCCTCTTTCGCCTGCGGCTCGCCGCACATGAGATAGAGGAAATGCTCCGTCTCGGTCAGATCGTCACGCACCGGCGGAAGCGATTTGCCGTTCCGCGCCCGGTGAAAATACGCCGCGATCACGCCGATCTTCGCGGTGATCGAGATAGCCCGGCGCCGGTTGATTTCCGGCGTCGCTTCCTTGCCAATATCGGGATCGTAAAGGCCCAGCATCGAGATCGCAGTGCGCATCACATCCATCGGCTCCGCGTCTTTCGGAACCGATTTCAGAAAATCGATCACCGGTTCCGGCAATTGCCGCTGGCTGCGCAGCTCGCGCACAAATGTTTCCAGTTCGCTCCGGTTCGGCAGCTTCCGGTGAAAAAGCAAATAGACCACTTCCTTGTAGCTGACCTTGCCCACCAGCTCATTGATGTCGTAGCCGCAATAAATGAGCTGGCCCTTATCGCCAATGACGTCACTCAAGCGCGTGGAGTTCGCAATGACGCCCTCAAGTCCCGGCGAAAATGTCATGATTTCCCTTTCATCCGTGTGATCAGCGTCTCCGCCATCGTCGCAGGTGTTTCGGCTACCGCAATGCCCGCGGCCTTGAGTGCTTCAATTTTTCCCGCGGCCGTCCCTTTTCCGCCGGAGACGATCGCTCCCGCGTGTCCCATTCGGCGGCCGGGTGGCGCCGTTGCTCCCGCGATAAAGGCGGCGACCGGCTTCTTGCAATTCGCCTTGATCCATTCCGCCGCTTCTTCCTCCGCAGTTCCGCCAATCTCGCCGATCAAGATCATCGAATCGGTCTCGGGATCGTCGTTAAAAAGTTTTACCGCATCGAGATGCGACATGCCATTGATCGGATCGCCGCCGATGCCGATGCAGGTGGATTGACCGTAGCCGCGCGAAGTCAATTGCCACACCGCTTCGTAAGTGAGCGTCCCCGACCGCGAGATCACGCCGACGCTTCCCGCCTTGTGAATGTATCCGGGCATGATGCCGATTTTGCAGGCGTCGGGCGTAATGATGCCCGGGCAGTTGGGCCCGATCAGGCGGCTCGGCTTTCCGGCCATCTGCGCTTTGACGCGCATCATATCCATCACCGGAATTCCTTCCGTGATGCAAATGACGAGCTCGACGCCGGCATCGACGGCTTCGAGAATTCCATCCGCCGCGCCCGCCGCAGGCACAAAAATCACGGAGACATTGCAGCCGGTTTGTTGTCGCGCTTCCCAGACCGTGTCGAAGACGGGCACCTTGCCGTCGAACATTTGACCGCCCTTTCCGGGCGTCACGCCGGCGACGACATTCGTCCCGTACTCCATGCATTGCCGCGCGTGAAATCCACCGGCGCTACCGGTGATTCCCTGGACGACGAGGCGAGTGTTTTTGTCGACGAGAACAGCCATCGGCTACGTGACCTTCCTTTTGTGGACGAGAAGCTTGTTCCCATCAGGATCGCGAAATTGCGCCATCCAACAGACCGGCGTTTCCGTTTTCTCCATATCGAATGCGATGCCGCGTTCCTTCAGCTTGCTGATCGTTGCGTCGATGTCGTCAACTTCGAATGCGACCGTTGTGCCTTCGCGCGACGGCTGCCACGCCGGATGACAACCGACCCCGATCGTCATCGCACCCAGCTCGTATTCGACCCACGCGCCACCCATTGCGGTCGTAGCCGGTTTTAGCTCGAGCGTTTCTTGATAAAATTTCCGCGCGCGCTCGCTGTCGGAAACGGCAATGGCGACGAAGGCGACTTCCTTGATCATGACTATTTCAATTTGTGGATGATGATTTTGTTGCCGTCGGGGTCCTGCACCACCGCCATGCGACAAACAGGACTATCGATTCCCTCCGCGGCAAACGTCACGTTGGCCGCTTTCAAATCCTTGATGGCTGCTTCAAAGTCGTCCACCTCGATCGCGACGCTCGTTCCGTCAGGCGACGGCTTCCATTGATCGCCCACACTCCCGATCGCGAGCGTATCGTCGCCGAGCTCGTACTCGATCCAAACGCCTTCGCTAAAATTCGCTGAAGGTTTAAGCCCGAGCGCTCCCTCGTAAAAACCGCGCGCTCGTTTCATGTCGGTAACCGGAATGCCGGTAAAGGCGATGTTGGTGGCTCTCATAGTTCGCAAAATCCCAAATCCCAATTCCCAAATCCCAGGGAAATCTCAAATCCCAATGAAGAAAAAGCTTCGCTCATGATCCGGCGCTCTTTGCGATGATCGCTGAGAAGATCAACGTCAGTTCCCGGGCTTCAGCCGATAGTTCGTCCCGATGTTTGTTGCTCACGGCTGTCACCTCCATCAATCGGAGAAAAAGGCGACTCTCCTTTGCTTCTTTACGGCAGATCTTCACCCGCATTAAGAAATCTTTTTTGCTCAGCGCTTCGTCTGCTTCAATCCAATTGGCAGCAACCGAACCTGAGGCGCGCACCAACTGCCGGCCATCTTCTGTGTTACCGACAGTCCGCGGCAACGTCTTCACGAACGCTCGAATCGATTGCGCAAACAGGAATGTCCGTTGCTCGAGGTCGCGCGGTTTGGGAGGATCGTCCACGTTCTTTTTGGATATTGGAGTTTGAATATTACTTGGGATTTGGTTTTTGGGATTTGGGATTTGCCGTCGCGGCCGCGACGGCTTTTTCCGCTGCGTCCGCGAGGTCATCGGCGGTGATCAGAGTCAGCCCGCTTTCTTTCAGCAGTTGTTTGCCTTTCTCGACGTTGGTTCCTTCGAGCCGGACCACGAGCGGAACGCCCAGGCCGACAGCTTTCGCTGCGGCGATGATTCCCTGCGCGATCACGTCGCATTTCGCGATGCCTCCGAAAATATTCACGAGGATCGCCTCCACGCGCTTGTCCCCGACGAGAATTTTGAACGCTTCCGTGACCTGCTCTTCGGTCGCGCTGCCGCCGACATCGAGAAAGTTGGCCGGGCTGCCGCCGTAGAACTTGATGATGTCCATCGTCGCCATGGCAAGGCCGGCGCCGTTCACCAGGCAGGCAATGTTGCCGTCGAGCCCAATGTAGTTGAGGTCGTGTTTCGAAGCCTCCACCTCCCGTGGATCTTCTTCGCTGATATCACGCAAGGGCGCGACCTCCGGGTGCCGGTAAAGTGCGTTGTCATCAAAGTTGAACTTAGCGTCGAGCGCGAGCACGTCGCCCTTGTCGGTCACAACCAGCGGATTCACTTCCACCATCGAGCAATCGAGCCCGATAAAGGTGCGATACAAACCGTCGAACAATTGTGAAGCCGCCTTGATCTGCGAAGATTCGAAGCCGAGCTGCTTCGCCAGCTTGCGCGCCTGAAAAGCCTGCAGGCCGGCGAGCGGATGAACCGCTTCGCGAATGATCTTCTCCGGCGTTTTGGCAGCGACGGTTTCAATTTCCACTCCGCCTTCGGTGCTCGCGACGATCAGCGGGCCGGCCGTGGCCCGGTCGAGCAGAATGGCGAAATAGATCTCGCGCGAGATGTTGACCGATTTTGCGACGAGCACGGTGTTGACGACCTTGCCGCTCGGGCCGGTCTGATGCGTGACGAGCGTTTGCCCGAGCATCTTCGCCGCGAGATCGCGCACTTCGTCTGGCGACTTGCACAGATGAACGCCACCCTTAAAACCGTTGGAGAAAGTTCCCTTCCCTCGCCCGCCGGCGTGGATCTGGGCTTTCACTACGAGTTCGCCGCCGCCCAGATCTTTCGCGGCGCGTTCCGCCTCGGCGGGACTTCCCGCCGCTTTCCCGGCTGGCGTGGCAACCCCGAATTTCTGGAGCAACTCTTTCGCCTGGTACTCGTGAATGTTCATGGTCGCTGCTAGAAGATCACTAAGCCGTTGAACGACGCAGGCAGCAATCGAAAAGAACAATTGCAATGGCGGAACCGCACCGCCAACTTCGCCTGCCATGGCGAAGGCCGACGTAGAATTTGCATCTCTTTTAGAGGAAGCGACACGAGCAGGCGAGCTTCGCGATTCGGCCGCAGAGAACATCCGCGAACTGCTCCGGGCATCGGCCTCGCCGGTTTATCCTGCGACGATTTCCGAGCTCTCGCGCGCGGGAGAATGGGCCGAGCTTAACGATCGCTTCTACCGGACTCTTGCCTTCGGCACCGGCGGTCTGCGCGGGCGGACGATCGGAAAAATCGTGACCCGGGCCGAGCGCGGCGACGCGGACGAAAAAGATCCGCCGCAGTTCCCCTGCGTGGGAACGAACGCGATGAACTTTTTCAACGTCAGTCGCGCGACCCAGGGGCTCGTCGCCTATTTGCACGAATGGCGCGCGCAGGAAAAGATCGAGGGAAAACCGAAGATCGTGATCGCGTACGACTCGCGACATTTTTCGAAAGAGTTTACCGAGCTCGCTGCCAGGACCGCGGCGGAAAATGGCTGCGACGCCTGCATCTTCGAAGGGCCCAGATCGACCCCGGAGCTCTCCTTCGCCGTCCGTTATTTGCGCGCGAGCGCAGGTATCGTCATCACGGCCAGCCACAACCCGCCGCACGACAACGGCTACAAAGTCTACTTCAATGACGGCGCACAAGTCATCGAGCCGCATGCAAGCGGCATCATCGCGAAGGTCAACAGCATTACGAGCGAGACCGGGCCGGCGAAGCCCGCAAAGCCGCGCGGCAAAGTAATCACGCTCGGCCGTGAGATTGACGAGGCCTACATGGACCGCGTCGAAAGTTTGATCTTAAACAAAGACCTTGTTCGTTCGGCTGATACGCTCCGAATTGTTTTCACGCCGCTGCACGGGACGGGCGGCGTGATCATCAAACCGATGCTCAAGCGACTCGGCTTCAATTTTAGTGTCGTGAAAAAGCAGGACCGCTTCGATGGAAATTTTCCCACGGTGCAATCTCCGAATCCGGAAAACGCCGCCGCGTTGCAACTCGGGATTGAGCTGGCGGAAAAGGAAGACGCCGATCTCGTAGTCGCCACTGATCCGGATTGCGACCGGATGGGAGTCGCGGTGCGGAGCGCCGAGGGCGCCATGGAATTGATCAGCGGCAATCAGATCGGTTCGCTCCTCGCCTATTACCGGACGAAAACGCTGCTCGATCTTGGAGTCCTCAATAAAGAAAATATTTCCCGCGCCGTCATCATCAAAACTTTCGTCACGACCGACCTGCAGAAAGCGATCGCGGAACATTTCGGGCTGCGCTGCGTGGAGACGTTGACCGGCTTCAAATACATCGGCGCCAAGCTGGGGAAATACGAGGCGGCCTTGCCGCCCGAAGTTCAGCAAAAGTACCGTGATTTGCCGGAGGAAGAGACGAGAAAACTCCGGCTGGAGCATTCGTCCTACTACGTCTTTGGCGGCGAAGAAAGCTATGGATATAGCGGCGGCGATTTCGTGCGAGACAAGGACGGCAACGGCGCCACGATCATGTTTTGCGAGGTGGCTGCCTACGCCAAATCCCGCGGCCTCACGGTCGACGCGCTCCTCGATGAAATCTTTTCGGAATTCGGCTACTTCCAGGAATACACCGGGTCGCTGACTTTCGAGGGGGCCGAGGGCGCGGAGACGATCAAATGTTTGCTCGCATCGTACGTGACCAAACCGCCTACCGAAATGCTCGGAGCGCAAATCGTGCAGGTAAAAAATTTCGAGACGGACACTTATCGCGACGTCGAAGGCGACGAAATCCCGAAAGAGAAAATGTTGATCTTCGAGTTCGGCGATCACACCCGCATCGCCGTCCGCGCGTCCGGCACCGAGCCAAAAATCAAATACTACCTGTTTGCGCAGCGTCGTCCCGAAGGCGCCAGGTTCACGCCCGCGGAGCTGGACGCAATCAAGCGCGAGGTCGGCGCGCATTTGACCCGCGTTTGGGATTGGCTGCGCGAAGACGCCTCCGTGCGGGCCGCCGCATAACACGCTCGACAACGCCGCCAGGAAGCGCAGAGTTTTTTCATGGGTCGCGAAATCAAACTGGATGGCGGCGAGATAAGCCTCTTGAAAAAGATCGGGCTTTCGGGAACACAGCTCAATGGCAAGCAGCTCATCGATCGAATCGAGGAAATGGAAACGGGCGAGTTTCTCGACACCCTTTGCGGGTTGATCGATCAGGGTTACGTCCTCTCGAACAAAGTAAACATCCGGGTGATGGAGGACGTGGAGAAGGCGTTCTTCCGCGTCAACACCGTCTACGCGAAAGACCTTCAGGACGCCGTCAATCCCAGCAGACGGCGCGAACGCGAGCGCTCACAGCGCTCGCGCCGCTAGACAGAAGTGGCCACAACACAGAGAGCGCTTCGGTTCTGGCCGTGGCTGGCCGCGATTCTCACCGGCCTTTTGTATGCCGGATGTTTTGCGCCATTCAACCACGACTGGCTTTGCTGGATTGCGTTGATTCCGCTCCTCGGCGCAGTCTGGTTTTCCGGGGCGAATTCGAGACACCGATGGCTCCGCGATTTGTCGTTAGGCTACGTCGCCGGACTCGCGTTTTTCTGGACCGTCTTTTCCTGGCTGCACACGGTCACCGTGCCCGGCATGATTCTGGTGGGGTTCTACATGGCGTTTTACCTCGCGTTCTGGAGCTGGTTTTGCGGCCGGCTCCGGCCGCGTGCTGTGCCTAACCCGCCTTCGCCCGGGGCGGGCTCCGGCGTGGCGAGCGATACCAGCCGATCGCCCTGGCTACGCTCGACGAACAATTTTCGGCTAGCGCTTCTTCTCTCCGCCGCCTGGGTTACGCATGAATGGTTTCGCGGTCTTGTTTTCTCCGGCTGGAGCTGGAACAGCCTGGGCAGCGCTTTGCACGCGCAGCTCGCGCTGATTCAAATTGCAGAATTTACCGGAGTCGCCGGCCTTTCCTTTCTGGTCGCCTTCACCAACGTCATCCTGTTGACCAGCGTGTGCCGGTTCATTCTCGAAGCGCAGGTGCGGCCGATGCGTCCCCATTACGACCTGACGCTGACAATGGCGGCGATCGTGGGCGTGATGGGATTCGGCATTCATTGCCTTCGGATCCATCCGCAATCCAAAACGTTGAACGTGGCGCTGGTGCAGCCCAACGTTCCGCGCGAGCAAAAATTTACGAGGGAATTTGCCGAGGCCATCTTCAATCAATTCCGCCGGCTCAGCCTGCCCGCGCTCGAAACGAATTCGCGAGCAGACCTGGTGGTCTGGCCGGAAAGCTCCATGCCCGGGCCGGTTTTGCAGGATGAATTGAGTTATCGCTTCGTCATGGATTTTTCGACGTCGGCCAGGACGGATCTGTTGCTGGGCTCGATCGACCAGGACGAGACGCACGCCTACAACGCGGCGCTGCTTGTTTCGGAAGGCGGCAAGCATGTGCAGATTTACCGCAAAGTTCATCTGGTGCCCTTCGGCGAATACGTGCCGGGGCGGCACACGATTCCGTTGCTCGCGCGGGTGGTGGGTGATCAGGTGCCGGACGATTTCGCCTTCGGAAAGGAGTACACTGTTTTCCACCTAACGAATGATAAGGCGAAGGTCGCGCCGCTGATTTGTTTCGAAGACACGATCGGCGATCTGGCGCGGCAGTTCGTGCTCGGCGGCGCCAATTTGCTGGTGAACGTCACGAACGACGGTTGGTTCCTGCGCTCGGCCGGTTCGCAGCAGCACGTTGCGAATGCGGTTTTCCGCTGCGTGGAGACGCGGCTCCCAATGGTGCGCGCCGCCAACACCGGCGTGACCTGTTTCATCAATCAGTTTGGGAGCATCACGCAAACGCTGCTCGACGAGAAACGCAGCCAATACACGGAGGGAGTGCTGACGGGCGAAGTCGAGGTCCCGATCGCCAGCGAGCACACGTTCTATGTGCGCCACGGCGAACTCTTCGCGGAGGAATGCCTGGGGATTACCGCGGTTGTGATTGTTGTCCTCGGGTTACGACGAACTTCGATTTTTCGTGCGCATCGCCGTACCTGAAGCTATTCGTCTTTCCAATCCGAATGCCCAACGAGTTTGCCATCCACGTCCGCGGCCTTCGAAAATCCTACGGAAGTTTCGAAGCGGTGAAGGGCATCGATTTCGAAGTGCGCCCGGGCGAAGTCTTCGGTTTGCTCGGCCCGAATGGGGCGGGCAAAACCAGCACGGTCGAAATCCTGGAAGGCTTAAGGCCGCGCACCGCCGGCGAAGTCACTGTCCTCGATTTCGATCCCGACCGGCAAAAGCAAAAGCTCAAGGACCGCATTGGCGTTTGTCTGCAAGCGACGAACCTCCCGGACAAAATTACGGTCCACGAAGCGCTCAAGCTTTTCGGCGCCTTTTACACCCGCACCGTCGATGGCGAGGCGTTGCTCAAACGACTGCAGCTTTGGGAAAAAAAGGATGCTTATTACGCGACGCTCTCGGGTGGACAAAAGCAGCGCCTCGCGATCGCCCTCGCCCTGATCAATGATCCGCAGATGCTCTTTCTCGATGAGCCTACCAGCGGTCTCGATCCTCAAGTGCGCCTGGAGATTCGCGACCTGATCGAGGAGCTCCGCGCGGAAAAGCGCACGATCGTGATGACGACTCATTACATCGAAGAAGCGGAACGGCTTTGCGACCGCGTGGCGATCATTGATGACGGCGTGATCATTGCGAGCGGCTCGCCGCGCCAATTGCAGGCGAAGAGCGCGAACCAATCCGCGATCGAAATTGCTCTGACGCAGCCATGGCGCGGCGGCGAATTTCCTTCCTGGCCTGACGCAATCCGGAGCACGTTGAGCGAAGATGGCCGGCAGATCAAAGTCACCTCGGAACATCCGGCGCGCACGCTGGTGGAAATGGTGAAGTGGATCGATGGCCAAGGCATCGACCTCGACGATGTGCACCTGACCCGGCCGACGCTGGAAGATGTCTTCATCGAATTAACCGGCAAGAAACTTCGCGAGTGATCCTATGAAAGCGTTCCTCGCCCTTATGCGCATCGACCTGAAGCTCGCGCTTCGAAATCGATCAGTCCTCTTCTTCAATTATTTCTTTCCGCTGATCTTCTTTTTCGTCTTCGGTTTCTCGATGGATGCTCAACAAGGCTCCCGCATCATCCAGGTCATGACGATGGTGTTCGCCATCGGCATCCTGGGCAACGGCTTGTTCGGCGCCGGCATGCGCGCGGTGGAGGATCGCGAGACCAATGTCCTGCGCCGCTACAAAGTCACACCGATCACGCCCGTCCCTCTGTTGCTTGCCTCAATGGCCACCGGGGTGATTCTTTATCTTCCCAGCCTCATCGTCCTGCTCATTCTCGCGAACCGCCTTTTCGGAATGGCCATCCCGCCCAATCTCTTTTCGCTCGTTCTGTTCGCGATCATCGCCTGCCTCGCGTTTCGATCCATCGGGCTCATCATCGCTTCCGTCGTCAATTCATCGCAGGAAAGTTTGATCCTGATTCAGCCGCTTTATATGGCGATGCTTTTTTTGAGCGGCGCCACTTTCCCGATCAGTTTCTTTCCAAATTGGTTGCAGATCGTAACTCAATTTATCCCCGCCACCTACCTGATCACCGGCACGGCCGGCATTCTCCAAAAGGGGGAATCGATCCTTCAGAATTGGCTTTCGGTCACCGCTCTGCTTGTGACGGCGGCGGTAGCCATGTTTATTGCGACGAAACTCTTTCGCTGGGAGAAGGAGGAAAAACTCCGCAACGCAGCAAAGCTTTGGGTGCTGGCAGCGCTCGCCCCCTTTCTCCTTCTCGGCCTCTATCAATCATGGAGTCATGAGGATCTTTCCAAAGCCAAGATTCTCGCGCGCGATTTGAGCCGCGGCAGAACATGGCTGATTCAGAACGCGCGTATCTTTGTCGGCGACGGCAGAGTGATTGAGTCCGGGTCGGTCCTGATCCGGCAGGGAAAGATCGCCGAAATTTACGAAGGCACGGCGCCAGACGCGAAGAGTTTGAAGGCGGAGCCGCTCGAGGCAGCCGGAAAAACCATCTTGCCAGGCCTGATCGACGTCCATGTCCATCTCGGGGCCAGCGGGGGCTTTTACGACGAGCAAAGCAAATCGTACGATCCGAAAAACGCCGAGCACGAATTGCAGGCATACTTATATAGCGGAGTGACCGCTGTCCGCAGCGCCGGCGATTCGGTGGATGACATGCTGAAGCTGCGGCGCCTCTATGGCAGCGGAGAAAAACTGGGCAGCGAGCTGTTCCTCTGCGGACCTCTGTTCACCGCGGACGGCGGGCACGGGACCCAGTTTGCGAAATTCATACCCGAAGCGATGCGCGCCTCGTTTCTCGCGGGATTCGTGCGCACACCGAAAACGCCAGAGGAAGCGCGCCAGCAAGTGGACGCCTTGGCCCTTCAGCGGATCGATGCCATCAAAGCTGTGCTGGAAAGCGGCGTGCCCGGTTATCCCTTTCAGCGGCTCGATGTGAACGTTCTTGCGGCGATCGCGGGCGAAGCGAAGGCCAAATACCTTCCGATTTCCATCCATACCGGCAACGCCGCGGATGTGGCGGATGCAGCCAAAGTGGGACCGAGCTCCGTCGAGCACGGCTCTTTCCTTGACGAAATTTCTGACGAGACGATCGCCGAGATGAAGGCTAAAGGAGTTGCCCTCGATCCTACTCTCAGCGTCGCCGAAGGCTTCAAGAGCTTCGCGCGCGGCGACACGTCGCTGCTCAACCGTTCCCTGGTTCAACAGGTGGGTCCGAAGGATCTCATCGCCGGAACAGAGCGGGCCGCCGCGGCCGAACAATGGAAAGGCTTGCGCGAAGGCCTCACGCATTACCCAATGACGGTCGAACAGGGAGGCCGCAACCTCGTGAAAGCGTGGCGCGGAGGCGTCATGCTCGTCACCGGTTCGGACGCGGGAAATTTTCTGGTGCTGCACGGACCCACGGTGCAACACGAGATCGAGCTCTGGGTCGCCGCCGGGATTCCGATCGAAGTGGCCCTGCAAGCCGCGACGTCCAATGCCGCAAAACTGCTTCGGGCCGACTCGCGTTTTGGCACAATCGAAAAGGGAAAGGAGGCGACGTTGCTTCTCGTGGATGGCAACCCGCTTCAGGATGTGAAGGCTCTCTCTGCGATCTCGGCGGTCTTCATGAAAGGCGAGCGCGTAGCGCGCACCGAGCTGTTCAAACAAAAATAGTCTTCGCGCGATCGCACCCATCTTCTACATTTTTGGAATTCAAAGGCTTACATGACTTCTTATCTTAAACTCGCAATCGTAGTTTCCGCGGTTTTCGTTCTTCGAAACACCGCCGCGTACGGACCGGTCGGGCACGAAATCATCGGCGCCATTGCTGACGAGCAGCTCTCGCATACCCCCGCCGGTCCGAAGGCCGCCGCCCTCCTGGATGGAATCACGCTGGAGAGAGCTTCCACAATTCCGGACGAAATCCGGGGCTGGGATAAGAACGGCCCGGATGATCCCGCGGCTACTCATTATTCCGCGCATCCTAAGATCGACGCGCAACTCCGTGATTACTGGAAGGCGAACCCGCACACCAAGGACGTCAACGCGCCCTCCCATCATTGGTATCACTACACGGATGTGCCCGTGGCAGGCACAGAGAAATATGGCGATGGCAAAGTCGGCCGCTCGAAATGGGACATCGTGCACATGATCCCCTACTGCATCGGCGTCCTCAAAGGCGATGTGCCGGAAAATAACGACCGGAAGATCACGAAGCCAATCGCTCTGATTCTGTTGACGCATTTTGTCGGCGATATCCACCAGCCGCTTCACGTCGGCGCGGAGTTTTTCGACAAGGAAGGCCATCCAATAAATCCCGATAAGGTCGCGGGGAGTCTGGAAGACCAGGGCGGAAATAGCCTGACGCTAAATCTTACGAGCGGCCGGAGCGAACTCGCCCGCCATTCAAAGTTTCACAGCTTTTGGGATAGCGAGACCGTGCTGGCCAATCTGCCGCCGATGCCCGAGACGCTGTCCAAAGAGGAAAGACGCGAGAAGATCGGAGCCGCTAAGAAAGATTTAATTCGAGAGCTTCTGGAACCCGAACCGAAAAACTGGCGGCTGCCAGCGAGCGTCGCTTTGAAAGATTACGCTGAAGCATGGGCGAACGAGATCATGCCTCTGGCACGGGAAGCCCACGGACGGCTTCAGTACAGGGATGTCGCGCCGAAAACGAACGATGACGGCTCGGTTATCGCGGTGGGATTCGCCGATGAAAAGAAAGCGCCCGACGGCGTTTCCTATTACGATTGGTCCGCCCGGACCGTGCGGAGCCAGCTTCAGAAAGCCGGATGGCGCCTGGCTGATCTGCTAGAGAAAATATTGTAGCCACGGCCCTGTGGGCCGTCAGTCCGCCCCAATCGCACCCTCGGCGATTCTCACGACCCGCAGGGCCGTGGCTACAGGCGTGCGATAAAAAGAAAACGGCGATCCAGTTTCCCGGATCGCCGTTTCAAATTCTAAGCTGGCCAGCCGCTTACGCCTTCGCGTCTTTATCGTGCATTTTGTTGCACTCGGCCTTGAGGGTCGCCATCTGGTCCTTGTTCAGAATGCCTTCCGCGGATTTCAGGAACGCGGTCATGCTCTCCTTCGTGCAGCCGCCCGTGTTACACTTGGCCGTAATCGCATCCATCTTGGTCTTCTGCTCCGCCGAAAGATTCAGTTTTGCGTAGGTTTGCGAGCAATCCATCTTGGCCGTGTTGTTCGCCTGGGTCATGCAGCAACCCTTGTCCTTGTCTCCGGCATAAGCGGAAGTCACCGCCAAAGCTGCCGCCGCCAACACCGCGAGTCCTGTAATTTTGGTCATAGTGGAATGTAAGACATGAGATCTGGCATGTCGTTCAATTTCTCCGGGGCCCATGACCTCTGAAGATTTAGCGATCGTAAATCGATTGCCAGCGCTGTGGCGCGGCCGCTCCAAAGCTCGTCCGCAACACCTGCTCCTTCGAAGATTTGCGCGTGGTCTGCCAATTCAGCGCCGCGGAATGGAGATAATAACGGTCCACCGCTGGACTTCCGGTGGAAACAGTCACCATCGCTTCTGAGGCATGTCCGCCTTCGGGAGGAAAGATCACGGTCAGGTTTCCTCGTCGCGAAGTCGTCTCGTTTTGATTCGGATTCGTATAGAACGTGTCGGCAGTTGGAGCGTAAATTTCCTTGCCGGGCGGAGGTGGATGTTGCCCCTCCACACTTCGCATTTTGATATCGAGCTGCGGCGGCGTGATGACGAACTGGAAGTAGAGTTCCTTCGATTGCGCCAGGTTCTTCAACGCGGCGTTGTTCAGAATCGATTCAATGGCAAAATCGCTTGCAAGCTGATCGACGTCGCCGAGGCCCGATGACTGAGCGACCTTCGGCTGTTTCGAGTGCGGAGGCACCACCAGCGCAACCTTGTAACTGTGAGCGGACGCAGTGGAAGGCCGCACGAATCGGTGCAGGAGCCAATTACTCGGGATCCGCACCCATTCGCCTTTTTCGGCGGCGGAGGCGGGTAAGGTCAGGGTCGAGGTGAGAGCAATGAGCGCGAAGACAGCAATTCTGTTTTTCATATCCCAGGAGGTTATTTGGTGGTCTTGTCTTAGGTGGCGGTGAATTTCAACGTTTCATTTTCCACGTCAACCTTGATCGTCTGACCTTCGTGGAATTTTCCTTCGAGAATGTCCATGCTCAACGGATCGAGAATGTATTTCTGGATGGCGCGTTTCAACGGTCGCGCTCCATAAACGGGATCGTAGCCGTGGCTCGCCACGAGCGCTTTGGCCGCGTCGCTTAATTCGAGCGTGATCTTCTGGTTCTCCAACCGCCTAACGAGCCGCTTCAGTTGGATCTCCACGATCTTCTTCAGCTCTTCCTCCGTCAGCCGATCGAAAATAATGATGTCGTCGATCCGGTTCAGAAACTCCGGACGGAAATGCTGTCGCAACGCCTCCATCACCAGGCGTTCGCGCGCTTCGTGCGACGATTCCTCCATGATGTATTGCGAGCCGATGTTCGACGTCATGATGATCACGGTGTTCTTGAAATCGACCGTTCTCCCCTGCCCATCGGTGATGCGCCCGTCGTCGAGCACTTGCAGCAACACGTTGAAGACATCCTGGTGCGCCTTCTCGATCTCATCGAAAAGGATGACCGAATACGGCTTCCGCCGCACCGCTTCGCTCAGCTGCCCGCCCTCCTCGTAGCCTACGTAACCGGGCGGCGCGCCGATCAGCCGCGAGACCGTGTGTTTCTCCATGTATTCGCTCATGTCGATCCGGACCATGGCCTGTTCGTCATCGAACAAAAACTCCGCCAGCGCGCGCGACAGCTCCGTTTTCCCGACGCCGGTAGGGCCGAGAAAAATGAAGGAACCGATCGGTTTGTTTTCGTCCTGCAAACCTGCGCGCGCGCGGCGAATCGCACTCGCCACCGATTTGACCGCCGTATCCTGCCCGATCACGCGCTGATGCAAATGTTCTTCGAGCCGGACGAGCTTTTGCCGTTCGCCTTCTTGTAATCGCGAGACCGGAATGTGCGTCCAGCTCGAGACGACTTCGGCGATGTCTTCTTCGGTTACTTCTTCGCGCAACAAACGGTTGCCGCCCTCTTTGATCTGCTCCTCCACCTCGCGCAGCTTTTTCTCGAGCTCCGGGATGCGGCCATATTGGAGTTCGCTCGCTTTCGCCAGCTCTCCTCGCCGCTGCGCCCGCTCCAACTCCGTCCGTGCCTCGTCGAGCTGCTCTTTGAATTTCCGCTGAGTGTCGATCACCCCTTTTTCCTTTTGCCACTCCGCTTTCAGCCCGGAAGATTTCTCCTTCAAGCTGGCGAGCTCCTTTTCCAATTTCTTCAGCCGCTCTTTGCTCGCCGGATCTTTCTCCTTCTTCAGCGCCTGCCGTTCCATCTCTCTCTGCATGATCTCGCGCTCGATCACGTCGATTTCAGTTGGCATCGAATCGAGCTCGATCTTCAATCGCGACGCCGCTTCATCGATAAGATCGACGGCCTTGTCCGGCAGGAACCGGTCGCTGATATAGCGGTGCGATAAGACCGCCGCCGCCACCAGCGCCGCGTCCTGAATGCGAACGCCGTGGTGCACTTCGTAGCGTTCCTTCAGTCCGCGCAGGATCGCGACGGTGTCTTCCACGCTCGGCTCATCCACCATCACCGGCTGGAATCGTCTCTCCAGCGCCGCGTCCTTCTCGATGTATTTCCGATACTCATCCAGCGTAGTCGCGCCGACCGTGCGCAACTCGCCGCGCGCCAGTTGCGGCTTCAACAGATTCGAAGCGTCCACCGATCCCTCCGCCGCGCCCGCGCCGACGATGGTATGCAATTCGTCGATGAACAAAATGATCTCGCCCTGCGAATCGGTCACCTCCTTCAGAAACGCCTTCAACCGGTCCTCGAATTCGCCGCGAAACTTCGCGCCGGCCACCATCGAGCCGATATCCATCGCGATGATCCGCTTCTGCTTCAGCGACTCCGGTACGTCTCCGCTAATGATGCGGCGCGCCAGACCTTCCACGATTGCCGTCTTCCCCACGCCCGGCTCGCCGATCAAGACCGGATTGTTTTTGGTGCGCCGCGATAACACCTGCATCACCCGTCGAATCTCGTTGTCGCGTCCGATGACCGGATCGATCTTTCCCTTCCTCGCCAACTCCGTCAGATCGCGGCCATATTTCTCCAGCGTCTGATATTTCCCCTCCGGATTCTGGTCCGTCACCCGCTGCGATCCGCGCACCTGCTGCAACGCCTGCATCAGCTTGTCGCGCGTCACGCCCGCTTCCGTCAATAACTTCCCCGCAGCGCCCTTCGAGTCCGCGAGCGCGAGCAGATAATGTTCGGCGCTGAGAAATTCGTCCTTGAGCTTCGCCATCTCCTTTTCCGCGGCATCGATCGTCGCCCGCAAGTCGTTACCGACGCGAACATCGAAATTTCCACCCTGGATTTTCGGCCGCCGGTCCAGCTCCTGGTTCAGCCGATCCCGCAACTGCGGCACCGCCACGCCCATCTTCTCCAGCAACGGCCGCGCTACGCCCTCGCTCTGGTCGAGAAGCGCGACCAGGAAATGTTCGTTCGTAATTTCCTGCTGATTGAACTGCGAAGCGACATCCTGCGATGCCTGCAACGCCTCCTGCATCTTCTGCGTGAATTTATCCGGCCGCATGACTTACACGTAATCATCGCGCGCGGTTCCGCAAACGCGCTTGGCGATTCCATTTTCGGCGCGTCACGAAGACGGTCCACCGTCGCGCCGCTCCAATCGATCACAAAGGAGGGGCGCTTTCCAATCCGCCGAGGGGCGATTCAAAAAAAGTCGCCGTTTCTTGGCTTCCGCCGTGAATTGCCGAGCACGAGAGCAACTTCGGCGAAATAGTATTGACTGAGCCTGCGTCACTTCCTACCATCGTTGGCGCTCGTGAGTCCCCCAGGAACATCTGCAAATTGGCCCCCTATCGCTGGACCTATTTGGCCCAGCCAAGCACCAGTTCCGTTCGAAGGAGGGACAAAATTGTCTCCACGAATCTTCGCCGCATTCTCGTCCGATCCAAAACACATTGTGCCTTACACGAACGGGCGAAATACAAACCAAAACAGATAAAATATGAATACGACACCGCATGTCTATCCAAGTAAGGGGGCATTTAGCTCCAAAGCTGCATCTTGGGCCATCGGCTTGGTTCTTACGTGCTGTAGCGTCAGCCGCGGCCAAGATATTAGAATCATAAATTTCGAGGGGATTGGGGATGGGACACCGATAACCGAACAATACGCGAATCTCGGGGTCCACTTTTCAAGTGCAACTATTCTTGTCCAAGATGTCGGCCTCAATCCGGTTTATCCGCCGCATTCGGGAAGCGGCGTGGTGTACGATAACCCCTCTGGCACCATCACTATCCTATTTGATACACCTCAATCCAAAGTCGGAGGCTATATTACGGGGAATAGGGTCATTACGCTTAAAGCCTACGATGCCAGCGGAACCGTGCTCGGTACCGTCGACAGCCCCGGAGCGAACTATATCGGATCCGGAACGGGATTACCCCCTAATATTCCGCTGGAAGTGGTATCCGTCAGCGGAGATATCGCACAGGTAACTTTTTCAGACCACGGGAACTCATTTACGCTTGACGACCTTTATTTTGAGGCAGGTCCTAGCATTAAGATTACGCTCGATCCAAGTCCATTGAATGACAGGTACGTCATCGACGCCTCACCGAAAATGCCGGAGATTAAAGCTAGAGCCAGAGTCGCAGGAATTCTGCCAGACCCAACGGCAACAACCCGATTTCAATGGGAGGCCACTCTGGCGACACACGACGGGAAGGGGAACACCATCGACCTATCATCCTCGATTATCCAGAACCAAACCACTACTGGAGAGACGCTCCTTACCCTTTCCTTCACACCCGGTTCGGTCTTTAGGGGCGGGAACCTTGTTCTTAAAGTAAGAGCCACCGTAGCCGGCAAGGAACTAATAGGTCAAACCCCAACTGATCTGGTAATTTTGGGAACAAATCCAATGCGCGCAAACATTCAGCGTTATATTGATGCTGCAGCGGCGGACGGCTTTTTCGGAGTCAGCGGCGCGAATGTTGCCGATACGTTGAAGCGGATTGCGACTCGGGAAAGCATCGGCCAGAGGCAATTCGACGAGAGTCGAGATGGAGGTGTGGGGGATACATTAGTCGCGCCAGATAATGGAGTCGGTATTTTTCAAATAACCAAAACTACCAAATGCCCTAATGGCCCATTTGCAGATACCAAATGCCTTAACACCGTCTTCGATTGGCAGGAAAACATCAATATCGCCGTTGCGAATTTCAAGGAAAAGCTAAACGTGGCCAAAAACTACCCGGGTAATCTTGAAAAAAACTCTGTGTTTATCGATTACATTAATTCCTTCATTAACCCAGCGAGGGTTGCGAAAGGATTGAAGCCGATCGACAAGATTTTGGTGCCGAGTTTGACGACCATAGGCATAATAGGCTCTTCGGAACCAAATCAGCTCCTTGAAGACGCCGTCCGAGGCTATAACGGATATGGAAGCTCGACCCTCGTTTTGAATGGAAAAAACACAGGCATTCTTGCTCATGAGTTTGTACCCGATGAAACATTTCTGTTGCAGCTAGGTAATAACGAATTGCAGAGCCTTCACAAGAATCCTCGGTTTTGGATTCGATTCCCCGCCGCGCAACGGCTGGCAACTCCGGACAAAGAGTATGTCGCGCATATTATCGCTTCGTCCCCCGCCGGCAATTAGCTATCTCCGATTTAGCTGCGCAATTGGTCGGTCGTCTAACTCAGAGTAGGTTGTTAAGCGCGGATGCGAGTGTGCCAGCGGGGATTACGCTTAACAACAGCTCACTATCAAATAATTTTTAGATCACAGCCAACAGCACTCAAATCCCCTAATATCTATGACGAGCAAAGCATCAGATACTGTCAAGGACCAGTTATCCGATGCGACCCCACCAGTTGATCCCATCGTTCGGTAACAGCACAAACCAGGAACCCCGCGCATGAACATCCAAGAACAAATAACGCTAATCGACGAACTGGACCTCGAGCCCATCAAAGTCAAACTCACTCACCCGAAGGAAGGGCCTGGCTGGACACTCCAACACGCCGATCTTGCCGAAAAAGTATACAAGAGATTTCTGACGCTTAATTTGAAATATCCCGATCGCCCTCATGTCCCCAGCCATGACATGGATATATTCTGGCACTATCACATTCTCGACACGATGAAGTATGCCGAAGATTGTGATCTGATCTTCGGCCGCTTCCTGCATCATTTTCCGTATCTCGGTTTGCGTGGGGAGCAAGATGCAGCTCGCCTCCAGCACGACTGGGAGAATATGAAGGCTCTCTATGAAGCGGAGTTTGGGGACAAGATCGCTGCAACTGCTCAAACCAGTGGGGACGACGGCCCCGAGGTTTGTGGTCCCGATCCTGACTCTTGCACCCCGACGCCATCATGTGAGGAAGCGTTTCCGTCGCAGAATCGGCTTCGCCCTCGCCCTTTTCGAGTTTTGGCCGCTCAAGTTACCTGAGCTGCTGGCTTTCGTCTTGCCGAAGACTGCTCGTTGCGCTGTCTTGTCCGATGCCCCGCGCAGCGTAGCCGGCCGACGCCCGAGAATTTCACTGCCGCCTCGTCGCTTCCGTTCCAGCTCCGCTAAGGCTGGCGCGTCGTAGGGTTGCGCATGAAGAATTGTCGGGGAACTTTAGATTCCCTCCGATGCCTTATCTCCGCCATTCATCTGCTGCGTTGAGGATCACTGGGGATTCGCTCAACCCTGATGCAATCTCCCGGCTCCTCGGCTGCAGACCGACGCTTGGCCATGTCAAAGGCCAGATTGAGCCATCGAAGGGAAAGCCCATAATCCGTGAGAGCGGGGCTTGGCAGCTCGACGCGGCTGGACAGCAACCGGGGAACCTTGACGGTCACGTTGCGGAATTGTTCGGACGAGTGAACAACGCATTGCCGGCATGGGCGACATTATCCCGCGAGCACAAGACTGAACTGCTCTGCGTATACTTTACGGGCGATGCGAACGAGGTTGCGCAGGCGTCAGCAAAGACGTTAAAAATATTGGGAGATCGTGGGATCAACCTCGGACTTCGTATCTACTCGCCAACCGAGGAGTCTGTGCGAAGTGCTGCTCTTCGTTTAGCCCCGAAAAGCGAGAGAGTCCGTTTGTCCTAACCAAAACGATTGACGCGAATCGCTCGTTTTTTACCTTCGCAGTCGTTAGGCGCTGCTTAACATCTTGAGAATGCCCGGGATTTATCTCGCAGCAATTCTCACGACAGGCATCGCGGCGGCGATCTTCGGTCCGTTGATCCACCGACTGAAGATGCCGGCTCAAGCGCGGCTTGTGTGGCTGGCCGCCATAGTTGCGTTGCCCTTGCAACCGCTCGCATTCTTTCTCGTTCGCGTTCCGCTCGACCATTGGATCGTCGCCCAGCTTGGATCCACGTCCATGGCCTATCAGTGGGTAACCTCGTTCTACGCGCCCCTCACCGAAGAGCCGGCGAAGCTTATCCCGTTGCTCATCCCTGCGATCCGCCGCGACATTAGCCCTGCGAACTTTGTCCGATACGCGCTTGCGATCGGGGTTGGGTTCGGCATTGGGGAAATGTGGTTTATTGCTGAGCGCATAACACACCTACCCGCGTTCAACGGAATTCCGTTCTACATGTTCGGCGGGTATGTCGGAGAGCGTTTGATGGTCTGCCTTTTTCACAGCGCGTTTGTTTCCGTGGTGCTATGGCGCCTGGGGCGCCGATTAGCCCTGGGATTCGCGGGAGCAGCGACGCTGCATTGGCTTGGTAATTTTCCGATCCTGCTGATGGCCTGGAATGTCGGCGGTTTGGGCAAGACCTTCTGGACGGTTGTCATTCAGCTTTGGCTACTTCTCTACGTTTTTGGCGCCCTGGCGTTGTTCTCATACTTCACGTTTGGACGAATCGCACCGGGCCGGATGCTCTTCGGTCGCAGGCGCTGTCCGGAATGCGGCGGCGACTACGACGCCCCGCTTTTCGGCATCAACTTTGGGCCCGCTCGTTACGAACGCTGTCCTCATTGCCGGCACTGGCATTGGACGAAAGCATTCACGCATAAGGCTTCAAACGGTTAAAACTTGCGATGACTCATTTTCATGGAAGTTGAACCCCTCTGGCGTCAGGCAATCCCGGACCGCGAGCCGTGGCGCCGAGGTCGCGAGGCAATCATCCTCATCTCGGTAGTCGTCCTCCTCGGAGAATGCGTTTTGATCGTGGCAACGTTGATGGGCGGCGATATCGAAACGTTTTTCGTCAGGCTTATCACCGGCTGGCTTGCTGCGTTGTTGCTCTACTTTGTCTGGATCGGACAGAATTGGGCGCGCTGGCTGATGGCACCGATCTTTTGCGCATATGGTTGCTGGGATATCGTCTGGGGAATCATCGGCAGCGACGGCCTAACGATTGTAATTGGAATCGCGGACCTGATCATTTTTAGCTACCTGGCCATCGCGCCGGCAGTCTATGCCTTCGCCCGGCATCAACGGGAACGCGTAAGACGTTGGGAAGTCATCGCCATTACGGGAATTTTCTTTCTGATTCTTCTTACCATGGGAAGCGGTGTCTTCGCCTTTTACATCTATCAAAATACTCTAAAGGCCGAGGCGATGGATTTCGCGCGGATGGCATTCCACCGGGTCTTTGAGAATCGCGATCCGGAATATCTCACAGAGCATTCCACATCTACGCCAAAATTCTTGTCGCCCCGGGCATTCATCAACATGATGCATTCCGAGTTAGGCGAGGTCCAAAGCGTTGGTCCGTTCGGCGCGGCATTCAAAACAAAGTTTGTTCCATATCATCTCGAACTTCGCGGGATCGCGAAGACACGCGTCATTTTCCGCGCAGGGGGCAGGTGGGTGTCTATTGAGATTTCGGGACACGAGCCAGACTGGAAAATCGAGCACATTAGCTGGGATTACTGACGCGCATTTCGCGTCGCAGCGCATTGCGAGCCGCTCCTTCTCCGCGTATCAGTCTGTCCGATGAAGGCGGGAGCGAAATCATTTTGGGGTAACGCGCTGGCGTTGCTGCGGCAGGGACCGTTCCGCCGTTACATCATCGGCTCCGCCATCTCCGATACCGGCACCTGGATGCAGGTGATGGCGCAAGGCTGGGTGATGAGCTCGCTCACCAACCAGGCGCTCATGCTCGGCATGGTGAACTTCGCGGCGGGCATTCCGACATTGGCGCTCACCATGATCGGTGGTTCCGCCGCCGATCGTCACGATAAACGGATGATCCTGATCGCGACGCAGGTGGTGCAAATCGTCTGTGCGCTCATCCTCGGAACGCTGGTGATGACTGGACGGATCCAGATCTGGCACGTGGTCGTGCTTGCGGCTGTGCTCGGCGTTTGCATCGCGTTTGAAATGCCGGCAATTAACGCGCTCGTTCCCGAGCTGGTGAAGAAGGAAGAGATCGCGACGGCCATCGCACTGGACCGGTCTGTTTTTCACGGGTCGCGTCTGGTGGGGCCGTCGCTGGCCGGATTGTTCGTGGCCTGGTGGGGAGCGGCCTCCGCATTTTTTTGCAACGCGGTCTCCTTCATCGCGCTCATCATTGCGATGATCGGACTGCCGGCGCGAGTAAAGGGAACGGCGGAAGAGGAGGAGCAACGCCGGAGCGGATTCAAGGAAGGGCTCCGTTTCGTGCGCGGCGATCGCACAATTCTTTCCATGATCATGCTGATCGCGCTCACAACCATATTTGTGTTCCCGGTCCTCTCCGTAATGTTGCCCCTTTACGTGCGGAACGAATTGCATCTCGGCCCCGACCGCATGGGCTGGCTCATGGCGATCTCTGGAACGGGATCGCTGCTGGGTTCGGTCGGTTTGCTCAGCGTCGCCCGTGAGCTGCGGCTTAAATTCATGACCGGCGCTTCCTTAATCGTGGCGGTTGCGCTCTTTTTTCTTTCGCGTTCGAATAGTTTTCTCCTCGTCGCTTGCTGCATGGGAACGCTGGCGGTCGCGCTTTCGCTTAATTTCGGTCTGGCCGGTACCATCGTCCAGGAGCGTTCGCCCGGGCCATTGCGTGGGCGAGTCTCGGCAATTTTTGGACTGAGCTTTTTCGGGTTAATGCCGATCGCCGGGTTGATGATTACCGGACTTTCGGACTGGATCGGAATGCGGCCCGCCCTCACCGTGGCGTCAATTCTTTACGGGATTGGCGCCGTGGCGGTGTTGACGGCGGCAGGGCGAACGGTGTGCGAATGTCCCGACACTCCCGTGCCCGAGACGGAGGCGGCGCCCGCAGCGGCGGCGGTGGTGTAGGCAATGATCTCCTTCTCCACCTGCTGGAACTCCGGCCGCCACACCGCGGGTGAGGAAATGTTGCGCGAGATCAAGGACCTCGGCTTTAATCGCGTCGAGCTTGGTCACGGCATCCGCCTTTCTCTCGTTCCGGGTATTCAGAAAATGTTCGATGCCGGTGAAGTGGAATTCACCAGCCTGCACAACTTCTGTCCGCTCCCCGTCGAGATCATGCAGGCTTCGCCCGATTGCTACAAAATCTCCGCGGCCTACTCGAAGGAACGCGAGCGCGCGATTAAACAAACCTCCCAGACCATCGATTTCGCGGAGCGCCTCGGGGCGCGCTACGTCGTCCTGCATTGCGGCGAAATCGAGATGAATCCAATCACCGACGAACTGGTCGCGCTGGCGAAAAATGGAGAAATACTCTCGAGAAAGTATGTGCGTCTAAAAATAAAAGCAGTCCAGACCCGCGAAGCCGCCGCGCCGGCGTATCTCGAGCGAGTGAAGGATTCGCTGAAGCGGATCGCGGAATATGCCGCGAAGAAAAATATCCTGCTCGGCGTGGAAGGGCGCCGCGGCTACGAAGAGATCCCGACCGAGCGAGAGCTGCCTGCCTTGCTCGACGAGTTGAATTCACCGCAGCTCGGTTACTGGCACGATATGGGGCACATCCAGATCAAGGAGAACCTCGGGTTCGTGAATCACGCCGAATGGCTGCGTGCGATCGGACCCCGCGCGATTGGCTGCCATTTGCAGGATTGCATTTGGCCGGCGCAGGATCACCAACCACCTTTCGCCGGCATGGTCGACCTGGAGAATCTTGTTCCGCTCCTCCCCGCGAACTGTTTATTTGTCTGGGAAATGAGTCCACGCAAAACGGCGGAGGAGATCCGCCAGTCCGTGATGCGGTGGAAAGAACGATTCGGCGAATGAAAAAAACTCTTCTCACCATTCTTCAATTGGCCGTCACCGGCGGATTGCTCTATTGGGTGTTTCACGATCCGGCGGTGCGCGCCGCCATGGGTTTGGCGATTCGCGAGGCGGACTACCGATGGATCATCGGCGCCATCATCGCCTACCTGATCGTGGAGCTCGCCGCGGTAGTGCGGTGGCAGATTCTCTTGAAGGTCCAGGGAATCAACCTGAGCAACGCGCGCATCGTCGGCCTCTTCATTATCGGCATGTTCTATAACCAGTTTCTTCCGGGCGGAACCGGTGGCGACATTGTCAAAACCTACCTGCTCTGGAAAGAGACGCCCGGAAAAAAACCCGGCGCGCTGCTCGCGGTTTTGTTCGATCGAATGATCGGGCTCATCGCCCTCATCATCATAACTGGCGTCCTGATTTTTCTCCGTTACGGCTGGCTGACGCGCGAGACCGCGGCGCAGCTCGATAGCAATCCGCTGCATAATCCCCGCTTTTATGTCTGGGTGGTGCTCGCCGTCTTCGGCGCGGCCGTTTTGTTTGTGAGCACGACGTTCATCGTGAGCGGTTTCAATCTGCTCCACAAACTTCCTCATCGCTTTCCCGGTCGCGATAAGTTGATCGAGATTTCGGCGGCATATCATCTCTATGCACGGCATTGGCGCGCGACGGCCGGCGCATTTGCAGCATCCCTCTTCTGTCATCTCGGCACCTTCGCCACATTCTTATGCGTGGCTTACGCGTTCCGCGCCAACGTCGCGGTGATCGATTTCTTTGCCGTGATGCCGATCGAGCGCACGATCTCGTCGCTTCCCATCAGTTTCGCGGGAGTCGGCACCCGTGAATTCATTTTGCAGGTCATGCTCTTTAATCTCTGTGCCATTCCTCCGGCGGTCGCGAGAATGATCGGCCTGACGGGCTTTACGGTCATCCTCTTCTGCTGCCTTCCGGGCGGCATCGTTTATTTCTTTTACCGGCCCAGCGGCGCGACCGGCCATGTGAAGATGCGCGAGATGAAGCAGGAATTCGCCACGCTCGAGCATGAAATCGCTGACAAGGAAGAATAGGACCAGGCGCCCTTTCGTGGCGGTGACGTTCGCGATGACCGTGGACGGAAAAATCACGACCCGAAATTTCTCGCCGGTCGATTTCACTTCGCGCGAGGACAAGGCGCACCTGTTTCGGCAGCGCGCGCTCGGTGACGCCGTCTTGATCGGGCACAGCACGCTTAAGCACGACAATGTCCGCCTCGGTTTGCCCGATCCGAAAATCCGCAAGGCGCGGATCGCGCGCGGGCAGACGCCGTATCCGCTGCGCGTAATTGTTTCCAACGAAGGCCGCATCGATGCATCGCTCAAGATTTTTCAGACGGATCCCGCGAAGGCGGGACCGATCGTGATCTTTTCCACGGTCCGAATGCCGTCGCGCTATCAAAAGGCGCTACGCGAAAAAGCGACGCTTCATCTGAGCGACGCACCCACGGTCGATCTTGCCTGGATGCTGCAACAACTGCGGGACGAATACGGCGTGCGACGGGTGGCCTGTGAAGGCGGCGCCACTCTTTTTCGCGCCATGCTCGAGGAAGATTTGGTCGATCAGCTCAATCTCACGATTGCGCCTTACCTGTTTGGTGGGGCGAACGCACCGACCCTCACCGGCCTGAGCAAAGAGTTCCTGCCGCATGCGGTTCGCTGTTCGCTGACCGAAATGCGGACAATCGGCGAGGAATGTTTTCTCACCTACAAAATCAAGTGCCGACGCAAATCGGGCTTGTAGGGCAAGCGCGCCGCTTGCCATCGTGCTACAACAAAGGCGGTTTTTTCCCCGGCTTGGGACGCGGGACAAGTCCACCGCCGCAATTCGGACAGATCGCGGCCATCGACTCCGTGCACTCCTCGCAAAAAGTGCATTCGTAGATGCAGATGTAAGCTTGATCGTTCCCGGCGAGTTTCCGCCCGCATTTCTCGCAAGCTGCTTTCATTTCCAACGCCATTGTTACTTTCCCTCCATTGCGAAGCGCCTCCGCAAGTTTATCGTGAGCAGCGGATTGGCACGAGCGTTCCGCTCCGATGCATACCGCGAACTCCATTATCATGCACGCCCCCAGATTAACGATCTTCGAGACGGCGGCGAATCTCGAGCTCTGGCCGAAAATTTTGCCGCACTACCGTTACATCCGTTATCTCGAGCGCGGTCCCGAGCGCAACCTCGTGGTAATGGCCGCCGTCCGATCCGGGATTCCCATTTCATGGACATCCGAGCAGATCATCGACCGGCAAAAGCTGGAAATTCATTTTCATCATCTGAAAGCGTGGACGAAAGGGATGCATGTGGTTTGGTCCTTCAAGGAAACCCCCGCCGGCGTCCTGGTGGAGATTGTGCATCACCTGCAATTTCGAATTCCATTTCTCGCTCCGATCGCGGAGCCGGTCATCGGCAACGGCTTTATCCATCCGGTTGCGAGCAAGACCCTCCGTTGCATGAAGGCATACCTCGAAAACAATCCCGCAAACTAAATGGCCAGACGTCGCGCAGTCATTACTGGAATCGGCCCGATCACCTGCATCGGAACCGGCCGGGACAATTTTTGGCGCGGCCTGCGTGAGGAGAAAAGTGGGATACGCCGAATCTCGAGCTTCGACACCACGGAATTCAATGCGCACTGCGGTGGCGAGATTCCGGATTGGATCCCGGAAAATTATTTCCCGCCCCATCGCCTGAAGCGGCTCGATCGTTATGCGCAGTTTGCGGTCGCCTCGGCAAGAATGGCGCTGGACGACGCGGCCCTTCCCTACTCGCAGCAGACGCCGCAACATCGGGTCGGCGTTAGTTTCGGAACCGCGCTGGGTGGCGTTGCGAACGCGGAATATCAGCATGCGCATTTTCTGAAAAAGGGAACGCGCGGAGTAAACCAAACCCTGGCGCTCCAAGTCTTCGGCGGCTCGGCGCATTCGAACATCGCGATCGAATTCGGCTTTCGCGGCGTCGGGACAACGAATTCGAACAGTTGCGCGAGTGGCACCGTCGCCGTGGGCGAAGCGCTCCGTTATATTCGAGATGATTTCGCGGATGTGATCGTGGCGGGCGGCGCGGAGGCGCCTCTGAGTCCCCTCACCTTTGGCGCGTTTGCCATTATCAGAACGATGAGCCAATGGGCGGGCGACCCCGCCCTGGCTTGCAAACCATTCGATTTGCGGCGGGACGGGTTTGTCATCGGCGAAGGCGCTGCTTCACTCGTGATCGAGGAACTCGAGCATGCGCAAAAAAGGGGCGCTCACATTTTCGCGGAAGTGCTTGGCTATAGTTTGAACAACGACGCTTTTCACATGACCTCGCCATTGCCGAGCGGCGAATCGTGCATCCGCGCGATTCGCGACGCGCTCGCGGACGCGCGGCTCGCGCCCGAGCAGATCGATTACATCAATGCGCACGCGAGCTCCACTCAACTCAACGACAGCACCGAGACGATGGCCATCAAACAGGTGTTCGGCGAGCACCCTCGCACGCTGCCCGTAAGCGGGACGAAGGCTTATACCGGCCACCCGCTCGGCGCGACCGGCGCGATGGAAGCAGCGATCTGCGCGCTCGCCATCGAACAAAAGTGGGTGCCGCCGACTTTGAACCGGAACGATGCCGATCCCGCCTGCGATCTCGACATCGTGCCGCACCACGGCCGCGACGCCGAGTTGAATTACGTCCTGAGTAATTCCTTCGGCTTCGGCGGCATCAATTCCTGCGTGATCCTGGGGAAAGTTCCCGGGTAGCGCGGGCGTCTCGCCCGTTGGCGAACGCGTCTCGCGTTCGCGGACTTTTCAAAGCTTGTTTCGGCGAGACGCCGAAACCAACACGCGAGACGCGTGCGCTACCCAGACAATAAATCCGGCCGGTTTGCTCGCGTTCGTCTGAGCGCCTGCTCTTTTCTCCACGCCGCGATTGCCGCGTGATTTCCCGAGAGCAAAACCTCCGGAACTTTCCATCCACGAAACTCAGCCGGCCGCGTGTACTGCGGACCCTCCAACAGTCCGCCGCTGAAACTGTCATCCGCGGCTGATTGTTCGTGGCCAAGGACACCGGGCAGCAGCCGGACAATCGCATCAACAAAAACAACGGCGGCGATCGCCCCGTTGGTCAGCACATAATCGCCAATGGAAATTTCAGCATCAACCAGCTGCTCGATCACGCGGTGATCCACCCCTTCATAATGCCCGCAAATGATGATGAGATGTGACTCCCGCGAGAACTCTCTCGCCGTTTCCTGATTGAGCCGTCGTCCCGTTGGCGACATCAGAATCACCTTCGGGCTCTGGAGTTCGGCGTTGGGCGTTGGGCGTTGGGTCCCGCTTTGCGGGAGCGTTCTCTCCTTCTCCCCTCGCATTTCCTCCACTGCGGCGAAAATCGGTTCCGGTTTCATCACCATTCCCTGCCCGCCGCCGAACGGGGCGTCATCCACCACGTGATGTTTGTCCGTCGTCCAATCGCGCAGGTTGTGGATGCGCAGCTCGAGCGCGCCGCATTCCTGCGCCCGCTTCATCATGCTTTCGTTGAGCGGTGCGCGGCAGACCTCGGGGAAAAGCGTCAGAATATCGATGCGCATCGCGGGAGGTTGAAACGTTGAAACGTTGAAGGGTTGAAGCGTTAAGGCGTGTCGCAGCGGACCAATTGTAACGCTTCAACGCTTCATCCCTTTAACGCATTTCGCCTCTTACTCCACGATCTCAAGCGTGGCTCGTTGCCCGTGGCGCGCGGCTGAGCTGGCCAGCAACGCCCGGATCGCCTGAATGGTCTGGCCGTTGCGGCCGATGATCCGACCCACATCGGTTCGGCGCAATTGGACGCGGAAAATCGTCATCTTCCCGGACGGAATTTCCGAAAGCATCATCTCATCAGGAAACTCGACGAGCTGCCGGATCACGAACTCGAGGAATTGTTTCACGGTACGAAGCTATCGGCGTCGCGCGCGCGGGGCAAGCCCGCTCGTTGCGTACCGTCACTCGTTGCCGTAAGTCGCCTCGAAATTCGAGGTGTCCTCGCCGACGGGTCCGACTTCCTTGCCCTCCGGACGCATGAGCCAAAACCAATCGTAGGAACCGCCGCCGACAAAATAGCGATGTTGCTGGACGAGCAGGCAATCCTTGTATTCGCCCCAAGGAACGATCTTCAAGTCGTTGCCGGGGAAAACGTACCGCTCTTTGCGATTCGTCGTGTCCACGACGTGGACGGCACCCGAGGTAGCCCAGGCTGAAGTAACAAAATAAACCAGTTTCCCATTCGTGGAGAATTGCAGGTTCTCGAACGCGGCGATCACGGATTCCGGCTTTGGAGATTCGCGGCATTTGAGCAGCAGGGTGGCCTCTTTTCCGTCGGTGCGAACCTGCCAGAGCTCAGTCGGATCCACTTCATCAGACCCGGTAGCGATTTTTTTGCCGTCCACTTTCCGAACAAAGGCGACCCATTTGCCGTCGGGAGCCAGGACCGGTCCGGAATCGTGTCCGCTCGAGGTCAGCGCCGTGGTTTGGCCGGTTTTGTCCGTGAACTGGACGTTGCCTTCCTTAACCGAAACGCTTTGCGCCAAGGCAGGCAGCGCAAGAGCAGCGGAGAGTATTACCAGCAAGGGTCTCTTCATTTGCCTGGAGCGACGGACTGCCCGCGCCGAATTGAAAAGTATTTCACGACACCAGCCGGTGCTTCTTACAAGGAGCGGCGGTCTCCAGACCGCCGCCTGAGAAGAGGGGCGGTTTGGAAAGCGCCCTTCCTTGGCTATTGCTCGGCCGCCGGTGCAGGAGAAGCGGTGGGTTCCACGGCGGCCGTCGGTTCCGCCGCTGCCGTAGGTTCGGCCGGAGCAGCGGGCTCCTCTGCCGGTTTTGGCGCAGCAGCTTCGGTCGCCGGGCTCGCCGCGTTCTTCTTATTCTTTTTAATCAGGCTGCGCACCGTGTCCGAGGGCTGAGCACCTTTGGAGATCCAGTGGTCGATCCGATCCAGCTTCAAGGTGCTGTTATGATCGGGCTTCTTCGGATCGTATGTCCCGATAAGCTCGATGAATTTCCCGTCGCGCGGGCTGCGGCTGTCCGCCACCACCACCTTGTAGTACGGGCGATTTTTCGCGCCTTCTCTGCGTAATCTGATTGAAACTGCCATATCGTTAATTTTTCATCCGCGCCATTTGCGCCATCATCTTTTTCATTTTCCCGGCGTTCTTCATCATCTTTCGCATCTGATTGAAACGCTGGAGCAAGTCGTTCACTTCGGTGACGCTGCTGCCGCTTCCGCGGGCGATCCGTTGACGCCGCCGCGCATTTAGAATGTCGGGCCGCGTTCTCTCCTCGTGCGTCATGGAAAGTACAATCGCTTCCGTCCGCTTGAGCTGCTTCTCGTCCACGGAGAGGCCCTGCACGTTACTCATCCCGGGGATCATGCCAAGGATATTCTCCAGCGGCCCCATTTTCTTCATCATTTTGAACTGCGCGAGGAAGTCGTTGAAGTCGAATGAGGCGGTCCGCAGCTTGCGCTCCATCCGCGCGGCTTCCTCCTCATCCACCGCTTCCGCCGCCTTCTCGACCAGGCCGACGATATCGCCCATGCCGAGAATCCGGCCCGCCAGACGGTCGGGCACGAACAGCTCGAATTGATCGAGCTTCTCGCCGACGCCGGCGAACTTGATCGGACGTTGCGTGACTTCTCGCATCGAGAGCGCGGCGCCGCCGCGGGCGTCGCCGTCGAGTTTCGTCAGGACGATCCCGGTGATGCCGAGCGCTTCATGAAAATGGGTCGCAACGCTGACCGCTTGTTGTCCGGTCGCTGCATCCGCCACGAGCAGAATTTCCTGCGGCTTGAGGAATTCCTTCAGCTCCTTGATTTCCTCGATCAAAGCCGCGTCGATCTCCTGGCGTCCCGCGGTGTCGAAGATCTGAACGTTGCCGGTTTGTTGCGCGGCCCATTCCAGGCTTGCGGCCGCTGAGCGCCGCACATTTTTTTCGTCGGGGCTCGGAATATAAACCGGCACCTCGACTTGCCGGCCGAGCGTGGCCAGCTGTTCGATCGCTGCCGGCCGCTGCAAATCGCACGCGATCAGTAACGGCGCGCGGCCTTGTTTTTTGAGATAGCGCGCCAGCTTCGCCGACGATGTCGTCTTGCCGGCGCCATTGAGGCCCACCATGAGAATGCGCGCGGGCTTTTCCAGATTCAGCGGGGCGGCATCGCTCCCGAGCAGGACGGTCAGTTCATCGTGAAAAATCTTAACGATCTGCTGGCCGGGCGTGACGCTCCGCAGCACTTCTTCGCCGAGCGCCTTCTCCTTCACCCGCGCGATGAAATTCTTGGCGACCTGAAAATCGACGTCCGCTTCCAGCAAAGCGAAGCGCACCTGCCGCATCGCGTCGTTGATGTTCGTCTCGCTGATCGTTCCGTGGCCACGGAGATCCTTGAAGATGTCCTGAAGCTTGTCGCCGAGCTGCGAAAACATGATCGGGCCTATTGAACGCGGACGTTCGCTGATTCCGGGGAGCGCACGCGCCTCGCGTGCTGGCGATCGCGCCCTCGCGATCGCGAACTTTCCGATCCAAAAAGAAAAGATTGTTTTGGCGGGGCGCCAAAACCAGCACGCGAGGCGCGTGCGCTCCCCAGAGAAGTCATTGCTTCAACGCTTTTTCTTCGGCGCGGCGGTGGGACTCGCCGTTGGAGCCGACGAAGCCGCTGGGGCTGGCGTTGCCGGTGCCGCGCCCGCGCCGGACTCGTCGATCTTAAACGTCCAATGCGTCTCGACTTTCTTGCCTCCGGATTTCGCGCTCACGATCACGGTGCAGGTTTTATCGCGCAGCTTTTGCGTGACCTGATACGCGACAGTCGAGCTCTTCGGATCGAAACTGGAATCCACTTTGCCCAACCCGCTCACGCGCATCTCGGGAGCCGTCCCGGGATCGAGCGGCCCAAGCGAAGCGATGTTCGCTTTGATCAGCGGCAGCGACGTCTTGATCGTTTCGCCATCGGCCGGCTGGGTTTGCAAACCCGACGCCGATACTTCGGAAACCGACGGGCCGCTCGCGGTGGTGGCGATGGCTGCGACGGCGTCGGTAAACGTTTTTGGTTTATTCGCCTCCATCAAATAACGCCCCACTGAGCTCAGCGGGGTTCGCATCGTGATGGGCTGGCCGTAAACCGTGAAGAGCGCTTCATACCCAGCCTTCATCGCTACGTCTCTGATGTGATCGTTGTGGAAGCCGTAGGGGACGGCGAAACAATTCACTTTCACGCCGAGTTTCTGCTCGATCATCTCTTTAGAACCGGCGACCTCTTTTTGGAGCCACTCCTCGTATTCCTGCGGGTTCAATTTCTTCTTGGCCACCTTGTCGTAAGGCTTCCGCAAATCCGAGTGGGTAGCGGTGTGCCCCTGAATGTCCGCTCCGGCATCGCGCATTTCGGCGAGCTGATCCCAGCTCATCGATTCGCCGCCGCTGAAATGTCCCGGCTTGATGCCTTCGGTGTAAATGAAGAGCGTGACCGGATAATTGAATTTCTTCAGGATCGGCCAGGCGACTTCGTGCTGCGATTTCCAGCCGTCATCGAACGTCAGAACGGCGCTCTTCGATGGAATTGCCTTCTCGCCCCGCCGCCAAGCGAGGAAGTCCTGCATCGGGATAACGGCGATATTCTTGTTCTTTAGCTCCTGCATCTGAGCTTCGAATGCTTCCGGCGTGATCTCGGTATCCGGACGTTTCACATTCTTAACGAAACGGTGATATCCAAAAACAACCACCTGGGCATTTTGATCGATTGCCGGCTTGGTAATCACGGGAGCGGCCAATGGCGTAGCTGCTGCGGCTGCTGAGCTGGATGGTCCAGGCGTCGGTGAAGCGCCGGCGGCGGGCTGATTGGGCGTGGGGTTGTTGGCCGCAGTCGCCGGCTTCTTGCAGGCGGATAAAGTGAGCGCCAAAAGGAGCGGAAGAAGTGCTAATCGGGTGAGCATAAGATCAGATAAAGGGCCTTTAGTTTGGCGCGTGGAAAAAACAAGCGGTTTTTCCCCGAGCCGCTTCGCACGCCTCTGACATTCGCGCGATAAAATCTCTGGCACGCGGTCGCCTTTGCAGTATGGAGTGCGCATGACGCGATTTTTTCCGTTCGTGCTTGTTGCTGTCGGTTGCGTTTTCCTCACGAGCTGCGGCTCGGTTTCGGAAACGCGCGTCAAGGACACAACCCGAACATTCACCACAGTGGTCGTCGATGCCGGCCATGGCGGTAAGGACAACGGGGCGTTCCGTCGTTTCGGCGGCGCGGAAAAAAATGCGACGCTCGACGTGGCGACACGGCTCGCGGCCAAACTGCGTGAATCACAGTTTCGGGTCGTCATGACTCGGTCGAATGATGTTTTCATCCCGCTCGACGAACGGGCCGCCATCTCGAACCGGCAGAAGAACGCCATTTTTGTGAGCGTGCATTTCAACGATTCGGGCCGCCGCGGCATTCGTGGATTTGAAACCTACTACCACTCGTCGGTGGCAAGGCCGCTCGCTTATCGCATTCAACAGCAATTAATGACGCTGCCAGGCGCGTCAAATCGCGGCGTGAAGACCGCCAATTTTCGCGTCCTCCGGAAAGCGGCCTATCCTGCCGTCCTGGTCGAGTGCGGATTCTTGAGCAACCGCAAAGAAGGCGCCGCCGCCCGCAGTGCCAGCCGCCGCGATGATCTCGCGGATAAAATTGCAGAGGCGATCGTTGATCAACGTTATGGCAAGGGCACTTACCGCACACCGGCAAGTGCATCGGACGCTGCGGCGACTTCATCCGAGCACGGACAATAGTTTGGAGCTACTTGGCGAGAAATCGCTGTAGTCGCCCCGCTCCGTCGGGGCGTTTTGCGAATACGGCGACAGAGCGCCGTGGCTACAGCGCCGGCTAAAACTCAATCCCGCGTTTTTCTGGGCCCACAGCGGCCAGAATAATGATCGCGAGAAAGACAATGGCTTCCACCGAGGCCATGGTCAGCGCGTAATTCGGATTTCCATCCGCGGTGCGAAAACGCTCTGCGAGCCACGCTTGCTGTTGCGCCGCATAGGCGGCGGCACAGTTTCCAAATTGATAAGCCAGACCGGGAAACGTCCCGCGGACCTCGCCCGGTGATAGTTCGTTCAGATGCGCCGGAATCACGCCCCAGGCGCCTTGCACCATGAATTGCATGAGGAATCCGCCCAGGATGAGCAGGCCGGTTCCAGGAGAGAAAATCCAAATCGGAATCAGAAGCATTCCGCAGGCGGCCGATATGATAATGCTGCGTCTCCTCCCCCATCGTTGCGACATGGAACCGATCATCGTGCCTCCGCAGATTGCGCCCAGAGCGTAGATGACGGTCATCATCGATTTCTCGCTCACACCAAAACCGCGCTGTTTTTCCAGGAAGGTCGGGTAGAGGTCCTGCGTCCCGTGTGACATGTAGTTGAACGCCGTCATCAGAAGAACGGCGTAGAAAAACAAAGCGCCATGCTCTTTGACGAACCGCCCCACATTCACCGGCTTTTGTTTTCGCTCGCGCCGTTGCCGTTCCCAAACGGGCGATTCCGGAACGCGGGCGCGGATGTAGATCACTAATAAAGCCGGGAGCGATCCGGCCACGAAAAGACCGCGCCAACCAAAGATGGGAAAGATGATCCAATAGAGCAGCGCGGCCAGAAGATAACCGAACGCGTAGCCTTGCTGCAGGATTCCGGAGAACAGACCGCGCGCCTTCGCTGGGAGCGATTCCATCGCAAGCGATGCCCCCAGTCCCCATTCGCCGCCCATGCCAATTCCGAAAAGCGCCCGCAGAATCAGGAAGACGGTGAAGTTGGGGGCGAAGGCCGTGAACAATTCCATCGCCGAGTAAAAGATGATATCGGCCATCAGCGGAATGCGCCGGCCAAATTTGTCGCCGAACCAACCGAAAATAAATGCGCCGATGGGCCGCATCAGCAGGGTCAACGTGATCGCGAACGCGACGTTGGGAATGCTCTGGCCGAACTCATGCGAGACCGGGACCAGCACGAAGGTGAGCAGGAAGAAGTCGAGCGCATCGAGCGCCCAACCCAGGAAGCAGGCGATGAAGGTGTTTCGCTGAACTCGAGTGAGCTCCTTGAAAAGCCGGATCGCTTCCACCAGGCGAATCTAACTTTCCGCGGGAGAAGGGTGAAAGCTCGAATTATGAAGAAAACGAGTGTCATCCCGAGCCGCGCAGACGGCGAGGGACCTCACAGTCGTAATTTGCGTCACTCAAAAAACATTAACGCCTGATCCGCCGAAAACGCGCCGCGTATCGCGAAGGCGGATGACCGCCCGTGAGATCCCTCGGCGCGCTACGCCAGCCTCGGGATGACAGAGCTTTTCGCCAGCGTTAAACTGTCCATCATTATTATGCGTTACCTAGTCAAAGCCCGCATCAAATCCGGACGGGAAACCTCGCTGCTCCACGCGATCGACCAGCAAACGCTCGGCAAGGGATCGATCGCAGGCGACGAATATCAGCACGACATGAAGCAGGCGCGGGTGGATCAATCCGGGGTAGCGATCTGGGTCGAAACGTGTTTTTGCGATTCTCCGCTCGAGGAGGAGCGCCCCTATTGGGAAAAATATTTCCAGCTGCTGGCGGTAAAGGACGCGCACTCGCGCCGGAATTGCCGGCATGAGAACGGCACCGAAGCCTGGGCCTGCTGCGATTGCGATTGCACTGCAAAGCTCGAAGAGAACCTGCAACGGCACGGCGAACCGTTCCTGGCGCGGCTGCGATCTGATTCCTGCTCCTGATCTTGATCTTGCTCCTGATTCTTCCGGGCTCTCGAAGAAGATTAAGAGCATGATCAGGATCAAGAGCAGGAGTCCAAGCAACACATCTACGCATCATGATGCGTCAATTTGTTCCTTGCCGTGCACGGGAACTGCAGTTTAGTTCTCTCCAGCATGCCGGCCGACAGTCTCCATCCCCTCGAAGCGTTGATGCGCGAGCGCATCGTCGTGCTCGATGGCGCGATGGGCACGATGGTCCAGCAATACAAGCTGACCGAAGCTGATTATCGCGGAGAGCGGTTTAAGGATTGGAAGGGAAAGGACCTGAAGGGCGGTCTTGAGGTGCTTCTCCTGACGAAACCCGCCGTCATCGACGAAGTTCACAGGCGCTATCTCGAAGCAGGCGCCGACATCATCGAGACGAATACCTTCAGCGCCACGACGATCGGGCTCCACGATTTCCTGTTTCAAGGCGAACCCGACAACGGCCGGAAGGATCCGGAGTTTTTTCAGCGCGTGGTGGACGACGCCGACTTCCGGGAACTCGTCCATGAGATAAATCTCTCAGCCGCGCGGATCGCTCGTCACGCCGCCGATACCGTTGCCAACGCCACCGGCCGACGACGCTTCGTAGCCGGATCGCTCGGTCCGTTGCCCGTAACCTCCTCTCTTTCGCCCGACGTGAACGATCCCAGTTTTCGCGCAGTGACGTTCGATCAAATCCGAAAGGCATACGGCGAGCAGGCTGCGGCGCTGATGGAGGGCGGAGTCGATCTCCTGATGGTGGAAACCATTTTCGACACGCTGAATGCGAAGGCAGCCATCGCCGCCATCGCGGAGATTCTCGAGAAAACCGGCAGGAGTGTCCCTCTCATTATCTCCGGCACTGTGACCGATCGTTCGGGAAGAATCCTGAGCGGTCAGACGGTGGAAGCATTCCTGACCTCGATCGCGCACGCGAATCCGTTGGTGGTGGGACTGAACTGCGCGCTCGGCCCGGGCGAGATGGAGCCTTACATTGAGGAACTGGCGCATGGCACTTCTCTCTACACAAGCGCGTACCCGAACGCCGGTTTGCCCGACCCGCTTTCGCCGACCGGTTTTCCCGAGACACCGGAAAGTCTGGCGCCGCAGCTCCAGAAATGGGCGCAGAACGGCTGGCTCAACATCGTGGGCGGCTGCTGCGGGACGACGCCGGACCATATTCGTTTGATTGCGGAGTCGGTGCGTGACTGTCCTCCACGCAGGGTGGAGTCGCAAACTCTGGGGAGCGCACGCGCCTCGCGTGCTGATTTCGGCGCCCTCGCCGAAATCTCTGCTGAAGCGACGTCATACTCTAAACGACGCCTTCCTCATTTCGACCGGCCGTGGGGCAAGTATGCGGTTACATTCTCCACTCGCGAGCGCCGCCAACTGACCTCGGCTGAAAGAGAAGTTGTTCTTGAGAGTGCATTGTACGGGCACGAGCACGGCCAGTACGAATTGTACGTGGCCTGCGTAATGCCCGATCACGTCCACTTACTCTTCGAGCCGCAGGTGACGGATCAGGACTCAACAGGGGCGACTGTTTTTTGGTCATTGACCGAGATCCTTCAGGCGATCAAATCATCGACCGCTCACCGAATAAATAAGATTGCCAAAACTACCGGCCCAGTCTGGGAAAAGGAATCGTTCGATCGGCTGATTCGATCCGAATCGGATCTACAGGAGAAATTTGAGTATATCTGCAGGAATCCCTGGGATTCGGGAGTTGCCCAGCAAGGAGAAGATTATCCATGGTTGTGGACGCCTGACGGGTCTTCGGCGGGGGCGCCAAAGACGGCACGCGAGGCGCGTGCGCTCCCCAGCAAAGCGGATAGCGCGTTGCACCTCTCCGGGCTCGAACCGCTCAACATCACGCCGGAAATGGGTTTCGTGATCGTCGGTGAACGAACCAACATCACGGGCTCGCCGCGTTTTTCGAAGCTCATCCTCGCGGGCGATTTCGAGGCGGCACTGGCCGTCGCGCGTCAGCAAGTGAAAGGCGGGGCCAACATTCTCGACGTCAACATGGACGAAGGGATGATCGATTCCGAGGCGTCGATGACGCGCTTTCTCAACCTAATCGGCAGCGAGCCTGAAATCTCCCGCGTGCCAATGATGATCGACAGCTCGAAATGGAGCGTGATCGAAGCCGGCTTGAAATGCGTCCAGGGCAAAGCCGTCGTGAACTCGATCAGCCTGAAGAACGGCGAAGAGGAATTCTTGCGGCAGGCTGCGCAGGTCAGGCGCTATGGCGCGGCGATGATCGTGATGGCGTTCGACGAAACCGGGCAGGCCGACAGCCTGCAGCGCCGAATCGATGTTTGCACGCGCGCTTACAAACTCCTCACGGAACGCGCGGGCATTCCGCCTAACGACATCATTTTCGATCCGAACGTCCTCACGGTCGCGACCGGTCTCGAAGAACACCGAAATTACGCGGTCGATTTCATCGAAGCCGTCCGCTGGATCAAGGCGAACCTGCCCGGCGCGCGCACCAGCGGCGGTCTCAGCAACGTCTCCTTTTCCTTCCGCGGAAACAACGCGGTGCGCGAAGCGATGCACTCCGCCTTCTTGTTTCACGCCATCCAGGCGGGTCTCGACATGGCGATCGTCAACGCCGGCCAGCTCGCCGTTTACGAAGAAATCGAACCCGAACTACGGACGCGCGTGGAGGATGTGCTTCTCAATCGGCGAGACGACGCGACCGAACGCCTGGTCGATTTTGCGGAAAGCGTCAAAGCCAGCGAGAAGACCCCGATTGAAAAAGAGGCGTGGCGTCATGCGCCGGTGGAAGAGCGGCTTTCCCATGCGCTCGTGAAGGGGATCGTCGATTTCATTGAAGCCGATACCGAGGAGGCGCGGCAGAAAAGCACGCGCCCGCTCGACGTGATTGAAGGCCCGCTCATGGCCGGCATGAGCGTGGTGGGCGATTTGTTCGGCGCCGGAAAAATGTTTTTGCCGCAGGTGGTAAAGAGCGCACGCGTGATGAAAAAGGCGGTCGCATATCTGCTGCCGTTCATGGAAGCGGAGAAGGACGAGAACACAAAGCCGCAGGCACGCATTGTCATGGCGACGGTAAAAGGCGATGTGCACGACATCGGCAAGAACATCGTCGGCGTGGTGCTCCAGTGTAATAACTACGAAGTCATCGATCTGGGGGTGATGGTTCCGGCGGCGAAGATTTTAGAGACGGCGCGCGAACGGAAAGCCGACGTGATCGGTTTGAGCGGCCTGATTACGCCGTCGCTCGACGAAATGGTGCACGTGGCGCAGGAGATGGAGCGGGAAGGTTTCTCGTTGCCATTGCTCATTGGAGGCGCGACAACGAGCCGCGCGCACACGGCGGTAAAAATCGCGCAGCATTATCGGGCGAGCACGGTGCACGTGCTCGATGCGTCGCGCGCGGTCGGCGTGGTGAGCAGTCTATTAAGCGACGAGCTAAAGGAAGATTTCGACCAGAAAACGCGCGCTGATTACGCCAGGCTGCGCGAAGAACACGCGTCGAAATCGCGCGAGAAGAAGTTGATCTCGCTGGAGCAGGCCCGAGCGAATCGGACACCGATTGATTGGTCCGCTTACACTCCGCCGAAGCCCGCATTTCTCGGAACGCGCGCGTATGCGAGTGACGGAGGGGAGCGCGCCATCACGCTGGCCACACTCATCCCCTACATTGATTGGTCGCCGTTTTTCCATACCTGGGAGCTGCGCGGACGTTATCCGGCGATTTTCGAAGATCCCGTCGTCGGGCCACAGGCACGGGAGCTTTTCGACGATGCGCAGAAACTGCTCGAACGCATTCGCACCGAAAAACTGCTCACAGCTCGCGGAGTCTACGCCTTCTGGCCGGCAAAGGCCATCGGCGACGACGTGGAAATCTACACCGACGAAACGCGCGCGGAGCGTGTCGCGACGTTTCACTTCCTGCGGCAGCAGATGAAAAAACCGTCGGACCAATTCAATCATTGCCTGGCGGATTTCATTGCGCCGGATTCGATCGATTACCTGGGCGGATTCGCGGTCACTGGGGGAATCGGCGCGGACGAACTGGCAAAGGTCTTCGCCGCCGATCATGACGATTACAATTCGATCCTGACAAAAGCGCTGGCGGACCGGCTCGCGGAGGCGTTCGCCGAATTCCTTCATCGCGAAGCCCGGATTGCCTGGGGATTTGGAGCAGATGAAAAACTTTCGCAGGACGAATTGCTTCGTGAAAAATATCGCGGGATCCGACCGGCCGCGGGATATCCGGCGTCGCCGGACCACACCGAAAAGGGCACGCTATTCCGATTGCTCAAGGCCGAAGAAAACACTGGCATCGCGCTGACCGAATCGTTTGCAATGCACCCGGGCGCCAGCGTAAGCGGCCTTTATTTTTCGCATCCCGATTCGAAATATTTCGGAGTCGGAAAAATTGGCGACGACCAGGTGCGCGACTATGCCGCGCGGAAAAAGGTGACTGCCGATTACGTCGCGAAGTGGCTCGCGCCTAACCTCGATTATTGACGGTGCTCGGCCTCGGACCGCTTGGCGTCCAGACGCGGATCCTTGATTTGCGCCCCAAAGAGAAGCAGCGCGCCCGCCTGGTCTTCCGTAACGGCGTCGACCGCGATTTCCTCTGGCTTAGGCCAAACGACATTCCAGGCGAGTCCGCATTTTTCCAAGGTCCAGATGATGTAGCGCGTCAGGTCGAACTCCCACCATCTTAATCCATGCGCGGCGCAACGCGGTTTGGCGTGATGATTGTTGTGGTAGCCCTCGCCGAAGGCGCCGAGCCCGATCCAGAAATTGTTTTTGCTGTGATCCGTCGTCTCGAAACTGCGATAGCCGAGTGATGGCATGTGGCAGACCGAATTAACCGCCCAGGTAAAATTGTAAACCACGAGCATGGGCACATAGAGACACCAGAGCAGTCCCACTCCGCCGAGGGTGAAATACAAAAGCGCGGCCACGCAAAGATGCGGCAATACATAGAGGTAGGGGCGTTCCCAAAGCCGGCAGTACCAGATTTTGCGCACATCGGCCGCATAACGGAGCGAGCGATCGCGAAAGCCCGGCGGTTTGCGCACGAGCCACATCATGTGCGCGTAAGGAAATCCATGGACGGGGCTGTGAATGTCTTCATCAGTGTCCGATTTCAGATGGTGATAGCGATGATCCCCCACCCACGTGACGGGGTCCCCGGAGAGCGCCACCGCCGAGCCCGTGGCAAAGAAAAACTTCAGCCAGCCGGGCATCTCAAATCCGCGATGGGTGAGATAGCGATGCAGATAAAGAGTCGTGCTGATGCCCGCCCAAAAATAAACCGCGAGCATGATCGGGAGATAAATCCATTGGAAGCGAGTCCAGAGTGCGACCAGCCCGAGGACCTGCAAGCCAACGAGGATGACGAAGAGAAACAGATTGAGTTTATTATGCTTGAACATGAGCGAGGCGAGGTCGGAACGCAGCGCGCGTTCGAGAAGGAGATCGACCGCGCAACCTCCGCCCGAATGGGCTTCATCGCAAGGTGTTTATTTGGATTGAAAAATTCCCGCGCGTGAAACGCCGAGCCAAGATTCCGCATGCGCCCGGGCTGGGAGCGTGTTAAGTCACGCCCATCGGCGGGGGTGTAGCTTAGTCCGCCCTAGGACGGATTCGTCGTGGCGAACTTGGTAGAGCGGTCGCCGCGGCGACAGGTCGCTTCGCCGCTCAGTTCGACGGTGACGAATTTGTGGATGCGACAGAGAGGGACGCGTGATAAACATCACGGATATCGGGGTGTAGCTTAGCTTGGTAGAGCGCCTGGTTTGGGACCAGGAGGTCGCAGGTTCAAATCCTGTCACCCCGATATTTTCTCTTTCTCCAGAGCATGTTTTACCTCTACGTCTTGCGAAGCAAGAAGACGGGCCGGAGATATGTCGGGGCATGTGCGGATATCGATGATCGTTTGCGACGCCACAATGCTGGCGAATCGAAAGCCACCAAACAAGGAGTTCCATGGCTTTTACTGCACCTCGAAAAGTTCGTGACGCGCTCTGCGGCGATGAACAGAGAACGATATTATAAGACCGGGCGAGGCCGCGATGAGCTTGACCGACTCGCGTAGACCTGTCGCCGCGGCGACCGCTCTACCAAGCTAAGCTACACCCCGCGCGTCGCGTCACTTAACATGCTCCGCGTCTCGACGCACTCGGAATCTGACTGGTGCCTCTTTACGAATTGCGATCCTGCCGGGAAGTGCCGACATGTATGCATCGAATGAAATTCCTGATTTTTCCGGTTGCCTTGATTTTGTGCACGGCGCTTCGCGCTCAGGAACCGCCGTTGCCGGCGGCGACTGAAACCCCAAGCCCGAGCCCGGCCCCTACCCGGCCAGATCTAAACATTCCGGAAATTCCTCTGAGCGTGGAGCCGTCGCCCCTTGTGCCGAACGCTTCACCGGCGCCAAAGAAAAGTGCCCCCCCAATCTCAGAACTCGAAGCGGCCTTCAAAAAATCTCCGCTCGGCCAGGCGGCGGAGGAATACCGGTTGCATGTGGAATGGCGAGAACTGCAAAACCGGACGGCACAGGATCCAGAGGTGGTGGCTGCGAAAGCCGCGACAAAGGCTACGAAAACCGATCTGGAACGGCGCGTTCGGCTGCGGGAATATTACAAAATTCACTACGCGCATATGCTCGCGCTCGCTCCCACGCCAGAGCTGAAAGCGTATCTCGATGGGAAAAAAAAGGCGGCGCTGGAATCTCTTGCCCAATCGCGAGTCCGCCCGGAACCGACCGCGACCCCCCGCCCGCCTTGATCGACGCGCTCCGGCCTAACGACCCATCGGTGACCTCGCGCGGAGCTTGCCGATTGCGGGATTTGCCGCTACGATTTTCCGGAACAGCATCGACGGCGCATTCGTCTAGTGGCTAGGACACAGCCCTCTCAAGGCTGGTGCACGGGTTCGATCCCCGTATGCGCTGCCACTTCCGCCACGCGGTTCACGCACGATCGATCGGTTAGTCGTCGCTGTCGTCGCTGCTCTTCAACGACTTGATCGACTTCACGATCGCGACCACCGCCGGAGTGTATTGCTTGTCGGCTTCCGGTGTGCCCGCCTGGAAGAGCGCGTAAAACGTTTTCCCATCCGGAGTGAAGGCGACAATCGCCAGGGCACGGTCGGCCCCCTTGTCTTTCGCGGTGAAATCGCGCTCGAGACACGGAATGCCATTGGGCGTCTTGAATTCCACCGGGTCGCTGGGCTTGATATCCTGAAATCTCTTTTCGACTTCCACCACGGTCTCCTGCACCGCGCCCTTCGCGTTCTTGGCCACCACCGGGAAAATACTCAACGCGTATCCGCCGCCTTTCGGCTGCGCGCTGATGATCCCTGCGTCCGTGATCTCCGCTTTCCAATCGTTGGTGAAGGTGACGGAAAACTGCGGATCGTCCTTCGGGAATTTTAGGGTTTTTGCCTCAACGATAAGCGGCAGCGAGAAGGCGAACGCCACCAGGAGCGCGGGAAGTTTGAATTTCATTCCCGTCACATAACATGCGCGCCGTCTCGGACAACAGCACAATTCTTTAGCAGCCTGAATCAGGAGGCGAATGCTTATTCCAACGGCTCCTGCTTCGACTGGTTCTCGTTCACGCTCACTTTCGCGCGCGCGCGGATCAGAACCCCGCGCAGGCCAAAGTAAACCAGGACGGCAGCAGGAACCGCGAAGAAAAGGGAACCGACCAGAAGCGGCTGGCCCACGGTAAAGAATGTCGTCCACTCCATGTAATCGCGGAGCGACACGCGGCGAAATCCTTCACGCTGCGGGACGCGGTGATACAAGGCCCACATCCCCAATCGATATTGCCAGAAGAACATTGCGGGTACCATCGGCAGCAATAGATCGTGCAATGTCACGGTGATGACGGCGGCGATCTTGTTGGATTTGCAGAGCCACGCCACCGTGATCGACAGCAGTGTCTTCATCCCAAAGAGCGGCGTGAATCCGAAAAACATTCCGATCGCCGATCCGAGCGCGATCGAGTGCGGCGTGTCCGGCAGCGTCATCAAAGTCATGTGATGCGCGCGCAGCCAGCGTTTCAGCTTGGCCCACATCGTCGGCCGCGCTGCGATATCGCGCCCATCGCTTCCCGCTTGCGTCTCGTCGAGCCGATCGGCCATTACCTAGAATAACTCCGTTTGGCGCGGAGCGGGTGGAATCATTTGGCCGAGGGCAGCGCGCAGGCGCAGGGCAGCGTGAGGCGCGTAATCGAGCGCGTTATTATTGAAAACCACGTGCACTTCCGATGCCTCGCCACTCAGCTTCCCCGCGCGCTTGGCGACTTCAACGATTTCGTCATCGCTGTAATTGTAATTGAAACGCGCCGCCACCGTCTTGCCCGTGGTGTAAGCGCGCGCGTCCCGTCCATGCAAACGCAGATAAGCCAAGGCGGGTTCTGTAATCGCATCCAAATCTGGCGGCATGATCGTGAAATGTTTTTCCGCCGGCGCGTCCACCGAAACCAACGTAGCCGCGTGGGCGCGCAGAAAATCGAGTGTCTCCGGCAAACGATCGCCTTCCACCCAATTTCGATTTCGCAGCTCGATCGCGATCCGAAATCCGGCGAGCGCTCCGAACAATTCCTCCAGCTCCCTGAGCTCGTGCTTTTTCGGAGAGAAAGCCGGCGACAATTGCAACAGAAGCGCGCCTAACTTTCCAGCGTCCTGCATGATCGCGAGCGATGCGCGGAACTGAGCGATCATCGCCTTCTCGAGCGCCGGCGTGAGTTTCACCTTGCCCTTCGCGTCGGCCGTCGCCAGGCGCTGAAGCGCGGGCGGCAACAACTTCACATTGGTGGAATGCCGCGAGAGCAATTGATGCAGCTTTACATCGAAGAGGAAACCGTCTGGCGTACTTCGGCACCAGCGTTCCACCATCCGTTCCTCCGGCGCCGAATAAAACGTCGAGTTCACCTCGACCATTTCAAAATGCTGCGCGTACCACGCGAGCCGATCCCCGGCCGGCATTTTCTTCGGATACCAATGCTCGACAAATCCTGGGTCCGACCAGCTCGCGGTGCCGACGAGGATTTTTGCCGGCTTCGTCTTTCCTCCGGATTTCATTTCGGAACGATACGATTCTTTTTCGTCCCAAAAGTAAATCACGCGCGCGGGCATTTGCGGTTGCGTTCGCGTTTCGATGCGGCATACTCGCCTCCAGACGCGGGGTGGAGCAGCCTGGTAGCTCGTCAGGCTCATAACCTGAAGGCCGCGGGTTCAAATCCCGCCCCCGCAACCAATTTCCTGCGCGTTTCGCGCGATACAGTGGAAAAACAGTTGCCGCGCCCCAGCCCGCAGGCAAACTACGAGCCGTCAACAAATCCAGCGTAGCTCAGTGGTAGAGCGGTCGGCTGTTAACCGATTGGTCGTAGGTTCGAGTCCTACCGCTGGAGCCAATCCCCTGCCGCGAAAGTTTCCAAGCGGCTGCGGAGCACGGTCGGCATTGACTCAGTCGCTGGCAGCCTCTACATCAATCGCCGCATGAAGTCAGGGCCTATCGGCGCGCATACCATCTCGCCTCTGACGGCCACCTGCATCGTCGTCGCCAACATGGTGGGTACCGGGATTTTCACGAGCCTCGGTTTTCAAGTAGGCGGATTGGCGACCGGATTCGCGATCATGGCGATCTGGATCGCGGGTGGCATCTGCGCGCTCTGCGGCGCGCTCTCCTATGCGGAGCTGGGCGCAGCGCTGCCGCGCTCGGGTGGTGAATACCATTTTCTCGGCGTGATCTATCATCCGGCTGTCGGTTTTCTCGCGGGCTGGATCTCGGCCACCGTTGGATTCGCGGCGCCGGTGGCGATCGCGGCGATCGCGTTCGGCACCTACTTCGCGGAAGTGGTTCCCGGGTTGAACCCCCTCTTCCTGTCGCTGGCGGTGGTGACGATCTGCACCCTGGTGTTGTTAAAGGACCTTCAGCTCGGCAGCGCCTTTCAGAACGGCTCCACGATTTTGAAGATCGCGCTTATCCTTATCATCATTGTCGCGGGCTTTTGCGTGAAATCGACCCAGCCCGTCTCGTTTCTTCCAGCGAAAACCGATGGCGCCTTGATCCTGAGCGCGCCATTTGCCGTCAGCCTTTATTGGGTCATGTATGCTTACTCTGGTTGGAATGCCTCCACTTACATCGTGGGGGAGTTGCGGAATCCGTCGCGCACGATTCCGCTATCGGTGGGCCTCGGAACGATCCTCGTTATGGCGCTCTACCTGGCGATGAACGCGGTCTTTTTGCGGACGACGCCGGTCGCCGAAATGGTCGATAAACAGCAAGTGGCTGTGATCGCGGGCGCGCATATCTTCGGCGCTTCGGGAGCAAAGATGATGGCCTTGTTCATTTGTCTGGGTTTGGTTTCCACGGTCAGCGGGATGATGTGGATCGGACCGCGCATTACCGCGGCCATGGGAGAGGACTTGGGCATCCTTAACTGGCTCGCGCGGCGCAACGCGCACGGCGTCCCGGTCAGCGCCATCCTCACCCAGTACGCGATCGTAGTTGTGCTCCTGTTGACAGCGACGTTTCAAAGCGCCGTGAACTACGTGCAGTTCAGCCTGACGCTTTGCTCTACTCTCACCGTCCTGGGTGTGTTTGTCCTGCGCTGGCGGCAACCTGATCTGCCCCGTCCTTATCGAACCTGGGGGTATCCGATCACGCCGCTGATCTTCCTCGCGATCAGCATCTGGATGCTCGAGCATTTGCTGGCGGACACTTCGACTCGCGCCCCTTCACTCTGGGGACTCGCGACCATGGCGCTCGGTCTTACGGTTTATTTTCTTTCTCCGAAAACCGCAGCGGCACGCGCGTCTTAACAAGTTCATGAAACGGCTTCCTCTGCTTTTCCTGTCCGCTTTTTTTGCCGGCAGCACGTTCGCGCAAGGCGCGAACCTCGATGACACCGCGCGTTTCCTCGCCGGCATTCCGGTAAAAGGCCCGCTGGAACCTTTGACCCACGATCCGGTCTGGATCGATCACGCCCGTGCCTTGGACAGCGCGTGGATGAAGAAAGACTATCACCAAATCCGCCCGATCCGCGCCTGGATGCTGGCAAACGCGCCCCAGTACTACACAAGTCCGGACACCGTTTACTACATGTTTGGCGGTCCGGATTTTCTATATGCGAATCTGTTTTTTCCCCAGGCAAAGACCTATATCCTCGCCGGCCTCGAGCCGGTCGGCCAGGTGCCCGAGCTCACCCGGATGGACGCCACGGCGCTCCACGATGATCTCAACGCCTTACGCGGCTCGATGCACACCGTTCTCCAGACCCACTACTTCATCACGAAAGACATGCGGACCGAGCTCACGCGACCCAACTTGGGCGGCACTCTTCCCATCCTTTACGTGTTCCTGGCGCGCCTTAACTGCACCATCCTCAATACCACTTATGTCAGCACCCCCGCGCCGGGAGTGAAGATCACATTCACCCGGGATGGCGATCCCCAGACGCTGTATTACTTCAAGACCGATCTCTCGGGCGGCAAGAGTCCGTTTCTCAAATGGTGCGCCGGACAAGGACCCGGTCTCAGTCTGCTCAAGGCGGCCTCCTATCTCATGCATACCGAAGGCTTCGCCGGCGTGCGCAATTTCCTTCTCGAAAACAGCAAGGTCATCATCCAGGACGACTCCGGAATCCCGCTGCGTGCGTTCCCCAAAACATGGAAGGTCGATTGCTACGGCCGCTATATTCCGCATGCGGAGATGTTCGGGAAGTATCACCAACCCGACCTTGCTGCGATATATTCCAAGGAGCCGCCGCCGTCTGAGCTCGGGTTCGCTTTCGGTTACCATTGGCAAAAGGACCGCGGGCTCCTTATGCTCGCGACACCCAAGTAAGGGCCGTTCTACCCTTGAGATTACTCGCTCTCTTTAGCTCACTCATCGCGTGCGTGCGCCTGTTCGCCGCTGATCCCACCGCTGATGCCACCGCGAAATTTCTCGCCGGCCTGCCCGTGAGAGATACGCCGCTCGAAAGTTACGTGAACGCGTCCGGGTGGGTGACGCATGCCGCCGATCTAGACCGGGCCTGGAAGCAGTTTGATGAGCGCCAGCTATCGAAGATCCGGAGCTGGGCCCCTCAAGCGCTGGGTGCGGCGTATCAAGATACCGGGCCCATGTACTACATGTTTAGCGGACCCGATTTCCTTTATGCGAATGCCTTTTTCCCGAATGCCAGCACCTACATCCTCTGCGGCATCGAACCAGTCGGACCTATCCCCGACATTTCGAAGATTCCGCGGAACGCGCTTCCTTCCTCATTGGCTAACCTGCGCAAATCTCTCGATTCCGTCCTGAGCTGGAGCTTCTTCATCACGAAAAATATGAAGGTCGACCTGAGGCAAATCCAGCTCAGTGGCACGTTGCCCGTCCTTTATGTTTTTCTCGCGCGCGCCGGTTGCACGATTGATTCGGTCACACCAGTCGCTCTTGATCGCACCGGCAATTTTGTTTCCGAAGGCAAAGGCACCACGTCCGGTGTAAAGATCGTCTTTGCCGGACCGGCAGGCCGGCCGCAAACTCTCTACTACTTCACCACCGATCTGGCGAATTGGGCCATTAAGGTGACTCCGAACTTCGGAAAATTCTGCGAGCAACAAGGGCAAGGTGTAACTCTGCTTAAGGCTGCTTCCTACCTCATGCACTCAGACAATTTCTCGCAGGTGCGCGGCTATCTCCTGTCCCATAGCAAGGTCATCCTTGAAGACGACTCCGGCATTCCTTATCGCTTTTTCTTGAAGGAGAAATGGGATATTCGTTTCTACGGGCGATACATCGGGCCTATCAACCGGTTCCTGAAAAATGGCCAGCTCGACTTAGCCAAAGAGAATGCGGCGGCCGCGCCGTCTCCTTTGCCCTTCAGCTTCGGCTATCAATGGCAGCCGAGCCGTTCATCCCTCATCGTAGCCACGCCGAAATAAGTAACAAGGAACGGCGGTTTACAAACCGCCGACAAAAAATAAACGGCGGTTTGTAAACCGCCGCTCCTTGACGCTATCTGCTCATTAGGAGCAAACGCAAGAAACGACCGTCAGAAAACCGGCCGCCGGAAGCGTGCCTTACTACGACGAGGTTCATGGACGGGATAACGTAAAGCCGCTGATTGCCGGAGCCGATGCAGGCGACCAGGTCGCTGGGTGCATTCCGACAGAGAACAGCGCCGCCCCAACCTTGCCGGTGCCACCTTGGAACTAGCATCGCCTCGATATCGAATTCGCGGCCACCCGGCGCGTGATGGTTATTCCACCAGCCGAGCGAAAAAGCGCGGTTCGCTCCCGATCCGCGCCAGGATTGGGCCATCGAACCGGAACTGACAATCGGCGCGCCACCATTCAACGCTACTTCGCCCAGCTTCGCCCATTGCCGCGCACTAAGGAGCCATCCAGACGCGAGCAAGGGATTGCCCGCGCGATCTTGCAAATAACGTTGCGATCCGAGCCCGAGCCGGTGCAGGACGCGCCGCTCGAGATAATGTGTCGGGGACTCGCCATGCAGCTTCTCCTTCAGCACAGCGTGAAACACCTGGAGCGCGCTCGGCCCATAGATAAAGGCACTACCTGGATTCGCGACAATGGGAGCTCTTATCGCGATGCTATCACGGTCCCCGGGATTATCGTTATGCAAGTAGAACACCGGATCCAGTCCGGACGAGAAATCGAGTAACTGCCGGACGGTTACACGCGCCTTGCGCGGATCGTTTCTCCAAGCTGGGATTGTTTCAGCCACTCGCTCGTCGAGACTCAGCAAGCCATCTTCGGCCGCAGCCAGAGCAGTCAGCCCCCAAAATGCTTTCGTGCCGCTGTAGATCTTGTGCGGTTCGCCTGCCGATTGTTCGAACACGGTCTGTCCGTTTTGGATCGCAAGAAATGATGTCCCCCTCTGACTTGCTGAATAAGCGGCGGCGGCGCGCACCGCCTCGAGGTGGACTGGATTTGCCGCTGCCGTCGCGCAAGTCAGGACCAACAGCAAAAGCCATTTCGTCATGTCTCGTCCATTTTGCGCCTGTCGGCATCGATTGCCAGCAGAACTCTTGTAAGACGCTCGCCGCCGGGTAAAGCTCTACGCTCTCCACCCGATGTGGCCGTACCTACTCGTTTTCCTGGCAGCGTTCGCTGTCGATACCATTCCCATTTTCGCGCCGCCCGCCTGGATCGTTTTGGTGCTGATTCTCGTCAAATTTCACCTGAACCCGTGGTTGGTGGTGGCGATCGGCGTGACGGGCTCTACTTTCGGGCGCTACGTTCTTACCCGCTACATTCCGAGAATATCCTCTTCGGTAATCAACCGCCGCGAAGACGCGAACCTTCGCTACATCGGCAGCAAACTGGGCGAGGCCAAATGGTCTTCCGCCTTCTTCGTCTTTCTGTATACGCTCACGCCGCTTTCGACCACGGCGCTCTTCACCGCCGCCGCCGCCGCCCGAGTCGGACCATGGCACATCCTGCCACCATTTTTTGTCGGACGGCTCATCACTGATGGCGTCCTGGTATTCTCCGGCAAATACGCCAGCACGAATCTGTCCGAATTACTTCACGGACAAGCCAACTGGAAAACCGTTCTCACGCTCATAGCCGGGTTGGTCGTCATCAGCGGCTTCCTCTTTGTTGACTGGCGTTGCTTGCTCGAGGAAGGCAAGGTGCGCCTGAATTTCAAGATCTTGAAGATCCAGACCAGCCGGAAACGGTGAAGCGCATCTGCGTCAGGTGGGCAAGAAAGGTCGCAAACTGTTTCCCCGGGGGGTGGATTTGTGTATCGTAGGCACTTCCATGGACCCGACAACAACCGCGACCTCCAGCCCGATCGCTCCTCCGCGCGCGACGCGTCGGTTCTGTCTCGCATTGGTCAAGCCGTCGCACTACGACGACGACGGCTACGTGATCCAATGGCTTCGCTCGACGATTCCGTCCAACTCGCTCGCGGCGCTTTACGGTCTCGCGCGCGATTGCAAACAGCGCCGCGTACTCGGCGAAGATGTCGAGATCGAGATCCATCCCTTTGACGAAACGAACACACGCATCCGGCCGGAACGCCTGGCCCGCATGATCGAAGAAGCGGGCGACGGGATGGTAATGTTCATCGGCGTGCAATCGAATCAATTTCCGCACACGCTCGATCTGGCGAAGCCGCTTCTCGAGCGCGGAATCCAGATCGCCATCGGCGGGTTTCATGTTTCCGGGACGATGAGCATGCTCGGCGGCAACGATGTCGATGTGCATCGCGCCAAGGCGATGGGTATTTCGCTTTTTGCCGGCGAAGCCGAAGGGCGGCTCGAGCAGGTCCTGCAAGACGCTTACGCGAAAAATCTTAAACCGCTCTACAATTTCATGGCAGATCTACCGGGCATCGAAGGAATGCCCATCCCGCTCATCAGCTCGGTCCGCGCCGCGCGCACCGCGGGCCACGTCACCAGTTTCGATGCCGGACGCGGTTGCCCTTTCCAATGTTCCTTCTGCACGATCATCAACGTGCAGGGGCGCAAGTCGCGGCGCCGTTCGCCGGACGACGTCGAGCGGATCATCCGAGAAAACATGGCGCAAGGTCTGCGCAGCTTCTTCATCACCGACGATAATTTCGCCCGGAACAAAGATTGGGAAGCGATCCTCGATCGCGTGATTCAGATGCGCGAAGTGGACAAGCTAAATCCCAGCTTCATCATCCAGGTGGACACGCTTTGTCATAAGCTGCCGAATTTTATTGAAAAGTGCGCCCGCGCCGGCGTCCGCCGCGTCTTCATCGGCCTCGAGAACATCAACCCCGACAGTCTGGCCGGCGCGCACAAGCGGCAGAACAAGATCACCGAGTATCGCAAAATGTTGCTGGCCTGGAAGGCCGTGAAGATCATTACCTATTGCGGTTACATCACGGGCTTTCCGAACGACACGGTCGAATCCATCAAGCGCGACGTCGAGATCGTGAAAAAAGAATTGCCGCTCGATATCCTGGAATTCTTCTACCTGACGCCGCTGCCGGGATCGGAGGATCACCAGAAATTGGTGCAGGCCGGAGTGGCGGTCGATCCCGACCTTAACAAGTACGATCTCAATCATGTCTGCACGGCGCACCCGAAGATGTCGCGGGAAGAATGGGAGCGTGCTTACCTCAGCGCCTGGGAGACTTACTACACCATGGAACACATGGAAACGGTGTTGCGACGCATCGTGGCTAAGAAAGGCCGCGCCAACAATGCTCTCGTGCTCATCACCTGGTTCATGGGCTCGATCCATATCGAGAAGGTGCATCCCCTGGAGAGCGGTGTGATCCGTTTGAAGTTCCGGCGCGACCGGCGGCCCGGGCTGCCGATTGAGGCGAGCTGGAAATTTTATCCGAAATACTGGGTCGAATCGGGTATCAAGATCGCAAAACTGATCACGATCTATTCGCGGCTGCGCCGCATTTATAAGCGAATCAAGACGGACCCGAACAGATTCAAATACATGGATGTCGCGCTCACTCCGGTGACCGAGCACGATACCGAAGATCTGGAGATGTTTCACACGCCCTCGGCGCCGGCGTTCGTCGCGCAGGAGCAGCGGCGCCAGCATGCGCACGAGCATGCGACGGCGTAGCACGGGGAGATGCACAATTTCCACACGCTGGCTGGGGCAACGCATGTCATGCAGGTCCTGGCTTCGGCGTTCCTCGCGATTCTTTTTCTCCAGTCCGGCATGGACAAAGTAATCGACCGGCGGGGCAACCTGGAGTGGCTGAAAGGGCATTTCGCCAAGAGCCCGCTGGCCGGCTTTGTGCCGATGATGGTTTCGCTCATTACCCTTCTCGAACTCGTGGCCGGAGTTCTGAGCGCTGCGGGATGCGTCTTGATTCTTCTCAAGCGCGATTCTACGTTCGCGTTCTATGGCGCGATCGTTGCCGCGATATCGATCGTCGCGCTTTTTTTCGGTCAGCGGATGGCAAAGGACTACCCGGGCGCGGCCACGCTGGTGCCCTATTTCCTGCTGACGCTGGCAGCGATTTACCTTCTGGCGCAGCCATGAAGGAATGGAGACGGCCTGCCCTCAGGGCGTTGTGAGAGATGACGCGCCACTCCCACGGCACGAGGCCGTGCCGCCTCCAATGCTTGACTTCGCTGGCGCGAAAGCATGAGATCGGCCCTCTCAACAAAGGAGACAATATATGGTAAAATCAGCTGCGGTTCTCTTCGGTGTAGTTTTTTTACTCGTCGGAATCCTTGGTTTCGTCCCGGCGGTGACAAAGGATCAGATGTTGCTCGGCATCTTTCACGTGAACGCCGCGCACAACGTGGTCCACCTGCTCTCGGGCGCGATCGCTCTTTTCGCCGGCATGACGAGCGCGGGAGCGGCCCGGGTTTATTTCCGCATCTTCGGCGTGGTCTATGGCCTGGTTGCCGTGATGGGATTCATGATGGGCGATACCTTGCTCCTGGGCCTGATTTCCAACAACACCGCCGATACGTGGTTGCACGTTGGGATCGCAGCGGTCTCTTTGCTGCTTGGCTTCATGCCGGCGAGTAGCGAGGCCGCATAACAGACTCGTTCCGCCTGCTTTCGGTGGTAAGGACATCGCGCTGCGATATCCGCACCGATTTCAGCACGGATATCCGATAGTCGGTCGGCGCAGCGCGCCGACCCTACTGATTGCAGGAAGTGCAGGTCTACCGGAAGTTAAAAATCTCAACCAGGCCTACGCCTGTCGTGCCATTTTTTCCCTCGACGATCACGGTGGTCGGCCCGGCCGGACGATTGGCAACGATGGCAGCCTCCAGGCCATTCGCGGGCGGCAGGCCAAGGTAAAGAACCTCGAGCTCCTGCGTATCGCGCCAGTTGTTATTCGCGCTGAGGGTCACGCCATTGGCGTCATGGAACTCAATGGTAGGATCGGCCAGAGGACTGGCGATCCCAAAGTTTTGCAAGGACGGCCCGCCGCCACGCGCCAGGATGAGAGACCCGCCGCTATTGCCGCCGAGTTGGAACCCTCCGATCAGCACGTCGTTCCCTGTTTGAACATTGCCGCGCGTGCTGATGTTAGCCAGGGCGGACGCCGAGGGTTGGGTATCGACGTCGTAAACCTCCGCTAAAGCCACGCCGGTCGCTGGACCTTTCCCACTGACCGTCGCCGTGTAAGCGCCCGGCGCCAGAGTGGCCGCGATGGCTGACTCATTGTCGTTCGTCGGCTGAAGGTTAGGAGGGATTGTCCCCTGGTTCGTTTTCCAATTATCATTCGAGGCGATAAACGTTCCGTTCGCGGTGCGCAGCTCGAGGAACGGATCGGCTAGGCCGTCGCTGATACCCGACGAAGTCAACGAAGGTCCGATTGCACGCAGGACGACATTCTTCGAACCGCTGCCGTTAATGATGAACCCGGCAATGAGTACATTCTGTCCGCCTGCGACACGTCCCCGGGTCGAGATGTTGAGTGATTGAGAACCTGGCGTCGGCGCAGGGCCGGCCGGGGCAGGCAGAGCGGTCGGACCGAAACGCCCACGATACTCGGGGCTCTCGATGAATCTCTCGATCATTCCGAGCGGCCGCCGGAAGTTACCGTTAGCCGAGTTGAGCAAATTCACATTGGAGTCGTAACCCGATTGATCGGGATCCCGGCGCAACAACCCGGCGTATTCGAAGAGGACGAACGCGCGGTTGAACTCGTTCGCCACGAAGGTGGCACTCTGGGTGACCCTTCGCAAAGCACGCACGCGCGCCGCGTTATCGGCCGTGTTGCCGGCTCCGCCGAATTCGTCGATCGCGGCCTGCCGCTCCGCCGCGCTCGGCGTGACACCAGTATTCAGGTAGAGAGCATCAACGAACTCCGCCGGAGTCTTCGTTGTCGGGTAAAGTCCTGCGAATGCTGGCCGCAAAACGAAGTCGGTAAAGAAAGCTCCCTGATTCGCAATCAGCACCGCGTCCCACCCCGGCTGCCCGAAAGGCACGCCCTGATTAATGATCTGAAGATCGCGCATGAGGTCGCCATAAAGAACCGGCACGATAGCCCCGGCGCCGGCCGCCGCATCCTTGAAAGCCGCCTTGTTCGCCAGATAGATGAGATATCCGGTTTGATGGAACTCTAGTGAAGTGAAGAAGGCCGTGGCTACATCCGCGCGCCTCGACTGGAGGCAGTCATCATTCGTCCCGCACGCATTGATCTGATTCGCAAGGAAGGTAGAGGCTGCCGGTTCCGGTTCGCGGCCCACAAAATCGATATAAAGCTGGCGTATGAAAAAGTTGGTATTGTCGATTGGATTGGAGGTGGGCGCCACCGCGTCATTTTCCGTTATCGTCACCTCTGCGTGATTGGGGGTGCCGATTCCGACGCCGGTGCCAACCGGATTGCTCAGAAACAGATCGATGTCTTCATCCCCTTCCACGAAAAGGTCGTTCACAATCAGGATGCGAAAGGTTTTGCTCGTTTCGCCTGGATTAAAGGTGAGCTTGCCTACGGCGAGCTCGTAATCCGATTTCTGCGACGCATGCCCCGGCTGGAGTTCGTCGAACGTCGCGTAGTTCACCGTCGCCGTGCCCGAGGCGTCTCCGTCTCGAGTCACAGTAACATCGATATGGCCGGTGCCCTCGCCGACAGCATACTCGTCGGCGCTAAACTGGATGAGTGAAGTGGCCGACGCCGTAGTCGGCTTGAGCGAACCGAGGAGGCCGTGGTCCTCTTCGCCGATGCCAGCGGTGAAGTAGAGGGTGTTCACATCGCCACCGGCTCCGCCGTTGCCGAACGCGAGCGCCCAGAGTTCGTCGATCTCAATTCCGTTTCCGCTCTCATCCTGGAGCGTGCCGAGGAAGGCGCCCGTGGTCGGGTTGTAGGCATGGATACTCGGATTGCCTTCTCCGAAGTTACCGATCAGCAATGCGCCGCCAAAAATACCGAAAGGAGCGGGCGCAAGGGCTGCGCCCCATGGAGAATTGAGCGCGCCGTTATTGATCCCGAATGTCAGATCCCGGACGCCATTCGCATTGAACCGGCGAACGAAGCCATTGCCGACACCTTCTTCATCCTCATTGGTCATCGGATTGAACTTGGCATACATGACGTAGAGACTTCCGCCGATAGCCTGGATATTGAATGCGTGGTAGGTGTTGCCCACCGTCGTAGGAATTGTCGGGTCGGCGAATGGGAAGTTAGCGGCCGGCTGGAGAACGTAATTCTTGTCGAAGACATCGATCCTGCCGTTCACGAAATCGGCTGCGTAAAGGAAATTGCCCGAGCCGTTGTTCGCGATGGCGAGCCCGGTATAAACGTGCCCCGGCAGGTTCACGACTTTTTGCGCATCGGTCGATCCGGGGCCCGGGACAGTCGGAGCCCAGCCATCAATATTTTGGGTGAGCGACGAAAAGATGAAGCGCGCCGGGGCCGTGTTCACATTGGTCACCGCAAAATCACTGGAGCCGTTGGCGACAATGCCCGTCGGCAATCCGCCCTGAATGGTGATGAAGGGCATCAGCGGCTGCTTGAAAAATGGCGCGCCACCCACGTCGCCGCGATAGAGCGTCGAGGTGCTGGTGTTGCTGTTCGATACCCAGAAAGGACTGCTGGCGGTCGCTGTCATTCCCCACGGGTTCGACAGCAAAGGATCCAGGATTGGTGCGAGACCGGGCCAATCCGAGACCAGGTTCGTTTGCCGGTAGGCCGAGCCCGGCGCGATTATCGGGATCGTGGGATCAATCGTGCCGATTAGTGGCGCCGCAGATAAGCCGCTGCCGGCGAGTGAAATCAAAACAAGATGGCGGAAAAAACGCTGAACATTGACCATAATTTTGACCCTCCGATTGCGTTAAGAACACCCACTGCGGGCATGGATCCCGATTATTTCCGGCGGGCTTACGGAAGTCAATTCACTTCGTCAGCTACCCAGCCCGGCCATCTCACGGCCCGAGATCGATCGTTTCGCCAGTCGCGTCCACTTTCACCACGAGTTTGGAATAGGTCCATTCCCCAGCCGACTTGGTTGCAACTGCGTAGATAGTCCCCTTGCCTTTCGGGCCGGAGATCGGGATCGTGAGATCGGCGTCTCCACTGCCCATGTTCACGTTCGTGTGGCCGGAGAGAAACCAGCCTTCGGCAATCGGACTGCCCAGCGCGCTGATCACGCGTTGGTCGTCTTTCGCCCGGGCTACCGCCATCTTGTAAGCGTCGGATTGCTTCATCGCACCGAAGACCACGAGAACGAGGAACGCTGCGAAAGCGCCGCCCAGCACCAGCGGCGTAAGGCAGCAGCCGGTGGGAACAAACCATTTCCAATTGCGTTGCCACCAGCCCGCGGGCGGCTGGGAAACCGCCGTTCCCGGCGGCGGCGGCGTAGATTCCATCTCATCTTTTTCTCCGCGCGTGAGGGCGGAGTCGAGAATTTTCGCATCTAGAATGGCGGGCACCTTTACCCTTGTGTCGGTATTAGGGCTCCCGTACCCTCGCCGCTTATGACTTCCAAACTTGTTCTTACCGTGATGTCTCTGGTTCTCCTCGCGCTTGCGCCTGTTCGAGCCGCCGGCGATGACACAGTTCTGCTAAACACGCTCGGCTACACCACCGGCCAGGCTGTTCTTCTCACCCACATGGCCGTCGGCACCCTCGCTGACGCCGTCGGCGCCAAGGCCTATAAGAAGGAGCAGGCCACGACGTTCATCACCACTTACATCAACGTCACCAAGGGCATGAAAGACCAGATGAAAAAGCTCGTCGACGCCGACAACTTGACCAAGAACGACGCGCAATTCGTTCAGAACACAATCGATGTGCTCGATCTCGTCCTCAAAGAAGCGAAAGATGTGCAGGCCTTTATCGAGAGCGGCGATAAATCGGACGCCGAAGCTTACGATGGCTCCAGGAAGAAGGCCCTCAAAGCGATCAAAACTCTCCTAAGTATAAAAGACTAATCCTTCCGCCTTCATCCTTCCCCCGGCTGCTGATAGAGGCCGATCACGTTTCCTCCAGGATCGCGGAACCGCGCGGTAATTTCCGGCGCGTCTGCGCCAATGGCCTGCACAAGCTCGCCCCCCTGGGCGACGAGGGCGTCAATCGTCGCGGAGACGCTGTCGACCATGATGTAGATGAGCAGCCCAGGGATCGCGGGCGAGCGGCCAGTCACCCAGGTGCCGCTCACTTCTCCTACTCCATCGTCGAATGCGATCGAGCCATCGCCGCGCTTCCTGATCTGCCAGCCGAAAACTTTTTTGTAGAAGTCAGCGGAGCGCTGGACGTCGATTGCAGGCATCTCGATGTAGCAGATTTTGCCGTTGCTCAGTGTCGGAGTCATAACTTCGCCTTTCATTCTTCATCTCTTCACAAGAATTCCCGGAGGATTGCAGAATATTCCTCCCGCTCACGGCTCGTCGAGGACGGGATCTCCGCGGGGTATACCCGCAGAAGTCTATCACCAACCAGTCGGGGATGGATATGGATATGCAGGTGCGGAACTTCCTGGAACGCGGCAGGGCCGATCGAGTGCCAGAGACTCATTCCCTGATTCGGGAAAGCCTTTCCGACCGCCGCCGTAACCCTGGCTACAGTTGCCATCACAGCCGCCCCCGTGATTTCGTCCAGCTCGCGCACATCGGCTAGGTGCTTTCGGGGAATAACCAGCACATGGCCCGGATGAAACTGTCTGAAATCTATGAATGCCAGCGTGAGTGCGTCTTCGTAGACAATGCTTGCCGGAACGGTCCCTCGCCCGATCTCGCAAAAAGCACACTCTTCATTCATCCTTTCCGTCATCCCTTGGGCGAAAGAGTTATGGCGTAAGTGATGAATCCGCAAATGACCGCCATCAAAACCATGGCGAGGATGAATATGCCATCAGCGATGCGCTCCCTTCGATGCATTCGGCGCTTCGAACGCGTTCGGAGCGCGGAATAGGAAAGCAAGCAGGAGACGAGAAACAAGAACGCGTCAGCGGCCAGGAGATCGTCAGCTATCGTATCCGCCTTTCCGAGAGTGATCACGACGCGAATAAGGCCGATGACAGTCAGGCACACACCCACCATCGCAGACGAAACGGTAAAAATATGAATACAGATATCTGCTTCCAGATGATCTTTGGACGTTGTGTCTCGTTTTTCATCCTTCATTCTTATCCTTCATTCTTATGCTCTCCGTCCGCCACCGCTCTTCTCTTTCAGTGGCGGAAGTTTCTTCGACGCGAGTGGCGATGGTCCACACATGCCCCGAGGGATCCATAATCCGTCCGGTGCGATCACCCCAGAACTGGTTCTTAACCGGTAACAGGATCTTCGCCCCGGCTGCCACGGCCCGCTCAATCACTCTGTCCACGTCTTCCACATAAACGAAGATCACCACCGGCGAACTCCCATCCGGTTGCGGCGCACGGCTCGCCAGAGTCGGCCACTCTGCCTCGATTATGATCATCGCTCCGCTGACTGCGAGCAGCGCGTGCGCGACACTTCCATCCGGCCCCGGCCGGCGTCCCAATTCCACAGCTCCGAAGGTGGTTTTGCAGAAATCAATCTCGGCCCCCACATCGCGGCACACCAACATCGGGATCAGAGCTGAGGAAGTATCGGGTATCGGTTTCACATTGCTCATGATCGAATCTCCTCCCAACAAAAGTGTTCGAGCCCTTCAACGAAAACAAGGATCACAACAGCCGTCCGGCACGAGCATTCCGGGGCGTTTAGCCCAATCAATTTGGACGTCGCGCACGAATCACCAACCAAATCTTCCGCGCGATGAAGAGCGCGACCTGACTCAGGATAGCCGCCCCAATTCCTAATAGGTAATATGCACCGAGCCATACCGCCACCCCAATGATGGCGAAGACTACGCCTGAATACATCCAAAATCCCGAAAGGATAATTACAGGAACGAAGACAAACCGAACAGCGCCGGCATACTGTTGAACTTCCGAAGGCTCACCATAAATGTAGCCGAGTATCGGAATGCTAAGGATAAGGTGAGTGCAGCGAAGAATCGTACGTTTGGTGCCTTGGTTCATGCTGTCGTGATGTATGATTTTGTGAGATTGAAAAATCAGGGGCGTCGCTTTCCGGTCGCAAGCATCGCGCAGGCTTTTTCGATCCTGCGTTTATGTGCCTCCGGTTCTTTGGCTGAGTCCATCCAACTAATAAAGTCCCTGCGCTCGATCGGCGTGAGCTCGCTCCACTGAGCCTTCGCCATCGGCGTAGCTGTGAGGGCTGTGTAAAGATTGAATGACACGATTGAATAACAGCAGGGGCGCCGCTTTCCGGCCGCCAGCATCGAGCAGGCTCTCTCGATCCGGCGTCTGCGCGTCTCCGGCTGTTTGGCCGAGTCTATCCAACTAATAAAGTCCCTCCGCGCGATTGGCGTGAGATCCTTCCACGGAGCCTTCGCCGTCGGGGTGGCCGCGAAGGCTTTGCGAAGATCCGTTGGCACTCTGGGCTCTGATTCCTTTCCAGCCGGCTTAGGATTCATTTTGTTCATTTATTGATACTTCTGAGACAAGGTGAGCTTAGGTCGTGATTTCGTGGCGACATCTTGCGTCTTCGAAGTCGTTGAGTCTAGCGGCCGATGAGTGGGAATAGAAGTGCGAATCTCCGTCAGGCGATCATCACAGATGTAATAGCAAACGCGCAAAAGCTCGTTGAGCCCTCGCCGCAGCTAGAGCGTGAGACGGTAGAATCTGGAGTCCACCGCCATTTTGGGAAAACTCGGCGGCAGCTCATTGGCGGCGATCTGCTGAAAGCTGTTGCGCTCGTAGAAGCGATGGGCTGCGAGGAACTTCTCGGTTGTGCCGAGGTAAATATTTTTCACACCCCGCGCGCGAGACCACCCGAGAAGGGTGTCGAGCAGGCGCGCTGAAACGCCGTGGCCGGGTCCTCGATAGCTTGCGTGGACGAACATTTTGCGCAGCGCACCCTGGTGGTTGCCGATGTCGAGCAGCGCGACGGTGCCGACGACCTCGCCCTCCGAGAGCGCGACCCAGAAGTTGCCCGCCCCTTGCTGGTAGAAAGCAGGAATATCCTGGAGGTCGGGCTGGTCCTCTAGCGTAATCGGGATTTGGAACTCGTCCCGCTGGATGCCGACGATGAGCGCGCCTACGCCCTCCACGTACTGCGAGGCAAACGGAATGATTTGAATCACATTAAAGGTCCGTACCCGTCTAACGAGACACAAGATCAGCGACAGCGGGCGATGGCGAGCTTTGCTTTCACTTCATCCTTCATAATTCATCCTTCAGCCTTGCCGCAGAGCGGCCAGCCGTTCGCTGCATCGCCTGGTTAGGCCTCGGGTTCGTGGCAGACCACCTCGATGTTGTGTCCGTCCGGACCAATGACGAAAGCTGCATAGTAGTTCGCGTGATATTCCGGGCACAGACCAGGCGCACCATTGTCTTTGCCACCCGCCTCCAGAGCCGCGCGATAGAAAGCTTCGACTTGCTGGCGATTCTCGGCCGTGAACGCCAAGTGAAGATGCGCCGGCTTCTCCTCGGTTTGGTACAGGCACAACGAAGCCTTACCCTTTGAGCTCGGCTCGACGCCGTAGGTCGGCGGCCCCTCCTGGACAACCGCTACGCCGAGCGGTTCGAGTGCCTTGAGGAAGTATGCCTTGCTCGCTGCATAGTCGCTGACTCCGAATTTGACGTGGTCAAACATAAGTTCTTCTGAAGTGTGTGGGCATGCGCGAGGTCTAACGAGAAAAAGATGAGCGACGGCCGCCGGGAACGCGCGTTACTTTCATTTCATCCTTCATAATTCATCCTTTATCCTTGATCCAATGCGGGTGGCTGTCGCTTCGCCGACCCACGTGGAAAGTATTGGCTGCATCTAATGGAACTCCTCTGACCGCCAGTATATCAGCGCTAGTGGTGGGACATAAAGCGCGAGTCCGAAGCCGAAACCCGCGATCGCAACCGGAGCGGAGAGCGAGATAACACAAAGGACGCAGTAAGCCGTATTGAGCGCGACGGCGAGCAGCAGGGCAAAGCGTGCGCTCCGCAAAAGAGCGAACAACATGCCCGCAGCGACCAGCGCAATGATGTGATGCACGGTGCTGAGGAGAACGATGGCCGGATGATAATCGGACGTGTATGTAGGCGGAACAAATAACGGGACGAGGGCTCCGGCGAGGCCACCGAGATGACATAGCGCCATGAAACCCGCCCAGATGCGCGCAACAATCACCGGCCACGTGGGTTTGGGCACGGCCTGCGTAGTCATGGTGCTCGCATACGCCTAACGAGAATTCGGCCCAAAAAATGGATCTGGCGAAGCCGCTCCAAAGCCATTTGGCGAAGACAAAGGCGCAGCACGATCAAGATTTAGAGGACGGGTACGGCAGCGTCTTCCTGCCTTTCGCTTTGGAGCGCAAGTTTCCAAATGCCCACCGCGAATGGGCGTGGCAATATGTTTTCGCTTCGTCGCGACTGGCGACGGATCCTCGAACAGGGAAAAGACAGCGGCACCACATGGCGGAGGGCATTTTACAGAATGCGCTCAAGCAGGCAGTTCGCGCCAGCGGCCTCACCAAACCTGCAAGCTGTCACAGTCTCCGGCACTCTTTTGCTACGCATCTCCTGGAAAACGGCTACGATATTCGAACGGTCCAGGAGCTTCTCGGCCACCGCGATGTCAGCACGACGATGATTTACACTCACGTGCTCAATCGGCCGGGAATTGGCGTTAAAAGCCCGCTGGATTAGCAGAGGCCAGAAGTCAGAGCCGCCTTCGCCAAGGCTCCGGCGCGCCAAGGGTCGAAGCCAGTGACAAGTGACAAGTTGCGGGGATCAGGCGAGACGCCCGATGGCCGCACAGGCTAGAAGCCTGTGTTCCGACGGATCCATCCCAAGCCAGAGCTTGGGAACGAGGGTACTCTCCTGGAAATAGCCCAGTGCTTTAGCGCTGGGAAATCAGCGCAGCCCCGTTCCCCAGCGATTGTGGAGGAAGCGCTCCACGGGGGAGAAGAGGATTTTATCGGTGAGAAGGCCGATGACGATTATCACCAGCATGACGCCGATGACCTGGTCCATGGCGTGAAGCTCGCGCCCGTAATGCAGGAGGTGACCGAGACCGAACCCAGTCAGGATGGTGACGTAAATCTCGGCCGCCATGAGCGAGCGCCAGGCAAAGGCCCAGCCTTGCTTCATCCCGCTCACCAGGAAAGGGAGCGAGGCCGGCAGGATTACCTTGGTCCACTTATGCAAGCCGCGCGATCCCATCGTGCGCGCGGCGCGGGCAAAGATGGGAGGGATGTTACGCACGCCGGTATCGGTGGCGATGACGACCGACCAGACGGTACCCATGATGACGACGAAGAGCATCGCGCTCTCGGTTTGGCCAAACCAAAGCAAAGCCAGCGGGATCCAGCAAACGCTCGGCAAGGTCTGAAGACCCAGGGCCATGACGCCAATGGTATCCTCCACGAACTTAAAGGCGGAAGTGAACAGACCTAGGGGAAGACCTATGGCAATGCCAATGAGATAACCTACCAAAAGGCGGCGCACAGTTACACCGGTAGCCTGGAGCAAGGTGCCATCGCGGGCCGCACCCAGAAGGTATTCCCCTACACTTTGCGGCGAGGGCAGCAGGACCGGCGAATAGATCCCTGCCCGCACGATGAAGTGCCAGATAGCTATCAGGACAAGAAAGAAGAGGGTGGCGAGAAGAGTGCGCCGCATTATTCAGCCACCTCCCCTGCCGCATAGCCTTTCAAGGCGCGGGTAATTTTGCCGGCGTGTTCCGCCAGCTCGATGCTGTTGATATCGCGCGGACGAGGGAGCGGAACTTCGAATTGCTCCCGGATCTGTCCCGGGTTGCGCGAAAAGAGGATGACGCGGTCGGCCAGGCAAACGGCTTCGCGGACATTGTGGGTGACGAAGACAATGGTCTTGCGCCGCTTTTCCCAAATGCGCTGGATATCATTGTAGAGCTGCTCGCGGGTAAGGGCATCGAGCGCGGCAAACGGTTCGTCCATGAGTAAGACGCGCGGATTCGGCGCCAGGGCGCGCGCGAGCGCAACCCGTTGCTTCATCCCGCCGGAGAGCTCGTGGACGTGCGCGGCGGAAAATTTTTCGAGACCTACCAGTTGAAGGAAGAACTTCGCGACCTCGAGCCGCTCTTTGTTTCTGAGGCCTGGTTTGAGTTTTAAGCCAAACATGACGTTGCCCGTGACATCGAGCCATGGAAAGAGCGCCGCTTCCTGAAACATGACGAGGCGGTGGCGGCCGGGATTCAGGACGGGCTCGTTATCTGCCATGACACGGCCTTCGTCCGGCGTTTCGAGGCCGGCGATGATATCGAGCAGGGTGGATTTGCCGCAGCCGCTGGGACCGACGAGGCAGACAAACTCGCCTTCCGCGATCTGGAGCGAGATATTATCGAGCGCATGGACCGTCTGCCGGGAGGTGCGAAACCACTTCGAGACGTTCTCGACGGAGAGTTTCGCCGGCGGAAGCCCCTGAAGTTCCTCCTGAAGGGACATCAGGGTTTTTCGAAAAGCTTCGAGAGATCGGGCGCAGTCTTGATGAAACCGGCCTTCACCGAGTTCTGCATAAAACTCTCGACCAGGGCGCGCGGCACGTCGGCGGTAAAAACGATCCGCTTCCATGATTGCGCGATGAGGTCCGGCGCCATATCGCTTTTGGTTTCTTCGAGCAGCTCTGCTTTGATCAGTTTTTGCGCCTCCTCGGGATTCTTCATCATCCAATCGGTCAACTCGCCGTGGGCTTGGGCGAACTTCTTCGCGAGCTCCCGCCGTTCCGAAAGAAATTTTGCGCTCGAGATGAGGACGGTCGTCGCGACCCCGCGTTCATCGACCAGAATCTTCCCGCCCGCTTCGCGCTCGAGACGGGAAACCCAGGGCTCGATGGTCCAGACCGCATCGACTCGTTTCTGTTGGAACAAGGAAAGCTGGTCGGGATTCTGGGTCGGCAAGACCTGCGCGTCGCCGCCGAGCTGGGTGATGTTCAGCCCCCCACCTATCAACCAGGCGCGGCACGAGATGTCCTGGGTATTGCCGAGCTGCGGCGTGGCGATTTTTTTTCCGCGAAAATCGGCCGGCGCCTTCAGGTTTTGATCGGGCTGCACGACCAGCGCCGCGCCGCCATTGGCGGAGCCGGCGATGAGACGCATCTCGGCGCCGTTGGATTTGGTGTAGGCATTCAGGGCCGGACCGGGACCGACGTATGTGAGATCGATCGACTTGGCAAAGATGGCTTCCATGGCGCTCGGGCCGGCATTGTAAACGAACCATTCGATCTTAATGCCGGGGCCGAGGCGCTCTTCGAACCAGCCTTTCCCTTGCCGGGTAAGATTGTGGGCCAGCAATCCCTGGGCATGGGTGATGTTGGGAAAATGCCCGACGCGAACGACAACGTTTTCGGCTCCGGCGGTCTGGGTGAGAGCGAAGATCAGGAGGATCAGATAAGTTTTCTTCATAACGACTCGGGTGCTTAACGATAATCGGCAACAGAGGTGGCTGACGAGTGGATTCTCCTTGCTAGCTCATCAGCTCGGCGATAGGCGCCATCGGTTCGATGTGATCGCAAAATATTTTGAAGGTCGCCAGGATTGGCACGGCCAGGATCATTCCGGAGATTCCCCACATCCAACCCCAAAAGGCGAGCGCGATCAGGATAATGACGGGGTTCAAGGTGAGCGAGCGGCCCAGCAATACTGGCGTGATGAAGTTCCCTTCCAGGATCGCGAGCGTGAGATAGCTGGCTGGAAAGACCATCGCGTAACCGAGGCTGTCGAAACTGAGGACCGCGCCGAGGGTCATGCAAATGATCCCCGTAAGCGCGCCGAGATAGGGGACGAAGTTCAAGGTGGCCACGAGCACGCCCCACATCATGGGATTGCGCAACCCGAGGAAATGCACCGTCAGGCCCACGGCAAAACCGAGGCCGATATTGATGCCGGTGATCGTGAGGAGATAACGGGAAATCTGCGCCTCGATCTCGCGCATGATCGAGACCGCGCGTTTTTTGTCGCCCAGCCGCGGCGTGACCTTGATGATTTTCGTCAGGAACACCCCGTCGTAAGCCAGAAGGAAATAGAGCAGGATCAGCATGACGACTGCGCTCGCCACAAACTCGGGCGTCTGGGTAAGGAAAACCTCCGCCAACGCGCTTCGCTTCACCACGACGGTTTTCGCTTTCTCTTCCTCCGTCGTAGTCAGCTTCTCGATTTCGCCTGAGGCCTGCGCCACTTTCTCCATCGGTTTTTTGAGCGGCAGAAGTTTTTGCTGGAGCTGCTGCAAACTGTAGGGCGCTTTTTCCAGCCAGCCGGAAGCGGGCTCCGCCAGCCGGGAAACTCCGTAGATCACCAGGCCAAGGAGCGAAAGAAGGACAAGCCCTGCCGCGAACGGCGGCCCGATCTTGATCCGTCCCAACGCGCGAACGAGAGGAGCGAGCAAATAACTTAGGAGCAACGCGAGCACGAGAGGCAAGAGCATCGCGCGCATAAAATACATCGTATAAAAGACCGCGAGAATGAAGAGCCCGGTCAACGCGACCGACTTGATGTCGAACGGCCCCCGGAGCAGATCCGAAATGCGGAGCTGCCGGCTGGCCCGCACGTGTTCCTTGGCGGCGCCCCCCCCGGCTCGATCGTCGAATGCCATTGTTGAATGAATCGCGACTGCGACCCGTTTCGCGCGCTCGCCGTTTAGTGTAGAGGCGCTCGCCGCGGCGAGCGCGTGACCGAGAAGCTAGGCGCTTGGCACAAGCGCCTCTACAGTGATAATCTCCAGCGATGCGTTCGTTCGCATTAGCGTTCACTCTTCTTTTCGCGGGTTCTTTGCTGGCGCAGGACGAATTGCCGAAGGACCCGAGCGAACCGCTGGACATCGAGCCGCCCCTCTTGATCCAGGAAACTCCGAACCGAAATATTCGCCACACGACTCCCGAAGTGGCCGACCAGAAGGAAGCGGATCCGGAACGAATCGCCGCCGCCTTGGAGAAGGCGAAGAAAAGCGCGGCCTCGGGCGAGCGGCTCTACAAAAGCGGCATTATCGCGAAGGTGGAAGCGGAGAACCGGGCGCTGAAAGTGATCCGGCTGGAGGCGGACCTCGCCCAGGCCAATTTAGAACTCGCTCAGCAAAGCGCGGCCACGCAACAGGCCCATTTCGATGCGGGAGAAATTTCACAAACCGAATTGGAGACGGCAAAATCAGGATTGCTCGCCGCGACGAACCAAGCGCAGTCGGCCGCAGCGAAACGCGATCGGGCGGAACTCGACGCGGCCTTTTTGAATTTGCAGCGCCAGAAAAAACTCTTGGCCATGGGGAGCGGAAGAAAATCCGAGGTCAACCGGGCCGAGGAAAAAGTTTCAGAGCTTCAGCGGCCAAAAGAATAATCTGTAGCCGCGTCCCTGTGGGACGCGTCCGAGAGCCGGCATCGCTCAGCCCACGCGTCCCACAGGGACGCGGCTACAGAAGAAATATGCTTCCCGGCGTCTTGCTTTTTGTGTAACCGCTGGCATATCCCCCGCTTGCCAATCAGCGCCATGACGCTATCGATTCGAAAAATTCTCTTTTGCAGCGCCATCTTTGCCCTCGCCGCGCAGATCAGTTTTGCCGGTTCGTTTCCTTCCTCCGGGCCGACCACTCCCGGAAACGACGCAAAGCTTCGCGGCAGCCTGGCGCTCGCTCCCGTGAACGCGCCAGTCGCAGTGAAGCGCGCCATTTGGGCGGCGAACCAGTTGCGCACCAAACCGTATCGATACGGCGGCGGCCATAAAACTTTTCACGACAGCGCCTACGATTGCTCCGGTACGATTTCGTACGCGTTGGCGGGTGCCGGGCTGGTTAGCATTCCGATGAACTCAAAGGAGTTTCGCGTCTATGGGAGCCGCGGTCCCGGAAAATGGATCACTGTCTATGCACGGAACGGTCACACCTTTGCCGTGATCGCCGGGCTGCGTCTGGATACGACTTCGCCGCACAATCCTTCGCGCCGTTGGGCGCCTCGCTGGCAACCGACGGACCGCGTGCCGCGCGGTTTCGAAGCTCGCCATCCGATCGGTTTGTAATTCGAGTTCGAAATTCGGTGGCGGTCGGGCCACGGCGTTCTAAGGTGCACGACCTATGGCCTACCGGATCATTCGCCAGTCGCTCGTCGCTCTTCTAGCAATTTCAGCGGGAATCTCAAGCGCCTTCGCCGACGAAGGGATGTGGTTGTTCAACAATCCGCCGCTCAAACAATTGAAGGAGAAATATCAGTTCGAGCCGGCGCCGCAGTGGCTCGAGCATCTCCAAAAATCGAGCGTCCGTTTTAATTCGGGCGGAAGCGGCTCGTTCGTTTCGGCAAATGGACTCGTCATCACCAATCACCACGTCGGCCTCGATACGCTGCAAAAAATCAGCAGCGAAAAGAACAACTACGTGCGCGACGGTTTCTACGCGAAGACCCAGGCGGAAGAACCGCGCGCGACCGATCTCGAGCTGAATGTGCTGATGTCGATCGAAGATGTGACGGGGCGCGTGACGGCGGCGTTGAAACCGGGCCTGAACGCCGAGCAATCCGCCGCCGCGCGCCAGAAGGCAATCGCGGAGATCGAAAAGGAGAGCAAAGAGAAAACAGGACTGCGCTCGGATGTGGTCACCCTCTATCAGGGCGGTGCTTACCACCTTTATCGTTTCAAGCGCTACGACGATGTCCGCCTGGTCTTCGCACCTGAAGAACAGATCGCGTTTTACGGAGGCGATCCGGATAATTTTGAGTACCCGCGCTTCGATCTCGATATCTGTATTTTTCGCGCCTACGAAAACGGGCAGCCGGCGAAGATCGAGCATTTCCTAAAATGGAATCCTGAGGGCCCGAAAGATGGCGAGCTGACTTTCGTCAGCGGCCATCCCGGACGCACTGATCGCCAGCTCTCCGTCACGGAAGTGGCCGATCTGCGCGACCAGGAAGTTCCTTACCTTTTGAACATGTACTATCGGCGCGAGACTTTGTTGCACGCCTGGGCCGCGCGCGGGTTCGAGAATCAACGACGCGCCCAAGACCTCGTCCGCGGCGTCGAAAATAATCGAAAACGTTACGAGGGTTATCTCGCGGCGCTGCTTGATCCCGAGATCGACCGCTCATTGAAGGCGCGCGAACAGAAGTTACGCGACGGGATGGCGAAGGACGCGAAGTGGAACGGGACGCTGGCCGCTTACGATCGAATCAAAAAGGCGCAGGAAGAGACCGCGAAAGTCATGCCGGTCTACAATTACTACGAAACGTTCCGCGGGAAACAAAGCGCCAGCTATCGCGCGCCTCGCGGCTTTTACAGCACCTTCTTCAAGTATGCCCGCCGCCTCCTGCGCGCCGGCGATGAACGGCCAAAGCCGAACGGCGAGCGCTTTCCCGAATTTCGCGACAGCAATCGCGAATCGCTTGAGCTGGATCTGTTCTCCACCGAGCCCGTTCACGACGACTTGGAGCACGTCATGTTGACCGATTCGCTCAGCGACCTCGCTACCCGTTTCGGGTCGACCGATCCCTTGGTGCAAAAAGTCCTCGCCGGTAAATCGCCGACCGCGCGCGCCGCGGAACTGATCAAGGGGACGAAGCTAAAAGACCCGGCCGTGCGGAAACAATTATATGAAGGGGGAGCCGCGGCCGTGAAGGCGGCGAACGATCCCATGATCGAGCTCGCTCGCATCGTCGACGGACCGGCGCGTGCCGCTCGCAAAGTTTTCGAGACCCAGGACGAAACGGAGCAGCAGGCCTACGGCGACATTGCCAAAGCGCGCTTCGCGATCGAAGGCACGAGCAACTATCCGGACGCGACCTTCACGCTTCGTCTTTCCTACGGCGCCCTTCGCGGCTACGAGGAAAACGGAAAACCGATCGGTGCCCTTACCGATTTCGCCGGCCTCTACGCGCGCGCCGACGAGCACAAGAACCAGCCGCCATTCGATCTGCCCAAGCGCTGGATCGACAAGAAATCGGTGCTGAATCCGGCCACGAAATTCAATTTCGTTTCGGACGCCGACATCATAGGCGGCAACAGCGGCAGCCCGGTAGTGAACAAAACGAACGAATTCGTCGGCATCATTTTCGACGGCAACATTCAGTCGCTCGTGCTCGATTGCGTTTTCACCGATAAGGAAGCGCGCGCCGTGAGTGTCGATTCCGCCGCCATCACCGAAGCGCTGCGGAAAGTTTACGACGCGAACGCGCTCGCGGATGAGCTGGGGAAGTGACGATCTGAACTGTTGTCATTCCGAGCCGCGCAGACGGCGAGGAACCCCGCACCTGCAGATTGCGTCATCTTAATAAGGCATGACCCATCTTAACGGAGACGCCCAATATTTCGCGCTAGCGTGAGAGCGCTTGTGAGGTCCCTCGCCGTCTTGCGCGGCTCGGGATGACAGCTTCAAAGCGCCTTCAGCAAGGTCTTCCACCGCGCCCACGCATCTTCACGGGCTTTCTTGTTTTCCGGCGTTCCTGTCGGCGACTCACCGTCGCGCATGAAACCGTGGCCGGCGCCTTTGTAAATCACCGGCTCGTATTTTTTCCCGGCAGCCTTCATTAGCTCTTCGGCTTTCGGAATCGTCGCGTTCACCCGCGCGTCGTTCTCGGCGTAAAAGCCGTAAACGGGACCGGGGATCTTGGCAGCATCCTCGGCATTGCCTACCGCCGTTCCATAAAACGAATAAGCGGCCTTCAACTTAGGATTCATTGTCGCGTAGTCGAAGGCCCATCCCCCGCCCCAGCAAAATCCGCAGACGCCAAGCGAACCGTTCGCGGCGGGGATTTTCGTGAGCGCGTAATCTGCGGTCGCATTCAAATCCGCCTTCACCTGCTCCTTCGGCAAAGCCGAGATCGCTTTGCGCGCGCCATCCACATCGGCATAGGTCTGGCCGCTCAGGAGATCGGGCGCGATCGCGATCACGCCGTTCTCGGCCAGTTGATCGCAGACGCCGCGCACCCAATCGGTCAGCCCAAAGATCTCGTGGATCACGAGCACAACCGGCGCCTTCTCCTTGCGCTCGGGATAAACCACGAACGCTTTGATGGTGCGCTCGCCCGATTTGAACTCGACCCATTCGCCGTGCCGCGAAGATTTTTCCAGGCGCGCTTTCGCCCAATCCTGCGCGGAAGCCGTCGCCACCGCGAAAAGCAGAACGAATGCTAGAGAAAGTTTCTTCACTCGACTGTTGGGATCGTTAGGCCGGAGGCGAAGTTGTCGCCGACCGTTTCCAAATCAACGCGTCCAGACTGAATCTTCCCCCGCCGTAGAAAAAGATGAACAGAAAGGTGAAGCAGTAGAAGACCGCGGGCTCACCCCGATTAATGATCGGAAAAAAGCCGCCCTTCGCATGCACCATGAAATACGCCACCGCCATCATGCCGCAGGCAACGAACGCCGCGATGCGCGTGAACAAGCCGAGGGCAATGAGAAGCCCGCCGATTAGTTCGATGTAACCGCCGACCGTTCCGAGGGTGTCGAGCGACATCGCCTTTTGCACGGGCGGAAAGCCGAGAATTTTCTGTCCACCGTGGCAGGCGAAGAGCAGGCCCACAATGAGGCGCATGAGACAATAAGCAGGATCCGCGAAACGCTTGAGAGAGTTCATGAGGCGAGGCTGTTAGGTGCGCGCGGTGATGTCAAGAATCTAACAAGGAGCGGCGGCGGCAGAGATCTAAGTTTTCTGCTTATTTCCAAATTGTCATCCTGAGCGAAGCCGAAGGATCTCTGATTATTTCCGACGCCTGAGAGCAGCTCGCCGCCGTCACAACAAGGCAAAATCGAGAGATCCTTCGACAAGCTCAGGATGACAAAGAGGGGCTACTCCTTTATTGGCAACTCCCGCCGTCCTGCATCACCGTAACAGGTGCAAATTCACATCGGTTGCTCAGGCTGGTTTTACTGGCACTGGCGCGGGATATTTTATCCCGATACCAAACGAACCGATACCTGGTTCAAGCATTACACCTCCACCTTCAAGACGGTCGAACTAAACGCGCCCTTCTATAGCTGGCCAAAGCTCAGCACGGTGAAAAGCTGGCGCCGGAATGCGCCGGACGATTTCCGCTATTCCGTGAAAGTGAACCGGCTGATTACCCACGAAAAACGAATGGTGCGAACGCGCATGCTGGTGGAGGAATTTTACGGCATCGAAAAAATCCTTGCCGCGAAAATGGGCTGCTTCCTTTTTCAATTCCCGCCGAGCTATCGCTATACGGCGTCGCGGTTGAAGAGCATTGTCGGTCAACTCGATCCTGCTTACCGAAACGCCGTCGAGTTCCGTCACAAAAGCTGGTGGCGCGACGCAGTTTATCGCCGATTTGCGGATGCTGGGTTAATTTTCTGTTCCATCAGTGCGCCGCGGTTGCCGGACGATTTGATCCGCACCAACGATGTCATCTACGCCCGGTTAAATGGACGAAGCCGATGGTATCGGCACGATTACTCGCTGGAGGAACTGAGCGATTGGGCGCGAAAAATCGAGGAGAGCGGCGCGCGCGAAGCCTGGATTTATTTCGATAACGACCGAGAAGGCTTTGCGATCAAGAACGCGCAGGAACTCGCGCGGCTGCTTCGCGTGCGCGGCCATGAGGTGATCTAACTGTGCCCGAAAAAATCGCGATCGTGGGCGGAGGCGCGGCAGGATTTTTCGCGGCGATCGCCTGTTCGCGCGCGAATCCGGGAAATGAAGTCTCGATCTACGAACGCGGCTCGGAGTTCCTGACCAAGGTCCGGATCTCCGGCGGCGGCCGTTGCAACGTTACCCATGCCTGCTTCGAGCCGAGGCCGTTGAGCGAGAGTTATCCGCGTGGAGAACGCGCTTTGATCTCACCGCTCCATCGCTTCTCGGCGAACGATACGGTCGCGTGGTTTGAAGCGCGCGGTGTGCAGCTCAAGACGGAGGCGGACGGCCGCATCTTTCCCGTGACCGATTCGTCGGGCACCGTCATCGATTGCCTTTTGAGTGAAGCGAAGGCCGCGGGCGTGCGTGTGTTTCCGCGCAAAGCCGTGGAGGAGGCGCGCGTAACTGGCGGCGGGTTCGAGTTGAAAATGAGTCGCGGTGAACCGGTCCGCTGCGATCGATTGCTCCTGGCCACTGGTGGCTCCCGCTCAGTGAGCGGCGCGTTGATCGCGCAAGCTTTGGGACACACGATCGCGCCGCCGGTTCCGTCGCTCTTTTCGTTTCATATTTCGACACCATGGCTGCGTCTATTGCCGGGCGTTTCGGCGGCGGATGTGGAAGCGTCAGTTCCCGGAACGCGGCTTCGTGAACGCGGACCGCTGCTGATCACGCATGACGGCGTGAGCGGGCCGGCTATTTTGCGGTTGTCGGCGTGGGGCGCGCGGGATTTGCACGAGTTGGATTACAATTTCAATCTGCGCGTGAATTGGCTGCCGGATCTGCACGACGAGGAAATCCGGGCGCAACTCCAGTTGTTTCGTCGAACAAATCCAAACCGCCTCGTGATCAATTCGCCGCTCGCTCCCCTGCCCTCGCGTTTATGGGAGCAACTAGCCCTCGCCGCTGGAATCGACCGTGATATCCGCTGGACTACGCTGGCCCGCGAGAAGGCGTATGCGCTGGCGACACTCCTTACGCGCACCGTTCTGAAAGTGAATGGCAAATCGCTCAACAAGGATGAGTTTGTCACTTGCGGCGGGGTGAACCTGCGCGAGATCAATTTCAAAACCATGGAGAGCCGCATAACTTCCGGTCTTTATTTTGCGGGCGAACTGCTGGACATCGACGGCATCACCGGCGGATTCAATTTCCAGGCCGCCTGGACGACCGGGTGGATCGCCGGACATGCGATGGCAGATTCCTCACGATGAAATCAAAAAAGGATCGAAGCGCGCTCGATGAGGTCCGTCGCGTCTACACCGATCTGACCACGCGCCCAATCGAGCGCAATTGCGTGCGAGTGAAGGAGTGCTGCCATTTCAAATTGACGGGCCGCACGCCCTATCTCACGAAAGGCGAAGCGTTGTTGGCCGCCACAGCCCTTCGCGCGACCGGCCGCACGCAGTTGCCGACGAACACGACCGGGGCCTGCCCACTCCTCGAAGCGACAACCGGTAACTGTCTTATCTACGAGTCGCGTCCTTTTGGATGCCGGACGCATTTCTGCGCGGCAGCCGGCGGCCCGTACGCGCGCCGCGAAGTCATTGACTTGATTCGTCGGCTGGAAGCGGTCGACGCGCGGCTGGGTGGCGACGGCCCGCGTTTGCTACAAAACGCGATCGCCGACGCGCTCGATCAAGCATAGGGCGCATTGCCTTCGTCTGGGGAGCGCACGCGCCTCGCGTGCTGGTTTCGGCGCCTTCGCCGAAACAATCTTTTCCGCACAAGTTCGCGATGGCGAGGCGCCATCGCCAGCACGCGAGGCGCGTGCGCTCCCCGGAGAGAATCCGACGCCGCTACGCCGCCTTCTTCGCGTGGTGCTTCGCCTTCGGGCTCTTCTTTTTCTTTCCGCCTTTCGATTGCGCCAGGCTTTCCTGCAAGACCGCCACCAGATCGATCACCTTGGTCGATTCCTTTTTCGCCTTCGGCTTTTCTTCGATCTCTTTTCCACCCGACTCGACCTTTTCCTCGATCACTTCCAGCAACGCTTCCCGGTAATCATCCTTATATTTTTCCGGGTCCCACTTTGAAGTCATGCTCTTGACCAACGCCTCCGCCATCTCCTTCTCCCGTTTTCCGACCTCGACTTTCTTGGGAACGTTCAGCTTTTCCGCGTCCGACAGTTCCTCGGCGAAATGCATCAGCTCCAGGACGAGCGCGTGCTTGAGCGCCTTCACCCCGGCGAGGTATTGCCGCGTTTTGATCACCACCTTGGCGATGCCGACCTTCTTGCCATCGGCGAGCGCTTCGCGCAGCAACGTATAGGCTTTGTCGCCGCCCTTCTGCGGTTCGAGGTAATAAGGTTTGTAGAAATACATCGGGTCGATCTCGTCGAGATCGACGAAATCCTGGATATCGACGGTTTGGGTCGCTTCGAGATCGACCCGTTGAAAATCCTTGTCGCTGAGCACGACGAATTTCCCTTTCTCGTACTCGTAACCTTTCACGATTTCGTCCCATGGAACTTCCTTGCCGTCCTTTTCCGCGACCCGTTTGTAATTCACAGGGCTGTGGTCCTTGGCCCGGAGCAGCCGGAATTTTAGCTCTTCCTTTCTCGTCGCCGGATAAAGAGCGATCGGAATGTTGACGAGACCGAAACTGATACTGCCTTTCCAGATTGCACGCATACGAAAGGTCTTCGCGGCTCGGAGCTTCATCGCGTGTGCCCCAACGCCTCGACCGAGCGAGGCGGCTACAGCGCTGTGATCACGAGACGCGCTAAATCCTGACGAGAAATGGTGAGCCAACCCATTTGTCATTCTGAGCGGAGCGCAGCGGAGTCGAAGAATCTCTGACTATTTCTGTGCGCGGAACGCATCCAGGGAGAAAGAAATAGCGAGAGATCCTTCGCCGTCTTCGCGGCTCAGGATGACAGGAATTAATAGAATGGCTACGGTGGCGGGGCGTTTTCGCGCTACGCCGCGGCTTCGAGCTGTTCGCGTTTGATACCGCGCAGCTCGTATAACCGCACCAACGTTTCTTCGATCAGGTTATTCGGACAGGATGCGCCCGCCGTGATTCCCACCACGATTGGCCCCTCCGGTAGCCAATCCTTCGCGATCTCTTCTTCTTTCGCGTGAAGGTTGTAATGCAGAATCTCCTTGTCGGACAGCAACCGCGAAGCGTTTCTCACGAAGTAAGTCGGCAACTTCTCTTCGCCCATCTCCGCCAGATGCGAAGTGTTCGAGCTATTATAGCCGCCGACGACGAGCAGCAGATTCAGCCGGACATCGAGCAGCTCGCGCAACGCATCCTGCCGTTCCTGGGTCGCGCCGCAGATCGTGTCGAAGAACCGGAAATTTTTCGTCGCCCCTTCGGGTCCATCACGATCGACAATCGCCTGCCGGATGCGGCGCTGCACTTCCTCGGTCTCGCCGCGAAGCATGGTGGTCTGGTTCGCCACGCCCACCGTGCGCAAATGCAAATCGGGATCGAACCCGGGTGAATGCGCGTTGCGAAACCGATCGAGAAAGGCCTGTTTGTCGCCGCCATTACGGATGTAATCGCAGACGTAATCGGTATCGGTGAGCGTGAGCACCACAAGATAATGTCCCTTGCCGTCGCCGAGCGCGCGTGAGCTCGTCGCCTTCGTCTCCTCATGCTCGGCCTTGCCGTGAATAATCGAGGTGGCGGATTCGCTCGCGTATTTGCGCACCCGTTTCCACACACTCATGACGTCGCCGCAGGTCGTATCGACAATCTGACAACCGCGATCCTTGATTTGCTGCTGGATGGAAAGCTCGGTCCCGAACGCGGGCACGATCACCACATCCTCCGGCTGCAAATCCGTGATGTCGGCTTCCTTGTTTTTCCCCATCAGGTTCTTGATGCCTAACGAGGAGATCTGTTCGTTCACTTCCGGGTTATGAATGATCTCGCCGACAATGAAGAGCCGGCGGTCCTTGAAGACTTTGCGCGCGGCGTAGGCCAGATCGATTGCGCGCTCCACGCCGTAGCAGAAGCCGAATTGTTTCGCCAGCCGCACCGTGACGCCGCCGAAGGAGAGGATGCCGCCCGCGCGCCGGACCTTGTCCACGATGTCGCTGCGGTAATGCGATTCGACCTGCTCCTGCACCGCGGTCATCACCTCCGGTGTGCGCAAGTTCACTTTCTCGCGCGCGGTCGTGCCGCTGGAAATGAGGTTAGTGCTCATGGCAAAAAATGTCGCTGCCGCGAGACACCGCTCCGATGCCCGCGATCCCGACAGAAGTAGCTTAAGCTCTGAATTCCGGTCAGTCTACCAGCAGTGGGCCCGGAGGATCCTTGAACCAGCTGTCCGCCATCATGGCCGACCGCGGCGGATCCGGATCGCGGCTCTGATCCAGTCGGCGGACCTGGCTGCCCCACTCTTTGTCTTCGGGAAGAGAGGTTCTGATGTGCACCGGCGTGCCGATCTTAGTCAGCGCGAAGAGACGGGCCGCGGCTTCGCGATGCAATCGAATGCAGCCATGGGTATGGGGAGCGGGATGGACAAAGCCTTCGTGGAATCCATACGCGGGCTTGAACTCACACCAGTAGGCCATGGGATAACCGCGGTCGGGTTCGCTCTGGCGCCGGCGGTGCTTTTCCTTGTTGTAAATCGTGTAATCGCCGGTCGGCGTCGCGGCGCCGGGCTTGCCGACATTCCCCTGGACCGCCATGAGCACTCGATTGCCTTCCATCACAAAAAGATTCTGGGTCGAGAGCGAAAGTTTGACCTCGACCTTGGAAGGATCGTGCGGTTTGTGGGCGATCACTTTGTAACTACCGGACGAAACGGTGCTCATGCTTCCGCAGCTCGTCAGGAAAAGGGCGGCCGTTGCAGCGACGCAAAGGAATAACAGGCGGGAAAGGTGTTGCATAGTTGTTAAGTGGAAAAGCGCATTGCGCGGCTTTTGTCAATACGGGTGATGGTTTGCACCCGGAAATCCTTACGGCAATACGCCTGGAGGAAGCGTCACCGTGGAAGTCATCGGAGCGAGATTACGCGCCCGTTCATCCAGCCGGCGCTCGAAGTCCTGCGAAATGTTTGCGTAGAACGGGTATGACGCCGGCTCGGCCGCCAACGGTCGATAACGCCAATGCTTGTACATCCAAAGCCACGGACCGGGGTTCGCTCGCACGTGCGGTTCGAATTGGTTCCAGCAAGCCTGCGCCATTTCCTGGAAGGACGCGTCCGCGGAAAATTCGACCAGCGGATGAAAAACAATCCGGTAACGTCCGCCGGGCAGTGGCTCGCAGTGGACGTTGACGACCGTCGCGCCCGCGCGCCGATGCGCCCAGGCGTGGGCGAAGGTCACGCTGGTTTTCAACCCAAAGCAATCGATTACCACCGTGGGTAATTGCGCGGGAATGGTCAGGTCAGTCAGGATCGCCACGTGCCCGCCGCGCTGGAGTGTTTTGAAAAGGCGAATTACCCCGCCCTCGCGCGGGATCACCCGTTGGCCGCTGCTTTCGCGCAGACTCACAAAAATTTCGTCGAGAAATGGATTCTTGAATTCCTGGGCGATGAGCGCGCTTTGCACGCCAAAAAAATTGGCGGCCACGGCCACCCATTCGAAGTTGCTGTAATGGAAACAGGCAAAGATGATCGCGTGGCCCGCCTTCATCTCCGCCTGAACGAGCTCGAGATTTTCCACGTCAATATAGCGCGAATAATTTTGACTCGTTAGGCTCGGGCTCCAGAAAAGGTCGATCACCGTCCGGGCGAAGTGCTGGTAGGATTCGCGCACCAGCTCGGCCTGCCGGGCCGGAGAAAGGGCGGCTCCGAAGGCTGCCCGGAGATTAATGAGGGCCACCGGGCGATTTCGCCGGTCGAGCTTCGCCGCGAGAGCGCCGATGATTTGCCCGAGGCGGTAACAAGACTTTCGGGAAAGAAGCGGTATGACCGTGGCGACCGACTTGAGGGCCAGCCACTCGAGCCGATAACGAAATTTCTTCCAGGCCGCGCTCATTGCCTCGGAGTGTAAGCACGCTTCGTCTGCGCGGCGAATGTCTCTAACTCTGGGGAGCGCACGCGCCTCGCGTGCTGGCGATGACGCCCCGTCATCGCGAACTTCTTGCGGACGCGACGGCCCGGTTACGATTCGTTTCGGCGAGGCGCCGAAACCAGCACGCGAGGCGCGTGCGCTCCCCAGAGAAGAATTGTCGGAGCTCCACTTCGATTACATCATGCGATGCGATGAAATGGATACAGCAATGAACTTCCGCCGCCGGGCCGCGGAGTTTTTCGGCCTCAAGCGCAACCTCGTCGTCCTGCTCATCGCCATCTTTGTCATCGGCGCCGGCGAAGAACTCTGGATGCGCTTCGTGCCGAAATATCTCGAGACCCTCGGCGCGTCCATTTTCGTCATCGGCCTTTTCGACGCGCTTCGCACTTTGCTCGGCGCTATCTACGCCTACCCCGGTGGCGTGCTGGTCGATCGCTGGGGACATCGGCGCGCTTTTCTCGCCTTCAACCTTTTCTCCATCGCCGGTTACTCGCTCGTGCTGCTCATCCCGCACTGGGGCGCGGTCATCGCGGGAATGTTTCTCTTCCTTTCCTGGACCTGCTTTTCCTTGCCCGCCACCTTCTCGCTCATCGGCGTCACGCTCGGTCCGAATCGTCACGCCATGGGTGTCGGCATTCAGTCGGTGATTAAACGATTGCCGATCATGATCGCGCCGGTTCTCGGCGGCATCCTGATCGATCGCTTCGGCGTTATTGAAGGTGTCCGCATCGGTCTCGTCGTCTCGATTCTGCTCTCCACTGCAACGATCTTCGTGCAACGCCAGTTGCGTGACGCGCCGGCCAACGTAATCCCGGCGGCCGATCGCTGGAATTTTTGGCAAAGCTTTCTCGCCTTCAACGCCCCGCTGCGCCGTCTCCTCCTCAGCGATATCCTGGTGCGCTTCTGTGAGCGGATCCCTTTTGCCTGGGTGGTCATTTACGCGATGGATAATATCGGCGTCAGTGCGAAGCAGGTCGGCATCCTCACCACCGTTGAAGTCGTCATCGCCAGTCTTTGCATCATTCCCGCCTCCCATTTCGCCGATAAACACGGTCGCGAACCTTTCATCCTCGCGACCTTCGGCTTCTTCACTCTCTTTCCAGTCGCGCTCTGGCTTTCCGGCAGCTTTGCCATGCTCGTCGTGGCCTTCGCGATTCGCGGCTTGAAAGAATTCGGCGACACCTCGCGCAAGGCGTTGATCATCGGTTACTGCGCGCCCGAGCGACGCGGGCAAATGATCGGCGCCTACTATCTCGTGCGCGATCTCCTCGTCAGCACCGCGGCCATTATCGGCGCCTGGCTTTGGAAAATCGGACCCGCCACGAATTTCATCGGCGCCGCCGCCTTCGGTCTCTGCGGCACAGTTGTGTATCTGATTGCCATGCGATGGAGACGGCCTGCCCTCAGGCCGTGAGGGGATCGGCGACAATCCTTTTAATTTCCCGGCACGAGGGCGTGCCGGCTCCATTCCCACGCAAAGAACGTTTGACCTTTGGCCACTTATCTCCCATGATGGCGTCACACCCCCGAAAGTTCGCAGCACCAAGGAGATCAGCGCATGCAGATGTTTTCAGGCAGTCGAAAAGTAGAACCGGCGATGCCCATGGCCGCCACCCCACCACCGCCTGCCGCCAAACCGGAACCGACCCCGAACGGCGCTCCCGAGACCTCACGAGCCGGCGGCATTTTGTCGAGCGGCGTCTCCGTCAAGGGGACGGTCAAATTTCAAAAGGAGCTGCTGATCGATTGCGAAGTGGAAGGCAGGATCGATTCCAACGGCCGGCTCACTGTCGGCAAACAGGCCCGGATCAAGGGCGACATCAAAACCAAGTCCGTTATTGTTGACGGCCACGTCGATGGCAACATCACTGCCGGCGAGCGCTGCGAACTGCGTGCCGGTTGCACCGTGAACGGCGACATCGAAGCGCCGCGTTTGGTCGTTGACGAAGCCGCGACTTTCATCGGCAGCGCCAAGATCGCTTACACCCAAAAGCCGCCCGCTCCCGCTCCCACCGCTTAGTCTGTTCCGGGTTAGCGCGAGACTCGAGTCGAGTCGCGGTTGCGATGTCTTTAGGCCTTCGCTGTTGTCGCAAAGTCATCCGTCTCGGTTTCGGTGAATGTCTCTGGAAGATTCAGATCGGTGTTCGTTAAGGTGATATGAATTTCACCATGTCGCGGTCGAATCTCTGGATTGTTGCTTCGTTCTTCGTTTGCGCCGGCTTTGTCCAAGCCGAACAACGCTCTGATGTTGATGCGGTGCTGCGCAAGACAGGGAGTTTCGCGCTGGGCGGCGTTGGAGTGGCCGGAAGCATGTCGGAGGGAGAGCGGGCGCTTCGAGAAGTTCTCAAGGAGCCGGATGCAATCGCTCGGCTGGAAAGTGCGCTGCCGAACGCTTCGCCGGCAGGGCAGCTTTACGCGTTGCTCGGTCTCCGGGGGCGAGATCGCGCGGCCTACCAACGAGCGTTGGAAAAGTATGGCGGGAACAATGCGACCCTTCAGACCATGCGCGGCTGCATGCTGCAAAAGGAATCCTTTCGCGACCTCGTAAAACAGATCGAACACGGAGACTACGACACCTTCCTCTCTCGCGAGTGGCCCGGAAACGCGATAACTCGACGCGACGCCCTGGCGCCTCAAGGAGGGGCGATTTCCAAATCGCCCATTTTCCCCGTCGGCGGTTTGTAAACCGCCGCTCCTTGGTTGCTGAAATCCTAGCCCGTCCCGAAGTATCGGTCGCCGGAGTCGCCCAGACCGGGAACAATGTAGCCGCGATCGTTTAACTCCTGATCGATGGCGGCGGCTATGATCGGAACGTCGGGATGTTCGCTTTGCAATTGTTGCACGCCGGCCGGGCACGCGATCACGCAAAGAAACTGGATATGTTGCGCACCCTGCGCCTTCAGGATCGACACAGCTTCGCAGGCGCTGTGCCCCGTCGCCAGCATGGGATCGAGCAACAAAACTTCAGCAGCAGCGACGTTAACGGGCAGGCGATCGAAGTAACTCACGGGCCGGAGCGTTTCGGCATCACGGTAAAGACCGATGTGGCCGATGCTCGCATCCGGCGCGACGCGCAAAATTCCATCGAGCATTCCGAGACCCGCCCGCAGGATAGGGACGAGCACAATCGGTTTCGCGAGAACGGCTCCGGCGCATGGGCCAAGCGGTGTTTCTATCTCGACGCTGTTGGTTCCCCAGGCGCGCGAAGCTTCCACGAAAAGGAGAATGGCGATCTCCTGAAGATGGCGGCGAAACAGCTCCGGTGTCGTCGTTTTCGCCCGAAGAATCGAAAGGCGGGTGGCGGCGAGCGGATGGTCGAGAGTGCGGATGTTTTTGCTCACGCCGACGCCCCTTCGCGCATCCGCACCGGCGACGCCGGCAGCTTGTCCAGCACGATACGCCGGTTTCCATCATAATGTCCGAATGCAAGGACGCCGGTCGGACATTGCTGCACGCAGGCGGAACAACGCACGCATTGGGGATCCTGCATCGGCAGACCTTTATTCGCGAAGTTCATGATGTCGATGCCCTGATGGCAGACTGAGGTGCAGACGTTGCACGAAATGCATTTCGATTTCTCCGGGAAAATCCGGAAGCGCGAGAAGCGCGCGTAGATGTGCATGAGCGCCGCCAGCGGACAGAAAAACCGGCACCAAACGCGGCCGGAATATTTGAAGTAAAGGCCCACGCCGATGATGCCGCCAAGGAAAACATCCACGAGCCATTTGTAGTTCGTGTAGGTGACTAGCTTCCCACGGCTGTTTTTTCCTTCGAGTAATAAATGAAACGCGGAAGCGAAAACGGATTGGGGCCAGATCCAACCCAGAACGCGGACGAACAAAAGAAGGAACGCGATGGCGAGGATCACCTGCCCGGCCATGTTCAATCGATTCCAGAACGGGCCGTGCGGCATTTTGTGCCGCTGCTTGTCCCCCATCGTTTCCGCGAGCGCGCCGCAGGAGCAAATCCAACCGCAATACGCGCCCTTGCCCCAGCGCCAGACGATCGCCGGGATGAGAACGAAGGTTTGGATGAACGCGATCACGAGCCACCAAGTGAGCGGCGCGTCGGTGAAAACATTGTAGACCATGAGGGGCCACGCGAGGATGAAACCGTAAGCCCGCCAATACGCGCGCGGATGTCCCCAGTCCGGCCATTGATGCGCGGCGTATTGCGCATCCGGGATGTAAGACTCGAAGAGACGATCGGCGATGGTCTTGCCGAGGCCCTGATCGAACCAGCCGTTGTAGCCGAGCCAGGGCAGGATGATTTCCGGCAGGAGGAAAAGCGGCACCACCTGCACGAGCATGAGCACGACAGTCTGCAAGGTGACGTAGGGCGTTCGGCGCCGCCGAATCCGAGTGAAGCCAAAAAGAACGATACAAGTGCTGTAAGCGAGCGTGTAATAAAACGAACGCGACTTAAGCGAAACCGCGAGCGTACCGAGCAGAGAGGATCGATCCGCCAACTGCGCCCCGAACCAGCCGCTGAGGATGGCCGGCATGTTTTCCGGGAACGGATTCAACAAGGTCTCGGCGAAGCCGCCCGATTTCCAGGCGTAAACGAAAATGCAGAAGGCGAGGAAGATCCCGAGCGCGATCCAACCGCGGAGCGTCCCCTCGCCCGCAATTGGAATTCCAGAGCGCCGAAAGAAATCGAGCGGCGCTTCCCGCCCGAGCATGGTGAAGACAACGTCGTTAGGCAGTTCGGCCTCGGTCCCGTTCTTCAAAAAAACACGCTCGCGCTCGATCCGCGTCACCTCCGTGCCGAGAGCGAGCTTGAGCGACCCCGGCGATTTCTGCCCACGCATGCCGGAAGTCACCGCGGTATTCACACGTTCCGAAGTCGGCTTCTCGATTTGCACATCGGCCGAAGCATCGCGCACAAGCATTTCGACTTTCTCGATGTTTGCCGGCTTCGCACGCGCCAACTCCTTGCGGCGGTAACTCAGGGTCACGTGCGAACCGCAAGTGGCGAGCGCGATCGCCGTCTCCAGAGCCGAGTCGCCGCCGCCCACGACCAACGCATTTTGTCCGGCGAATTCCTTCGGATCGAACAGCCGGTTGTAAACCTTATCAAGCTCTTCACCGGGAACATTCAGTTTGCGGAAATTTCCGCTGCGCCCGATCGCAACAATGGCCCGCCGTGCCGCCACCGTCGTCTTGTCGCTCATCTGCAACGACACGCCGGCTCCCTTCCGTTCGATCCGTTCGACGCGCGCCGGAGTCACTTCAATGCCCGCCGCAACACGTTGCGCTTCCATTTCCTCGAGCAACGCTTCCTTCACATCGGCGGTAAACTGGAGTCCGCCCTCGAGCTTCATCTCCGTTGGATAGGTGTAGATCGGTTTCGCTTTGGGAAAGTTGATGACCGTCGAGAAAATCTCGGTCGCTTCGAAGACCGCGAACTTCAGTCCCGCCTTCTTCGCTTCAATCGCCGCCGAGATTCCCGCCACCCCCGCCCCGATGATTGCGAGATCGAGCCCTCCGCCTTCATCCCTCCTCCTTCCGCCTTCCTCCTTCAAAATCGCTCGCACGGCCTCGGCTCCTGTGTGCGAAGAAAACTTCAACAGCGGAATCCCCGTCAGATCGCCGGCGATCCGAACCCCCGGGAGCGCAGTGATACCCTCTGGGCCGGAGACGGGAAGTTTCTCGACGGTGCCGGCGGGCCACTGCGCATGCAGCCATTTCGTGTAACGTTCGATGATTCCGGCCATGAAATGTAGCGCGAGCTCCGTTGTAAATTGAGATGCTCGAAGCGAAAAGAGAATTCCCGCACAACCGCGCCGGAAATGCGAAGCGAAATAGTGCAATGACGGATTCAAAAGTTAAGCGCCGCTATCCGATTGGGGCGGAATTGATCGGCAAAGGCCGAGCGCATTTTCGCGTCTGGGCGCCGAAAGCCAGGCGGCTGGAGGTGGTGATTGAGGGAAAATTCCATGAGCTGGAACGCGAAATATCCGGCTACTTCTCCGGCGCCCTGACCGCGGAGACGGGAACGCTTTATCGTTTCCGGTTGGATGGCGCGGAGAATTTTCATCCTGATCCAGCGTCGCGATTTCAACCGGAGGGACCCCATGGGCCGTCCTGCATCGTTGACCCCGAAAAGTTTCAATGGACCGATCAGGATTGGCGTGGAATCAAAATGCCGGGGCAGATCATTTACGAAATGCATGTCGGCACCTTCACGCAGCAAGGAACGTGGCGGGCGGCGGCGAAAGAGCTGGCGGAGCTGGTCCGGATTGGAATCACGGTGGTCGAGATGATGCCGGTCGCGGATTTTCCGGGCGAATACGGCTGGGGTTACGACGGGGTCGATCTTTTCGCGCCGACACGGATTTACGGAACGCCGGACGATTTACGCGCGTTCGTAAATGAAGCGCACTCGTTAGGCCTGGCCGTCATTCTCGACGTCGTTTACAACCATTTCGGCCCGGACGGGAATTATCTCGGGGTTTATTCTGACGATTATCTCCATCGCGAGCGCGGCAACGAATGGGGCGATTCGATCAATTTCGATGGCAAGAATTCCGAGCCGGTCCGGGAATTTTTCATCACCAACGGCCGATATTGGATCCAGGAATTTCATTTCGACGGCTATCGCTTCGACGCCACCCAGAGCATTCACGATGAATCGGACGAATACATTGTCGGCGCGATCGGGCGCGCGGCGCGGCTCGCCGCGGGAAAACGTTCCATCATTCTTGTGGCGGAAAACGAACCTCAGGACACGAAGTTGATCCGGACGCGCAGCGAAGGCGGCGACGATCTTGATGGTTTATGGAACGACGATTTCCATCACAGCGCCTATGTCGCGCTCACCGGCCGGCATGAAGCCTACTACTCCGATTACCGCGGCTGGCCGCAGGAATTCGTTTCGGCGGCAAAGTACGGCTATCTTTTTCAAGGCCAACCATACGGGTGGCAGGAGGCGGAGCGCGGCATGCCAACTTTCGGCACGCATCCGGCGGCCTTTGTCTCGTTCATCGAAAATCACGACCAGGTTTCCAACAGTGCCCGGGGAGCGCGGATGCGTTTTGAAACTTCGCCCGGCCGTTATCGCGCCATGACCGCGCTGCTTTTGCTCGGGCCGTGGACGCCGCTGCTCTTTCAAGGCCAGGAATTTGGCGCGACCACGCCGTTCGTTTTCTTCACCGACGTCGGTGATGCAAAGCTGCGCGAAGCCATCAGAAAAGGCCGTTTCGAATTCCTCTCTCAATTCCCCTCGCTGGCCACGCCCGAGGCGCAACGCGTCCTCCCCGACCCGACCGACCGGAAAAACTTCGAGGGCTGCAAATTGAATTTCGCCGAGCGCGGCGCGCAACCGCAGTTCTACGACCTGCACCAGGACCTCATTCGCCTGCGCGGAGAAGACTCACGTTTTCAGAAACAGATTCCGAATGGTGTAGATGGCGCCGTCCTCAGCGAGCGAAGTTTTCTGCTTCGCTATTTCGGCGAAAAAAATGACGAACGATTGCTCGTGATCAATCTTGGGCCGCCCGCATCCGTGATCCCCTCACCTGAGCCGCTGCTCGCGCCACCGTTTGGGTTTGAATGGGAAGTGATTTGGTCGAGTGACGACAAACGCTACGGCGGCGCCGGTGTTGTTAAGCCGGTTTCCGACGCCGGCTGGTCGCTGCCGGCCGAAGTCGCGATCGCCCTCCGCGCTGTTCCGGAGACCAAACCGCGGCGCAAACCAAAGGAAAGGCGTGGACCAAAAGACGAGCAGTAATCCAGTCGTCGTGCGGTCGATGGCCTGGGAGGCAGCGCATCCGTCGCGCGAAATTCTCCTCAACCGCGAGTGGCTGGTGACGAACGGTCTCGGCGGTTACGCCTCGGGCACGGTTTCGGGCGCGGTCACGCGGAAATATCACGGCATTCTGGTCGCGGCGTTGCCGGCGCCACTCGGGAGGGTCGTGATGTGGAATCACGTTTCGGAATTCCTGCGGTTCGACGACAACGAAGTGGTCTCGTTAGGCGCGGAGGAGCGGGCCGGCGGCCAGCTCGATCTGCACGGGGCCGAATATCTGAGAGAATTCCGCCTCGAAGACGGCATGCCGGTTTGGATTTATCGGGTCCGCGACCTGGTGATCGAGAAGCGCATCTCGATGCCGCATCTGCAAAATACCGTGCACGTCAGCTACCAGATCATAGGCGATGGGAAACCTCCGCGGCTCGAGCTGCGGCCGGCCTTTCATTTTCGCCACCATGAGGACGCCGTCGATTTGCCATTGGCGGAGCCCTACAAACTCAGCGCGGTCGAGGAACGCTACGAAATCGTTTCGGCGCGCCGGAAGTTTCCGCCACTGCGGATGCGCCTGTGCGGCCGCGCTGCCGCGTTCACGTTCGCGCCATCCAAGATTCAGCAGGTGGTGTATCGCACCGAGCAGGCGCGCGGTTATGCGCACGAAGGGCAACTCTGGAGCCCGGGATTTTTCCAGGTGGACCTCGCGGATGAAAAAACCGCGACCCTGATCGGCTCGACGGAGCCTTGGGACATCATCGATGTGCTGAGCCCGTCGGAGGTGCTTGCTTCGGAGCGCGAGCGTCGCGCCCGGCTCCTCGAAGATGCCGATGCCGGGGCGCGCGACGGCGTAGCGGCCGAACTGGTTTTTGCCGGCGATCAATTCGTTATCACGCCGGCCGGCCGGGCCCAGGAAGCCGCGCGCGCCCACGCGTCCGGCGACGAAGTGCGCACGGTCATCGCTGGATACCATTGGTTCACCGATTGGGGGCGCGACACGATGATCAGCCTGGAAGGATTGACACTGGTCACCGGGCGATGTCTCGAGGCCGGATACATTTTGCGGACGTTCGCCCATTACGTCCGCGACGGACTGATCCCGAACATGTTTCCGGACCGCCAGAAGGAAGGGCTCTATCATACTGCCGATGCGACGCTCTGGTTCTTTCACGCGCTGGGCCGTTACCTGAAAAAATCGGAGGACCGAATCACATTGCGGCTCCTGTTGCCGATCCTCATCGATATCGCGGAGCACCATCTGCGCGGAACACTGTTCAACATTCATGTCGATCCGCAGGACGGCCTCCTCATTCAAGGAGAGGAGGGTTACCAACTCACCTGGATGGATGCGAAGATGGGCGATTGGGTGGTGACGCCGAGGCGCGGGAAAGCGGTGGAGATCAATGCGCTTTGGTATAATGCGCTGGAACTACTCGCGGGCTGGTTGCGGGACGTGGGGGACGGCGGCGCGGCGGAACGTTACTCGGAACAAGCGCAACGCGCGCGCGCGTCGTTTAATGAGCGCTTTTGGTTTGAGGAAGGCGGACATCTCTACGACTTGGTCGACGTGGATGGCGGCAGCGCGAGTGATGCGGCCTGCCGGCCGAACCAGCTTTTTGCGATCTCGCTCGACCATCCGGTTCTCGACGAGACGCGATGGAAATCCGTCGTTGAGGTGGCCGAACGCGAATTGCTGACGCCGGTCGGCCTTCGTTCCCTTTCCCAAACTCACCCCGATTACAAACCGATTTACGGAGGCGATCTCCGATCGAGAGACGGCGCTTATCATCAAGGCACGGTCTGGGGTTGGCTCATCGGGCCATTCATCGATGCGTGGCTGAAAGTGCATCCGGGTGGGAAGGCCGCCGCGCGGAAATTCCTCGAGCGTTTTCCCGAGAGCATGAACGAGAACGGGATCGGCACGATTAGCGAAGTTTTCGATGCGCGCGAACCGCACACCGCCGGGGGCTGCATCGCCCAAGCGTGGAGCGTGGCGGAAGTGTTGCGGGGCTGGGTGAAGACGGCGTGATGCCTTCTTCTGTAGCCGCGGCCCTGTGGGCCGCGTGAGCTCGGCCTTATGTTCAGACTCAGCCCATCGCTTCGCACAGCGAAGCGGCTACAGAAGATTGGGCACTCAATCGCTCCCATTGTTTCGATTCAATAGGTATGCCCGAGACCTTGGTCGAACTGAAGCAGAAGGAGGAAGTGCGCGAAGCGCTCGCCCAGACCGGCGGCAAACCGAAGATCAAGGCACAAGCGACCGACAAATTTTGGTTTGGCACTCACATCCTGGTTTTGTTGGGCTGCGCCGTCGTCTACGTCCTCCTCGGCTTGAGATGGATTCCGCTGCCGCAACTCCATCTCGACCTCCTTCAACGGGCGACGCGCGCGACGGTGTTTATCGTCGTTGTCCTCGCGATCGCGAAAGCAGTTTCAGTGTACGCAATCGGACGGATCTCAGATGCATCCACCATCTTTACCCTTCGGCGCATTCTGCATCTCATCGTCGGAATTCTCATCGTCCTCATCGGGCTATCAATCTTCTTCGCGAATTGGTACACGGCGCTCATCTCGGTTGGCGTGATCTCGGTCATCGTCGGCCTCTCGATCCAAACGCCAATGTCGAGCTTCATCGGTTGGATTTATATCCTGGTACGGCGGCCCTATCGCGTCGGCGACCGGATCAAGATCGGCGACGCCACCGGCGATGTGATCGACGTGAGCTACATCGACACGACGCTCTGGGAATTCGGCGGCTCGTTTCTCTCCACCGACCATCCCAGCGGACGCGTGATCAAATTCCCCAATGCGAAAGTGCTCGACTCGATGGTTTACAATTATTCGTGGCCACTGTTTCCGTACGTCTGGAACGAGATCAAATTCCAGATCGCTTACCAAAGCGATTTGCAGTTCGTGACCCAAACGATGGAGCGCGTCGTGGAAGAGGAAATCGGCGAAGACATGGAGGACCGTGTGACCGTTTACCGCGAGTTGCTCGCGAAGACGCCGGTGAACGAACTCGAGGTGCGGGCGCATCCGCGCGTTTTTTTCCGGGTGGACGAAGTCGGTTGGATCGACGCGATCGTGCGCTACGTCGTGCCGCCGCGCGAGGCAGGCAGCGTGAAAACGAGACTAATTCCGAAACTTCTCGCAGCCCTTAATGCCGAACCGGACAAGGTGATGTTCCCGGCCGGCGCAAATCGTTGATGGCCGTTTGCCAGCCGCGGCATCTCAGCCGATTACTTCGCCGATGCATTCCCGAATTCTGATCGTTTTGTTCGCAATAGCTGCAATCGCGGCGAAGCCCGTCGCGAAGAAGAAAGAACGCGTCGGACCAGAATCTTCGCCAAAACCGAAGGCATCCGTCTCGAAAACGATTCCGGTCGCTCTGCCGAATTACGACGAAGAGACCAGCGTGAAGCTCCAGATTTTTCTAGATAACAACGACTTTGGCCCGGGCAAGATCGACGGCCGGATGGGAGAGTTTTTCCGCAAGGCGCTCGTCCATTACAAGCGTGCGCACGGCATGGCGGAAACTGGTGCGGTCGATTCGTGGCTGCTCGATCAGGTGCCCGAGACTTACACCACCTTTGCGATTCCGCCAGAAGCGGAGAACTTTGTCGGCGCTACCGCGAGCAAACCGTCCGAGCAGTCGAAGCTCAAGAAATTGCATTATGGCTCTCTTCTGGAGTTGGTGGCCGAGCGTTATCATTCCGCGGAGGAGTTTTTGAAAAAACTGAACCCGGGAATAAACCTGGAAAAATTAAAGCCCGGCGACACGGTGAAGGTGCCAAATGTGTTGCCATTCAAGATCGAAGATTTGCATGAAGGCTTCGCGCAGATCAACCCGGCGTTCGTTAATCGCAAAATCTACATCGACACGAAGGACCGTTTCCTCCTGATCTACGACGGCAAACAGCTCGTCGCCGAATTTCCGATCACGCCGGGATCGTCGACGCTCCCCGCGCCGATGGGCCTCTGGAAAATTCTCGGCATCGCGACGTTGCCGGTTTTCCGCCACGACGAAGGGGTGCTCCAGCATGGCGAGAAATCGAGCGTCTTCTACAATCTGCCGCCCGGACCAAACAATCCGGTCGGGATTCTCTGGATGGGATTGAACAAGCCGCACGTCGGGATTCACGGCACGAACAATCCCGAGACGATCGGTCGGGCCGCGAGTCATGGCTGCATTCGAACGGCGAATTGGGACGCCGCGCGCGTGAAAGAGCTGGTTACGGTGGGGAACTCGGTATCCATCTTCCGGTAGGCGCGCCGGAGCACAGGCATCTTGCCTGTGCGGCCATCAGGCGTCCCGCCTGATGATTCAACAAAGAAAAACGGGCGAGACGCCCATTTGCCGCACAGGCGTGACGCCCGTGCTCCAACAATTTTTCGCGCGGAATCGCCAGGTCGTGCGTCTAGGCTGGTAGATTGACCATGACCGACGCATCCGAACACGAAATCTACCGTGCCGCCATCCGGGGCGATCGCGACGCATTCGAGACGGTGATCCGCTCTTTCAGCCGCAACCTGTTCGCGATCGCCTACGGGATTTTACAGAACCGCGAAGAAGCTGAGGACGTCGTCCAGGACACTTTCGTGAAGGCCTGGAAATCTCGCTGGCGCGTCCGCGACGCGGAAAAATTCCCGGCCTGGCTTTCGACGATTGCGCGGCATCGAGCGCGCGATCTGGCCCGGCGGCGGCGTCCGGAGCCGCTGCCGGAAGATTTTGAATCAAGCGAGACGGTGGAGTTCGAGAGCGCGGGCCAGAAAGCGGACCTCGATGGCGAAGTCCGCTCAGCCCTCGCGCAATTGCCGGAGCTGCATCGGATCGCCGTGACGCTGCGTTATTTCGAGGAGCAGGATTACGGCACGATCGAACAAACCCTTGGCCTGACGAACGGAGCGCTGCGCGGAATTCTTGGCCGCGCCCTCGGTCTGATGCGGAAACGACTTAAACCGGCGCTCGCCTCAATCGGGTAACTTTATGGCAACGATTCACGAACAAATTGACGAACTGCTGGCGGCCGATCTCCACGACGAACTCACGGCCGCCGAACGCGACGGATTCCATGCGCACCTCGTTGAGTGTGCGGAATGCCGCCAGGCTTTTCAGGAAGGAAAAAATATGAATAGGATTCTTAACGAAACGATCGCCGACAAGAAGGCAGACTTGGGATTCGAGCAGCGGATGATCTCGCGTTTCCGCGATCGCGTCCCAAAACGGTCGGGGCTTATCAGCCTGGTCGCTGATCTTCTGCGAGTCCGCGCTGTGCAACTGACCGCGGTGGCGGCGCTCTTACTCGCGCTCGCCCAGATGGGAAAAATGATCACGGGCGAATCCGTAGTGCCGGCGCTCCGCAACGAAAATTTGATGTTGATGTCCGAGCTGCAAAGCGATCGCGATACGCCGGGTGAGAGTCGGGTGAGTGGAGTGCTCGCGAAAACGGACGGCCGATCAAAAGGCGACCACCTGATGGCGCAGAATCCGCCCGCACCGCCACCGCAAGACAAGCCGAGCGTGAATGCTCCAAAACCTCAGACGGAAGCCTTGCGATCGGTCGCCAAGACAAAGACGAACGAGTTGACGGATGAAAAGACGCCGACCTCTGCTGCGGACACAGTCACCGAGTCCGAATACGCGGTAGAACCGTCCGCGAGTTCTTCGGCGAACAGTGTGGCAGCGAACCGCAAATTGGTGCGCAACGCCACGGCCGAGCTCGAAGTTGTCAGCTTCGATGAGTCGATTCAGAAGATCACCGACTTCGCCGCGGAAGATAAAGGCTACGTCGCGACAACCAGCTCGGAGAAGCAGGCGAACGGGAAACTGCGCGGCGAAGTGGTCGTAAAAGTCCTGCCGGATAATCTCGATCGTTTTCTCCAGAAATTGCGCGGGATTGGTGAGCTGAAGAACCAGGCGCTCACCACCGAAGATGTGACGAAGGCCTATTTCGACACGGAATCGCGGCTGAAGAACGCGCGGCTCATGGAGCAACGGCTCATCGAGATTCTGAAGACGAAGAGCAAGGACGTGGCTGATCTGCTGGAAGTAGAGAAGGAGCTCGGCCGGGTGCGCGAGCAAATCGAGACCATGCAGGGCGAACTGAAATTCATGGATTCGCAAGTGGCGTTCGCGACGGTGACGATCACGCTGGCGGAAAAGAACATGAACATTCCGGCAGCGTTCCTTTTGAAGGAGAAGGCGCAGCTCTCGCTTTACGCCACGGAAGTCGAGAAGACGTACAACGAAATCAAGACGCTCGCATCACCCAAAGTGCAAATCACCACGGCGCAGATCGATCGCGATAACACCGGTCGCGTTTCGGCGCGGCTGAGCCTGTTGCTCGCGCCGGAGGAGAGCGAGGCCGTCATCAACAAGGTGAAAGGCATGGCGCGCGTCGAGAATTTCCAGGTGCAAACGCAACGCGTCTCCCAAGGCGGCGATGGCCTGGGCGAGAACGCGAAGACGGAGCGCGACAAAGTGGAGCTGAACATCACCCTCTCGCGCGATGAGCAGGAGCAATCGTTGCAGCAGACGACGCTCCGGGTTCGCACTTCGGAGGTGAACGAGAAGACGAAGCAATTGCGCACGATCGCCGAGCAGCAGAACGGCCGGATCCGGAGCTCGTCGTTCTCGCGCGATCCGAACGGGCGCGAATACGCCAACGTTTCGCTCCGGGTGCCGATGAAGAATTACAACGCGCTGATGCAATCGTTAAACACGCTCGGCAAAGTCGAGAACGTAAGCGTTCATCGCGACGATCGCCCCAACGCGCAGATCGATGAAGCAAGCGCGCCCGCCGATGTGTCGATCCAGGTTTACAGCCAGGGCAACATCGTTTCCGAGGAAACCGGGGTTTGGGCGACGCTACGCCGGACCATCGGGCAAGGCGCTGCGGCGTTGATGTGGAGCGCGCGGATGATTGGGGTCGCGCTCGCGTTTCTGGCACCGTGGGTGTTGGCGATTACTGGAGTTGGCTGGGTGATGCGGCGGGTCTCGCGGGCGCGCCGAGAGCGAAAGCAGGCGGCTGAAGATAAAACCGGACTGAGTTAGTTGATCGCTGCTGTCATCCCGAGCCGCAGAGACGGCGAGGGACCTCACGCACGAGGGCCGACTAGCTTGCGCCTATACAACGCCGCTCGCACAGGCGACGCCGCCGTGGCGCAAGCCAGCCGACAATTGCAGTTGTGTGAGGTCCCTCGCCGTCTGCGCGGCTCGGGATGACAGGCAACAAAAACGCGCCTACAAACTCCGCCGCCACAGTTCGGATTTCAGCATTCCACGGCGAAACAAATGCTGTCGCGCCAAGGTGAATCTCCCGGCTTGAATAAAGGGCGTGGGATCGGTCAGTTCGCTCGCCTGGATTCCTGCAACAAGTTGGAAAAATCCATACATAACGGATAGCCACAGGTGCGCGCGCCATCTCGCGATTCGTTTGTTTGGAACGCAAAAATCAGCCAGCAACCAGCCCGCGTCATCGGTCGCCGCGCGCGACAGTTTCCGAACGATTCCGGCAAGTTGAGATTCCGGAAAACAATCCAGCACGAAATGGGTTACGACCAAATCGTAGCGACGTTCCGGCGCTGACCAGGACGTGATGTCGTGATGGAGAAAGCGCACCCGATCGGCGCGATCTGGCAATTCACGCCCAATCCGCTGGCGCGCTAACGACAGCATCCGTTCGCTTGCATCAACGCACTCGACTTCGATATCCGGATGCGTTCGAAGCAATTCGCACAAAAATCGCCCATTCCCCTCGCCCACGATTAGGGCACGGCGGGGGTTTTGAAGTTTGTCGAGACACGAGATCCGACAACGCTGCAAGACGCCGCCGAACGCGATCGTTTCCAACGTCCGATACCACGGCGCGACGGAATCGAAGCTCACAAGGCCGTCATCAGAAGCGAAATGATCGGCGTCAGCAAAACGAGGTCGGCGAGGGCTGTGCGTTGATCTGGATCCAAATTCAAGGAGCGGCGGTTTACAAACCGCCGTGGGCGATTTGGAAATCGCCCTTCCTTGGGGTCAGTCGACGCATTCAGCCAGGTGAGCAGCAAAGCGCTTAGGCTGATGGCGCCCAGAAGCGGCGCGGCGGCGGGATAGACGATCGCTATCACGAACGACACGAACGCGAGAAGCGCGCAAATACTTCCAACGTGTCGAGTAATACCGGGATAGCGCGTTGCTACGGATACCTTTCGCTGCGCCTCATCCAGGTCGCGTTCCCAGCAGGCAATGCTGATGCAATTGAGCATGCAAAGCGACGCGAACGCGAGAGCTCCGATCACGAACGCGGCGTTGATCCGTGGAAGTGCCGGCAATAGCGCCACCAGGGTTCCCGCCGCGAAAAGGAAGCCGACCGCAAATTCCTTTAACGGAACGAATCGCCAGATCCGGCCTAACGGATGATTCAGAACGAGATAAATCAAACCGAGCAATCCGACCACCGTTCCCGCAAAGAAAGTTTCCGCGGCGGTGGTCTGCCAGATCACGTACGCATCCAGCCCGCCAATCAAAAGCAGAGCGACAATCCAAATGTCGCGATGCGTCGCGCAGAATTCCTGTCGCAAAGAGCGAGGCGACCCGGGGGTCAGCGAAACGGCATCGGCGAGCCGATCGCCGAGATAAATAAACCACGCGGTCAGAAAGAGCGCCGCTGAGTTCCCCATGTTGGCGGGCACCTCGAATGTTCGCGCGAACAACGAGTGCCAGACCACCGCAACCACCGGGGCGTCAAGGCAAACAAGATTCAGCCAGACGACGGGCGCGAATGCCGCCGATGCGGCCATCTTCGCCTCATGCCGCAGAGTTGAATGCGCTTGCTCAGTTTCCAATCAATCCTATTTTAAACTGCGTCGCGCACGGGAGCCACTTCCTTATGAAATCAAACGCCATTTCGATGAATAACCCAGCGGTAGCCGCGCTTCCGAAGCATCTCCTGCAATTCGCGGTCGATCAGCGCTACGACGAATACGCCCCGGTCGATCACGCCGTCTGGCGCTTCATCATGCGGCAGAACATTTTTTTCCTCCGCGAGTACGCGCACAAACTCTATTTCCAGGGATTGCTCGATACCGGCATCTCGTTCGACCGGATTCCGCGCATCGAAGAGATGAACGAAATCCTCGGCAAGATCGGCTGGGGCGGCGTGGCGGTGGACGGCTTCATCCCGCCGGCCGCGTTCATGGAGTTCCAGGCGTATCGGGTTCTGGTGATCGCGTGCGACATGCGCCAGATCAATCACATCGAGTACACACCGGCGCCCGATATCGTGCACGAAGCCGCCGGGCACGCGCCGATCATTGTCGACAGCGAATACGCGGATTACTTACAGCGCTTCGGCGAGGTGGGCGCGAAGGCGATGTCGTCCAAGAAAGATTTCGAGCTTTACGAGGCGATCCGGCACTTATCGATTTTGAAGGAGCAGCCGAACCCTGATCCCGAAGTGCTCGAGAAGGCGACGAAGCTGGTCGAGGAACGTCAAACTAATCTGGGCGATCCATCGGAAATGGCGCTGCTTTCGCGGCTGCACTGGTGGACGGTCGAATACGGATTAATCGGTCCGATGGACAAACCGAAAATCTACGGCGCGGGGTTGCTTTCTTCGATCGGCGAATCGGTCAGTTGCCTCGAGCCGCACGTGAAGAAGATTCCGTATTCGATCGACGCGCAGAATGTGCCGTTCGATATCACGACGAAACAGCCGCAGCTTTTCGTGACGCGCGATTTCAAGCAGCTCGGCGAAGTGCTGGAGGAATTCGCGAGCAAGATGGCGTTCCGCGTCGGAGGGATCGAAGGCATTCAGAAGGCGATCGATTGCCATAACACTGCCACCTGCGAATACTCGTCAGGCCTGCAAGTCTCGGGAACGTTTACCGAAGTCATCGAGAGCGATAAAGGACAACCGATCTATCTGCGGACGACTGGGCCCACGGCGCTCGCATTCGACCGCAAGGAACTGTCCGGCCACGGTCGCGATTACCATAAGGAAGGTTTTGGCGCGCCGATCGGCGACTGGAAAGAAACCGATCTGACCGAAGGTCAACCGGCGAGACTGGAATTCGAGAGCGGCGTCGTGGTGGAAGGAAAGGTTGAAACACTTCTACGGCGAGACGGGAAACTCGTGCTGGTCACGTTTTCAAATTGCACGGCGAAATATGGCGATCGCATTTTGTTCGACCCGAGCTGGGGAACCTACGATATGGCGGTGGGATCGCGCGTCGTTTCCGTGTTCAACGGCGCTGCCGATAAAGATGCCTACAACCAGGTCGCGCTCGTCCCGCGTGAACGCACGATTAAATCGCCCTCCGACGCAAAACGCCGGCGGCTCGAAAGCCTTTACGCGCAGGTCCGCGACATTCGTGAACGGAAGGTCGGCTACGAACGCCTCGGCGAAATCTGGGAAACCCAGCAAAAGGAACACGGCGACGATTGGCTGCTCTCGATGGAGATTTTCGAAATCCTCGATGAGACGGGCCAGCAGAACACACTCAAGCAACAGGTGATGACCTTCCTGAACGGCCGCAAAGCGATCGACAAAGATAACGCCGTGCTGATCGAGTGGGGTTTCCGGCTCGTTACCTATCACAAGACGAATCTGGAAACGGCAGGACAGACGCGGTAGCGTTGTTCTGTAACCGCTTCGCTGTGCGAAGCGCGAGAGCGATTTCCTTTGCGGGGCCGGGCTCACGTCGCCCACAGGGCGACGGCTACAGAGAGCCTTTCGCGTTGGATAGTGTGATATTCTCCACCACGACATCTGCCGGACGTGAGAGCGCGTAGGCGACGGCCTCTGCAATTTCCTCCGGCAACAGCATCTGCTCGCGAGGCCATTCGCCTTCGACGCCCGTCCAGATCTCGGTGTTCGTCGCCGCCGGATAAATGTTGAGCACGCGAACCCCGCGCGAACGCACTTCTTCGCGAACGGCTTGCGAGAACCCCTCCAACGCGAACTTGCTCATGCAGTAGCCGCTCCAATTCGGAAAACCTGTTTTCGCCGCAATCGACAGAATGTTTACGATGCTCGATCCCGCCGGCATGATCGGCAGAAGTTTTTGGGTGAGAAGAAATGGGGCGGTCACGTTGACGGCAAAGAGCGTTTGCCACTCTTCGAGCATGATTTCGGCGAGTGGCTCTATCACCGCGATGCCCGCGTTGTTGATCAAGCCATCCAGCGGCGCGCTGCCCACTTCCATGATCATTTTCTCGACCGATTCCGCGAGTCGCAGATCGAAACAAAGCGGAATGGCTTTGCTCGATTTGGCTTCGACCAGACCGCTTGTTTTCGCTAGCGCCTCGCGGTCGCGGCCATGCAGCAGTAGCGTGCTGTCAGGGCCCGCGAGTTTCTCGGCGATAGCGCGCCCGATTCCGCGACTCGCGCCGGTGATGAGGTAACGCTTCATCTCCGCAACTTCATCTCCGCAACGTGAAGCGATTGTTCGCGGTCTCCCACAAACGGAGCCGGACGAGCCGGCCATCCAGGCGCGAATCGAATCGCGGCCAGAGCGCCTGCACGATGTTCTCGCCCGTCGACGGCTTGCTCCGGAACTCTTCCATCTCGCGATCCAAATGTTTGTCCTGCCAGGGCCGGACCGCTTCTTCGATCGCGTTTTGAAATGCGACGAAATCCATGAGCGTGCCACTCCGTTCATCAAATGGCCCGCCGACCGTCGCTTCCGTGCGATAAAGGTGTCCATGCCCGCGCGGGTTATTGCATTTGCCGTAAAGCGCCACATTCTCTTCGTCGGTCAAAACGGAACTATGCAACCGGTGCGCAGCGCTAAACGGGACCTGCATGCCCAGAAAATAGCTACCGCCCTTCCAGTATTCCGCGAAGAAATCCGCACGCTCATGCAAACGGACGCGGTGGATCGCCAATGACTCGGCGACGCGCGTGTGAATGTAGCGCGCGAGGTTTTCCGTCGTGATCGGCTCGTCCGCCAATCCCGGGACCTCGCGATTCAGATTCTTGTGATCGAGTTCGCTTCGCAGCGAATCGAGCGAGTGTTGAATCTCGCGGTAGGCCATGGATGCATCGCCATCCGTTTCGCTACGAAACGTCAGTCGCGTCCGATAATTATGTCCGTGGCCGAAGGGAGAAGCAGCAGCGCCGAAGAGTTTTTCGTTCTCTTGGGAGGTGAGGCGCGGCGACATCGTCTGCCGGGCCGCGGAGAATTCGAACCAATAATTCGACTCCGAAATCCCGGTGGCATAAAACGTCGCGCTCCGCTCCTCGGCTTCCGCGAGATGACAGGCGACCAGCTCCGCGCTGGAGGCGCGGAAGAGCGGCGCGGCATCGATGAAAAGCTGCCGGGCGATTCTTTCGGTTGTCGGCGCCACGGTCGCGAACGCCGGATTGTCCTCGTTCAAGAATTTGTGGTCGAACCCTTCGCGCAAAACTCCATCCACGCGCTCCTTGATTTCGCTGATGTTCATCAGCATTCCGGTCGCCGGATCGACGCGGCCTGAGAAAACGAAATACGCGACGTAGTTGCGCCCCGTACCGTAAAGCGCGGATGTCTCCGGCCCGAAAGCAGCCAGGTTCTCGGAATCGCTCCAACCTTTAACGAAGAGCCGGCGGGAGGCTGAGAATTCGAGCCGCTTGCTGACGGTCAGGAGCATGCCACCACGCTCGTTAGGCCAGCAACGCCAGGAATTCCGATCGCGTGCGCGCGTCCTCTTTGAAGGAGCCGAGGAGGCATGACGTCTTCATGATCGAATTCTGTTTTTCGACGCCGCGCATCATCATGCACAAATGCTTCGCCTCGATGACCACCGCGACGCCGCTCGGATGGAGCGTCTTCATGAGCGCATCGGCGATTTGCACCGTGAGATTTTCCTGGATCTGCAACCGGCGGGCGAAGACGTCGACAATGCGCGCGACCTTCGAAAGTCCGATCACCTTTCCGTTGGGGATGTAGGCGACGTGCGCCTTTCCGACGAAAGGCAGCAGATGATGCTCGCACAAGGAGTAAAGCTCGATGTCCTTGACGAGAACAATCTCGCTCGCTTCAGAATCGAAAATGGCGTCGTTGACGATTTGATCCAAGTTCTGCCGATAACCGTTCGTCAGGAACTCGAAGGCGCGCGCGGCCCGATTCGGCGTCCTGAGCAATCCCTGGCGCTCCGAATCTTCGCCAACGCACTCAAGCAAATCGCGAAACGAACGCTCCATGCCCGCGAGCTTGGCAGCACCGCACGGCCGCAAGCTTGCGATCCGACGTTCCGCTGCCTCCAGCTCGGTCTCGTGAGTCGGAGCTTGACCCGTTTCGACATTGGAATTTCCATCCCGCTTCATATCTCTATGCTACTGCGCAACCGAACCAAGACAAACGAATGACGCTGACTCGGCCTCATTAATGGTATAATGCTTCTTTTGCGGAAGCATAACACTCCATGCGGTCCAGGCTCATTTTGTTTCTTTCATGTGCGGGAGTGCTCGGACTAACGATTATTCTCCCTTATCGGACAAGTCTTGTTCGCCTCGGACTGATCGCTCTTTGGATTCTCGCTGGGGTTTCGCTCGTAAACTTCCTATGGCGACGAAAGGTGTGGCGAACTCTTCTTCTACTGGTGATGGCACTATCCAGCGCCTTGGTCCTGTTGCCGGGCCGCAACCGAACTGATACTGCTCGCCTCCGCCAGCGATTCGTTCACCAGTTGGAGACGTACGATGGTGTCTGGTATGTTTACGGGGGCGAAAATCATCGCGGGATCGACTGCTCAGGTCTGGTTCGCGCCGCGATGGTCCGTGCGCTTTTTGACGAGGGAGTTTCTTCCGCTGACCCGGCACTCCTGCGTGCTGCTTTTACCTTATGGTGGCGCGACACCAATGCGATTCAGCTCGGCAAAGGCGGAAAGGGATTAACATTGCCGATTGGAGATGGATTGCCGATACCGATGCGTGGGGCGCTAAATCTGCGACCCGGCGACCTCGCCGTGACGACGTCCGGCAGCCACGTTCTGGCGTGCCTAGCCGATCATCGATGGATCGAAGCCGACCCAGACGTGGGAGGTGTGCATATCGTCGATCTAAACACTTCCCCGATTGCCGGGCAGGAAGTGTTGCTCGTGACTTGGTGCTGGTTGCGCTGAGCGACGCAGTGATTAATCCAACCAGCTGAGCGGATATTTCGGATCGTCGAGCGCCAGCGACTCTTCGGTGAGCTCCAGGGTGTGCGCGGTATCGAACATGACGGCCAATTCCTCCGTCCGAAGCGCGTCCTTGCTCGCCATGATCGTGCCCGGATGCGGTCCGTGCGGAATCCCGCGCGGATGCAACGTGATCGAACCGCTCTCAATGCCGCGACGCGATCCGAAATTGCCGCGCACATAAAACAAAACCTCGTCCGCTTCGACGTTGTCATGGACCCATGGAATTTTCACCGCCTCAGGATGGGTATCGAGCATTCGCGGCGCAAAGGTGCAGATGACGTAGCCGCGGACCTCGAAGGTTTGATGGATTGGCGGCGGTTGATGGACCGTGCCGGTGATCGGTTCGAAATCGGCCGCGTTAAAAGTGAAAGGATAGAGATACCCGTCCCAGCCCAGCGCATCGAAGGGATGATGCGCATGCACGACGCGGGTGAGTCGCGCGCCATCCTTCACCAAGACGTGCACGTCTTCCTCGCTATCGACCGTGAGCATTTCGCTGGGCCCATGGAAATCGCGCTCCGAATACGGAGAGCCCATCCGAATTTGCCCTTCGTGATTCAAATAACGCTGGGGGATGCGAACCGGGCCGGCTGACTCGAGGATGAGGTAATCTTCCTCTGTCACGTTATCGGGCACGAGACGGTAAGTGATGCCGCGCGGGATGACGATGTAATCTTCCGCGCGATAACGCAGCTTGCCGAAAACGGTTTCGAGCGTGCCGCCGCCATGAAAAACGAAGATCACTTCGTCCGCTCCGCCGTTCTTGTAATACTCGAACTCGCCGTAAGCCTTTTCCGGGCGCGCGCGGTAGGCGGTCATGTCGGCATTGAAGAGCATCGGGATGCGCCCGGTGTAAAGATCGCCCCGCCGCGGGATCTCCGCGGTCTTGATGTGGTGATGGCGCAACGGACTTTCCGTGACTTTCTTTGGAGCCCAATACTTGATTAGCTCGACCTTTCGGACCCGCGTGGGCGGGCGCAGATGGTAAATGATCGAGTAAGCCTCATTGAATCCTTCGGTCGTAATGACGTGCTCGTAAGCGATGCCTTCGTTCTTGAACGACGGGCCGCTGCCATTGCGATGAAACCAGATGTGGTGCTTCTTTGGGATCTGACCAAGCTTTTGATAGTACGGCATGTCGTTACTCCTTTAGAGGTTGCCTCGAGCGTCCTGCTCCTTCTCCAATGCTTCAAAGAGCGCTTTGAAATTGCCTTTGCCGAAACTCTTCGCGCCCTTGCGCTGAATGATTTCGAAAAAGAGCGTCGGGCGGTCTTCCACCGGCTTGGAAAAAATCTGGAGCAAATAGCCTTCGTTGTCGCGATCGACCAAAATGCCGAGCTTCTTTAGCGGCTCGAGATCTTCATCGATGTGGCCCACGCGATCGGGCAACTCATCGTAATAGGTTGATGGAATATTCAAGAACTCGACGCCGCGCTTCTGGATATCGGTCACCGTCTTCACGATATCGTTCGTCGCTACAGCTACGTGCTGGACGCCTTCGCCGTTGTAAAAATCGAGGTACTCTTCCACCTGCGACTTCTTTTTTCCTTCGGCCGGCTCGTTGATGGGAAACTTCACGAAGCCATTTCCGTTGCTCATGACCTTGCTCATCAAAGCCGAGTATTCGGTCGAGATGTCCTTGTCGTCGAAGGTGAGAATATTGCGGAATCCCATCACCTCTTCGTAAAATTTCACCCAGGGATTCATCTGGTTCCAGCCGACGTTTCCCACGCAATGATCCACGTAGAGAAGCCCGGTCTCAGGCGGATTGTAGTGCGACTCCCATTTACGAAAGCCCGGCATAAAGGTGCCCCGATAATTACCGCGCTCGATAAACAGGTGAACGGTATCGCCATAAGTATGGATGCCGCTCATGACAACCTCGCCGTCGTCATCGGAGAGCGTAACGGGTTCGAGATAACTCTTGCCGCCGCGTTTGGTTGTCTCCTCCCAGGCCGAGGTGGCGTCTTCCACCTTCAGGGCCAGCACCTTCACACCATCGCCATGTTTATGGATGTGTTCCGTGATTGGATTGTTCGAGCGCAGCGGGGTCGTGAGAACGAAGGTCAATTTGTTCTGGCGAATGACGTAACTCGCCTTTTCTTTCGTCCCGGTCTCCGGTCCGGAATAGGCGAGACTTTGGAAACCGAAAGCGGTCTTGTAAAAATGCGCGGCCTGTTTGGCGTTTCCGACGTAAAACTCCACGTAATCCGTCCCCTGCAACGGCAGGAAATCTGTTTCGGTGGACGGGCTGGCTTTGGGAGCAGCGATGGTTGTTTGCATATGGGCGAATTCCTCGGTCAAAGACATTAACCGAAACCGCACCGCTTTCAAACCACTCGTCTCAGCGAGCCGACTGGGGTTTTTTCAAGGAAGCATCACTTTTCGTCAGCCTGGCTACCGCCGCTTTCGCCTCGGCGCTATGTCGGTCCGCCGCGAGGCGGTACCAATCGAGCGCCCGTGGTATATTTTTCTGCACGCCGTATCCGTTCTCGTACATCCACCCCAGAAACACTTCTGCCACAGTCGGCCCGCTGCCATCGATCGAGACGCGGTTTTCGTGCGCTTTTGTAAACCATGATAAGGCTTGCGCGTAGTCCTTTGTCACTCCCAGCCCTTTTGCATACATGATGCCCATTTGGCATTCGGCCTCGGCGTGACCGTATTCATCGGCCTTAGTAAACAAGTCGAGAGCTTTCGCGTAGTCCTTCTCCACCACCCAGCCGTTGAAATACATTAACCCCAACCCATACTGGCCATCATCCACCTCTTGCTCCGCGGATTTCTTAAACCACTTGAGCGCCTTCTCGTTATTTTCCTTTTCTCCCTTACCATAAAGAGCGAGGTACCCCACTCCAAACTGGCCGAGGGCGTCGTCCTGATCGGCGGCTTTCTGGAATAGGTCCCGCGCCTGTGCGTAATCCTGCTCTCCCCCCAGGCATTCATATAGAGATAGGCCAACATAGCTTGTCCACCGCTGTTCCCCTGCTCGACTGCCTTGTTCAACCAGCTAATCGCTTCGGCAAAGTCACGATTAACTCCGAACCCGTAGATATAATTCCAGCCCAGGGAAACCTCACCGTCGGCGTCCCCCTGTTCGGCGGCCTTTCGGATCCAGCTCGTTCCTTCTACTTCGTTTTTCGTGATGCCTTTGCCGTAGAGTAACATCCGGCCAAAGGCGCATTGGCCGCCCGCATTACCTTGATCGGCCGCCTTGCGATACCACTTCACGGCCTCGGCAGGACTCTTAGTCAGGCCTGCGGCGCCTCTCTCGTACATAATGCCGAGGTTAACCTGCGCGATCGGATTTCCCTTGTCGGCGGATTTCCGATACCATTTCAGGGCTTCGGCCTCATTTTTCGTCAGCCCGCCGATTCCCTTTTCGTACATGTAGCCAAGGCTTACTTCGGCGTCCGAATGGCCTTGATCGGCTGCTTTGCGATACCAGTCCGCCGCCTGGCGCAAATCTTTCGTCACCCCCAGGCCGTTGTCATACATCGCCCCGAGATAATACTGTGCTTCGGAATCTCCTTTCGCCGCCGCCGCCTGAAAGATGCGAAGCGCTTCGGCGTATTTCTCATCCTCGTAGAGCTTCTTTCCCTCGGCCACCGACGCGTTGCTTGTCGATGTTTGCGTGGTTCCGGTTGTTTGCGTTATGCCGGTTTTTTTCTTGAACAGATCGGCGGCTTTGTTGGAGATCTTCAGAATCCCAAAGCCGAGGATCAAAAGACCCAGCGCCACCGACGCGATGACCTTGAGAGGAGATTTCTTCGGAGGGGCTACCGCAGGCGGTAACGTAGCACTCGAAATAAGCGGCGCGGCTGAAACAAGCGGACCCGGTGTTAGCGGCGGCGGAACATCTACCGAAGCGGATCGATTTGAAGTCTGCGCATCTGCTACGTCCGGATAGACCTGGCGGAGAGGCTGCCAGTCGGTGATCCCTTCGCGCCAGGCCAGATCCTCGAGGGAGAGGATGCCCGCAGCGACGCGATCCCTTATCTCAGTTTCCGGGAACGGACCTAACTGCTGGTTATCCTTCCACAGATAAATGCCATTAGTCGGGCCGGGCGCCGTGGTAGAACGAGCGGAAGAAGAAGGCTCGCTCGGTTGTGCGGCAGCCGTTACCACCGGTGCGGATGACTCCGGGGAAATCTCCCGAAGCGGTTGCCAGTCGCTCATGCCTTCTCGCCACGCCAGGTCGTCGTAGGAGAGGGAGCCGCCGGCCAGCCGACTCTTTATGTCGGCTTCTTCAAAGGGACCAAGCTGTTGGTTATCTTTCCAAAGGTATATGCCCATTTGGTATTGGATCCGGCGAATGTTTTGGTTTTCGATAGTTCGTAGCGCGGCGAGTTAGCAATTTTCCCGCGGGCCCGTCAAGCGCCCGCGTCAATTTCGAACGAGAAATCTTGAACCAGCCGAGTTATCCTTGGACGACCTATGGAGACGCTGAAGCAACTGTTCGAGAACAACAAAGCCTGGGCTAACCGCATCCGGCAGGAAGACCCGCGCTTCTTCGTCGAGCTTTCACGGCAACAATCGCCTACCTATTTGTGGATCGGCTGTTCCGATAGCCGCGTGCCGGCCAACCAGATCGTGGGACTTCTTCCCGGCGAATTGTTTGTCCACCGAAATGTCGCCAACCTGGTCGTCCATACCGATCTCAACTGCTTGTCGGTCATTCAATTTGCAGTGGATATCCTAAAGGTGTGTCACATCATCGTGTGCGGTCATTATGGATGCAGCGGCGTCCAGGCGACCGTGCGGCGCGACCGTCTTGGTTTGAGCGACAATTGGCTGCGTCATGTCCGGGATGTGCAAGAGAAGCATCACGATTATCTGGCCCGGATAACCGGCGATGCGGAGGTTTCCGATCGGCTGGGCGAGTTGAACGTCATCGAGCAGGTGGCCAATGTCTGCCAGACGACGATGGCGCGCGACGCGTGGGAACGCGGCCAGGAATTGGCGGTGCACGGCTGGATTTACGGCTTGCACGACGGGCTCGTTCGGGACTTGGACACCACCGTTACCGCCCCGGATGAAGCTGCAACGGCTTATCAGGCCGCAATTTCACATCTGATTTCATCCAAAGCGGGTTAAGCAGCGAGTTTCCGTTTCCATTGCGCCCGCAGCCATCGCATAGTTTGCGACAATGGAACCGCCCGTGACCGATGCCGCCGACGAACTTCTCCGCACCTACACAGAAAGCGGCGGGATTAATTACCTCGACGCCGCCGCCATGCTGCCGTCGCGGCCGGCAATCGAATCGGCGTGTGTGGACTTGATGAGCCTGATGTTCCCGGGGTTCCACGGAGAACCGCTGGCCGATTCGAGCGATCTGCCAGATGTGACGCGAAGCCGGATCAAGAGTCTGCATCTGCGGATGAAGCCGGAGATTTCCAAGAGCTTCAATGAGCTCGATCGCGACGCGGCGGATGAAAAGGCCGAGGAGATACTGAACTGGTTCATGTCGGAGCTGGGTAAGCTTCGGCAAGTGCTCTGGACCGATGTCGATGCTGCTTACGAAGGCGATCCGGCGGCCACCAGTTATGAGGAAGTCATCGTGGCTTACCCGGCGGTGGAGGCAATCGCCATCCAACGGATGGCGCATCTATTATATGAAAAGAAGGTCCCTCTCATTCCCCGCTTGATGACGGAATGGGCGCATACCCGGACCGGGATCGACATTCATCCTGGCGCGAAAATCGGTCACCATTTTTTTATCGATCACGGCACTGGCGTGGTGGTGGGCGAAACCTGCGATATTGGGGCGCGGGTGAAACTGTATCACGCGGTGACGCTGGGCGCGCGCAGCTTTCAAAAGGACGAGCATGGCAAAATTAAAAAAGGGGGGAAACGTCATCCGACGATTGAGGATGACGTGACGATCTATCCAAACTCGACTGTGCTCGGCGGCGACACCGTGATTGGCGCGCGGAGCACCGTTGGCGGCAATGTCTTTTTGATCCAGAGCGTGCCGCCGGATTCCCTCGTTTATTACGAAGAGAAACAGCTCCAGATCATACCAAAGCGGCGCGCCGGCGCCGCGGACTTTACGGCGTAGCATGATTTATCTCGATTACAACGCAACGACCCCGCTCTGCGAGCCCGCGCTGGAAGCGATGGAGCCATTCTTGAGAAAACACTATGGCAATCCCTCGAGCGTCCATGCCGCGGGACGCGAAGCACGCGCGGGTGTAGATGACGCGCGCGATCTTCTCGCGGATTTGCTCGGCGCCAAACCGCATGAGCTGATTTTTACCGGCAGCGGGACCGAATCAAATAATCTGGCCGTGCTCGGTCTGGCCCGTGCTCACGCGTATCGTGGCCGCCACTTGATCTGCGCGAGCACTGAGCATCACGCGGTCCTGAATGCGTTCGAACATCTCGAGAAACGGGAAGCGTTCGAAGTGAAATTCCTGTCGGTGGACGAGCACGGCCGGATCGATCTGGCGCAGCTCGAGAGCGCGATCCGCAACGACACGATCCTGGTTTCCATCATGACGGCGAACAACGAAACCGGCGTGCTCCAGCCGATCGCCGAGCTGGCAAACATTTGTGCGGAGCGCGGAATTCTGCTGCACAGCGACATGGTGCAGTCATTCGGGAAAGTCGAGACGCGTTTGGGCGAGAGCGAAATCGCCGCCGCGAGTTTTGCCGCGCACAAATTTCATGGACCGAAAGGGGCCGGGCTTCTTTACCTTCGCGCCGGAGTGCCGATTGAAGCCGTGCAATTTGGCGGAGCGCACGAAAATCAGCGCCGGCCTGGGACCGAGAATGTGCCGGCGATCGTGGGAACGGCAGCGGCGGCGCAATGGGTTTTGCGCGATCGCGCGGCAGAGCAACTACGCCAGAGGGCGTTGCGCGACGGTTTGTGGACGCTGATCGAAGAATCGTTTCCCGCGGCCACGCAAAACGGCGACAAGACGCAGCGACTGGCAAACACTCTCAACGTGAGCTTTGCCGGCTCGAGCTCGGAAACAATTCTGATGGCACTCGATCTCGAAGGCGTCTGCGCTTCAAGCGGTTCCGCTTGCATGGTTGGGTCAGTCGTCGCTTCGCATGTCTTGCTGGCGATGGGCCGGCCAGATGCGCTAGCCGGTTCCGCCGTTCGCTTTTCGTTAGGCCACGAGACCACCGCGGAGGAAATCGAACAGGCCGGAGAAATTATTGCGCGAATAATCAATCGCGTCAGCTCCACGGAAAGTAACTCGAAGAAGCAGGCGTATGCAGCTGTTTAAACAACTCGATCTCACCTTTCCGGCCGTGCCCGCCCTCGTCGTGCTCGGCCGCGATCACGCCCTTGAGGCGACCGCGCGCGAGTTGCTGCGCACTCTGAACGTGGACGAGCTCGCTGCCTCGATCCAAGTGGAATGGAATGCGCGGCTTTTCAGCGCCGCTGGGCGCGCGGATTTCCGGCGCCAGCTGGTCTCATTGAATCCGCGCCTGCGCGAACACGACGCGGCGGAGATCGAACGCACTCTGCGGCACGAGCTCGCGCATTTGCTGGCGCAATTCCGCGCGGGCCGCCGGCGTGTCGCGCCGCATGGAACCGAGTGGCGAAAGGCATGCCGCGATCTGGGCATCGCTAACGAATCGCGCACCCATGCTTTGCCGTTTCCAATTCACCGCCGAACGCCGCGTTACCTCTATGAGTGCCCGCGCTGCCGGAAGAATTTTCCGCGGGTGCATCGGATCAAGCGCGCGATCGCTTGCCTGGATTGCTGCCGGAAATTCAATCGCGGCCAGTTCGATCCCAGCGCCCGGCTCCGGCTTGTGGAAAGCCACAAAAGCGAGTAGCTTTCACGCCCGTTGCGTAGAACGGATCCTGTGAAAAACAAACTCATCCTGGCGCTTTTCCTTCTCAGCGCCTTCGCCGGCTCTCGATGTCTTGGTTACGCGATCGGAGGCAGCCATTGGACTAAGAACCGGACAGTCGTGATGCATCTTTCGCTGCCGCCCAAGACTACGCCTGGCACTTTCATAGATGGTTCCGCCGATCTCACTGCATCAGCGGAGGATGCGCTCAACATCTGGAATCAGTATCTGGTCCACATGAGGTTCGTGGTCGATCGCAATTCGCTTCTTCCGGCTGCGGAATATGACGGAGACACCTCTGTCACTATTGCCAGCACGTTTTACGGGCAGTCCTTCGGAAGCAACACGCTGGCCGTCACGCTGGTCACTCCCAGCTTTGCTAATCCGGACATAATGGACGAAGCCGACGTCATTTTTAATAGCGCGAGAACGTACAATTCCTACCCCGGTCCCCTGCGGTCCGATGTGGGGTTGGATTTCCACCGCATCGCACTGCACGAGTTCGGCCATGTCATCGGCCTGGATCATCCGGATGAAGCGCAGCCAAAACAGTTCGTGGCGGCGATCATGAATTCCACTGTTAGCGATATCGACCAGCTTCAGGCCGATGATATCGCGGGCGGACAGTTTATTTATAGCAGCGGCCCCAACTATCAGCCCTCGTTTCCGGCCCCAAATCTGGTCAATCTATCCACTCGCGCCCTGGTGGGGACCGGCGAAGGCGTGTTGATCGGCGGGTTCATTGTTCAGGGGTCACAACCTGCCACTGTAATCTTGCGCGCCCTCGGCAATTCGTTGCGCGCGGTCGGACTCGGAAACACTCTGCACGACCCGCTCATGGTGCTGCGTGATTCCAGCAACAACATTATTCAGACGAGCGATGACTGGATCAGCAACACGAATCCCAGCGCCCCGGCCAACTATCATCTTGATCCCCCAAACAGCCGCGAATCTGCCATTCTCGCGACGTTGAATCCAGGCAGTTACACCTTTGTCGTTCAAGCGTTCGACAACCATGACGGCGATCTCACCGGCACTACCGTCATCGAGCTTTACGATCTTCACACTACCGGTGGCCGGGCCGGTAACATTTCTTCACGAGGCCAGGTCGTGAGCGGCAATGATGTTTTGATCGGCGGTTTCATTGTCGGCGGAAGCCAGGCGAAGGAAGTTGTCGTCCGAGCTCTCGGGCCTTCCCTGGCAGCGTCCAACGTCGCGAATCCGTTAAGCGATCCGACCTTGGAATTGCGAGACGCCGCCGGCAATCTGGTGGATTCTAACGACAACTGGGGAAACCATCCGAAAGCGCCACAAATTCAATCAGAAAATTTCGCCCCGACCAAACCAGCCGAATCAGCTCTCCAAGACACGCTGCCTCCTGGCAACTACACGGCGGTTGTGCGCGGCGCCGGTAGCGCCACCGGGATTGGTCTGGTCGAAATATACGATCTGAGCCCGCCGCCGAATTGATCTGGAGCTAGATCTCCGGCTCGCTCCCCTCGCCTTTCTTCGCCTTTTGCCCGCGGAGCTTCGCCTGGATGAAAAGATCGATCGCGCCATCCATGACCGCCTGCACGTCGCTCGTCTCGGCGCCGGTCCGATGGTCCTTCACCATTTGATACGGCTGAAAAACATACGACCGGATCTGACTTCCCCACGCGACATCCCCTTTCTCGCCGTATTGCCGGTCGATCTCCGCCCGCTTCTTGTCCTGCTCGATTTCGTAAAGCTTCGCTTTCAACATCTTCATCGCCAGCTCCCGGTTACGCCCCTGGCTCCGCTCAGCCTGGCACGCGACGACGATCCCGCTCGGCTTATGCACGATGCGCACCGCGGTTTCGACCTTGTTTACGTTTTGGCCGCCTTTGCCGCCGGCACGAAACGTGTCCACCTCGATGTCCGCCGGGTTGATATCGATCGGCGCCGAATCCGCGATCTCGGGAACGACATCGACGCTGGCGAAGGAGGTATGCCGGCGCTTGTTTGCATCGAACGGTGAGATGCGGACGAGCCGGTGGACGCCACGCTCCGTGTTGAGATAGCCGTAAGCGTATTCGCCCTTCACCAGCAGCGTCGTGGATTTTATTCCGACTTCTTCGCCGACCTGCACATCGATTGTTTGCGAACTGAAGCCGCTCCGCTCGATCCACCGTTGATACATGCGCAGGAGCATGTCCGCCCAATCGCACGATTCCGTTCCGCCCGCGCCCGAGTGAATGGTGAGAAACGCATTCGCGCGATCGTTCTCGCCGGAGAGAAACTGCCGGAGCTCGAACTCTTCCAGTTGATGAACGAGCCGCGCCTGTTCGCTCGCGACTTCTTTCTCCGCCTGGGCGCGTTGCGCCGGGTTCGATTCTTCCGCGGCGAGTTGCCGCAGCGCGTCGAAATCTTCCATCGCGCGCTCGAGTTCGCGGAGCGGATTGAGAAGCGAGCGGATGCGCGACACTTCCTCGACATCACCCTGCGCGCGTTCACGGTTCGACCAAAAATCCGCGGCGCTCATGCGCTCCTCGAGAGCGCCGAGCTGGCCCTCTAGCTTTGGGACGTCAAAGAAACCTCCGCAGTTCGCGCAGCCGCGACTTCAGAGCTTCCGCATCGATCGTCTCAACTTCCGTAGCCATGAGCGAATCTAGCGCCGTTGCGGGGCGCAGAGCAAATGTGGCGACGTTACTTCCGCTTCGCGGGCGCTGGCTCAAGACGAAAAATCGTTTCGCCTTCCTTCATCAAATCGAGACGGTCACGCGCCAGCGTTTCCAGATAGCCCGGATCGGTCTTCAGCAGGTTTACTTCGCGCGTTGCTCGCGCCAGCAGCATTTTCTGATCGTTAACCTGACTTTGGAGATTCTCGATCTCGCTCCGGCTTTGCGTCAGTTTTTTGTAGGGCGGCACGAACAGACTCACGATCACGAGCAGGGTCGCGACCACGAGCAAAACGCGCAGAACGCTGTTTAGGCGCTGCCAAACGGTGGCTTCACGCCGCGCGCGGAAATCGCCGTAGCCAGGATGTTCCACTAGCGCATTTTACCGCCGTAAACCGCGTTGTCACCAAGTTCCTCGGCAATCCGCAGGAGCTGATTGTATTTCGCTACGCGGTCGGTACGGCAAAGCGAACCGGTCTTAATCTGGCCTGCGTTCGTGGCCACCGCGATGTCGGCGATCGTCGTGTCCTCCGTCTCGCCGGAGCGATGGCTGATCACGGCCGTGTAATTATTCTTCGTCGCCAGATCGATCGCGGCGAAGGTCTCCGTCAAGGTCCCGATCTGATTCACTTTCACCAGAATGGAATTCGCCACGCCCTGGTGAATTCCCTTCCGCAAAAATTCGACGTTCGTGACAAAAAGATCGTCGCCGACCAGTTGGATTTTATTTCCGAGGCGCTCCGTCAGTTTTTTCCAGCCGTCCCAATCATTTTCTGCGCACCCATCTTCAATCGAAATGATCGGAAAGCGGCGGGTGAGCGCTTCATAATAATCCACGAGCTCCTCCGCGGAGCGCTTCGAGCCGTCCGATTTCTTGAAGACATAAGCGTTTTGCTCCTTGTCGAAAAACTCCGAGGCGGCGGGATCGAGCGCAACGAAGATTTGCTCACCGAATTTGTAACCGGCTTTTTCCACCGCTTTGGCGATGCATTCCAACGCGTCCTCCGCGGAGTCTAATTTCGGCGCAAACCCGCCTTCATCGCCGATCGCGGTCGAAAGCCCGCGATCGTGCAGAACATTTTTCAAGGCGTGAAAAACCTCCGCACCGTAGCGAAGCGCTTCGGCAAAGGAAGGCGCGCCCTTGGGCATGATCATGAATTCCTGGAAATCGATCGGCGCATCGGAATGGGCGCCGCCATTGAGGATGTTCATCATCGGCACTGGCAGAGTTCTCGCCGCGTTGCCACCGAGATAACGAAAGAGCGAGACCTTGGAGGCGGCGGCGGCGGCGTGCGCCGTAGCCAGCGAAACGCCGAGAAGCGCATTCGCTCCCAGGGTTTTTTTGTTGGGGCTGCCATCGAGCGCGATGATTTTCTCGTCGATCTTCGCCTGCTCGAGCGCGTCCCAACCGGCGATTGCGGGCGCGATGACTTCCGTGACGCTGCGGACGGCTTTCGTAACGCCCTTGCCGCCGTAACGTTTCTTGTCGCCATCGCGCAATTCCCACGCTTCATGCTCACCGGTGCTCGCGCCGCTCGGAACCGCCGCCCGACCCATCGCGCCACCTTCCAGATGCACATCGACTTCGATGGTGGGATTCCCGCGCGAATCGAGAATCTCGCGCGCGTTGATCCTGGAGATGCTGGTGGGCGACATATGCGCAGGATTACATCAGCTTGCGCTCTCCACGCAATTTGTTTCGGAGCATGGGCGTCTCGCCTGTGCGGCGGTCAGGCATCTTGCCTGACCAATGAGTCACAACAGGCGAGACGCCTATTGGCCGCACAGGCGAGACGCCCATGCTCCCCTACATTCCCATTGGCAAATCTCCGCAGGCACGGATAATCTCGCTCACATGACATTTCGGATCTGCCTGGGCCCGATGCTTTGCCTGGCGAGCGCTTCGATTGCGTTCGCCGCCGAGCCGGCGCCCTTGCTAGCGGATCAAATGGCCACGGCGATCAAAACCGATTCGCTCACCATCCCGACGCCGGGCGAACTTTTTGCCGCGCTCGAAAAACCGGGAAAGCCGGATTGGGCCGGCCAATACCGCACGCCGATCCCGATGACCTACCGTAATCGCGCCCAGATCGCGATGAATCTCGGCGGCTTGATTGCGGATGGCTTCATCGCCGTGGAAGCCCAAGACAGCCAGCAGGTGAAGAACATCGGCACCGACATCATCAAACTGGCGAAGGCGCTCGGGGTGAGCGAGAACGTGCTCAGCCGCGGCAACAGCATCAATGAATTTGCCGAGAACAGCGAATGGGATGCGCTCCAGGAAGAACTCGAGGCAACGCAGAACGAAGTGAAATCGTCGATGCAATCGCATCGCGATCAGGACCTGGTGATACTCGTGAGCCTCGGCGGCTGGATTCGCGGCACCCAGGTCGTGAGCGCCTCGGTGATCAAGAATTACGATGAGAAAAGCGCACGGGTTTTGCGCCAGCCGGCGGTCGTTAATTTTCTCCATTCCAAAGTGAATGACATCAGCGCGGACCTCCGGAGCGAACCGTTGGTAAAGAGTGTAAACGACCAGCTCACCGACATTGAAAAGCTGGTCGCGTTTCAGTCGGGCAAAGGCCCGAGCCTCGAGGAAGTGCGCAAACTCAACCAGGCGGTGACGAAGTTGATGGAAGAAATCCAGGTCAAGGGGGACGCGAAATGAAACGCAGTGTCGCGATCCTGTGTGGCTTGATCATCTTCGGGGCCGTTGGAGTTCTCCGCGCGGAATCAGACGACGAGGTGGAAGCGCACAGACTCGTGCTCGATCTAACCGGCGCTTTTTCCAACGATGGCTTCAAGCTGCGCGACGGCCATTGGGCGGGCACAATCAAACCCGCGGAGCGCGCGCTGATCGCGGTGAATCTTTACGTCGGAAATCAGTATTGGTTCTCCGCCGCCGCGAACACGAAGGCCAAAAAAATCGCGGTCGACCTCTACGACGAAAATGGGAAACCGTTGGTCACCGAGAGTTATAACCAGGGCGAAAGAGCGGCCGCGGGATTCTCGCCCACGGCAAGCGGGCAATACTTTGTCTCCCTCAGTTTGCTGGAAGGCGAGTCGACCGCCTTTTGCCTCGTCTATTCGTATAAGTGAAGTGGCGCGGCACGTGCTTAATTTTCTAGGGTGAATTACGCTCGATTGGCTCTCTTCGGAATGGCTGCGCTTGCCTGTTCCCTTCTCGGTTGCACGACCTCGCCTAAGCCGACCCAAAGCCCCGCGAGCGACGGCAGATTGTTTGCCGTAACGGCGGATTCCACCAGCTTCTTCCACCACGGCCCCCGGCAAGGTGTCAGCCCCGACAGCACTTTGGCGAAAGACACGCTGGTCAAACTGATCCGCCCGTCATTCGGCTACAGCAAAGTTCAAGTCGTTGCGACCGGCGAGCAAGGCTATGTCTCGAGCGAAGAGATCAGGCCGGCGGGCTCCTCCATGCTGGTCGCATCCGTGACTACGAAGCCGACGGATTCGGTTACCACAACGCGTCCCAGCGTTCCTCCGGCAGACCAATTCAATCTTAATTCCAACGATCCCCGGCTCGTTCCTCCGCCCGAGGATTTGCCCGCCGATCTCCCGGCCCCCGCGCCGGAACAATAAAACGCGCTGCGCGGTTGCCGTCCGCGGGATGCCGGATCAATCTTCCGGTGGCGTGACTTCCTCCATTCAGGTTTTTTACGAAGGTAATGTCCAGGGTGTTGGCTTCCGCTATTCGGTCAGGCAAATAGCGAAAGGGTTCGATATCACCGGCTCCGTTCGGAACCTGCGCGATGGCCGGGTCGAGCTTCTGGCCACGGGCGAAGAGGACGAAGTGCGAGCGTTTCTCGAAGCCATCGGGCAAAGCGAATTGCGCGCACATATCAGGAAACATTCCGAAGCGCCGCTGCCAAACCCGCCGGCTTTTCGCGGTTTCGAAATTCGACATGACTGACTTGCCGCGCCGTAGCGAAGCGAAGGAGGGACCCGCTGTCGCTGTTATCGGCGTCACCAAACTTTTTCCGGTCCCGTTTCAACGGCGGCCGGTCGTCGCGGTGCGCAACTTGAATCTGGAGGTCGCGGCCGGGCAAATCTACGGACTCCTTGGCCCAAACGGATCGGGCAAGAGCACAACTCTCAAGATCATCCTTGGTCTTGTGCCGCCGACGACCGGCACGGCGCGGATCTTTGGACGGGACAGCGATTCGGTCGCAAGCCGCGAAGCCGTCGGCTTTCTTCCCGAGAGTCCTTACTTCTATAAGTATCTTACCGGTGAAGAAACCTTGCGCTTCCATGGACGGCTTTGCGGGTTGCGCGGCGCGGCTTTGAAGCTCCGTGTGGGAGAATTACTGGCGCTCGTCGGCCTAACGAATGCGGGCGGGCGGCGCCTCGGCGGTTATTCCAAGGGTATGTTGCAACGAATCGGTCTGGCCCAGGCGCTCGTCCACGAGCCGGCGCTGGTTGTTCTCGATGAACCGACGGCGGGCGTCGATCCTGCCGGCGCTCGGCAAATTCGCGATCTGATCCTCGGTCTGAAGCAGCTCGGGATAACTGTGCTTCTTTCATCACATCTCCTCGGCCAGGTGCAGGAGATTTGCGATCGGGTCGGGATTCTGGCCAACGGCGTCCTCGTTCGCGAAGGCGCGCTCGACGATCTGCTCGGAATCGAAAATCAAACGGATCTCGTTCTGGAAAACGCGTCGCCGGAAATGATCGAGGAGTTCAAAGCCTTCGTCTCGCAACGCGGCGCGCGGCTGACCGATCGCGGAAGGCCGAGGACTTCATTGGAGCGCGTCTTCCTTGAAGCGACCCAGGAGCGAACACGCGAGGACGCTCCATGAACAGACCGCCTCACCGCGCTTTCTCTCTCGGGCGTATCGCCGCGATCACCGGCAACACGTTGACCGAGTTGACGCGGCTGAAAATTTTCTACGTCCTACTGCTCTTCGCGCTGGTCTTGATCGGCAACTCGATCTTCATGGCCAAGCTGACCTTCCAGCAGGAATTTCAGGTGGTGAAAGACATCGCGTTGGGCGCGATGAGCATCTTTACCTCATTGCTCGCGGTCGTCGCGACCGCGCGGCTCCTACCCCAGGATATCGAAGACCGCACGATCTACACGATCCTGGCAAAACCGGTTCCGAGAATCGAATACCTGCTCGGCAAACTTCTTGGCGTCCTGCTTCTTCTCGCGATCAGCATTATCGCCATGAGCGCGCTTTTTTTTCTTGTGCTGGCGATGCGCGAACAAACCGTCCTCAGCGAAACCGCGCGACAGATGAGCAGTGCGCCGCCTGAGCAAATGGCAGAGGCTTTGCGCGCCATCCGCGCGTCCGTCTTCAACGCCAGTTTGCTTCCGGGCATCGCGATCATCTACGTGAAAGGATGTTTGCTCGCGTCACTCACGCTCTTCGTCTCGACCTTCGCGTCCACCACGGTTTTCACAACGGTGGTCATGGCCTTTGTTTATTTCATCGGCCATCTGGAAGGAATCGCGCGCGAGTATTGGCTCCAAACCAACAGCGCCGGATGGATGACGAAATCGTTTCTCGCGTTCGTGGCCCTGTTTTTTCCGGACCTGCAGCTCTTCAACCTGACGGACGATATCGTGGCGGGCAACGCCATCCCGCTGGCGCTTTTCACTAAAACAGCTACGCTCGGCATCTTCTACACCGGCTTTTATCTGCTGCTCGCCTGGTCGGTTTTCTTTCGGAAGGAACTATAATGCGAATTCTCCTCGTCCTGCTCAGCGTCGCGATGTTTGGCGCGGCGAAGCTGCCGGTGGAGCATGCGATTTCGACGGCGCATCGCGATCTGCATTTCCGGACGGTCGACTTCAATCCGGGGTTGCGCGAACAAATCGGGCAGCTCGGATTCATTGCCGCGTTGAGCGGGTTTCGTTCGCTGGTCGCCGACGTTCTCTTCATCCAAGCGCATGTGGCGTGGGAGCGAACGGAATGGGGGCGCGTCCTGCTTTTATTTCGCCAAGTCACGGCGCTCCAGCCCCGCGCGATGCTTTTTTGGGATATGGCTGCGTGGCACATGGCCTGGAATGCGAGCACCGCGGCGATGAACGATCCCTCCCAGCCGCGTCTTGCTCTGCGTCTCAAGGCCCAGCGCGAATATCTAGAGCTCGGCAAGGATTTCCTCGAGCGCGGCATTCGGAACAACCCGGATCGTCCGCAACTTTACGAAGCGATGGCGCGTCTTTATCGCGACAAATATGACGACCACGAACACGCCGCCGAGTTCTTTGGCAAAGCCGCGGCGCTGCCCGAAGCGCCGAGCTACGCGAAAAGATTCGCCGCTTACGAACTCTCGCAGTGCGCCGGCCGCGAACGGGAAGCTTACGATCGGCTCCACGCGCTTTACGAGATGGGCGAAAAAGAACGCCTGCCGACTTTGCTGCGCCGGTTAAAGGAACTGGAAAACAAGTTGGACATCCCGTTAGCTCAGCGAATTCCCGATCGAACCCCCTAACCCATGCGCTTCGCGATCTTCAGCGATCTTCACGCCAACCTGGAAGCGACGAACGCCGTCCTCGCCGACGCGCACGAACGCGGGTGCACCGATTTCGTCTGCCTCGGCGACGTCGTCGGTTATAACGCGAATCCGCATGAGTGCGTCGAGATTGTGCAAAAAATGGCGTGTCCCTGCGTAAAGGGAAATCATGACGAGCAGGCCTCGCTCGAGCAATCCTCGCGCGGTTTCAATCCGCTTGCGGAGATGGCGATCAACTGGACCCGCGAGCAATTGACGAAAGAGGACAAGGCATGGTTGCGCGAGCTGCGGCTGACACGCCCAGTGCGCGATTTCACCATCGTGCATGCCACGCTCGATACGCCGGACCAATGGGGTTATGTCTTTAACGATCTCGATGCCGCCGCGAGTTTTACTTATCAGCACACGACCGTGTGCTTCTTCGGGCACACCCATGTGGCCGAGGCCTTCGTGCGCGACGACGGGGTGAAACGCGTAAAAGTCGATCAACTCATGATCGAGGAAACGAAGAAATATTTCATCAATGTCGGCAGCGTCGGCCAGCCGCGAGACGGTGACTGGCGCGCGGCTTACTGCATCTACGACGTGGAGAAGAAGGTGGTCGAACAGCGCCGGCTCAAGTACGACGTGGCGAAGGCTCAAGAAAAAATCATCAAGGCCGGCTTGCCGCGGCCTCTGGCCGATCGTCTCAAACTCGGGCGATAAATCTCAACCGCACAGGCCGCAGAGAATCAAATCGATCCTGATCATCAAGCCGAGTTCGCTCGGCGATATTGTGCACACGTTGCCGGCGGTGGCCGCGATCCGCGATGCCAATCCGCAGGCGAAGATCACCTGGATCATCAACCCGGAGTGGACCACGCTTCTCCGCGGAAATCCCGACGTGGACCACGTCCATCTTTTTCCGCGCGGCGAACTACGCGGCTTGAATGCGCCGCGGAGTTTGCTGCCGTGGTTGAAAAAGACCAGGGCCCTGCGGCCGGACGTCGCCCTCGATTTTCAAGGGCTTCTTCGGAGCGCGTTGATCGGCAAGATCAGCGGCGCCCGCGAGCTTTGGGGATTGAGCGACGGCCGTGAAGGTTCGCGGCTGCTTTACCATCGCGTTGCGAAAGTCGATCGGCACGCTCATGCGGTCGATCGGTATTTGAAGCTGGCCGAAGCTTTCGGCGCGCCGATCTCCCCTACGCTACGTTTTCCCCTGCCGACCGGCGATGATCTGCCGCGTTTCGATTCCTACCCGCCTTTTCTTTTGCTTCATCCCTTCGCCCGCGGAACCGGCAAATCGCTTCGCAATTCCGTCATCCAAAGTTTCTGCCGCGCCTTCGCGCCAGTCCGGGTGGTGATCGTCGGAAAGACAACGCGCAAGCTCATCGCGCCGGACAACTGCGTGGATCTGTCCAATCAGACAACGCTGCTTCAGCTCATCTGGCTGATCCGCGCCGCGCAGTTCACCATCAGTGTGGATAGCGGCCCGATGCACATCGCCGCCGCCATTTCACCGAAATTAGTTTCGATTCACACCTGGTCCGATCCGCGCCGCGTCGGTCCCTACAATCCGAAGGCGTGGATCTGGAAGCGGGGCCAATTACTTCGCGTGAACGAATTGGCGACGGCCGGGTCTTTGAAGAAGGGGCGTGCGTTCACCGAAGCCGATGTGCCGAAGGTGGCTGAACTCGTGCGCGGATCCTTGGCGGAGCGAGAGATTCCTAAGACGACCGGCGGTTGAGCGCCGACTGAGCGAGCCAGAGATCGCTTGGATACGTGATCTTGGGATTGAATTCGTCGTTCGCGACCAGAAACACTTTCACTCCGAGATGTTCGACCGCCGAAACTTCGTCGGTGATCGAGACTTTGTTCGTGACCACCGCATCGTAAGCCTGGACCAGAAGTTTTCTCGAAAAAATCTGCGGGGTTTGCATCGCGTAAAGCCCCACCCGATCGACGCCGCCGGTCACGAAACAATCTGCCCCAGCGCGCTTGAGCGTGTCGGTAATCGGCGCGACCAGCGCAGCGGCTCCATGTTCGCGAGCGAACTCGAACGTTCGCTCGATCTGTTCCGGCAACACCAACGGCCGCGCTGCATCGTGGACCGCGACATAATCCGTTTCCTGGCCAAGCCGGTCGAGTCCAGCGCGAACGGAATCCTGCCGATGCGTTCCCCCCGAAATTATGTGGCGCACCTTTTTAAAACCGGCGTCCGCGACCAGTTGTTGCAGCTTCGTCAACTGTTCGTCGCGCCCGACCAAAATGATTTCGTCGATGCAATCCGTCTGCTCGAAGACATCAAGCGTGTGTGCAATGACCGGCTTATCTCCGAGGAGCGCGAACAATTTGTCGAACCCCATCCGCTGGCCGCTGCCGGCGGCGACGATGATGGCGCTCAGCATTCGTTAGGCGTTTTCTTCATCCCAACTGCCGCGACACTTCCTGGCTCAGCGTCTTGCCATCCGCCCGGCCGGCGACCTTGGCTTGGATCGCCTTCATCACCGCGCCCATTTGCGCCTTCGAAGTCGCACCGACCTCCGCAATTGTCTCTCGCACAAGCGCCGTGAGTTCATCCGCCTCGAGTCCTTTCGGCAAATAAGCATTCAGCATCGCAAGCTCCTCTTTTTCTTTGGCAGCGAGTTCGGGCCGTCCACCTTTTTCGAACTGCTCGATCGAATCCTGCCGCTGCTTCACCTGCTTGCGGATCACCTGCGAAGCTTCCGCGTCATCCAGCTGCCCCTCCGCCCCGGCTTTGTCGATCGCGGAATACTTGAGCGCGGATTTCAACATCCTCAGCACCCCGAGCTTCGTGGCGTCTTTAGCGCGCATGGCATCTTTCAGATCGGAATCGATGCGCTCTTGAAGAGTCATGCCGCCAAGCTACGTCAGCGGCAACGCAGTCGGCAACTGGCTTCTCCGCAGGATTACTCGAAAATATTGCCGCGCTTGAAACGCCAGACGCTAAACGTATTCACCACCGCCGCTATGCCGAACAAGACGGCGAGCGTCGGCAGTAATTCGCGCGTCGTGCAGTTCGCCCAGAGCACCTGCACGAATCCTTCCATCGCCCAATAAACGATGGTGAAAGCGCTGAGATGCTGCATGAACTCCGGCATGAAACTCCTGGGAAACCAGGCGCCGCCGACCGCGCTCATCGTCAGGATGAGAAACGTGCCCAGACCCGTGGCCACTGCCGAGGTGGGCGAGATGGCGGCCAGGAACATGCCGAAGGCGACAGAGGCAGTCGCGGCCGCCAGGCAGATGAGGAGGAGGTTGCCGAAGTTGCTCGTGATGTCGATGCCGAAAAGGAACCGGCCGGCGACGAAAAGCGTGGTCAGTTGGACCAGCCCAATGAGCATGAAGGAGAGATATTTGCTCCAGAGAATGTGGGTGCGGTCCACCGGCGTCGAAAGCAGACGCTGGTAAATTCCGGCTTTCTTTTCTTCGAAAAGGGACGTGGAAGCGGCGGTGAGCGAGAAGAGCAGGAACATCATCGCCCAGCCACCGACGCTGCGCGTGGCCATCGGATTCTTCACCTGTCCCCCTCCGACCTGTTCCGACTCGATGTTGATGAGCTTGTCAAAAAAAGAGCCGCCGGCCGGCTGGCCAAAGTTCACGACTCCGTTTTTCATGTCCTTGGAAATGTCTTGCGCATTGCCGCCGAACGCCTGGGAGATCGCTTCCGAGATGGACTGATTAAACCGATCGAAATTTTCCTTCCCGATATAATCCGCCCCCAGTTTTTGCAGACCCGTCAACAAGGCCTGGGGCGCGGAGCTATAAATGGTTTTCTGCAACAGCCCTGTGACGGTCTGAGTTTCAATCTCATTGCGCGGGTTGTTCAGAAATTTCACTTTCAATCCGAAAAGCTGGTCGCCTTGCGTATCGGTGGGAAAGATCAAGGCGAACCGCAGCGTCCCCGCTCGCAGCATTTGCCTCACCTCAGTTTCGGTGAGGGGCTGCTCGATTCCGGCTGCATCCTTCTGCGTGGTGATGACTTTAAATGCCTTTTCCTTTCGGAGCGCGTCCGTGATCGCCGCGCTCACGGGCGCGTCGGTTTGACTAACGATGGCCAGCGAAATTCCGGTCGGACCTCCTCCGCCGGGGCGGCCGACGCCAAAGACGTTGCCAAAGATATAGATCAGCACGGTGGGCACGAGAAAGGTGAGCGCGAGCGCGGTCTTGTCGTTCGCGAAACGACGCAGCTCGTTGCCGATAAGAATCAGGATTGGGCGCATGACATTAGCTACGCATCGCGAAGGGTTTTTCCGGTAAGATGGAGGAACACACTTTCCAGACTCGGCCGCGTGACTTGGAAATGCCGGTTGGCAAGGCCGATCTTTTCGGCCAGGCCAAAGAGATCGGAAAGGCGAGTGTCAGGGCGGGGCGTGAGCACAAAGGCATCCTCCGTCGCCACCAGCTCGCCGAGGTGCGCAAAGGCAGACAGGTGCGGAGCGGTCTCTTCGTTTCGCGCGATGCGGATCTGCTCCGCAAAAGGCAACTCCATGAGCAATTCGTCGAGCGTCCCGAGCGCGAGGAGCTTGCCATGGTCGATGATGCCGATGCGCGAGCAAAGCCGGGTGGCTTCCTCCATGTAATGGGTTGAGTAGACGATCGTCATGCCATCGGCGTTGAGGCGTTGCACAAACTCGAAGATCGCATTGCGCGATTGGGGATCGACTCCCGCGGTCGGCTCGTCGCAGAGGAGAAGCGGCGGGCGGTGAAGGATGGCCGCCACGATGTTCAGCCGCCGTTTCATCCCTCCGGAGTAGGTGCTCACCTTGTCCCCGCGCCGCTCCTGAAGCTGCGCCGCGAGCAAACCTTCCTCGACGCGGTCGCGCAGCAGGGTCCCGCGCAATCCATATAATCGACCGAACAACCGCAGGTTCTCTTCCCCGCTCAGTTCATCGTAAAGCGCGAGCGACTGCGGCACGAAACCGAGCTGCGCCCGCTGCTCGACCCGGCGATGATCGAATGGCGCGCCATTGAGGCGAATCTCGCCGCTATCGGCCGGACGAATTCCAGCTACCAGCGACATGAGGGTCGTCTTGCCCGCGCCGTTTGGGCCGAGGAGACCGAAGAATTCACCGCGCTCCAACGAGAGCGAGACATCTTGGAGCGCCGCAACTGAGCCGTAGCGCTTCGTCAGGTTCTTGATCGCGAGCATCGAATTTCAAACGCCCGCCCGCAACTTTTCCGCGCAGGCGTGCACCGACGCCGGATCGCTGACACTCATGACTTCGGCGTCTTTCCTTGTCCGCCGCAACAACCCTCCCAGGACTTCACCCGGCCCAAGTTCGATAAAAAAATCGCAGCCGCGCGCGAGCAAATTCTCCATGCAATCGCTCCAGCGCACTGTGCTTGTCACCTGGTCGCGCAACGCCGTCCGGATTTCCGGCAACGTCGCGGCCGGTTCGCCGGTCACATTGCTTATGATCGGAAAGCGCGGCAGCTTCAGTTCCGCGTCGAGCAACGGCTGGCCGAGTTCTTCGTAAGCGCTGTTCATGAGCCGCGAATGGTAGGCGCCGGCCACGTTCAAGAGCGTCGCGCGGCGGATGCCATGTTCTTTCGCGAGGCTCACCGCGAGCTCAACCTTTGCGCTTTCACCCGAAATCACGATCTGTCCCGGCGCATTGATGTTGGCGACGTCCACATCGGTGTCGGCCGCGAGAGTTCGCACCGCTGTTTCATCCGCGCCGATCATCGCCGCCATCGCGCCAGCGGTAGCGGAGCAGGCGGCGTCCATCAAACGACCGCGCGTCTCAACCAGCTTCAAACCCGTCGCGAAATCGAAAGTGCCGCCGGCCGCATGAGCCGTCCATTCGCCTAACGACAAGCCCGCCGCCGCCTCGATCGCGAAATCGCCGGCGACGCCGCGCAACGCGGCCAGACAAGCGAGGCCATGAACATACAGCGCCGGCTGGCAATTCGAAGTCTTGGTCAATTCCTCCAGCGGCCCATTCCAGGCGATGCCGCTCAAAGATCGCCCGAGAATCTGATCCGCCTCCTGAAACAAATCGCCGGCCGCCGGATGATGCGCCGCGAGCTCCCGTCCCATTCCAACGCTTTGTGCACCCTGGCCCGCAAACAGTAGCGCGATCTTTTTTGCCATGTTACATTATTAGTTTCGTCCCCTTCTCGAGCAAGCTCGCGCAAATAAGCTTGCATTTTTGTCATCAAAGCAAAATACTTTTGCGTATGCAGAAACACGCATGCAAAGCAGCGCTTGCAATGATCGCGCTGTTAGTCGCATTGCCGCTGGCAACGGCCAATGCCCGTTGGCTTGAAAAGAAGGAGCCGAACCTACCGTTCGGTGTCTACATTCAAGGTCTACAGGGGTCAGTAGTGTTGTCTCTGACGTTGGACAAAAGTGGCCACGTCACGGGCACGAGCGTTCTGCGCAGCAGCGGCCATCCAGCCTTGGATGAGCTCGCCCGCAACGCAGCCTCAAACTGGCGCCTGAGCGCCGACTCGGTCTTGCCGAGTGACATCAGCAAGGGTCGGGTCGAGTTGGTTACGTTCCTAAACCCCACGAAAGCGAAGCAGCTCCTTCCGGGCGCTACGCCTTACTGGGCGCAAATGAGATAGGTAAACCTGCGGTCGTCGATTGATTCGACACCGCGGGAGTTCCGGCGGCGGAAGCCCCATCCGCCGCCTGGGGTGGTTTTTCTCACGGCGCGTTGTCTGCGCCGACTCGTCGATTTTTCACGCATCTTTGGGCTTGCGCCGTGATCGCCTCTGGCGAGCATAAACGCAAGGTTGCCTATGGCTTTTACCACGCGCGAAATCGAATCTCCCGATCCTGTCACGCGCGTCGTTGCAGCGGATGCGCGGATACGCGAAAACCTCGGCGATATTGGGGAAAAAATGGTCCTCAATATGGGACCGTCGCATCCCGCCACGCACGGTGTTTTGCGTCTCGTTCTGGAATTGGATGGCGAGACGATCACAAAGGCGACGCCCGACATCGGCTTCCTCCATCGCGGCGATGAAAAAATCGCGGAGAACATGCAATACAATCAGTTCGTGCCGTACACGGACCGGCTCGATTATCTCGCTCCGCTCTCGAACAACGTCGCCTACGCGCTTGCCGTCGAGAAACTGATGGATTGGGAATTGCCGCCGCGCGGCAAAGCCATCCGCGTAATTTGCTGCGAGACGGCGCGCATCTCGGCGCACCTGATGGGCCTCGGCGCCATGGCGCTCGATCTCGGCGCGATGACTGTGTTTCTCTACACTTTCGCCGAGCGCGAAAAACTTTATAACCTTTTCGAGCTTCTGACGGGCGCACGTTTCACCACCTCCTATACGCGTGTCGGCGGCCAGATCCGCGATCTGCCTGAGAAATTCATCCCGCAACTCGAGAAGTTTCTCGACGATTTCATTCCACAACTCGACGAGGTCGATCGCCTCCTCACCCGCAACCGGATTTTTGTCGATCGCACGCGCGACATCGGGGTGATCGCGCGAGAGCGCGCGATTGCCTACGCTCTTTCCGGGCCCAATCTGCGCGGCAGTGGCGTCGATCACGATTTGCGGCGCAAGCATCCGTATCTCGACTACGACAAATATGACTTCGAAGTTGTCGTCGGAAGCGCCGGCGATTGTTACGATCGCTATCTCGTCCGGATCGAGGAGATGCGGCAAAGCGTGCGGATTTTGCGGCAAGTGATCGATAAGCTACCGGGCGGTCCGATCAACGTGGTCGATTGGAAGAACATGCCGCCGCCCAAATCGCGGGTGATGACGAAAATGGAAGAGCTCATCCACCATTTCATCGTCGTGACCGAGGGACTCGATGCGCCGCCCGGGGAAATTTATTTCGCGGCGGAAAACCCGAAGGGCGAACTCGGATTTTACATCAACAGCAAGGGCGGCGGCGTCCCGCATCGGCTGAAAATCCGCGCGCCATCGTTTGTGAATCTGAGCATCCTGCCTGAGCTTTTGCCCGGCTGCTCGTTGAGCGACGTGGTCGCAGTCCTCGGAAGTCTGGACTTCGTAATGGGCGAATGCGACAGATGAGAACGACGTTTATGAGACAAAAAAAAGGACGTTCTTTTCTCGCGGTTACTTCTCTGCTGATCCTCGTTTGCTTCGGTTTGGCGATAACCGCCTGCCGTCCGGCCAACCGGCTGACCAAGGCCAACGTCGCTGAAGTGACCGAAGGAATGTCCAAGAAACAGGTGGAATCGATTTTGGGAACGCCGACGACAGTCGATACCAAGGATTTCGTTCTCCTGAAAAAGACGACCTACGTCTACGCCCAGGGGAAAGAGTCGGTCACGGTCATTTTCAAAGACGACAAGGTGCAGTCGAAGGTCAGCACGTTGTCCGATTAACCGCGTCGTCTTTGTGGACCCGACGAAAACGCGCGTCTCCGCTGAGCTGGAGCGGAAAATGGATGAAACGATCCGGCGTTATCCGGCCGATCGAAAACGGAGCGCATCGATGCCGTTGCTCCATCTCTGGCAGGAAGAATTCGGGTTCATCAGCGACGAAGGCGTGCGCTGGATCGCGGCAAAACTCGACCTGCAACCGATCAACATTCTCGAGCTGGTGACGTTCTACCCGATGTTCCGGCAGTCCGCCGCGGGGAAAACGCACATCCGGGTCTGCCGCACTTTGAGCTGCGCGATGGCCGGAAGTTATCAGGTGATGGAAAACGCGTGTGCCGCCACTGGAATCACGCGGCATCGCGACGACAACGAAATGCATCACCCTTTTTCGGCGAGTAAGGACGGAAAATACAGCATCGAGTTCGTCGAGTGTCTCGCGAGCTGCGGAACCGCGCCGGTCTGCATGGTGCAGGATGAATTAATAGAGAACGCCCGACCGGAAATGGCGTTCGAGCTTCTCAATCCGAAACCCGAAATCCGAAATCCGAAATCATCCCCTCCTCACCCGCTCGAGCATCGCCTCGTTTTCAAAAACATTGGGCGCGAGAATTGGAGGACCAATATCGACTGCTATCTGCGCAACGGCGGTTACAAGCAGCTCAAAAAAGCCGTCAAGATGACGCGGACGGAAATCGTTAACGAGGTGAAGACGTCAGGCCTGCGCGGTCGCGGCGGCGCCGGTTTTCCGTGCGGCGTGAAATGGAGTTTCATCAAAGCCGACGAGAAAAAGCCGGTCTATCTCATCTGCAACGCCGATGAATCGGAGCCCGGCACGTTCAAGGACCGCTACATCATTCACGAAGATCCGCATCAGTTGCTCGAGGGCATTTTAATCTCGTGTTTCGCGCTGAACGCGAAGACAGCCTACATCTACATCCGCGGCGAATTTCCCGAAGGCGCCAAGATCCTCGAACGCGCCGTTGAGGAAGCGCGCGAGCACAATTTCGTCGGGCAAGACATGCTTGGCACCGGTTTCGACGTCGAGATTTACGTTCACCGCGGCGCGGGCGCTTACATTTGCGGCGAAGAAACCGGCTTGATCGAATCGCTCGAAGGCAAGCGCGCTTATCCGCGGATCAAACCGCCCTATTTCCCGGCCGTGCTCGGCCTCTACATGTGTCCGACTATCGTCAACAACGTCGAAACGCTCTGCCACGTGAAACACATCATCGAGATGGGCGGCGGCAATTACGCGCAGCTCGGCCGCGCGAATAATACCGGTACCCGCATCGTTTGCGTGAGCGGGGACGTGCAGCGGCCCGGTTATTTCGAAATTGAAGTCGGCGCCGTAACGATGGGCCAGCTCATCTACGACATGGCGGGCGGGCCGCGTTACGGACGCACCGTCAAGGCCGTCATTCCCGGCGGAAGCTCGGCGAAAGTTTTGCGCGCTGACGAACGCTTCAAGCTAAAGCTCAAACAACCGGACGGGTCGATGGCGGAACAGGACGCATCGCTCTTCGACATCCCAATGGATTTCGATTCGCTTGCCGCCGCCGGATCGATGGCCGGCTCCGGCGGCGTAATTGTGCTCGACGATTCGCGCGACATGGTTTGGACGCTCAATAACATCAACGAATTCTACGCGCACGAGAGCTGCGGCCAATGCACGCCCTGCCGGGAAGGTTCGCTCTGGATGCAGAAAATCACCGACCGCATGTTGCTCGGCGGCGGCGTGGTCCAGGATCCCGATACCTTAAAAACCGTCGCCGATAATATCGCCGGCCGGACGATCTGCGCCTTTGGCGAAGCGTGCGCGTGGCCGACCCAAAGCTTCGTCGAAAAATTCCGGGATGAATTCAACGCGCGCAGCCAGAAACCAGTTCCGCCGCCGATGCCGCCGGAATACACGCCCGGCGAACTGATCGATCACGAAAGCATCGCGACTTCGCCGTTGCCCCGTGATCCTGGTTGGGAGAAGACCGCGTCCGCGGGAACAATCTAGAGATGAAATTTCTTTCTCGGAGGACTAATGGCTGAGGCAGCGCCACCGCAGATGGTCAATGTCCAGATCAATGGCGTCTGGCATGAATTTCCGAAAGGCACGCGCATGATCGAGGCGTGCGAAACGGCCGGCAGCTACGTGCCGCGGTATTGCTATCACAAAAAGCTCAGCTCGCCAGGCAACTGCCGCATGTGCCTGATCGAAATGGGGCTCCCGAAAATGGGCCCCGACCGCAAACCCGAGCTCGGCGCCGACGGCAAGCCGTTAATCAACTGGATGCCGCGTCCGCAGATCTCCTGCGCGCAGGACGTGAGCGAAGGCATGGGCGTTCGTACCGACTCGCCGCTCGCAGTCGAATGCCGCAAAGGCGTGATGGAATTTCTTCTCATCAATCATCCGCTCGATTGCCCGATTTGCGATCAGGCGGGCGAATGCCGGTTGCAGGAATTCAGCGTTGAATACGGCAGCGCGGAATCGCGCTTCCTCGAAAACAAAGTGAAAAAGCCGAAGAACATCGAGCTCGGTCCGCGGGTCACGCTCGATGACGAGCGCTGCATTCTCTGCTCGCGCTGCATCCGTTTCTGCCAGGAGATCGTGCAGGACGACATTCTCGGGTTCATCGATCGCGGCAGCCACAGCGTCCTGACGGCGCACCCGGGCAAACGGCTCGAAAATAATTACTCGCTCAACACCGTCGACATCTGCCCGGTCGGCGCCCTGACCTCATCCGACTTCCGGTTCCAGATGCGCCTCTGGTTTTTGAAGGAGACGAAAAGCTTCTGCACCAGTTGCGCGACCGGTTGCAACACCGTCATCGGAACCCGCGAAGACGTGATCTATCGCCAGACGCCGCGCGAGAATGACGCCGTTAATTCCTGCTGGATGTGCGACTACGGCCGTTTGAACTTCGGGTATCTCCAGTCGGAAAAGCGGCTCATACAACCGGAAATTCTTTCGGGCGACAAACTCATTCCGGCTGATTGGAACGCGGCGATCAACCACGCGGTCGCGCAGCTCAAACATTTTTCGGGTTGGGAAATTGCGATCCTCGCTTCTGGCCGAATGACTAATGAGGAACTCTGGCTGACCTCGCAGCTCGCGAAGACTCTTGGAGTCGAGTTGATCGACATCGTTCCGCGGGAAGGCCCCGGGGACGAAATTCTCTTGAGTGCGGACCGCAACCCAAACACGAATGGCGCGCGGCTCCTTGGCGTCACTTCACAGCCGGGCGCAAGACTTCCGGAGATTGTGCAAGGCGTCGCCTCCGGCCGGATCAAAGCACTCATCGCGCTCGGCGAAAATCCAACCGAGATCGGATTGACGCTCCCACAGATCACCGCGCTGCCGGCTTTCATCGCGATGAATATTTTGGCGAATGATTCAACGCCGGCGGCGACCGCACTCCTGCCCTCATTCGGTTTCGCCGAGAAACGCGGCTCGATGATCAACGGCCGAGGCCGCTTGCAGCGGCTCAATCGTGCCGTCCGCGGTCCCGGCCAGGCGCGCGACGATTGGGAAATCCTGCGCGACCTCATCGAGACGTATTCGGGAAGGAATGGAATCTACACGATCGAGGATGTGTTCCGGCAAATGAGCGAATCCGTTCCGGCACTCGCTGGATTAAGCCTGAGCAAAATCGGCGATCTCGGCGTGCAGGTAATGGAAGCTGCGAGGAGTCCCGGTCCTCCGGAGGCCCCGGCCAAGGAAGAAACGAAGAAACCGGAAGCGGACCGGGAGACCCGGCGGGCGCAATGACCGCGCTATCGTGATGGACTACTCCTTCATTGGCTTTTCTCTCGTTAAGATCGTCGCGCTGCTCGCCGTCGTGCTCGGCATCATGAACTACGCCGTGTATGCGGAACGTCGCATCAGCGCTCTGATCCAGGACCGGCTCGGACCCAATCGCGTCGGCCCCGCCGGATTGTTTCAACCGATCGCGGACGCAGCGAAATTTCTTCTGAAAGAAGATTTCACGCCGGGCCACGTCAACACGTTCTATTACTGGCTCGCGCCCTGCCTCGCGATGATTCCCGCAATTACCACGCTGGCCGTCGTTCCTTTCGGCAGCTCACTGTTCGGCGTGCCGATGGTGATCGCGGATATCAACGTCGGGGTCCTTTTCGTTTTCGCGATCGCCTCGTTAGGTGTCTATGGCATCGTCATCGCCGGCTGGTCGTCCAATTCAAAATATCCGTTTCTCGGCGGCGTCCGTTCCAGTTCGCAAATGATTTCCTACGAGCTCTCGCTCGGCCTCGCGGTCATTCCCGTTTTTCTTCTCATCGGCCAGCTCCGCCTGACCGAGGTCGTCCATTATCAAATCGAGCACGGCTGGATGATCGCTCCGTTCGTGGGCGACTGGACGAATCTGCACAAATGGCTGCTCGCCATCCCGATGTTCATCTCGTTCGTCGTTTTCACGATTGCGATCTTCGCGGAAACGAACCGGTTGCCGTTCGACTTGCCGGAAGCGGAAACCGAATTGGTCGGTGGCTATCATACCGAGTATGGCTCGATGAAGTTCGGACTCTTTTTCCTCGGCGAATACGTCGCGATGATTACCGGCAGCGCGATCATCGTGACGCTCTTCCTGGGCGGCTGGCATTTTCCCGGCATCCCCGATGGCTCGCATGGATGGGGCTGGGGATTGCTGAACATTTTTGTCTTCTTTTCGAAGGTTGCTCTCCTTCTCTTCGTTTTCATCTGGGTGCGCTGGACACTGCCCCGCTTTCGCTACGACCAATTGATGCGACTGGGCTGGGTGTTCTTCTTCGAGATCGCGCTCGTAAACATTTTTATCGCCGCCATCATCCTGGCGTACTTCCCCGCTTGATATGGCGATCACTGTTTCACGACCCAAGCTCAACTGGCGCGAGCGCGCCTACCTTCCGGCGATCCTGAGCGGGATGGCGATCACCATAAAACATTTCCGGAACATGCTCCTCGGCCGGACGAAAGTGACGATGCAATACCCCGAGGAAAAATGGGACAGCCAGATGCCGGAGCATTATCGCGGCGCGCCGGCCCTCGTTCGCGACGAAACCGGCCGGGTCCGCTGCGTCGCGTGTCAGCTCTGCGAATTCATTTGCCCGCCGCGCGCGATCAAAATTATTCCAGGTGAATTCCCGGCGACCGATCGGTTCGCCAAGGTGGAGAAGTTTCCCCACGAGTTCGACATCGACATGATCCGCTGCATCTACTGCGGCCTCTGCGAGGAGGTTTGCCCAGAACAGGCAATCTATCTCCGAAAAGATTACGCGATCACCGGCTACACCCGCGCCGACATGGTGCACAACAAAGAGAAGCTCCTGGAGATTGGCGGCGTCATGCACGGTGTGGTCTTGAAGTGGAACGACAAGAAATGAGCCCGATCCTCTTTTGGCTTTTTGCGTTCGTCATGCTGGTCTTCGGCGCGGCTGTCGTCATCAACCGGAACCCGATCGCAAGCGCGCTTAGTCTCGTCATTTGCTTCATGGGCTTGTCCGCCCTCTTCATGTCGCTCGACGCGTTTTTCATCGGCATCATCCAGGTCCTCGTCTACGCCGGCGCCGTCATGGTTCTTTTTCTTTTCATCATTATGCTGCTCGATCTGCGCGCGGAAGAGCGGCGGAAGATCAATCTCGTGGCCGTGGTGGGCGGCGCGGCCGTCGCGCTCGCCTTGTTCGTTCAGATTTATTCTGTGGTCGGACAATTGAGCGCGGCGAACAAGCCATTTCCTGCTTTGGCCTCCGCGAAGACGGATGACGTTCACAGCGTCGGTCTGCTTCTTTTCACGAACTACAATCTGCCGTTCCAGATTATCGGCGTGCTCGTCCTGGTCGCGACGATTGGGGTGATTGTGCTTAGCAAACGGGAGCTGCGTTGAGGCATGGTCACGCTCGGCCAATACCTCATCGTTAGCGGATTGCTTTTCACGATCGGGTTTGCGGGCGTGCTCTTGCGCCGCAACATCATCATCATCTTCATGTCACTGGAGCTGATGCTGAATGCGGCAAATCTCTCGCTCGTCGCCTTCTCGCGTTTTCGGCTCACGGCTGCCGGCATGCCCGATTACAACGCGCAGGTCTTCGTCTTTTTTGTTATCACGGTCGCCGCCGCGGAGGTGGCGGTCGGTCTCGCCATCATCGTAGCGCTCTATCGCGCGCGGCAGACGACACACGTGGAAGATGTTTCCAGTCTGAAGTTCTAGCCCAATGAGTAGCGCGTTACCCTGGTATATTCTGCTCCTGCCCTTCTTTGCGGCAGTCGCCATCGTCCTGCTGACGAAATCCTATCGCGGCGTGAGCAGCTTCATCTCCGTTGCCGCCGTCCTCGTTAGCTTCGCGTTTAGCTGCATCGTTTTCGCGACGCCGAACATCCGGACCGTTGAGCTCACCTGGATCGATCTCCGTCCTGTTCTTTACGTGCCGCTCGGATTGGTCCTCGATGATCTCAGCAAAACCATGCTCGTGCTCGTGACGGGCATCGGCGCACTCATCCACATCTACTCGCTCGGCTACATGCGCGATGACGCGGGCAAATCCCGCTACTTCGCGTCGCTCTCCTTCTTTATGTTCTCGATGCTTGGCATCGTTCTTTCGAACAACTTCGTGATGATGTTCATCTTTTGGGAACTGGTCGGCGTCAGTTCCTATTTGCTGATCGGTCACTGGTTTGAGCGCGATGCCGCCGCCGAAGCCGCCAAGAAAGCATTTCTGACCAATCGCATCGGCGACTTCGGATTCATGCTGGGAATCATGATGGCGTGGACCGCCACCGGTTCCGTCGTTTTCTCGGAGATGTCGCAACAGCTTGGCCGGATCGCGAGCTATCCCGAATATCTCACGATCGCGGCACTGCTAATTTTCTGCGGCGCCATCGGCAAGTCCGCGCAATTTCCGCTGCACGTCTGGTTGCCGGATGCGATGGAAGGGCCGACGCCGATTTCGGCGTTGATCCATGCCGCGACCATGGTGGCCGCCGGTGTTTACATGCTGGTGCGCGTCGGTTTCCTCATCCAGGCGTCGCCGGTCGCGCTCTGGGTCATCGCGTGGATCGGAACGATCACCGCTGTCCTCGCCGCGCTCATCGCGACGCAACAAAACGACATTAAGCGAATCCTCGCATACTCCACGCTTTCGCAGCTCGGTTATATGATCATGGCGGTTGGGCTCGCGTCGGGTCAGGCCGCAATGTTCCACCTGTTCACGCACGCGTTCTTCAAAGCGCTGCTCTTCCTCGGCGCCGGTTCGATCATCGTCATGCTCCATCACGAGCAAAACATCTGGAAGATGGGCGGACTTGCAGGCCGGCTGGGGATCACATTTCTCACCTTCATGATCGGAACGCTGGCGCTGATTGGGTTCCCGCCGTTCAGTGGCTTTTTTAGCAAGGACGTTATTCTCGCGCTCGCCTACGAAAAGGACCGGGCGATTTTCTGGCTGGCACTTTTCACGGCATTCCTGACCGCGTTCTATATGGTACGCCTGATCGTCGTTGTCTTTTTCGGAAAGCCGCGAAGCGACCAGGCGCGCGCAGGCCGGGAAGCGCCGTGGGTCATGATCGGCCCGCTCGTTCTGCTTGCGATCCCCGCGTTCGCATCGGGGTTCGCCGTCGTTGCGAAACTTTTTGTGCAGTTGCCGGCGGAGAAAGATACGGGCTGGCTTGTGCCAGGAATGGCGCTGGGCGCGACCCTGGCCGGCATCGCGATCGCGACGGCGCTTTACCGGAACCGTCAAAACGATCCGATCGATTTCGCCCTGCTCCGCAAACGATTCTACTTCGATGAGCTCTACGCGTTCCTGATCGCCGCAACCCAGGGGCTAATGGCAAGCCTGACCGCGTTCATCGATCGCTGGATCCTTGATGCCGGTTTTATTCGCGGCGCGAGCACCACGACCTGGGGAATCGGCTCGCTGCTCAGACTGCTCCAAATCGGAAACCTGCAGGCTTACTCGTTCCTCTTTGGGCTGGGAATCGTCGGCCTGATCTACTTCACACTTTTCCGATGATTCTGCTCGTCGTCGTCCTCTTTCCGATTCTCGCCGCGCTCGCGATCCTGCTCGGCGCGCCGGCGCGGCGGACGGCCGTCTTCGTTGCCGCCTTCACCGTCACCGCAACCTTGCTTCTGTATCTCGGATTCGAAGCCGGCCAACGCGGATTTCAGATGGTCACCTCTTACCCGATCAGCAGCGATTGGAAGATCAACTTCACTCTGGGGATCGATGGCTTCAGTCTGGTCATGCTTCTTCTGACCGCGGTAGTGACGTTCGCCGCGGTCTGGTTCACCGGCAAGATCGCTGAACACGAGCACGCCTTTTATGCGTGCCTTCTTTTCATCGCGGGTGGCGCGCTGGGAGCATTCGCGTCGCTCGATCTATTTTTCTTCTACGCCTTCCATGAGCTGGCGCTAATCCCGACATTCTTGCTCATCGGAATTTGGGGAACGGGAAACCGGCAGGCAGCTGCGTGGAAAATCACAATCTATCTCGCGACCGGCAGTTTCATTTTGCTGCTCGGCTTGCTGATGCTTTATCGCAGCCTGCCGGAAGCGGCGCGCACCTTCGACATCCGAGGCTTGCAGAAAGCCTCCGACGCCGGTCTGATTCCCGCCGACACACAGGGAAATATTTTCCTCCTCCTTCTCGTCGGCTTCGGCATTCTCGTTTCGCTCTTTCCGTTTCACACCTGGGCGCCGGAAGCATACGCCTCCGCTCCTGCGCCGGCCGCGATGCTGCACGCTGGTGTGCTCAAGAAGTTCGGGCTTTACGGTCTGCTGCGAGTGGCGATCCCGATGTTACCCGAAGGCGCGCAACAATGGAGCACGCTGCTCATCGTCCTCCTGCTCGGCAACATCATCTACATCGGGTTGGTGACGATCGCGCAGAAGCGGCTCGATTGGATGCTCGGTTACTCGAGCGTGATGCACATGGGTTACATTTTTCTCGGGATCGCCAGCGGCACCTTGCTCGGAACAAGCGGCGCTGCCGTCCTGATTTTTGCGCATGGGATTTCCATCGCGTTGCTCTTTGGCATTACCGGCGAAATTCGCCAGCACACCGGCACGCTGGTTCTAAGCGAACTCGGCGGCCTCGGAAAAATCATGCCGCGCGCGGCGTTCGCCTTCGGGTTGGCGGCGTTCGCGTCGATCGGACTGCCGGGCTTCGCTAATTTTACCGGCGAAGTGATGGTGCTCTTCGGTGCGTTCCGGAACGGCGCCAATCCGGAACGGTTCCGCATTTTTCAAATCGCCACGGTCCTCGGCCTTTGGGGCGTAGTGATCTCAGCGGTTTACATGTTGCGCGCCTACCGCAGCGTCTTCATGGGGACCATGCGTGAATCGCTCAGCGGCGCGACCGATCTGCGCCGGGGCTTGCGGGTTCCCATCAGCCTGCTCGTCGCCATGACGGTCTGGTTCGGGTTCTTTCCGCAATCGTTCGTCCGGATCGTCACGCCGACTTTCAAAACCTATTTCAGCTCGAAGCCATGACGATCGACGCGCCCACTTTGGAAATTGCCGTGCTCGTCCTGGGCGTGCTCATTCTGCTCGTCGAAGCATTTGCGGAGCGGATCGATAAGCGCACCCTGGCGTTCGCCGCCATTCTTGGTCTCGCGGCGGTTTTCGCCGCCAGCTTCTTTCTCGCGCCGGCCCCTGCTGCCGTTCCTGCCGGCAGCCTCTGGAATTTTTACACGGCAGATGCGCTCGCCATCTTTTTCAAACGCTTCGCTCTCGTAGCCACCATTCTCGTGCTCATCATGATGGTCGATTACGCGCCGATCGTGCGGGAATCGATCCACGGCACGACCCACCAATCAGGTCTCGGCGAATTCTTCGCTCTCCCGGTTTTCACCTGCGTTGGTTTAATGTGGATGGCCTCGGCCATCGACTTCGTGATGATCTTCGTCTCGCTCGAACTCGTGACGATGTCCTTTTACGTGCTGGTTAGTTTCACTCGGCGCAATCCCGCCACGCTCGAGGCCGGCGTGAAATATTTGATCCTGAGCGCGCTCTCGACCGGATTCCTCGTTTACGGAATCACCTGGATTTTCGGGGTAACCGGCCAGACAAATCTCGCTCGCATCGCGGCTGCGCTTTCCGATCCGGCGATCGAGAGCGGCCCCGCCCTTTTCGGAATGGTGCTCGTGCTGGTCGCGCTTGGTTTCAAGATTGCGGCCGTGCCGTTCCAACTCTGGGTCCCGGATGTTTATCAGGGCGCGCCCACTCCGGTGACAGCGTATCTTTCCGTCGGATCAAAAGCCGCGGGCTTCGTCGTTCTTTTGCGCGTGCTCCAACCGTTCTTCATGCTGCCGCAGATGGAACGTTTGCTCGTGTTGATGGCGCTTCTCACCCTGGTTTACGGAAATCTGGCGGCCCTTCCCCAAAGCAATTTGAAACGTCTCCTCGCGTATTCGAGCATCGCTCACGCCGGCTATTTGCTGATTGGGGTCGTCTGCCTCGCCGGAGAAGCAATCGCGTTTTATCTCGTCGCATATTTGCTCATGACGCTTTTGAGCTTTGCCGTCCTGATCGTGGTCGCGAAACAAACCGGCGATAACATCGAGGACTTCAATGGTCTCGCGAAGCGCTCTCCCTTTCTCGCTTTCGCCATGATGATCGCGATGGCCTCGCTCGCCGGCGTTCCCTTCACTGCCGGGTTTCTGGGCAAGTTCTACATCTTTGACGCGGCGATCCGATACCACCAAACGACGCTGCTGGTCGTCGGTGTGATCACGGTCGCATGCGGATTTTATTATTATCTGAAAGTAGTGCGCGCCATGTACTGGGAAACCTCGACCAGCGACGTTGTGGTACCGTTGAGTGGATTATCGCGGGCGGCGATGACCGCGATGATTGCCGCGATCGTGTTCCTCGGCGTTTACCCGCAGCCGATCTTGAATGCGCTCCGCCCGCCGACCGGTGCCAGGGCGTTGACCGTCGCTCGTTAGGCGAACAGTTAATCGCTTAGCTCGACGTTCCAGTAAGCGAGATCGACAAAATGCCGCCAGCTCTCGTGGTGCTGCGCCGTAAACGTCACATGCACGAATGGCCTCCATTTCGGCCGCTTCGGTTTGCGGATCAAAGTCATGTGCGCCTCATGCGCGTGACGATTTCCCTTCCGCGTGTTACAAGCGATACAAGAACAGACGACGTTTTCCCACGTCGTCAGTCCCCCCTTATCCCGCGGCAGGACGTGATCCAGATTCAGTTCCGTTCGCTCGAAAACTCCGCCGCAATATTGGCAGGTGTTTTTGTCGCGCTCGAAAACGTTATGCCGGGTAAACTTCACTTCCTTCTTCGGCAACCTGTCGAACAGAAGAAGCACGATGACTCGCGGCACCCGGATTTTCCACGAAATCGTGGTGACGACCTCATGGTCGGGAGCGGTGACGGAGAAATCGCGCCAGCTCGCAAAATCATGGGTCAGAAAATTATTGGCCACATCGGACGAGACGACTTGGGCGTGGCCTTGATAAAGGAGGGTAAAGGCGCGTCGGGCGGAACAGATATTTACCGCCTGCCAGAGGCGGTTGAGCACCAGGACCTGAGTGTTAAGTAACGTCTGCACGTAAATTGCGGCGACGGTATCACCCTGGATTTTTTCTGTCAATGAGCTGGCGGCTCGGCAAGAAAATCGCTTGCCGATAAGGCTTGGCTTCAGATAAAAGCCGGAGTGTAAACCTCTGGTTCCATTGTCAGGCGAGCTGCGGCGATTGATGCTTTAAAGCTGTCATGAGTGTTCCCTCGAAAAACACGGTTGTTCGAATGGTCCTAAGTTACGCGCACACCGACCGACCCCGGCTGGATCGCTCCGAACTGATTGTTTTCCTGAGCGGGCTGGCGCGAGATCAAAAGTGGGAATTCTGGTGGGATGAGAAGATGGCTTATCCCCGATTCGACGAGGAGATCAGAGACCGATTCGAGAAGGCCGACGTGATTCTCTGTCTGATTAGTCAACCGTTTCTAAACTCCGATTACATCAGAACGGTCGAATCAAAGACCGTCCAGCAACGGCTGAAACTGGAAGAGGTGCTGGTGGTACCCATTCTTCTTACCCCAAGCAGGTGGGCCGAGGAGCAAAGATGGCTCACGAAGCTGCATCATTTTCCGAAGCAGGGCTATCTTCACGGCGCGAAGGGAAAGAAATGGCAGATCGGCCTGGAAATAAGTGAATACATCAGCCGCTATTTCAAGCAGCGGGTCTTCCCCGTCAGCGACCCAAAGGTCGTCTATAAATTGCGCCGCCTGGCAGAAACCGAACTAAAGCCAGAGCAACTCCGGATTCTGACGTCGGACGCCTGCAAAAGGGCGGCGCAAGCGGTGCCCAACTCCCCGCTGCGCGCCAGGATTTGCAAGGAAGCGAGGCGGCTGGGAGCGCGCAAGGGTGTTTGCCTCAGCAAGGATCAGCTGGCCGCAATCGATCTGAAGTTTCTCGCCCGTGGCCGGCAGCCGGATCCCGAAAAGGTGCGGTGGGTGCTGCGTTGCGCCGGCCTTCATCCACAGGGAAAAGGGGGCACCTAAGGCTGCCTGCGCTGCCTTAAGACAATCGTGGAAACCTCCTCTGGCGTCGAATTGTGCCAACGATGGCCAGACCGACAACTCTCGGATTGCTTTCGCAGCCTGCTCCAGCTCTACGCCGCGATGGTAGATGAGACGCGTCTCAGGCGACGTTCGGGCAGCGCGTATAAGGCAATCTGCGAAGCATTCTACGATTGTGCCCAAACGAGACCCGCTCTCGATCACCTATACACGCGATCACGGCCGGCCCGGGACACCGAGATCTTGCATCTGGCTCAAACACTCCAGGGCACCTACGGAGCCGATTGGCTGCAAGCCTGCGCGAGTCTTTTTGGCATGCTGATGCACTTTTCGCTTTCGAAGGGGGCGTCTCAGCGTCTCGTGAACTGTCGTCGCCCAAAACAGCCAAATTCAAGTTATCCTAACTCTCCGGCGCTCGCGCGATTATTAGCCAGCCGGATTCTGAATCAACTTTTCACACGACCAATCCCACGGAACAAAGTATCGATCCAGGCGGCCTATCGATACGCAGAGCGGGCTTTGACTTTCCGAATCATCGACCCATCGATGGAATCGGGCCAGCTCTTGCTCGAAGTGGCGCGGGAAGTGGTGGATCGCGTCAATCGAGTGCATGCCTCTTCTACTAAATCCGCCGCTTATCTGACCCGGGCTCTCCTGGAAAGACTCTATTCCCATTGCCTTTGGGGCATTGACCGCAATCCGGAAGCGATCGAGGCGGTGCAGCTTGTTTTTGTGCTCTTCAGCCGGAGCTGTGCGATCGGTGAAATGTGGCCCAGTAATCTACTGACCGCCGATGCGCTTACCGTGTCGCAGGAGCGCATAGGGGGAAGCTTTGATGGCGTAATCAACAACCCGCCTTGGGGCGATCCGCTCCGAGTGAGTGAGCGCCGAATCCTTCGTGATCGCTTCCAGACCCTCGAGCGCCAGACCGATACCTATATTGCTTTTGCCGAGTTGGCTCTCCGCTGGCTGCGACCGGGCGGTGTTTTTGCTCTGGTTCTGCCCAGCCAAATGCTTGCGACCCAAAGCACGTCTAAGCTGCGAGACTTATTCTCGCGCGCGGCCGTGGTCGAGGAAATCATTGTTCTCCCCCGTTCCGCTTTTGCCCAAGCGACAGTTCGCGGCGTTGTTATTGCCGGTCGACACCTGCCGACCCGAGCGTCGCGGAAATGCAAAATCACGATTTATCCAATCGTTAAAGATCTAGGCACGGTGGGACCGGTTCGGACTTGCAACGTCGCCGCAAAACACATTCGATCTGCGGGAGGCAAGGCATGGTGGCCTCTTGTCGCGGGCGCGCAATCATTCCCGGCCGCCGGTTCCTGCCTTTCGCTGTCACGGCTTTCCCGAGTCCTCTCGGGAATAAAAGTTTACGCGCGCGGAGAAGGACATCCCCGCCAGACAGCTGTCATCGTGAGAGAACGGCGGTTCGATCTTCGAGCTGGTGATCCAAAGGCCCAAGCCGCAATCAGTGGCCGCGACATCCAAGACTTTCGCCTCGGGCGCCCCGGGCGCCACATTAAGCTTGGGAAATGGCTTGCCCATCAGGGCGAGCACGCACTCCTTCGCGGCTCGACGAGAATATTCGTTCGCGAGCTTTGCCGGCGAGACGGCAAACTAACGGCTGCCGTCGCCCAAAATGGAATCGTTCCCCTTCACGGCGTTTTGACGCTGGTTCCTGAAAGGATCGATCCGCACATCTTGACCGCGATCCTGAATTCTTCGAGCGCGGCCGATTACGTCCGGCACGCTACGGCTTCCTTCTCAAAAGTGGATTTTCAAAAAATCACCGTGGTAGAGCTGCAACAGATGCCGATACCTCTGGCCGGCATCGATCCAGAGCATCGCTATGCCCTCGGTCTTCCTCCAGCTACAGCGACAGAGATATTATTTCAGCAGCGCTTGATCGAGATAGTGAAGGCGCTATCGCGGGAGAGAACTACCGGGAACCCGGAGGCGGTAGCCGAATTCGAAGCAATCGTCCAAGAAATGTATACTCGGACGCCATGAAGGCAGCGAAAGGAGTCGCGCTTATTTTGGCCAGCGCTTTTGTGCTGCGATGCGCCCTGGCTCATTGGGACAGCACCGAGAATATCACCCCTGATCCGGTCACCTCGGCGCCTGTTTCCGCCACCGAACAAGCGCAGGACCTCATGGAGAGAGCGCGTGCCTACAAGATGGTGGAGGCGTACAACGATGCCCAAAAAGAAATCATTAATGCCCTCGCCAAGGCTCCCGATGACCCCCGCCTGAGAGAAGATGCGACCAAGCTCTGGGTTGAGGTGGAAAGTGCCAGGCAATCGCGCGCGGAAACCGCGAGTCCGGGACAGAAGCGCAAGTTCCTGGCAGAGCTGGACGAAGCTGGTCGGCTCGCAGCAGAAGGCAAAACAGCGGAGGCGGCGGCGAAAGCAAGCCAGGTTTTATCGGCGACGAACGACCCGGAAGTAGTGGCCAAGGCCGAAGGGCTCTCGTCAGGAAATCAGCCCAGCATCGGGGGCCTCTGGAGCGCCGCGTGGCGCGATTTCTTTGCGGCGATGAGGTCTACCTTTGCGTGGATGCTGACGGCCTGCGGTGCCGTTCTCCTTCTGGCGATCTTTTATCTATTGCTCCGGTTGATGCGAAGACTTCTCACCAAACCACGCGCCGGAAAGAAAACGGCATGGCGGGTCGGGGTTATCGATGACAAAACCGGGACGAATGCTGCTGACTTCGTGATTGCCGGGTTTGAGCGGTGGCGCGGTGAACAACCTGCGCCATCGTCCGGCCTGCTGAAATTGGGAACCTTGCGGCTCCCCACGGTGGCAAGCTTCGAGCAGACCGAGCGGCCGGACTTTGATCTGAGCGCCGCCCTCCAAGGGTTACAGCTCCAGATCGGGACGGTCAACGTCGGCGCGGTGGCCAAGGTTTTCGCAGCCTTTCGCGAATGGACACGCGCGCTTCGACCGTCGATCACTGGCACTGCTTTCACTCGCGACTCACAAATCGTCGTGCACTTGGTCCGGCGTTCTGCTAATGGTACGAGCGCTGCGGCAGTGGTCGAAGGCGATGCTGCCGGCCTGCAAAAAGCCGCCGAAGCGGCCAGTTACAAAATGTATTATCTAATCGCAAAACAAACGACCGTGAGCGAGGCAGACCTAGCCAACAAACTTCGTGAAGGCCTCGAAAAGCTGAGCCAATACGTTTCGGGCCGCGATCCGAGACAACTGCAGATTGCCTACGATACGTTTCGGGCAGTTGTCCAGGAGAATCCGACCCATGAACAGGCCTCTTTGTATGAGGCCGTGGCGCTCGATCTGTTGGAACGCCACGACGAAGCGATCAGTCGATTCACCTATCTCGCGAACAACGCGGACGATCCCGATTTGAGAACAAAGGCGAAATACAACGAAGCGGTTTCGCTGTTTCGAAAGTACAGGCCGGAAGCACTGGAGACCGCCATCGCCAAGCTTGATGAAATCGTCCAGGTGCCCACTTTCGAGGCGTTACTGGCTGATCCAGTGAAAGCCATGGCTTATGCGGCCAAAGCAAACGCGGTCGCGCATAAATTCATTTTTTGGCAGACAATTATTTATTCCGACGCGACCAAAGTGCCTGCGGCCATTCAAACAAGGAAGGAGGAATCCCACGGCCAAATAGCGAATTGGGAAATTGAGATAAACAATATTCTGTCTGGTCTCGATCAGGTTCATGGAGAGGTGAAGCGGCGCCTAAAACCGAAACCAAAGGAGAGCGTCAAGGACTGGGAACCGCTCACGCTTCGTCAATTGGAATGGGCGATCCAGAATGCAAAAGGAAACGCACATCTCAATCTCGCGAAATATTTTTATTCGCAACCTGATTCCAACCCGAGGTCACCCGAGATCCGCGACGACAACCTTCGCAAAGCATTGAGTGCATTTCAGCAATGCGAAGTACTCTTGCCGGCCGGGGTCGAAACCTTGACGAACCTGGCGACGACGTTGTTGTACCTGACGAAACGGGAAGCGTCGCGGATTTATGCCGAACGCGCCATCCAATTGAATCCAAACTACGAATACGCCTACTATCGCTTGGCAGAAGCCTGGATCGATGAGAATCGGAAGGACGAGGCGGTCAAGGTTTTGAGTCGTTTCCCGAAAGCTCCCCAGATTTCAGGTTTTAAGGAATTTTTTAATCGTTATTACATCGAGCCGAAATCTGCTTAGGGCGTCATGCGCAAGCCTCGTGGCCGGCATCGGCGCTACCCTTATTACAAGATCCAGATCTTCAGTCCAGTCTCGATGACGTGGAAGGACGAACGGAAAGCTTTCGATAGTATCGCTGACGCCACCGAATACATTCGCAAGAAGCTTTTCGAATCCACCGCTCGCATTATGACGGTTGAGGAAAGTGGCAGGCATATAGTTGCGGGTTGACCTGAGACCTACAGATCATGTTTTTTCTTAGCGAGACCGGCGCCGTGCGCATCGACACTGAGAACATCGTCGAAATCTTCGAGAAAAAGTAGTTTAGCGCCGCGCTACGCGACCAGCGACGCGTTTGACGAAATCACCCGGAGCCCGCTTCTGGTCGTCGGGCGCCGAACCGGCGGCATTGCCGAGGCCCGCTTCTTCCATCGGCAGGAATTCCTTGAACCGGCTTTTGTCGATGGCCTTCATGAACGCTTCGTGCGGCGAGACCGCGCCCTGTTGCAACAAGGCCTGGATCGCGTCGTCCATGAATTGCATCCCCTGACCTTTGCCGGCCACGATTACGTCCTGCAACTTTTGCGTCGCCCCTTCGCGAATGATGGCCGAGACCGCCGGGCTCGCGATCAGGATTTCATTGACCGCCAGCCGGCCCGAGCCATCCGCCTTCTTCAAAAGCAACTGCGCCAACACGCCGCGCAACGAATTCGCGAGCATCGTGCGGGCTTGCGCTTGCTTATTCGCCGGGAAGACATCGACCATTCGATCGACGGTCTTGCGCGCATTGTTCGTATGAAGCGTCCCGAAAACCAACAGACCCGTCTCCGCCGCAGTCAGCGCGAGCGCGATCGTTTCCAGGTCGCGCATTTCGCCCACGAGCACGATGTCGGCGTCCTCCCGGAGCGCGGCCTTGAGCGCATGCGGAAACGAGACGCAATCCACGGGCACCTCGCGTTGCGTAATGATGCTGCGCTTGTTTTGGTGAACGAACTCGATCGGCTCTTCGATCGTCACGATGTGCCGGGAAAAATTTTCGTTAATGTAATCGATCAACGCCGCCAGCGTCGTCGACTTACCCGAGCCGGTGGGCCCGGTCACGAGCACCAGTCCGCCGCGCAGATGGCCGAATTGTTTTACCACTTGGGGAATTCCGAGCTGCTCGAGGGATGCGATCTTGGTCGGAATCAGCCGAAAAACGGCGCCGTAACCATTCGCTTGTTTCAGGAAGTTGCAGCGGAAGCGTGACTGCTCATCCATCTCATACGCGAAATCGAGATCGCCACGCTCTTCGAAAAGCTCCCAATTCTGCGGCCCGCAAATCTCGCTCAACATTTTCTCCGCTTCCTCGCGCGTCACGGCCTCGTCGCGGATCGGCATGACGTCGCCGTGCCGGCGCATCTTTGGCGGCTGACCTTCGCCGATGTGGAGGTCGGAACCACCTTGCGCGACGATGACGGAGAGAAATTGATCGATGTAAGCCATGGCGAGCTAAGGATGAAGGATGAGGGATGAAGGATGAAATCCTGAATCCCACTTCACTCTTTTTTCATCCCTCATCCTTCCTCCTTCATCCTTTCAAACGCGCGTCTACCTCTTCACGACTAATTAGTCCCCGATCGTGCAAAGCCGAGAGCGCATCGGCCATTAACTGCATCCCCTGCTTCTTTCCGGTCTGGATGATGCCCGGCAGCATGTAGGTCTTCGCTTCGCGGATGACGTTTGCGACGGCCGGGGTGTTCGTGAGGGTTTCAAGCGCGAGCACACGGCTCTTTCCATCCACGCTCGGCACGAGCTGCTGGCTGATGATGCCGCGCAACGACTCGCCCACCATGATGCGAATCTGTTCCTGTTGATCGACTGGGAAAACGTCGAGCAACCGGTCGAGGGTGCGCGATGCGTTGCCGGTATGCAGGGTCCCGAGAACCAGATGCCCAGTCTCCGCCGCGGTAATGGCGAGCGAGATCGTCTCCAGGTCGCGCATCTCTCCGACCATGATCACGTCCGGATCTTCGCGCAGCGCGCCACGCAACGCGGCGCTGAAAGAAAGCGTGTGCGTGTGCACTTCGCGCTGCGTGATGTGGCAGCCTTTCGGTTCGAAAATATATTCGATCGGGTCCTCGAGCGTGATGATGTGCTCTCGTCGCTCGAGATTCACCTGCTCAACCAACGCCGCCAGCGTGGTCGACTTGCCGCTTCCGACCGAGCCGGTGACGAGAATGAGCCCGTTCTGATAGCGGGTGAGCAGCTTCAGGTTCTCGGGCAACCCGAGCTCGTCCATCGTCCGGACCTGCGTGTTGATGATTCGAAAGACGAGGTCGATGCCCAGCCGCTGCCGGACTACGCTGGTGCGGAAACGTCCGAGGCTATTCGCGTAGGCGAAGTCGGCATCGCCGCGCTCGTTTAGTTGGATCTTTTGCGCGTCCGACAAAAATCCTTCCGCCAATGCTGCGGTTTGGTCCGAGGTCAATTTCGGCGAGTCGGGCCAGATCGGGCGAAGGTGGCCGTGCAACCGCCAGATCGGCGGCGCATTTACGCCGAGGTGAATGTCCGATGCGCCGGCTTCCTGGCCGACGGCCAGATAGTCGTCAACGTGCCCGAGAGTGAGCCCGTTCGCGCCCGGCGTTTCCGTGGAATGTGCGGTCATGGCGCGATGCCGAAGATCATTACGCGCCGTGTGCCCGGCGTAAAACCTAAAAAGAACTCAGCGGCCGCGGCCGGGGTCAGCGCCCGCCGCATAACCGCTCATTTTTTTGGCTACGAAAGCCGTGATTGTCGGCTTCAACATCGTTGCAACCAGCTTCAACACGCCCAAGGCCAGGCCCGCGCCGAGAATGCCTTCCTTCTGGTGTTCGCCTTTGCTCTTCGCTTTCGCGTCGATGCGGACCTTCTTCGTTCTCGCCGGCATCACCGCGAATACGACGCCAACCACGATTGCTGCGCCGATCCAGAGCACGGTCTGGCGCTGGAACGATTTCCGAAGCTTCAGCGGGAAATCGAGCTCGTAGCGAAGTCCGCTCAAGTCGCGCCCCAGGCGGTCACGCGAATGCGCTACTTCCTGCCTTAATTCGTGGAGTGACTTTTCTTGTCCAGGTTCTTGAGCCATTCGCGATCTTTCTTCAATTCCAAGGCGGTCACTTCGAACATCGATTTCTTCATCCGGCCGCGTGCGATCATTAAAGCGATGAAGGCCAGCAGGAAATGCAGGGCCGCCGCTCCCAGGGTGATCCAAATCCACGAGACATGGAGCGCACGCGCCAGCCCAGCGATTGCACTCGCCACCAAAAAGACGTAACCGAACAGCGCCAGGATCGCCGCCGCGACGAGGCACGCGACGAGCACAAGGACGTGAATGAGCGCGGTCTTGCCTTCCTTGGCGAAAAGACCGATCCGGCTCTCGAGGAAACCCGCGAGGGTGTTAACCAGCGAGACCAGATTATGGAGCAAGCCGGCGTGTCCCGCGGGATTGCGGAACCGCATCGTGTCGCCAGCCATGCAGCCAACCTAACGGCGGAAGATCAGTCCGAGCACGAATCCGATACCGAGCGCAGTAAAGACCGCTTTCGTCGGGTTCTCCCTCACGTACTGCTCGCCATCTTCCTGCAGGGTGCGCGCGCGGTCGCGGGCTTCGCCCCACACTTGCTCGGCTTTGTCGCGGTACTCTTCGGCCATCGCGCCGGCGGCCGACTTCAGGTCTCCGGCCATTACGCCAGCGGCGGACTTCAAGTCCTCGGCGGCTTTGCGCACATGGGTCTTGCTGCTCTCGAATTTGTTCTCGGCCGATGCCGAGGTGGCGCCCCCGCCACTCGTGGTAGTTTTGTTGTCTTCAGCCATGGTTTTGTCCTGTCGATTCTTTCGTTTGCTTCGCTGCGTTTTTTTCACTGAACGCATGCGTAATGATAAGTCCTCTTCACCAGAAACGAAACTCGCGTCTTCAATGCGCTTACGGTTTTAGCGTTTTTAACCGCAACACTTCAATGACCCTCGCTCACTTCTCGCGAAAGATAATGCGCGCCTTGGTCAAATCGTAAGGAGAAAGTTCCACTTCCACCTTGTCCCCCGGCACGATCCGGATGAAATGCTTGCGCATTTTTCCCGAAATATGCGCGAGGACAGTGCGCTGGCCCGGCAGCTCCACCCGAAACATGGTCCCCGGCAGCACCTGCGTCACCGTTCCTTCCGTCACGATCTGCTCTTCCTTCGGCACGAGGGAATCATAGCGAAATAAAGCGTGGTTCTCAACTTTATCACCGCTCAGAGCAGCCGGGTCATTTTCAGAACAATGAACAAGCAGATCGCGGGTCCGATGGCGTGCCAGAGCAACGCGACCAGACACCAAAATCCAAACGCCAGCCTGTCCGTCGCATTCGCCCGTGGAGCGTTCCCGGCTGTTCCGATGCGTGAGCGCAGCCAGCCGACGGAAAAATCACCGAGCCGGTCTTCCGGGAAACCTTCACGATAAAGATTATCGGAGCGGCGGCCGCGCAGAAATGCGGCAAACAACCGTCTCGGAAAAAGGACCATCCCGACGGCAAATGCGCCCAGATTCAGCACCCACGCCCAGACGTGGCGACTGCATCCGCCGGCAATCTCCCAGGCCGCGATCTCCGCTTCGCCCGGCCAGTCGGTCGCATATTCCATCGCGATATGATGCAGGTCGTGCAGTTTCGCCGCCTTAACCCGGGCGCGCGTATTCGGAAAATAGAAGGGGATTGGCTTCGCCTCCACCCTCACCCATCGCGCTCCATATCCGCCGTCTGCGCCGAGACCGGATCGTTGGAAGAACGATGCGCGCGCCTCGGCCAAAGTCATCGAGTCCGGATATCTCGCAGGCCAATTTCTCGAGACGAATTCCGCGATATCGCCAAGCGAACGCCGCGCTTCCGGCAAGAATGGAGTGAGCAGTTGCCAGCCGTGCGGCACCGCGTCGAATACTCGCAGGGTGCTCGCAACGCCGGCATCGAATGCTTTCGCGTTTGTTCTCCGCGCATCATCAAGGAGGACCTCGCTCTTCCCGACGTGAATGAGCAAGGGAGGCAATCCATGGAAGTCGCCGTAGAGCGGCGATGCCAGCAGGTCCCGGGACGAATGCGCGCCGAGATATGCGGCCGCGTAGCGTCCGACATCCTCTGCGAACAAAAGTGGATCGTTCCGCTCGTTCGCTTCGTTGGAAACGCCGGTGCCCGCCAAATCGGTCCACGGCGACATGCACACAATGGACGCTGGCAAACTTTCCCCGGAATCTCTGAGCCTCATCAATAGCGCGAGGGCCAGACCGCCTCCCGCCGAATCTCCGGCAACGGAAATCTGTCTCGCATCGGCAACCAACGAGGCCAGCCATCGGTAACCCGCAACCGCATCCTCGAACGCCGCGGGGAACCGATGTTCCGGCGCCAATCGATAATCCAAAACAAAAACGCGCGCCTTCAATCGGCGCGCAAGACTGGCCGTGATCGGCCGATAAGTTTCAGGCGATCCGGAAACGTAACCGCCTCCGTGAAGATAATAGATGATCCGCGACGAACTTCGCCCGGCCGCGGTCGAAACCCATTCCCCTTTCACTGGCGCCAGGGTTTGTTGGATTTTCACCCCATGGGAGTGGAGCCAGCTGAGAAATCTCGGCGTGCGAATAACGGAGCGCGTGTGGTCGATCAATCCCGGCTCACCGGCCGGCTTGCGCTTCATCCGCGCGCGAATCCAGAGCGAAACGATTCGGCTCTGCAGGCTCACGAGCCAATTTCATCGTGCACGTATTCACATTCAATTCGAATGTCTTATGATATGAGTTCCAAGCCGAAAGCGCCGGACATCTGTCCGGTTTGCGGCGAGACCGTTCCGCGCGGCGCGTTAGCCTGTCCGGAATGTGGCGCCGATCACAATTCGGGCTGGCGGGAGGATGCGGACACTTATGCCGGCCTCGATTTGCCGGACTCGGATTTCAACTACGACGAATTTGTCCGCGAGGAATTCGGATCCTCCTTTAAGCCCGCCGGAATCAAAACGATTTGGTGGATCACCGCCATTCTGATCGTCGTTGCCTCAGTCGTACTCTACTTTCTCGCGGCCTAACGAAGCTACGCCGCGTCGCGGATCAATTGCCAGACGCGCGCAAGATGTTCTTCGGTCGTGAGGAGATTGCCCAAGCCGAGGCGCATCACGACCCGGCCGCGCAGTTTCGTCTGCATCAGGTAGGCTTCGCCGGCCGCGTTAATGGCCTCTACGATTTGGGCATTTCTCCGGTCCGACTCCGCGTCGTTGTCAGATCGCCGGCGAAAACAAACGACGCCCATGACAACCGGCGCCGATAACTCGAATCGCTCGTCCTCGCGTATCCAGCCGGCGAACAAGTGCGCCAGACGCAGATGTTCGCGGATCCGCGCAGCGAGACCTTCGCGGCCGAAAGTGCGCCACACCATCCAGGCCTTAAGCGCGCGGAAGCGGCGGCCGAGCTGCACGCCATAATCCATGTAGTTGATCTCGGCGCCCGCTGCGTCGCCTCGCAGATATTCCGGAACAAGAGTGAAGACTTTTCGGAGTCGGTCGATCTCGCGGACGTAAAGCGCGCTGAAATCGAAGGGAACGAAAAGCATTTTGTGTGGGTTGATCACGATCGAGTCCGCAAGATCGAATCCATCCACGATCTCGCGGCACTCAGGAAGAAGCGCGAGCCCGCCGCCGTAGGCCGCGTCGATGTGCAGCCACATTTGATGCTCATTACAAACGGCGGCGATCTCCCGCACTGGATCAACGCTCGCGGTGGAAGTCGTCCCGACTGTTGCCACGACCGCCAGCGGTTTGAATTCCTTCCGTAAATCAGCCGAGATCGCTTCACGCAACGCCGTGACATTCATCCGAAACGCAGTGTCGCTCGGGATCTTCCGGACGTTGTGCTCCCCCAACCCGAGCGCGATGGCGGCTTTGTCGATCGAGCTGTGGGCCTGGTCGGAAACATAAATGCGAAAGATCGGCAGCTCCGCCCGGCCTGACAGGCCCTGCGCGCGCACGGAAATGCCGGCCTCCTCGCGCGCGACGGCGAGCGCGTGCATCGACCCGATTGAAGCCGTGTCGTAAACCACGCCGCTAAAATCGTCCGGCAAACCAAGCCACTGGCGCAACCAATCGAGCACGACTGTTTCGAGTTCGGTTGCGACCGGCGAAGTGCGCCACGTCATCGCGTTCACGTTCAGCGCGGCCACGATCATCTCGGCCAGAATTCCCGGCGCCGTCGTGGTGGAACCGAAGTAGCCCAGGAATTGCGGATGCGCCCAATGAACGATGCCGGGAACAATGAGCCGGTCGATGTCGGCAAAGATCTGTTCCAGCGGCTCGCCGTTTTCCGGCGGAGCCGAGGGAAGCGCGGAAATAATCGCGCCCGGTTTGGCTGCGGGCGAAATGCGCTGCTTCGCGATGTTTTCGCGATAATCCGCGATCCAATCCGCGACCTCGTGCAGATGTTTGCGGAAAACATCCGGGGGGATATCTCCAAGCGCGGCGACTTCGGGGGTCTTGGATTTCATTCGTTAGGCTGGCGAGCGGCGGCTTCGGCGGCAACTCGGCCCCCGCTGATCCAATCGCGTCCAATCCCTTTGGACAAGACTTTGTCGCCGAACGGATACCCGCCGTGCACGGCATGCCAATAGAGCGCCCAATAGGTGCTGAGCGTGCGTTCGAGAATCCAGAGTGGTGCGAACAAACAAACGGACGCTGGAAAATATTTGGCGGCCGCCCCGCGAAGGCGCCCAGCCGCGGCTAAAACCATGGCGCTCGCCGCAACCGCAGCCGCGTAGAATAAAACTGCCGTAAACCCCGCGGCGAGACCGACCACGATTGCGACTAAAGGAAGACCAAAAAAAAGCGCGGTCTTTGTCCGCAGGCCAAAATCTTCGTAAGCCTGCCGCGGCCGTTGCTCGATCCACTTCTTCAAACGCGGCGGGAGCTTTTGCACGAAAAGGTTCGTTGCGTAGCTGATGCGAGCACCCTCGCGCGCAAAGTGGCGAATGATCTCTTCGTTGTCGAACAGGACGTCGCCGTCGTAATGGCCAACTCTCAGCATCGCCGCGCGGCGAAAGGCGCAGGTGCCGGGATAGTCCGCCGTCCGCAGGGTCGCGCGATTGATGAGCATGCGCGCGCCTTCCATCCGAGCCCACCAGGGCAAAGGCGAGAGGAAATTCTGTGGACGCACTACTTCGAAGTCATCGAGCAGCTCGCAAACCCGCTCGATCTGCGCCGGCGTGTAGCGAATGTCGTCATCTGCCAGGATGATCTTTTCCACCAGCGCGAGATTCACGCCAGTGTGGATGCCGTTCACTTTGTCGTTGAGGTAATCGAAGGAGCGATCGACTTCCTCGTGCCGGCAAAGAGAGCGCCAGACGTCGCGGTGTTGTTGAAACACGGAGGGGGACGACCCGTCGATCACGAGGACATCACAGCCAGCGGCGTTGAGAATACGAAAGTAATTGGCTAGCTCTGCTGCTTCCGTCGCGGAAAAAGCGGTTCGACGAATCGGAAGAAGATAAGCGCAGCGTTTCACAGGCGGCATCTTGAATTCTGGGGAGCGCACGCGCCTCGCGTGCCGGCAATGGCGCCTCGCCATTGCGAACTTTTTCTTCTCTTGATCCGATCTTGCCGCTCAGCCGAGAAGTTCGTTTCGGCGAGGCGCCGAAACCAGCACGCGAGGCGCGTGCGCTCCCCAGATTCAAAAAGCGAAGCCAAAGCTGAAATGGAATGCTCCAATATCTTCACCGGCACGGCGGTCGGGATTTACACCATAATCAAGACGGACCGGGCCGATCGGTAATTTGTAGCGGAGTCCCACGCCGACCGCGTAACGCATATCATCGAGACCAGCCGTAACCCGCGCGAAGGGATCGTTTGAGTTCGGGAGCAAATTGCCTGCGTCAAAAAAGACGGCGCCCAAAAGTTCGCCATAAACCGGGAAGGTGTATTCGACATTGAACACTGTGAAAAACTCACCGCCAATGGGATGGTCGTGATCGTGCGGCCCGAGGTCGCGCTCGACAAAGCTGCGCACAGTGTTGTTGCCGCCGTTGAAGAATCGTTCGTCGATCGGAATTTCCGCGGGCGATGTTCCGTTGCTATCCAGACTGTGGATGATGCCGACGCGCGCCCCGAGCGCGAGCAACGTGCGCCGATCGAGATGCCCCGGCTGTGGCGCGTGGCCGATCGGCAGAAAATAAGTCATTCGCCCGGTGCTGCGGATAAAATCGACGTTGCTCCCGAAAGCGCCGGTCGCGAAATCAATCGTAGTATCGATAACCAAACCGCGGCTCGGATTCACTTTGCTGTCGCGGAGATCGAGCGTCTGGGTGAGTCCGATTGAGCTGACGAAATACGAAGTGCGCCCGAGAAGGAGCGGATTAATATCGGCACTGGTGACATCGACATGCCGCCCGGAGAGAACGAGCCCGACCTCGTATTGTTTCGTAATCTGGCGGGTGAAATCAAGGCGAAGTCCGGTTTCAAATTTGGCGTAGCCGTCGAAATCAAAAGTCAGCGCGGAGAGTTTCGCCTTGAAACCGAATTCGGTGTCGAAGAAATACGGATCCTCCCAGAGAATTTCCCATTTGTAGCCGCGGCCCGACCACTCCGCCAAAGTCGAGATCGGCCGACCAAAACCGAACAGATTGCGGTCGCGAAAACTCGCGCCGACGATCGGGCCCGTGTAAGAGCCGTAGCCAAGGGCCACGCCGAATTCTTTGCTCTTGGCTTCTTCGGCGGAAATGTCGAGCCGCAAGGCGTCGCCGCCGATCGGCGTGGGTTTGATCTGGAGCACCGTGAACAAGCCCGACTTCATCAACTCGCGAAACTTCTCGTCGACGAGCTCGGGGCTGTAGGTTTTCCCACTAAATTTGCTGAACCGTCTTGTGATGTAACTCGGCCGCAGCCGCTCCAGACCGGTGACCTTCACGCCATCGAAATGGTAGAGCCGGCCCGGCGTAATCGAAACCAGCACCGGCACCCGCCCGTTTTGCGCGGCGGGCGGATTGCCGATCGCGTCCACTTTGACTTCGTAATAACCGCGCGCGCGATAATAGGTTTGCAACCTCCGCGGAATGTCCGAGACGCGTCCGTCGGTGTACGGTTGCTCCACGAGATCGAGCATCTGGCCTTGCAACGCCTCCGATCCATAAATCGTCTGGCCCGAGAAAGTGATCTGGCCGAAAGAATATTGGCGTCCTTCCGTGATCGGAATGGTCGCGTCCACGCGCGAGCCATCATCGGCGTAGTGGTAGATCGGCTTCTCCACGGTCGCATCGAGATAGCCATTCGCGATGTAAAGACGATGGACGAGGTCTGCGCCTTCCTCGACATCCGCGGCGACGAACGGTAGCTTCTTCTGAAGGCTTGAATAACGTTCGCGCGTCGGGCCTACCGCGTAATCGAACAAAATTTCTGCCGGCTGGTTTTGGTTGCCGACAAAGTTCACCAGGCCAAGCGTGACGAGCGGACCCTCGTCGATATCGAGGCGCAAACGGTCGCCCGATTCGATGGTGTAACGCACGCTGACCTTGGCGTAACCGTGCTTGCGGTAAAACAGCTCGAGAAAAAATGCTGCGTCATCGCCGCGCGCCGCCGTGAGACCGTACTCGTCGATGGTCGTGATCTGCTCCTTCAACTGCGAGCGGAGTTCTTTCTCGTTAAAGGCCGCCTGGCCGCGGAACTCGATCACGCTCGTGTGCTGCGCCTTCTTTTCCTGCTGCTTGGCAACGGCGCGCTCGGCCTTGTCCTTCTCTTCCGGCTTCGGGACCTTGACGGCCGTTTGGGCGAATGCAGCCGCGCCCACAAATGAGACTGCAATGGCAAGAGCCAGCGCCGCGACCTGGAGCCGCGCCGAGTGATTCGAGCGCTGTAGCCGCGTCGCTATGTCGACGCGCCGGCGAGAATTCGATGATCCCAGGAACGGCGACATAGCGCCGTTGCTACAGCGCCTGTCTTTTGGTCGAGTCTCGGCCCTCATCTCATTTGAATCGGATCAAATACTTCACCATGCCGCGAAAATCTCCGCCCACCTGGAGATCGCCGATGAGCACAAACTGTTCGTTTAACTTCAGCCGCGCGGTCGCCGTTTGCTGGCCGGTGCGCGGATCGACATTCCCCACATCCACCTGCAACCGGTCGAACATCGAATTGGTTTTGGTCGGCTCGCCCTTCTTGAAAACCCTTCGATAAAGCTGCTGCACGAGCAACATCGCCGCGCGACCGGCGAGCACACTGTTGTTGCCGATCAACTCCTGGCGCGTCGTTCCGGTGGCCAGGAGCGAAATGATTTCCTCCTGCGGCAACGGCGGCTCGCTGCTGAAAACGGCCTCGGGGGAAAGCGACGTCCCGTAAACATAAACGTGCACGGTGTAATCCCGGATCAGCGACGTCCCCTGCAAATCGATCTTTGGATTGAATGAATCGCTCGGGTCGAAATAGAGAAGGCCGGACGAGATCTCGAGCCGGCTGAATGGCAGCGTCGCCTCGACCTTCTCGAGCCGGACCACGCCTTGCAGCGCCGGACGAAGGCCGGTGCCGGTCAAATGCAAATCTACCAGCGCGCCGCCATTCGCAAGATTGCCGCGAATCATGAACGGATCTTTCGTTTTCACGGCCACGTCGAATTTCCAATCGCGAATCGGCGGTTGCGTCACCGAGTAATCGGGCCGATCCGAAAGCGGTTGCGGCGCCGGGCGGCCGGGAAGACCGATCGGAATCAAGTCGATGTTCTTGAGCAGAGAACTGTTCGTCAGGGCGACGTTGCCGGTGACGGTGGCGTTCTTGAGCGGGCCAACAACTTTCACGTCCGCGTCCGCTCGCGCCGTCAACGAATCGTTCCGAGCCACGAGCACGCTCTGGGCTTTAACCTGAAAATCGAGATGCGGCTCGGTGAGTTTCGGGAACGTGACCTGGCCGGAAACCGTGAACGGACCGCCCGCGAGATCGCCATTGAAGCGTTCGAAATGCAGTGTGTCGCCCGCAAAAGTCATGCGCGAATGAAACCCGCTCACTGAGGGCAAGGTCGTGTTAATGAAGCGCGCCATGTTGATGGTGATATCGCCCGCGCCGCTCAGCTCCGGCTTCGAAATGGTGCCGTTGATGTTGACATCGAGCGCGAGATCGCCGTCGAGCTGCGTGATGCCGGGGAGGAATTGGCGGAGGAAATTCACCGAGCTGCGCGGCAACTGCACCTTCGCGTTCAACGGCGTTTCCTCATCGAATTTTTTCTCCGCGATGATTTTCGATACGTCGAAAGGAATGTTTGCCGTGATCAGCACCGGTTGAATCTTCGTTTGCTGCAAACGCCCGTTGAAAGCGAGCTGATTGTTTTGGAGCTCGGCCACGAGATCGAACGTGGCCGGCTCGAGCTTGGGATACTCAGCGCTGTGGAGATCGCGCATGTTCACCTCGAGGCGGCCGGTGACCTGCGCGAGGGTGCCTTGCGCGTCGAGCTTCACGTTGAGCAGTCCGGTGCCGAGCGGCGGGGCGCCGAGGTCCGAGAAGAGTTTCTTCAGATCCAGGTTCTCGGATTGAAAGGTCACGAGCACTTTCCCGTCGGAAGGAAAAAGAGGCCGGTCGCTCCCGAGATTTTTCCAGACGAACGGCAACGAAACATAGCCGGCCGCATATTTCGCCTGCCCTTGGTCGATCTGGATCTTGCTGATCTCGAGGGTTGAATCTTTCGCGGTGAGGTTGGCTTGAAAACTCATCTTGTCGCTGCCGAGGAAAATCGTCGGCACGTTCAGGCCTTCGGGAGAATAATCCGCGTCGATGTTCGCTTGAAGCGCGTGGAGGTTCGCGTAGCGGCCTTTCTCGAGCGTCAATTTCAGCTTGCCGGAATTCTTGAATTCCGCCGTCTCCCCGCTTCCCTCCCAGTCGACCACGAGCGAGCCGGCGATTTCGTTGTTGTTGCCCATCGCGACGAGAAACGGCTTCAGGCGCGCGAGATCAGCCACGTTGGCGGAAATTTTGCCGCTGTAACGGTGAGGGTGGTCCAGCGAGAAAATTCCGTTGCCGGCGATGTAATCGCGCTCGTTCAATTTGGCCGTGAAATCGTTGAGATAGACGACGTTCCTCGAAACCGAGGCCTGGCCGCTGATCTCCGGAATCGTCACCGTTCGGAACTTCAAATTGGAGCCGTAAACGGAAAGCTGACCGTCCGCCTTGCCGTCCGTCATCGTCAGCTCGCCGGAAACCTGAAGCGGACCGGTGATTCGGTTCGGCGAATTCGCGGGCCAAAAATCGCCCATCTCGATTGCGCCTAACGATACCTTGAAGCCCGACGGCTGCGTCCGCAATTGAGCCAGATCATCCGGCAAAAGATAATGGCCTGAAGCCATCATCGTGTTCTCTTTTCGAACCGCGGTGAAACGCTCGACCGTTACATTGGGACCCTCGCTGGTGATATCGGCCGTGGCCGAATCGAACAGATTTTCGCCCGAATGCCCCTCCGTCATCTCGACATGAATTTGGGATCGCAAATCGGTGTAATACATTTTCCGCGCGTTCGTCGGCGGCATCTCCCTGGTCGCTTTCACGGTGCCGGTTACCTGCGCGGCGCTCAAATCGCCGTAGGCGATCGGCCCGCCGCTGAAAGCGAGATCGGCGCGGAGGACGGCGTCCGTGATTTCGGCCGTCCCCGTGAGGTTGATGCTTCCCATGAGCGGCTGCGGAAACCGGGCGGTCAACGATTGCAAATCGGGAAGCGCTCCGCTGATCTCGAAACGGGCGGGTGAGCGGCCAAACTCGCGGATGTGATTCGGGAGGTCAGTGGTTCCCTTCAGCGCGATCTTGTTCGCGCCATTGGTCGCTTCGGCGGCTTCCAGCGTCGCCACGCCGTTGCGCGCGCTGGCATTCAAAGCCACATGATCGAAGAAAAGGTTTTCCTGCCGCAGATTGTCGATCTCAGCCTGGACCGATCCATTCCAGGTCCGCGGCACCTCGACTGTGCCGTCGGCTTCAATCTTTAGATGACGCACGCCGCCTGCCAGAAATTCCGGCGGTCGCCCGATGTATCCCCGCAGCGTGTCGAGCGAAACGCTTTCCGCGACCATACGCAGCTTCATGTTTACCGAATGCGCCGTTTCCTTGAGGCCCAGCGAGCCGGCGATGGTGCCCCCGGCCAGCGAAGCGTCGAGCACCATCTCCAGCGATCCGGCCGCGATGTGGGACGCATCGAATGCAATCAGCCGAAACTGATTCCCCGCGTCGAGCACCAGCCCGCTGATGACCAGGTTCTTGTTCGTGTAAGAAGTCTTTGCCGCAACGTTCCGCCAGGCATCCGCATTCGGAACCTGAAGGATCGCCGCGCGCAATTCTCCAGGACTCTTTGGATCAAGGCCGAGATCAAAATGTTCAAGAACGAAGTCCGGCTTCTCGGCGGCGACCGAGCGCACTAGCAGGTTCGCATCGGAAATAGAAAGACGTTCCGGAAAAATCGGGAACAACTTCATCGGCTGGTCCGGCGGCGGGATCTTCGGTTTCAAGGAAGCCTTCGCCGGATCCAAAACAATCCGTGCCCTCCGCACCTCCGCATTCTTCAGCACCTCCGTTCTGCCGTACCACATCCAATCCCACAGGCTGTAATCGGCCCGGACATAATCGACATCGATTGACTCCACGATCGTGGGTCCGATCGGCACAACGCGAAGGTTTTTGACGACGAGGCTGGTGAAGATCGTGCCTTCCAAAACGCAATCGATCTTGAGGTTTGCCCTGGCGGCATAGCGATCGGCGACCGCTCGGCCAACGCGGAAGATGATCGGTCTATGGAAAATCAAGACCAGCGCCAGCAAGACCAGCAAGGTGCGCGTGATCCGGCGCCGCCACGGGCTGGCGCGTTTGTCGAGGCTCTTAATCTCTTCATCCACGAGGGCGGTAATGTATTTCCACGAGGGTAAAGAGCAACCTTTGGGGCCTTCGCGAATATTTTGCGACCGGTGCGCAAATCGGAGCCGTATCTCCGGTTAAATACGCAATGAAGGGAAATCTATTCGCAGGGGATAACGCGAAGTCATCCGAAGCCGCGCCGGATTCATTCGCGGCGGAAGCCGAGGAGGCATTCCGGCAATTGGTTTTCCGAGCGGAATTTCCCTGCCTCGGGGCGAAGGCCGCCTTCCATTCGGGCTCCTATGTTCTCCGAACCTATGGCGAGCTCGGCAACGGCAATTCCACGGCGGACCTTTCGGCCGACCTTGGCGAGTTCACTCGATCCAAGCTCCGGCAAACCAGCGAGTACGCCACCTTCGTCGCGATCTTTGAGCGGCCGCGAAATTTGGACGAAGTGCAATTCGAAGAGCTCCTTTGGCGGCAACTGCGGGCGCTGCATCGAACGGACGCCGCTCTTTTCGATTGGGACCCGAGCGTTCGTTCCGATCCGGCCGACCCGCATTTTTCTTTCAGCTTTGCGGGGCAGGCGCTTTATATAATCGGCATGCACGCGAACAGCTCGCGCGAGGCGCGCCGGTTCCGCTGGCCCGTTCTCGTTTTCAACCCGCATGAGCAATTCGTGCGGCTGCGCGAAGAAGGAAAATGGAATCGGATGCAGGAGACGATTCGCGCCCGCGATCGGGAATTGCAAGGCACGATCAATCCGATGCTCAGCGAATTCGGCGAGACATCCGAGGCTCGCCAGTATTCCGGACGAGTTGTCGAGGAGGATTGGCGCCCGCCCTTTGAGGCGGTTGAACGCAAATGTCCGTTTGCGCATTAGCTTTGGGAGAAAATGAAATCCCGCCTCGAGCCGCAGACCGGAACTGCGTTTGAGTTGACGAAAGGGCAGCTTCTCCGCGTCATCGATCTCGAGGGCGAACAGGTCGCGGATCTCGTTGCGTTCAGTCGCGTGGAACAAACGGAATGGCTCTCGTCCGGACGCAGCATCGATTACGCAAACCGCATCTATCTGACCAAGGGTGATCTTCTCTACTCAAACCGCAGCCGCCCGATGTTCACGATCGTCGAGGATGACGTTGGCCGGCATGATTTCCTGCTCACGCCCTGCAGTCCGGAAACCTTCACGATCATTTACAAAAATGAGGCGCATCATCCGAGCTGCTTCGCAAATCTCGCGAGCCATCTCGAACCGTTTGGCATCGCACCCGATTCGATTCCCACCACTTTCAATATTTTCATGAACGTCGAGATTGACGCGAACGGTGAACTGAAAATCCTGCCGCCGCGATCGAAAGCCGGCGATTTGATTGTATTGCGTGCGGAGATGGATTTGATCGTCGGCCTGACTGCGTGCTCGGCCGAGATGTCGAATAATTATCGGTTCAAGCCGATTGGTTACGAAATCAGCTGACGCTTTCAAGGAGCGGCGGTCTCCAGTCCGCCGTCGTTAGGTCGGCGGTTTGTAAACCGCCGCTCCTTGATTGATGCTTCCCGCTCGCGCATGAATCCCGAGAAACTTTTCGATTACCTGGAGGGAACCTTGCCGGAGCCGGAACGGGCGCAGCTCGAGAAGCAACTGGGGAGCGACGTTCAACTGCAACGCGAGCTCGCCATCGCGAGAGAAATGCATCGCCGTTCCCGCGGTTCGCGCGAGGTCCTGGGAGAAAGCGAAGAGCCGGAAATTCCGTTGCCTGCGAAACCGCTCGGCCGCCGGGTGGCGATTGCGTTTTTTCTTCTCGTTTTGCTCAACGTCTTTGTCGGCATTGCGTTCATCATCGGAAAGAAGAGAGACAAATCCCTGGATTGGCGCACGGTAGAAGCCGCCACCCGCAAACAGCTCGAGTCGTCTCTCCAACAGACAGCGAACACTACCTTTCCAGCGCCAATCATTGCCGAGGAAATTCAGCTTCCTGCTCCGGCCGCGGAACGGGATGCCATCGCCAATCATGTGATCTCGCTGGCGAAACAGGCCGGCGGTTCCGCGGCGAAAGCGCCGCCGGATGAGAAAGGCGTCAACGTCGTTGTCGAGGTGCCTGCCGAACGCGCCGATGAGTTCCGGCGTTCGCTCGCGCCGCTCGCGCCCGCCGATTATTCGCCGACTCCCGTCTCAAAGCCGGCTTCGCCCGGCCAACACGCCATCATGCAGGTGCGCGTTGGCGACCGTTCGCCTGCTCCCTCGCCGTGACGGCAAACGTAAATGATCGCGATCACGTTTGCGTTGTCAGCGGAAAGTTCTGACCTCACCAGTTTGCTCGAGAAACCGGCGCTGCATTCTCGCGAGGGCGTCGAAAGTATTCGCGGCCGGCTCCACGGGAAATCCGTGGCGGTGATCCACACCGGGGTCGGCAGAAAAATTTGCTGCGAACGGATGGAGGTCCTTCTGCGCCGGGAGCGGTTTGAATATCTGATCAGCGCAGGTTTTGCCGGCGCGCTCGAGAAAGATCTTCGCGTTGGCGACTTGCTCATCGCCGAAAATTTCTCGAGCCCGGTGCTCTTGCGTTCGCCTCATCTCGACCTGGCCGACGATGGACTTTTTCTCGGCAAGTTGCTGACGGCTTCGGGAGTGATTACCTCAAGCGCGGAGCGCGAACAGCTTGCGAAGGAAACGGGCGCGGCGGCAGTGGATATGGAAACGGAATTCATCGCGGACGCGTGCGCGGAGATCGACCTCCCTTTCCTCTCGCTGAGGGCGATCAGCGACACCGCTGCGGAACCGTTTCCGGCCCCGCCGCATGTCTTGTTCGACCTCGATAAACAGAAAACGGATTTCGCCAGGCTGGCGCTTTATTTGGCGACGCATCCGGGCGCAATCTCGCGCCTGAACTCATTCCGAGAGCGGGTGGCAGGTGCGCGAAAGAACCTCACCGCAACGCTGGAAAAGATATTGCGCGCCGATTTGTTGTAGCTGCCGCCCTCTCTGGCGGCAGGGGATGCCGCAATGATTCTCTCCGGCCGCCCGTGACGGCGGCAGCTACACCGGCCGGAGTAGCGCCATTAGGAACCGGCCGGCTCGACATGCACCAACACGTCAGCGATCCGCGTATCGGTTTGTTTGATCGCGTCCTTCACCAAATGCGCGATGTGATGGCCGTCGCGCACGGAAATTCCGCCTTCCACGCCGACGTGTAGATCGACGTAGAACGAGAAACCCATTTTGCGGACGAGACATTTTTCCACTTCGAGAACACCCGGCACTGAACTGGCCGCGCGTTGAATGAGGGCCACGATTTCGCCGCGCGGAGCCGTGTCCATCATTTCGTGCAAGGCCGGAAAAAGGAGACGGTAGCCGTTCGCCGCGATGATGGAGCAGGCGAAAAGCGCGGCCCAGTCATCAGCGCTCTGCCATCCTTCGCCCCCGAGTAGCGCAATCGAGATGCCGACAAACGCCGCCGCCGAGGTCAGGGCGTCGCTCCGATGATGCCAGGCGTCGGTTTGGACCGCCGTGCTTTGCACATCTTTGCCGAGCCGAATCACCGAGCGAAAAAGAAATTCCTTCACGACGATCACGACGATCAGAACGATAAGGGTGAAGGGGGCGGGCGCATGATGCGGGGTCAAGATTTCCCGAACACTCTGAATCGCGAGACCAATCGCCGCGATGATAACACCCACCGCCACAACGCCGGCGGCGATCGGCTCAGCTTTGCCGTGGCCGTAGGGATGGGTCGCGTCCGGCGGGCGGGCGGCGAATTTGAGCCCGCCCCAAATCACCGCGGAGCCGGCGATGTCGAGGGCGGATTCAATTCCGTCGGCGATCAAAACATACGAGTTGCCGAGGAGACCCGCGGTAATTTTTGCGCCCGCGAGAATGAAATTCACCACCATGCCCGCCAGCGCGACGCGCGCGCCGGTTTGCATATTGCTGGCGGGATCGTTGGATATAGGATGAAAACCCTGCGGCATTATGAGCGAAACGTTTAAGGCCGCGATCTACGAAACGCACGGAAATCCTGCGGAGGTGCTGCGAATCGTCGAGCAGCCCTGGCCCTCGCCCGGCGCGGATGAGGTGGTGGTGAAGATGTCGGCAACGCCGATCAACCCGGCTGATTTGAACGCAATCGAGGGGAAGTATCCGGTGCGACCGGCGTTACCCGCGACGCCTGGGATGGAAGGCACGGGCGTTGTCGTGGAATTGGGCGCGGCCGTGCGGAACTTGGCGCTAGGGACGCTGGTGATTCTGCCTCATGGCTTCGGAACGTGGCGGGAAGCGTGCGCGATTGCCGCGAGCAAACTGATCGCGTTGCCAGCGGGAATCGAACCAATGCAGGCGGCGATGTTGAAGATCAATCCGGTCACGGCGTGGCGGATGTTGCATGACTTCGTTCAGCTTCGGCCGGGCGAGTGGGTGATTCAGAACGCGGCCAATTCAGCAGCCGGGCAGTGCGTGATCCAAATCGCGCGGGAACTCGGATACCGGACGGCGAACGTCGTGCGCCGGCCCGAATTGGTGGACGAGCTGCGCGCCCTAGGCGGCGACGTGGTATTGGTCGATGGCGAGAATCTCCGTGATAAAGTGGCGGCGGCGACAGACCGGGCGCCGATCCGCCTCGCGCTGAATGCGGTCGGCGGTGAGAACGCGTTGCGCGTGGCGAAGACCCTCGCGTCGGATGGGACCATGGTGACGTACGGTGCGATGAGTTTGCAACCGCTCTGCATTTCCAATGGCATGTTGATCTTCAAGAACCTGCGCTTCACGGGATTTTGGGTGAACAAGTGGTACGACGCCGCCACGCCGGAGCAACGCGCGGAAACTTTCGCGCCGCTGTTTGAAATGGCGCAACGCGGATTGCTCCAGACGAAGGTCGAGAAAACCTATCCACTTTCCGAACTGCACGCCGCGATCGCTCATGCGTCGCAAAACAAGCGCAGCGGGAAGATCGTGTTCCGGTTCCAAGCTCCAACATCCAAGCTCCAGAGAAGCTCCAAACATCAAGCTCCAACTTCGCCGAAGCGCTCCTCCGATTTGGAATTTGGTGCTTGAGATTTCTCTGGTGCTTGGAGCTTGGAATTTGGAGCTTCCGGCGGACTCGCCGCCTCTACTGTTGCGGCGCCTCTTCGCGTTTCGGCTGGCGTTTCAGGAGCGTGATCTGCTTGATCCGCGCGGAATCCGAGGGGCTCCAGGTCGCGACATCGGGATCGTCCTTGAAAGCGTTGTGCACCAACCGGCGCTCGTAGGAATTCATCGGCTCGAGCTGCAACGAACGCCCGGAGATTCGCACGCGCTCCGCCAGTTCCCTCACCCGTTGCACGATTCGATCTTCGCGCATCGAACGGTAATGCTCGCAATCCACGATCACTTTCGGCGCGTCTTTGTCTTTGGATTGAATCAGCCGGTTGAGCAAAAACTGGATCGCTTCCAAGGTCTCGCCGTCGTGGCCGATCAGCGTCTGGCTTTCCTCCATGTAAATCTGGAGCGTCGGGTTGCCGCCTTCGCTTTGGGTCTCATCGATCTGCACGACGAAGCCGAGATAACCCAGCATCGTGTCGAGTAATTCCTTGGGCGTCATGGTCGTCCTTTGCGCGACTTTTTCCCTGCCGGCGCAACTTTCTCCAGGACCGGAATTGGCTGTTTCCGGTTCTGATAAAGCTGCAGAATCGTGAACAGGTTCTGCGTCGTGTAATACAATGCCAGCGCCGCCGCGAAATTGTAACAGAAAAATAAAAAGATCAGCGGCATGAACATCATGACCTTTTGCTGGGTCGAATCCCCCGTCTTGGGCGTCATCCGCATGAGCCAGACGTTCGTGGCGCCCATGATCAGTGGCAGGATGTTGATCGGCCAACCCAGACCCGGGATATGGGCGATCGTGTCGGGCTGCGAGAGATCGTGCACCCAAAGGAACGAAGCGTTTCGCAGTTCCGCCGCCTGCCCGAGCATGCTGAAGAGCCCGAAGAAAATCGGAATCTGGATCATCATCGGCAAACAGCCGCCGACCGGATTGACCCCGTGCTCTTTGTAGAGCTTCATCACCTCCTGGTTCATCCGGGTCGGGTCGTCTTTGTATTTTTCCTTCAGCGCCTGCATTTTCGGCGCGAGCGCAGACATCTTGCGCATCGATTTATTCGCCTTGTTCTGGAGCGGCCAGAGAACGCCTTTCACGCAGGCCGTCAGAAGAATGATGGAGACGCCGTAATCACGGACCCACCCGTGAATCAGATTCATGAAATTGAGCAGGAATTGGCTGACTAATTTCCACATGCCGAAGTTCATGATCTCGGCTTCGTCGTGCTCGAGTTTTGCGAGCCGTCCGTAAAGTTTCGGGCCGACGTAAAGCTGAAAACGGAGTGAAGCGGTCTGGCCGGGCTCGATCTTGAATCCGGGCATTCCCATGGCGCCTTCCATTCCCTGTAAGGCGGCGCCCTCGGCCTGCTTGATGTCGAACGGCCGTGCCCAAAGTTCGACCGCCTTGGCGTTGAGCGGCGTAACCAGGTCCGTGAAAAACTGGTTCGTCATGCCAGCCCATTCCGCCCCGTTGACCTTTTCGCGGTAGAACGGCTTGGCCTCGCGTTTCTGCACCCCGACCAGCGGATAGGTTTGCGCCGGAAACCAGTTCACGTCGATCCCGTTCGCCTTCCCCTCCACGCACCAGGCCAGACGCGTGTAGGACGACATGTCTTTGGGATGGATCGGCCGCGTAGAACCGAGTGTGACGAAATATCCGGCGTTGGTGTAAGGCGCGGTGCCGTCGTTCCGGAAATCGACGTCCATTTGCGCGACGAAGTTGTCTTTCTTCTCACTATTCGCAGGGAAGAAAAATTTCTTTCGGACGGTGACACCCTCCGGAGTTTTGCGCTCGAACTGGATGCTGCCGTCGTCTTGTCGGGCGATTGCGAATTCGACCAGGGCCGGCGTTTCCGGCTGCTCCAGAATTGCTCCGATCGGAAGGCGGTCCGGCCCGTTCAAGATGACGTGCCGGCCGTTTTCTTCTACGTGATTCAGCAGGATGGCTTCGCTGATCGCGCCGCCACGATTGGTAAGGTGAAATTCGACGTCGCCGTTACGAAGCGTCTCCGATTTCTCCGCAAAAACGGGAAGGGATTCGGACGGGGGGGCAGGCGTCGCTGCTGCTGCCGGAGAGGCACTAGGGGACGATGCCGGCGAAGGCGTTGCGGTAGCCCCGTTGCCAGCGCTCGGTGTTGGCGAAGCTGCGGCCGTGATCGGCGCGCGCGGCGGAGCATGGGTGGCGGAATAGACCTGCCATCCCACCAGCCCGAGAACGCAAAGCGTAATGGCAATCCATGCTTGTCGATCCATAAGAGGCGCCCGCTGGGCTATTCACAGACGATTGATACCGCCTGGCCCGTGGCGTGTTTGCCGTGAACGTGCCGCGGTGGAACTGGATCAGGCCCGCGACCGCCCCACGGATGACAACGACCCAGGCGGCAGACGCCGAGCCACGTTCCGCGCAAGACTCCGTGCGTCTCCAGCGCTTCGAGAAAGTATGCCGAACAGGTCGGTTCGAAACGGCAGCCGGATCCTGGTCCACCCAGGAACGAGAGGAGAGGTGAGAGCAGCAGCTGGTATCCGCGGATGAAAAAGCGCGCGAGAAAAAGCATCAGGGCGCTAGAATAGAAGCGCGCTCCGCGAGGCGCAACCACTCATCTTTCAGCTCGCGATAACTGGCGCGGGCGGAGGCATGACGCGCGACGACCACAAACCAAAAACCGCCCCGCAGCCGGGTCTGTTGCGTGCGAACAATATCCCGTAGCCGGCGGCGAACGCGGTTCCGTATCACTGCGCCGCCGATCCGTTTCGAAGTGACGAAACCGGCACGAAATGATTTCTCTTCCTTTTGAGCAAAGACGCCCAGCACGAGCAGGCGACCGGCCTGGGTGGTTCCTTCCGATTTGACCCGGCCGAATTCCACCGGGAGCACAAGACGCTTCGTTTTCGGAAAAGTAAGAGCGCGTTCCCGATCTCCCATCCCTTCTTTTACTGTAGCCGCCTCGCTATGCGAGGCGTTTGATCGAGCGATGCCGATCTTTGTACAGCAAAAGTCTTCCGGCGGACCTGCCGCCGGAAGACTTTCGAACAAAGAGCCGGCAAGGACTACGGGCTCGGGCTGGAAGTCGTCGTGGTCGTGGTGGACGAGGACGAGCTCGCCGGAGGCGTCGACGTAGTCGTGGTGTTCGTATTCGTCGTTGTGTTCGTCTTCTCCTTCTCCTTAACGACGGTGGAAGCGGGATTCACGACGGTCGTATTGTTTTCAGTTTTCTTCTCAGGCGCGGGCGAAGATGCCGGAGCGACAACATCAGTCTTTTGCTCGCAGGCTCCGAGAAGCGCAGCGCTGGCCAGAATGCAGATTAATTTTTTCATAGTGTTGGATTGGTTGCCCATTTTGGGACTAAGCCTGAATCGAACTGAAATAAGTTTTCGGCCTTGCCGAAGTTGAACTTTCGCAGGCGTTTGCCCGACGCTATTCGACAACTAGAACGGCGGCTCGTACTTCAGGCCGTGCGCTTCAGCGACCGCGGCGTAAGTCATGCGCCCATCGCGCGTGTTGATGCCGCCAGTGAGCGCAGGAACTTTCTTGCACGCGCCTTCAAGGCCAAGATCGGCGAGCAGCTCCACATAACGGGCGGTCGCGTTGCTCAACGCCTGGGTAGAGGTGCGGGCATATGCACCCGGCATGTTTGCCACGCAGTAATGCGTCACCTCTTCTTCGACATAGATCGGCTCTTCATGCGTCGTGGCCCGGGAAGTTTCGGCGCAGCCACCCTGATCGATGGCGATATCCACAAAGACGCTGCCCGGCCTCATCTTCCGCAACATTTCCCGGGTAATGAGTTTCGGCGCTTTTGCCCCGGGAACGAGCACGGCGCCGATCAACAGGTCGGTTGTCGGCATCAATTCCGTGAGGTTCGCTTCGTTCGAATAGAGCGTCTTCACGTTTGGCATTGTCAGATCCAGAAAACGCATTCGTTCGCCGTCGACTTCGAGAATGATCACGTCTGCTTTCAATCCCAGCGCCATCCGCGCCGCATTTACGCCGGAGGTTCCTCCGCCGATCACCACCACGCGACCCGGCAACACTCCGGGCACGCCACCGAGGAGGACGCCATTGCCGCCATTGTGCTTCGCCAGGTAATACGCACCCATCACCACCGACATGCGCCCTGCGATCTCGCTCATCGGCTCGAGCAACGGCAACTTATTGCCTACCTGAATTGTTTCGTAGGCCACGCCGGTGACGCCAGATTTGAGCAACGCATCTGTGAGTTCCCTGCTCGCCGCGAGATGAAGATAAGTGAAAAGAATTTGTCCATTCCGCAGCAAACCCCATTCGGCTTTGAGCGGCTCCTTCACCTTCACGATCATGTCCGCCCTACCGAAAACATCCTCTGCTTTCTCGACGATTTCCGCGCCGACCTTCACGTAATCGTCATCGGGATAACCCGAGCCGACGCCTGCATTCCTTTGCACGAGGACGGTGTGACCTTTGCCGGTAAGCGTCGTTGCCGTCGAGGGGATTAGCCCCACGCGGTGCTCCTGCGATTTAATCTCTTTCGGAACGCCGATGATCATTTGGAAGAGAGTGATCAGTGACCAGTGATCAGTGACAAGTTAAAAATGCAAACGCTGCGAATCTTTTCTGATCACTTATCACTGGTCACTGACCACTTCTTAGTTCAACGACGGATCATCTGGGGCCGCGGCCAACATTTTGTACCACGGCCCGAGGCCGCGCATGATCTCAAACCAAAGCTTCGGCAATCGGCCGGGAGCAAGCGCTTCGCGTGTCGGCTTCTGCAAAATCCAGGCTTTTTGTTTCATCTCCGCTTCGAGCTGCCCCGCGCTCCAGCCGGCGTAACCGACAAAGGCCCGAATCGAAGTGGGATCTTCGTCGACGAGTTCGTGCGCTTCATCCACGCCGACGTTGTGATTCAGCTTCAATCCCTCGCCGGCCTGCCATTCGAACGCGGCAAACATCAATTGATTCTTGCCGACCGGACCGCCGAGGAATACCGGCACATCCGCCAATCCGTCCGGCGGGGTTTCGTTTACCAAATCGGCCACTTGTTTATCCAGCGGGCGATTGAGAATGACGCCGAGCGCGCCATCAGTCGCATCGTGCGAGGAAATGAAGAGGACAGCGCGCCGGAAATTTGGGTCGAGCATGTTCGGGTGAGCGACCAAAAGCGAACCCGCCAGGCTGAGCGGCATGCCATCACCGAGATTACGCATTAAAAAACTAGAAGCTGCCGTGCCCGCTTGCGCAAGCCATTTCAGGGATGCCCCTACCTGCGAATCAACACCCCGTCGCGCAAATCAAAAATCGGGCCTTCGCAGCCGTTGTCTCGCCATTGCGTCGTCGTCGCCGTTACAAACTTCTGCGACACCGCTGGCAAATGCTCGAGCAACGCATTCCGGCGGACCGGATCGAGCTCGCCAAAAATATCGTCAATCAAAAGCAGCGGCGGCGCGCCTTCTTCCATCAGGAAAATCTGCGCCTGGGCAATCTTCAACGCGAGCGCGACCGTGCGTTGCTGACCTTCGGACGCGTATTGATTCGCCGGTTTCGCTTCGACCGATAGCTCGATGTCGTCCCGGTGCGGGCCGACAATCGTCTGGCGGAGACGTAATTCCTGCGGATGCGAAATCTCCAGGTCGCGTGCGAAATCATCTCCGTTGCCAGGTGAGAAGCGCAGTTCCAAGGTTTCGCCACTGCCGCTAATTCCCCGGTGCGCCGCGGTCGCCAGAGGCGCAAGGCGTTCGACCAACCGCGCTCGCATCGCCCCTAACTTCGCCCCGTGTTCCAGCAGCGGCGGATCATAGGCTGCAAGCTCGCGCAAGCGAGGATGCGGCGATTTCAGCAGGGCGTTTCGCGAGCGCAAGGCGCGCTCGTAAGCGCGCAAGGTCGGCCGGTAAAGCGGATCGATTTGCGTCGCCAGGAAATCGAGATAACGCCGGCGCGCCTCGGAAGATCCGCGGACAAGCTCGATATCCGTGTTCGCGAACGAGACCACCCGAGCGAGGCGGAGGTATTCATCGAGCGGCCGCTGTTCGATGTGATCGAGCGACACTTTCCGGCGTAACGCGCTGTACCGAAATTCGAGAAGATGATTTTCGAGATGGCCCGAGACCGCGAAAGATTTTTGCCCGAAGCGAATAATCGGCGCGAGCGTCGAGCTGCGTTGCGATTGGAGGCGCAGGAGAACGCACGCCGCTTCGAGGATGGATGTCTTCCCCTGTCCGTTTCGCCCCATGAAAAAGTTGAAACCGGGCGCGAACTGAACCGCCAGCGTTTCGAAACATCGAAAATTGCGGAGCTGAAGTTCAGCAAGCATCATTGTTGGGAATACCGTCAATTATCATGTGTCATCCCGAGGCTGGCGAAGCGCGCCGAGGGACCTCACCCAAGCTCACTAGCAAGCTTGCGCAAAGGAGCGTTGATCATCCGGGCGACCCGATGTGACTCAAGCAAACAATCATTCGCCTGCGAGATCCCTCACCGTCTGCGCGGTTCGGGATGACACGCTACTCTTTTCCTCATTCTTTCCAGATGTGGCCCTTCACAGATTAATCAGCTCCAGCTTGCTCGTCATCTGGGCAGGAATCCGCTTCTTGTGAAAATAATGGCCGCTGATCGGTGTGATGTCGGCGGGCGCCAGACCGACGGCCGCGCCGATAAAGTTATGGTTGCAGAAAACTCCGTTGGTCGCATCGAGACCGACCCATCCCGCTCCCGGAAGAAAAACTTCCGTCCACGCATGCAACGAACCTTCCGCGCACTTGGTTTCGGAATCGCTCTCGCGCAAATAACCGCTCGTCAGGCGCGCCGCGAATCCAATCTGCCGCAAAATTTCCGCGAGCAAAACCGCCACGTCGCGGCAGGCGCCCCGACCGAGCCGGAGGGTTTCCGCCGGCGAAAGCGCGGCCCCTTCTTCTCGCCGCTCGTAGCCGATGCATTCGTGCAACAACCGAGTCAGCTCGACCAATGTCTTGACGGTATCGCGCCTCTTGCGGCTCGTCGGCGGTTCCCAACCCGGCACGACCAATCGCTCCTTCACCTGCTTTTCCCGATAAGGCGCGAGCAGGCGCGCGACCGCCGCGTCGTACTCGAACGGGGTTTCCACCGCACCGTTTTCCAAAATAAAATGGAACGGATCTTTTTCATCCAGGTCCAGGTTGATCGCGAGCCGGAACTCCAGCTCCTTCGAGCGCTCGGGAAAAAAACAGGAGGCCACCGTGTTATCGAAAACATCGCGCGAATAACGGATCGTTGCTTTCGGCGCTGCGTGGAAATCGAGGCGACGCACGCGGCTGAAGCGATCGCTCCGCGGAAAGAGCCGCACATCATGGGGCGAAAAACCCACCGCGTCCTCGTAGCGGTAGGTCGTTTGATAGCGGAGCCCGAGTTTCATTAGGCCAACGTATTGCAGACCGCCGCAGCCGTCGCATAAGATATCAGTAGAAGTACTGTAAAAAAATAGTTTGCAGGGGTGCGCGATGTGCACTAAAACGTGCGCAGGGAAAAAGACGTTCTGGGGGGAACAGCCGCCCTTCATGTCCATCGGACGTGGGGGGCGGTACTTTTTTGGGGGCATGCGTCCATGATTCGGGATTCGCTTTCATCTCGTCGAAAATTTTCCTGGCCGCTCGCGTTTACGCTGATGGCGCTGATCCTCGCCGCCGTGGTCACGCTGATTTTTCTTCGCCTGGAAAGCTGGCCGGCACGCACCGCGCGGCAAAGCACTGCGGAAGTCGAGCGTGTCGCCCGCGATCTGCGCGACGCGTTTGTAGAAGTGGCGCAGCTCCAACCGCGCATCACGATCAATAACAAAGTCTACCTGGAGCGAACGACTGCGACGGCTCAGCTGACAATTCTCTCTCGCCAGATCGAGGTGGAACACGAATTCCTCCACACCTGGGCCGGGAGCACGAAGCGAGTCAAGTTGCACGGCACGTTCACGGCCAAAGCGGGCTTCGATTTGCAGAACGACGTCGCGGTCGATCTGCGCCCGGACGAGATCGCGATCAGCCTGCCGCACGCGACGATCCTCGGCGTCGAGCAAAAACAAATCGAAGTGCTCGCCTTCGAGAATGGATTTTGGAATCGAGTCTCCGCCGCGGATCTCGAAGGTCAGCTCGCGATGCTTCCGGAGTTGGCGCGGGAGAAAGCCGCCGAGAGCGGCATCTTGGCCGAAGCGGAAACCGCATTGCAAAAGCAGCTCGACGAACGAGTTCACGCAGGCAAGCCGTTGCATTTAAATTTTCAGACCGCGCCGGCGAAAGAATAGGCTTGGCGCTGGAGAGAAGCCGCTTTCCGCCTCCCCGGTTTCCGGCTAAAGCATTGAGCCGCAATGCGCTTCAAAAGACTTTTGATCCTGTCTGGCGGAGCGCTAATTATCGCCGCCCTCCTCACGGTTTTCCTCGCGCCGTTTGCAGTGGCCAGCGGATTACGTCTGTGGGTGGCAAGCGTCGCGCGGCAGGAAAAGCTGCAGATCGAATTGGGACAAATCGAAGCCCCGTTCCTCGGTCCCGTTGTCGTCCACAATCTTCACATCACCAATGATTCAACCGCGCCATTTAGAATCGATGCGTCGACCCCTCGCCTCGAATTCGCTCTGAATCTCGCGGCTATTTTCACGACTTCGCGCGGCCGCATCCTTCGCACGCTCTCGGCCGAAACGATCACGATCGATGTCTGCCGAAATCCGCTCGCGAGCGCGCCGTCCCAGCGATTTGCCTGGCATGTTCTGGAGGATCTCCTGGCCGATAATTTCAAATTCTCCGGCGTTGCGCTTCACGTTGAAAACCGAAACACGATCGTCGATCTGCAGCAGGGAACGATTTCGGGCTCACCGATGGAGACAGGCGTTTTCACCGCGGGCGCGATCACAATTTCTTCGCCATCGTTCCACAAAAGTTTTTCCAAACTCCGAGGTGCGACTTCCTGGCAGGAGGGCCGGCTCACGGTCGGCGCCGTGACCCTGATGCGGGGCCTCGATCTCGACGCGGTCACCATTGATCTCACTCAAATTGGCCAGAGCCGGATTGGGTTGGAGATGAACATCGATGCCTTCGGCGGCAAGATTCGCGCGAGCGTCGTGAGTGACGATCAGGGTGAGAAACGAACGTGGGATGCGGCGGGTAGTGCATCGGAAATTTCGCTCGCGCAAATGTCCGACGCTCTGGAATGGACGAACCGTGCGAGCGGCTCATTGCACGCCACCAAGTTCACCTTTCGAGGCGAAGCGGCCGATCTTCGCAACGCCACCGCCGCGCTTTGGACGGAGGTGACTGGCCTGACCTGGCGGGACCGCACCGCGGACACGATCATGGTCGGCGCTTCGCTGCATAATCGCGAGGTGCAGATACAGCAGCTTTACGTCAAGCAACGCAACAATCAGCTCACGCTCAGCGGCGAGTTCAGCCTGCCGCAGCAATGGACCGATCTGCTCAACCCCGATTTCCGCGGCGACGTTTCCGCGTCCATCAACGACCTCGGCGATTTCGCGCGGCTCTTTGGCCAAGACCCGTCCGCATTTGCCGGGAAGATTGCGATCAATGGCAGCATCAACGCGCGCGAACGGAAGCTGGGCGGTGCGTTAGCGGTGTCCGGCGATTCGCTCCTGCTCTTTCGCGTGCCGGTTGAATCGCTCAACGCCAAGCTCAGCTTCAAAGAGTCCCGGCTCGAGATCGAGCAGTTCGACCTGAAACGGAAGGCCGATTCTTTTCGCGGTCAGGCCACGATCGATTTGACGGGCGAGCGGCTTTACTCCGGCAACTTCACCAGCTCAGTCGCCAACGTCGCCGAATACGCAAGTTTGGTTCCAGATGCGTTCGCAGGATTCGAGGGCCGCCTCGATCTGGATTGGACCGGCAACGGGACCGGTTCAGCGCATTCCGGCAGCTTCCATGCGCACGGGCACGCGCTTCGCCTCCAACAATCTCCTTTCCTCCCTTTCGACGCTGCATTCGAGGGCGACTATGTCCCGGGCAACATTTTCTTCCGGCAATTTCATCTCTCGAATCCGCGCGCCGAGCTCGATGCCTTCGTCACTATCGCGAAGGATTATTTCCAACTGCAAACACTGCGGCTGGCATTGAACGGCAGGCCGAAATTGCAGGGCAACATTTTCGTCCCGATATCCATCTCGAAAATTCTCGCGCAGAACAATTGGCTCGCCGCCTTGAGCGATGACCCAACCTTCGATGTCGATGTTACGCTGGAATCAATTGATCTGGCAGAGCTGACCGGCGCGGTGACAACCCGCTCCGATACCTCAGGCCAGGTCGCGGGCAGACTCGAGCTTTATGGGCCGCCTGCGTCGCTCGAAGGCAGATCGGAGCTTCATTTTCACGATTTCGTTTGGGACACTGAGCCGCGGGTTTCAGCCGATCTCGAAGCCCGCCTTGCGCTCGGATCCCTCAGCTTGAAAGCAAACGCGACAGCGCCCCGTTCTGATCCTGTTACGCTAGATGGAACAACTGCGCTTCAACTCGAAAAAACGGAATCGAGCTACAGTCTCAAGACGCCGGCCCCGCTCACCGCGACGTTGAGTTTTCCCGCGGTCTTCCTGGCAAAACTGCCACACTATCTCTCGCGCGGAATTTTCCACGACGGCATCCTGAGCGGTCACCTCGCCCTATCCGATTCGCTGGGCCATCCCCGCCTGCTAGGCGACCTCCAGTTGATCGCCGGAAAATTTGGCGTCGGCGCCTTGCTCTCGACGCGGGTGACCTTTCAAGGTCAAACCGGAACGATCGACTTCGCGCAGCTCAAACAAGGCGGCGGCCAGTTTTTCGGAAGCGGAGAAATGGATTTTCGCGATCTATCGGACGTGGCGCTGAAACTTCTTCTCAGCGCACCACTGCTCGATTCGAGCTCTCTTGAAACCGGCAATTGTGTTACCGGCGTCGAATTCCTGGGCGTTCCGGGTCGGACCGCGCCATTCCAGTTTGTTCGCCAAATCGATTTTCGAGGAGGTCTTTTTTCTCCGGCCTGGACGATCTCGTTGAGTGCGGAAAGAGTAAATGATCCTCTGGAAACCCCAATCAGTTCGCCCCGGATTTTTCCTTTTTGCTCCGACGATCGATCGAAGGGAAAGATCCTGACTCTTCGCGCTGCGCCCGGCTTCTTTCTGAGATAGCGCCCGGCTAATTGTCATCCCGAGCCCGACGCCGCCATCTGTTCCCGCTGCAACCAGGGCGCAAGCTTTTCTCGCAGTTCCGGCGTCAAATTCACTCGCAGCGTCAGCCCCGCATCCATCTGGAGCGACTCACCGCCCGCCCGCCCGAACACCAACCTCACCGGGCACGCTCCCGGTGACCTCGCGAGAAGTGACTGGACCTGACGAAATTCCTCCGCGCCCGCCGCTGGGGAAAAATAAAGAACAAGAGGCGCTGATTCTTCGGCCCGGCCGTTGCCATTGGATTCGTTAGACAAACGCGCCTGGTTGTCGGACGCGCTGAGGATTTTCGCCTTCTGCGCGACCGCACGCAGGGCGTCATCTCGTTTATCGAGCGTTCCCTGCACCGCGAGAACGCGCCCGAGCACGAGCGCATCGGAGAGCTTCACGTAAACTTCATTCCACAAAACAACTTCGAGGGTTGCGGTCAGATCTTCGAGCCAGACGACGGCAAACGGTTTGCCTTCTTTCTTGGTAAACTTCTTGTCCACCTGCACGATCGCGCCGCCGACCCGGAAAGCGGCGCGGTCCGACAGCTCGTTTAACGAGGTGATCGTCTGGTATCCCCCTTCAGAGAGGATGGCGGCATAGGCATCGAGCGGATGCCCTGTGACATAAAAGCCAAGCAGCTCTTTTTCGTACGACATTTTTTCATGCTCGGTCCAGGGCACCACGTGGCGGCTGCTTGGTTTCGGGGCCTGCGGCGGCAAATCGTCGAAGAGCGAAACCTGTCCGCTCGCCCTGTCTTTGTGCGAGGCCGAAGCCGCCGCCAGTGATTCGTCGATGCAGCCAAACAATTCCGCGCGCTCGCGGCCAAGGAAATCAAACGCGCCGCATTTCACCAGGCTCTCGAGCATTTTGCGATTCGCGATCCGCGAATCAAGGCGGCGGCAGAAATCTTCCAGGGAAGTGAATTCTCCTCTCGCCTCGCGCTCCTGGATCGCAATCTCCATCGCGCCTTGGCCGACATTCTTGATCGCGGCGAGGCCGTAGCGAATTGCGTTCAGCGTCGAATCTGCGCCAGTCGCTTCCGGGCTGAATTTCAACCCGCTCCGATTCACGTCCGGCGGCAGAATCGGAATGCCCATCCGCTTGCACTCGCCGACGAACGTCGAGATTTTATCCGTGTTGTTGATCTCGTTGCTCAACAAACCGGCCATGAATTCAACCGGATAATTCGCTTTGAGATAAGCGGTCTGGTAACTGATCAATCCGTAGGCGGCGCTGTGGCTCTTGTTGAATCCGTAGCCGGCGAATTTTTCCAGCAAGTCGAAAATCGAATTTGCTTTTTTCTCAGGAATCTTGTTTTCGCGGGCGCAACCTTCGATAAAATTCGCGCGCTCTTTCGCCATCTTCTCCTTGTCCTTTTTCCCCATGGCGCGCCGGAGCAAATCGGCCTGGCCTAACGAGTAACCGGCCAGCCGGCTCGCCGCCGCCATGACCTGCTCCTGGTAAATCATCACGCCGTAGGTATCGGCGCAGACTTCCTCGAGCAGCGGATGCTCGTATCGGATCTTCGCGAGGCCTTTCTTCCGCTTGATGTAATCCGGGATGAGATCCATCGGGCCCGGCCGGTAGAGCGCGCTCAAGGCGATAATGTCGTCGATCGCTTTGAAATCGAATTGCTTGCAGAACCCGGTCATGCCGCCTTCCAACTGGAAAATGCCGATCGTTTCGGCGCGGTTGAGCAGCGCGAACGTCGCGGCGTCATCAATCGGAATTTGCGTCAGCGAAAAATCTGGGATGCGCTGGCGAATGAGTTCCTCGGCATCGTGCAAAACCGTCAGCGTTCGCAGCCCAAGAAAATCCATCTTGAGCAGGCCGAGATCGTTCAGCGGCCCCATCGGATATTGGGTGATCACTTCCTTTTCCTTCGGGTCGCGGCGCAGCGGGACGTATTCCGAAAGATCGCGATCGCCGATCACAATGCCGGCCGCGTGAACACCGAAATTGCGCGAGCGGCCCTCAAGTAGGATCGCGTGGTCCCAGAGTTGGCGAGTCGCGGGTTCCGTGTCGATCGCGCGCCGCAGCTCAGGATTCGCCAGGGCCGATTCGGCCAGGGTGATGTTTTGCTGGCCGGGTCCCGCCGGGATCATGCGCGCGAGGCGATCGGCTTCGCCATAGGAAAGCCCGATCACGCGACCGACGTCGCGCACGGCGCTTTTCGCATTCATTTTGTTAAAGGTGACAATCTGCGAAACGCGGCGGTCGCCATATTTTTGCCGGACGTATTCGAGCACTTCGCCGCGGCGCTCTTTGCAAAAATCGACGTCAATATCGGGTGGTGAAACCCGTTCAGGATTCAGGAAGCGTTCGAAGATGAGCCCGAACTGCAACGGATCGATGTCGGTAATTCCAAGGACGTAGGCGACGAGCGAACCGGCCGCCGAACCACGGCCGGGGCCAACGGGAATCCCACGTTGCTTCGCGAAGTGGATGAAGTCCCAGACGATGAGGAAATAGCTGACGAAGCCGGCCTTTTCGAGCACGTCGACTTCGTAGTCGAGTCGCTTGATCAATTCCGTATCGGTCCCGGCGCGCTCGCCGAAGCGTTCGTGCAAACCCTGATAGCAAAGTTCGCGCAGATATGCTTCGCGGGTCTTGCCTTCCGATACCGGATACTCAGGATATTTCGAGACGCCGAACTCCAGCTTGAGATTGCAACGCGCGGCGATCTCGAGCGTGTTCGAAATCGCCGAGGGATGGTCCGGGAAAAGAGCGCGCATCTCGTCCGCCGATTTGAAATAAAGTTCCGGCGTGTAACGCATTCGCCTTTCATCGTGCACCATCTTGCCGGTGCCGATGCAGACCATCACGTCGTGGGTTTCATGATGACTCCGCTCCAGGAAGTGCACGTCATTCGCCGCGACGAGGCCAAGACCGAATTCCTTCGCGAGCCGCGGGATCATCTCGTTGCATTTGTGCTGGGCTTCGATCCCGTGGTCGTGCATTTCCAGGAAAAAATTTTCCGCGCCGAGAATATCGCGGAATTCCGCCACGCTTTGCCGCGCCTTGGCAAGATTGTCGGATTGGATCGCCATGTTGATTTCGCCCTTGAGGCAGCCGCTCAATCCGATCAGCCCCGCCGAGTGCGCCGCGAGCAGTTCCTTGTCGATCCGCGGCTTGTAATGGAAGCCGTCGAGATGCGCGGTGGAAATGAGTTTCACGAGATTGCGATAACCGGTCTCGTCCTTCGCGAGCAGGGTGAAATGGTAGGCGGCATCGCGCTGATTATTCGGCCGATCCTTGATCGATCCCGGCGCCATGTAGGCTTCGCAGCCGATGATCGGTTTAATGCCCGCTTTCTCGGCTTCCTGGTAAAACTCGATCGCGCCGTGGAGATTTCCGTGGTCGGTAATCGCGAGCGCCGGCATTTCAAACGCGACCGCTTTTTTCATCAACTCCTTCGTCCGGACCAAGCCATCAAGGAAGGAATATTCCGTGTGGAGATGGAGGTGAACGAAGGAATCGGAAGGCATCCGACCGCAGTATAAACGGCGCGTCCGAGGCGGCAAATTCACGAGGGGGAACAGGCGCTGTAGCCACGGCGCTCCGTCGCCGTGCACGAGGGAACGCCCCGACAGAGCGGGGCGGCTACAGCGCGCAAGAACAGAATCTAATCAAATAGAATTTCGGGGTTGCACGTTTTCGGTGTCGTTGCTAAGAGAGCAGGTGCGGCGATTCACCGAAACGAATTTCAGGGCGCGCAGGAGTTTCGGAATCTCGCGCCCTAACTTTTTGCGATCGAAAAATATCCACGTGCCGGAGCTCCACTTCCCATGAAAAAACTCGAAGCGATCATCAAGCCGTTCAAACTCGAGGAAGTGAAGGAAGCCCTGGCCGAGCTCGGTATCGAGGGCATGACGGTGACGGAAGTGAAAGGGTTCGGACGCCAGAAAGGCCACACTGAGATTTATCGCGGCAGCGAATACACCGTCGATTTCCTGCCCAAGGTGAAAGTCGAAGTCGTGCTCGCGGACGACATGGTGGACAAGGCGGTCAGCGTCGTCGTGGCCGCCGCCAAGACCGGCAAGATCGGCGACGGAAAAGTTTTCGTGCTTCCGGTGGAACATGCCGTGCGCATCCGTACGGAAGAGATCGGCGAGAAAGCAGTCTAAGCGTTGAAGCGATAAAGGGTTGAAGCGTTGAAGCGGAAGAAACCGACCGCTGCAACGCTTCAACTTTTTAACCCTATAACGAACCCAATGGCCAAAGACAAAGACAAGACCCCATCCGACGTCAGCAAAATGATCAAGGACCACGATGTGAAACTCGTGGACTTCAAGTTCACCGATCTGCCGGGCTCCTGGCAGCACTTCACCACCACTCTCACCGAGTACAACGAAGAGATCTTCACTGACGGCCTCGGCTTTGACGGGTCAAGTATCCGCGGTTGGCGCGCCATCAACGCCAGCGACATGCTCGTCATTCCCGATGCCAGCACGGCGTGGATCGATGTCTTCAATGCCGAGCCGACCCTCAGTCTCATTTGCACCATCGTCGATCCGATCACCCGCGAGCCGTACGATCGCGATCCGCGCGGCGTCGCTGAAAAAGCCGAAGCGTATCTACAAAGCACCGGCATCGCGGACACGGCGTTTTTTGGACCCGAAGCCGAGTTCTTCATCTTTGACGAAGTCCGCTACAGCTACGCGGGGAATTCCTCGTTTCATCTGGTCGATAGCGCGGAAGGCCATTGGAACAGCGCGCGCGAGGAATTTCCGAATCTCGGTTACAAGATTCGCGCGAAGGAAGGCTACTTCCCCGTCGGACCGGCCGATAGTTTGCAGGATATCCGCAACGAAATGTGCCTGGAGCTGGAGAAAGCCGGCATTCCGATCGAACGGCAGCATCATGAGGTCGCCACTGCTGGTCAGGCCGAGATCGATATCCGTTTCGCGCCGATGAAGCAGATGAGCGACTGGATGCAGTATTACAAATACATCGTCCGGAACGTGGCGAAGAGACACAACAAGAGTGTCACGTTCATGCCCAAGCCGCTTTATGGCGACAACGGCTCCGGCATGCATACCCACATGTCGCTCTGGAAAGATGGCAAACCGCTCTTTGCTGGGAACGGTTACGCCGGGTTGAGCGAGATGGCGCTCTTCTTCATCGGCGGGATTTTGCGGCACGCGCCCGCGCTAACCTGCATCACAAACCCCACCACCAACAGCTACAAGCGTCTCGTGCCCGGATTCGAAGCGCCGGTCAATCTCGCCTACTCCGCGCGTAACCGTTCCGCCGCCATCCGCATTCCCACGTATTCAGCGAACCCGAAAGCGAAACGGATTGAGTTCCGCACGCCTGATCCCGCGGCAAATCCGTACATCGCCTTCTCCGCCTTGTTGCTCGCCGGCCTCGATGGAATCCAAAGCCGCATCGATCCCGGCGATCCGCTCGACAAAAATCTTTACGAACTCCCTCCCGAAGAACTCGCCAACGTCCCGAGCGTCCCCGATTCGCTCAGCGGCGCGATCAAGGCCCTAAGTGAAGATCACGGTTTCCTCCTCAAAGGCGACGTCTTCAACGAAGACTTCGTCGCGAACTGGCTCGAGATGAAACAAAAGGAATACGATGCTCTCCGTCTCCGCCCCCACCCCTACGAGTTCGCAATGTATTACGACTTGTAACGACAGATAGGGACGCCCTCCGAGGCTCCATTCTTCGCCCCCCCAAAATGCCAGAGATTCTTCGGGTCGGCGGCTTTCGCTTCTTCTTTTTCAGTCGCGAAGGGGGCGAGCCACGGCATGTACATGTGGAGCAAGCCGAGCGCTACGCCAAGTTCTGGTGGGAACCAATCGAGCTGGCAGAGTCGCGCGGCTTCCGAGGCCCGGAACTGCGTGAACTTCATTCTCTCGTTGCGCAGAACCGCGAGAAGTTTATCCTCGCTTGGGATGAGCACTTTAGCCAGTAAGCCGCTCGCCGACGCTGTCGATGTAATCTGCACGGCAGATGAGCTTATCGTCACACTTGCCGATGGACGGCGAGTCTCGGCCCCTCTGGCCTGGTTTCCTCGACTGCTTGAAGCTACTCCAGTTCAACGCTCGAAATGGCGGCTGATTGGTAAGGGCGTTGGAATACACTGGGACGACGTAGACGAAGATATCTCCGTGCGGAGTCTTCTGGCTTCTTGAGTCCCAAACCTCAAGAATATCGTGAAGATACTTCATACGTACATCTTCCTGTTCCTTCTCGTTTCACTCACGCCATTGCAAGCTCGCTTGGGCGAAACAGAAAAGGAGATAGAGGCGCGTTATGGCGCGCCAGTCCGAAAGGATGGACTCGACCACTATTACAAATTTCAAGGTTTTTCGATCTGCGTAAATTTCAAACTCGGGAAAAGTTTTTTCGAGGTTTACCGAACCAACGAGGGAACTCCACTCCATGGTGATGCGATCGATGTTCTAATGCGGGCAAATTCTCTCGGGAGTACCTGGTATGAGCTTGAAAGCAACGATCCAAAGAGACGGTTTTCTTTGAAGTCGGGAGAGGCATGGGCAGTCTTGGAAGCCGATTCGTCCAAACTCATGATTGGATATTCTTCGAACGTCACGGGATTCTAGTTCAGCAAACCACCCGTTATCTATGAGCCGCGGCAAGGTAAGGAATGCCAAAGCAACTGGGCTCTCGCGAAACTCTTTTTCAAAGAAGCAGCACCGTGATGCGCTTCCCGATGCGGACTCGGCGCGGATCGAGGGGCGCGTTGTGTCCATTTCGGTGCAAATCGATTATGCAAAAGATAAACATTAAAGACATCGCCGAAGATTCCTGGTCCTCACCGAGCGGGAAGTTCGGTGGCGCGGCCAAGGGACTTTCGGAAGCGCTCGGGCGGAAGCCATTCTCGACCGATCTGAAGGAGCGGCATCCGTTTGATGTCGAACTCACCCGGATTCCGCCGGGGAAGACTGCCTATCCGTATCACTCCCACAGCGCGCAATGGGAGTTCTATTATGTTCTCTCCGGCAAAGGCGTCGTGCGCGACAAAAACGGGACGACGCCGATCGAAACCGGGGATGCGTTTCTCTTCCCGCCGGAAGAACCCCACACGTTCGGCAATGATGGGACCGAGGATCTCCTTATTCTCATTGTCGCCGATAACCCGGTCGGCGAGTCAGCCTACTATCCCGATAGCAAGAAATGGCTGGTCCGCTCGCCCGAACGCAGACTTATGCGGGGCGAGTCGCTCGACTACTACGATGGCGAAGAGTAAGAGCGCCAGGAAAGCAGTTCGTAAGGCGCCGAGAGCTAACGCGCGCCGCGTTCGCTATAGCGTGGCCGTCAGCCTCGATGGCTTCATTGCCGCTCCCGCGGGGGAATTCGATTGGATCATCGTGGATCCCGCGTCCGACTTCGCCGCGGTCTTCAAACAATTCGATACTTTTCTGATGGGGCGGCGCACGTTCGAAGTGACGCAGCAAGACGGAGCCCCGGCCATGCCAACAGGGACGCAAACGATCGTGTTCTCCCGAACGCTACGCCAAAGCGATTACCCCCACGTCGTGATCACCAGTGAAGTGAACAAGACAATCTCGACGTTGAAAAAGAAGCCGGGTAAAGACATCTGGCTCTTTGGCGGCGGCGAGCTTTTCCGAAGTGTGCTCCACGCCGGGTTGATTGATACGATCGAGCTGGCAGTAATGCCCATCCTTCTCAGCCAGGGTATCCCATTACTTGCGGCAGGTGCGCGTTCGCCTTCCTTGCAACTAACTGAGAGCAAAACTCTGCCCAGCGGCACTGTTCTTCTTAGTTATGTGGTCGCAAACGTTCGCAAACCAAAGAACAGGTAGCGACTGCCATTACCCGTCAATCGATGAAGCGCCAACTTCCGTTCCCGGTTTTGTTCGCTTTGGCGCTAACCTTCGTCTCCTTGCTGCCCTTATATATCGAACAGACAATGATGCACATCATGTTCGCCAATGGAAGCGGTGGAGCTGTCGAGTGGGGCTGGAAGGTCTGCACACTTCGGACTTTCTTTTCCGACTACCGCTACTTTCGCCACAACCCGCACCCTGAGCTCTGGATCGCGATGAACGTCCTCTTGGCTCTTATCTACGCCTTAATAATTGCCTTCGTGGTGAGCCGGCTTTTTAACCGCGGGCCGAAACGGACCTAGAACCCGCCGAGCTGCCGGAACCACTGAAGAGCGAGGCGTACCTCCGACATTTTCAACTGGTGCCCGCCTGCGAACCGCTCCAGCCGCACCCGCTTGAAGCCGGTGCGTCCAAGCGAGAGCCTGACCTGGTCTGAGAGCGCCGGAGTCGCGATCGGGTCGAGATTACCGCTACTAATCCAGATGGGTGTATTAAGAAAATCTCCACCGGGATGATAATCTTTGTAGGCCACACTGAGGCGGTCGTCATTAATGCCCGAGAGAAAGAAGCCTTTAAGGTTTACTTTGTGCGCCAACATCGAGCCCATAAAGCCGCTTCGTTTTGCGCCGCCGGAAAAGCCGGCAAAGACGACCGGCCACTTGGCTGACTGCGGCCAGTCTTTGCGCACAGCTTCCAAGGCCGCGCCCAACATCGCGAGGCGCCAGGGTGTCGAATCGACATGCGCCGAAATCGTCGCGTCCGAACCGAGCACGACATAGCCTTCGGCCATCGCAGGCCGTCGATACCAATCTGTGTCCATGACGCTGGTGCGACGGAAATCGCTCGTAGAAGTAACGATCAGCAACGGCCAGCTGCGGGAGGGATCGAAGCCCGGCGGAAATATCAAGACGGCGCGACCAGTCTGGGGGCGCGGATTTCCACCCTGCGCGGCGATGTCCTGAAAGTATTTTGCGACGGGAAATTGAATCTCTACGGTTGCACCGCCCTGGACCGGCTTGCCGGCGAGAGTGGCGGCTTGGGCGCTGCTAAACAGCGTCAGAAAAAAACAGACGAGCGGAACGAGAAAGCGGGCAGGCTTGGAATCGTTCATACTAATAAGAATGGAAATGGAACCGTGACGTTCAACCTTTGGCAACTCAAACGCGCCGAAAGGTGGCGTTGGCCTGGACGAGATCGCCGTCAGGCGCGTGCACGATGTTCGACAAGCCGCATAACTTGAATCCGCGGCCGGAAAGGAATTCGTTCATGTCCGAGAAAAGCCAGGCGCCGGCGTAGAGCTGTTCGAAGAAAACTTCGGAATAAATAACGCGCACACGGTCGAGCATCTGTTCTCCGCCGGTCAAGACGAGGCGCTCGGCGCCTTGGAGATCGAGCTTCAGCAAATCCACCGTCTGCAACCCCTGCTCTTCCATCAAGACGGGCAACGTCATGGTCGGAACCCGGATCGCGCGGTCGACTTCGAGATCGCGAGAAAACCATTTTGAATTCCGTGGATCAATCGTGAGCAACGAGCTCGATGCCTCGGAGCGATTGATCTCGAATCGTGCTTCACCATTGGTGTCGGAAAGCGCAGCCGCAACAATGGAAACCCGCCGATCCGTCGCGTATTTTGCGCGCAACTTCTCCGCCAGTTCAGGAATCGCCTCGACCAGGACGAGCCGCTCTGGTTGATGCAGTTGTAGGAGCGCATCGGTAAAAGCACCGCGATTCGCGCCGCCATCGATCACCGAGTGATAGGTCAACCGCGGGAGATGGCGCAGATTGCGGAAGGCGCGACGGTATTGTTTATCGACGAGCGACCGGAGTTCCTGCCCAAGACGCTTACCTTTGGAATCGGACCGGGCTTTCATTTCCTGCGACCGAACTGAGTCGGAGCGCAACGGCGACTGTGACACAACAGCCGCAGATGCGTCATCAGGAAATACCTTGCAACTTGCCCCGTTAGGCAGATGCTCTGCCTCGTATGAGCTTCATGGCGAGTTTCATGAATGTCGGCGGGCCCGACCTGATCATTATTCTTTTGATCATTCTGGTTCTCTTCGGCGCGAAGAAATTGCCGGATCTTGCGCGAGGCATGGGGCAGGCGATCAAGGAATTCCAGAAGGCGAAAGACGAGTTCAGCGACGAGCTGCATTCGGCCGGCAAAACTGACGCGAAGTCTGACGTGCGCACGCCTACCGCCACCGTTCCTCGGATCGAGAACCCACCCGCGGCTTCCGCGGAAGTTCGGCCCGAAGATCAAGTCCGCCCGGTGAATCCGGATCGGACCGATCGGATTTGATTCGGACGGGACGGAATTCGTCCCCCCAATTTGACGGCAAGCAAACCTTGCCACACAATCGCGGCTCGCCATGCCTGACACCGATCTTCGCACCCAGATAAAAGAAATGCTGGTGAAGAACCTGATGCTGCAAACGACTGCGGCGGAGATTGGCGATGATCTCCCGCTCTTCGGTCCCGGGGGTTTGGGCCTGGATTCCATCGACGCACTCGAACTCGTCGTCAGCATGGAAAAGACTTTCGGCGTGGGCGTCCCGAATTCCGAGGTCGCGGCCAAGGCGCTTCGCACCGTGAACACGATTCACGATTACATTCTGGAGAAGCGCGCCGCGGCCTGAGGCCCACTGCTACAACGTTTCCGACAAATTGATCGCGTCGATGAGCTGACGGAAGCGGCCAAAAGCGCGGCGGTGCGGAGTCAGAATAAGACGCGGCAGATTCCAGATTTCGGGCTCGTTCTTCTCCTGGCGTAATGCGCTTCCCTGCACGATCTCGCCCGCGAGGACGATGTCGGAAAATTTCTGATTCAATTCAACCAGCGCCTTGTCCGAAATTTTTCGGGCGATGCGGATGACGAGCTGTTCGCCGACCCAGCGCGATGATTGATAAACGCTGTAGAAAAGGAGGATTTCGCGAACCGCTTCCTCGATATTGTTCACGATCTTGAAAAAGTGGAAATCCTCTGTGCCGATGTATCCGAACTTCAAGAGATGTTCGGTGAGAAACTTCATCCAGGTCTCCCAATAAGTGCCGCCGGGTTTGTCGAGCAACACCATCGGAATGATGCGCGCCTTGCCCGTTTGCATCAGAGTCAGGACTTCGAAGCCTTCATCCATTGTGCCGAATCCGCCCGGGAAAAGCGCAAATGCGTGGGTCTCTTTCACGAAGTTGAGCTTGCGGGTGAAAAAGTAATTGAAGTTGATCAGCTTCGGATCGCCTTCGATGACCGGATTCGCGCGCTGCTCGAAGGGCAGCCGGATGTTGAGGCCGAAACCATGTTCGCGACCCGCGCCGAACTGGGCCGCGCCCATGATGCCGTCGCCGCCGCCGGTAATCACCATGTACTCGTGGGTCACCATCTGCCGCGCGAACTCCTCGGCCACTTTGTATTGCGCTTCGCTGGGCGGCGTCCGGGCCGAGCCGAAAATGCAGACTTTGCGGAACTGCCGGTATGACGAGAAAATTTTCGCCGCGAAACGCATCTCCTTTAGCGACCGGTTCATCAGCTTCAGGTCGCCGGTGCCCATCTTGTCCCTCGCCATTTTCAGCGCGGTAATGATCATCTCTTCGATGAGCTCCGGAGATTTCTCCGCGCCCCAATCCGCTACAAGCTGGCGGACGCGGGCGTCAAACGGCGGATCGATCGATGATTGGCGGCGCGTCGGCTGGTCATGGGTCGCGCCCGCGGTAAAATCTTCCACCGCGAACCTTCCACCGGCCCCCTTGGTTCTGCACGCGAAAAATGACGAAACCAGCGGGGCCCGCCAGGTGAAAGTGAGGCAAACTGTTTTCCCGATTGTCCGGCCACGATCCACGATTAACGTCAGGAAGATGTCCCCCGCCTCGCCATCGGGCTGTGATAGACGAAAAAAATCCGTCTCTAAATATGGATTTTGCCGGAGCAATTCTCGTTAGGTATATGCGTGCGCTTTTCCTCGTTGGCTTCTGTCTCATCCTGACGGGCTGCATGAAAAAGACGGACCTCGGCGCGGTGCCACCTTTGACGCGAGTCGTCGTTTCGTCATCTGAGTCGCTTAACAGCTCGTTTCCTCCGCGGCCGCTCGAAAATGCGAAGGCTTCTGCGGTCGTGGCGTTCATAAACGGCCATCGCTTCGACTGGACGCGCGCAATTGGCGTCGGCTTCGGCGTGCCGAGTCCCGTTTGCTATGTTCACCTCTACGAAGGCGACAGATACCTAGGATACTTCGGTGTCGGTGCCGCCGTTCTCCCCGGTAGTTCGGCATTTTTCGAGGTGCAGCTCGGGAAACTGTATGCTCGTAAGCGAGTCACGAGATCGGAAGCGAATCGGTTCCTCGACCTCATCGGCATAGGCGGTGAGCTAAGTGGAAATATGGATAACGAAGTGAGGCAGCAGATCGCCAACCAGCCTGCCAAGTCTCGCGCGGCAGGCTTTATAGAGCCACGGGGGAAGTTTCAGCCCGGCGACAGAGTTCGAGTAAGAGTCACCCAGGCCGAAGGCACGGTCTGTCTCCGGACGAAGTTCTTCCGCGAGGATCTCTATTTCGTCACACTCCCGGAGAGTTATTATGTCTTTGATGCCACAGCCGAGCGGGCACAGAGGGATGCCGCGCATGCGGCTAACGTGGCATGGGCACAGGAGTGGGCTCGCTCGCACAGCGCTACCGTGGCAGATTTTCCGGAGTACGAACCGAGGCCATGGCACGAGGAGGGACCATTTTATGAGTCAGATCTCGAGCTTATCTCTAACCGGCCTAGCCAGGCGCTGCAGCGAACCGCGAAATAGCCAACGGGCCGATCGGGTTGCGGGACAAAATGCCTGCATTACGACATCAAGTCGCCGAGAATTTGATCGATGTAACGGATAGGCAGCGAGTAATGGCCGGCGCCTTCTATGAGGTGAAATTCACAAATCGGCAGACGCTCGGCCACATGCCCGGCCAGTCGCGGCGCGAAGGTGCGGTCTTTGGTTCCATGCCACAGAGCGACCGGCACGCGAACGTCCTCGAGCGAAAATCCCCAGGGCGTCGCGTAAATTTCCGCGTCGGTCATCACGCCGGCGGCGGAGGATCGCCAGGCCTGGCGGGCGCTTTCAAAGCAAACCTCGAAAGCGCGCGATTCGCGCAGAACATTCGCGTCGCATGGCTGGAGAAACTTGAGCAACAGAGGGCGCAGCCGGACCGGCATCCGTATCGCGACGAACGGCCGCGCCAGATGAAAGAGGCCTTTCAGCAGTCCCGGCCGTTTCTCGCGCAGCCCCAACAGGCGGCGATGGATCGGCAGCAGGCCATCGTGATCCGTTAGTTCATCCAGCGGCGGCGCGCCGCTCGCTACCGCAACCGCTTCCACCTGCTCTGGCAGCATCCAGGCGGCCGCGTAGGCATAGGGCGCCCCGCCGGAAATCGCGAGCAGCTTGAACTTGTCGATCTGCAAATGCGCAGCGAGCTCGCGCAGCAAGGGCGGCCAATCCAGCAGCGTGCGATTCGGATGGAAATGCGAACCGCGAATCCCCGGACGGTCCGGCGAGATGATGCGCAGGCCGAGCTGGCTCGCCGTTTCATCCGTCAGCTCCGCCATGGTGCGCGAGCTGGGCCAGCCATGGCAAAAAAAGATCGGCGCCCCCGCTGGATCGCCGTATTCGCTGAAAGCGACCGTCGCGCCGTTTTCCCGCCGGAAAATCTGGGCCTCGCCTTTCATGTCGCAGTGTAACGGCGGCGGTTCATTCTCGCACTTCGCGAGTTCACCCACGGATCGAATCCTGAAGTCCTACGCATTTGATTGCTTCCCGTCCCAACCAGATTGATAATAATGATGCGAACGCCGGGCACCCGCGTTTCGTATTAAGGGTATGAACGATCATTCGCATCCAGCGACCGGAAAGATCTCAGTGCATGGCGACGGCGTGGGCGTGCCGTCACCGGATGCCGTCGAGAGGCGAGCCCGCGAAATCGCGCTGATCGCGGAACGTGATCCCGATGAGTTCACGGACGCCGATTGGGACCAGGCGCGGAGGGAATTGCTCGGCAATCTTGAGTCCGGTGCGCCCGAGGAGACCGACGATAACGCTGACGTCGTCGAGGAATGGAACGTGGTGGCCTCTTCGAAGGGACATCGCGCGCCGCGCGTCGAAGATGAGGAGAATCTCGGCGAGCATCTGGTGGCTGATGGAATAGAAGAAGCCGCTCACGACCAGATGGTCGAGGCCCGCAAAGAGGAGCTCGAGCAGGAAGGCTGATTCGTGAAAGCGACAGCAACGGCCCTGGCCGAGGCAGCGCACGGCCAGAGCGAGGTTCATTCTGCGGCGCGGACCTCAAGCGCTCGCTCCGCGAATCTGACCGAGCGATTCCGCCAGGTCCGCGACTTCACCACCCAGCTCTGCCGCACTCTCGCGCCGGAAGATTACGTCGTGCAATCGATGCCGGACGTGAGCCCGACGAAATGGCATCTTGCGCACACGAGCTGGTTTTTCGAGACCTTCGTCGTGAAGGTTTGGATGCCGCGCTACCGCTCCGAGGTCCCGCAATACGCCTACCTTTTCAATTCCTATTACAACGCCGCCGGCGATATGCATCGCCGCGATCTCCGGGGCCTGATCTCGCGGCCCACCGTCGCTGAAACCTATCGCTTCCGGGAATCGATCGATGAGTGTGTGATCAAATTGCTCGAGGAAGCCGATGAAGCGCTTTTCTCCGAAATCGAACCGGTCCTCACCCTCGGCCTCCATCACGAGCAACAGCACCAGGAATTGCTCGTGACCGACATCAAGCACGTGTTCTCCCAGAATCCGCTCTATCCGATTTTTCAGCCCCGCGCCGCGGAAGCGGAAACCGCGAAGGTGGCGCCGCAACATTTCGTCGAGTTTGATGAAGCGACCGTTTCAATCGGCCACGACGGCGCTGGATTTTCCTACGATAACGAAGGTCCGCGGCACCGCGCACTCGTTCCGGCCTTCTCGCTCTCGAATCGCCTCATCACCAACGGCGAGTATCTCGCCTTCATGGAAGCCGGCGGATATACGCGCCCGGAATTCTGGCTCTCGCTCGGCTGGACCACTGTGAACGAGCAACGCTGGCAGGCGCCGCTTTACTGGGTGAAAAACGATGGAGCGTGGTGGAATTTCACTCTCTCCGGCTTCCGGCCGGTCAACGAATCCGAACCGGTCACGCACGTGAGTTACTTCGAGGCGGACGCCTACGCGAATTGGGACGGCGCGCGTCTTCCGACTGAATTTGAATGGGAACACGCGGCGTCCGGCCTGCCGATCGAGGGAAACTTCGTCGACGAACAGCGCTTTCATCCGGCGCCCGCCCTCGCCGCGAATGCCGAAACCGCGCTTCACCAAATGTTCGGCGACGTCTGGGAATGGACCCGCAGCGCCTATCTTCCCTACCCCGGCTATCGCGCCGTTCCCGGTGCGCTCGGCGAATACAACGGCAAGTTCATGTGTAATCAAATGGTCCTCCGCGGAGGATCGTGCGCGACTTCGCGCAGTCACATTCGCCCCACTTACCGAAATTTTTTCCAACCGGAAAAGCGCTGGCAATTCACCGGCATCCGGCTCGCGCGCGATCTCTCATGAGCGGCGCCCCCGGCCGGGTCCACGTGCTCGATCTCGAGCCGGTCAGTGAGGATTTTCTGGATGAAGTCTTGGCCGGACTCTCAAGTTCGCCGCGCTCGCTTCCATGCAAGTTTTTCTACGATGAGCGCGGCGCGGAGTTGTTCCAAAAAATCTGTGAGCTGCCGGAGTATTACATCACTCGCACCGAAACTGAGCTTTTGCGGCGGCATGGCCGCGAGATGGCGGAATCGATCGGCGCCAACGCCGAGCTCATCGGGTTCGGCACCGGCGCCGGCGTGAAGACGCGGATGTTGCTCGAACATCTCGAGAATCCGATCGCTTACGTCCCGGTCGATATCTCCAAGCAGCGCCTGACCGATTCCGCCGCCGAGTTGAGCCGCGCCATGCCCGCGCTCGATATCTTGCCGGTCTGCGCAGATTATCTTCAACCGCTTCAACTGCCGAAATCGCTCCGCAAACCGGATCACGTCGCCGTTTATTTTCCCGGCTCAACGATTGGAAATCTGGAACCGGAAATCGCCGCGGATTTTCTGCGGCGAGTTTGCCGCCTTTGCGGAAAGAGTGGCGGCTTGATTATTGGGGTCGATCTCCAAAAGGACCGCGCTGTTCTGGAAGCGGCTTACAACGACAGCGCCGGCGTCACGGCCGAATTCAATTTAAATCTGCTCGTTCGCGCGAATCGCGAGCTCGGCGCGGACTTCGATCTCCCGCTCTGGCGGCACCAGGCAATTTACGACGACCGTCACGGCCGGATCGAGATGCATCTCGTCAGCGAAGCGGACCAGACCGTTCACGTCGGCGGCGAGGAATTTCATTTTTCGCGCGGCGAAAAAATCGTGACGGAATTTTCCTACAAATACACGCAGGAAGCTTTCACCCGCCTGGCCGTTTCGGCCGGCTTCCGCCTCGCGCGGGTTTGGACCGACTCGCAGCAGTGGTTTGCCGTTTTCCATTTCACCGTGGCAGATTAGCCGGGTGAACCCGCTCGTTCAGCTTCGCCCTTTGTTTTTGTCATCCTGAGCGAAGTCGAAGGATCTCTGACTATTTCCGACCAGTGAACCAGAGAACAGAATGAGATGCTTCGACTTCGCTCAGCATGACAAGCTATTGTTGAGCGCGCGGTAACACCGATCGCGTCTTAATGATGGACCCACTCGTTCAGCTTCGCGGCGTCAGCAAAAAATATGGCGCTGCGACCGCGCTTTATCCCACAGACCTGTCTTTCGCGCGCGGCGAAACGACCGTTCTGATCGGCCCCAGCGGTTGCGGCAAATCGACGCTGCTGCGTTTGATCATCGGTCTGCTGGAACCGGATGCCGGAACGATTGAGTTCGACGGCGAGCCGATCACTGCGGCGAACATCGGCCAGCTTCGTCGCCGGATTGGTTATGTGATTCAAGACGGCGGTTTGTTCCCGCATTTGACCGCGCGGAAAAATGTCCTTCTCATGCCGGCGCATCTGAAACGCCCCGCGACGGAGATGGATCAGCGCCTGACGGAGCTCTCCGCCCTGACGCGCTTTCCGCAAACGGGTCTCGATCGTTATCCAATAGAACTTTCCGGAGGCCAGCGTCAGCGCATCAGCCTTATGCGCGCGCTCGCGCTTTCCCCGGAGCTGCTCTTGCTCGACGAACCGCTCGGCGCGCTCGATCCGTTGGTTCGGGCCGCCTTGCAAAAGGATCTACGAGAAATTTTCTCGCGGCTCAAACAAACGGCGATCCTCGTTACCCACGATCTGGCCGAAGCCGCCTATCTCGCCGACCAAATCGTGCTGATGAACGAGGGGCATGTCGTGCAAATCGGAACGCTGGAAGATCTCCGCACGAAACCAGCCAGCGATTTCGTCACGGAATTCATCAACGCCCAGCGAGGACTCGCGTTGGTATGAAGAGCCAACCAAGGAGCGGCGGTTTACAAACCGCCGACCGTTTTCAGAGGGCGGTTTGGAAAGCGCCCCTCCTTGGATTGCTTACGACGCTCTGCGCTTTTTCTTCTCTTGCAGCCGAGCCGCTCCTCGTCGGTTCGAAAAAATTCACGGAATCGTATGTCCTCGCCGAAATCGCGAAGCGCGCGATGGAGGATGCGGGCCTCGCCACGGAACATCGTCAGGGAATGGGAGGCACCATTATTCTTTGGGAAGCCCTGCGCACGGACCAGATCGCGTTTTATCCCGAATACACCGGGACCATCGGCGAAGAAATCCTTAAAACATCGCCGACTACGTCGATAAGCGAGATTCGAACTCAGCTCGAGAAATCCGGCGTCGGCATGACCGGAGAATTGGGCTTTAACAATACCTACGCGCTGGTCATGCAGCGCACAGCGGCGGAGCGATTGCAAATTCGTAGGATCAGCGATTTGCGAAATCATCCGGAGCTCAAGTTCGGACTGACCCACGAATTTCTTGATCGACGGGACGGCTGGCAGCCGCTCGCGCAAAGGTATCAACTCCCAACCCAGAATGTTTCCGGCATTGATCACGGTCTCGGCTACGGCGCGCTCCGGAAAGGTTCGATCGACATTAAAGACGCTTACTCAACCGACGCGAAGATCGGCGAAAACGATCTGGTCGTCTTGAAAGACGATCTTCAGTTTTTCCCACAATACAAAGCGGTCTTTCTCTATCGGCTTACGTTGCCGCCAAAAGCGATTTCGGTTTTGCGGAAGCTTGAAGGAACGCTCGATGAAACCCGGATGATTCGGTTGAACGCGGAGGCGGAACGAACCAAAAACTATGCGCACGCCGCCGATCTTTATTTTCAAAACAGTGACTCGGCGTGGCAGCCCCGAAGCGGCGAAACTCTCACGCACAAGTTGGTGCGCTGGACCACTCGGCATCTCGAGCTGGCCGGGATCTCGCTTCTGCTTTCCATCCTCGCGGGCATACCGCTCGGGATTGCCGCCAGCCGCGGCGGCGCGCTCGGCCAGGCGATCCTCGCTTTGACCGGCGCTGTGCAAACAATTCCATCGCTGGCGCTCCTCGCCTTGCTCGTTCCGGTTCCGTTTTTCGGAATCAGTCCGCGCACCGCCATCGCCGCGCTTTTTCTTTACGGACTGCTCCCCATCGTTCGCAACACCGCGACTGGTTTGCAGGACATCGCCCAGCCCGTTCGCGAATCCGCGATTGCGCTTGGTCTCGAAGCATCCGCCCGGCTCTGGAAAATCTATCTACCGATCGCATCGCGCACGATCCTCGGTGGAATAAAAACGAGCGCAGTCATCAATATCGGCACCGCAACACTTGCCGCGCTCATCGGCGCCGGCGGTCTCGGCGAACCGATTTTGAGCGGTTTGAACTTGAACGATCACGCCACCATTCTCCAAGGCGCAATTCCCGCCGCCGTCCTCGCGTTGCTGGTGCAATGGAGTTTCGATCTACTGGATCGCGTCTTGATCCCGAAAGGCCTTCGTCTATAAAGTCGAATGGCGATCACGTCGATCAATCCGGCCACGGGCGAAACGCTGAAGGAGTTTAGCGCCCTCGATTCGGCGCAGATCGAAGGGAAGCTCGCGAAGGCTGCGCACGCTTTTGAGCGCTATCGCCGAACGTCATTTGCTCAACGCGCGGCACACCTGACCGCCGCAGCAGATTTACTCGAGCAGGCCCAGCAACAACTGGCGCGCGTCATCACGCTCGAAATGGGAAAGCTGCTGCGCGGGGCCACCGACGAAATCCTGAAATGCGCGAAGGGTTGCCGCTTTTATGCGGAGAAGGCGGAAAGTTTTCTTTCCGACCAGACGATCCCGACAGACGCAAAGCGAAGTTACATCCGTTACGAGCCGATCGGAGCCGTGCTCGCAATCATGCCGTGGAATTTTCCCTTCTGGCAGGTCTTTCGCTTTGCCGCGCCCACCTTGATGGCGGGCAACGTTTGCCTGCTCAAACACGCGGCCAACGTTCCGCAATGCGCGCTAGCGATCGAAGATATTTTTCGGCGCGCCGGATTCGCAGAGGGCGTTTTTCAAACATTGCTCGTTGAAACGGACCAGACGCGCAGCCTGATCGATGACGCGCGCGTCAAGGCTGTGACGCTCACTGGAAGCGAGCGCGCCGGCAGCGAGGTAGCGAGCGCCGCCGCGCGCCAGATCAAGAAGAGCGTCCTCGAACTAGGCGGAAGCGATCCATTTATTGTGATGCCGAGCGCCGACTTTGAGGCGGCCATCACAACCGGCATTACCGCCCGCACACTCAACACCGGCCAATCGTGCATCGCCGCCAAGCGCTTCGTTCTTTCGGATCAAATCTACGACCGCTTCGTGGCGCAATTTGCGGAGCGCATGCGAGCGCTCCGAGTCGGCGATCCGCTCGACCCGGCGACGGAGATCGGACCGCTCGCGACCGAAGCGATTTTGCGCGGTGTCGATAAGCAGGTGGAGGAATCCATTGCCGCCGGCGCGAAACTGCTCACGGGCGGAAAACGAATCGACCGTCCCGGTTTCTTTTACGAGCCTACGGTTCTCACGGACATTCCGCGCGATTCGCCCGCCTACCGCGAAGAAATCTTCGGTCCTGTGGCGTCATTCTTTCGGGTGGCTGACGCGGAGGAAGCAATCAAGATTGCGAACGACAGTTCCTTCGGCTTGGGCGCGAGCGCGTGGACGAACGATGCAGCGGAACAGGAACTTTTCGCCGCCGAGTTGGAAACCGGCATGGTGTTTATCAATGGGATGGTGGCCTCCGATCCGCGACTGCCTTTCGGCGGCGCGAAGCGTTCCGGTTTCGGGCGCGAACTCGGCGCGGAAGGAATCCGCGAGTTCGTCAATATCAAGGCGGTGTCCTTGGCGTAGGGCGGGTTTTCTTATCTACGGTCCGCCGCGATCGAAAACTTCCACCAGGCCATTGCCGGTGCCATTATCCACTCCGGAAAGCGTGGCGGTGTAGAGTCCCGGCGCCAGCGTCGCGGCAATGGCGGACTCCTTTGTATTGGGAGGCGCGAAACCCGCGGCGCTAATCTCCGCAGCTTGCGCCGGGTCGTCCTGCCAGTCGTTGTTCGCTCGGATGAGAGTGCCATTTTGGGTGCGCAACTCCAGCATCGGATCCTGCAGTGGAGTCGGGACGTTAAACGCGCTGAGGCTTGGTCCGCGGCCGCGGACGATGATTCGGTCATTCCCTTGGTTGTTACCCAGAATAAAGCCGGCAATCACGACGTTGTTGCCGGTGCCAACGAAGGCCCTGGTGCCGAGGTTGGCAAGCTTCGAATTGGCCGCTCCGTCGACGTCAAAGACTTCGACCAGGGCGATGCCTATCTGGGGTGTGCCTGTCCTTCCCCTCACGATGGCGGTGTAATTTCCGGCAGGCAAGGTCGCGTCGATCGCTGATTCCAGATCGTTCTCCGGCGGCAAACCGGCGGCTCTGATCTGGGTCTCCTGCGTATCCTTCCAGTCGTTATTAGATATGACAAAGCTCCCCGGACCGTGGACCTCAAGGGTCGGATCGGCCAACAACTGAGCAGAGGTGAATCCGAATTTGGTCAACGATGGTCCGATGGCTCGAATGACCACATGCTTTGGAACGTTTCCTGTGATGATGAAGCCCCCGATCCCGACATTATCACCAACGTCCGTCCGCATGCGGGTCGACAGATTCTGGGGCTGTGCCGGGGTCGGCGTCGCAGTGGGTGTAGCTGTTGGCGTTGCCGTCGGAGTCGCGGTTGGCGTTGCCGTCGGAGTCGCGGTTGGAGTGGCCGTCGGAGTCGCGGTTGGTGTGGCCGTCGGAGTTGCGGTTGGCGTTGCCGTCGGAGTCGCGGTTGGGGTTGGCCCTGGGCCTCCCGAGCAAGCGCCAGGGCCGGCGTTGTTATTTACGAAGCCGGAGACTGTGCCACTGAACGGCGAGGACAAGTTGTCCCCGGTGCCATTCACCACCACCACGAAGTTATGCCCCGCGGGAACGGTGAACGAGTAGCTCGCTTTGTCGACGGTGGTCCCAAGGCCGCTGATACCAGTGTCGCCAAGGTAGTTCGCGCTGATGTTAGCCGGGTCGTACGTCTGGTCGTAGGCGACGCTTTCGATGTCACCTGGCCCGCCGAGTTGCGCGTTGATCGTCACGGTGTAGCAACGAGCCGCGCCGCTCGTGTTGGCGAATGTATAGGTTTCGTAACGGTGCATTCCCGGGAAGCCCCCGCCGGGGCTGTTCTTGCCGGCGCAGGTGCTCGGGAAGCCGTTCCGGCCAATACGATCGGCCTGAGTCGGATCAGTCGCCGTGAGCTGGCTTACTGGGACCTGTTGATCCGGACCGCCGGCACAGGTCGGGACGGTGAACGTGATCGTCTTCGTTCCACTCGCATACGTGAGGCTGAGGGAAAGCGCGATCTCCGTGCCGCAGGCGAAAGAACTCGAGACGGAGATCTTGAACGGCGTCGCGTTCGTGCCGCTCCCGTCAATCGCCATATCTGGATAGCTGGAGTTCTGATCGACAACGGTGACGCCCGGAGTCGTGGTGGTGAGCTTGGCCGAGATCGCCGTCTCTTTCGCGCAGCCGTTGTTCCGGACGCCGAGGAACAGGTTCACGCATTCGGCCCGGTTGACGATGCCGTTGGCGTTGCCGAGCGAATCATCAATCGCGAAGCCCTTCGCCTCCAGCTTCGATGTGCCGGTCATCGCGAAGTTCTGGGTAACCGTTCCGCCAGCCGGCGGTGCGATCGAAGCCGAAGCAGGCGATGCCGCCGAGCAGTTGCGGTTCGCGTCAGCAGCAGTGGCGGTGTAGCTGCCGGCCGGGACGAGAATTGTGTAGATGCCGTTTTGGTTACTGGCGCCCGCGTAGCCATTGCTCAACGCCACTCTGACCCCGGAAATCGGAGCGCCTGTCTCAGCCGAAGTGATTGCGCCGGTGACTGTGCCCCACAACCCCGCATCCGAGACGCAGGTTGGGAACTTGTAGCTGGTGATACGGGTAGACCAGTTGAACGCCCCGTTCGTCTTTAAATACTCATTCGTATAATAGAAGGTGCACTGATCGATCGGGTCGAGGGTCATGGCGCTGTAGTCGCCCCACCGATTCGCACCCCCAAGTTGGACGCCGATGCCCGCCTGCATTTCCACCTCCGCCCCCATTGTGTTGATAGGATCGGTAGCCAGGCGCCCAGTGACGTAGATGCCGGGCTTAACGGTCGTGCTCGATTTGCTGTAGCCGAGCGCGATGTTGCCATTTTTGTCCATCGTGATTGACGGCATCCAACGGTAGCTGGTATCCGGATCGTAGGTGCCGGTTTGGAAAATCGTCGGCTGTGTTGTCGAGCTTCCCGGAGTTGGGTTCCGGAATTCGAACCATTCTACAGCTCCATGTGAGGGCGAGCCGGTGCCCGCGCTCGGGCCACTCACAACGAGCCTTTCGTCCGGGGCGGCTTGCGTGCCGTTGTTCCGGTAACCCAACCGATACATGTAGTGGAAGCTTAGATGGTCGAGATAGTCGATCGGCGCGGCTGGTGGAGGCTGCGGCACGCAGTCGCGCGCCGGAGAGGCCTGGCCGCTGACGCACGGTGGACTGCCGAGGCCCTGCAGGATGGTGGCACCAGGTATCCGAGCGATCGTTGGAGCTGGGTCCCAAGTCACCTTCACTCGACTCGTGTCGGTTGCGTTCGTGAGCTGGCCCGGGGCGATGACAAACTCTGCCGCGCCCGCAGGCGGAGGAGTCAAACTGTCGAGATCGGCGACAAGCAATCCGTACTGCTGGTCAAAATCCACGCTTTGCATGCGGGCGGGGAGCCCATTGATCATTTTGTCCCGTTCGAAGACATAAACGCGAGCGATGATGAATGCCCCGGGGACTGCGACCGGCACTTCTATTGGCCCCGCGGTGAATATATGCGCGGCCATGTAGTAACCGTCGGGCCATACCCCGGTATGCGGGTAATCGAGGAAGTTGACGGGGTCAGTCGTGAAGTCGTACAGGTAGTACTCTCCCGTAGCGTCCGAGGTCGTGGAAACCGCGAAGCATTGATGGGAATAGCCGCCGGCCGGTCCGCCGACGACGAACTGCGAAAGTACCCAGCGGCCGGCGAGGATGTCGTAGGAGACGACCGGGTCCCCGTCATTGTGCGACGCGCATACCCCGCCCAGCGCCTGGAAGAGCGTATTCCCAGCCGCGGGACCGTACTCGAGAGCGCCGGTATTCTTGTTGAAGACGGCGAAGCTGGTGTTGTTCCATTGCACGAATTGCGTTGCGCCGACGCGGCCGTTCACGTCCGGGGGATTACTGGAAGGGCTGAATCCAGCGAGGCCCACTCCGACGCCATCAAAGTTGACGCCGGTCGGAGACGGTGCCGAGGCCAGCGCTCCCGCAACAGTCTGGAGCGGCCCGTCGGGACCGCCACTTTGCGTCGGAGGCTTGGGAGGAATCGGTTCCAAATAATCATGCTTCGCGACCGTCTCCGGATCGATCGGCACCATGTCCCGCAACTTCCCGCTGCGAACTGCCGTGACTGGACGCAGGTCGACTGGCGGGCCGCTGTACGAAATAGCGGGCGCCGTTTGTGGTGTTATCTGCGCTCGCTCTGGCCGGTCCTTATCCACTTTAACCGCCCCACTGGCGACGGAACGCTTTGGTGGTGACTGTATACGGAGGGCAGATGTCAGCCGTGTCAACCAGCGGGACGAACCAGTCGTTTGTCCTTTGGTATCCACCTGCTGCGCGACCGCGAAGGCGAACAGAGTAAGCATCCCCGCGGTGAGGCACAACAGAGATGCGATAAGGGCCCGCAGGTTAAAGAAAGCGGCACGGCGGAACTTTTTTATTTTCATGGCTGAGGATCTCCGGAGATAAGCCACAAACCGACTACCTGCCGGCCTTGGTAAGGCGCGGACAATGGTGCATCGTTTCCGCGCAAGCGAACGGGTGTATCTTTTGCGAAGAGCCCTTCAAAACTTCTGTTCTCGAAACAGCTAATTTGGGGAGTGGTTCAGCGCATGCCGCTATCGGCAGTCCAATTCATTCGCCAGATGCGCGATCAAATTCGACGGCCCGCCATGTTTTGCCGCGACGCTTGTAGGTGATCTTCACGCGATACGCCTGTTCGCCCGATGGCGTGCGCCCATTCAGGTATGCTCTTCGTTGTTCCGGTGGAATCCAGGCGGTCAGGCCTCCGGCCAGTGTTTCACCCGAACCGGGATTGAACACCGTGCGAATCGTCACCAACACGTTGCACGTATCGCCAGAGCAGGAGACTGCGTCCCTTTTCATGTGGCGAAAGGCCAACACCTCGGTTCCTCCGGCAGGACATCCGGGGCAATCGGTGCCGGCTGCCAGAGCAGGAACAACCTTCGTCGAGCGAACGAAAGCCACGCAGTCCTCACTGATCGCATCTTCGCGCGGCTGCAACTCGCCTTTGCCCTCTGCTCGCTCGAATTCGGATTCGCGCGCCGACTGACGCGACGCATTCGGCGCGGCCGAATCCTTGTCGCGATCAGGAGCAGACTTCTCGGAGCAAGATGCGATGATGATGCTCACGACAAAGATGAGCGCGGCGCGACGAATGCCCATACGCTGCTGATGTATTAAGAAATAGCGCGCGAATTAGTACCCCGCCGCCTGCCCGTCCTTCCGGCTTTCGCTCGCGCCGACATACACACGTTGGCCATCGTGCATCTCCACTTTGATCGCTTGATAGCCACCGTACCCGCCGACATCGAAACGCATGTCGTGGCCTTTCTTCTTTAGTTCGCGCACGGTCTCGTAGGGCACGCCGCTTTCGACATTCACGTGGCCGCCAGTCTCCGTCAGTTTTTCGCCGGTCGGTTCGCTATCGCCTTCGTGCTGCCAGCGCGATGCGTCCCCGGCTTCCTGCACGCCCATGCCGAAGTCGATCAAATTGGTCAACACCTGCACATGCCCTTGCGGTTGCATCCCTCCACCCATCACGCCGAACGCGAGCCACGGCTTTTGGTCCTTCATGACGAACCCGGGGATGATGGTGTGGAACGGTCGCTTGCCCGGCGCGTAAACGTTCGCGTGGCCGGCCTCCATCGAAAATAATTCGCCGCGATCCTGGAACATGAAGCCCAGGCCCGGAACGACGATGCCGCTGCCCATTCCGCGGTAATTGCTTTGGATCAGGCTAACCATGTTGCCTTCGTCATCCGCGGTACACATGTAGATCGTGTCGCCGTCTTTCAGCGCCGGATTGCCGGGCGCAACTTTGCGCGCGGCGCGTTCCGGATCGATCAACTTCCGGCGCTCGGCCGCGTATGGTTTCGAAAGCAGTCCGGCCAGCGGGATTTTCGAGAATGCCGGATCGGCATAGAACTTCGCGCGATCGGCCCACGCGATTTTTTTTGCTTCGACCATCGCATGCAGCGCCGCCGCGGAATTGAATCCCATCGCGCGCAGATCGAAGCCTTCCAGCATGTTTAGCATCTGAAGGGTGGCGATGCCCTGGCCGTTCGGCGGCAATTCAAAAACATCGTAGCCGCGATAATTCACTGAGACCGGATCGACCCAGGTGGAAGTATGCTTCTCGAAATCCACCTTTCGCAGGTAACCGCTATTCGCCTGCATGAACGCGTCGATCTTGTCGGCAATCTCGCCTTTGTAATACGCGTCGCGGCCTTTTTCGCCGATCAGGCGAAGCGTTTTCGCGAGCGCGGGGTTCTTGAAGATATCTCCTTTCGCGGGAGCGCGGCCCTTGCCATCGAGTGTGTAGGTCTCCAAAAACCCGCCGGGCAATTTGCTGTAGAGCGGCACGCTTCGGCCCCAATACCACGCAATCAGTTCAGTGACGGGAAAGCCTTCTTCCGCGTAACGGACCGGGCCCGAAAGATCGTCGCCTAACGAGAGCTTGCCGAATTTCTTGTGGAGCTCGGCCCAGGCGTCAACGGTGCCAGGCACACTGATCGGCAGCATCCCGAGCGGTGGGATCGTGTCGCGTTTCAGCTTCGCGAGCTCCGCCTTCATCTGCTCGTAACTCAAACCGAGCGGCGAACGCCCGCTGCCGTTCAGACCGTAGAGTTTATTCTCCTTCGCGCTATAGATGATCGCGAAGAGATCGCCGCCGATGCCATTCGAGACCGGCTCCATCAAACCGAGCGTCGCGTTGGCCGCGATCGCGGCGTCGATGGCGTTGCCGCCGCGTTTTAGAACATCGAGCCCCACCTGGGTCGCAAGCGGCACACTAGTGCACACCATTCCGTGACGCGCGATGACTTCGGAGCGTGTCGCGAAGGGCTTTCCGGTGATCCGATCGATTTGCGCCAAGAGCCGTGGGATTATGAACGAGCAGGTTAGCGCGAGGAGTGCGAAGCGTTTCATGGCGATAGTGTTATTCGTAGCGCAAGGCCGTCACCGGATCGAGCCGCGCGGCGCGATAAGCCGGCAGGAAGGCGAAGATGCAACAGATCAGGAATGCGCCGAGGCAAATAATGGCGACATCACGCGGTATGACTTCGGCTGGGATTTGCGAGAACTGGTAAACCTGTTTCGGAAAAACTTCGATGTGCGCTGTGGTGGCGAGCCAGTGGCTGAATTCATTTCGATACCGCACCAGCGTCATGCCCAGGCCGAGTCCAGCCAGCGTTCCAAACAACCCAACGATGATCCCCTGGCCGAGAAAAACGCAGACGATCTGCGTGATATTGGCGCCGATCGCTTTCATGATGCCGATGTCGCGCGTTTTTTGCACAGTCACGGTGATGAGGGTGTTCATGATCCCGAACGCTGCGACGACCACAATAAAGAAGAGAAGGAAAAACATCACGGTGCGTTCCAGGCGCACCGCTTCGAAAAACTGGTTGTTCATGTCGATCCAGGTTTGCGCGTACTGCGGCGGCTGCAGAAACCGCTCGATCTCGTGCTTCACCCGATCCGCGCCGTAGGGATCATCGGTCTTAACGGTGATCCCGTGGAGCGCATCGCCGAGACCATAGAGTTCCTGCCCGACGTAAATTGGCACGAGGAGGAACTCCGAGTCGTGCAGGTAATGGCCCGTCTCGAAGATGCCGGTAACCGTCAGCTCTTTCGGTAAGACAACGTCGCGTAATTTATCGATCGCCTTGCGCTCGTCCTCGCCCTTCGATTTCTCCAACGCTTTCAAGCCATCGAGGACGTCCCCGAGATTGCCCGGCGAATAAACCGTCAATTTATCGCCGACGTTGATATGAAGTTTTCTCGCCAATTCCACGCCCAGCACCGCCGATTCTCCCTCCAAATCGAGCGCGCCTTTTTTGATGAACTTTTTCAGCGCCACGACCTTCTCTTCCTCGACCGGATCGATTCCGCGAATCAGCGGGGCGAGCCGCTGATTTTGGAACTCGACGATCACCGGGCCTTGCACGTAAGGCGCAGTTCCGATCACGCCCGGCGTATTGCGGATCTTCACGGTGAGGTCGCGCCAATCGCGCAAAACATCCTCGGTGCTGACAAGGATGTGCGCGTCCCAATCGACCACCTTCTGCCGCAGCTCTCGGTCGAAGCCGGTCATGACTGAAATTACGACGATGAGAACTGTGACGCCGAGCATGACGCCGACCATCGAAATGAGCGTGATGATCGAAACGAACGTGCGCTTCGGTTTGAGATAACGAAGCGCGAGAAAGAAGCTGAAGGGTAGTTTCAAAGCGCGTGCGCTTTCAGCTCTTCGAGCGTGACAAACTCAATCACGGAGGAATGAGTCGCTTCGAGATCGATTGGCGCGGCGCGCCCGTGATCGAGCGCGGCTTTCCAACGTGTGACACAAACGCACCAACGGTCTCCCGGTTTGAGGCCGGGAAAACCCCATTCGGGCATGGGCGTCACCAGATCGTTCCCGTCGAGGACGGAGAAATCGAGGAACTCCTCAGTTACTTCGACGCAGACGGTGTGAAGCCCGAGATCTTCGGGCCCGGTGCGGCAATAGCCGTCGCGATAAAATCCGGTGATCGGATCGCGGCAACAGGAGCGCAGCTCGGTGCCGAGAACATTCGTAGGCATGGCGCAACAGTAACCAAGGAGCGGCGGTTTCCAAACCGCCGATTTTGATTTGCCTGGGGAGCGCACGCGTCTCGCGTGTTGGTTTTGGCGTCTCGCCAAAACAATCTTTTCCTTCCGCGGCGACAACACCCATAATGTCTCGCAAGGAAAGTCCATGACGGCGAGACGCCGTCATCAACGCGCGAGACGCGCGCGCTACCCAGGCAGAAGAGTGCCGGCGCAAACCGCCGCTCCTTGTTCCGTCGCGATGCCTGTCCCAGATTCAGCGATGGCAAATGCTTCAGCGAAAACAATCGTGGCCTACTGGCTTTGCCCGGGCGAGCCGATGCGAACTTACTTCGCCACGATCATCAACGATCTCGCGGCGAAGTTCGACGCCCCCGCCTTCGAGCCGCACGTCACGCTGTATGTAACCGACGCGGCAAACGAAAATCCCAGCGCCGTTCTCGAGCTCGTCCTGAAAAAGCGCGGAGCTTGTCGCCTGTCGGTCCGCGGCCTTGAGTACTCGAATAAATTTACGAAAACCGTCTTCGTTCAATTTGAGCCAGACACCGAACTAGCGCGCTCAAACGCGGATTTGCGACGCGCTTCAATGGTTCAAAACGATTACGAACTGAACCCTCACCTCAGCTTGATTTACAAGACGATGGACCGTGAAACCAAACGCGAGATCGCCGATTCGATCAGCCTCCGATTCACGACCGTTGCTTTTGATCTGGTGAAAGCGGTGATCAGCCCAGCTGAGATCAAATCCCGCCAGGACGTCGAAGCGTGGCGGGTTGTGGCAGAGAAAAAACTTTCCGGATGAAAACAAAGATCTTCGGCGAGCACGACGAAGCGACGATCGCGCAGATCGATCGATGCGTTGCGGCCGGCGGCGAACGGGCAGTCTTGTGCGCCGATGGTCATAAAGGCTATGCGCAGCCGATCGGCGGCGTGGTCGCGTACACCGATAAAATCTCGCTCTCCGGCGTCGGGTTCGACATCGCCTGCGGAAATCTCGCCATCCGCACAGACGCGACGCGGTCGCAGATCGCCCCCGCGATGGAAGAAATTATGAATGACGTCATGCGCGATATTTCGTTCGGCATTGGGCAAAAGAGCAAGACGCGCATCGATCACGAGCTGTTCGACGATCCGGCCTGGGAGCAATCTCCGATGCGGGAGTTGAAGCAGACTGCGGCCGATCAACTCGGCACGGTCGGTGGTGGCAATCATTACGTCGACATTTTTGCCGATGAAGAGGACCGCGTCTGGGTCGGTGTGCATTTCGGCTCACGCGGATTGGGGCATAAGACCGCCACGCATTTTTTGAAAGCGGCCGGCGGGAAAGACGGAATGGATGTTCCACCCACGGTAGTGTCCGAGGCTTCGCCACTCGGGCAGGATTACATCGCGGGAATGACTCTGGCCGGGCGTTACGCTTATGCGGGTCGCGAAGCGGTGGCGCGGCATGTCGTGCGCGGAATTCTGCGAGCAAACGCCGTGGAGGAAGTCCACAACCATCACAATTTTGCGTGGCAGGAGGAACACGACGGTCAGCACTATTGGGTGGTGCGGAAAGGCGCGACCCCGGCATTTCCCGGACAGAAGGGTTTCGTTGGCGGAAGCATGGGAGATGACGCCGTCATCATTGAAGGTGTCGATTCACCCGCTTCGCGCGAAGCGCTTTTCTCCACCGTCCACGGCGCGGGCCGCATCATGTCGCGGACGGCAGCGAAGGGAAAGTTTGTGAAAGTGGGAGGAAAACGAATCCGCATGGAAGGCCTCGTCCGGCACGATGAGATGATGAAATGGATCGCGGATAAAGGCGTGCTGTTGCGCGGCGGCGATCTCGACGAAGCGCCGCAAGCGTACCGGCGATTGCCTGAAGTGCTCGCCGCCCACGCCGGGACGATTCGGGTTTTGCACACCCTGACGCCACTGGGCGTCGCGATGGCGGGCAAGGACATCGTCGATCCGTACAAAGACTGACGAAGAAATTAGCGACTTAATGATTTAGTGAATTAGCGATTGCTAGAGCCACGCACTGCGTACTCTTCAATTCGTTAAATCACTAAGTCGCTAAATCACTAAATGAATCTCGTCGTCGGCATCGATCTCGGCACTACGAACTCGCTCATCGGCGTGATGGATGCGGGCTTTCCGATTTTGATCGCGGACAACAACGGAGCGCGATTGACTCCATCAGTCGTCCATTTTCCGGCGGAGGGTGAGCCTCTCGTTGGCCAGCCAGCAGCTCGAATGCGCGCGCTTAAGCCGGCGGAAACAATTTATTCCATCAAACGCTTCGTGGGCGTGCGGGGAGAGGAGCTGAAGGAAGGCGACATCGACGTTTCATACGCGATCGAGCGGCGAAAAGGACAAACAGTTCGGGTTACCGTGAACGGGCAATCGTATTCCCCCGAAGAAATTTCCGCGCTGATTCTGCGAAAGCTTAAGGCCGACGCGGAGCGCGCGCTTGGCGAATCCGTCTCGCGCGCGGTCATCACCGTGCCGGCGTATTTCAACGACTCGCAGCGAGCCGCCACGAAACGCGCGGGTGAGCTCGCGGGGTTCGTCGTCGAGCGGATCGTGAACGAACCGACCGCCGCGGCGCTGGCCTACGGTCTCGACAAGCTCAAGACCCGGGCGAAGATCGCCGTTTACGATTTGGGAGGCGGCACCTTCGATATCTCGATTCTCGAGCTAAACAACGGTGTCTTCGAAGTGCTCGCGACGAACGGCAACACGCGCCTCGGCGGCGACGATATCGACAATGCAATTATCGGTCATCTGCGAGAAAAAGGTTTTCACGTCGATAAGCCCGAAGCCGTGGCGCGGCTGCGCGAGGCGGCGATCGATGCAAAGCATCGGCTTTCCAGTGCGGACAGCGTTGATATTGAGATCCCGTTTCTCGAAGAAGGGAAAAACTTTTCCTGCGTTCTTTCGCGGGCAGAACTCGAGCGATTGAGCCGGCCGGTAATCGAACGGACGCGGACGCACTGCCGCCGTTCCCTGGCGGACGCGAAGATTACCCCGGCTGAGCTCGATGAGATCATCCTTGTCGGTGGCATGACTCGCATGCCGCTCGTGAGAAGAATGGTCGCGGAAATTTTCGAGCACGAACCGAACACTTCGCAGAATCCCGATGAGGCCGTCGCAATCGGCGCCACAATTCAGGCCGGTATCCTGTCGGGAGCGGTGCGCGACGTCGTGCTGCTGGATGTAACGCCGTTGTCGTTAGGCATTGAAACCTTCGGCGGGTTGATGAACGTGATTATTCCGCGCAATTCGACGATTCCGATCAAAGCCGGCGAGATGTTTACGACCGCGGTGAACAACCAGCGCTCGATGTCGATCAGCGTGCTCCAGGGCGAACGCGAAATGGCAAGGGACAATTGGCCGCTGGGTCAGTTCGAGATCGAATTTCAACCCGCGCCTAAAGGCGTGGCCCGAGTCGGTGTGCAATTCGAGATCGATGCGAACGGTATTCTTCACGTGCTCGCCCGCGATACGAAAACTGGCGCCGAGAAAACTGTGGAGATCAACAGTGCCGTCGACGTTTCGGACGAAGCGGTTGAAGCGATGATCTCAGAGTCGCTCGATCACGCGTTTGAAGACATGAGCGAACGTGTCTGGACGGAGGCGAAGCTGAAGGCGGAGGAAATGCTCGGCGCTGTGGAGGCCGCCTTCGCGAAAGTGGGCGGCGAGATTGAGTTGGCGGAGCGAGAAAAAATTCAGGCGGCCGCGGCGAAGGTGCGAGAAGCATTGCACTCAAGCGACGTCAGGAAATTGCAGGCCGCGAACGCTGCGCTCGATGATGTGACGCAAGAGCTGGCAGCTCTTCTGGTGGAGAAGGCCATGCGGTCGGTATCGTGAATTACGGCGTCGGTGAGGAAACCGGGCTGGGACCTGGCGACGCCGCCCTGGCTTTGACGATCGCTTCTTCGAGCAGCTTTTTTTCTTCCGGAAATATCGGGCCGGCTTGAGCCGCGAAAATGTATTCTTGCGCGGCCGCGGGCTGGTTTTCATCGAGGAACAGAATCGCGGCGTAAACGGCGGCGTGTGGATCGTGAACTCCTTCCGCCGGCAACTTTTTCACGATCTCGATCCCTTCGGCGGTGCGGCCGAGTCCGTAGAGAGAAAATGCGTAAGTCATCGCCGCGTTGATGTCCTCCGGAGCGCGATCGTAGGTCTCTTTCGCGACGCGGTGTCCTTCAGCGGGATTCTGGTCGACCAGCAGAGCCAGCCTGGCGTAATTCGCCGCCGCCCCGATTTCGTTAGGCGAACTTTCATGTAAACGCTGGGCGGTCCGGTAAAGATTCGGCAGATCGTTGTTCGCGCGATAAATCTTGAAGAGAGCATCGAGCGCTTCGCGACGCGTTGGCGCATTCTTCGAGACGCGTAGCCAAAGCTGCTCGGCCTCAGCCGGCAAATTCCATTTCGAGGCCAGACGCGCTAGATTTATTTCGCGGTCGGTCCGGTCGTTTGCCGCTCGTTCTGCCGAACGCCAGAGAGAGGAAAATTCCGCATCGGAGGAAGTCTGGCGCGACTGCTTCGAACTGTAAGCCTGATAAGCGAGCCGAAGATATTCCGCTTCGCCCCAGGCCCCGCTGCGGGTCCAGCGCTTTAAGCGAGACCAGTTTTTCGCTTCGGCAAAAGCATCCGCGATGGCGATCGCGGGCGGAGGGTTGGTTGTTGTTTCGGACGGCAGTTTCTCCATCCACTTGAGCACTTCAGCGCCGAGACCGTTCTTGTTCAGCCAATCCATGAGAAGAGCCAGATCGGAAGGATCGCGCGCCGCGACGGGCTTCACCTTCTCGAGAAGCGCGCCAAATTTCTGCTGATTCAGTTTCCGATAGAATTCGAGGCAGAGAAGATAATCGGAAAAGGTGACCTGCTGACTCATCTGCAAGTCTTGCGCGAGAGTGTCGGCGTTCTCCAAGTCGTTTCGCTGGACGGCGTCACTGAGCAAAGCGCGGAGCGACCCGGCGCGAAAAGCCGGCATTTTGCTCAATCGCTCCAGGACCTTGCGGGCTTCGTCGCTTTTCTCCGGGGCCGGTGAGCGAATGCGAAGGACGGCAAGGTTAAACTGGTAGAGATCGTTGGCCGGCTCCTGGTTTACCGCAGCGGCGAAATGCTGCTCGACCTCCGCATCGTTGCCTTGCGCCCGCGCGAGCCAGCCGGCAACCACGTGGTAAGCGGCGCGATCGCGTTGCGCCGGTGGGACGCTCTCCAGCGCTCTGCGCGCGGGATCGAGCTGACCGAAACGCAGCGCCGCTGAAGCGAGATTGAGCTGGCTATCGAGATTTCCCGGGTCCAGCCGCGCGATCTGCGCGCGCCACGCCACGGTCTCAGGCCGGTTTTGTTTCTCGCTCGCTTCCGCCAGAACATAAAATGCCGGCAGCGAATTGTGATGGATCTGCAAGACTTCCCGCGCGGCCCGCGTGGCCCCGTCAAAATCGTCCTTGGCCAACATGGTGGAGGCCTCTTTGAGAAGGCGCGATTCCCGCCAGCCACGATACGCTTGCGGACCGAAGGTAAGCAAGCCGAGGCCGAAACCGAAACCGAGCAATAACGCGACGACGCAGATCGCAATCCGGGCCGGCGTGAAAGTAAAACGACCGCCCCTGGCAGTTTTTACCCGGCGTTTGCGTCGAACGCGTCGGTGTTGTGACATGGCGCAATTTTTCTATGCCTGCGCGCGGGGACGAATGCAACTATGCCGATGCGATGCGACCGGCCGCGCCGTTACGCCTGCGCTGCGCTTTCCGATCGTTTCACCACGGGGACTTCCTCGATCGCGTCCGCCACTTTCTCGCGCAAACGCCGGCCCCACACATATCGCGCCAACAGCACTTTCGCGGTCGCGGTCAAAGGAACGGCAAGGATCGGCCCGAGCAAACCTCCGATCAGCAATCCCCAAATGAAGATGGAAACGATCACCGTCATCGGATGCAAGCCGACGGAATTCCCGACGATGCGCGGGGCGATGAAGATTGCCTCCAGATTTTGCACCACGACGAAAACCAGAGTGACCGTGAGCGGGTGCATCCAGTCGCCCCATTGTCCCGCTGCTATAAGAACAGCCGGAACCCAGCAGAGGATGATACCGATGTACGGGATCATCGTTAAGACAACGACCAGCAGCCCGATGAGCGGCGCAAAATTCAAACCGTAAATGTAAAGCGCGGTGCCGATGAGAGTGCCGTCGATGAGGCAGACAAGCAGCTGGCCGCGAAAATAGGCAATGATGTAGTTGTTGATCTGCGAAATGACGGCGGCCACTTCGTTTTTCAGGGGTGAATTGCGCAGCGGAAGATACTCGCGCCAGCGGCGCTCGATGGCCGGGCTCTCCTTGAGCAGGAAGAATAAATAAATCGGCACCATAACGAGACTGAGCAGGAACCCGGTCACACCCAGAAACCCGCCGATGCTTTGCTTCAAGAGCGACCAGATTTTTTCGCTAATGTAAGGCAGTTGCCGCTCCAGGTTCGGCAGTTGCTTTTGCACCCATGCCTGGATGCGCTGGCGATCGGCGGTGGTGAATTTTTCCGGCGCTGGCCCGATTTGATCCACAGGCGCGGGCGTTTCGGCTGGAGTCGCTTCGACTGCGGCGGTGTCCGGCGTCGCCGATGGTGACGGGGAAGTGGCGGGCCTGCGCGCGGGAGTGGGCGCGGCGAAGAGCCAGTTCAGGAAGGTCGAAGTGGCGGAGGGAGATTTCTGTTTCGAGCCGGGGACGCCGAAGGTGTGATCGTATCTGTAAATGAGGTCCACGATACTATCGCGCGCCTTTTGCGTGTACTGCGGCAGCTCTCGTCCCACGTTCGCGGCCTGCATGGAAATAACCGGCGCGAGCCATGCGATGAGAGCTCCGATCGAGAGAAACGCGATCGCGAAAAGGGAGAGGACAGCCTTGGTGCGGCCAAGGCCCTGCTCGCACATTTTTGTAACAAGCGGATCGAGCAAATAAGCAAGGATGGCCGCGATCGCGACCGGAATCAGGATCGGTTGCAGGAATCCGACGACGTTCGCGGCCATCCAAACCACCGTGCAACCAATCGTGATGAGGACCACGATGAAGAGGGCGGTGAGCGCCGCCCACATCGTCTTGCGTTGCCAGGCTGTAGGATACTTGGTCATTTCATTTCGCATCATACCGCGCGCGCCCTCAGGGTGAAACGCGGGTCAGCGAATTCTAATCAATGCGATTGATCTTTCCCGGTGGGCCCTTGCTGATTGTCGTTTTGGTTTTCTCTATCTTGTCCGCGAGCAATTTATTTTCCGGCGCCAGGCCCATTGCCTTCTGCCAGTACTCGAGCGCTTGGGGCGCGCGATTCAGTTTTGAGTAGGTATCGCCAATGTGTTCGAAAACGATGGGATCGTGGCGCGTGAGGTTTTGCGCCGCACGCAGCAATTCGGAAAGAGCCTCTTCGTATTTGCCCTTGCGATAATGGACCCAGCCGAGGCTATCGAGGTATGCTCCATTGTTCGGATCGAATTGGAGGGCGCGACCGATCATTTCCTCCGCTTCGTCCAGATGCATGTTGTGCTCGGCCCACATGAAGCCGACGTAATTATAGGCTTCGGCCGCATTCGTGGGATCGAGGGAGATGGATTTCTTGAAAAGATCCCCGGCTTTGTCGTAAAGGCCCGCCTGGTCTGCTGCCGCGCCGTAATCGAAATAAAAACGGGCGTTGAGAACCTCGTCGTTCTCGCCCTGGGCTTCGTTGAGCGCCTCCTCGAAGGTCACGACGGCCTGCTGCGGATGCTTTGCCTCTCGCAAGGCAATCGCCAGAAAGTAAGTGAACTCTGGCGCGCTCGGAAAACGCTGTCGCGCTTCCGTCAGAACCTTGACCGCGCGTTCGCTTTCCTTCAACGGCGCGATGAGTAATTCGGCCAGACGCAGGTAGGTGTTGGCGCGGGCGGGATTGATCAACAAGCTTTGCTCGTAATTCGCCGCCGCTTTGGCGAATTCCGCCTTGGCCTGCTCGGGCTGATTAGCCCGCTCGAGAGCGCGTGCACTTTCGTCCAGGAGCTGCGCGAGCAGGTCATAGGGTTGGTATCGTTCCGGATGAAGCTTGATGATTTCCTGCAACATCTCGATGGCTTTTCCACGCTGATTTGTCAGGACGAATCCCGTGGCCAGTTTTTCGCGCGCGTTGGCGTCGTCCGGCTGCAGCTCGACGACCTTGAGGTAAAGCGGAATCGCTTCGGCGATCTGCTGCGAGGCCGCATAATAATCGGCGACATCCTTGAGCACGGCCGAATCTTCACCGGCATGCTCGACCGCTTTTTCAAAAAAGCTGTTCACCCGCTTAATGTCTTCCGGCTTCGGTTCGGTCTCCGATTTGAAAATAATCGAAGCATAGAGTTTCCCCAGGTGGATCCAGAACGACGGATCGTCGCTTTTCACCCTGGCAGCACGATCCAGCGCCATGACCGCTTTTTCCGGCGCGCCAGCCGCGAGTTCTATTTCGTAGAGACGCTGATACGCCTCGAAATTTAGCGGATCAAGAACCATGGCCTGGTTCGCATACTTTAATGCCTGCTCAGTTTTCTTGAGATACTTCGCGTAGATGAAGGCAAGCTGCAGATAGGGCGCCGGCTCTTTGGGTTTTGCCTTGATTGCATCCTTCAACACATCGATTGCGCGCGGAAAATCTTCCTGGCGGCTCAACAAGGCGGCAACGCGCAGGGCGAGTTCGGCCTGGCCAGGGTCCACGTTCAAGACCCTCTGATAAGCAGCGAGCGCCTTTTCCATCTCGGCGTTTTCTTCCAGGCGCGTGCCTTCCACGAACTCGGCCAGCGCATCAGCCTTGCGCGCGTTTGCGGCGTCGAGTGACAAGTCTTTCGCCGGGACGAGCAAAAAGGAATCGTCCTGGCCCGCGCTCTTTTTCGCTGGCGCAGTTTTCGCCGCCAGTTCTTTCGGCACCGGCGAGACCGCCGCCGCGCGCGCCAAGGAAAAACCGCCCAGTGAAAAAACCGTCGCGCCAAGGAGAAAACGGAGGAACGCGCTGCTCCAGTTTTTCCCGGGAATCATTTCGACGACTCTAAGGGCAGCAGTCGTGGCGTGCAAACCAGGGGGCGGAATGCCTAACGAGACGTTGGTTACGATTTGTAACGCAAACGTTTCTTATGGCGATTCTCCTTCATGCGCTTGCGGCGCTTGTGTTTGGAGATCTTCGCTTTCCGACGTTTCTTCAGGGAGCCCATAGAGATTTGATCAGCATGCCGGTTTCCCGGAGCGCAACGCAAGCATCGGATGCCTGCATCCGCAACAGACTTCTTTCGTCATCGCGCCGCCTCGACCAGCGCCTTCTGCACGATCGCGATGTGCTCCTCCGGCTTGACCCTGCGGAAAATCGCCGAGATACGCCCTCGCGCGTCGATCACGAAGGTGCTGCGCTCCGCACCCATATATTTCTTGCCATACATGCTTTTTTCCACCCAAACGCCGTACGCCGCGACGATCTTTTTTTCGGGATCGGCAAGAAGCGGAAACGGAAGTTGATACTTCGCGATGAATTTCGCGTGGCTCGCCGGTGAATCAACGCTGACGCCGAAAAGAGGCGCTTGTGCTCCGAGTTCGCTCCAGTTGTCACGCAGGCCGCACGCCTGTACGGTGCATCCCGGCGTGTCGTCTTTCGGATAAAAATAAAGAACGAGCGGCGATCCGCGAAAATCGCCGAGCGAAACCTCCGTGCCCGCGCCGTACTGACCGCCGACAGCGGTCGCGCGAAAATCCGGCGCACAATCGCCGACCTTTAACTGCGTGGAACTCTCTTTCATCGCTCGAAGACAATGATCAGAATGCCGACGGCGCAAAGCAAGACGCCCATCAACGCGCTTTCGTATTTTTCCAGCAAACCCAGTTTGATTTTGCTGAGGCCGACCAAGGTAAGGGAAGTAAAAATGACCATGCCCGCCACTGTCGCAACCGACAGCACGGCCGTGAGGACAGCGAACCCCGCCCAACCGTACCGGATGCCGGAAACGTAGAAGGGCACAAACCCTTCACAGGGCGAAAAAGTCAGAAACGCGAGCAGACTCAGAATGGCGGCTCGATCGGAGGTCCGCCGCGGCTGGTAAGCCGGATGTTCTTCGTTCTCGTGATCATGTTCGTGATCGTGATCGTGATCCTGTTCGTGCAAATGCTCGTGAGGATAATGAAAGTGCACATGTCCCTTTCCGAGCGCCTGGCGAAAAAGATAGTAAACGCCGAAGGCAAGAAGCGCTCCCCCAGCGATCCGTGGGAACCATGCCCCGATCGAGTCGCTCACCGCAGCGCCGAAGAGCGTAATCGCCAAACCGAGCGCGGCCGTTACAAGCACATGTCCGGTGCCAGCTAATGCTGTCACCGCAATTGTCTTCGCCTTATTCCATCTTTGCACCCGCGCCGTTAAAACAAAGGGGAGCCAATGCGTGGGAATCGCAGCGTGGAAAAACGCTACCCCAAAACCTGTGACAGCGAGGGCGGTGAGAACGGCTTGATTCATCGCAGCAATCGCAGAATACGCAGGTTCTAAACGAAATCGGAGTTGCTAATGAGAAACCTAGAGAAATTCCGGTGAAATGCGTGCGTAGAATGCAATAGCCGCGGCACAATCACGAATGTCGGGCTGACAGGATTCGAACCTGCGACCTTTCGCACCCGAGGCGAACGCTCTACCAAGCTGAGCCACAGCCCGAACTAGGCGCCGTGATCGTACCGACGCAGCGCCCGCAGTTATCTCGCTTAATTCGCTGGCGGTGGCAAGACGAATACTGAAAAGCTCTCATTTCTATTTATGGCTTGGAGGCAATCAATTCGGTCCTTGCAGAATACGGAAGAGAACGAGGCCGTCTTGACAGATCGGTAGGAGCCAGAGGTAGGTCGCCGACCTGAACGCGCCCTTGGATTAAGGAGAACCTCTTATCCTGTCGTCTAAGTGACTGGTCCATAAGCCTGTGTGGATATTTTACCAATCTTGAGAAGCTCTCAGGCGAGAGAAATTAGGCTCGCAAAAACGAGAATCACCGGCACGTTAAATGCTCCATTTTTATAATTACCATAACGCAAAAGTTTATGAAATGTGCCAAATCGATTGCGGGTAGTACGCTGATGGAAGCTCTGGTCGCTGTCGTCCTGTTGGCCACTTTCTTCGCGTCAATTTTTGAGCTCAATGCGGTTTGTCTCCGCTATATCGATGCGACAAAAGAATCGGTCGCGGCTCTTCAAAGCGTCCAAGACCGCGCAGAAATGTTACGAAACCTTTCCTTTACTGACCTGACAAAAACGTCGGTTGTTCAAGGACTGATGGCGAACCCGCCAAATGCCGCTCCGTTCGCCCAAAAAGCGACCGAGATCGTCAAGATCTCCGCTTACCCGACGGCGAACGGCGTAACCCAGTTCACGCGTCTCCCCAATGGGGCTGTCACCGCTGATTCGGTGGCGAGCGATCTCGGGTCGACGCTGGTCAAAGTCGACGTTGTGGCAACATGGACCATGACACTCGGCGGAAGATCGAAAAGTGAGCAGACCACCAACATTCTCTCCAACGGAACAAAAAAATGAAACACACATTCTCAGCCAGGACCCGCGGTTTTACCCTAAACGAGATGATGATCGCGCTTGCCGTGAGCGCCGTCGTTCTGGGTGTGACGCTAACCTCCTCCAGTTCCCTCCAGAAAAGTTTCAACGCGATCGACAGCTACTTTGCGACTCATATGCAGCAAATCCGCATCGTCGATTATCTCAGCCGCGATGTTAAGCGAGGTCTTATTGTGACGACCTCGCTGGACCTGCAGACGGTGACGATCACAGTTCCGAATTACATTATCCAGGCCGGCGATCCCGAAGCAATCGCGAACCCGGCGCTGGTGGGCACTCCGCGCACCCCCACGATTATGAATACGCCGAGCGGCCCGCAGGTGAACTACGGCAACACCACCAGCACGGTCATTTATTCCATTAACGGGCTGTCGATCCTTCGCAGCGAAAACGGCGTCGTCACCACCATCGCATCGAGCACCGATCAGCTTGTGCCGCAGACGACTGACGTCGAACTGGCGAACACTGAGTACACGAAAACGAGCATAACGTTTCAGCCGATTTTCACTTCGGGCGGAGCCGCGGCCGAGCGAAGCGGGACTACAGTTTATTCCACGGCATATCTGCGAAACAAACGGCGCGGCTAACCCACGCGCTGCCCGGAAGGCGAGTATGAAGATCGAAAAACGTTTATCCGAAAAAGGCAACGTCCTCATCTGCGCGTTGTGCACCGTGCTAATCATTTCGCTGATTGGTTCCAACGTTCTGCTCAATTGCACAACGCGTTTCAACGTCTCGTCCAGCCAGGTCCGGAGCTGGAAGGAATCGCTCTTCGCCGCGGAAGCGGGTGGGGATATTGCCTACGCTGAGATCAGAAAGACTGTGCTTGATCCCACCCACGCGTTTAACGGCTGGACGAATTCCGGCGCGATCCACGCGAGTCCGATTACCACTCTTGGCACCAATCAGCTCGTCACCAGTGCAGTAGTGGACGTGTTCTACTACGACGCCGCAACGGGCAATCCGTGGTACCGCTCCAGGACAAAGGGGACCGCGCCGGTCATGGGACTGCACCGAACCGGCATGGACGATCGCATGGGTGTCGGCAGTCGCGGCGACAGCCTTTTGCGCAAGATCGATTTTAACACCGATCATTTTATCGCCACGTATGGTCCAAATGGCGACGGAACTGCCAAGGCCATCGTCCCCGTCCCGCGCGCTCAGATCACACGGCGGATCGAGCAGATCAGCGCACCCGTCACCCCCTTCGAGGCGGCCATCAAATGCACGGGCACGTTTTACGGTCTCGGCTCGGCCGCGATGATTGACAGCTTTAACTCGAAGAACGGTTTATATTATTTCGCCGCCAATAATCCGGCCGATCCGCATTTTGCCGACTCGCGAAGTGGTTCGGTCCAAATTGGCACCGCGGTCATGGAAGTGAACGGAATGCTCTACGGAAACGTCAGCACCAACGGCGGAACTATCCGGCCCTCCCAATACATCACGGGAACGATTGACAACAATGTCCCCTTTACTGTCCCGCCTTACAAGATGCCGATCGATTTTCCCCCGCCCCAACCGTCTCCCACCAGCGTCACCTCAACGGTAAATCTCACCCCGTCAGCCGCAGGAACCGCCGCGATGCCGAATTACTACCTGTTGTCGTCGCTCAGTGGAAAATTGATCATCAACCCTGTCGGGGGCGCGCAAACCTTTGTCGCGATCCACGTCACGAACGACATGACGGCGCATATCAACGTGAAGCCTAATGTCCATGTGAAAATTTTCTTCGACGGCAACATGGAGGTGAAGGGCCGCGACATCGACAACGAAAGCGGGCTGGCCGCGAACCTCCAATATTACGCGATCAGTCCGCCGAATCCCGCGACGCCGCAATTCATTCACATCGATCCGCCGGGAAATTTTGCCGCCACGTTTTATGCACCGAGCGCGGACGTCGTGCTGCACGGGAACCCCGACCTTACGGGAGCGATCGTGTGCAAGACGTTCTACGGAAACGGCAACACGAGCTGGCATTACGACCGCGCTCTGGATACTGAAGGCGACGCGGTCGATTACCGTATCGCCAGCTACGTCGAAGACATTCGTTAGGCCGAGCCGTCCACCGCTGTCCTCTGTCGGCGGCGACTCGCACAAAACGGTTGACAGCGACTTGCGCCGCCCGCAAAGTCACAATTCGCTTTTCCCAGCCGATGCTTGCTTCAAACCTCATTCCACCAGTCGTTTCCGGCAGCACGCCCACCATTCTTCAGTTCCCGACGGATACCACCCGCGCCGTTCGTTCCTTGCGAAATATGACATCTCAACTCCTGCAGGAAGCAGCTCAAGTGATCCCGAATCAGCAATTGCTGATCAACGTCGTGTCCCGCCGCGTGCGTCAGCTGGGATTAGGCCACCGTCCGCTCGTCGAAGCGACCCCTCGCTCGTCTCTCACCGACATCGCTCTCCGAGAAATCATCGCCGGCAAACTCACCTACGAGTTGGCCCCCGAGAAACCTGCAGCCGACGGCACCGCCTAGTAGCACGGCCATCCCGGCTGTGCGGCCAACAGGCGCCTCGCCTGGTTTCCAGTTCCTGGCGTTTACTGAATCATGGCGAGCGAGACCATCCTCAATCGCAAAGCGCTGCGCGATTTCCACATCCTCGAGCGCTACGAAGCGGGCATCGAACTAAAGGGCAGCGAGGTCAAATCGATCCGCGCCGGCAAGGCGAATATCGGCGATGCCTTCGTTCGCATCGAGAAAGGACAGGCTTTTCTTCATAACGCCGACATCCAACCGTACGCGCAAGCCAGCTATGAAATCCCGCCACCGAAACGCGTGCGGCGGTTACTCCTGCACAAGCAGGAGATCGACAAACTTTATGGCCTCACCGCCATCGCTGGGCGGGCTCTTGTCGTTCTGAGCCTCTATTGGAAAAACGGAAAAGTGAAATCCGAGATCGGTGTAGCGCAGGGCAAGGTTGCGCATGACAAACGCGCCGATTTGAAGAAGCGCGCCACGGATCGAGAGACGGAACGCGAAGTCGCCCGCTTTAACCGCCGGCACGGGTAGAAGAAGTGACGAGTTGGGGAGAATGAGATGCAGCTGCATCTCATTTTCTACTTGTCACATGTCACACGTCACTCGTCACTCTCTCCCGCATGCCGCGCCAACGCTCGCCTCTCTTCGTTCTCTTCCTCACGGTCTTCGTCGACCTGATCGGCTTCGGCATCATCATTCCTGTTCTTCCCCTTTACGCCGAAAATTTTCACGCCTCGCCGATCGCGATCGGCTGGCTCACCGGAATCTATTCCGGCATGCAAATTATCTTCACCCCGATCCTCGGAAAACTTTCCGATCGTTTTGGCCGGCGTCCGGTTCTGCTGGTGAGCATCGCCGGGACTGCGGTTGGATTTGCCCTGATGGGAATGGCCCATTCACTCACCCTTCTTTTCGTCGCGCGCATTCTGGCCGGCATCACCGGCGGGAATATTTCCATTCCGCAGGCCTACATCGCGGATGTGACCGCGCCCGAAAAACGATCGCACGCCATGGGAATGATCGGCGCCGCCTTTGGCCTCGGCTTCACCTTCGGCCCGCTTATCGGCGGTTTGATGAGCCGCATCTCCTACAGCGCGCCTTTCTTCTTCGCGGCCGGACTTGCGGTCGCAAATGCTTTGCTTATTTATTTTCTCCTGCCCGAGAGCCTTTCGCGGGAACATCGCGCGAAACCCCACGAACAAGCCAGCCTGGCGGAAGTTTTTCGTCATGGACGCGGTTCGATGTTTGCCACCGTGGTCGCGACCTATTTTTTTCTCATCGCCGGGTTCGCGATCATGACGACGCTCTTCGCACTCTTTACTGAGAAACGATTCGGCTACGACGCCCACGCCAACGGTTATCTGTTCGGCTTCATCGGCATCATCGCCGTCATCGTCCAAGGCGTATTGATCGGGCGCTTGATCAAGATCTTCGGCGAAGTGGCCCTGACGCGAACCGGCATGGTCTTGACGACGGTCTCGCTCGCCCTGCTGCCGTTTTGCAATAATCTCACGACTCTTCTGCTCGTCTCCGCTGGACTCGCAGCCGGCAGTGGGTTCGCCAGTCCACCGTTAAGTGGATTAGCGTCGCAAATGATCGAGCGTACCTGGCAGGGTCGCGCGCTCGGCGTGATGCAATCCGCGGGAAGCACCGGGCGTCTGATGGGTCCGCTCCTCGGCGGTTGGCTGCTGATGTTCGATCTGCAAAAGCCGCTGACTGAATATGGCCGCACTCCATTTTTCGTCGGCGCGTTCCTTTGTTTTTTCGGCGCGCTCCTGGCCTTTTGCGTGAAGAAGCCGGCGAAAGATCATTCGATCGACGACGTGGCGGTTGGCCCGTAGCCGCGACCGTCGGTCGCGGTCGAAGGAACCGGGAACGCTGAACGCGCCGAATCAGATTCGATGAAGCGTTCCCTCATTGTCACTCTCGGCGGAGTAGCTCTGGCCGCTTATGCAATTGCGCGCGCCACCCGCCGAACCTGTTCCTTTACAAACAAAGTTGTTCTCATAACCGGAGGATCGCGCGGGCTCGGCCTGGTACTCGCACGAAAATTTTGCGCGGAAGGAGCGCACGTTGCCTTGCTGGCGCGCGACCCCGACGAATTGGCCAGAGCGCGCGACGAACTCGTGCAACGCGGCGCGGAAGTGCTGACCGTCTCGTGCGATTTGCTCGATCCGGCCCAAATCGAGGCGGCGGTCGAGAATGTCGTCGGTCACTTCGGCGGTCTCGACGTTGTCATCAACAATGCCGGGATCATCGAAGTGGGGCCGTTCCCACACATGGAACAAAAGGATTTCGAGCGCGCGATGAACCTTCATTTCTGGGCGCCCTTTCACGTAATCACGAAAGCGCTGCCGCATCTGCGCCGGCGCGGTGAAGGACGCATCGTCAACATCGCTTCCATCGGCGGCAAAGTGGCGGTGCCGCATCTCGCACCGTATTCGGCCAGCAAATTCGCGCTCGTCGGTTTGTCCGATTCTCTCCGCGCAGAGCTCGCGCGCGATCGCATTCATATCACCACCGTCACGCCTGGAATGATGCGCACCGGTTCGCATGTGAACGCGAAGTTCAAGGGCGACCACGGAGCGGAGTATGCCTGGTTCGCGATCGCCGGCAGCCTGCCGCTTGGTTCGATCAAGGCCGAACGGGCCGCTGCGAAAATCATTGCGGCTTGCCGGCGAGGTCTGCCCTCTCTCGCGATTCCGCTAAGCGCTCGAGCTCTGATTGTGGGTAACGCGCTTTTCCCAAATTTAACCGGCAGCGCCATGAAACTGGCGAACTCCATTCTGCCGCCGCCCGGCGATCCGGAAGGCGATGTCTTGAAATCCGGTTGGGAAAGCCGGTCGAAGGCGTCTGTCCCAACTTGGCTGACGCATTTCGCCGATCGCGCCACGGCGCGGAACAACGAAGAGCTCTCCTGAGGGGAAACTTCACGAATGAGCACAAAACGGCTCTTCGTCAGCATCGAGCTTCCGCACTCCATCACCCAACAGCTCGCTGAATTGGATCCGCGCCTGCCCGGAGTGCGCTGGCTTGCACCCGAGCAAATGCATCTGACGCTCAGCTTTCTCGGCAACGTGCCGGAAGATGTCCAAGAGACGCTCAAGAAAAATCTCGGCGCGATCGAGTGGAAACCATTCTTCCTTCCGCTCACCGGCTTCGGCGCGTTTCCGGGAAAAGGCCGGCCAAACGTGATTTGGATTGGCGTCGGCAGCGGACATCCGCATCTGTTTCAATTGCACAAACGGGTTCAGGAAGCAGCCCTCGCCGCCGGGCTCGAGCCCGACCTGCGCGCGTTCCATCCCCACGTCACCATCGCGCGCTGCCGCGACATTTCCTCGGAAACGATTCGCCCTTTCCTGAAAGCGCACGCCGGGTTCGATGCCGGCCTGATTCACATTGAATCGTTTTGTCTGAACTCGAGCGAACTCACGCCGGCGGGTTCCCTCTACACGTCCGAGTTAGTCGTCTTTTCGCGGTAACGCCCGTTACGCCTTCCGGTAATAATCCTTCACCGGATAACTGCGGGCGACGAGGCCGAACGCCAGCGCCGCCGCGAACGCAAACACCGCGAAGAAAAACATCTGGAACGCTGTCAGCCCGAACCCGCTCGATTTGATGAAGCCAATGACCCCATCGTTTTTCACGCCGGCATTCACGACAAGCACCCAAAGATTCCCGATCGTCACCGAAAGATTCCAAAACGACATGATCGCGCTCTTCATCGCCAGCGGCGCCTGGCTGTAGGCGAACTCGAGTCCGGTGGCGGAGACGAGCACCTCACCGAGCGTGAGGATCGCGTAGGGCAGCATTTGCCACGTGATCGAAAAGGCGTGCCCGCCGTCGAGGACCATTTGCATGATGCCGACCACAATCCAGGAGAGCCCGGCGAACGCGATCCCCGCCGTCATGCGGCGTAGCGCCGTCACTTCGATTCCAAACCGCTGGAGCGCCGGATAGAGCACGAGGTTGTTGAACGGGATGAGCAGCATCACCAGCGCCGGATTGAGCGCCTGCATTTGGGACGACTGGAACCAGCTCGGCTTCGTCATCGCGTCTGCTTGCAAGACCCAGGTCGAAGCTTTCTGATCGAAGAGCGACCAGAATGGCGTGACCAGCGCGAAGAGCACGAGCACCCGCAGCACCGCGCGCACGCCATCGATCGCCTCGTCGGGATGGGTGGCTCGCGCTGCCTCGAGTTGCAGTCTTACGCCGATCCCACCGAACCCGATCACCGCCACCAGCGCCAGACAGGCCGCAATCACAAAACCAACCTTGGGCATAAGCAGGAACGACCCGATCGCCGCCGCCGCACCCGTGATCGCGAGGACGCGTCCGCTTGTCCCCGCGGACAGCGCCGTGCGGCAGACGTTGAGAAACGAATGGGGATTCGGCGATGCCGGCGGCACCATCACATACTGTTTTCGCGCCAGCCAGAGCACGAACGTGGAAACGAACATGAGCACACCGGGAATTCCGAACGCGATCGCTGGCCCGAGGCTTCGAAGAAAGATGGGCATCAGCAACGACGCAAAAAACGAGCCGAAGTTGATGATCCAGTAGAACGCGTCGAAGACGACCTTCGCGCGATGCTTGTTAGTCTGATCGAACTGGTCGCCCACGAACGACGCCACGCATGGTTTGATGCCGCCCGAGCCGAGCGCGATCAGCGACAGCCCAACGTAAAACCCCATCCGGTTCGTCACGAACAGCGCCAGGCACGCTTGCCCAAGGCAATAAACCAGGCTCAGCCAGAAGATCGTGTTGTATTTCCCGAAGAACCGGTCGGCCAGCCAGCCGCCGAGTAGCGGAAAAAAGTAAACGCCGATGACAAAGGTATGGAACACATCCTTCGCAGCGCTCGCCCGATCCGCCTCCGGCAAATACGTGAGCAGCGAGGTCACTAGGAATACCGTTAGGATGTTGCGCATCCCGTAAAAGCTGAACCGCTCGCAACCTTCGTTGCCAATGATGTAACGGATCTGCCGGGGAATCGGCGCCTTCGGATCCGGCACGGCAGGAACGCCGCTCATCGGAACTTCCTTCATGGCCGCGAGCGTGGGTTGCGCCGCGCCGCAGTGCAACCGTAAAGCGCTTCGACGCGCGTCTCGCGCGACCCGCTACAGGTCGCGGCAAGACAATGGAGTGGCGACGTCTTCCAGCGATTTTCGCTCGGCGTCGACGCCGATGAAGGCTTCCACGAGTGCGCCGAGAATCATCAGCGCGGCGCCGACGAGGTAGCCGATTAGGAGCGCGGTCTTCGAGCCGGTGCCGATGATCCAGCCGAAGAGGATAGGTGCACCGACGCCGCCAGCCAGCGTTCCGAAGGCGTAGAAGATGGCGATGGCGAGGGCGCGAATCTCGAGTGGGAAAATTTCGCTGACGGTGAGATAGGCGGAGCTGGCGGCGGCGGAAGCGACGAAGAAGATGATCATCCAGGCGATCGTTTGGGTTTGCGCGGTCAGCATTCCGGCGTGGAAAAGCCAGCCGGTCAGGGCGAGCAGGATGCCGGAGAGCGCATACGTGGCGGCGATCATTTTGCGGCGGCCGATGGTGTCGAAGAGATGCCCGAGCACGATGGGGCCAAGGACATTCCCGAGCGCGAACGGCAGCAGATAGCCGCCGACATTTTGCGCGGGCACATTGTAGAAGCGCATCAGGACGAGCCCGTAGGTAAAAAAGATGGCGTTATAGAAAAAGGCCTGCGTCAGCATGAGCACGAAGCCGAGAATCGAACGGCGCCGATGTTCGTGCACGATCGTGTGCCAGATCTGGTGCCAGGGTGTGTGCGTTCGCGTCCGGACGCGAGTCGGCGGGTCATCGTGCGGAGGGAGCGCGTCCGCGGCAATCGTCCTTTCCACGTCATCCACGATTTGTTCCGCTTCCGCGCCGCGGCCGTGAATCAGCAGCCAGCGCGGGCTTTCCGGAATCCAGCGGCGAAAGAAAATCACGACCAGGCCGAGCACGGCGCCAATCCCGAAGGCGAGACGCCAGCCGAGCCAGACCGGCAGGTAGCGCGGATCGAGCAGCACAATCGTCGCGCCGGAGCCCATGGCGGCGCCGACCCAATACGAACCGTTGATCATCAAATCGACGCGGCCACGCACGCGCGCCGGGATCAGCTCATCGATCGCCGAATTGATCGCGGCGTATTCGCCGCCGATTCCGGCGCCGGTCAGGGCGCGGAAAAAGGCATAGCTCGCGAAGCTCCACGAAAATGCCGTCAGCGCCGTTGCGGCGAGATAGACGGCGACCGTGATGAAAAATAATTTCTTTCGTCCGAGCCGGTCGGTTCCGTAGCCGAAAAGCAGCGCGCCGATCACGGCCCCGGCAAGATAGAAGGTAGCGCTGGCGCCGACTTGCGCGTCGGTGAAGCCGAGCGTTTCGCGATTGGTGAGAATGCCGCCGAGCGAACCGGCCAGCGTGACTTCGAGCCCATCGAGAATCCAGGTCGCGCCGAGCGCGCCGACGATGAGCCAATGCCAGCGGCTCCATGGCATCCTGTCGAGCCGGGCCGGCACGTACGATTCAATCCATTCGCCCGCCATGTTATAGGAACAGAGCTTCGCGGTCTTGCGCGACTCAAACCGCGCGCGTCTTGATATTGATCTCCGAGGTCAGGGTCCGATGGACGGGGCATTTGTCCGCCATTTCGAGCAGTTTTACTTTCTGTTCCTCGGTCAACGATCCCTCGAGATGAACATCGCGCTCGATCCGGTCGATCTTTCCGATCTTGGTCTCACAGTCCGCGCAATCGGCGGCGTGGATCTTGGAATGCCGCAACGAAACCGTCACACTCTCCAGCGGCCACTGCTTTCGTCGCGCGTAGAGTGCGATGGTCATGGACGTGCACGAACCTAACGAAGCCAGCAAGAGGTCGTAGGGAGAAGGACCGGTGTCGGTTCCGCCGAAAGCGATTGGTTCGTCACCCGACAGCCGATGCGCGCCGATCTGAATTTCCTGCGCGAACCCGGAGGCATTTCCGCGAACAATCACGTTTGCGTCCGCCGCCTCGGGGATTTTGGGAGTCGTGGTAGCGTCGTTGCTCATCGTTTTCAAAGATGGCAGGCCCCATCGCCTCCCGACAAGCAAAAGGAAGCTGCGAACGGATTCGCTTTAGATTGACTTCCCTCTCTCCCCTGTTCACAAACGGGCCGTGAAAAATCCAACTGCGCTATCGCGTCGGGGATTTGCGAAACTTCTGGGCGCCGGCGCTGCCTACGCGGCGCTGAGGCCGACGCTCGGACTTTCGGAATCCACTCCAAGTCCGGCAGAAACAAAGCCGTCAGATGTCGTTCGTTTGAGCTCGAATGAAAACCCTTACGGACCATCTGCGGCCGCGCTCAAAGCGATGACCGCGGGTTTCGCCCTGGCTTGGAAATATCCGGATGACAGTCAGGACGAACTCATCGAGGCCCTGGCGAAGCTCAATCAGGTTTCCAAGGAGCAGATCCTGCCCGGCGCCGGCTCGGGTGAGATTCTCAAAGTGGCGGTCGCGGGTTTTACGGGACCGGACAAGAAGCTCGTCGTCGGCGACCCGACATTTGAAGCAGCCGCGGGCCACGCGAAGGCAAGCCATGCCGAGGTGGTGAAAGTAAAGCTGAACTCAAGTTACAGCCACGATCTGCCGAAGATGCTGGAGGTTCCGAATACCGGGCTCCATTACGTTTGCAATCCGAACAATCCCACGGCGAGTATCACGCCCAAAGCCGAGCTGCGCGCGTTCCTCGCCAAGGTTCCGAAGCAGACGATCGTCCTGGTGGACGAGGCTTATCATCATTTCGTCGAAAGTCCGGATTACGAGAGCGTGATTCCGCTGGTGAAGGATTATCCGAACCTGATCGTGGCGCGGACGTTTTCGAAAATCTACGGCATGGCGGGTTTGCGTTGCGGCTACGCTGTCGCGCGGCCGGAAAACATCGAGCTCATGCGCGCGCAGCAATCGTGGGACAGCGTCAGCGTCATGGCGATCGTCGCGGCGAAAGCCAGCCTCGAGGACAACGCTCAGGTCGAACAGGGCCGCAGCAGAAACACCGAAGTAAGAAAATATGTTTACGGCGAGCTGGAGAAAATGCGCTTCACCTACATTCCTTCCCACGCAAACTTCATGATGATCGACATGCGCCGCGAAGTGAAACCGTTGATTGCGGCGTTTCGGGAGCGCAAGGTTCAGGTGGGCCGCCTCTTTCCGCCGATGCCTAACTTCATGCGCGTTACTATCGGCACGAAGGCACAGATGGAGCGGTTCGTGGCGGTCTTCAAGGAAGTCGCGGTGTAGCTCACTCTTTCCAACAAGCCCTAAAGCATGCTTGTCATCCTGAGCGGCGCGAAGGATCGCTGACTCTTCTTCGCCTGAAGCACTCGCGTCGGAAATGATCAGAGATCCTTCGCATTCGCTCAGGATGACAGCTTTTGGGTTTGTAGGAGTGGCTGCTAGTAGGATTTTCCACGAATAAGCTCAGTGAAGACGCCGCGATCGGTCTTTAAGCGAAAGGGGAGGCTCAGCTTCTTTTTGCCGTCGATGGTCTGAAAGACCGCGAAGTGCAGATGAGGCGCGCTCGCGAATCCTGTCTTTCCCGATAGTCCGATAGGTTGGCCGACTTTTACCTCGTCACCGATTTGCACCAGCGCGCCATCGGTTTGGAGGTGGTGGTAATCGGCGAACGTTCCATCGGCGTGCTTAATGATGACGTAGTTGCCGAGAGGTTTGAACTTGGGATCGGTGCCACTGATGGTCGAGTCCTGTCTAACTCCTACCACGCGTCCTTCGCGAGCGGCACAAACGACCGTTCCTTCCGGCACCGTCCAGTCGACTGCGTTCTCACTGCCGGAACCTTCGAAGTGGCTGTAGCTGCCGTGCGGACCTTGCATCACAACATAGCGACCAGGCGGGAAAGGCATCGCATAATCGGCGTCATTTGTGGTCGCGGCGCGCCGCGCGCCAAGCTGCCAGTAGTAACGATAGTTATATCGCCACGGAAGCGTCTTGTCCGTCTGGCGGAAAGTAGCAAGGACGAAAGAACTCCGGCCGGCTGCATCCACGGTCAGAGGCAAGGGCCGTGAGGGCGTCATGTTTTTTAGCTTTGCCTCCAAAGTAACGGTGAACTCGCGGGTATAGTCGCTTCTGATAAGCAAGGTGACACTGCCTCCATCTTGTTTTGCAACAACATGAAACCCATCGTCCTCGGCGCCTAATGCCTGGCGCGACAGAAGGACCAGGAGAGCGAGGATGATCGCGTAGCTGTTCCGGAGCAGCCTAACCCTTGGCTGCTTCTCTAAACCGAAACTGCTGGCGGCCTGTTTGCTCATTTAGGTGCGGCTTCCTGTATCTCAGTCATTACTTGCGCCGTTCGGCTGCTTCGATCTCCAATGCCTTTTGTAAATGCGGCGCGGCTTCATCGTTCTTCCCTATCCGTTGCAGAGCACGACCGAGATTGTTGTGGGCCGTCGCATAGTTCGGGTTGATTTCCAAGGCCCGGTAGTAATGAGATAGCGCTTCTTCGATCCGCTCAAGCTGCATCAGAACGTTACCCAGATTGTTGTGGGCGGCTGCGTAGTCCGGATTAATTTCCAGCGCCTGGCTGAACTGATCCATGGCTTCCTCGATGCGCCCGGCATGAAGAAGGACGTTGCCCAGGTTGTAGTGTGAGGGAGCGTTCTTCGGATTGAGTTCCACTACCCGGTGGAACGCCGCGATGGCTTCCTCCGTCTTCCCTATTTGCGAAAGGGCTTTGCCCAGCTCGTTCATCATTGCGGCGTCATTCGGATTCAATTGCACCGCTGCCTGATAATGAACACTAGCCTCCTCCAGGCGTCCCGCCTGAAAAAGAGAAGCGCCGATCCGGCCAGCGATGCGCGGTTCGAGTTCCAGCGCCTTCTCATAGGTACTGGTCGCTTCCTCGGTCCGCCCAACGCGCAAGAGCGCGTTCCCGAGATTGAAGTATGCTTCCGCAAATTTGGGATTGAGCTCCAGAGCTTTCTTATAAGCCGCCATGCCCTCATCCAACCGGCCAGCCTGGACGAGAAGGATGCCGGAATTGTTGTAAGCCATCCAACTGTCAGGGTTCTCTGAAATCGTCGCCTTCCAAAGAGCGTCGAGGTCGGTGTAGGCGGCGCATTGCCGCCACGTCTTCGCACCAAGCGAGAGGAGAAGGGCCACACAAAGGATTTGCAGGAACAATCGCGCGTTCTTGCCGAGAGCATCGAGACTCGTAGTGATGCCGGCGGCAGCCAGAGCGATGGGTCCGATGCTCGCGATGTATTGGTAATGGTCCGCCACAAAAGTGTAACGGAAAGTGTAGAGCATGATGAATCCAAGCATTGGGCTTAGCGTGGCTACATAAAAAACCGCGGCGATCTCGGGCCCGCGGCCCAGCCTGTGGCGCGCGAAGTAAATTGCGGCGCCAAAGACGCCTATCGCACCCAGCCACAAAAAATCCGACGGTCTGGCGGAGATTGTCCAACTTGGATAGTTAAAGCTAAGGTGCGCCGGCCACAAAAGTTTGCCGGCATAAAACCAGAGGGCGCGGCTTGCGACGACAATCCGTTCTGGAAACCCGAGCGCGAAAAGGCCCCCCTGTGTCCCCTGGTGGTCGCGCTCCCACCAAATCGATACCAGGCCCATACCAATACCCAGCGCCACGAATGGCGCGATCTGCACCCATCGCCGCCAGTCGATCCGCTTTTCTTTCCACCACAAAATCAACATCAACGCCGCCGGGATCGTGCACGCTGTTGTCTTGCTGAAAAGCGCGAGGGCATAGCAGATCAACGCCAGCGCGTAAAATCTCCATTTCCAGCGCGACCTCGATTCCACGAAGTGGGTCCAAAAGAGCAGCGCGAGCAGAAAGAAAAATCCCATCAACACATTCTTGCGTTCCGTAATCCAGGCGACCGATTCCACGTGGACGGGATGCAAGGCGAAGATCGCTGCGGCCAGCCAAGCGCCAGGCACGCGCAACAACCCTAGTAAGCGCCAGACGAGCAGCGCATTCGCGGCATGGAGCAAAATGTTCACGACGTGATAGCCGGCGGGATTCAGTCCCCAGAGCGCGTACTCGAAGCGAAAGGTGGTATAGACGAGCGGAAAATACTGGGAGGGCGAATCGAAGGAGAACCAAATGCGCCTTAGTCCGTCTGGCGCGGTGAGAAGCTTGTTGCCCGTGACATAGATGTCGTCGTCCCAGATATAGCCGGCCCGCCACGCCTGTTGGTAAAACAGAATGGTCGCGATCGCGAGGAGCAGTCCCAAAAGCCACTCACCCCGGAAACTGGTCGCGGACGGCGAGGAATCGCTCCGCGATTTATGCGCCTGGGTGCCGCGCGTCTTCCTTCTATGACGCCGGCTCATCTTTGCGCCCACTGGGCGCGAGAATCGCGTCGCGCATTCCGTGGAGAAGTTTTTTGTCAGCCGGAACGATCGTAGCAAGCCCGCCGCGCAAGGTGACCTTCGCGTTTTCGACGAAGTAATATGGGCAGAGACGCACGCGGCCGCGCATGGTTTTGATTTCGCCGGAGTCATTGTCCCAATAGCGATGGTCCAGCAAGCGCGCTTTGTGAAAGCGCTGCATAATGCGCGGCGACGTATCGAAGCTGGCGAGCGCTTCTGCGAGCTGTTTCTCCCATTCGGTCTGCGGAACATCGGACCCGACCACGATTCCACGACTCCCCCACCCCAGCGGCGAAAACCCGCTCACCTTGATCAAAAGATCGCGCTCCTTCTGGCTGAGCTTTCCCGCTTCCCGCCAATCGTGGATCTCGAGCCGCGGAATCACGCCGTGTTGCGGCAACGGCATCGGATCGAGCGGCCAACTGTAGGGAATGACTTCCTGCAATTTCGAAAAATATTTGTCGCCCAGCTCCCGCCGCCAGAATTCGCGCAGCGGCTGCATCCAAAAAAGAGAAAACCACATTTTCTCTTCGAGGTACGGCTTGAACGGCGGCGTGATGCGGACCGTCCCCTCCGCGGTCATGTTCATCAACTCAGAGACGCGCGGCAAATTTGGAAGATCGAACAGCTCGAAAAAGCGGTAAACATTCCGGCCGGCCACGGGTTGGTAGGTCTCAGCTTCCAGGACGCGCCACTGGAACTCCGGATGCTTTTGGTTCAACTGCGCTGCCAGCCAATTCATTTCCGGCCGGTAAGTGGAAGCTTCCTCCGAAATCACGATGTCGCCGCCCTCCGGCAGCAAGCTCCCGAACCCGTCCAGCATTCCTTCGCCGCCGCCGATCACATCGCTGCCGAGCGCGGCGTAAGTTTGATTGAGCCACCCCGTCAAACCGATTCCCCCCGGGACAGAATCGATCTCGGCAATCGTGAAGCCAGCGTCGGTCAGGATCAGATCTGGCCGGATCACGACTGGCAGTTCGTCCCGGAATTGTTTGCGCCGGGAGAACTCGATGAGCTCGGCCGACTTTCCCGCGTCGAGATAGTTGGCGATCCAGGCGGGTTGTTTGCCTTTGATGCTGCGCTGGTAAAGCTCGTTGCAGGCGCATTGGAAAACGAAGAGGCGATGGCCGAGCTGCTCGAGTTCTTTTTCGAAGGCGCGATCGATCGGAAAGGGATCGGGCGAAAGAAGGAAGTCCTTGTCGGCGAAGAGACCTTGCTCAGGCAAGGAAGCGCGGATTGCGGCGAGAGCGTTCAAAAAAGTGTTAAGTTTTAAGTGTTAAGTTTTAAGAAAAACTACTGCCTCGACCCTTAAAACTTAACACTTAAAACTTAAGACGGCGAAGCCGACTACCTCCCCGCCGCCATCCTCTTCAGCGCCATCTTGACCAGCTCCTCCGCCGATTTGATCTCGCCCTCCCTCTCCTGCAGCTCCCGCACGGTCTTATGCGCGTCGACCTGCTTATAGCCAAGCGCAATCAGCGCCAGGACCGCTTCGTTCGCCTGGCTTTGCTCTTCGGTCGGCGCATGTTCGGCGCTGGCCGCTTCCCATGCCGCCACTACGCCAAGCTTGTCTTTCAACTCGAGGACAATTCGCTCCGCTGTTTTTTTCCCGAGACCGCTGATCTTCGAAAGCGACGCGATGTCCGCGTTGACCACCGCACTTTTGAAATTGCTCACGCTCATACCGCTCAAAACCGCCAGCGCGAGTTTCGGCCCGATCCCGCTGACATGGTTTACGAGCAACCGAAAAAGATCGCGCTCGGCCCCGGTCATGAATCCGTAAAGAATATGAGCGTCTTCGCGCACATGCAGGTGGGTCAGGATCTGCACGGGCTGACCGGCGGCGGGTAGCTTGTCGTAACTCGAAAGCGGAATGAAAACTTCGTAGCCGACGCCGCCGACGTTCACGATCGCCTGAGTCGGAAGCGCCGAGGCGAGTTTGCCATCGAGGAAGGTGATCATCCGCTCGAATTCCTACCAGACGCACCCCAAACTGCAACCAGCGGCGCGGGAATCACGGCGTCGGCTTCAGGATGATCGTCAGATCGGTCGCCTTGCCTTTCACCAAATTATAGCCGCGCACGGTGTACGACTTCCATCCCGGCGGAAGCTGGGGGTAAGTCGCTTTCGCAAGCTGCGTCGGCATGATGACGAACCGTGGGCCGGGATGCGTCATGAATTTATCTACCCACTCTGGAGGCAGGCCTCGGAAAAATCCATGGGCGCGGCCGCGGAAATACCAGACCACGCTCGGCTCGAAATAATCGACATTCGCAAAATCCATTTCCGGAAGGAGATCGTTTCGCGATTTCTTGAAAAGTTCTGCGCTCGGAAACGTCCGCGCCGCAAGCGGGAACGCGAAAAGCGACACGGCCAATGCCACCACGAGCGCGGCACCCGCAGCGCGCGGCGCGAATCGCGGCGATCCGCGCAGTTCAAAAAGATGCCGAGCCAACAAGAGTGAGAGCAACGGAAAGGCGATGAGCGTGTAATGGGGCAGCTTGGTCTTCACGATGGTCATAAGGATGAAGACAATCGCGATTCCAAGGATGAGGTATCGATCGACCCCGTCGCGCTCTCGCCAGAGACGTTTGGTCAGGGCAGGAAGCTTGATCGACCACGGGAAGAAACTGACGAAAACGGTCCCGAAATAAAATGGGAGGGTGATCAGGTAGCTTTGCCAGGTTTGCCCGCCGTGACCCTCCAGGGCGCCGAACCCACGCTCGATCACGTGCCGTCCGATGCCGACCCAGAAAAATTCGCCTTTCGTCCTGATCAATGCCGGAACGCCCCAGAGCAGGACAATGCCGAGGCTGAACAAAATCCCGGAGACAAACCAAAACCGGCGATTGAGCGATTGACCGCGCAGGAAGAATTTCATGCAGGCCACCGTTGCGAGAGGCATCCAGCCGAGCGGACCTTTGGTCAGAAAAGCGAACGCGAGCGCGACGTAAAAGATGAGTCGCCAATATCTCCAGGAACGCGAGTCGTTGGTTGACCCCGGCGTCCGGAGCAGCTCTGCGATCAATTCATACCCTGCCCAGTAGGCGGCGGTGACGAAGAAAACCAGCCACATATCGGCAACCGCGGCCTTGGCGTGAATGAATGTTTGCAGGCAGAGAGTGAAAATAGTCGCAGCCCACCAGCCCAGGCGTTCGCCTCCCAGCCGGCGGCCCCACCCGAGAAGCAGGAGAGCCGTCAGTGCTCCCGCAATCCCGGAAGGCAACCGCGCCGAAAAATCGTTCTCGCCAAAAACGCGATAGCTCGCGATCTGCATCCAATAGATGAAGGGGGGCTTGTCGAAGCGATACTTGTTATTGAAGTACGGGACGACATAATCGGCCCGCTCGCGCATCTCGCGCGACGCTTCGGCGAAACGAGGCTCGTCGCGGTCGACCAGCGGGATGCTCCAGGTGCCCGCGACATGGAAAAGCAGGCAGCCGAGAAAGAGCAGAACGAAATTACGGATTGCGGGTGACAGAGCGAAGATTGAAAGATACGCACGCGTGAAACACAAATGGGAAATTTGGCGATGAGCGCAATCGTCGTCTTTCGCCGGTGGTATTTATTCTTCTTCGCCGCGGGTTTGGCCCTGCTGGCGAGTTTTTATCTCGATGCGCAGGCGCTGGGGTGGATCGCGCAGCATCAAAATGCCGGCGCGCGAGATTTCCTGCGGGCCGTGAGCAAGTTTGGCGACTGGCCCGAGCACATCGCGCTCGGAATCGTTCTGCTCGGACTGGCCTGGTGGCGGGGGAGCAAACGCTGGATGCGGGTCGTTACGGCGATGATTCTCGCCTGCGCGTTGGCCGGCGTGGCCGCTCGCGCGGTTAAAATATCCACGGGCCGCCCGCGACCGGCGGCGGAAAAGGAAACTAGCGCAACGTGGACCGGCCCCAGTTTGAAGGCGCGTTACAACGCGTTCCCGTCCGGACACACCGCGGCGTCCACTGCATTCTTCGCGACCCTCGCTTTGGCGAGCTGGCGAATTGGCGCCGGGTGCCTGGTCATTCCGCTGTTGATCGGTTTTTCGAGAATGTATGTGGCGGCACACCATCTCTCGGATGTCGTCGCGGGCGCTGTTCTCGGATTGCTGGCCGCATATTTCATCGTGCGGTGGCGATTGCGAGAGCGGCCGGATCCGCAACCCGGTTAACGCCGGAAATCTTCGAGCGAAATCGGCGGGAGATAATTTTCTCGCTCTTCCCGCTTCCACCAGGCGCCCGTCGTGTGATGCTCGCTCGACGTTGCGAACCGGTAATCATAAAGCGTGGCTCGGACATAACGCGGCGCGTCTTTTGGAAACGGATTGCGCGCGAGCAACCCCGTCACGTCGGGATTATTCTTCAGCAAACATTCCATGAAACGGACAAACCAGGGATTGTGCCGGTAGGTTCCCAGGGCCGCGAACCACATCTGCCAATCGAGCCGCGGTTGATGCGGGGCGGCCCAGTGGGGCGGTTGATTAAGGTCGCCCGGCTTCCATCGGAATTCATATGCGATCCATTCCGATCCGTCGGCGCTGCCTTCGACGATGATCTCCGGCCGTGACTTCGTCATCACGCGGAATAAGCCGTATCCGTTCACGATTCGAAATGGCTCGATATAGCTGTAGAGCGTCGCGATTGGCCGGGGCCATTGCGCTTCCGGTTTGAACGCGGAAAAGATCAGCGCAGCGTTGAGCGGAAGGAGAATCGCGGCCAACACGATCATGGCCAACCTCGGTAGGGTCCGCGCGCTGCTCGGGCCGCGGACGGCGTAGCGCGCCGTTCCTACCAAGCGGCAGATTAGCGCGTCATCAAGCAGCAATATGCAGAGCGCGATCACGAGGAGATTGAAGAAGCAGTAGTTCCCCGTGGCGGCGATCGCAATTTGCAGGACGACGAGGAAGCCAGCCGCAATGTGTCGCAACCGTCGAGGCGCCCAGATGAAAAACGGGCTGACGATTTCGATGAGGAGGCAGAACGCGACCGAGAATTTCTTGAACCAGTCCGGATGCTGGTCCGACCACCAGCCAATCACCGTCGGCAGCGGTTGCGTCCAGTAATGATAATCGAGTGCGGTCAAATTCCACCATGACTCGTCCCCGCTGGTCAGTTTCACGACACCGGACATCAACATCAATTTGAAGAGAAGAAGTTTGAGAAGGAACTGGCCCATGCCGGAGATCGGGCGGTCGGGCGCCGCCATCAGGCGCCAGCAGAAGGGCGCGAAGAAAATGGCCAGGAATCCGGTCTCGAGCAGAAGAATGTCCCATTGAAAGCTGAGGAAGATTTGGCCGGCAATGGTGAGCGACAGATAAAAAGCGAAGAGCAGAATCAGCGACAGGCGCGGCAGCAAACCGGCGATCAGCAAGACGGAAACGACTGCACCGGCGCCGCAGAGAAAATGCAGAAAGGCGTTGCTAGAATTGAACCAGCAGAGTGTCGGCAAGAGAAACCAGGCCGCGCCGCCGAGTTGTTCCCGCGCGGCAGGGAGAAACGCCGCGACCGGCAGGATCCCCCGTTCGCCGATCAATCCATCCACTTGCATCCAGAACGAGAGAAAAGCGATCAGATAGATGCCTCCCAGCGAGCGGAGAAACCATTGGCGCGCCTGGAAATACGTTGGCCGTCGAACGTCGGCTCCCCAGAGCAGACGCGTGAAAAAAGAGGCGATCATCCGGTTCGCCGCAACGAATCGATAAGCAGTTTCGGTGATGAGCGCGAACCCCGGAACATGCTCGTAACCCGAGATCATCCAGCGCCGGCCGCGGCTTTGACCTAACGAGCGGAAGACCGCCGCCGCGCCACGGCTAACGCTTCCATCCGTCTCGATGAAATGGACGGCCTCCTTGAATGCTTCGCGCGGAATTTCGGGAAAGCGTTCCGCGGCTTCCTGAAATGGCGCGTACTCCACAGCGTCTCCCGTCATTTCGCGCCAACGCTCGATCCAGCGGCGGCAGAAATGGCAGTTGCCATCGAAGAGCATGAGCGGCTTGGAGGGCGCGTCGCGGACGGAGCGTTCAGTCGCGTCAGACATCTAACGAAGGTCGAATGTCGAGCGGCGAATGTCGAACGCTACAGCGAAAACTCGGCCCAGACCGGCGCATGATCGGAAGGTTCTTTGCCTTTGCGCATTTCGCGTTCAATCCCGGCGGCGGTGCAATGGAGCGCCAAAGATTTGCTGGCCAGGATCGCATCAATGCGCAGTCCGCGGTTTTTCGGAAAGGCAAGCATCCGATAATCCCACCAACTGAACAGGCCGGACTCGGGATGACGCAGTCGCAAAGTATCCACCAGGCCGGTCGCGCACAATTCATCGAACGCCGCGCGCTCGCCGTCAGAGCACATGATGGCGCCGCGCCATAAATCGGGGTCGTAAACATCTTCGTCCTTCGGCGCGACATTGAAATCGCCGCAGACGACAAGGTGTTCCCTGCCGGCTTGATCTCCGCGCAGGCAATTACGCAGCCGCGCATACCACCGCAGCTTGTAATCGTACGCCGGCGACCCGACCGCCTGGCCATTTGGCGCATAGATCGAATAGACACGGACCATGCCGATGGTGGCCGCAATCACGCGTGCCTGCGGATCCACTTCTTCATCGCAGAGCGCCGCTCGCACATCCTGCGGCGCGGTCCGCGACAGAATGGCGACACCGTTATAAGATTTCTGGCCGTGAAACGCCGAATGATATCCGGCCGAGCGCAAATCGAGCTCTGGGAATTGTTCGTCGGTACATTTCGTTTCCTGGAGACAAACGACATCCGGCTGGGTCGCGCTTAACCACGAAAGGAGACGTTCCTGCCGCTTGCGCAGAGAATTGATGTTCCAGGAAACGATCCTCATTCACAATTCCAACTCCACCCCCGGCTTCGGCACAATCACTTCGGTTCCTGGCAACGCCGCGACGAGCTGGGCGTGCGTCCAAGCGATTGCCGCCGGATCGCCGTGCACCAGCACGATCTTTTTCGGCGCAACCTGCTTCACATAGCGAACGATCGACTCGCGCGACGCGTGCGCGCTAAATTGGAATTGCTCGATTTGGCAACGCAATGTTTGCGGCGGCTCGTCCGGATCGAGCGAGACCAGATCTCCGGGCCGTGCAGCCTTGAGAATTCCGGCGGGCGATTCCGGATCGGCGAAACCAACAAAGAAAATCGAGTGCTCCGGATTTTCAATTACGCGCCGCGCAAAAGTGTTCGATAACGTTTTCGGCGTCATCATCCCGCTCGAGAGCGCGTAGATCCGCCCCGGCCGCGCGGGCGAATCGTGGATTGTCTGGCCGTTGAGGACGAAGGGCGCCACTTCCTCGAGAAGTTGCAACCGAGGCAGCAGCCTTCGCGTCGTCATCGCCCGTCGATCGTAGATCTCGGTCATCTTCACGCTCAGACCCCCGATGTAGATCGGAAATTCACCGAGCAATTTTTCCCGCCGGAATTTGTAGATCATCCCGAGCGCTTCCTGTGTTTTGCCCAGGGCAAAGACCGGCATGAGAATGCAGCCGCCGCGGCTGAAAGCGCGCTCGATCGCGCCGACCAGGCGTCGCTCTTCGGCCTCGCGCGTGAATCCTTTCGGCAACGGGCTGTCGCCCCGGGTCGTTTCAATAATCAAAACATCGACGCCGGATTCCGGAAAGGCGGCGCCTTGTGTCACCGTTTGATCGTCGAAGTTCACATCGCCGCTGTAAAAAATCGTGCGGCCTTCCGCGCGGATCAGAACGCCCGCGGCGCCGAGCACATGTCCGGCGTCGATGAACTCCACCGTCAGTCCGCCCTTTTCGTTCGGCCGCGCCCGCTCACCGGCCAGTGTAAATGGCTGGCGAAACGGACATGATTGCCAGCGATCGCTGGCGCGATCGGTTTCGCGATGGGTGAAGAGCGGATACATCACCACGCCAAGCTCCTCCCGCTGCCGCGTCATGACGTTGACCGAGTTATGGAGGAGCGCGCTGCCGATCTCGGCCGTCGCTTCCGTCATGAAAATCCGCGCGTTCGGCTGCCGGCGCATCAATACCGGCAGGGTGCCGATGTGATCGAGATGCGCGTGCGAAACAATGATCGCGTCGAGCTTGCGATCGCCGAGCGCCTGAAGATTCGGGAGCGCTTCTTCGCCCTCCTCTTTCGGATGCATGCCGCAGTCGAGGACAAAGTGCTGACCGGCCGCCTCCAGATAATAGGTGTTGGCGCCGATCTCGGTCCGGCGCGTGAGATTGATGAACTTCACAGCAACAGTTCAAACATTCGCATCCAGTTTCGGAAGAGAATTTTTTCGATCGCGTCGTCGCTGAAGCCGCGTTCGATCAATCGCCGCGTCACCTTGCGGCTCTCGGAATGGTTCGAGAGATCGGGAATGAAATGGGCGTGCGTGAATTTCTTGTGAAACGCCTCCTGCTCGGCCGGAGTCCATTGCCGGAAAATGAACTCGAAAAAATCGAAGCCGATCGCGACGGCATCGATCCCGATCAGGTCCCGGACGTGCTCGATGTGATCGATGTAGCGGTCGATGGTCGCTTCTTCTTTGCGCGGGCTGACGAGGATCGCGTTGATTCCAATCACGCCGCCGCGTTCACCGACCATTTTGATTTGCTCGTCGCTGAGGTTGCGCTCGATGTCGTAATACCGGCGCGCGTTGGTATGCGAAACGATCAGCGGCTTCGAGGTGATCTCGAAGATCTGGTCGAAGCCGGCCGGACTGATGTGGGCCAGGTCGATCATCACGCCGAGTCTTTCGCACTCGCGCACCACATCGCGCCCAAAACCGGTGAGGCCATCGCGGGGCGATCCGCTTTCGGCAAAAAGGGCGCCGTCACCCGCGGCGTTGCGGCGGGCATGGGTCAAGCCGATAGAGCGAACGCCGAGCTCGTAAAAGACGCGGAGCAAATCAAGGTCGACTCCCAGCGGCTCGACGCCTTCCATCGTAATCAGCAGCGCGATCTTGTCCCGGGCTCGGGCCTGCGAAATGTCCGCACGACTCTTGCAAATGGCGAAGCGGTCCGATCGATCGACTTCCGCATAAAGCCGCGCGATCTGATCCAACGCCACCCGCAAACCCATTTCCGGCAGATACCGGTCCTCGAGATAAATCGCCGCGCCGATGACGCCGACACCGCCTGCCTCAAAGTCCGGCAGGAATTCCGTGGCGAGCAGATTCAGTTGCGTGCGCCGCTCGTACAGGTCCATCAGGAGATCGAAGTGCAAATCGACGAGACCATGGCCGTGCAGGCGATCGATGCGCTCTTCGATTTCTGGGTTGGAAATGGTCACGTTACGCAATCGGCGGCGGGATGGCGATCACATCCGGCCGAGTGGCACGATAGCGATGCGGGATGACGATGGAAATCAGCACCAGCAACCAGACCGCGCCCAAAGGCAAACAGCCCGGAAGCCAGATGAGGAACCGCGAGACGATGGCGAGCGCGATCAGGCAATACGCCGCCGTGAAAGCGATCGCGATAAGGACGAGATCGACCCGCGAAATATCGCGCAACTTCACCACCGCCGCCGAAGCCAGAAGAAGAATGATGCAATCAAAAATCCAATGAACGCGATGGACATAACCATTCGTTTGGATCGTTGCGATGGTGGCGGCGAAGACGTCCGGCGGCGAAAGCGGATTGGCCGGGGTGCGCGCCAGCACGATGTTTTCGCGCATCGATTCGAAATCCTTGTTCGGTTGCAGCCCGGAGTCGTGTTGTTGTGCGGCCAGGAGCAGATCGTTCAAGTTGATCCGGCGCGCTTTCGCACCGGCGTTCGGTGAAATCAAGAGAGTGCCATCGGAGCGGATCGGAATCTTGCGGCCTTTCGGAAGGGAAATGTGCGAATCCAAATCGATGGAGACTTCAGATGGCGTCACGCGCAGCCAAAGAAGGATCGCTTCCAGCGCGAAAGAGGGGATGACCTCGCCGCGATAACGAAAAAGCAGCGGGACATGGATTCCGTCGGAAATTTCGTCGGGGAGATTAACGAATCCGGCCGTCGCGATCAGCCGCATTTCTTCGCTCGGTTGCCGGCCGATGCCGGAAAATTCCACCAGATCGCCGCGCTTTCCCGTGACCTGGCTGAAGCCCGGAATCTCGGGGCCCGGCGCATCCGGATCGGGCGTGGTGGTTAATTCCGCGGCCAAAAGAAGACGCGGAACGCGCATCGCCTGATCGATGAAAACCTGCTCCTGGTCCTTGTCCCGCTCGCGCCATTTCAAAATATTCTCGAACGCGACCACGGTCGGTTGAAAGGCCAGGGCGGACTGGAGAAAAAGCGCGAACTCCAGAGGCGAGACGACGCTTGTGCCGGCGTGAGGCGAAGTCTCGGCGGCTTCCTTGGCCGCGTCCTTTTCCATCAGCGAATCGTGCCCAATCTCAACGACGGTAAGCGGCGCTCTGGGTCCCTGCGGATCGGCATTTTTTAAGAGCCATCGCAAAAAAAGCTCCTCCGATTGCTCCAGCCTCGGCTCGCGCAGAAAAAGAATTCCGAGCAGCAAAACCACCAGCATGAGCCAAAGAGTAGGTCGCTGCATTGCGCAGAAGTGAAACTGGGAAAGTGACGAGTGACAAGTGAAAGCTGGAGCCGGCACGCCCACGTGCCGGTCGAGCTTCAGCTCGATTCTTCCCCAACGGCCCCGCGATTGCGGGGGCAGGCCGTCTCCAATCTTAGACCAAAGTTTACACCGGCGCGTACCATCGATTAATGTCATGAGATCGAGCCTGATTTAGAAACAACGGAGCGGAACTACCGCCTCGCCTTCATCGGCGCGGGCAAGCTCGCCGGCTCGGTTATCCGCGGTTTGTTGCGCGCGAATTTCTGTCTGCCCGCGGAGATTATCGCGAGTGAGCCCGACGGAAAGTTGCGCTCGGCTCTGCAGGAAGCCGGCGTCGCCGTTACGACGGATAACCAGAAAGCCGCGCGCTCCGGTGAAACGATTCTGATCGGGGTCAAGCCGGCCGTAGTGCTCGCGGTCGTCGCAGAGATCGCGCCGGTCACAGAAAACAAACTGGTGATCTCGCTCGCCGCCGGCGTTCGGATTCGCAATATGGAGCCTGTCTCGAACGCGCGGTTGATGCGTGCGCTCACGAACACCCCGACTGCGATCCGGCGGGGTGCGACGGCGCTCGCTCGCGGCGCACGGACAAGCACGGATGACCTTTTGCGGGCGAAGACAATTTTCGACGCCGTGGGCGTGACGGTTGAAGTCGATGAGGAACAAATCGACGCGGTAACCGCTCTGGCGGGAAGCGGCCCGGCGTTTGTCTACACAGTCATCGAAGCGCTCGCGAATGGCGGCGTCGCCACGGGTTTACCTGCTGCGGTTGCGACAGTCCTCGCGACCCACACGGTTCTCGGAGCGGCGCAGCTCGCAGTCGAAACAGGAAAATCCCCCGAAGAACTCCGCCAAATGGTGGTGACGCCTGGCGGGACCACGGCGGCCGGATTGGCTGCGATGGAGGAACTCCGGACTTCGCAGGGATTGGTCGCCGCCGTGCAAGCCGCCGCGGCGCGCGGCGAGGAAATGTCGCGCGAGTTTGTTAGCGCAAAGGAAGCGCCGCCCGCATCGCGTCGATAGGCGCGGCGCGATCGAACCAAATCTCAAAGGCAAGCGCGCCTTGATGCAGCAACATCGATAATCCGTTAACGGCGCGCGCGCCGGCGTCGATCGCGGCGGAAACGAACGCGGTTTGGCTGCTCGAATAAATCGTGTCGTAAATCATCAGATGCGGCGCGACCAACCGCGCCGAAATCGGTGCGGCGTCGGTCCGATTTAATCCGAGCGGGGTCGCATTCACGACCAGATCGACATTGCCGATTTGAAATCGGAGAGCGGCTTCGTCGAATGGAATGGCTTGCAGCCGCGCGACCGGTCCCAGAACTCTCGCCTCTGCAAAGAAGGGCCGCAGTTCTTCGGAAAGCTGTCTTGCTTTCTCGAAATCACGATTGGCGATGACGAGCCGCTCGCAGTTTTCTTTCGCGCATTGGAACGCGATCGCTCGCGCCGCGCCGCCCGCCCCCAGAATCAGCACGCGAAGGTCGTGAAGATCGACCGAGAACTCCTCGCGAATCGCGCGGGAAAATCCTTTTCCGTCGGTATTGAAGCCACGCAATTTTTCGTTTTCGATCTTGATGGTATTGACGGCGCCGACCTGGCGGGCGGTTTCATCAGCTTCATCAACAAGTTTGAGCGCCGCGATCTTGTGCGGAACGGTCAGGTTCACGCCGACGAAATTCAGCTGTCGCAATAATTCGAACGCCGGCGGCAATTCGTTCGAATGAATTTCGAATCGCGCATACTGCATTTCGAGGCCGCACGTTTCCAGGGCGCCCTTGTGCATTTGCGGCGAAAGCGATTGCGCAACCGGATCGCCGAAAACGCCGAGACGGATCGGCACTTTAGCTTTTGCTTTCCAGCTTTCCAGATCGGCGAACGTGTAAACTTCTTTCACGAGGTTCCAGATATTCATCGTGACAGGGCGCGAGTTGTCCAGCCACCTAATCGTCTGCTACTGTCGCGCACGAAGATGACGACGCCGAACGAGAACGAGCCCGCCACGCCGTCCGACTTTATTCGCGACGTCGTCGCGGAGGATCTCCGATCAGGGAAGCACAACAAGATTTGCACGCGCTTCCCGCCGGAGCCGAACGGCTACCTTCACATTGGCCACGCCAAATCGATTTGCCTCAACTTCGGAATCGCCCGGGAGTTTGGCGGAAAATGCAACGTCCGTATGGACGATACCAATCCGACGAAGGAGGAGACCGAATACGTCGATTCGATCATGTTCGACGTGAAATGGCTCATCGCTGGCTGGGCCGACGAACACATCGGGCAGGCCCCGTGTTATGCCTCCGATTACTTCGATCAGTTTTACGAATACGCCCTCGAGCTCGTGCGCAAAGGCAAAGCCTACGTTTGCGATATGTCGGCGGAGGAGACCGATGAATATCGACGCCTCGCCAAAGAGTGCCCGTCTCGCAATCGATCGGCGGAAGAAAATCTCGATCTGCTGGCGCGCATGAAAGCGGGCGAATTTCCCGATGGTGCGCGCACGCTCCGGGCCCGCATCGACATGAGCGCGCCCAACATGTGGCTGCGCGATCCGGTCCTCTATCGCATTCGGCACGCCGAACATCATCATACCGGCAATAAATGGTGCATCTATCCGATGTACGATTTCGCTCACACCCTGAGCGATTACATCGAGGGCATCACCCATTCCGTCTGCACGCTCGAGTTCGAGGTGCACCGGCCGCTTTACGATTGGCTGCTCGATTCGCTCGATCTGCCGCGACCGATCCCGCACCAGTACGAATTCGCGCGGCTGAACATCAACTACACCGTCATGAGTAAGCGCAAGCTCCTCCAGCTCGTGAACGACGGCCTCGTGAAGGCCTGGGACGATCCGCGCATGCCGACGATCTCCGCACTCCGGCGGCGCGGTCTGACCGCGAATTCGATCCGCACCTTTGCTTACAACATCGGGATTACGAAATATCCGAGCCTGACGGATATCGCGGTGCTCGAGCATACGGTCCGCGAAGAACTCAACCGGGTGGCACCGCGCCGCCTCGCTGTGCTCCATCCCGTAAAAGTTGTGATCACGAACTATCCGGCAGGGCAAGTCGAAGAACTCGACGCCGTAAACAATCCGGAGGATCCCACGGCCGGCTCACGCAAGATTCCATTCAGCCGCGAGTTGTTCATCGACAGCGCCGATTTTACCGAAACGCCTCCGCCGAAATATTTCCGACTAAAACCCGGTGGCGAGGTGCGATTAAAATACGCTTACATCATCAAGTGCGACGAGGTCGTGAAAGATGAGGCGGGCAACCTGACCGAGCTTCGCTGCACGGCCGACCTAGACAGCAAATCGGGCGGGCCCAGTTCGAGTCGCAAAGTCAAAGGGACCATTCACTGGGTCAGCGCTTCGGACGCGATCGAAGCCGAGGTGCGTCTCTACGATCGGCTTTTCACCGTGCCGGAGCCCGATGCCGATGGCGATTTCAAGGCATTCCTGAATCCGCATTCGCTCGAAATCGTGAGCGCCAAATGCGAGCCATCACTGGCCGAGGCCGCGCCGGATACGCGGTATCAATTCGAGCGGCTTGGTTACTTCATCCTCGACTCGGATTCGAGGCCCGGAAACCTTGTTTTCAATCGGACGATGACCTTGAAGGATACCTGGGCGAAGGAAGCGAAGAAGGCCCGCGCCTGAATACAGCCGCGCGCCACGCCTACATTGTCATGTTGAGCGAAGCGAAACATCTCTGGCCATTTCCGCGCGGGGCGGACTGAAATAATCAGAGATGTTTCGCTTCGCTCAACATGACAGCGTTAAAAAGTTAACAACGCTCGATCTAGTCTCGCGAGGACTTGCTCTTTGCCCAGGATTTCCAGCAGATGATAAAGGCTCGGACCGGCGTTGCTGCCGGTGACGGCTAGACGCGTCGGATGGACCAGGACGCCGACTTTGACGTCGAGGCCCGCAGCCGTCGCCTTCAAGGCCTGCTCCAGATTTGCGGCGCCGAAATCTTCGAGAGCGGCAAACGCTTCGCGAACCGCAAGAAGGCGCGGCTTGGTCTCCGGTACGAAATGTTTCGCGACGCCTTCGGCGTTGTAATCGAACTCGTCCTTGAAATAGAAACCGCAGTACCCGGGCAGCTCGCTGAAGATTTTGAATTTTCCTTTGCAGGTCTCGATCGCGGCGTGGACGTACTCCGGCGAGAATTTGGAGAGATCGACGCCGGCTTTTTCCAAAGCCTGCCGGGCCAGTTGCTGAAAACGTTCGTGGTCCAGCTCGCGCACGTATTCGCCATTCAGCCAGGTGCATTTGTCGAGGTCGAACGAGGCGTTCTTACGGTGGATCTTCTCGAGCTCGAACAGGCGGGCGACTTCTTCGATCTCGATTTTCTCGCGGTTGTCTTTCGACGACCAGCCGAGAAGACAGAGATAATTGCGGACCGCTTCGGGCAGGTAACCGCTCTCGATGTAAGTAATGATGCTCGCGCCCTGATCGCGCTTGCTCATCTTGGAATGGTCCTTGTTCAGGATGAGCGGAATGTGCGCGAACCGCGGCGGCGAGGCGCCAAACGCGCGGTAGAGCTGCACGTGCTTCGGCGTATTCGAAAGATGATCTTCGCCGCGGATGACGTGCGAGATCTTCATCTCGATGTCATCAACCACATTCACGAAATGGAAAATCCAGGAGCCATCGGGACGGCGAATCGTCATGTCGGGATTTGTCTCAGCGCTGCTCATGTCGAATTCGATCTGGCCGCAGATCACGTCATCGACCACGACCTTTTCGCGCGCGAAACGAAAACGAACCGAACCTTCATCATCGTAAATGCGATCGGCGGCACGAAGTTTGGCCAGGTAATTCTGATAAATGGATTCGCGCTCGCTTTGAAAATAAGGACCGAAGTCGCCACCGACTTCCGGGCCCTCATCCCAATCCAGACCAAGCCAGCGGAGGCCGTCGTAGATCGCGCGCGCGGCTACTTCGGTGTTCCGCGCCCGATCGGTGTCTTCGATGCGAAGAACAAGAGTTCCGCCGGTGTGTTTCGCGTAGAGCCAGTTGAACAACGCGGTGCGCGCGCCGCCGATGTGAAGGTAACCGGTGGGCGACGGAGCGAAGCGGACGCGAACATCTGAACTCATTGAAGTCAGACTTTAGCCACGGATGACCACGGATGAAACACGGATTGGGAATTCTTCTGTAGCAGAAGCCACTTACTCGACGAAAATTCTCCCGGCGCGTCGGCGGGCATGCAGATCGCCGGGTAAATTGGTCTTGGCGATTTTCGTTTCGGGCTCGAGCAACGCGCGGACGCGTTCGATCGTTTCGAAATCGAGATCTTCGACGCCCCGCGCGCGCAGCCATTGCTGGATGACGCGCCGCTGCAAGGCGCGCGGCTGCGAACGGAGCCCGGCAACGGCTAGCTCGGTAGCTTCGGTTTGCTTCGGATCCATCAACCCCTCCAACCACTCGGCTTCATCTGCGGCGATCGCAGCGGCGCGCCAGAGAGCGCCGCGCACTTCGCGGCCAAGCTGCTTTTCGATGTAAGGAATGATTCGGCGCCGCACCCGATTGCGCGCCGGGCCGAGGGTCTGGTTGGTGGAATCTTCACGAAATTCGAGCCGGTTTGATTTTACGTACGCGTCGATCTCGTCACGCCAAACACCGAGGAGCGGTCGCACGATTTGCAGATCGACCCCCGATACATTGCGCGCGACCACTTCGCGCATGCCGCGAAAACCGGCCGGCCCTGCGCCGCGAAATAAATTCATGAGGAACGTCTCGACCAGATCATCGGCGTGATGCGCCAAAAAAATCGCGCGGCAACGGCGACGACGCGCGATTCCGGCAAAAAATTCGTAGCGCGCGGTACGTCCGGCGGTTTCGATTGATTGCCGTGTCCGAGCCACCATCGCGCCGACGTCCGCGCTGTCGATCTCGCATTCGAGTTTGTGCTGGCGCGCAAGCCGGCGGACAAATGCGGCATCCGACCGACTCGCGCTGCCGCGCAACTTGTGGTCGAGATGGCAGATAATCAGTTTTCGATAGCCGAGCGAGAGGAGCCAATGGAGCAGCGCCACCGAATCGCGACCGCCGGAAACGCCGATTAGGTAGCGTGCCGTAAGGGGAAATCGAGAAATGAACCTCGTGTTCCAATCAACGCCAATTTGTTTGGGGCGCGGCATTGGGTTGAATGTAGAGGCGCTCACTACGGGGAGCGCCTTGTTTTTTAGATCGATTTGACAATGAATGAACGTTCATTCATTGTCCACCCAATGTCACAAATCCCATCCGAGCCGGTGCTTGACCGCCGGCTGCAAATCCTTGAGGCCGCGATTGTGTGCTTCGCCAAACACGGCTTTCACCAAGCTAGCATGCACGATATCAGCGCCGAAGCCGGGATCAGCGTGGGGCTGATTTATCGTTATTTCGCCAACAAGGAGGCGGTCATTGCGGCCATGGCGGAACGGCACAAGATCGAGATCCAGGATCTGCTCGAACGCGCGCGGCAGGCGCCCTCTCTTCTGGAGTCGCTTGAGATTTTGTTCACCGCGCATTGCTGCGAGAAAGCGCCGAAGGTGCAGTCGGCCTTCGTGGTCGATCTTTACGCGGAAGCATCCCGCAATCCCCCGATCGCCGATTTGGTTCGTGATGTTTTGCAGACGGCGATGGATGGCGTGACCGATTTGATCGCGCGCTCGCCCGAAGCGAAGAGTGGCGCCACTCATGGACTCGAGCCTCACGAGCTGTCGGAATTAATTTTCGCCGTCGCGCGAGGAATGTTGATGCGCGACGTCCTGCAGCCGCAGGAGATGACGGCGGCGGAACGGCGGGCGCGCCAACTCGAAGTAACCCGCCGGCTTTGGAGCCTGCTTTTCAAACATGAATACGAACCTGCTCTCGCGTAAATCGCCCAGCTCCGCGCCAGTCAGCTCGGCTCCGCCGCAAAAGAAGCGGACTCGCAACGCTGTCTTCAAAGTAGTCGCCGGACTGCTCGCCATCTTTTTGCTCATCGCCGGGATCAAGGTTTGGCAGATCATGACGCTGATTTCGTCGGGCAAAAAGATGACCCCGCCGCCCACCACCGTTAACAGCACCCCGGTGCAGAAAGGCGATTGGCAACCGATGCTTACCGCCGTTGGCTCGATTAACCCCGTGCAGGGCGCCATGATCAGCGCGGAGCTCGCCGGAACGGTAAGCGAAATTAATTTTCAGTCCGGCACCCTGGTGAAAAAGGGCGACGTCTTATTGAAGCTCGACGCCTCCGCGGAACAGGCCCAGCTGCGTTCCGCCCAAGCTGAGGCCGATCTGGCCAAGGCCGATCTCGATCGCGCGCACGACCTGGCGAATCGCAAAGTAATCTCGCAGGCCGAACTCGACTCCGCTTCATCGAAATACGCGCAGAAGAAGGCGGCGGTGGAGAACATCGAGTCGGTCATCCACAAAAAGGAGATTCGCGCGCCGTTCGATGGGGCCGCGGGAATCCGTACCGTCAATCCGGGCGAGATGGTCAACGTCGGCCGGGCGCTGGTTTCCCTGCAAGCGCTCGATCAGGTGTTCTTCGATTTCGCGTTGCCGCAGCAGCAGCTCGCGGATGTGAAGACCGATCTGCCGGTAAAGGTGACAACCGATGCAATCCCGGGCCGGGAGTTCGACGGCAAACTGACGGCGATCAATTCCTCGGTCGATCCAGCTACGCGCAACGTCTCCCTCCAAGCCATGGTGGACAACGCCGATCACGCGCTCCGCGCCGGAATGTTCGGACGCATCAAAGTGCTCCTGCCCCAGACCAAGTCGACCCTTTTCATTCCTGCGACCGCGGTCTCGTACGCGCCCTTCGGCAACTCTGTTTTCATCATCGAAAAGAAACACGACGAGAAGAGCGGCAAGGATTCGCTTGTTCTCCGGCAGCAATTTATTCGAACCGGTGAAACACGTGGAGATTTTGTCGCGGTCACTGAAGGGTTGAAGGAGAACGACGCGGTCGTCAGCACCGGCGTCTTCAAAATGCGGAACGGGATGGATGTGGTGGTGGACAACAGTCTCCAGCCGAAAGCCGAACTGAATCCGAAGCCGTCCGACTCATGATGAAGTTTTGGTGAGCCGATGAAAACTTTTACCGATCTCTTTATCCGGCGTCCGGTCCTGGCGCTGGTCGTGAGCTTCGTGATCGTCATCGCGGGGCTGCAAGCGATGTCGTCGCTCAATGTGCGACAATATCCCAAGAGCGACATCGCATCGGTGACCGTCTCGACGGTTTATGTGGGGGCGAATGCCGACCTGGTGCGTGGGTTCATTACCACACCGTTGGAGCGGGCAATCGCTGCCGCGGACGGAATCGATTACCTCCAATCCCAAAGCACGCAAGGCCGATCCACGATCACGGCGCGGCTGAAACTTAACTACGACTCGAACAAAGCGCTCTCGGAAATCAGCTCGAAGGTAAACCAGGTGCGCGGCGACTTGCCGCCCGAGGCGGAGATTCCCGTCATCAACATCGAATCGGCCGACTCGCGTTTCGCCTCGGCTTATCTCAGCTTCACTTCCGATATCCTGCAGGCCAATGAGATCACCGATTATCTCAATCGCATCGTCCAGCCTCGCTTGACCGCCGTGGGCGGAGTGCAGCGCGCGGAAATCCTCGGCGGCCGCACGTTTGCCATGCGGATCTGGCTGAAGCCGGAGCAAATGGCGGCGCTCAATGTCAGCCCCGCGCAAGTGCGACAGGCACTCGCGCAAAATAATTACCTGGCCGCACCCGGCCGAACGAAGGGGGCGCTCGTCCAGGTGAACCTGACCGCCAACACCGACCTGCACACTGTCGAGGACTTCAAGAACCTGGTCATTCGTGAGGAGAAAGGCACTTTGATCCGGCTGGGCGATTTGGCGGACGTGGTCCTCGGCGCGGAAGATTATAACGCCGAGGTGCGCTTCTCCGGCCAGCGCGCGGTCTTCATGGGCATCTTCGTTTTGCCGAATGCGAATTCGATCGACGTCGTGAAGCGCGTGCGAATCGAGATGGAGCAAATCCAAAAGGATCTCCCGTCCGGCATGCAGGGCGTGATCGCTTACGACGGCACCGCTTACATCAACACCGCGATCAAGGACGTTTACAAGACCCTGAGCGAAACGCTCCTTATCGTCTGCATCGTCATCTTCCTGTTTCTGGGGTCATGGCGTTCCACCATCATCCCCATCATCGCGATCCCGATCTCGCTCATCGGCGCTGTGTTCCTCATGCAGGTTTTTGGGTTCACTCTCAATCTGCTCACGCTTCTGGCCGTCGTGCTTTCGGTCGGTCTCGTCGTCGATGATGCCATCGTCGTTGTCGAAAATGTCGAGCGGCACCTGCGTGAGGGATTGACGCCGATGAATGCCGCGCTGCAAGGCGCGCGCGAACTTGTCGGCCCGATCATTGCGATGACGATCACGCTCGCCGCGGTGTACATCCCGGTCGGAATTCAGGGAGGTCTGACCGGCACGCTTTTCCGCGAGTTTGCTTTCACACTGGCCGGCGCGGTCGCGATTTCTGGCGTCGTCGCGCTGACTCTTTCGCCGGTCATGACGGCGAAATTCCTGCGCGCGAAGGACAGCCATCACGGATTCGCCGCCTGGGTGAACAACCGCTTCGAGCGTTTGCGAGAATGGTATGGAAAGAAGCTCGACGCCAGCCTGCGGGTACGACCAGCCGTCTACACCGCCTGGATCGGGCTCTCGATTCTCGCCGCCATCTTCCTTAAGATGTCGATGTCCGCGAAGGAACTCGCGCCGACCGAGGATCAAGGCGTTATCTTCGGCATCGTCAACGCGCCCGCGAACGCGACCATCGAGCAAACCTCGGCATTTGCCGATTCCGCGGGAAAGATTTTCATGGATTTCCCGCAATCCGAGTTCGTGTTCCAAATCACATTTCCGGACAACGGCTTCGGCGGCATGGTTTTGAAGCCGTGGAATCAGCGGAAAGAAACCGCCTTCGACCTTCTCCCTCTGGCCCAGGCAAAACTCGGAACCATTCCGGGCATCGAAATGTTTCCCATCATGCCTCCGGCCCTGCCCGGCGGCGGAAATTTCCCCGTCGAAATCGTTTTGCTCTCGACCGAAGAACCGGAGCGGATGCTCGCTTTTGCAAAGATGCTTCAAGCGAAAGCGATGGAGAGCAAGAGCTTTTTCTTTCCGCCCATGATCGATACAAAGATCGACCAACCGCAGGCCGAGATCGTGATCGACCACGACAAGGCGGCGGTGATGGGGCTCAATCTCCAGCAAGTCGGCGCCGACATTTCCGCGGCCATGGGCGGCAATTTCGTCAACCGTTTCAACATCGCCGGCCGCAGTTACAAAGTGATTCCGCAAATTAAGCGTGCCGAGCGTTTGAATCCCGATCAACTGAAGGAGATTTACGTCACCGGTCCGGACAACAAGCTCATTTCGCTCAACACCATCGCGAGCATCCGGCAGACGACTGTCCCGAGGTCGCTCAACCGTTTTCAGCAATTGAATGCCGTCACCATCAGCGGCATGTCGAATCTCCCGATCGATCAGGCCTTGCGTCTTCTCGAGGATGAAGCGGCGAAAATTCTCCCGAAAGGTTACACCATCGATTACACGGGCGAATCGCGTCAGCTCCGCGTGGAGGGCGACAAATTCCTTCCCGCGTTTGCGCTCGCTGTCGTCCTGATCTTCCTCGTGCTCGCAGCGCAATTTAACAGCTTCCGCGATCCATTGATCATTCTGCTCGGCTCCGTTCCTCTCGCCATGTTCGGCGCGCTCATTTTCACCTTTCTGAAAATGCCCGGGCAAGGCGTTCCGTTCTTCACCAATAGCTGGACGACGACGATGAATATCTACTCGCAGGTCGGGCTGGTCACGCTCGTGGGCTTGATCGCGAAAAACGCAATCTTGATCGTCGAGTTCGCCAACAAATTACAGCAGCAAGGCTATGAGAAAATCGCGGCCATCTCGGAGGCCTCACGCATTCGTTTGCGCCCGGTCTTGATGACCACCATCGCCACCGTCGCGGGTCATATGCCGCTGGTCTTCGTGACCGGCGCCGGCGCGAAGGCGCGTAATTCGATCGGTCTGGTCCTGGTCGGCGGCATGACCATCGGAACGATCTTCACGCTTTTCATCGTGCCGTCGCTTTATGTGCTGATCGCGAAAACGCATAACGAAGGTCGCGAGGATGAGCTCGAAACCGAACCTGAAGCCGAGCAGGTCCTCGAACCACCGGATACTCGCAAACTTCCGGAGCCCGCCCTGGCACGCGATGGAGATGTCCGCTGGAACCCAGCGTGACAGAACCAGCGTCAGGGGACGTCGGCCGCGCCGAGCTGGTCGTGCAGCAATCGGACTGCGCGAGCGATCTGAATGTCGGCAATGCACCCGAGGGAAAATTTCCAGCGGTCTTCGCTACCACGCGCATGATCGCGCTCAGGGAAATGGCCGGCGCGCGATTCCTGAAACTGTTTCTGCAGGAAGGGGAGGTGTCCGTCGGTGTCACGGTCGATATCATTCATTCCGCTGCGACGCCGATCGGCGCGAAGGTCACCGTGACGGCGACCTATCGTGGCCGTGACGGAAAACTCTTCATCTTTGATGTTGCTGCGCATGATCCCGGCGGCGAGATCGGTCGCGGCACCCACAAGCGCGCGATCATTTCACGCGAGCGATCGCTCGCCGGCGCCGCAAAACGCAGCATGATCGCCGGCGACGATGGCGAAGAATAATGGAGTTGTTAGGCCGCCGAAGGATTACTCTCTCAAACCAATCCGAATGTCGGCCCCCGGAAAATATTGGCTCAAGCTCAAGGGACTCTTCCTTCGCATCCCTCCCTGGGTGTTGCGCGATGTCCTCACACCATTCATAGCGACTCGTCTCATGCTGACGACGGTGGCCTGGTTGGGCTTTCATCTCGCGCTGAGACCCGTGACCGTCGGGGGCTCGTGGGAAATCTCGCGGGAGGGACGGCAGGTGCGGATCGAAATCGGCGATGTCGTCTCTGCGGACGTGCGTCCGTTCCTTAACATGTGGTCGCGGTGGGATGCCGGTTGGTATCTCGATCTCGCCAAACATGGTTACAATTTTGTGCCCGGAGCGCCTTCGAATACCTCGTTCTATCCGATGTATCCCCTTCTCATGCGCGCCGTCCATCGCGTCTTGCTAATGCCGCGCACTGACGCCGGATGGCTCCTCGCCGGTCTGACCGTCTCAAACCTCGCGCTTATCGCCGCCCTGATTTACCTCGTCCTTCTTATCCGGCTGGACTTTGACGAAACCACAGCGGCGCGGAGTGTTCTTTATCTCCTGGTCTTGCCGACCACTTTTTTCTTTTCGGCGGTCTACACCGAATCGCTTTTTCTGGCTTTGGTCGTGTCCGCGATCTATTACGCGCGCACGAATCGTTGGGTCGCTGCCGGGATCATCGGGGCGGGTGCCACGCTTTGCCGGGCTCCAGGTTTTTTGATTCTCTTGCCACTCATCGTTGAATATCTCCACCAGAAGCGTTTTCAATTACGAGCTGTAAGAGCGGAGGCGCTCGCGCTCGCGTTAATTCCGCTAGCCCTGGCCGGTTTCGTAACCTGCCTCAGCATCCATTTCGGAAGCTGGCATGTCTGGTTTGATTCAGCCGTGCCGTGGAGCAGGCCATTCACCTGGCAGACCGAAACCGTCTGGCGATTCTTTCATACTCCGCATCACCTCGGCCTTAAGGATAATGCTCCGCTGGAGCTGGCGTTCCTGGCATTCTTTCTAGTCCTTGCGATCCTTGCCTGCCTGCGGTTGCGGCTCTCCTATGGCCTCTACGCCGCAGTCTCCCTCTTTTTCGTTAGTTTATGGGGAACCATTTCGATCGCGCGCTACGCCCTGGTCATATTCCCTTTCGCAATTGTTCTGGGTCTGCTTGGTCGGAACAATTATTTCCACCGCGCTTTCCTGATCGTTTCCGTGGGACTGGCGGCTTTCTTCATGGTGATTTTTTCGCAATGGGGCTGGGTGGCTTAATCGGGGCCCTCAGCGCTTTGTCTTGCGTGGGCGCTCGCGCTCGGTCCTCTCGATCGGCACGGCGTGTTCGCTCGGCTTGACGTTGCGGCCGGCCTGGTTCGCATACACCTGGGTAAACTCCGCGCCGAAGAGCAGGATCTGCGATGAGTAATAAATCCAAAGAAGCAGCGTGATAAGCGAACTCGCCGCGCCATAAGCGGATGCGGCCGCGCCGCTGCCAAGATAAAGCCCGAGCGCCCATTTGCCGATTCCGAAGAAGATTGCCGTCATCACCGCGCCGATCCAAACATCGCGCCACTGGATTTCGGCGTCCGGAAGGAATTTGAAAATCATCGCAAAGAGCAGCACGACGACGGCGAAATCGAAGATGAGATAGACCGCGATCGCAATCGCCAAGCCTCCCGGCAAAGCTGCCTGGACGTAATGACTAAAGCCTTTCAAGAGCGCCTCAATCGTTAACGAGACGAGCAGGAGAAAGAAAACTCCGCCGAGCATCGCGAAGGAAATGAACCGCGCCCGAAGAAATGATGCGATCCCCCCGCCCGGTTTTGCTTTCACACCCCAGATCGTGTTCAGCGCATCCTGCAACTGGCCGAAGACGCCGCTCGCGCCGAAAAGAGCCAGCGCGATCCCGATGGTTGTGGCCAAAGTGCTGGTCCCCGGCTTCGAAGCTTCTTTGGCGATGTCGGTCACGACCTGCACGGCGCTCTTGTCCAGGAAATAACCCATCTGTTCGGTGACCCGACTCCAAGCTCCTGCTGGATTGTCGCGGAAGAGCACACCGATGATCGCCAATAAAACGAGCACGAGCGGCGCGAGCGAGAAAACCGTGTAGTAGGCGAGCGCCGCGCCGAGCTGCGGCGCCTTATCGTCGAGCCATTCGATGCCGGTTTGCTTGAGAAGACCGAAGGCGTTGATGAAAAAGGATGGGCGTCTGGCCATGTGACAACGTTCCACAAGGCAATCGCATCTTGGCTGGGTAACGCGCGCGTCGATCCACCTACACCGTCTGACGCTCGCCCATCGCTTCCCACTCGGCGGTCAGCCGTTCCAAATCCGCGCTGATCGCCAGGAGCTCGCGGTTAAGTTGGGTCGCGGCGCCACCGCGCTCATAGGTCTCGGGTTTCTCGAGTTCTTCGGTCAGCTCTTTCTGCCGGCCCTCGAGTTTCAGGATTTGCATCTCCAGATCGCGAACTCGTTTGTCGTGGTCGCGCTTGATCTTTGCTTCGGCCTTGCGCTGTTCCGAATCAGCGCGCCGTTGCTCGCGCGATTCGCGCATCCCAGGCGCGTTTCGCGCAACCGGGGCAGCGCCATTACCGGGTTGAAAATTTTGCAGCTTGTCTCCGCTGGTGAGCGCGGCGCGCGCCGAGGTTGCCCTGGATTTATCCAGGTAATAATCGTAGTCCCCGGCGTAGGGCGCTAGTTTCCCGGCGTTAATGTGCAACACCGTCGTGGCCACGGCGCGGATGAAATAAACATCGTGGCTGATAAAAATCAGCGTGCCTTCGTATTGCGCGAGCGCGCCGACGAGCGCATCGATGCTGCCGACATCCAGGTGTGTGGTCGGTTCGTCCATCAAAAGTAAGTTGGGCGGGTCGAGCAGCAGCCTAACGAGCGCAAGCCGCGTCTTTTCGCCACCGCTTAGAACAGCGGTCACCTTGAAGACGTCGTCGCCGCGGAAAAGAAAGGAACCCAGGACGGTGCGCGCGACCTGTTCCGAAACCGGATTCGGCATATCGCGCGCGGTTTCCAGCACAGTCCGTTTCGGATCGAGCATGTCGGTCCGGTATTGAGAAAAATAGCCGACCTTCACGTTGTGGCCGATTTCGCGTCCGCCGGTTTGCACCGGAAGCACGCCGGCCAGCAATTTGAGCAAAGTCGATTTTCCCGCGCCGTTAGGGCCGACGAGCACGGTTCGTTGTCCCCGTTCCGCTTCGAAATCAAGGCCGCGATAGACGACAAGATCGCCATAAGCGTGATCGACCTCCTTCAGCGTGATGACGCGGTGCCCGCTACGCGGCGGCTGTGGAAAACGAAAGTGCACCGTCCTCTCCCGCGAGACGGGCGCCTCGATTTTCTCCATCCGATCGATCTGCTTTAATTTGCTCTGCGCCTGCGACGCTTTGCTCGCCTTGGCGCGGAACCGATCCGCGAAAAGCTGGAGCGATGCGATCTCCTTCTGTTGGTTCTTATATGCGGAGCGTTGCTGCTCTTCGCGCGCCGCCCTTTGCTCGATGTAGCTATCCCAATTTCCCCGATACCGATTCAACCGCTTATGCGCGATCTCGACGATGGAACCGACGAGCTGATTCAGGAACTCGCGGTCGTGCGAGATGAGAAGAATCGCGCCGGGATAACTCGTCAGGTAATCCTGGAACCAGACCAGCGACTCGAGATCGAGATGATTCGTCGGTTCATCGAGCAGGAGCAAATCCGGCTCCTGCACGAGCAACCGGGCCAGATGAGCGCGCATAACCCAGCCGCCACTCAAAGTTTTTGCCGGCCGATCGAAATCCGATTCGCGAAACGCCAGACCGGACAGAATGCGCTTGGCCTTCGGCTCCAGCTCCCAATCGGTATGATCGTCAGAAGCAGCCCGCGCTTCCGGCTTGCGTTCTTCATTCAATCCCGCGCTGGATGCTTGCGCCACTTTCCCACAGGCCAGTTCCAAAACCGTCTCGTCGCCGGCGGGCGCATGCTCCTGCGGAAGAAACCCGATCGTGGCCGATTTTTCGATCGAGACTTTGCCTTCGTCCGGAGAAGCTTCGCCAAGAATTAGCGAGAAGAGCGTCGATTTACCCGCGCCATTGGGGCCCACCAGGCCGACGCGATCTCCACGGTTTACCTGGAGCGACGCGTCTTCAAAAAGCGTCCGGCCGGCAAAGGCTTTCGAGACTTGCGAAATTGTGAGCATGCGAGCGGCGGCGAATCTCGCGAATCCACGAGCCGGCGCAAGCCATCCTCAATCCCTTGTCTCGCCGTAGCCTTGGCGAAGGCGGATCGCCTACTTCCTCTCATCATCCCATGCCTTCGAGAGGCGGGACGTGGGCACGGCGGGAATGGCGAGGCCGCCGGTGGCGTAGTGCGAGGTATCGTTAAAAAGAGTCAGCCGGGCGCTGACCGCATCCTTGAAGTCGACAATGTTCAGCGCGGCTGGATTTTGATCCAGGTTATCGCGGTAACGGCGCGGGTCGAATCCCAGCAGGGAACTTAGGAGCAGACGGATCGTGGCCTTGTGTGAGACGACGAGGACATTGGAAGCGGGATGCGCCCTCACGATATCCATCAGCACCGGCAGGGCGCGTGCGGTAACGGCGAGGCCGCTCTCGCCGCCGACTGGCGCGAAGGTGTAGGGATCTTTTTCCCAGGCGTCGGCTTCTTCGGGAAAAGCTTGCTCGACTTCCTTGCGCGTCATTTGTTCCCAACGCCCGTGCGAAATCTCACGGAGACCGTCACGGGTTTGCACGTCGAGTCCGTGCGGTTGCGCGAGGATGCTGGCGGTCTCGACTGTGCGATCGAGTGGAGAAGCATAAATCGCGGTGATGTTTTCGTCTCGCAGCCGGGCGGCAAGCCGGCGCACCTGTTCGCGGCCTTCGTCCGAAAGTTGAACATTGGTCGCGCCAGCGAAGCGATCTTCCGCCGTAAGAACGGTGGCGCCGTGTCTGATCAGGAAAATTCTAGCGTGCATATTTCAGAATGTCCCCGGCGGGAATGGAGCCCGCGGGAGCAGTGCGACATAGACGAAGCCCGCAAGGGTGAGCGAGCGGGCGTGAGCGAATCAATCGAACCAAACCATTAATTGCCTTTAAGCTGGCGTTCATAAGGTGCGTGAATATGTCCCCGGCGGGAATCGAACCCACATTTAAGGTTTAGGAAACCCTCGTTCTATCCGTTGAACTACGGGGACAAATTGTGATTTTTGTTGTTTGTGTCACCCGTTTGTGTCACCCTCCGCTCGACATGAAAGAAAATGGTGGTAGTCATGACGGGAAAAGCCGTTTCAAAAAGGTAGCGCCGAACCTGTATCGAGACGCGGCTGGCCGCTATTATCTTCTCGTCAAAAGAGCGGGCAAGCAATTTCGCCGGAGCCTGAAAACGAGCGATCCAGCGCTAGCTAAACGCAGACTGCGTGACTTCCAAGAGCGCGCCGGGCGCCTTGCTTCGGATGGAACGGGCAGTTCGATCCGCTTCGATGATCTCGCAAAGCGATGGCTCGATGCCAAACGTCCGGAATTGAAGGCTAGCTCCGCGGGTCGGCGTGCGACTGCGTTGAAAGCACTAATTCCATTTTTCGGCGGACGTTTGGTTCG
>JBBWZL010000001.1:0-88301 GCA_039649045.1 Verrucomicrobiota bacterium | reverse complement strand
GCGGTGGAGCCTTCGGAATCTGCGGTCCTCTCGGGTGGAAACCCGGGCGCGCACAAAATCGACGGAGTCGGGGCCGGATTTGTCGTGCCGCTTTGGAAAGAAGGGATCGCCGAGCAGATCGAGAAAGTTTCGACCGAGGAAGCGACCGCCATGGCCCTGCGGCTGGCGCGGGAAGAAGGTCTGTTCGCCGGCACTTCCACCGGCGGAAATGTGATTGCCGCTTTGCGACTGGCGGAACAACTGGGACCCGACGCGACGATCGTCACCGTCCTATGCGACACCGGGATGAAGTATCTCAAGACGTACAGGGCGCAGCTCTAATAAACCTCCGGCGGGCTGCCATCGCTGGACGCTTGGCGCCGGCTATTGACAATGATATCGTTTTACCCGCATGAAAACGCGCGAATCGGCTGCAGAATACGTCGTTAAGAACGGCAAGCGAACAGCCGTCATTCTTCCGATTAAAGAATACGAGGAGCTTCTGGAGGATTTGTACGATCTCGGCGTCATTGCCAGCCGCCGCCACGAGCGAATGATTCCGTTCGAAGAGGTATTGCGCCGCCTAAAGAAGAAAAATGGCGCGGTATCGCATTGAGTTCCGACCGTCCGCAAGGATCTGAAGCGTCTGGCCTCGATCGTGCGGCAGCGTGTGATTGATGCAATCTGGCGCCTGGCTGACGAACCACGGCCAGTCGGTTGTCGCAAACTTGTCGGCGGCAACCTCGCCTATCGGATTAGGGTCGGCACTTACAGAGTCATCTACACCGACTCGGATGTTGTCCTGGTCGTCGGCATTCAGAGCATTCGGCACCGCCGCGAGGCATATCGCTAGGAAAAGCGGAAGGGCGCCTTCGTTTCCGAAAGCGCCCTTCATTTCGATGGCGATAAGCCGAATTCTGTCCGGCTGATTGCTCAACCGTGATGATCATTTATCTCGGCCCCGCTTTCGCAGAACCGCCCGATCCCGCCGAAGCGGAACCGTGATGCGACGATACCCGAGGGTCAACGGACCGGCTGCCCTGCCTCTGTTCTGTCTTGCACCACATGGGGTTTTTCGTGCCTCGCGAATTGCTCCGCGAGCGGTGAGCTCTTACCTCGCCTTTTCAACCTTGCCTGACCTTCGTTGCCAAAGAACCGGCGGTGTCTTTTCTGTGACACTTTCCGTCACCGCAATTTTGCAACTGCGGCGCCCGCGTGTTTTACGCGGCATGTTGCCGTATGGTGTTCGGACTTTCCTCTCCGAATTTCTCCGGAGCGATCATCTGCCATCGCGCGGAATCTACCACACAGTTCCCCCCCCGGGAAAGGCATCTCTCACGAAAAGAAAATTGCTTGACTCCTTGAGGCAAAAATAAAGAATCATCGAAGCTTAACCCCCACGCGAACACAACCCCTCGAAACCGCGCACCGTTGAAAGCGCAAATTCTATTAGTTCTCGGTAATCGCTATGCCAGACAACACCGTAGACCTGTCTGAGATCTTGGTCTCGCCCGTGGCGGACATGGTCTCCAAGCTCGGCGAGGCTGTGGGCATTGCTCAAGCCAAGATGGATCACGCCTCTCTGGTTGCTCAGGCAAATCTTGCTACCGAACATCCGGAGTTGGCGAAGCTAGGGTATCAGGTCACCTGGTATCAAATGCCGGAAGTTACGATCGAGATGAAAATGACGGTCCACTACGAACGCAAGTCGACAGAGGACAAATCCGCTCGATTTTTCCTGGCCCCCTATAACGCCAAATATAAAAGCGCGTTTACCTATGACGTGAATGGGGCAAGCACCTTGAAGCTGAGAATCGTGCCGGTGCCGCCGGTCTTCGCTGCCCCAATCCCCAAGACAGAAGGCTAAATTATTATGCCTGCGACACCCATCACTGCCAAACAATTGGCGGACTTTCAGAAAGAGCTCGCGAGCTTGCAGGAAGAGTTGCGGGCCCACACCGAGCACCTCACTCGGATGCGCGCGGCAGATCCTGCTGGCACCACCCTCCATCCGGAAATGGAAGCGAAACCTGGAACGCCGGAGATCAAGCTCGGAGACTTGTTCGGCCAAAATATTGAGCTGCAAAAGCAGTTGGAAATCAAACTGGCTACTGCCGAGAGCAGGCTCGGGGAGTTGTCCGCCCAGAACCTTGCGCTTCAGAAACAATTCGAAACCAAACTAAATTCCGCAGAGAGCAAGGTCGGAGAGCTATCGGCCAAGAATATTGAGCTTCAAAAAAAACTGGATGCTATCTCGCAATCCCGCCCTCGCATTGGCGTGGAAACGCTCTTGGAGCAGTTTCGGAATAATCTCGACGGAATTAACAAAGCCGTAACCGAAGCCGGAAGCGGAGAAAAACGCGGAGTCGTGGTGGACCAGATGGAAGTGGAGGTCAAAGGCGGCCTCGAACTGGAGGGAGGCATTCAATTAACTCAACTTCATCCGCAGGAAGTGACGCCCGCAAGCGTAAGCACCATCCGATTCTCCCTTCGCCCTGCCAGCACGATCAAGATCGTCGAGGAAGCGTAACCACATTTCAGACCAGTAGTCACAACCAACCCCAGAAAGAAACAAAACCATGCCTAACGTAGGACAAGAACTGTTGAACGTGCCATTCGCAGAGATGGTGCATAAGCTAGCCATCGCCATTGCTGACGGCCAATTCAACCTGGACAAAAACAGCACCGCAATCGCGAAGTTCATGGCGGAGACAACAATCGCATTGCCCAGCATTGCGGATCCGACCAAAGATATCCCGTTTCCGCTGATCTCGCTGGGATTTTTCCCTGGCTACTATCAGTTCGCGGAAACGATTATTGAGGTCAAGATGGCCATCACAATGGCCACGAGCAGCGAGGCCAAGATCGGCGTCTCAGCCAAGGCAGGCTGGGGACCGTTCTCAGCGTCCGTCAACGCCTCTTACTCGAGCAAATACTCCTACGACGTTTCAGGTTCCAGTCTGCTACGCACCAAGCTTGTTCCGGTGCCGCCGCCAGCAATTCTCCAGGAGTATATGGAAGCGCTCATGAAGAAAATGTCCGCGCCTGTGGAGGCAGAAAAAATCGAAGGCGAAAAACCACCCAAGTAACTTCACTGACCTGCGCATGTTGTCGCTTATTATGGGCGTGACAGCCGCAGAGTAAGGGCGTCGTTGAAGACCTAAGTGTTCGCGGACATCTGTTCGTGAACGATTTGTTGGGCAAGAACTTCGGCGGCGTCCTGCATTCTTACTTCAATTCGGAGGTCATCGACCGCCGCTACAAGAGGAAATTCAGATCGGCGAGGGAACGGTGAGCAAGAACCAGCAGACCATCGCCAGCGCGATCACCAGTTTGGCCAGGATTCCGGCCAGATTCCCTAGCACGGTGCCCCAGCCTGCGCGACCGGCGCTGACCATGCGTTTGCCGGCGATAAGCTCACCGGCGATCGCGCCCACGAGCGGGCCGACCAGCAGGCCGGGAAATGGATAGAACAGGCCGACAATCGTCCCGATTACGGCGCCGAATGCTCCCCATTTCGTCGCTCCGAATCTTTTCGCGCCGAAATATCCGGCGCCAAATTCCAGCGCGTAGGACAGCAACGTCAGCGCAATCAACCCGGCGATGTTCCACCAACCCAAACTTTTCTCCGGCCCAACCATGACCTGATGAATAATGGCGGCCGCCAGAATGACGATCGCGCCGGGAACGATCGGCAGAACGGTTCCGATCAGGCCCACCGCCATCAAAACGATCGCGACGAGCCACCAGATCAATTCCATGCTGAAGATTGGCTGGTTCCAAATCTTTTGACCATCTCGTCGCCGTTTCTATAGTTGATCTCTCGCTCGCTCAACCTAAACGAAAGACTCTTTATGGCACTCGCACCCGGCACCAAGGCTCCCGATTTTTCACTCCCGACCAAAACCGCCGACGGCCCGAAGCAGATAAAGTTGAGCGACAATTTCGGCAAAGGACACACCCTCCTCCTTTTTTTCCCGATGGCTTTCACGGGCACCTGCACGACGGAAATGTGCGGCGTCAGCAACGGCTTGCGCGAGTACACCGCGCTGAACGCGGCGGTTTACGGGATCAGCGGCGATAACCCGTTTGCACAGGAAGCCTGGGCCCAGAAGGAAAAAATCACCGTGCCATTGCTCAGCGATTACGAACACAAGATCGCGAAAGAATACGACGTGATGTATGACTCCTTCCTGCCGCAGATGAATCTCGGCATGGGCGGCGTGGCGAAGCGGGCCGCGTTCATCATCGATCGCGACGGCGTGATTCAATACGCGGAGAGCAATGACGACGCGCGTGAGCTGCCGAATTTCGACAAGATCAAAGCGAGGTTGGCGGAGCTGAAATAATTTGGACAGGATTTACAGGATTAACGGGATTGGAGAATCTTCTAATCCAGTAAATCCTGTTAATCCTGTCTACTCATGACTGACGAATTCAAAACGCTGAAGCGCTTCGAGGCGGGTCAGGGCCGCGAAGGATCTTTGCACTCGCTACCCGCGCTCGAAGAGCAGGGGATCGGGCCGATCTCTCGGTTGCCCGTTAGCATTCGCATCGTCCTCGAATCGGTCCTGCGAAACTGTGACGGCAAAAAAGTCCGGCGCAAAGATGTCGAGACGCTTGCGAATTGGAACGCGAAATCTCCGGCGAACGAAGAAATCCCTTTCGTAGTCGCGCGGATCGTCCTTCAAGATTTTACCGGCGTGCCGCTGGTCGTGGATCTCGCGGCAATGCGGAGCGCGGTGAAAGAGCTCGGCGGCGATCCGAAAATCATCGAGCCGCTCGTCCCAGTGGATTTGGTCGTGGACCACTCGGTTCAGGTCGATTTCGCGGGTTCGGCGGAGGCGTTGCGCTTGAACATGGAAATGGAATTCAAACGCAATCGCGAGCGTTACCAATTCCTGAAATGGGGACAGCAAGCGTTTAAGACCTTCGGACTCGTCCCGCCAGGAATCGGCATCGTCCACCAGGTGAATCTAGAATACCTCGCGAAAGGAGTACTCAGTCGGAGCACGGACGTCTCGTCTGTGCGGCGTTCAGGCGTCTCGCCTGAACTGTCGGAATCGGCAGGCGAGACGCCTGCCGGCCGCACAGCCGAGACGGCCGTGCTCCTTTATTATCCGGATACTCTCGTCGGCACGGATTCGCACACGACGATGATCAACGGGCTCGGCGTTGTCGGCTGGGGCGTTGGCGGGATTGAGGCGGAAGCGGGCATGCTCGGGCAGCCGGTCTATTTTCTCACGCCGGAGGTCGTAGGCGTGCATATAACAGGGCAATTGCGCGAAGGCGTGACGGCGACGGACCTCGCGCTCCACATCACCCAGATGCTGCGCGCGCAGAAAGTTGTCGGGAAGTTCGTTGAGTTCTACGGCGCGGGCGCGGCTTCGCTCCCGTTGCCCGATCGCGCGACCGTCGGCAACATGGCCCCCGAGTACGGCGCGACCATGGGATATTTCCCCGTCGACATCGAGTCGGTCAATTACCTGCGCGCGACCGGCCGCACCGAAGAGCAATGCACGGCGTTCGAGAATTATTTCCGCACGCAAAAAATGTTCGGCATGCCGCGCAAAGGCGATATCGATTACAGCGTCGATCTTGAGCTCGATCTCGCTGACGTGCAACCGAGTGTGGCGGGCCCCAAGCGGCCGCAGGACCGGGTAAACCTGCCGGAACTCGGCTCGGTCTTCCGTTCCTTGCTCGAGAAACCGGTCAAGGACGGCGGCTACGGCAAACAGAGTGGCGAACTCGGCAAGCTGCATTTCGTAAACCTGAACGGGACGCCGCCCGACCAGGGTGAAATGGTTTCGACCGACAATCAGGATCAGGGCATTGAGCCGGGCGATGAGCGGAACAAGGTCGAAATGGTGGCGAACCGTCCGACGCCGGATTCCGTCAGCGAAATCGAAGCGAAGCCCGGCGACACGTTTGCGCATGGCCAGAGTCGCGTCGGCCACGGGAGTGTCCTGATCGCAGCCATCACCAGTTGCACGAACACGAGCAACCCGAGCGTCATGCTCGCGGCCGGCCTGCTCGCCAAAAAAGCGGTCGAGCGCGGCTTAACGATCGATCCCGCGGTGAAAACTTCGCTGGCGCCGGGATCTCGGGTTGTCTCCGATTACCTCAACAAAACCGGACTGCAGAAATATCTCGATCAACTTGGTTTCAACGTGGTCGGCTACGGTTGCACCACCTGCATCGGCAATTCCGGGCCGCTCCACCCGAAGATTGAGAAGGCCATCAGTGAATTCGATCTCGTGGCGGCTTCCGTGCTTTCGGGCAATCGCAATTTCGAAGCGCGCGTCCATCAGAATATCAAAGCCAATTTCCTCATGTCGCCGCCGCTCGTCGTCGCGTTTGCGCTCGCCGGGCGCGTCGATCTCGATCTTTCAACGGACCCGATCGGAAAGGGCCGCGACGGCAGCGAGATTTTCCTGCGAGATCTCTGGCCGACGTTGCAGGAGATCCGCGACACCATGCAATCGGCGCTCACGCCGGAAGTGTTTCGCCGGCTTTATCGGGACTTCGCCGGTCAAAACCCGAAGTGGAACGAAATCCCCTCGAGCACCGGTGAGATTTATGAGTGGGACGAAAAGAGCGATTACATCCACAAGCCGCCTTTCTTCGAAAGCTTCTCGATGTCGCCCGGAAGGATCGAAAACATCCGCGGCGCGCGGCCTCTCGGAATTTTCGGCGACTCGGTCACGACCGATCACATTTCTCCGGCCGGCGCGATCAAAGCCACTTCGCCGGCGGGAGAGTATTTGAAATCACGCGGCATCGCCGCCGTCGATTTCAATAGCTACGGCAGCCGGCGCGGCAACGATCTCGTCATGACACGCGGAACGTTTGCGAACGTGCGCATCAAAAACCTGATGGTGCCGGGAACTGAAGGCGGCGTGACGAAGTATTTCGGTTCGGAAACCGGAGAGACGATGTCGATCTTCGATGCGGCCATGAAATATCAGGACGCTCGGATTCCATTAGTCATTCTGGCCGGACACGAATACGGGACCGGATCGAGCCGCGACTGGGCGGCGAAAGGGACGCGCTTGCTGGGTGTGAAAGCGGTCGTGGCGGCGAGCTTCGAGCGGATTCATCGATCTAATCTTGTCGGGATGGGCGTGCTGCCGTTGCAATTCGCCGAAGGCACAAGTGCGCAAACGCTCGGCCTGGATGGATCGGAGACCTATGGGATCACCGGTTTGTCCGAAGCCATTGAGCCAGGGCAAATGGTGACCCTGGAGTTTACTCGCGAAAGCGGAAAGCAGGAGCAGATTCCCGTAAAGCTTCGGATCGATACGGCGATCGAGATCGATTATTACCGCCATGGCGGGATTCTGCCGTTCGTTTTGCGCGAGTTGATGGCGCGCAAGTAGCGCCTCTACATTTCCAGCTCGCGTGTTCTTCGATGCACTTCTATGTGCGACCCTTCGGCGATAAAACCGGAGGCAGGCGGCGCTGAGAGCGCTTCGACAAATTGCGGCCCGTAGAGCGTGGCCACATCCGCTTCGAACTTCGTCGTCTCCGCGATCCATAATTTCCAGCGCGGATGCTCGACCCGGTATTCGCTCAGAGCGGCCCGGCGCGCAATGTATCCCCAATAATGTTCGGTGATGAATTCCTCATGCGATCCCTGCGCGGCTCCCTGCGGCTCGCCGGTTGCCATCATGCCGAGAGTTTCCCAGCGCTTGACGCGACGCCATTGATACTCGGCGGAAACCCGGCCCTCCTTGTGTTCGATCGAATGCCGCATCGGCAACGCGGAATAGGGCTCGCCATAAAACGTCCGCGCCACGATCGCGATCGCCGGCCGCGGAACGAGTTCGCGAATGAACGCCACGCCGCGCCGCCATTGGTTCGCGCTTTTCCGGCGGACATAGAAACGCAGGTTCACTTCTTCGAAATCGCGGTGCCACGGGATCGGCAGGCCGATCACGCGCGTATCCAGAAAGAGGAAGCCGACGACGCTAAGGAATGTCTGGCCTTCGTGGAAATCGAGCTCGGTCCCGGGGGGCACGAGCGGTTCGAGCAGCTTCGGATCGACCGCGAAATTGAGCATCGTGAGGTAACGCCAGTTCGCGGTGAGAAACGGTTTCAGCACATCTCAGTGTAGCGTCCGGTGCCGCCAACGGACAATCCGAAGGCGCGATGCGGGCGCCGCTACCGCAGCAACTTCTCCAGCGCGGGATCGGGTTGGGCGCCGAGCGAAGTCGCTTTCACGTAATGCAGTTTGGCCTGCTCTTTCGCCGGCGGTTGCCCGGTGGCATAAACGACCGCCAGGTTGAAGTGCGCATCAGCGTATTCAGGATTGGCCGCGATGGCGTCGAGCATTTCTTTTTCCGCGGCTTCCTGCCAGCCCTTCTGGCTCGCTGTGATGCCGAGATAATTGTGCGCCGTCGCGCTCTTCGGATTGATGCCGAGCGCGGTCGTAAGCTCCGTGATCGCCTCGTCAAACTTGCTTTGGCGATAATAAACAATCCCGAGGGTCGTGTGCGCAAATTCGTCTTTCGGGGCGAGCGCCACCGCCTTTTTCAAGGTCAACTCCGCCGCCTTCCATTTCCCGCTCCTGAAATAGACGACGCCCAAATTCGAGAGCGAGTAGAGATTGTTCGGACTCTTGGTCAGGATCTCCTGATACTGTTTTTCCGCGGCACGGTATTTGCCCTTGTCGAAATTCTCCTTCGCCTCCTTCGCGACCGATGCGAGTTCCTCCGGCACGGCCGGCTTCGGCGTTGTTTGCACAGTAGGGCCGGTCGGTTTGGCCGGACCCTGTTTCGCGATGGAGAAGCTCGCCTGTAACGCGGCTGGATTGCTGTCGGAAATGGCGGCGACCGGTTGGCGCAGCAGCGCCAGCTCTTCCGTGCTCAATTTCGTCACGGGTTGAGCGAGAAGTTCGATCTGCTGATTCAACGTCTCGGACTTGATCTGGAGCTTCTCGAACTCGGCCAGCATCAGCTTTTTCGCCTGGTCGCGGCGCGCTTCGTCCTGCCGCTCGCGCATGACGATCTTGCGCAGCATCTCGTTTTCCTTAACAAGCCGGGCCGTCTCCTCGGCGTTCGCACCCGTAAGCTTCGCCTTCTCCAATTCCGTGCCGGCCTCCGCGAGTTGCGAGCGCAAATCGGCCAGAGTCACCTCAAATTCCTTGTTTTGCTTCTGGCTGGCTGCGAGCTGCTGCCGTAATTGCTCGAGCTGCCGCTTCACGTCGGCCACTTCCTGTTCTTTCTTCGGCTTGTCCTCGCTGATTTCTTTCACGGTCTTTTCCGCCGCGGCCAGCTTGGTTTTCAGATCGGAATTCTCGGTCACCAGCACTTGCACGCGTTCCTGCGCCTGTTTTGCGCCTTTCAAGTCCGCCAGCAATTGATTGCGCTCTTTTGTCACCTCCGTGACTTTCGCGCTCTCCGCTTCCTTCTCTTTTTCCGCGGCGGCGCGTCCCTTTTCAGCTGAGGCGAGCGCTTTCTTCAGTTGGGCAATTTCTCCGCGAAGCGCTTCCTGCTTTTTGTTGTCGGTGCGGTCCGAGCCGGCGATTTTCTTGAGCGATTCCTCGGCTTGCGCGAGTTGACTGCGCACTTCCTTCTCAGCACCCCGGGTTTTCTCGAGTTCGCCCTGCGCCTTTTCCAGCTTTGAGTTGGTTTCCTGGAGGCGTCCGTTCAGGCTCTCCTTTTCTTTCGCGACCGCGTCATACTGATTGCGAGATTTGTCCAGCTCTGCCTGGAGTTGATCCACTTTGTCCTGCAACTTCTTGGTCGCTTCTTTGATGGCGGCGTCGCTCGCGACCGATGCCTGCGGCTCGGTTTGCGGCGGAGCAGAAGGCGCCGGTTTGGGGCGAGGCCCGGCCAACTCCACGCTCGGTTCCGGCGGCCCCGGCTTGGTCGGCAAAACGGGAGGATTTGAAGCAGCGGGTGGCGGCGAGGTAGTGGCCGCGGCCAGGTCTTTTTGGTTCGAGAGTTTCCCCTGCACGCGCACAATATTTTCGCCGATCTTACGGCTGCGATAATCGACGATGGCCGGCTGCCAATCCCCGTGGGTCTTGCGCAATTCCTCGAGCAGACTGCCGGCAAACCGGAACTTGGCCAGCGCGGCCTGGAGTTGATTGTCGTGCTCCAGTTTTTCGCCCTGCTGCGACGTCATGTAAGCCTTGAGAAAGACTTCGCTTGGATCATCGGACTGCGCGGGCAGGTGCGCCGACGCGAGGGATAGACAAAAACCGGCGAACAAAATCAGACCGATTTTTTTCATGCCTTGGAGAAGCCGAGAATAGTCATGTGCGGTTGAGTTGCAACGCCGGAAAGAGCTGCCCCTGAATGTAAAGCGTCCGCCGTGCCACTTTCCTCGGCTTTGCCTTTGCAATCGGGACTGTGCACTTCACAAACGTTGAAAGAATCCGAATCAGACGGAATTAGGCCGAAAAAGCTTGAAGAGATGCCCCTTGCGAATCCGATTTAGGCCTAAATTTTGAGCATTTGGACTTCTACTTTTGAAAGTAAAAGTGCCCGGTCTGTCATGTGCACATGACGAGCCCGATTGTTTGCAACCGGGTGCAAATTTGCAGTTTTATTTACGTCAATAAACCCAGCTCGCGGGCTTGTAGTGTGGAACACACTACAGCTCAGGAAAAGTATGGTTGCACAAAGCAACCAGAACTATAGGCGCATCCCCACGTCCAAATGCACGCGTGAATCGAAACCACGGCGATTCGCAGACGTACAGATTGCGAGTCTCGTTGTCTTGTCCCAGAGAACCGGACAAGACAGAAACAGGCTGAATTAGGCTGTTTCTGGCTCTTTTTTTGAACCCGGGGGAACGTCCAGTGCTCTAAAATGGACAATGAATCAGTTAAATGACGTCTTTACAAAGGGCCGGAGAAGTCCCATTGTCTGGCGCTGAAAACATCCCAATTTGACGAATCTAGACCCCTCTGAATAGGGGACGACGCTATGCCGACACTAGAAAATGAATCCGTTTGTAGCAAAGCGTTGACGGATGAATGGTACAACCGACTTCGCAAGGAGGTCGATTATCAATGCACGTTCTGTGACGCGGTTCACGGAGATATTAAGAGTTCCGAGCAAACGATCAAAAACGCTTACGCTATAACAGCAAAATCACTCCGGGGAGTGCATGATATCGGCGAGATCGCCAAGCGTTGGTTTGGAATGTACATATTCGCATCAGAGGTTCTTGCGCACGGGCGAATTCTCCAAGAAAGTCATCAAATCTGCGGAGTGGATTTGACGCTGCTAGAGCGGTATCAGACTGAATCGCTAAATCGGTTCAAACTCCATTGCCCCGAGTTCGCCGAGGCCTGCGCTGATACCCGACGCGCGTCCTAAATCGCTGCGTAGGGGGTTTGAGGGTTGTCCAGATACTTGTTTATCTCGACCACTACGACCGCTCCAATGTAGCCGTCGAGCGTCATTCTCCGACGAAATTCCACTGTTTCCTGCTCGTAAAGTTTAGCGCACTCGGATCGGAAAATCTGTTCAGCCCGTTTCACTTCGGGAGTAAAGGGGTCTGGGGAATAGGAGTATTCCTCGTATAGAGACGCCAGTTCCGCGAGTTTTTGGGTGGGGATCATTAAATCTGAATTAGTGGCGAGTCGGAGGGGATTGTTTCTTCGCCTTGGGCTTCGAGACAGGACGTGCTTTTTTTCCGCGACGCGGCGGCGGCACGCTCACGAGCCATCGCATTGCGTCGTCAAAATTAACTTTGGTCGTCAGCACTAGCGGTTTCGCCTTTGGCATCGGGAGTCGGTTTCGCGGAGAGCAGCTTCTTCTTCCAGAGATTAAGCGTCCCGAGCAGCAAATCAAAGTCGTCCTCTGTCATCGGAAACGGGATTCGGGCGACACGATTGTCCCCGACCAAAATGGGCAGTTCTTGGTCCAGCGTCATTTCATCAGCCTCGCTTTCTGCATCAGCATTCTCCGGCAGAAAACCCCTTGTCCGCCGTTTTGCACGTGTATCCGCACGATTGTCATGGGGGCTATCTTCGCCTAATTTGTCCAATTTGGCAAACTCTAACGTTGCCCGGTAGTTTTCGAGCAGTGTATCCACAACCGCTTCGTTGAAGTTTTTCTCTCGTGTAAGGAATGGGGAAATAAGGGAATCATCTGGAAGCTGACCGCCATATCGCTCCCAAAGCGCATTGTGGATTGTGGGGAGAACAGCAGCCTTTTTTAAAGCATTTACTCGCTCTTGGTCAGATTCGTGACGCAACAGGATGTCTTGAGCCAGTTCGGACAGGCGGATCTTTCGCCCATCTTTGGCCCCGCTTTCGTCAATTAGCCCGTATTGGTTCAAGGCGGAAATCGCCCGCAAGGCGGTCCCGCTCCGCGCGCCGTAGCCGAGCGACTTTAAAGCAGAGTCGATATGGGCCTCGTGCTTACGCTGCGCCGTCCAGAGCTTGCGCGCCAGGTCGATTGCAGAGGCTAGGCTGACAGCGGGGTAAGCCGGGCTTCGCGCCTTTCCCTGCTTAGGTGGAGACTGGTCTTGTGTCGTCATGTTCCCAAGCTATCATATCTCCGTTATCTCGTCAAGGGACTAGCGGGACATAATTAAACTATTTAACTCCCTGCCCTTGACAAAGGGATAAAACCATGTTAGGTTACTATTGCCCGGAGGAGGGGCTTTTTATGGAAATATATATCAAAGCGCGGATTGACGTTTGTTGGCCGAACATACCCGCGCCACGACAGAAGCACGGGCGACGCGATTGACTTTGCTGAGCTGATCGCGCCGCCCGAGAGACCGACGACCCTTAAAGTTGCCTACGTAGTTTAATTGCCGGTTAAAACACTCCCTTTGGATAGGAGAGACAGTGGGTCCGATCCCCACCGTAGGCTCTTCCCCTCATTTTTTCAATCCCTTTTTCAGTGGATGGAGAGTCAACCGCTTGCCCTCCCATTTGCAACGCGTCGCAATCGTCCGCTCTCCGTCTGTCGTGTTGCGGTGATTGTAGCGGTGGTCGAACTCCGCGAGATACAGGGGCAAATGCTTCTTGCTGACTTGGGGGAATGTCCGAATCACACTGCGTTTTAGCAGACTGAAAAAGCCCTCGACGCTGTTGGTGTGAAACGTCGCCGCGCACGTATTCCTTGTTCGAATGCAATCCAGCATCTAAAATCTAAGTTCCCACGCGACGGTGGCCGTAGCTCAATGGTAGAGCTCCAGATTGTGATTCTGGCTGTTGCGGGTTCGAGTCCCGTCGGCCACCCGCTTCATTTTCGATGGGCGTTTGGAGGATGCGGAAACCCGCAAACCACTGTGGCATGTCCGCTGCTAAGTAGGGTGGCATGCTCAACCCTGCTGCCGTTATTGAATCGACAACGACGAGTGTCCTCACCGAGAGTTTTTGGTTCCGCATTCTGCGCGACGAAAAGCTCCGTAATTGCGGTAACCTGGAAAAATTGCTGGTCGGTTGCGAGCTGATCGCCGCCCTGGACTCGGCTGATCTTCTGGCCGCCTGATCGTTTTCTATCGGCAAGGTAACAACGGCGTTATCTTGTCTTGATGAGAACCCTGGTCGTGACCCTGCTCACGGGTCTGCTCTTCAAAACTGCCGATGCATCGACCGTCTCCCCGGTCTCGGTGCCGCTTTCTAAAGTCGTTTCGGAATCGAAATTGATCGTCGTTGGTTCGGTCGAGCGGATTCAGATGCTTCATCCGCCGGATGTAACGAAGAGAGATCCGGGCCTGCGATATCTGGAGGTGCGGATAGACGAAATCTTGAAGGGCGCGGACGGAGCAACGGCGAAGAATCTACGGGAAACGATCGTGCCGATCTTCGATCCGCGGGAAATGTTCTATCATGAGCATGCGGAGATGATCGCAGCGGGCGTTATCTCCTTTGTCGATCGGCGTTATCCGACAAGAGTGCGCCAGGTCGCCATGGGCGATCGCCTGATATTTTTCATCGCAGCGCCCGAGAAGTCCGGAAAGTCTCCGATTGCCGGCGCCTATTTCCTGACCTGCGGCCAGGCCTACGATAGGCTCGCGATCAAGAGCGCTGTCCGGAAGCGGCTGAAATAATTTCGTATTCGCCCGCGCCCTCTTCGGCACGCGTCCGCTGCGCCGCCAAAATCTTGTCGGTCGGAACGCGCCGCAGATTCTTGGTGAACCGCAGTTTCGAGAGGGCCCAGATGATCCATTTGGTCGGATCGAAGTTCCATGGCTTCACGCCGTTCCGATAATCGTACTGAAATTCGTGATGATAGTTATGGTAACCCTCGCCGAAGGTGACGAGCGCGAGGAAGAACGAATCTCGCGCGCTGCATTTGGTGGAATAAGGTTGGGTGCCGAAAACGTGGCAGGCGCTATTGATGAAAAAGGTGCAATGCTGCAACGCGACGATGCGGGTGATGCCGGCGAGGAGGAACGCACCGAGGGCGCCGCTCCATCCATTCCAGAGGAACCCAAGCAACGCCGGAACCACGAAACTCACCACCGCCGCAATCCACTGGACGTAGCGATCCTGCCAGACGACCAGACGGTCTCTCCGAAGGTCGCCCACATTGTCGTAAGGCCCTTCGGGATGAAGCTTGAAAATGAGCCAGCCGATGTGCGCGAAGAAAAACCCCTTCGAGATGCTGTAAGGATCGTCGTCGTGATCGACGTGCTTGTGGTGGCGGCGATGTTCGCTTGCCCACATTAGAACGGAGTTTTCAAAGGCGGCCGCGCCGAAGACCAGCGTGAAAAGACGCACCGGCCACGCGGCTTGAAAAGCGATGTGCGAGAAAAGACGGTGATAACCGATCGAGATACTGAAACCGCAGGCCGCGAACATCGCGAAGAACAGCGCGACCTGAAACCAATCGAGTCCAAAATACCAGAGGTAAACGGGGACGGCGGTCAGAGTGAGCACAAGCGTGCCGATAAGAAACGAACTCGTTGTCCAATTAATGCGCGCGCGAGGCAGGCGAAAAAAGGAATCGCCGGATTGTTCCGGACTGGGATTGGGCGCGTCGGGCGCGGAAATTGGATTGCTAATGTGAGAAGAAGATTGCATGGACACCAAGTTCTAGTTGGAACGCGGACCCGCGTTCGTTTTCCCCGTGGAAAGGGCCTGATGCCGAGGCAGAAGACGCTTAACTGCTAACGGCCACCACCATCGTCTGGATCGGCGGAATGTCAATCGGACTCTGACTATCGCGTCGTGATTCCTTCGGCGATATCGACGTGAAACGGCTGCTTCATTTTCGTTTTGCCGTAGCTCAGCTCAGCCGTGTAATCGCCACCCGGCAGAAATTTCTTAGGATCGTCCCCGCCATACTTCGCCAGAATTTCTTCGCTCGGACGCAGATCCCAGTTCAACCGGGTCACGCCCATCACGCCGGGAGCTTTCAGGTTTGCCACCGGTTGACCGGCTGGGTTCGTGATCCCGATTTTGATTTCGTCACCGGTGAATTCTTTGATCCAAACCGTGAAGAGCGCGCCCTCGGGTGGATTCTGGCCGCGGTAAACGCCTTTGCCATTCCAATCCGAAAAACCTGTCGGCAAATAAGCGCCCACAGCCGGACGCACACTGAAGAGATGGGCCGGCTTCGCGGCGGTTTCGGGCGTGAGCTCGCGCAACGGCCGCGTATCTTCGATAATGCCGAGGCTTCTGCCATGCGTCGCAATCACGAGGTCGCTCGTGCGCGGATGGATTTGCAAATCGTCCACGCGCACCGCCGGCATGTCGCCGATTTTCATCCAGTGCGCGCCCTGATCGAAGGAAGCGAAAAGGCCGAAGTGCGTTCCGGCATAAAGCAGTCGGGGATTGACGGGATCTTCGCGCACTACTTCCACCGGCGCGTCCGCCGGCAACCCCTCGCCCACGATGCTTTGCCAGGTCTTTCCGCCGTCCGCGGTACGCACGATCATCGGACGGTCGTCGCCCGCGCGATAAGCATTCACGGCGACATAAGCGACGTTTGCGTCCTTGGCACCAGGTTCGATTCGCGAAATCCATTGGCCGCGCGCGGGCTCCGGCAGGTTCGCCGTCAGCTCATTCCATTTTCCGCCGTCGTTGTCGGTGACCCAAAGCCGGCCGTCATCCGTCCCGGCCCACAAGAGTCCCGGCTTGACCGGCGATTCCGCGAGCGAAAAAACGACTCCGTAATTTTCCGCGCCGCTGCCGCTCGCATTTGTGCGCGCGGGATCGTTCCGCGTGAGATCGGGACTGATCGCAGCGTAACGTTCCGCGCGATCGGTCAGGCGAAAAACCTGGTTGCCACCCATATAGATGACACCGGGTTTGTGCTTGCTCATGACCAGCGGCGAATTCCAATGAAAGCGATAACGCTGCTGGCCCTCTGGCGCTTCCGGCCGGAGCTGTCGCAATTCGCCGGTGCGCAGATTAAAGCGATGCACTGCGCCGCCCTGGTTATCGCCATAAAGCGTGTCTCGATCGGCCGGATCGAACAAGACGTAAAAGCCGTCCGCGCCGGTAAACGGCGTCCAGTCGGAATTCCGAATTCCTTCCTTGCTTTGCACGCCGCTGGGACCAACCCAGTTGCAGTTATCCTGCAATCCTCCCGCTATGCGATAGAAGGGCCGGCTGTCATCGAGCGAAATGCGGTAGAATTCGCCGGAAGGAATCCGGTTCAAATGTTCCCAGCCTTTGCCCGCCGCATAGCTTTGATAAATGCCGCCATCCGTTCCGAGCAACAGACGCTGACAGACCGCCGGCTTCGGCGGTTTATTTTTGTCCTCTGGTTTGGCCGGCTTCGGCGCGGGCGTTGTGCCCGGTTGAATCACGAGCGCGTGACAATCGGGATGCAGTTTGTCCGACAGATCTTCCCGGAAATTTTTCCCGCCATCCTCTGACACCAGCAGGGCGAGCCCAAGCAAATAGACGCGCTGATCGTTCGCCGGATCGATGCGGATTTGGCTGAAATAAAACGGGCGCGGATTGTAATCGCTCACCCGCGTCCATTTCTCGCCACCATCTTCGGATCGGAAAACGCCGCCGCTCCGGCTGTGGATGTCGGTCAGAGGACCGTTGCCGCCTTCATCACTTTGGACCACAGCCATCACGAGTTTCGGATTCGCGGGAGTGACCGCGAGACCGATGCGGCCTGTTTGCGCCGGAAGACCGCCGCCAAGTTTCTTCCAATTCGCACCGCCGTTTGTGCTTTTGAAAATTCCGCTCACATCCTCGCCACCCGTTAGCGCCGAACCGTAAGTGAACCCCCAGGGCGAACGTTGCCGCGCATAAAGCGCCGCATAAACCACCTCGGAATTTGAAGGGTCGAACGCCACATCGCCGCACCCGACTCGATCGGTGTGCGCGGCCGGCGCTTGCAAGACCGGCTTCCAATTTTTCCCGCCATCCGTCGTCTTGAAAAGTCCGCGCTCGCCGCCATCGGCCCAGAGATGACCAACCGCAGCCACGTATGCGACCTCCGGATTCGTCGGATGCACGATGATGCGCGCGATCGTGCGGCTCTCCTTCAATCCGACATTCTGCCAGGAGCCGCCGCCATCGGTGGAACGGAAAACGCCTTTGCCCCAACCGGAAGAATTCCGGTCGTTCGCCTCGCCGGTGCCGACCCAAATCACATCGGAATCCGAAGGAGCGATCGCAACGGCGCCAATCGATTGCACTCCTTCCTTGTCGAAAATCGGATCGAAAGAAACGCCGTTATCGCCGGTTTTGAAAAGACCGCCGGTCGCCAGGCCCACGTAAAAAACGGCGGGATTGCGCGGATCGAGCGCGATATCGGAGACGCGCCCACCCATGACCGCGGGTCCGATGCCGCGAACTTTGAGATTCTTGAAAAAGACATCGCTCAGGAGTGGTGTCGGCGGATTTTCTTGTGCCCTTGAAAACGAAACGGACGCGAGAAGGAGGGAAGCGAGAAGCAATGCGCGCATGGCGTTCACTATCGCCGCGATTAGCTTACCGCGGCAACGGCTTTTCGAGATTCGCGAGCGCGTAGGCGATGACGGCGACGACCGCGGCATTCTCAGCGAGCTCGCGCGGAACGATCTTGTCCAAGGTGTCGGCGGCGGTGTGGTGATAATTGAAATAGGTGCGGTTGTCCTGGATGGGACTGAAGCCGGGCACGCCAAGTTCTGTCAACGGCCCGATGTCGGCGCCGCCGGCGTGCTCAGTAAAATTCACAATCCCCGCGCCGGAACTCTGCAGAATCTTCCCGACGGCATCGAAGAAGTTCTTTGCTTCCGGCTTCGTCGCGAAATTGATTCCGAGCGGATGCCCCGCGCCGCCGTCGGTCTCGATCGCCGCGAAATGATTCGCGATCTCCTTTTCGTGGTCCTTCGCGTAGGTCTTGCCGCCTGCCAATCCATTCTCTTCGTTCATCCAGGCGATCACCCGGACGGTTCGCTTCGGGCGCAGACGAAGCTGCTTGATCAGATTCGCCACTTCCATCGAAACGGCGACGCCGGCGCCATCATCGATCGCTCCCGTTCCCAGATCCCAGGAATCGAGATGACCGGAAACAATCACCACCTGTTCCGGATGCTCGCTCCCCTTCAAATCGCCGATCACATTGTAGCTCGTTGTATCGGGAAGTTGCTGCGGTGTGAGCACGAGCCGCATCCGCACTTTTCCTTGCGGCGCGAGCGACGCAATTAGATCCGCATCTTCCGCCGTCACCGCGCCTGCGGGAATCTTCGGCGCATCTTTCGCGTAATCGGTCTGGCCCGTGTGCGGGAGACGATACTCCGCTCCGCCGACCGATCGGATCAACGCGGCGACCGCGCCGAGCTTGCCCGCGGCGCTCGGCGCTTCCGCGCGATACTTCACGGCCTGGCTGTAGGCCTGTCCTGCCTGGCTTTGCGCCGCCATCTGTTTATCGAAGTGATAATCGAAAAGAACGATTTTTCCCGCGACCTTATCGCGGCCGAGCGCTTGCAGTTCATCGAAATCTCGAACAACGACCATTTCCGCGGTCAACCCTTCCGCCGGCGTCGCGACGCTCGCACCCAGGGCCGTCAAAACAATTTTCTGCGTCGTGTTTTCAGCCATGCCGGGATATTCGACCAGCGCCGCGGTTTCTTCGCCGCGCACCCAATGCGGCACCGTCAGCTTTTCGAGCTGGACCTCGAGCCCGAGCGCTTTCAATTCCGCGGCGATATAATCGACTGCCTTTTGTGCCTGCGCCGAACCGGTCAGGCGGGGCCCGATGTTATTGGATAAATGCGCGACCTGCCGGTAGGCGTAATCGCTCTTCAACGCCGCCTGCTGGAGTTGTTTGAGCTCGGAAAGAGTCTGCGCGGAGTACGGTGGCGGCGTGGGCGTGGGCGTGGACGTTGGCGTCGGGGACGGGGAGTTTTCCTGTGCGAGACATGGGATCGCACCTGTGAAAAGCAGGCCAGCGAAGAGGGCGAAGTGACGAAGGCTCGTCCGAATATTATTTTGGCTCATAATTGGCGAGGCAACTTCTGGATTGTTCTTTCCGCAACGCCTCACTAGACAATGCCGTTGCCGTCGCAGCTTGCAACCAAACCGGGAGATCCCATGCACTTAATCAAATTCTCACTCACGATCCTAGCCATCACTTTGTTGCAGTGGCCGGCCGGCGCCGCCGAAACGAAAGAGACCGAAGCGGCCAAGTCGCTCAACGCTTTCTTCGAGGCGGAATGGAATTACGAAATGGAGCAAAGTCCGGCGCGCGCTTCGTCGATGGGCGATCGCCGGTGGAACGATCGCTGGGGCGACCAAAGTCTGGAAGCAATCCGAAAGCGCGAGGAACACACGAAGCAGGCGCTGGCTGGTTTGAGCAAATTCGACCGGGCAAAACTTCCGCCGGCCGATCAACTCAACTACGACCTGTTCAAGAAGGATCTCGAGACCGACATCGAGGGGTTCAAATTCCGCACCTACCTGATGCCAATCAATCAGCGCGGCGGTCTCCAGACGCTGGATGAATTGGGCGATCGGCTCCGATTCGAAACGGTAAAGGATTACGAAGATTGGATCGCGCGCCTGCGGGCGTTTTCCGCGCTGATGGACCAGAACATCGCGCTCATGCGCGAAGGCGCGAAGAGCCACATCATTTGGCCGAAGATCGTCCTGGAGCGCGTGCCGGCACAGATCGACAAGCAGTTGGTCTCAAAACCGGACGAGAGCCCGTTCTACAAACCGTTCCAGAAATTCCCCGAGGCCATCGCCGCGGCGGATCGCGACCGGCTTACGAAAGCGGCGCAGGAAGCGATCGGGTCCGGAGTCCTACCTTCGTTTCAAAAGCTGAAAAAATATTTCGTGGACGAATATCTGCCGGCGGCTTTTGACGAGGTCGGTGTTTGGAAAATGCCACAGGGCGGGGAATTTTACGCTTACCTGGCGCGGCGGCATACCACGACGGATCTGACACCGCAGCAAATTCACGAGAAGGGTCTGAGCGAAGTCGGCCGCATCAAAGCCGAGATGCAAACGATCATGGAGAAGACCGGGTTCAAGGGAACCCTTCCGGAATTTTTCACGAAACTGCGGACCGATCCACAGTTTTTCTACAAGACACCCGATGAATTACTCCAGGCGTATCGCGCCCTGGCGAAACGCATCGATCCGAACCTGGTCAAAGTCTTCAAGACCCTCCCGCGCACTCCTTACGGCGTCACTCCGATCCCCGACAAGATCGCGCCGGATACCACCACGGCTTACTACAATCAGCCGGCCGCCGATGGTTCGCGGGCCGGCCTTTACTTTGTCAATCTCTATAAACCGGAGACGCGCCCGAAATGGGAGATGATGGCCCTTTCACTGCACGAATCTGTCCCAGGCCATCATCTTCAGATCGCGCTCGCGCAGGAGCTCGGAGACATTCCGAAATTCCGTCGCTACGGCGGGTTCACGGCGTTTGTCGAAGGCTGGGGCCTCTACTCGGAATCGCTCGGGCAGGAGATGGGACTCTATGACGATCCTTATTCGAAGTTTGGGCAGCTTACCTATGAGATGTGGCGTGCCGTCCGTCTCGTTGTGGATACCGGAATGCATCAGATGAAGTGGGACCGGAAGCGCGCGATCGATTTCTTCATGGAAAACGCGCCGAAATCCGAGAACGACATCGTGAACGAAATCGATCGCTACATCTCGATGCCCGGCCAGGCGCTCGCCTACAAGATTGGCGAGCTCAAGATCAAAGAGCTGCGCGATCGGGCGCGGCGCGAGATCGGAGATGGTTTCGACATTCGCGAATTTCACGATGCCGTGCTCCTGTCGGGCGCCGTGCCGCTCGACGTTCTCGAGCGAAATGTGAATGCCTGGATCGCGACGAAGAAAGCCTCGTCAGCGAAGCCCAAAACATCCTAAGAGACCGGCTATTTAGGTTTCCAAGTCTCGGCTCCTACGTCATAATCGGAGTGAGCATGAGTGCGATCGGTACACCTCCAGAAGAATCCGTTTCATCGCACCCGGCCGTTGCATGCAGTCATGCGCAGGCAATGCGTGCAGCACCCAGGGGCTATTATTCCCGGCTCTTTCCGAAGCCCGCTAAACCGATTGCGGCGGAGGACGAAGGAAAGCTCATCGAACTAGGAAACGCCATGCGTTACGAGGTCGAGCGCGAAGGCACTCTCACTCCGCGCGTCGGATATACTTACTTCGGCCAGTTTCTCGGTCATGACCTTACGCATGATCCCACCCCCCTGGCCGGTCCTTATTCCAATCCGGAAGAGACGCCGAACTTCCGGACCGCCTCGTTCGATCTTGATCATGTTTACGGCGGAGGGCCGGAAAAGTCACCCTACCTTTACGAGGGGGAAACGGGCGCCGAGACTTTCAAGATCGGAGCGACTACCCCGACAGGTTATCGCCGCGATCTGCCGGTGCAGCATGGACGTGTTCTCATAGGCGACTTGGAAGACACGCGTAACCTCGACAACCTGCTTCTAAGACAACTGCACGTCCTTTTCCTCAAGTTCCACAATGAGGCGGTCCGGCAGCTCGAGACGAACCAGGCGTTGATAGCAGCCACGGAGTCCTTAGGAGCGAGCACGGTATTCGAGCGCGCGCGGCGTCTCGTATGCTGGCATTATCAATGGATAATCCGTCACGATTTTCTGCCGCGAATCCTGCATACTGCCGTTTGGAATTATCAGCAGCATAGAACTGCGCGTAAGAACGGATCGAGTTACTCCATTCCCATCGAGTTCTCGCTCGCGGCCTTCCGCTTCGGTCACGCCATGGTGCGAAACGCCTACCGTTTGAACTGCCGCCAAAAGCGCGTCGTTATTGGCGAGTTAATGGTGCTCGGCCAAAAGGCTTCGCCCATTCCTGATGATTACCTCGTCGAATGGGGGACATTCCTGGATGGTTTACCTACCTCGGGCCCGCCAGCATCGAGCTCTTTTATCGACACATCGATCAGCCGGGCGATGCATGGCTTATCCCCCGGGACCATCCGTCTGGCTAATAGCCTGGAACCACCGAATCCGGCAAATCTTCCGGTAAGAACGCTCCTGCGCGGGGCCCGCGCCCAGTTGCCATCGGGGCAGGAGGTGGCCGATGCGCTTCTCTCGCAGGGCCGAATCAACAGCGGTGATCGCCTCACGGCCGAGGACTTAACCAGCAATACCTGCGATCATACCGGGAGTGTCTTGCGCAAGAGTGGTCTCGCGGAGAACAGCCCACTATTTTATTACTTGTTGAAGGAAGCTGAGCTAAAGGCTGAAGGACTCACCCTGGGTCCTATCGGAAGCCACATCGTTTCTGAAGTTATCCAAAGTGCAATTGAAACTGATCCGGAGAGCTACTTGTCGGTTATGGGACCGAAATGGGAATTGCCGTCGTGGGAATTTCCTACCGGTTCGAGGCGAGCCATCAATTCACTCATCCGCATCGTTCAGTTAATCGGCGACGACAAACTACTCCCGGAATGCGAAGCGCACTGGCGTCGCTTTCACCTTTCCTGAGGAGGAAGCCGTCTTATTCCGGTGCACTAGCCTGCGACTGGCATGATTCTCTCAAAAGCGGAGGTTAATGCGATCCTTAACGCAGCTGCTGAGGGCGCGGCACCCTCAGTGCGACCGCGATTGAGAGTTGAAATGGGGCGCCTGTTGAATGCTCTGGCAGATTATGAGTTTCAAAGGAAGCGAGCCACTCCGCTGGTGAAGCTTTGCGCCGCCGGAGCGGAGTGCGGATGGCGCGAACTGCAAAGGACAGCCAGGCCCAATCTACTGAGTGCTCTGTCGGACAAAGCGAAGGGAAGTTTAAAACGGGATCTACGACACCGCCTCGAACAGATAACGCGCCCATGCTTCGAGCTGGAATGGAAGAGCTTTGGTCTGGCGATGAGCTCAATCGGGATTCAGGCAGCCCTGCCTGATTCGAAGACGGCCGAGCGAATGTTCCTCGGGGATAAACCAAGCCACCGCCTTTTGTCGCTGTTCAAGAAGTTCCCGGTCTTGGCGAGTCTGTGGCGTCAGGTTATTTCGCAATGGCGCCATTATGTGATGGAAGTCCTTTCGAGATTTGCGCTCGATCGCCAAACTCTCTCCCGAGCTTTCTTCAGCGGCAGGCCGATCGCCAGAATCCTCGATCTAAATTGCGACCTGTCGGACTGGCATAACTCCGGACGGACAGTTGCTCGGCTTCAATGCGAAGCGGGCTCGATTATCTATAAACCGCGATCAGGTTTGGGCGAGTGGGAATGGTTCTCGTTGCTGAAGTCAATGAACGCTCGCTCTTTCCGGCCAAAGCTACGCGCAGCGCAGGTCCTCCGGCGTACAGCCTACTGCTGGATGGAATACGTCGAAGCTCTTCCCTGTCGGAATGAAGCCGCTGTCCGCCGCTTCTACGAGCGAATCGGGGGAGTGATTGCCGCGGCTTATCTCCTTAGGGCGGTCGATTGCCATCGTGATAATGCCATCGCCTGCGGCGAAGATCCGGTCTTGGTGGATGCCGATGCTCTCTGGCATGTCTCAGCGTTGACGGCAGCTCAACCCCCTCTTGATCTCCTGTATCGAACTGGATTCTTTCCCAACTCGCGACGATCCAGCTTACAATCCCGCTGCAGTCTCCTGGGGCGAACGACTAGGGGAAAACATCTCCCACGGATCAACGGCAGGCCAGTTAGCCCGGGTCCGTACGCGCGCGAGATCGTTAGCGGCTTCAGTCGAGGGTGGCGCAGTATTCTCGGGACAAGGGGACGACGCTCGGCCTTCCTCCGCCAGTTGCGGCGTATCCGTTCGCGCGAAAGGCGCTGGATCTATTGGGCGACGGAAAAATACGGTGCGATCGGGCAGGCTTCAATCCAACCAGCCGTCCTCCGATCTGGAAAAGAGAGGGACAGACTTATCACCGGTTCATGTACGCGACCCACCGTATCCTCCGCGGTCGTTCGCGCAGAAATCGAAGCCTTGAAGCGGCTCGATATCCCCTACTTTCCTCGAGCTACCAAAGAGTCGATGAATCCCGATCCACCTCTCGCTTCAGCGGAGATTATCGAAGCGCTCCAACGCGCCCTGCTCTTAAGCTAACCCGCTAGCTTCTCCAAGTGTAATAAGAACAGGTCTGGTAATCCTCGGCCTGACGCACCTCGGCGTTGCCGTTTTCTGCGGGGATATAATCCGGCACCGCGAGCACCAAAGTCTTTAGCCGTTGCTCTGGAGTAAGAAACTGAACTTTAAAATCAGAGGGAAACTCGATTCCCCCGACCTCGCTCACCGCCCTCTTAGCCGACTCGGGTGAAACCAGACAGCGATCCCGGAATTTTACATCCGATCCCGCAAGGGTTAGCACCGACGTTAAACGATCGAGCTTCTCGTCGTTATTCATCTGATCCCAGTTTTTTGCGCTCATCTGTATTATTTCCTATTTCTTCGTTGTGTTTTTGCTGTTAACCGCATGTCCGCCACCTTGACGGACAGTTCCTTGACGATCGTGTTGAACTCCGGGCGCTGGCGCAGCGAATCAAAGCGCGGGTCCGTTTGGAAAGAACGGTAGTCCAGCCACCCTGCTTGCGACGCTTTCCGTAAATGCGAGAAGGACGCCTCCGATTTACCGAGCAAAGCTTCCACCGCGGCGAGACGATAGATGGACTCGGGATTTGAGGGCTCGCGATTTACCGCCGCTGTTTCCTTTTCAAGACAGGCCTGGAGGAGGACGCCAGCGCTCTCATCGTCCCCCAAAGCCTGTTTTATCCGGGCCAGGGCGGATTCGTAAGTAACTGATCCGTAAAACGAGCCGCCCCCGTCAGGATCTATCGTTGCCAACTCGCCGTAGAGTGATTCTGCCAACTTGAAATTCCGAGCAAAGAACTCAATTTGCGCGCCGAGCTTCGCCGTTTCTCCCAAATCGCCGTGGTCTTTTTGCACGCTCCTAAAGATTTCGCGCGCCGCCTCCGAGTTATTTTGAAGTAACCGCAGGTAGGATAATCCGACTAATGCCTCGGGAGAACGAGGCCTTAGCTCCGCAGAGCGGTTATAGGACTGAACGGCGTGGTCGTCATCGCAGAGCTTAGCCCAACAATCGCCGATCGCCGAATCGGCTTCTCCCGGCATTCCAGCCTGCCGGGACGCAAGCTCATACCAATTAAGCGCCTCAGGTAACCGCCCCAACATCTCGAGGGTTTGACCAATGAAGCGAGTCACCTTGGCCTCAAGGCCGCCCAGTTCAATCGCTCGCAATTGTTCGTAAAGCGCCTCGGAGAACTTGCCTTCCTGGTAGTAAACTCCGGCCAACGCCTTGTGGGCGTCGCTTGACCCCGGTGAAAGCTCCATTGCTCTTTGCGCCTCGTTCTTGGCCCGTTCGAGGAAACTCCGGTCTGCGGTGAAGTGAGTGCGGACGCTAGCCGCGATAGCGTAATAAGCGTGGGCCAGGGATGAGTTCGGCTCCAGCCGCAGAGCCTTTTCAAACCATTTAATGGCCTTATCCTGGCCGGAAGGTGTCTCCACGGAAATCGATCGGCCAGCGTCAATCGCTTCTTTGGCATCGTGATTGCGTAATCCCGGGTCCTTTCTTGACTCGATTAAGTTCGACCAATCGTTCGCGCTTAGAATCGAATGCAGGGCCTTGGCCATGGATGCGGGAACTGAATTAGACGCGTTACCGATCCCGTTAGCTTCCCAAACATCGGTGAAAAGAACATCTCCTCTGGCTGCATCTATCAGTCGATAAGAAATACGCCTCTTCCCTTCCACGGTCCGAGTCGTCCCGGTGAGCATGGTTCGCATCCCGGTTTGCTGGACTGCCTTTCGGATATCTTCCGGCCTGGCCCAGTCCAAACCGGAGCCCGATCCAACGGTCCTTACCCGCGCTGGACCGAGGCTGCCCACTTGGTCTTGCAAAGAGCGGGCCAGCGATTCGGCGAATGCTGGATCGGGAGCGGCCTTATCCAAATCGAGAAAAGGCACGACTACGATTGAACGCGAAGCCAAAAGGCTTTCCTGCATAGTGGCTTGAAGGTTCCGGGCGTGGATCTTCCATCCCCCTGCTACAACCGCGAGGATACAAAACGCCCCCAGGGCCGCGGCTAATGGCCGATTGTGGCGAATCCAACGGCGTGAATGGACCCACGGGCGGGCGCGCCGCGCCGCGATGGGACGATCGTCGAGCCAGCTCTGGAGATCGTTCGCGAGGCTCGCCGTGGATTGATAGCGATCCACGGGCTCGCGCTCGAGGCAACACGCGCAGATTGTCTCCAGGTCACGGTCCACGTGCGGCGCCAGACTCCGAATTTTTGGCGCGGGCTTCTCGGCGGATTGCTTCATGACCGCAAAGGCGTTGTCGCCCACGAACGGCGGCCGGCCCGTCAGGAGCTCGAACAGGATGGCGCCGAGACTGTAGATATCAGCCGCAGGGGTTAGCTGCCTCGCCGGGCCGTCCGCCTGCTCTGGCGCGATGTAGCCGGGCGTTCCGAAGCTGGCCATCGATCGAGTGAGATAGCTGGAAGTGGCTTCACACCGGGCGAGACCGAAATCGCTCACGAGCGGTTCGCGGCGGGAATCCAGGAGGATATTGCCAGGTTTCAGGTCGCGATGCAGCACGCCCTGATCGTGGGCGTAATGAACGGCGCGCGCGACCTTCGCCATGAGCTGGACACTTTCGCGCGGATGTTCGAGCAGCGGATGGCGCACTTGCAAGAGGCTTCCCTCTGTCGCGTACTTCATCGTGTAATAAGGGAAGCCGTCGGCTGTCTCACCCACTTGGTAGATGGGCACGATGTGGGGATGATCCAGTCGCGCCGCAGTTTCGGCTTCACGCCGGAAACGGGCAAGCGCGTGATCGGAATCTCCCTGATGAGCCAGCACGCATTTGAGGGCAACGATCCGTCCGGAATGCGGTTCCCTCGCCTGATAGACCACGCCCATTCCGCCGCGCGCGATTTCATTCAGAATCTCGTGATCGGCGATGTGCCAGTCACCGTCCCTCGATTTCACGGCGGCCAATACCTCCTTGAACGCTTCCTTGCCCGAGGCAGCCCCTTCGTTATCCAGGGCGCCGCGCAAGAGGCAGTTCAGACAAAGGCCGTTCGTCAGGCGGGAAACGGAGTGGCATTCCGCGCAAACCGCTGGGTCGGTCAGAATGGCGAAGGTCGAGTCGGATGGGGGGCTCAGTTCCATCGTCGGTCAGTTCGGGCGCGTGGACAGGGTGGCGCAAAGATAGCGAATCTCCTCGTCCACGTTCGCCTCGCCCTCGACTGTCTTGGCGATTTCCTCGCGCAAGAGCGACCGATAGCGCTTGCGGAAATGATGCAGCAAACTTTTCACCGACTGCTCAGGCACACCCAGGGCGCGGGAAAGCCCCTCGTAACAAATGTCGCTGCCCTCGAGCGTGAGATGGGTGTGCAACACCTCGTAAACACGACGGCGTCCTTTGCATTCGCACTCCATTCGGAGCCGGCGCAGCGCTTCCTCCGCGATGGTCGCCGCCCAGCCTGCGTCAAACAAAGCCTCGGGCGGAATGGATTCCAACGTCGCCATCGGAAGAGACAACTGCAGAGGCGCATCGGACATCCACTTCTCCCAGGAGACGAATTGCACGCCGCCACCCCGCTTGTGCCGGTTGCGTTTGGCCGCGGCATCGATCAAGAAATTCTTCACCGACGTCAGCAGCAAGGCACGAAAACGCCCTCGCCGGGGATCGGCGCTTTGGAGAAAGTTTCCCTCCAGCACCATTAGAAAAAAATCCTGAGTCAGATCCTGCGCGTCGGGCGCGGAATATCCCCGCCGATAAATAAAAGTGAAAATCGGACGCCAATAGATCTGGCAAAGTTGCCCGAGGCTGGTGCTTACGTCGCTGCGCGAGCCGGCGATATTCCGGTGGCGGATTAAACTCCACCGGGTCGTCACGAAATGCGTCAGGGCATCTCGATTCTCGACGGGGCAATCAGCTCTCACGCATTCAACGTGATTGGTTTGGATTTTTCACTCAAGCAAAAAATCGGTAAACGCCCCGAAAAGATTGCTCTGCTGACTGCGGCTCCGAAACGATGGGCCGGGAGCCGCGCCTGGGTAGTCCGCCCCCAGCGGCGTGAAGGATGAACTCGACGCATTGCCGGAACAGCTCCAAGAAATAGGCTGGTATCGAATGGATAGTACCGATACGCGTTCGTCATCTGACCCGGGACCCTCGGGTGACTCCAGACACGAGCCGTGGAGTTCCGATGCAATAACGACCGGACGAGCCACGTAGAATGTAAACCCAGGCCATTTTTCAAAAATTGGGTTGGGTGGGACTCGAACCCACAACCAACGCCTTAAAAGGGCGCTGCTCTACCATTGAGCTACCAACCCAGGAAACGCCGGAACGAGATCGGCGAACGGGACACGTTTCTAATCCAGTTCGACCGGTGCTGCAAGATTCAACCGGCCACGATACGGGCCGTGTGATACTCGAGCACCACGCCCGCTGCGTAGGCCGCGAGCGCGGCTTTGGTTGCACTTCGTTGACTCGCCAGCGTCGGCACTTCCACAAGCACGCAGCGACGGACCGTGCGCGTCGCAGTCAACGGCTGTCCCATGTTCATGAATGTCAGCGCGGATTCCAGCGGTGATAGACTCGGATTGTAGGCGGCATTTTCGGCGTGTCGCCCGGCGTAGATTTTACCGTCCGCCAGTTGCACTGCGACCCCGGCATAATTGAAAGATTTGTCCGTCGCATAGGGCGCATAACTGCTGGACGCGGCCTGGAGAGCGGCGTCGATCAGCGGGTCGGCCGGAGAGCCATTGGTCAACGCGAGCGCGTGCGAGCAGAGAGCAAAATCCATCAAACCGCCTTTCACACCGAGAGCGTCGGGACCAAACGCATTGGGCAGAAAAGTCGCGAGCGGGTTGGCGGAATGGCCCAAAGGATTGTTCGGATCCGGCAGCAGAATCATCAACTCCTGCGCCGTCACCAGCTCGTAAAGAAATTGCCGGCAATAGCCGCACGGCGCGGCGTTGATCGCGAGCATCTGCAGACCGTATTCTCCGCTGAGCCAGGCGTTGTTCGTCACGGCTTGTTCAGCGTGGGCTGTGAAACTCAGCGCCGCGTTGGAAAACTCGAAGTTCGCTCCCAGATATAAATTGCACGAGCTCGTCCCCGCGATCGGCCCCCCCGCAGCCACCGCGCCCACCTTGTAACCCGACAAAGGGACGACAGCGTACAGCTTTGCCAAGGGCAGCAACTGCATCATCAGCGCGCCGATTTCGATTTGAGACGCGCCGACGATTCGGCTCACGGTCTCTGCCGCAAACACTCCGCGATTCTCCCAGACGCTGTCGATATCATCCCGGATGTTTTCCGGGAAAGCGCTCAAAGCTTTTTCCCACTCTGGAGTGCGCGGCGGTGCTTCTTTCATGAAATTACCTCTGCAACCAAATCCTGCAGCGAATTGCGTGGACGTTCGAGCTGGAAAACCTCCAAACCCGCGGAACGCGCTGCTTCCCAATCGCGTTTTGGATCGTCGCCCACATGCAGCACTTGGTTCGGTTGAAGATTAGCGATGTGCAGAGCGCGCCGGAAAATTTCCGGATCGGGTTTGTCCGCGCCGATCTCGCTCGAAATAAAAATGTGCGAAAAGAATTTCGAGATACCGAGCTGCTCCAGGATCAGACGCAGACGGCCGTCGAAATTTGAAACGACGGCGAGTTGAAAACGCGGTCGCAAGTTCTCCAGGACCTCTATGACCTCGGGATAAAGCTCCCAAACGCCGGCCTCGGCAAAATGTTCGTAGGCGATCTCAAAGAAGTTGTCGCGGTCGAGCTCATTGAGGGAAGGCGCGACGTCGGTAAGAACGCGATTGACGATCTTCCGCCACCAATCCTTGTCGTCGTTTTCTCGCGGGCTCCCGATCGCGTCGCGGCACGGCATCGCGCGCCAAGCGGGCGCGAATGCGCGGTTGAGCTCCCCCACGTCCAGGGTTAACCCAATCTTGCTGCCAACGAGCGCGTAATGATGACCAACACTTTGGGTCAGATAAAGAAGCGTTCCCGCCGCATCGAAGAAAATCGCCTTCAACCCCATGCCTACGCGTCTCTGGCGGATGCCGATCCATGTCAAGCAACGGATTTATGCTTCTCACCGGCTGAACCTTGTCATATGAGAATGCTCCCATTCATGAAAGCGATCGATGAACTTTTGGCGGAGCCGAAATGGACGCAGTCGCTCCGCGAAGAAATCGCCAATAGTGTCAGCCACGGCTTCGGGTTGATCGCGGCGCTGATCGCCTCGCCTTTTCTCGTAACCGCCGCAGCGCGCCACGAGAATTCGCTCTTCCTGGTCGGAACAATCCTGTTCGTCGCGACGATGCTTCTCCTTTATCTCTGCTCGACGCTCTATCACGCCTGGCCGCAAACGCGGCTGAAATGCGTTTTGCAGGTCATCGATCATTCCGCGATTTTTCTTCTCATCGCCGGCACTTATTCGCCTTTCACGCTCGGCCCGCTCCGCGGCGTCTGGGGTTGGACGATCTTCGGCGTGATCTGGGCCCTCGCCTTTTCCGGCGTGATGATGAAACTCTTCAGCGGGATTCGGCGGAAAAAACTTTCGCTCTTTCTTTATCTCGGAATGGGATGGCTGGTGGTGATTGCCTTCCGGCCCCTCACTCTCGCGGTGCCGGTAGAAACGCTCATTTGGTTATTCGCCGGCGGCATCGCCTACACTGGCGGCGTCATCTTCTTCGTCACCGACGAGCGCGTTCGTTACAATCATTTCGTCTGGCATCTCTTCGTGCTCGCCGGCACGCTCTGCCATTTCTGTGCGATCTTTTCCTGCGCGGCCTGAGCGCGCGCTCCCACTCCGTTGTAGCCACGGCCCTGCGGGCCGTGTTTGATTGCTATCGAATGTTACCAGTCGAACACAACGATCCCGTTAACGCGAAAATCCTCGCCATCTCCGAGGACAAGATCGAGGGATTCGTCCGCGAACCGTTCGAGGAAATCGCCCGGCGTTCGAATGTCCCGGTCGATATCGTCATGGCCCGCATCGCCGCCATGCTGCGCGCGGGCACCGTCCGCCGTGTCCGCCAAACTCTTCTCGCCACCAACCTCGCCGACGGCGCGCTCGTCGCCTGGAAAGTGGCGCCGGAAAAAATCGACACCGCCTTCGATTATATGTCGCAACAAGACCCGTTCTCCGGTCACGTCGTCTTGCGCTCGACCGATTCCGTCACGCCCGGCTCCGAATACAAACTTTGGACGACGTTGAAAGTTCCGAGAAAATTTTCACTCCAGCATCATGGCGAATTGCTTGCCGAAAAAGTTGGCGCCGAACATTTCCGGTTGATGCCGGCCAAGGGAATCTTCACGCTCGGTGTCGGCCACGTTCGGCGCAAAACAATCGAGCCGGGCAGCAAAGCGGACCAACCTGCGACCATGGCGCCGGTGCACGCTGCGGAGGTCAGCGAGGCAGAGTGGAAAGTTTTGCTTGCGCTGAAACGCGAATTCACCGCGGACGAAATCGCCCCCTCACCCTGGCACGCCCGCGCGGCGGAGGCTGGGCTCACCGAGGACGATTTTTGTCAGGTGGCGGAATCGCTTAACAAGCGAAAAATCATCGGGCGTTTCTCGACTTTCCTCGAGCACGTCAAACCTTCGGCCGGCGGCGTGCGCGTGACCCGCTTCAACGCTCTCTTCCATTGGGCGGTGCCACCGGGGCGTGAAATCGAGGCCGGCGGCGAGGTCGGGCGCCACCACATTCTCACCCATTGTTACTGGCGCGAGGCGGGCGAGGAATTCCGCAACGTCAACATCATGGCCGTTGCCCATGGGACTGACAAAGAGCTGCTCCTCGAGCACAAAAAAGCGATCGACCGGCATCTCGACGCGTCCGGAATTCCCGTTTCCTACACGAATGTCTTTTGGGGCGGGCGCAGCGAGATCAAGCCGTCGGAAATTTCACCGGAAATTTATCGCGCGTGGTTGCGCGAGATGGAGGGTAGGGACGTTGAAGCGTTGAAGCGTTGAAGCGAAGCCTGTACTATCGACCCGCTTTGTCTTGCGCTTCACCGGTTCAACTCTTTAACGCTTCAACGTTCCCATGAAAGCGCTCATCCGAAAATTGGATAGCGGCATCGACCTGAGCTCCGGCGACATCGGCATCGCGATGAGCCTGCTGCTTTCCGACGCGACCGATGATTCGATCAAAGCCGAATTCCTGACGGCGTTGCATCGCAAAGGCGAAAGCGTCGAGGAGATCGTCGGGTTTGTTCAGCAATTGATCGATCGCGCGATCGATCCGCATATCGAGCCGGACAAACTTTCCGGTCCGATGATCGACGTTTGCGGAACGGGCGGCGATGGCCTCGATCTCTTCAACGTTTCCACCACCATCATGTTTGTGCTCGCGGCCGGTGGCGCGGCGGTGGTGAAGCATGGCAATCGCAGCGTTACCTCGCGTTGCGGAAGCGCGGATGTGCTCGAAGCGTTGGGCGTCGACATTTCGTTGCCGCCCGAGCGTTTGAAGGAATGCGTCGAACGCCTCGGCCTCTGCTTTATTTTCGCGCGGCAATATCATCCGGCCTATCGCGCCATCGCTGAGATGCGGATGCGATTGGCACGCGAAAATATTCGAACGATTTTTAATTTGCTCGGCCCGTTGCTGAATCCGGCGCGACCAGCGCGGCAGCTCATTGGTGTATTTTCACCACGTCTGACCAGTGTTTTTGCCGACGTTTTGCGCCGTCTTGGACGCGAACGCGCCTGGGTTGTCCACGGCGTGACCGAAACAGGTGAAGGAATGGACGATATCTCGACGAGCGGGGTCACGACCCTGACTGAACTTTTGCAGGGCAAGGTTATTTCGGGAGTGATCGATCCGCGCTGGCTCAATATTCCATCCGCCGCGCTGGATGATTTGCGAGGAGGAGACGCCGCGGAAAACGCCGGGTACCTCGAAGGCATTTTGTCGGGAGAAATTCACGGCGCGAAACGCGATATGACGCTGGTCAATGCCGCGGGCGGCTTTGTGGTAGCGGGACTCGCGCGCGATATGAGCGAGGGAATCGAACGGGCGCGCGAACAAATCGATAGCGGCCGGGCGCTGGAGAAATTGCGCGGATTACAGCAGTTCGGATAAGTTCCTAAGCAGCGCGATGGCCAGCTCTCGCCGCGCGACCGTTCGTCCGGCTGCCATCGCCAACGAACCGGCCGTCGCTCGCAGATCCTCGGGAAAGTCGTCGATCGTCTGATTCACATTGATGCCGATACCAGCAACCGCAATGTATCTGCCGTCCTTGTCGATGCGGCCTTCAACCAAAACGCCGGCAATTTTGCGCTCGGCGACGTAGATGTCGTTAGGCGGCTTGATCGATGCAGCGCAGCCCGTCTCCTGTTTGATCGTTGCCGCAACGGCTTGCGCGAGGAGTGAAGTCAGCTGGGTTGATTCCCGCAAAGTCATCGCCGGACGCAGCAGCACCGAAAGCCACAGACCTCGATAGGGCGCCGAGTCCCAGTGCCTCCCATATTGGCCGCGGCCCGCGGTCTGCCGTTCGGCGAAAACCACGAATCCTTCGGAAGCGCCCCGGTCTGCCGCTTCCCAGGCGAGATCATTGGTCGACCCCGTTTCTTCGGCCACGACAATCTTATTTCCGACGCGGCAGCCCGCCAACCCCGCGCGCAGTTCCTCCGCGATCAGGCGATCGCCGGGATCAGCTGCCGACATGCGTCAGTTCCAAAGAAAAATCGATCGCACGCGCCGAATGTGTAAGCGCGCCGACCGAGATGTAATCGACGCCGGTCGCGGCAATCTGACGGACGGTTTTTAACGTGACGCCGCCGCTCGCTTCAAATTTTACCTTTTTCTTCCCGACCGCGACGGCTTCGCGCATTTCTGAAGGTTTCATGTTGTCGAGCAGGATCACGTCGATCCCTTCGATCTCGACAAAGGAGCGCACTTGGTCCAGCCGATCGGCTTCCACTTCGATCCGGATTCCCGGCCGTTCCTGGCGCAGACGCTGGATCGCGCCGGCGAATCCGGACAAACCGGAACCCGCGGCCAGGTGATTGTCCTTAATCAGGACCATGTCGCTCAGGGTGGAGCGATGGTTCGCGCCGCCGCCAGCCACCACTGCGGCTTTCTCTAGGGCACGCAAGCCCGGGGTAGTTTTGCGCGTATCGAGAATCTTCGCGCGCGACTTGCCGGCGGCTTGAACATATTGGTTGGTCAACGTCGCGATGCCGCTGAGGCGCTGCAGAAAATTAAGCGCGACCCGTTCGGCAGTTAGAATCGAGCCGGCCGCTCCGCGTACTTCGAGAACGGTCTCACCGCCCGCGAGCGACGCACCATCCGGCTGCAAGATCTCGACGTTCAACTTCGGATTCACTCGCCGGAAAACCTCCGCGGCGGTCTGTCCGCCGGCGACGATCGCGCGCTCGCGCGCGACGATGCGGCCCAAAGCATGCACCCCGTTCGGAACAAAGAATTCCGTGGTGATGTCTCCATCGCCGATGTCTTCGCGCAAGGCGATCGTGATCGGGTCTGTTGCTGTTTCCGTCATATCGAAGGATTCAACTCCGGCGCGCGGTAAACACAGCACCCGCGCACGTAGGTTTCACGCGTCGCGTGCGGTCCGCCGCGATAAATGCAAAGCGCCAGAATGTCTTCGGCGGACAAGTCATCGAAGTGCCGGTTCTTTTTCCCATAAGGAAGAAGAGCGGCCAGATCGACCACGATCACATCCGCTTCCTTCCCGGCCTCGAGCGAACCAATAGCCGCGGATTTGCCGAGCGCCCGCGCGCCGCCGCTAGTCGCGAGATGGAATGCTTCGCTCGGACGCAGCCGCGGCAGATGCGGCTCGGACATGCATCTCGCTTTCTGCACGTCGAGCGCAGCGCGCATTACCTGCCACATGTTGAGCTCGGGCCCGGCCGCGACATCCGAACCGAGACCGATGGCCAGGCCCGCTTGCAAGAGTTGATCCAGCTTGAGCAAACCGCTGCCGAGAAAAAGATTGGAGGTCGGGCAATGCGCCACGCTCGATTGTGCGGCCGCGATCGCGTCGATTTCCCGGGAGTTGAGATGGATGCAATGGCCGAGCACGGTTTTCGGTGTCAGCAGACCGCACTTCTCATAGACATCGGTGTAATCGCGCGCCGACATGTGAAGGTGATGCACCTTTTCGATTTCTTCACGGTTCTCGGCTAGGTGCGTCTGAAGATACGCGCCAAATCTCTGGGCGAGTTCGGCCGCGCTCCGCATTAGTTTTTCCGAGCAGGTTACCGCGAAGCGCGGGCTGAAGGCGTACTCGATCCGACCCTCCGCCGCGCCGTGCCATTTTCGGCAGAGCCGTTCGCTTTCGATGAGGGAAACGGAAAGAATTTTCTTCGGCTGCAACTGCCCGTAGGAGCCGATGTCCATCATCATCTTGCCCAAAATGACCCGCAGCCCGCTGGCCTCGGCCGCTTCGAAACCGACTTCGCAGCTGTCCTCGTAAATCGCGGCGTAAACCATCGCCGTCGTCGTCCCATTTCGGGCGAGCTCCTGGAAAAAAAGCGGCGCCTCCTCCCGGGCCCGCGGAGCGGTGAAGTCGCGCTCGATCGGAAAAATGTTTTCGCGCAGCCACGGCAAGAGCTGGCTCTCGCCTCTCGCCACCGCCGAGTATTGCGGCAGGTGGGTGTGAGTATCGATCAGGCCCGGGAACACCGCGACCCGGTCGTGTTCGAGCCAGCGCATCGGAGCGGGGCGCGGGCGTTTGCGCAAATCGTCGTAAGCCCCGACCTCCGCGATCCGGCCGTCAGCGATGATAATGGCGCCGTCGCGGTGGCTGCGGAGCGAGCCGTAGTCGGGAGCGTCGATGAGGAACCCGCGGATTCCGAAAGGATTGGGGTCCGGTTGCATGGGATGCGAGTCAGGCAAAACTCAGGCGATTAGAGCCGGAAAGAGGCAGCGTTGCCTACAAAAAAAGGATTCGGGCAGCGCACGCCGGAGAAACAACAAATACGAGAAACGTGCCGCCGCCCGAATCGCCTTAACCTGTTTGATTTGACAGCCGGAGGGGGCCGCCGTTCGAAATATTTTCGGTTTGTGGCCGCGATCGGTCCATTCCTCCTGCTTCTGATCTTGCGCTTCTTCTGTAGCAGCGGCCCTGCGGGCCGCTTGGGGAATCGGCGTCGCTCTCGAGCGGCCCACAGGGCCGCTGCTACAGAAGATCGAGCCTCGCGGCTACAAAAGCAGCTCGGATTGCCGCACCGTTCCCACCTTGGCCGCCTCGTCCCGGACCTCCTGGAGCAGGGATTTGAACTCACACTTTTCCATGGCGGCGATGAGCGCGGGGTAATCGGGCTTAATCCGGAGATCGTCGATCGGCAACGGCAACGGCGTATCGCAATCCAACTCCACCATTTTGCGGTTCTGTTCGATCTGCGCCCGGTTCGCCATTAGTTTTTCCTGCGTTTTCTCGCTCTTCATCTGACCGATTTTCGCCAGGAGCGCGTCGAGGTTGCCGAACTCGGTCAGGAGTTTGGCCGCGGTTTTTCGACCGAACCCGGCGCTGGGAATATTATCAACCGAATCGCCGGAGAGCGCGAGAACGTCGCCGATTAGATTGGGAGGCACGCCCCATTTGGTCGTCACTTCGGGTTCGCCGAGGAGCGCGAAGGCGTCTTTGGGCGAGAGGAGGTCGGCCTTGGCGGTCGTGTAAACCTTCACGCGCGGCCCCACCAGTTGGTAGAGGTCCTTGTCGTTGGTCGCGAGCACGACTTCGATGTTGCGTTTGCATGCCGCCAGCGCGTAACAGCCCATCAGATCGTCGGCCTCGGTGTTTGGCAGCGAAATGTTTTTGAAACCGAGCAGCGCTGTCAGTTCCTCCTGGATGAAATCGAGCTGCGGAACCATCGGCTGCGGCATTTCCTTGCGCGTTTCCTTGTAGGCCGGTTGCAGCGTCATACGTTTCTCCGGCAGGCCTTCGTCCCAGAAAACGGCCCCCAGTTCCGGCTGCAAATGTTTGAGCATGAGCCGCAGCGTTTTCGTGAATCCGAAGATCGCGTTGGTCGGTTCGCCGCGGGAATTCGACAGGTTCTGGATCGCGAAAAAGGAGCGGTAAACGTAGTAGTGTCCGTCGATCAGGAGCAGCTTCACTCGAGCAACCTAGCCAGGGAGCGACCATTTCCAAACCTCCTGCTCATGATCCTGATCTTGCTCTTGATCCTGTTGGTTAACTTCGCCGGCAGAAAAGATCAGGAGCAGGATCAAGATCAGGAGCGGGAGGTTCAGACGTGATTGGCGATTCGATCGATTCGCGGTTAAAGCATCGCAATGCCGGAACAATGGATGGTGCGGGTGGAAGGGAAGGAATACGGGCCCGTCGACGAAGATGAGCTTCGCGAATGGCGAGATGAGGGCCGCCTGATTCGCACGAATGAAGTTCGCCGGGTAAATGAGGAGCGATGGATTCCCGCCGGCGAGTTGGTGGAAATGTTTGCCGACGATGAGCCGGCCGCGCTGCCTCCCGACCTGATTGTGCGCCGGAAAACCTGGCGCCAGATTTTCCGCGAGACGATCCGGATTTATCGAGAAGGTTTCCCGCGCTTCATGCTATTCGGACTGCTCACAGCCGTGCCGATGTTCGTGCTGCAATGGACGTTTCCGAAAATCCCCTTTCCCGATCTTTCCCCGGGAGTGGCCACCGCAATGCTCCCCGCCACGCTGCCGCCGATCTGCGTTGCCATGATCGTCGTCCTGCTTCTGGCATGGCCGATCTCGGCCGCCGGTTTTCAATTAGTAGCCGACGACGTCCTGCGTGGAAACCGGCGCTCGTTCCAGGCCCAATTCTCCGCCGCGCTTCAACTTTGGGGCCGCATGCTCAGCATCGGGCTGCTCGTTTACGGCAGTTACTTCTTTTGGTTCTTCGCGCCGTTCACCGCGATGATCGGGCTACTCGGCGGCGGCGAGACTTCCGCGATCGGCCTGCTGCTTTGCATGCTCATTGGCGCCTTCATGGTCTACATGAACGCGCGTTTGTTCATTAATTTCCTCTTCTGGCAACAAACCGCGGCGTTCGGCCACGGCGGCATGCTGGAGGCTCTGCGCGAAAGCAAGGAGCTCGCGCGCTGCGAGCCCGATGCACCCCGGATGGAGCGCCCGCTTTATCGCGGTGCGACCATCGCGTCTGTCTGGCTGCTCCTCGCTCTCGTGCTGACAATCGGCATGCAACTTCCGTTCGCGCTCATTCGGTTCATCGGCGTCAGCAGCCCCGAGGAAATGATCGCGCTCGCCCAAACCGTCTCGCAGGCGAAGACGCCCGACACGCTCATGATCGTCTCCGACATCGTTTCCGCAGTCTTGAATCTAATGCTGCGCCCGTTGCTCGCCGCGTCGTTTATCGTGCTCTATTACGATGCCAAAGCGCGACTAGAGCAGGAGAGAAAGAAATGAGCGGATCAGCGATATCGATGTTTTTTGGGGGCCGCCTGTTAGGTGTTATTGTTATCGTAGTCGAATGGATAAACTATATCCAAGCAGCAAAGCGCGTTCGCGCCGCGGCGAGAGCCGAAGGACAGCATTGGCCGTTCACTAGGGACGGAACCATTCTGATACGATTTGTATACATGCCTAATAGTCTTCTGGACCAAACCGATGGTACAAAAACACGAGCTGCGAAGCTCGATCTTCTGCGCCTACGCAAGCGAATGTGGAAAGTTATCGGACTTGGAGTTGGACTGCTGGCGCTAGGATTTTGTGCCGCAGTTGTTGGCGAAATTCTGAAACAGGGCGCCAGCTAGCTGAGCGTGACGTACGGCTGCAGGCCGTGTCGCCCGCCTTCGCGGCCGAAGCCGCTTTCCTTGTAACCGCCGAACGGGCTCGTCGGGTCGAACTTGTTGTAAGTGTTCGCCCAGACCACACCCGCGCGCAGTTTGTTCACGATCTTGAAAATCTTGCTCCCTTTATCGGTCCAAACGCCGGCGCTCAATCCGTAAGCGGTGTTGTTCGCGCGCTCGACCGCTTCTTCCGGCGTGCGGAATGTCATCACGCTCAGGACCGGCCCGAAAATTTCTTCCTGCGCGATCCGGTGCGAGGCGGTGACGCCGGTGAAGAAACTCGGCGGATACCAATAGCCCTTGGCCGGCAGACGCGCCTGCGATTGCACCAACTGCGCGCCCTGCTTCAAGCCGCTGTCCACCAGCTCGCAAATCTTGTCGAGCTGCATCCGGGAATTGATCGCGCCGATGTCGGTGTTCTTGTCGAGCGGATTGCCGACGCGCAAGGTCTCAATCCGATCGCGGAGCTTGCGGATCACCTGCGGGAACACGCCTTCCTGCACGAGCAACCGCGAGCCGGCACAGCAGACGTGGCCCTGGTTGAAATAGATCCCGGAAACGATGCCTTCGACCGCCTGGTCGATCGGCGCGTCTTCGAAAATGATGTTGGCCGCCTTGCCGCCGAGCTCGAGCGTCAGCCGCTTCTTCGTTCCCGCGACAGATTGGGTCAGATGTTTTCCGACGGCGGTCGAACCAGTGAACGCAATCTTATCGACATCGGAATGATCGACAAGCGCCTGGCCGGTTGCACGCGCGCCGGTCACGATGTTCACGACTCCATCCGGCAGGCCCGCTTCCTGAAAAATCTCCGCGAGATGCATGGCCGTGATGCTGGTGGTCTCGGCGGGCTTGAGGACACAGGTGTTTCCGCAGGCCAGCGCGGGTGCCAGCTTCCACGCCGCCATCAGGAGCGGAAAATTCCACGGGATGATCTGCCCGGCGACTCCGAGCGGGCGCGCGGTCCGGCCGGGAAAAGCGTACTGAAGTTTGTCCGCCCAGCCGGCGTAATAGAAGAAGTGCGCCGCCACCAGCGGCAGATCGATGTCCCGGCTTTCCTTGATCGTCTTGCCGCCGTCCATCGTTTCGAGCACCGCGAGTTCGCGTGATTTTTCCTGGATGATCCGCGCGATGCGATAGAGAAATTTCGCGCGTTCGCGTCCGGGCATTTTGCTCCAGACGTTTTTGTAAGCGCGCCTCGCCGACTTCACCGCAAGATCGACATCGCGCGCGTCCCCTTCCGCAATCTCCGCGAGTTTTTCTTCCGTCGCCGGGTTGATGGAATCGAAATACTTCCCCGAACGCGGCGCGACGAATTTCCCGCCGATGAACAATTGGTAGCGCTTCTGGAGCTTGATGTATTCGTGCGCTTCCGGCGCTGGCGCGTAACTCCATTTATCGCCAAAACTCAGGTACCTCGCGCTTGGAGCGAGCGGTGCCGCGCGATGGTCGAGAGATCTCGTCGCAGGCAGGACGATTACTTCGGCAGCACGGCGAGAAGTTTTACGCGGCATGGCTCCTTCTTAACTGCCAAACGGGTCAGCCGCACGCAAAAAGAAGTCGTCGTCCAAAGTCAACGAAGAGGTCGTTTGCCCCGCGCCCCGTGCCAGAAACGGAGGATCCGCACCGTCTGACTCCTTGTCTCCGCACGATAAATAATGAGGTACGAACCGCACGGAAGAAAACGTGTGCCAGGTCGTTCGACAAGCCGGACCCCTGCCTCGGGAGCATTAGAAATGGATCCCGCCTGATCGATCAAGAGAAGGCCGAACCGCTGTGCCGCCGCCACATCGTCGCGAGCGATATGTTCGACGATCTTTTGGAGATCGATTTTGCTTCGAGTCGAGAAAACTACTCGCCAGCCCATGAACGCACCGCGTGGCGAAGTTCGTCTGCGGTGTGGCTGCGGCCCTCGTCAATGTCGCGCTCCGCTTGATCCAGCGACGCTAGCAGCTCGGTTCGCTCATGATCATTGAGCGCATCCAAGCCGAACCGGCGGGTGAGCAACCGCGACTCAAGCGCATCGCGTTCGACTGCCGTCAACCTTTCGATAGCCTGTTCGATAGCGTCTACCGAGCTCATTGGACCGATAATACCATCGTTGCTTTGCCGCTGGCAACTGCCGGCACTCGATGGGCTGTCGCCGAAGGAACGGCGAGTCGGTCACGGCAGCGAAAAATAATCGCTGCTTTGATAGTTTCCGTCGACGGTTTTGGCGATCTGCATGAGGACGTCGTTCGCCAGCGTGCTGGCGCCGAAACGAAAGAGATCGGGCGTCAACCAGTCGTCGCCGAGCGTTTCCTTGAGCATGACGAGATAGGCGAGAGATTGCTTCGCGGTCTTGATGCCGCCGGCCGGTTTCATTCCGATGCGGATGCCGGTCTCGTAGAAATAATCGCGAATCGCTTCCAGCATCACCAGCGTCACCGGCATGGTCGCGGCGGGTGTGACTTTGCCGGTCGAGGTCTTGATGAAATCGGCGCCGGCCCGCATCGCGATGTCGCTGGCAACCCGGACGTTGTCGTAGGTTTGCAGCTCGCCGGTTTCGAGGATGACTTTCAAATGCGCGGCGCCGCAGGCTTCCTTCGTTGCGGCGATCTCATCGAAGACGCGGTTGTGCTCGCCGGCTAGGAATTTGCCTCGGTCGATCACCATATCGATCTCGTCCGCGCCATCGCGGGCGGCGCTGCGGACTTCCTGCAACTTCAGCTTCAGCGGCATCAGGCCGGTGGGAAACGCGGTGGCGACCGAGGCAACTTTGACGCCGGAGTTTCCGAGAAATGTTTTCGCGGCCCGAACCAGATTCGAATACACGCAGACGGCCGCGCAGGAAGGGACGTTGTAACGCGGGTCCATCGGCTGCATCGCCTTGCGGCAAACGAACGCGACTTTGCCCGGCGTATCTTTTCCTTCGAGCGTGGTCAGGTCCATCATCGAGATCGCCATCTTCAGGCCCGCGAGTTTGGCCGAGGTCTTGATGCTGCGCTTGGCGAACGCGGCGGCGCGTTCCTCGATCATGATTTGATCGATGGTCGGGATCGGCGGGCTGGGGCGCACCGCGGATGTCATGGTGTCGGTGGTCGCCAGGGCCCGCATGAGAGTCATAGCATGTGATGAAGTGATGCCGGGGCCAACTCAATAATTTCCCTTCCCGCCTTTGTCGCGCATCTTCAGTCAGGGGTTCATGAAAACGTTGGGAATCATCGGCGGGATCGGGCCGGAATCGACGATTGATTATTACAAGACGATCGTCGCGCTCTATCGCGAACGGAATCCGGACGGCAGTTACCCGCCGATCGTGATCAACAGCATCGATATGCAGCGGATCGTGAAGATGTTTGAGGCGGGCGAACTGCAAAAGCTCACCGGCGCTTTCGCCGAGGAACTCCAGAAGCTTCACCGGGCCGGCGTCGATTTCGCGTTGCTGGCGGCGAACACACCGCACCTCGTTTTCGACGATCTCCAGCGCCAATCGCCGCTCCCCTTGCTCAGCATCGTGGAAGCCACGTGCGCAGCCGCGAAGGCTCGCGGGCTGAAACGCGTCGGTCTTTTCGGAACGCGCTTCACGATGCAGGCGTCGTTTTATCGCGATGTTTTCTCGCGGGAAGGCATCGCGGTTGTCGTGCCCGATGCGGCCGATCAGGACTACATTCATGAGAAATATATGGGCGAACTGGTCCCGGGAGCTTTTCTCCCGGAGACGCACGCAGGCTTGCTTGTGATCGTCGATCGATTGGTGGAGCAGACGGCGATTGAGGGCGTAATTCTCGGCGGAACGGAGCTGCCGCTCATCTTGCGCGAGCCGGCCCATAACGGCATTCCGTTTTTCAACACGACCAGAATCCACGCAGCCGCCGCGGTCGAGTGGATGTTTTCTTAGCGCGGTTCCGCGCCGGCGGCCGTGCGCCATTCTTCGCGCGTGGCGGAGATCAACGGCACGAACCGGATGAAAGCGCGGATGACCGAAGCGAGATAAACCAGGAGGCCAATCGCTTGGAGCGCGATCAGGATCAGGTGGCCATTTTGGCGGAGAAAGAATTCGGGCTGGGCGCGGATGGCCAGGGCGCTGACAACATTAAAAAGGAATATGATCGGAATGATAAACGCGATGTTCAGCCGTTGATCGGTGCCGACCATCGCATAAAGCCGACTGCCGACCGCGCCGGCGCTGTCCTTCAAACGCAGCCGCACGATGCGCATGTCATAGACAAACAGCGCCCAGACCACGACGGCATAGAGCGCCGTCAGGACGAACCACATGAAGGGATCGTTCAGGCGGGTAAAGGCGATCGCTTCGATGAGCGCGCACGCGATATAGAAAAAATTGTGCACGAACTCCAGTGGCCACCGGATCAGGGTGAGCGTGTGGATGAGGGACCGGGACCAAAAGAGCAGAATGATGAGAAGGCCCGTGCCAACATAAGGCCAGGCGGCGGATTGGCCCGTGGAAAGGACCTGGCGCGCGTTATCGACCAGGAAGTAGAGCGCGACGCCCTGGATGATGCTGCAAAGGGTCAGCTCGATCTCGACCACCATCGAGTCGAGCTCTTTGGGATTGCCGCCCGGCGAAGTCACGACGCGAGTCGTAGCCGGTCAAGCGGCCGGATGTCAACTGTAGCCGCGGCGCTCTGTCGCAACGGGCGCGCCGACTGAGCGGCGTGACTACAGCGCAAAAAACTTACCGCGCGAGGACGACGTCTTTTTTGGTCCAGGCGTGGACCTGCTGGCAATGCGGGCAAGTCAGCTTGTGATTTTTCAGCGGCGTGTCCGCGTAAAGCTCTTCATCGATCGTGAGGCCGGTCGCGGTGAGTTTCGCGGTGGCAGGGCATCGGACTAATATGCGTTTAATCATGGGTGTTTTTTTCGCAGCCGCTGGGGTTGTCATAAAAATTGGTTAGCCGAGCCGATAAACGATTCGTGCTTTGTCGATGTCGTAGGGGGACATCTGGAGTTTTACCCGATCACCGGTCGTGAGGCGAATAAAACGTTTGCGCATTTTGCCCGAGATATGGGCGAGGACGAGGTGGTCGTTCGCGAGCTGGACCCGAAACATGGTGCCAGCGAGGACGGAAATGATTTTTCCCTCGAGTTCGATTGCTTTTTTGGAATCCATTAGGAGTTGCAGAACCGGCGCTCTGGGAAGAGCGCCGGTCCGCAGAATCTAAAATGCCAAATTAATAGCGATTGCCGGCCGACTGACGCGGACGCTCTTCACGAGCGCGCGCTTCGTTAACGGTGAGAGTGCGGCCTTGCACTTCCTTACCGTTCAGGGCTGCGACGGCCGCGTTGGCTTCCGTCGTATCGGCCATGGAGACGAACGCAAAGCCGCGGGAGCGGCCGGTCGTGCGGTCCATCATGAGGGCAACGTCAGTGACTTTGCCATGGGTTTCGAAAAGATCCTGGAGATCGTTTTCAGTGGTCTCAAAAGAGAGATTACCTACGTACAGTTTCATTATGATTTTTTGGAGCAAAAACTGCCAGCTACAGAGCCGTTCCCGAGAACCGGGTTTCAAATCACCCCTGAGGAAATCTCAGCCGACGATCTACCACGCAACGAACAAAACAGACTTAATCCAATAGGCGGGGACTTTCGCCCGCTTTGGCGGAAATGCAACTGATACTTCCCCCGCGAATTCCCTCGAAATCATACGCTTGCACTCCCGGGCAAAATCGATTCTTTACAACGGCCTTAGATCGGCCCGGATTCTTGTGACCGGCCCTTTTCAGCAAAAACAGCCCAGGCAACGTCACGTTGCCGGCAGCATAATTATTGCTGCTCCTCATGGCACCTTTTCGGTTCGTTCCGCGCGGAGTGCTCTCGCGGATCTAGTTTCAAACCCGCCTACCTTATGAAGAAGAAAACCACTTCACCACCACCCGCAGCCGAGAAGGGATCCCGCCTGAATGGCGATCGGCTCGACCAAAAGCAACTTCTCGCCGCCCTCTCCGCTTTCAAGCGCGGCGATTTTTCCGTCCGGTTGCCGGACGATTGGACCGGTCTGGCCGGAAAAGTGGCAGACACCTTTAATGAGGTGATCGGGATGAATCAGCGGCTGGCGCGGGAGCTGGATCGGATCGGGCAGGTTGTTGGTAAAGAAGGGCGAATCTCGCAGCGAGCTTCGCTCGGTGATGTTTCCGAGAGCTGGAGAGAAGCGATTGGCTCAGTCAATGGGCTCATCGGCGATCTCGTCCATCCGACGAGTGAAATGGCGCGCGTCATCGGCGCGGTGGCGAAAGGCGATCTCTCAAAGACGATGGCAATTGAAATCGAAGGCCGTCCGTTGCAGGGAGAATTCTTGCGCACCGCGAAGACCGTGAACACGATGGTCGATCAGCTCGGCGCGTTCGCGTCGGAAGTGACGCGCGTGGCTCGCGAGGTGGGCACGGAAGGCAAGCTGGGCGGTCAGGCGAAGGTCAAAGGCGTGGCCGGAACGTGGAAGGATCTCACCGAGAACGTGAACCTGATGGCGGGCAATCTAACGGCACAGGTCCGTAACATTGCGACGGTCACGACGGCGGTCGCGAACGGCGACTTGACCAAGAAGATCACCGTCGACGTCAAAGGCGAGTTCCTCGAGTTGAAGGACACCGTCAACGTCATGGTGGACCAGCTCCGTTCCTTCGCGTCAGAGGTGACGCGGGTGGCTCGCGAAGTGGGCTCGGAAGGAATACTGGGCGGCCAGGCGCGCGTCGAAGGTGTTTCCGGCACGTGGAAAGATTTGACCGACTCGGTGAATTTCATGGCCCGCAACCTGACCGGTCAGGTGCGCAACATTGCTGAAGTCACCACCGCGGTCGCGACGGGCGACCTGTCGAAGAAAATCACGGTCGATGTGAAGGGCGAGATTCTCGAACTGAAGAACACCATCAACACGATGGTCGATCAGCTCAGCTCGTTCGCCTCGGAAGTGACGCGCGTGGCCCGTGAAGTGGGCACAGAAGGAAAACTCGGCGGCCAGGCGGACGTGAAAGGCGTGGCCGGCACGTGGAAAGATTTGACCGATTCGGTGAACTCGATGGCCGGCAACCTCACGGGCCAGGTGCGAAACATCGCCGAGGTGACGACCGCGGTCGCGAACGGCGACTTGTCGAAGAAGATCACGGTCGATGTGCGCGGGGAAATTCTCGAACTGAAGGACACGATCAACACGATGGTCGATCAGCTCCGCTCGTTCGCTTCCGAAGTGACGCGGGTCGCGCGCGAGGTGGGCTCGGAAGGCGCGCTCGGCGGTCAGGCTGACGTGCGCGACGTCGCCGGCACCTGGAAGGATTTGACCGACAACGTGAATATGATGGCCGGCAATCTCACGGCGCAGGTCCGCAACATTGCCGAGGTCACGACCGCGATCGCGAACGGCGATCTCTCGCGCAAGATAACGGTGGACGTCAAAGGCGAGATTCTGGAAATGAAGAACACGATCAACACGCTGGTTGATCGGCTCAGCTCGTTCGCCTCGGAAGTAACGCGTGTCGCCCGCGAAGTCGGTTCCGAAGGAATTCTCGGCGGCCAAGCCGAAGTGCGCGGCGTTTCCGGCACGTGGAAGGATTTGACCGACTCGGTGAATTTCATGGCCGGTAACCTCACGGCGCAGGTGCGAAACATTGCCCTCGTCACGACCGCCGTCGCGAATGGCGACTTGTCGAAGAAGATCACGGTCGATGTGAAAGGCGAAATCGCGGAGCTGAAGAACACGGTCAATACGATGGTCGATCAGCTCAGCTCATTTGCCTCGGAAGTAACGCGCGTGGCGCGCGAAGTCGGCTCGGAAGGAATCCTTGGCGGCCAGGCCGAAGTGAAAGGCGTCGCCGGCACGTGGAAAGATTTGACCGACTCTGTGAACTCGATGGCCGGGAACCTCACGGGCCAGGTGCGCAATATTGCCGAGGTCACGACGGCGGTCGCGAACGGCGATTTGTCGAAAAAGATCACGGTCGATGTGCGCGGCGAAATCCTCGAGTTGAAGAACACGATCAACACCATGGTCGATCAGCTCAGCTCCTTCGCCGCGGAAGTAACGCGCGTCGCTCGCGAAGTAGGTACGGAAGGAAAACTGGGCGGCCAGGCCGATGTGCGCGGCGTCGCCGGCACCTGGAAGGATCTGACCGACAGCGTGAATTTCATGGCCGGCAACCTGACCGGCCAGGTGCGCAACATTGCGGAAGTGACCACGGCGGTCGCCAACGGCGATCTCTCGAAGAAAATCACCGTCGATGTGAAGGGCGAAATTCTCGAGTTGAAGAACACCATCAACACGATGGTCGATCAGCTCAGCTCCTTTGCGTCGGAAGTGACGCGAGTGGCGCGTGAAGTAGGAACGGAAGGCCGGCTGGGCGGTCAGGCCGATGTGAAAGGCGTCGCCGGCACGTGGAAAGATCTCACCGATTCAGTGAATTCGATGGCCGGCAACCTGACCGGTCAGGTGCGAAACATCGCGGAAGTCACGACTGCGGTCGCGAACGGTGACTTGTCGAAGAAGATCACCGTCGATGTGCGCGGCGAAATTCTGCAGCTCAAAGACACGATCAACACCATGGTCGATCAGCTTCGTTCGTTCGCGTCGGAAGTGACGCGTGTCGCGCGCGAGGTGGGTTCGGAAGGAAAATTGGGCGGGCAGGCGGATGTGCGCGGCGTCGCCGGCACGTGGAAAGATTTGACTGACTCGGTGAACTTCATGGCCGGCAACCTGACCGGCCAGGTGCGAAACATCGCGGAAGTGACGACAGCGGTGGCGAACGGCGATCTCTCGAAAAAGATTACCGTCGATGTGAAGGGCGAAATTCTGGAGCTGAAAAACACGATCAACACGATGGTCGATCAGCTCAGCTCGTTCGCGGCGGAAGTGACGCGCGTGGCGCGCGAAGTAGGAACGGAAGGACGCCTCGGCGGTCAGGCCGATGTGAAGGGTGTTGCCGGAACGTGGAAGGATTTGACCGATTCGGTGAACTCAATGGCCGGCAATCTCACCGACCAGGTGCGAAACATCGCCGAGGTGACGACTGCGGTCGCGAACGGCGACTTGTCGAAGAAGATCACCGTCGATGTGCGCGGGGAAATTTTGGAACTGAAGGACACGATCAACACGATGGTGGACCAGCTCCGTTCCTTCGCTTCTGAAGTAACTCGAGTGGCCCGCGAAGTGGGTTCGGAAGGAGCGCTCGGCGGCCAGGCGCGCGTCGAAGGCGTTTCCGGCACGTGGAAAGATCTCACCGACTCGGTGAATTTCATGGCGAGTAACCTGACGACGCAGGTGCGAAACATCGCGGCGGTTACGACGGCGGTCGCGACGGGCGATCTTTCGAAGAAGATCACGGTCGATGTTAAGGGCGAGATTCTGGAGTTGAAAAACACCGTCAACACGATGGTGGATCAACTGAACTCGTTCGCATCCGAAGTCACACGCGTGGCGCGCGAAGTCGGCACGGAAGGAAGGCTCGGCGGACAAGCCATGGTGAAAGGCGTCGCGGGCACGTGGAAAGATTTGACCGACTCGGTGAACTTCATGGCCGGCAATCTGACGAACCAGGTGCGCGGCATAGCGAAAGTCGTGACGGCAGTCGCGAACGGCGACCTGAAACAAAAGCTGCTCGTGGAAGCAAAAGGCGAGATCGCCGCGCTGGCCGATACCATCAACGGCATGACAGACACGCTCGCGATTTTCGCGGACCAGGTCACGAGCGTGGCGCGCGAAGTGGGCGTGGAAGGAAAACTCGGCGGCCAGGCGAACGTGCCCGGCGCGGCGGGAACATGGCGCGATCTGACCGACAACGTGAACCAGCTTGCCGGCAACCTGACCTCGCAGCTCCGCGCGATCGCGGACGTGGCGACTGCCGTTACCAAAGGCGACCTGACGCGATCCATCCAGGTCGATGCTCAGGGCGAAGTCGCGTTCGTGAAAGACAACATCAACGAGATGATTCGCAACCTGAAGGACACGACGTTGCGCAACGACGAGCAGGACTGGCTCAAGACGAACCTCGCGAAATTTACCCGGATGCTGCAAGGCCAGCGTGATTTGCTCACAGTCGGCCGCCTCATTCTTTCCGAGTTGGCGCCGGTCGTCTCCGCGCAGCAAGGCGTCTTCTATATGATGAACGGCTCGGCCGAAGAACCGGAGTTGGAGCTCCTGGCGAGCTATGCCTATCGCGAACGCAAAGGCGTGAACACGCGCTTCAGGCTCGGCGAAGGTTTGGTCGGCCAGGCGGCGCTGGAAAAAGAGCGCATCCTGCTCTCACACGTGCCGCCCGATTATGTGCAGATCAGCTCAGGTCTTGGCGAAACCGCGCCCATGAACATTGTCGTGTTGCCGATTCTGTTCGAAGGCCAGGTGAAAGCGGTGATGGAGCTTTCGTCGCTCGAACAATTCAACCCGACCCACCACGCATTTCTCGATCAGCTCACGGAAAGCATCGGCATCGTCTTGAACACGATCGAGGCGAACACACGTACGGAAGACTTGCTGAAACAGTCCCAGTCGCTCGCCTCCGAGTTGCAAAGCCGGCAGGAAGAATTGCAGCAGACAAACCAGGAGCTGGAAGAAAAGGCGCGCCAACTCTTCGAACAAAACGAAGAGGTCGAGCGCAAGAACCGCGAGGTCGAGCAGGCGCGGCAGGCGCTCGAAGGCAAGGCGCAGCAGCTCTCGCTTACGTCACGCTACAAGTCCGAGTTTCTCGCGAACATGTCCCACGAGTTGCGCACGCCGCTCAATAGCCTCCTCATTCTCGCCGAGCAATTGTCGTCGAATCCGGAAGGCAACCTGACTCCGAAGCAGGTCGAGTTCGCACGGACGATCCGCGGATCGGGCAAGGATTTGTTGAAGTTGATCAACGACATCCTCGACTTGTCGAAGATCGAATCCGGCACGGTCACGATCGACGTCGGCGAAGTGCGCTTCGAAGAAATGCGCCAGACGATGGAACGGACTTTCCGCCACGTCGCGGAAGGCAAGGGAGTGAGCTTCAATATCGAGATCGACCCGGGCGTGCCCGAAGCGGTGCGGACGGACGCGCAGCGGCTCGATCAGGTCTTGAAGAACCTGCTCTCGAACGCTTTCAAGTTCACCGAACGCGGCTACGTCAACTTGAGCGTGGCGCAGGCGTCCGAAGGCTGGTCGTCCGACAATATGAATCTGAACCGCGCCGGCAACGTCCTGGCGTTTTCCGTCACCGACAGCGGCATCGGCATTCCGATCGATAAACAGACAACGATCTTCGAGCCGTTCCTCCAAGCCGACGGCAGCACGAGCCGAAAGTACGGGGGCACCGGCCTCGGGCTTGCGATCAGCCGCGAGTTGGCGCGCGTGCTCGGCGGCGAGATCAAAGTGGAAAGTTCGCAAGGCTGCGGCAGTACGTTCACGTTTTTTCTGCCGCAGAATTACAGCGGGCTGCCCTCCGAGCGCGCGATGGCTCGGATCATGGCGGAGCCCATCGAGCCGGAAGCGATGACCAATAGCGATACGCCGGCCGCCACGCCGATGGAATTCACGCTCGCGGACGATCGGGCGAACATTTTGCCGGGAGAAAAATCGGTGTTGATCATCGAGGACGACCGCGATTTTGCGCAGTGGCTGCTTGATGTTGCTCGCGAGAATGGATTCAAGGCCGTCGTCACGCCGCGGGGGAAAGCTGCTCTGGAGCTGGTGCGTGAGTTCGCGCCTTCCGCGATCACGCTCGATCTCAGTCTGCCGGACGTGGACGGCTGGCAGATTCTCGACCGGTTAAAATCCGATCTGGCCACGCGGCACATTCCAGTCTTCGTCATCTCGGCCCAGGAAGAACCGCAGAACGCGCTCAAGCAAGGCGCGCTGCGATTCTTGACGAAGCCGATCGACGAACCGCAGATCAAGCAAATCTTCGAGAAGGCGCACGAGATGGGTGAATCGAAGGCGAAAAAACTGCTCGTGATCGAGGACGACGAAAGCCAGCGCAATGGCATTCGCGAGTTGATCGGGAACGAGACGGCCCACTTGATCGATGCGCCCGACGCGCGCACGGCGCTCGATACGTTACGAAACGAACGGGTCGATTGCGTGGTGCTCGACCTGATCCTGCCCGACATGTCGGGGTTCGAGTTGATCGAGAAGATTCGCGACGAACACGAACATCTGCCGATCATCGTTTACACCGCAAAGGACCTCTCGAGGGAAGAAGAAGAAAAACTGAATCGGGTCGCGCAGACCACGATCGTGAAAAACGTCCGGAGCCCCGAGCGGCTCTTCGATCAAACCGCGCTTTGGTTGCATCGCGACGCGGCGAGTTTGCCGGAGGAGAAGCGTGAGATCCTGCGGCGACTGCATGATCCGAACGAAGTCCTCGCCGGCAAAAAGGTAGTCATCGTGGATGACGACATCCGGAACATCTTCGCGATGACGAGCATGCTGGAGCGTTACAAAATGGATGTGCGTTCCGCTGAGACCGGAAGGGCCGCGCTCGAGTTGCTCCAAAGCGAACCGGAGACCGATCTGGTGCTGATGGACATCATGCTGCCGGAGATGGATGGCTACGAGACGATCCGCGCCGTTCGAAATATGTACGGCTTCGAGCAATTGCCGATCATCGCGCTCACCGCGAAAGCAATGAAGGGCGATCGCGAGAAATGCATCGATGCCGGCGCCAGCGATTACATCTCGAAGCCGGTGGACACGGAACGTCTGCTGATGCTGCTGCGAAACTGGCTCCATCGTTAAACCATGGCTGCGGATTCCATTCCGGCGGAGCCGGCTGACGAAAAGGTCAGCATCCTTATTGTCGACGACCGGCCGGACAAGCTCCTCGCGCACGAGACCGTGCTTGCGGACCTGAACCAGAATCTGGTCCGCGCCACCTCGGGAAAGGAAGCGCTTCGTTGTCTGCTCAAACAGGATTTTGCCGTCATCCTGCTCGACGTGAACATGCCGGGGATGGACGGGTTCGAGACGGCCGCGCTCATTCGCCAGCGGATGCGCTCCGAGACGACGCCGATCATTTTCATAAGCGCCGTTAATGACACCGAGACCCATGTGTCGCGCGGCTACTCGCTGGGCGCGGTTGATTACATTCTCACGCCCGTGGTCCCGGAAATCCTGCGGGCGAAGATCGCGGTCTTTGTCGATCTGTTCAAAAAAACGGAGCAGGTCAAACGGCAGGCGAAAGAACGGGAAAAATTCATCCGCGAACAGGTGGCGCTGGCCGAGGCCGAAGCGCGGCAGGAGCGGCTCGCCTTTTTGGCGGACGCCAGCAACGTGCTAGCGGGTTCGCTCGATTATCAAACGACGTTCGAGAATCTGGCGGCGTTGGTGGTTCCGCGCCTGGCGGATTTTTGTATCGTGCTCGCCACTGACGACAGCGGCGCAATGAAGCAAGTGGCGGTGGCTCATTGCGACGTCACGGACGAGCCGGCTCTGCGGAAATTGACGGAAGAATTTCCCTCCAGCGCAGCGGCGAGACGAAGCGGCGCCAGCGTTTTCGAAACCGGCAAATCGCAGATGGTTTGCGATGTGCATAACGGAGAATTGCGCGAGGTTTTTGAGCATGAGGAAGATCGCGATCTGATTCGTTCTCTCGCGGCCAAGTCCTTCATAGCGGTGCCGGTGCGAATGCACGATCGCGTCCTGGGCGCGATCGTGATGGTGAATACGACCGAAGGCCGGATGTGCGGGCATGATGAACTTTCGCTCGCGGAAGAGCTGGCTCATCGCGCCGCGCTGGCGCTCGACAACGCCGGGCTTTACCAGGCTGCGCAAAAAGCGCGCGCCGAAGCGGAGGGCGCCAATCGCGCCAAGGATTCCTTTCTCGCGATGCTCAGCCATGAGCTGCGGACGCCGTTGACGCCGGTGCTGACCTCGGTGCTGACGCTCGAACAGGAAGAGAATCTTCCGGAGGCAACACGCGCCTCGCTGCAAATGATTCGCCGCAACGTCGAGCTCGAAGCGCGTTTGATCGACGACCTGCTCGACTTGACCCGGATCAGCAAAGGTAAAGTGCAGTTGAGCCTGGAGGTGGTCGACGCTCATTCGCTGCTGCGCAACGCCCTCGAAATTTGCCAGGCCGATATCGACCACAAAAATCTTTCGCTCCAGACCGATTTCTCGGCCGAGAAAGTCTGGCTCGAAGCCGACCCGGCGCGCTTACAGCAGATTTTTTGGAACCTGATCAAGAACGCCGTGAAATTCACGCCGGAAGGCGGGCGACTCGGGATCAGCACGGGAAACGACAACGGACAGTTCCGGGTGGAAGTTTCCGACAATGGAATGGGGATCGACTCGGAGACGTTGCCAAAAATTTTTAATGCGTTCGAGCAGGGAGAACGAACCCGCCTCGGCGGCCTCGGGCTCGGTCTCGCCATCAGTAAGGCGCTGGTCGAAACGCATCACGGGAAGCTGACTGCGGAGAGTCCGGGAAGAGATCAGGGAGCGACTTTCGCCGCCAGCTTTCCTGTCCTGGAAATCGATGCCGATACGAGTGCGGCGAGCGCACCGGTCTCACCCGTGGCGCGCAAAGTGATGCGCGTCTTGCTCGTGGACGATCACGTGGATACGAACCGTTCGCTTACCCAGTTATTGCGCCGGCGCGGCTATCATGTGCAGGCGGCGTATAGCGTGCAGTCAGCGCTCGAACTGGCGGCTCATGAACGTTTCGATGTGCTCGTCAGCGATATCGGTCTTCCAGATGGAAGCGGTGTCGATCTCATGCAGACGCTCAAGGCACAGCACCCAATTTTCGGCATAGCGCTAACCGGATTCGGGATGGAAGAAGATCTGCGTCGAAGCCACGATGTCGGCTTTCATCATCACCTGATTAAACCCGTGGATTTGAACAAGCTCGACGCGCTCATTCAGCAAGCCGATCCCTGCCCGGAAGAACTAGCCATGCCTTAATTCCCCCGTCATTGCGAGCGAAGTCCTTCCAGGCCTTCAGCAAATTGCGCGAAACCTGAAGCCGAGTTCCAATACTTAGCTCTGACCCATAAGCGCGTCGCTACCTTCGCGTGGAGGACTCTTCGACGTCGAGGCGACCGCTATCAGGCGTTAGCTGAGTTTGGATTCCATATGTCAATTGTTTAAAAACGTGACCCACCCCGCTACCCCTGCAGCTCACGGCAGCGGCTCGGTGTCACGCGCAAAGACTAGGGTCTGCCCCGTCTGTTTCTCCTTGCGAACGATCCTGTTTCCATCCCAAATCCAATCGTAATCCAAGATAGTCTGAACGAAAAACGAATCATTTGAAGACGCGTCAAATGACAGTTTTCGATTCTTTAGAACGTGATATTCATATTGGCCGCTCCGTACGCCCAATCGAGGCCCCTTTGCAACGCTAAGCTGTAAAGTCATGCGCTGGCCTTTCACGGTGAGCAGTTCGATCTTTGAAGGCTCGCGATAGACACCATCGGTAATCTTTTCGGTTGTTTCATCTGTGCAAGCAGGGAGAAGAACCGTGACGGCGAGGACTATCGAAGCGCAGAAGATTTTCATTGCCTAAATTGCCACTAACGTCTCCAAGCCTCAGCGGGATTGCCTTTATAGGTATGATTCTCACCGAAATCGGATGGCCCAGGAATATAGTTGCCATAATAAATCGCGGTATTAACACCACGGGCACCCGGTTGCAGATACCCCACATTCATACCCCAGATATTTGCGAAAATATCTGTCGTTGAATCTAGAAGATGATTAATAGTGCCCTGACTTCGTTGCTCGCTCATAAACGAGGCCCTATCTCGTCGAGTCAAGCCGGGAGTTTCGTGATAAATTCCGACCAAAATAATGGCCGGCATCCCCACCAATCCCAGCTTCTGAGCCAAGCGGGCATTCACCCCAGCATGCCAGGCATGCATGCCGTTTGCGGCAGCGTTCGCGGGGATTCTCAGGCTTATGTTTTCAATCACAGTAGTAATGCTTCCAGGCAATTTACTGCCCGTAGGAGTGTCACGTCCAGATTCGGAAAATATTTGCTGCCAAGCTTCTCCCCGATTCTCGCCGACGACCAAATCGGTCACTCCTCTCAAAAAGTCCTCACCGAAGAGCGAAATGCTGTTCAAGTAGTCGGCTAAGCGAGGCGCGGCCCAATCATAGGGAGGGTCATAAATCGACGCGCCAGAGACCCAGACGCGATTGGGATCGAAATAAGGGTGATCATCACGGTCATAGGCGTTATTGCCCCCCTGTTCGCCTTCGAGCCCAAACGGATCACTTCCATTCACCGGATCACCGCCGCAGTAGCGATATAGATTGCCCGCATCACCGGCGAAGCCGATCGGGTCAGGCTGGATGAAGCCACCCAGGCTCGGGAGATAAAAGCGGTTCCGATAATCGTAGATCGCGCCTTCCTTTAGGTAATCGCGCCCCTGGAACATGAAGCGGTTTTCGACTGTCGATTCCGAAAGGGCATTGTTGCTCGGATCCCAGATCAGAGGAGCTCCCGCCAAACCATATGTGTAACGTTCCACAAGGTTGCCGGAGTCATTGAAGGCATGCGAAACGTTCCCGCGCCCATCCTGGGTGAACCAACTATTCGGGTAGATGCCACCAAAAGCACAGGCCAATTCATCGGTGTTATCGCCATAAAAATAGATTCGCTGCAGGACGTCGCCCAGTCCATGTTCCTCCAGCAGATTCCACCCATCCCAGACGCTGAATGTCACCTTCCAACCGGAACCATTTTGGACACCGCGGGTGATTTGCCGATTTAATCCGTCGTAATAGAAGTCGAGAAATTTGGTTCCATCCGTCGCCCGCCGTAGCCGGTTTTGCGCATCGTAAGTATAGGTCCAGCCGTCGCGGCTCAGAAGGTTGCCCTTGGCATCAGAAGTCACCGGCGCGCCGCCCACACTTGTATATTCATTCAGATTGTTCGCGGTGTACGAAATCCCCCATGTGTGTGTTCGGTTCCCGGCCCCATCATAGCTCAACGGCAGGCTCGTCCCAGTGACCGCGCCATTGCTCAAAGTCCCATCCCGGATTGTGTTCACAACCTCGCCGGCAGCGTCGTAGCTGAAGCCGTCAGCGGTGCCGCTGTTTCGCTGCTCGTATTTCAGCCTGCTCATCTCGTCAAAAGCATAATCGAACCGCGCCGTCTGCCCCCCCGCGAAAGTGTGGCGCACCCATGAGCTCCGGTTGAGCGCGTCCACCGGAGCGTAATCCGTGGTCGTTCCGTTATACATCGAGCGCACTGTCCGATTGTCCGCCTTGTCATACTGATAAGTGATCATCGGTGGGTAGTTTTGATAATTGATATCCTTAAGCTGGTTTCGGCTCGTGTAATGATAGTTGTAGGTAATACCAGCGTAGTAGTATGTCATCGTTGCCCGATTGCCGTCCGCGTCGTAGGTATAGCTGACCGTGCGCGGCGTATTGTCGCCGCAATCGCCGGTAATCTCTCTCTGGCTGGCCAGGGCGTTGTCGTCAAAATAAGTGTTGTCGATCGTGGCGTCCCAGTTCCAAATTTGGGTGACGCGTGAAGCCGCGTCATAGGTTCTGCGCACCTGCGGCGTAAACCCATCGTTCCAGTCGAACCCAAGCTGACGGTTGCGATTGTCGTAAAAGAGAGTTTGAATATTCCCGGCGCGGTTTTTGTGGGTGGCTGGGTTGCCGGCGGCGTCGTATGTTTCCTCTTCCGTAGTACCATCGGGGAATACCACCTTTTTGCGGCGGTTAAGCCCGTCATACTCGTACGAGTAATGATTGCCATTACCGTCGTTGTTCCAAGCGAGATTTCCAGCAAGATCATAACCCATCGTGCTCGTAACGCCTCTTTCGTCGATCTGTCGGGTCAGCTGGTTCATCGAGTCGTAATCGGGAAACTGAAGGATGGTCTCGGCGCCGGTTCCAGTGGCACGCTTGATCCAGTTTTTATTTCCCGCAGCGTCGTAATTTGTGGTCGTAGCGTAACCGAGCGCATCGGTAATCGAGGTTTGCCGGTTGCGATTGTCGTAGCCAAATGTCGTCGCATGCGAAAGGGGATCGGTGACTTTACTTAAATTGCCAACGGCATCGTATTCGAACAACGTCCAGGCTTCATCTGGGGTCCCGAGCGCGGCCGCCTGATCGACTCTGCGGAAGTTCTGATCGTAGTCGAACACGACGTTCTTGCCTAGAGGGGAGAGAACATATTTGACACTGTTCGTTGTGTGGAGGAGCGGATTCACCCAATCTAGCGCGTAGCTCATCTGGGTGGTTTCATTCATCGGGTTTTTGACGCTAACGACTCGTTTGTAGTCGTCGTAGGTGTAACGCGTCCGCTCGTTCTCGTTCCAGGATGCGTTTGGATGATTTTCATCCGCGGTCCAGGCCAGGGTGCCATCTGGGTTGTAACGATTTTGAATGTAGCTCCCATCCTGGTGCGTCACCTTTGTCACCTGGCCGCGGACGTTGTAATCAAACCAAGTGGCGTTGCCGAAAGGATCGGTCACATTCAAGAGACGATCGTATCCATCGTAATAATAGCGGGTGGGGTGTGATCCCGGAGTGGGGTCGCTTGGCGTGGCCGGCGGGATATAGCTGGTTTTCAAACCGCGCGGCGGATTGATCCCTTCATCATAGAGAAAGCTTTCCGTGCCGCCGCTGGTCATACGATGGGTGAGGATCTGGCCGAAATTGTTATAAGTAAATGTCTCGAAGGCGCCGCTCATGTTATCGGCGTAATCGATCCGGGTAAGTCTGAAGTTCCCGTCGCGGGTGAAATAAGTGTTGTGTCCGCGTTCGTCTCCCTGAATTTGAATGTAGTACGGCCCGCCGTTCGCGTACCAATAGGCATAGCCTTTGTAAGTTTGGTCAGCGTGGATGAACTGGCTTAGCGCCCCGATGGTGCCTTCACGTATCATGTGGGTGGGGTTTCCGCGCGCATCGGTGGAATACTCCATATAGCCATTGCCATCGTATGAAATGGACGAAGTCTGCCCTTGGAAGTCGGTGTAATTGATCAGCTTGCCGTCGTTGTAGTTGAATGTGCGCGAAGGCCCGTCGCCCCTGGTTTCCGTGCGAGCTGTGGGGCTATTTACTGTGAGGGTCGAAACTGCCGCGCCCGCGTTTGCTCCGTCAAAGTAGTTTTCGCTGCGGATTTGGCCGGCCACCACAGAACTGCCGTCCTCATTGGCGGTCGCATAAACATAGGCGATCCTCTTCATGGGCCCTGCGTACATCGGGTCGTCACAAGTAGCCAAAAGAGGATATGCCTCACCGCCAAATGGGTCGCTATAATTGGAAGATTGATAGGTGTAGTGAGCCGTCGCTGGGGAAATCCCAGGGTCAGCAGGATAAACGACGTTAACCAGATGCGTGTAGTTTCTCGTGTACTGTCCGTGGTTGAAATTGGCATAGTTGTATTGGACGATCCGCCCATCGCTCGACTGAACGTGATCGATCACCCGGTCCTGTCCGCCCCACCAATTCGTCCAGGGCGGCGTCATATAAACGATCTGGATCCAGCGGCCGGCGGGCTCCTGGATGGTGTTGAGAGTGCCGTCCCAATTATAAGCGAGGACCGTGCGCTCACCGTATGGATCGAGAATCGCCGTGGCCTGGTAGCTAATGCTGTAATACACTCCAGTGTAACCGGGGTTCCAGTGCGTAGTTCGGGTGGCTGTAAACTCGACCTTGCCGCCATCCGGGAAAATCAGGTAAGCTCGCATGGTATTCCAATCGAGAGGTTGGAATCGATCGCGCACTCCAGGTCCAGACCTGAAACAGCTGTCGGAAGAAGACGGAGTAAAGATTTCATAACGTCCATCTGGCAAGTAGACGTTGTATTGGGTCGGTTGATAATTGAGTTCTAGAGTTTCGTTTATTCCATCCATCGCCCACTGATAAGAATGCTGCCAGAGACCGGGTTTCCCGAACCCAATAGACATCGGCCCATAATCCGCGATGACCTGATTGCGGCTGTTCGCTGTCCGTGTAAACGCGAGAGGATAACTGCCCACACTGCCGGCGACCACGAGATCGGTAACGGAACGCTTCGCATTCCCAGTGTAGGGATCGTAAGAACCCGCGGTGCTGACGTTGCCGTTAAAACCGCCGGAGGGTCCGGTGGGATTGTCATTGCCGACTTGGCCGGGTGAGCTGTCCGGAAGAAGCGCCACGATGGCGAAACCGCTGAGAAAAAGCCGAATTGTGAAGGAGTTCATAGATTCCTCTAGTGTCTGGGATTAAGAACCGGCGGCTCGGCCTTTGGATTGTTGGGGTCTGCCACCCAGAATTGAAGGATGGAACGTGACCCGCCCGCCGTGATCAGAACGCGATACAAACCCGGCTGATCGCCCGCTTGAAATCGAATCGAGCCCGCCTCAGCCCCTTTCCCTACATCTCTTGGGGGGCCGACGATCTTTCCACCGTCGAGAGGTTGCGCCGTAATGGAGGCGCTCGCCAAGGTCGTGGGAAAATCCACCGCGATGCGGACTACTTCCCTCGAATTGAGGCCGACCAATTGAAAGCGCCCAGAACTGCTGGCTCGCGTTTTGATTTCCGTGGCATTGGCAAAGGAAATCGAGGCGGTTAACGGCTGAGCGGCAGCGATCGCGACTGCCGGTGCGACAGTTGGGGCGGGAAGTGGCGGGATGGGGCGAATTGGCGGGATTGTCGGCGACTGGGCTGACACGGGTCTCGTCGATAAGATCAGAAGAAACGAACAAGCCAGCAGTAGCCGTTGAATACGCTTTGAATGCATAATGGACTTCCTTTGTGATCCGCGTCACGGAGGTCCGGGTCGATGCAACTGCTACGTCGGCGGGGAAGCCTGGGGGACGAAGAGATTAGTTTTGCAAGCGATGTTGAGGAAAGGACATGGGTTGGCAAGACCTTTTTCTTTTTTGCAGCGCGCCTCGTTCGTGGACAATGAGCCGCGACCCGTGATAATCTCCCTGCAAAGAAGAGTGGCTTGGTCGTTTAGTCTGCACCGCTTCCGTATGCACAAAGTATTTTACTTTTTTCTGGGACTGTTCGCCGTGTCTAGTATCGCCGGCGCCCAGGCCGTTGATGAAGAGAAGCCTTACGGCCGCGTCTGTATTTCGCTTTACGAACCGGGCCCGCCGGAAAAAGAGGAGCCGTTCAAAATGTCGGCCCCTGCGGGCCCCGGCAAAACGGTCCACGCTTATATCGACGCCAGTAACAAGTGCTCCGTGCTCGTGGCCGCTTTGACGAAGGATGGCAAACTGGTCAATGGCTGGCGGCCGCAGCTCGCAGAAGTTGCCGGCGAATTCGAAGAAACTCTGGTGCCGAAAGCCGCTGTGAAATGGGATTGGACGACAGCCAGTGGGCCATTCGACTTCTACGTTTTGTTTCTCGCGCCCGATTCGAAGGAAGTGGCGGAGGCGAAAAAGCTCATCGACGCGATGCAGGCAGCGAAAGATGACCGTCTTCTCGCGATGCAAACCGGCAAGCTGCGCGAGCTCATCGGCCGCATCACGAGCGAAAAGGAGAAGATCAACCAGGCTCCCGCAAGCGAACCCGAAGTGGGAGGCGTTTTCCGTGGCGCCGCTTTTCCGTGGCGGCAGTTTGCTCAGAGTGTCAACTTCGCCGCTGACCGCCCGGGCGCAGTGATTTTATCCAGCGACGGCGCGGAAAAAAAATGATGCCTGGCAGATCGGCCAGGACCATTCCCGCAGGCGAGCAGATCTGGCTGAGATCGCCGTGGCCCTTGCTTCTCGCGATCTGCCTGGTTGCGGCCGGCTGGATCATGATTGCGGGCAATCCGCTCGAAGCCCTCGAGATGCGCTGGTTCGGGCAGATCCTGCGGTGGCGTTACGAGAAAAACTTCGCGCCTCCGGCTGACCCGAGCATCGTTCACATCGATATCACGCAGGGTGATTTGCGGAAGGTCTCGACCCTCGAGCTGGAGTATCAGAACGCGGCCAACATCATCCGGCAGACCACTGACCTCGGCGCGAAAGTAGTGGCCTTCGACGTCGTCTTCGGTCGCGGCGATCAAACCATGGCCGCGCCGATCCTGCAAGAGATCGAACGGGTTAGGGGCCAGAGCCGGATAGTCATTCTTGCGGAAGCGCTGCTTCCTTCTCCGGAAGATGGAAAGGAAGAGCGCATTCGCTCCTTTCCCTTCCGCGAAAGAGTGTTGCCCGCAGGATTGATCAACGTGCAAGCCGATCGCGACGGCGTTTTTCGCCGCTATGACTATGTCCATCGATCAGGCTCGAAGAACTCCGACCCTTCGCTAGCCCTGGCCTGTTATCTCGCCTGGCGCGACATCGCCTGGGACAGTGGAGTTTCTTTCACGCGACCAGACATCTTGCGGTGGGAAGAAATTTCCAGCGACTTCACCTCGGTAGAGCCGCTGGAACTTAAGCTCGAGCCCATTCTGCTGAACTATCGAAGCCCATGGGTAGGTCAGGGCCCGGCGGCATTTCGACATTACAACGTCGCCCAACTCGATGCACTCTACCAAACAAGCCGGCAAAACAACGCCCAGCCGCTGACGAATGCGATCGTGATCGTTTCCTATTATGGGGCGGGCCTGGGAGACATGGGCACTACCTCACTCGCGCCCAATCAGCCGCGCGTGGTTCTACATTCAACCGCGCTGAATGACCTTATCCAGCGCAACTGGATGCGGCGAAGTCCCAGATGGATCGATGCCCTGGCAATTCTCGGTCTTATTTTACTGGAAACAGGTGCGAGGTTCTTTCGGGGAACCTTGCCGCTTCTTCTCCTTTGGATCGCAGGCATAGCCGCCTGCGGCACACTTAGCGCGTTTCTGATTATCAAAACAGGATGGGTCGCGGGATTGGTCAACGCCAGCGTGGTCTGGAGTCTTATCACTCTGGGGGAACTGGGCCGGCGCCAAAGCCACGAGTTTATTCAGCGGCTCAAGCTCAGATCGACCATGAGCCTTTACTTTTCGCCGCACATCATGGAGCACGTCTTGAAGAACCCGGGCTCAATGGAACCGCAGCAGGCGGAGATCACCGTTCTGTTGACCGACCTTCGCAACTCGACACCTCTCGCGGAGTTACTGGGACCAGGCGGAATGTTCAAGCTGCTCAATCAGGTTTTCGAAACACAAACGCGCGCGATCCTAGCCGAAGATGGGAGCATGGAACATTTCCTCGGCGACCAGTTCCTAAGCTATTGGGGGGCTCCGAACGCACAGCCGGACGCAACGAACCGCGCGTTCCGGGCGGCGCTGAGCCTCATCTCGGGTATGGAGGAGGTCCGATTGAACCTGGAGCCAAAGGTGAAAGCGCTCTTCGGTTACGGCGTCGCCCTTCACAGCGGCAGCGCTCTCATTGGCAACAAAGGCTCGGCGCAGCGTCTGGATTACGGCCTCGTCGGCGACCTGATCAATGCTGCTGCGCGGGTGGAATCACTCACCAAGTATTATGGCGTCCTGTTCCTCATCACCCGGGAAGCATACGACAAGCTATCGCAGCCGCCTGTAACTCGGCGTGTCGATAAGGCGCTGGTCAAAGGTAAGACTCTTCCTTTGGAACTGTTCGAGGTGAAGCATCCTTTCAGTCCGGAGAACTTTGAGGAAATCGCCGCCGGATATGACGCGGCCTTCTCCGATTACGAACGCGGCGCCTTCCGAATAGCTGCGGAAAAGTTTGCCGCCCTGCGCGATCATGACAAGGATAGGCCAAGCGCGATCATGGCGGAACGATGTGCCGAATTGCACGCCGAGCTTCCAAAAGACTGGAACGGCATCTATCAACTAATGACCAAGTGAAATCGACAGTGCCAAATCAAATTGCAAAGGCTATGAACAGAACCGTCTGCGTCAGCACGATGCGATTTCCCATTCGTCCAGCTTTTCTCGCATTTACTCTCCTCGTCCTGGCCACGCCTCAGCTTTTTCATGGCCAACAAGCAGCGCCCTCGGCCGCTCCCAACGCTAAGCCGGACCCGGCCCAACTGGAGGCACAGTTCACGAAGGCGGACGCCGACCGGGCGGCGGCGAAAGAGAAGACAAAAGAGCGCGCCGATGCCGCCAAAAGCGCGATGCAAACCGCGTCCGATATCGCCTGGCTGGCTTTTGACGCGGGCAAGTTTGACGAGGCTGCCAACTGGTTTGCGAAAAGCGCGACCCTCAAGGACGACAGCCACGTCAACGAGCGCGCGTACTGGGAGGAATACCTGCGAACGGAGGCGGCCGAGCTCGACAACAAGATCGACGATCAGATCAAAAAGCTCCGGGAGCAGCTCGCGACTGCGGAGGAATCAAAGAAGGAGATGCTGCGCAAGTTGGTCCACGGCTTTGAAAAGAATCGCTACCTGATGCGTTACAACGCCATCTCGATGCTCGAGCAAATCGCTCGCGAACACCATGACGGTGAAAACCTGCTCAATTACACCAAACAAGAGCTGGACCTTAGGCGCCTGGAAATGAATTACCTCCAGAAGGTCAAAGCCCCGAAAGAGGAGATAAACGAAAAGAACGTCCAGGTAGCTACTGCCCTGGAGCGAGTGGCCGGCGCGCAAGCGGACCTCGCACTTTTTGAGCAGGCGGAGAAAAGTGGGCTTGAAGCCCTCGCTCTACGCCGAGCTTTGCCCGAAGAGATGGCGGATCGCAAGCTGCATGAAAGCTTAAACACCTTGGCGCGCATGTTTGTGTACAACGTTGGGGACCTGCTCAAGGCTCGCGATTACTACCAACAGGCGCTAGTCAGCATCGAAGCGTCGGCGGCCGTGCGCAAGAAGGCCCTCGGAGAAGATCGTTTTTACACCGCGGAACAGAAGGCGGCGATGACCAAGGAAGAGTTATCCAGGCATGAAGAGACGGAGGCTCAAATTCGGGATATGACCATTGCGCAGGACGCCATGTCACAAGCCCTAACCCTGACAAATCTTGGTGGAATCGGCCAGGCACAAGGCGACTTCAAGATCGCGCTCTCTTATTATGAGAGAGCGATTAAGCTCGTTGAGGGTCTTCCGAAGGGCGGCTATATCAATATGTTTGAAATCGCCCGGGCGCAAATCCGCGCCAGAGTGCTGGGCGATATGGCCTCGTTACATGCTGAAAGCGGTGAGGTGGATCTGGCCTTGAAGGAGTTAAATGAGACCATCGTAGTTAGGCGAAGCATCGGGCAGGACGCCTGGACAGCGCAAGCGTTGCTCGAGGCGGCTGGTCTGGCTCACGGGAAGGGAGACACCGCGAACGCCCGGCATCTTGTTGAACAAGCTCGGCAGATCTTCGCCGCTGCTCATAAACTAAACGACGTCGTTTCAGCCACCGGCTTCCTGGCAGTCATCGCGCGGGATGAAGGAAAGCTGGACGAAGCGGCGGCCCGCGCGGAAGAAGCTCTCCTGCTCGCTCGCAAGACGGGTAACCTCGGGGCCGTTTCCGGGTCGGCCCGCGCATTTGCTTCCATTCGCGTCCTCCAAAAAAAGTGGAATGAAGCGAAGATCCTTATCGACGAAGCACGCACGGCCGACGCGAGAACCGGGTCGATCGGGGACAAGATCGGCACGCTGGGAGTTAACGGTGAAATTCTCGAAGGACTGGGAGACAACGAGAAGGCGCTCGAAGCCTATAAGGAGGCGGTGAAACTGGTGGAAAGCGTTAGGGCCACGGCGGCTTCTGAGACCGCGTTTGCAGATGTAAAGCGGAACTACCGGCCTTACGAGCGGATCGTGCGCGCGTTGATCAAACTCAACCGGTCGAGTGAAGCATTTGATTATCTTAACCGCGCCAAGTCAAAGAAGCTTCAGGACTCGATGCCTGCCTCGAGTCTCAAGAGCGAAAACAAACATGAGCAGGAAAGCCTGGATAAAGCGGCCGCACTCGAGGCAAAGCAGAAGGCAACGGAAGCTCAACTGACAGCCGAACAGGCCAAGGTAAAGCCGGACGAGACAGCTGTAAAGAACCTCAAGCTCGTCGCTGCTTCAACCCAGGCGGAATATCGGGAAGTAATTGAGGACATCACAACGGCGAATCCCGACTGGGAAAAATCGATGACCATGAAACCGTTGCAGCTGGTGGAAACGCAGGAGCACATCCCGGATGGGGTCACCTTTCTTCAGTACGCGCCGCTGGCCGACCAGCTTTACATCTTTGTCGTAACGAATAAGACGGTGAAGATCTACACTCCGGAAGCGAAGCCGGAGGATTTGAAGAAGAAGGTGCTCGCGGTGCGAAAACAAATCACGACCGGGGAGTCGGGGCCGCCGCTGACAAAAAATCTTTGCGCATTGTATGACATGTTAATCGCACCGATTGAAGCGGAGCTGGCATCGGTCCGGACGATCGCTTTTATCCCAAACCAGATCCTCTACTACCTTCCGCTCCAGGCGTTGGCGAAGAAGCTGCCAGACGGAAAGGTCCGCTATCTCATCGAGGACAAGGAGATCGTGTACCTGACCGCCGCCGATGTCATGAGAGCGGTGCAGCCGCCTGACCCGGGGAAATCAAAGGATGGAATGGTGGCCTTCGGTAACCCCACTGGCGCGAACCTGCCGGCCTCGGAGGTTGAGGTTAAGAGCATCGCGAGTGTTTTTCCCGGCACCGACGTTTTTTCCGGCGCGGACGTGACGAAGGACGCAATCAACAGCCAGCAATTATTCGACAAGCGCATTGTGCACTTTGCGACCCACGGCATTCTCAATTCGGCCAGGCCGCGCGACAGCTACCTTCAACTTGCCTCAGGCGGAGCGCCGGGGGCAGAGAAGCTTTCCGTGCGCGAGATCTGGCGGCTGCCGATGAAAAAGGTCGAGATAGTAACATTATCCGCCTGTGAGACGGCCCTGGGAGACAAGGAACCGGATGGAGGCGAGATAACTACGCTGGCCGAAGCGTTCGCGACTGCGAAGGTTAGAACGGTCGTCGCCAGCCTGTGGAGCGTCGGCGACGAAAGCACAAAGGAATTCATGGTGGCGTTCTATAAGCAACTGGCGGCGGGCGCTTCCAAGGCCGCTGCCTTGCAGAGCGCCCAGGTCGCGCTCATGAAGAATCCGAAGTACTCGCGACCTCTCTATTGGGCGCCTTTCGTTCTGATGGGCGATTGGCGCTAGGTCTCGAGAAAGCGTTCCCGCGTTACGTCAAGATTCTCAGCGTGGATGAGGATCAACGGTTTTTGCAAACTGCGCGTGTGAGCAACGACTTCCGCGGTTCCTCCCGCCCCGCGCGGCGCCTTTCCATCCCACAAAGCAATCATCACGTCTGCACCTTCGACCGTGGCCAGCCCGCACTCGAGATATCCAGCCGGCCGCTTTGCGGTTTCGGAAAAGGTCTCGACCCGGAGAGCCCGACTTAGCAACGCTTGGGCCCGCGCCCATTCTTTTTCATTGAAGTCTTTTTTGAATTCAGCTTCGGGAAAAGGCAACAGCGCGATCCATTTCAAATCCGAAGCCAGACAAGCTTCCGCGAAAAGAACATCCCCACCACTCGCAACCGACGAGCGCCCCATCATCTCGCGGTCACTCTCACCGCGGAGAGATGAAATTATTTCGCACAGAAGTTTACCCACCTTGTCCTCATCTCGAACGCGACGATGGCCGGTGAAACCCAGCACCAGACACTGAGATTGCGATAAGGAAACATCGGCCATTTGGTGTGGTTGCGCCGTTCAAGCTACCCAGTTTGCCTCGACTTGAAAAGGCTGCTGGCAGAGACGCGCGAGGTCTAAGGCGAAGCCAGGAATCGGACGACGGCCACAATCGATGTTCCAAAAAGCGCCGTACCTGCGTACCCGATTACAAGACCGACGAGCGTCACGCATCTTCCGAGCGATCGGCCGCTCGAGTTTTTTGCCCTCGCCAGAGCTACGTGGCCGCAAATAACCGAAGGCAGAGAAGTGAGCCCAAATGTGAGCAGAGCAAAGACCCCCAGCGTAAAAGTCCAGATAGAAAGAGCCGACAATTCCTCGTCACGAGATTCCAACATTTCCGCCGGCATTTGGGATCGGGAAACGATCATTGTCCGGCTATGACGGACAGCCTCCGCGATTTTGCACGACAGCGCGTTTCGCAGTTTCAGACCGCAGTGCGATCCAGGCTGTAGATCCTGAACAAGCCGTAGCTCTTCGCCAGCGCAGTAGTTCCCACCAGATCGCAGGTAAATCCTTTTGATTGATCGGCCGCAGCCAGAGCCGCGAATTCTTCACTGGCAAAGACCTCTCCCTCGAGGGTCACCGGCTCAATCCGCGCGGCGCGGCTAACGTGAGCGCCGGTAAACGAAATTTGTCTGACCACCGGGTCGAAGTTTACGTAAACCGGACCTGCATGGATGCCAATTCGAATGCTAAGGTGGTGCGGGAGTCCCAGGTCCACCCAGTCGGTCTTTACAACGAGATCTCGAAGGTCCAAGGCGAAGCGGCCGCCATCTTCCACATTGTTAAAGACAAAGAAAAGCGCATCGCCCCAGGTATTGACGTTAACCGGCGCCGACGAACTTTCCGAAAGTAGTCTGGAAACCCGTTGGTTGAATTGCGCGACATACTTTGGAATCACGGTTTCCGGCAATTTGCTGTAACCAACTATATCCGCGAACAGGATCGCCTTTATTTCCTGCCGTCCAGAAGCACGCACCCATGCTTCAAATTCATCGTCAGGGCTGTCTGCCTCCGTTTCGAAAGTGTCGGAGCCGGTCAGCATGGAAGGCGGTTGCGTAGCTATAGGCACGACTTTCACGGGAACGCGGTGCTTGCGCCAGTATCGGACGAAGGATCCGGTCCCACCTGGCGCGCCAGCATATCCGTCCCACACAGCGAGCGGCGTTATTTCCAGATCAAGCGATCGCGCGAACAGGCGTGCCAGGCCATTCATCGCCAGATTGCAGTATTCAAAGCCCGTAGCGCTGCCGGGCATGTAGAGCTGGCCCAGGATGCGAATCGACGCTGCACGCTCCAGAATTTTCTCGAACCGTTCCACCCACCCGCCATCCCCTGCCGTCTCGACGCTAGTTTTGACAAATTCCTCCGCCGGCCAAGGCAAGACGAGATGAATAGTGCCGCCGCGAGCGAGCATGGCTTCGAGGAAAAGGATGTCCGAGCCCGACGCAGCGCTGGCGAATCCTATGCCAGCATTCATTGCCGCCAGCTGTTTCTCGAGAAGGCTCCTGACTTGCCCTTCCTTTGCCAGTGGAAATCGCGGAGTGCGGCGATCCGGCGCATCGATCATGTGACCGGAAAAAACAACGAGCTTGGGGATGGGGAAACACTCATCAAAGGCGTCGGGACGGCCGTAGAGGTGGCGAGATAAGACTCGCGCCTGCTTTCGAGTCGAAGAGAAGGCACGCAGATTATCGCTCTCCGATGCGACCGCCGCGCGATATGCTTCTTTGGCTTCATCCGCTTTTCCCAGGACGACCAAGGCTTCCGCTACGGTCGCATGCTTCCAATAGTCGTCCGGTTGTGTCTTACAAATCTCGAGAACGGTTTGGGCGATGCGATTAGCCTTGTCTGTCTCTTTCAACAAAAAAGCTATCGTGGCCGCGTTGATTCCCGGATAAGACTCTGAGGGTTGCACCTCGAAGGCGCGATTGTAGTAACCAAAAGACTGCCGCAGGTAGTGCTCATCAGCGGGATTGGCGCACCATCGGTCCTTGTAGGTTCTGCCGAGGATACTCAAGGTCTCACGATTCGTGGGATCTTTAACGGCCAAGGGGTGGAGGATAGCCTGCGCGCGGGTAGGCGATCCCATCTGGGCAAGGGCGAGGGCCATTCGTTGTGGCAGCCAGCCGTCCTCCGGGTGTGAATCCAGGCCGGCGCGAGCCGCATCGTAAGCCGCCAGGAATTCACCGGCGGAGAGCGCTCGCTTCACAAAGATGTAGACGGCCTGAATATCGGCCATCCACTCCATCCGGCGTTGCCAAAGTTCGTGGAGAGCTACGGCAGCGCTAGGAGCGTTCTTAACTTCAGGCAGGTCAGACACGACGTTTGGGAGCCGCCTGTTTCTTCTTGGAGCAGATCACTTGGCGGACGCGATGCAATTAACCGAGGGCTATCGCGCTGACCAGCAGATTTTTCCGTTCGAGCGCGGCGCCTGTCAGTGATGACAGCAATCATGCTCTTCGCCGTCGTGTTCATGTCCGCTATCATGGTGGTGGTGTGACTCGCCGGACCAGGAAAGAAAAGGATCGGGAAGCGTTCTCCAACTCTGTTCGCCGCCTGCCATTTCCAGGTCGGTTAGCAGGCAGGCATCAAGCTCGGCATTCAGACGATTCGGATCGAAATCGATCCCCATGAAGGCAATCGCCTGCCGCCGGTCGCCGAACGGCTCCTTCCATTCTTTCCCGGTTCGCCCCGGCATTTCTGCGCGGACATATTCGTCTCGCGCGGCCCACCACTTGCCGGCGGTGGCGACCTGAAATTCAGACCCGGCCAGATTAAGACCGCCTACTTGATCGTTACGCGTTGCAAGCCAGAAGAAACCCTTCGCGCGGAGGACGCCGGCGAAGCCACTTTGCAGTAGACTCCACAATTTCTGCGGATGAAATGGCTTTCGGGCGCGATAGGCGAAGGCCATCCCGGCACCAGCGTCTGCACCGGGACGTTCCTCCGCATCGATTAGTTTGCGCCATCTGGCGCCATCCACAGCGGCGGCGAAATCAAAGGACGTTCTGGTGTCAGCAAGCACTCTATCCAACGCCTGACTCGACAATTCCAACACTTGTGCGCGGGGATTGAGCGTGCTGACAATTACGCGAGCGCGCTTGAAGTCAGGACTGTCCTGAATCCCATCTAGAAAAATGTTGCCGGCGAACTCGATCTGCTCCGCCATAAAACAGGGAGCGAGGAAGCCTTCTGTTCGGCGCCGGCCGAGGAGCGAATCGAGTAGTGCGGACGGGCTGACGGCAAGGATAGTTGTAATCAGACTGGCGACTCCCGTCAAAGCGTGCCCCGCGTCATCGTGTGGAAGAAAAAGCGAGGCGTAAGCGATCGCCGGCGCGTCCGGGTCACACTTGATTATCAAGTGATCCACGATGTTTTTGTCAGCAATGAGTCTGATCTGCTTTGTTATCTCGGCGGGATCATGGGCGAGTCTTTCCACCGCGAAATCATCGGATTCGTTAGGCGATGCTTCGCTGGTCAACAGACCCACGCGTCTACTTGGATGAGTGGCCTTAATTGCATGCAACAACGCCGGGATAGCCGATCCGGCTACGACAAACACCGACAAGACTCGCGTATCTGCCGCAAGCGAACGCATAGGCGCCTATTAGCTCGACGGAGGAGGACGCCCCGCGCGGGCGACCGGCGCGGCCGGAGTGGCAGTGGCGGCTGAGACAACATTGGGCGCAGTTACATCGGCTCGCCACGGTATGGCAAGGCGATGCAGGATTGACTTGGCTTCCAACGGCGCCAGCCCCGGCATTGCCGAAATCAACCGCGCCAGCAAGGCGCTCATGATCGGCGCGGCAAAGCTGCTTCCGGTAACTTCTTTCGAGGAATGATTATTCCACGGCAGAGTTACATCCACTCCGCGCGCAGCGAACTCGACGAGATGACCTGGTTTATAGAAGAAGGTATGGTCTTCCTCGAAGCGCGCCATGTTGACCGTGACCACGCTTGGAAAGTAACCTGGCCATTCCGGCGTAGTGAAGTCGTAGTTGTTACAAGCTGAGACCACATGGATGCCTTTAAGGTAAGCCTCGTCGATCCACTCCTTGTATTGAAAGATGTGTTCCGGCAACCCGCAACCAAAGCTACAGTTCAGGACGTGATACCCGTGATCGATCGCCTGACGAACGCCCTCGCGAATGATAACTGTCCGGGAACCGAGATTCGCTCCGAGCACACGAAAGCTTCCTATCTGCGCGTCCGGGGCGATGCGCCGGATGACACTGGCCACCGCCGTGCCGTGGCCGAAAACATCGACTCCGTCGCCCGGCTTGACCTCGATTTGGACACCGGCATCAACTACTTGAAGATCGTGCAGCAGCGTGAGACCTGCCAATGCCGGATGATCGATTTCAACTCCGGAATCGATCACCGCGACATGAACGCCTTTCCCAGTTCCCTTTTCCAAAGCCCGGCGGGCTTCCTCCAATCGGAACGGACCGGGGTCGGTCGCTAAAGCCGGTTCCATCCTACAGCAGTGCCGACCAGGCGATGGTCGATTAAGTCTCTGACCACCGCGGCGATTGTTTGGATGGCATTAAGTTCCGGCGGACCAAACCCGGCGGGCGTTTCTCCCGTAGGCACGGCCTTGCCGTCCTGCACCACCACGTCCTGTAGTTGGACGCAGGAGATTACTCCTCTTACTTCGTTCAGGAAGTAAAGCGGGACAGCGATCATCGCGTAGGTGGTCTTTTTCAACTGCTCATCGAGAATCGCGCTGTGCTTCGCGTTCTTATAGACTTGGTTCTCGACGAAAGCATGTTCGCTCGCCACGACCAGACTTATGATACCCTTGGTAACCGGCAGCTTGAATCCCATGATCTTGTCGGTGTCCGGGCCGCTATTATAAGCCACGACTAAGTGCTGCTTTTCCTGGTCGAGCAGCCAGATGCTGCCTTCATCGGCGCCAATTCGCGTAAAAGTCTCTCTCAAAAGCTTCAGCACCATTTCGTCGCAAATGCTAAGGAAGTTTTCCGGCGTGACCGCGGCGCCCAATTTCGCGAGATGTTCCTGGAGGGCGGGCCGCAATGGAACAAAGCGCGGCTCGGGCAAAAAATTGGCGCGGGTGGCAGGCTTCATTCGTTGGATGGTCTGAGTGATCTTGTCTCAGTAACCAGCAGCGGAATCAAGTCTGGCTGTTGCTGCAGCAACCGTTTTATTTCCGCGCGTTCCTCCTCGGTGCAATCCCCCCGCGCGAATTTGGCGATTCCTTCCCGGACCCCGGCCGGGATGGCGGTGGCAGCCCGACCGGCGACTTCCGGGCCGCCGCCTTCGAAGAACTCCAACAGAATTTTGAAATCGTCATTCACGTGAAGAGAGTGGCGAAAGGAAAACCCGGAGTGAGAAGAAGTTATTCATGATGCTCGAACCCCCGAGCGGTTAGCGGCGCGATAAGATTCATCGGCGGCACCCCGTTGCTTCGGCTCTCCTTCTTAGACTGATTAGCTGCTGCATTTTGCGAATTATCTCCTCGGCGCTAGAAAACATCGGTGGATCCGGCACAAAGCTCCACAAAATCTTCCCATCGCAGCTCGAGCCAGGGATCGATTTTTTTCAAGTCCGCCAGAATCGTGCGAGCCACATTCTGCCGCGTAGTCTCGAGTGTTCGGCTCACCTTCGATTCGTGCCAATTCCACATCCGCGCGATTTCGCGCTGGGTCAGTTGATGGAGATGGACAAGCTTTAGCATCAAAACTGCCTCGGGATCTTGCGCGCCGAAAGCCCTCTGGATCGCTGCTCGCAACAAATGCACGAGATGCTTTTCGCTCGATGGCCGTTCGGGTTGGGGCGTGCGGTCGAAAAACGTATCGGTCGATTGCTCGGACGATGAGACATCAACCCGGAAGCTCTGTCGTCTTTTTAGGTCGACCAGACGATGGGTGGCCACGGTGAGAAGCCATGATTCCAAGGCGCATCGTCCCTGATATTTGGTGAGCAGCGTCTGCCGATTTGCCCGCGCTGCGAAACAATCGGTCCACAGATCGGCCACCAAATCCTCGGCTTCAGTTTGGTTCGCCCCCCGCGCGCGCAAGACGCCGACAAGCTTCCCATGATAACGATTGCGCAGTTCCGAAGCAGCGGCGGCATCCGCGTTCAGGACGCGCTGGACAAAGGCCAGGTCTGGTTCGTGGCGCGACGGAGCTTCGACGGGCATAAAGGGAAAAAAGGATGGAGTCCGGCATCTGGCACGTCAACCCTTTTGACTAAGGCTGCGTGCCTGGAGGGATTCGAACCCCCAACCTGCTGATCCGAAGTCAGCTGCTCTATCCGGTTGAGCTACAGACACCGTTCTGTGAATCGCCCGAAGCATGATGATAGCAGCCGGAAAAATCAAGAGCATCCCTCTGGATGCCGATGCAAGCGATGATCCTGTCTACTTGATATGCATGCTAACCAAGCTCTCGCTGTCGAAAGACTCATGCTAAGTTAGGAGCTGTGACTAATTCCTCCCGCCTCTTCCTCATCGTCGCGCTTTCCGCCGCGTCGCTGGTGACCGAGGCTGCGCCCCCCACGAATAAAAACCTGCCTTTTCCGCAGGAGGAGAGTGATCTAAAGCCGGATCCTGCGGCACACTTCGGGACATTGCCAAACGGTCTTCGCTACGTCGTTCGCGCCAATCAGGAGCCCAAAGGGCGCGCTTCTTTGCGCCTCCTAGTTCTCGCAGGTTCGATCCACGAAAAAGATGACCAACGCGGCCTCGCTCATTTCCTCGAGCACATGGCCTTCAACGGCAGCACGCATTATCCGCCCGGCACCCTCGTGGAATTCTTCCAGCGCATCGGCATGAGCTTCGGCGCCGACACCAATGCCAATACGAGCTTCGACCGGACCGTCTACCGCCTCGACCTCGCGCACGCGGACGATGTCGCCGTCGCGGAGGCTTTGCAGGTGTTCGGAGATTACGCGGGCGGCCTGCTCCTGATCGACGAAGAGATTAACAAAGAGCGTGGCGTTGTTCTCTCCGAGACTCGCGCCAGCGACTCCGCGGGCTACCGATCTTTTGTCGCACGCTTCGAAGCCACGCTTGGAACAACGCTTTTCCCGCGCCGGCTGCCGCTTGGTCTTCCAGAAGTGATTACGAAGGCGCAGCGCGAACGGTTTAGTGATTTTTGGAACGCGTGGTACCGGCCGGAGAAGATGGTTGTGGTCGTCGTGGGGGATTTTCCGGACGCAGGCAAAGTCGAGAAGATGGTCGCGGAAACTTTCGCGCCCCTGACGGCACGCACCCCCGCCCGGCCAGAACCCTCGTTAGGCAAGGTGGCGAAGCTTCAAGGCGTTCGCGCGATTTTCCATGCCGAGCCGGAGGCGCCGGCGACGAACATCTCGCTTACCAACATTACCCCTTACGCCCGCGAGGCGGATACCGCCGCGCGCAAAATCAAACATCTCCCGCGATTACTCGCCCTGGCGATGCTTAACCGCCGCTTCTCGATCTTATCGAAAAAGGAGGGGGCGCCTTTCGTCTCCGGTGGCGCTTCGATCTCGGAACAATTTAACTTTCTGCGCGAGGCCAACGTGAACATTTCCTGCAAAGCGGACGATTGGGTTGCCGCGCTGGGTCTGGGCGAACAGGAATTACGCCGTGCGCTCGAGCATGGCTTCACGCCAGCCGAGCTGACCGAAGCAACGGCCAATCTCGCGAACCAACTCGATCAAGCGGCGAAAACCGCCAGCACGCGGCATTCGAATCGGCTCGCGGACGAGATCGTGCATCGCCTGGTGGTTGGCGAAGTGGTGACGACGCCAGCCGATGATCTCGCGTTGCTCAGGCCGGCGCTCGACAAGATCACGCCTTCCGACTGCCAGAGCGCGCTCAAAGATGCCTTCGCGGCGAGCGGCCGGTTTGTGATGGTAAGCGGCAACGCAAAAATTTCCGGGGATGCTTCTGCCACGATCGCCGCCGCCTATGGCAAAGCGCACGCCGTTGCCGTCGCCAAGATGAAAGGCGATGAGCAAAGCAAATGGGGCTACACCGATTTTGGCGCGCCGGGCGAGATCGCGAAGCGAGAACACGTCGCCGATCTCGATATCGAACTCATGACCTTCAAAAATGGGGTGCGATTGAATCTCAAGAAAACCGATTTTGAAGCAGGGCGCATCGCCTTGAGCGCGCGTTTCGGCAATGGGGTTATGACCGAGCCAGGCGATCAGCGCGGTCTCCAACGCCTCGCCGCCATCACGATGAACGCAGGCGGCCTTGGCAAACACAGTGCGGATGATCTTCGCCGTCTTCTCGCAGGGAAAAATGTCGGTTGGCGCTTCGGCGAGGGAGCCGACGCATTTCGGTTCAGCGGCAGCACGACACGCGATGATCTCCTGTTCGAGTTGCAGGCGCTCGCGGCACAACTCACAGATCCTGGTTACCGTCCTGAGGTCTTGCGGGTTGCGCACAAGCAGTTCGAGCAACTTTACCAAAGCTTCAAACACACTACCGCCGGCCCATTCGAGATGGAAGTCGCCAACCTTCTCGCTGACGGGGATCCGCGATTTGGCTTTCCTGCGCAGGAAGTTCTAATGGCCCGCAACCTCGAGGAAGTGAAAGCGTGGCTAATACCGCAATTGGCGCATGGCCCGCTCGAAGTGGCGCTCGTAGGCGATTTCGACGCAGCCGCGATAGCCGCTGCGGCGAAGACCATTGGGGCGCTGCCCCAGCGCCAGGCGAAACCATCGTTGCCGGATTTGAAGAAGGTGAAATTTCCCGAACGGCCTTTTACCATAAGCTACGTGATTGACTCCGAGATTCCCAAAGCATCGGTCCTGGTCTATTGGCCTACCGAAGATGGACTCGATGCGCACCGCACCCGTCGCGTGAACATGGTCGGGGAGATCTTAAACGACCGGCTCAGAGTAAAAGTGCGTGAGGAAATCGGCAGCAGCTACAGCCCGCGCGCGGATAATCTCGCCAGCGATACATTCCCTGGTTATGGCTATATCGTAGCGAACATCGAAGTGGATCCCGCAATGACGGGACAAATCTCCGAAGTCGTCATCAAGCTCGCGGATGACCTCGCCAAAAATGGAGTGACCGACGACGAGCTCAACCGCGCCCGTCTCCCCCTCCTCACGAGTTTCAGAGAATCGCTTCGCACCAACGGATATTGGCTCTCGGTCCTGACCCCCGCGCAGGAGAAACCTCAGATGCTCGATTGGGCGCGAGACCGGATCGCGGACAACGAAGCGATCACGACTTCCGAACTCAACGCGCTCGCAAAAAAATATCTGCCGCGCGAACGCGCTTCCCGGGTGACAATTCTCCCCGCCGGAAAACCGAAGTGAGCGAACCCCGGCTAAATCGCCGGTGGCGTGTCGCGCTGGTGCTTGCGGTTTTATATTTCGCCGTGATTGCTCTCGCGCCTCTCCCAGACCGATTGGTTTTGTTCCCGACCACTAATCGCATAGACGCGGGCGCGGCCGTCCGCAAAGCGATTCCGTTCGAGCGCGGCGATCTCGAAGTTTGGACGGCTCGTTCGAAGTTAGCGCAGCAGCGCGGGCAAGTGGAGGTCTACATCTTGCGATTCTATGGCAACGCCGATCGCGCGGATCGCTGGGTCGCCGACGAAGCCGAGATGTGGAACAACCGCGCGGTGGAAGTATGGGGCATGAATTACCCCGGCTTCGGTGGCAGTACGGGACCGGCGCGGCTCGCGCGTTTAGGGCCGGCTGCGCTCGCCGCCTTCGACGCCCTCAAGCAGATCGCCGGCGATCGCCCGATAATTGTGTTTGGCGCGAGTCTGGGTACGACGACCGCCCTACACATCGCCGCGCATCGAAAAGTTGCGGGCTTGATCCTGCACAATCCGCCGGCCCTGCGGCAAATCATCCTCCGGCAATTCGGCTGGTGGAACTTGTGGCTATTTGCCGGGCCGATGGCGCGAAAGATTCCCGCTGATCTGGACAGCATCGCCAACGCGAGGGCCATTCGCGTGCCCGCAATATTCCTCCTCGCGGAAAAAGACGAAGTCATTGCGCCGAGATTCCAACACCTCGTCGTCGAAGCTTACGCAGGCGAAAAGCGCATCATCCCGCTAGCCGGAGCGGGACACAATTCTCCGTTGGAAGGCGCGGGGCTGGCCGATTTTCACCATGCGCTCGACTGGCTGCTGCAACCGGCGGCAGAGCGCTAGCGTTCTAGCGTGATCGCCTGCGGGAGATGATCGCGGCGATCGACAGCGCGATCGCGATGAGCAGCCACGATACCGGAGCGACCATCACATAGACGAACGCCGCGTGCGCGGTCCGGCGCCCGATCGCATCGTCTCCGTAAGCGGCCAACGTGCCGAGCGCGATAATCAGCATCACGATGTAGAGAGTCCTTCTGGTAAGATTCGACCAACGTTTGGAGATCAGATGAGCCGCGCCGAGCACCACGAACGGCGAAAGTATCCAGACCACAAACCCGACGATCACAATTCGGGGCGGATGCCGGCCCGTGTGGAAAAAGAAACCGAGCGACCCGGCGGCTCCCACAAAAAGCGCGATCAAGCCTGCTGCGCGTAGGTGAGCTGGAGAGCTGCCTTCGGGAGCTTGGTGACTCATTTCAGAGTTCATCCGGCGTGGACTTCACATTTACAAAACCACGCGCTAGAGGCGAACCAATTCGCGAACCGCGGGAGCGAGCGATTATCTGGCGAGTTCCACGATGGTCTTCTCCAGTGCGCTGACCACCAGCGCAAAGCGATCGTATTCGAGCTTATCCGGAGTGTCCGTGCCTTCATGATAATGCGGGTAACGAAATGGTGCGGTGTCGGTGACCATGACCGCGGGATAACCGCTTTGCCAGAACGACCATTGGTCCGACCAACCCACACCGGGAATGAACGAAGGCAACGCCGCGCCTTCGGATGGCAATTTCCCTTGCTCGCGAAAGACCCCAATGCCGCGGCGGACAAGTGCGCGAGAGCCGAAGTTCCCGACGAAGCCGATGAAGTTGCCAGTCCTGGGATAAAATGCGCCGATTGCCCGCGACGGATATTTTTGAGAGTGCCGCGCATCAGAAAAAAAACCCATCGTTTCCAAGCTGATCATGACGGAGATTTCGTCGCCGTGCGCTTTGCACCGCTTCGCATAAACCAAGCTTCCCATCTGCTCCGTCTTGAAATAGGGCGGCTCTTCATTTACGAAGGCAACGAATCGCAAGGTTTGACCGGCCGGTTTCCCGGCGAAGCGGCGAGCCAGCGCGAGCAACGCCGCTACTCCGCTGGCATTGTCATTCGCGCCCGGCGAGCCGAAGACCGAATCGTAATGCGCGCCGATCATTAAAATCTGCGAACGCGCACCACGAACTTCCGCCTCGATGTTATGACACGCTCGTCCTTCCAATTCATAGGTGTCTCGTCGCGGCTGCAGCCCCGCGCGCGAAAGAGAATCTTCGATGAAGTCTGCAGCGCGATTGAGCTGCGCATAATGGTGCAGGTTCCGCTCGCCGATGTCTCCCGCAAGCATCTGAACGTCGGCCACCAGCTCAGCGCGCAATGCGATGTCCGCCGCTGAGAACGGCGCAGTCGTCGAGACATTCCTACCCGGCATTCTCATCCCAAACCACCAAAGTACGAAAAAGAGCGCGACAACCGCGAGCGTAATGCGGAGACCGCTGAGAGCTATGCGCCGGAACATGCCGAAATTACCCGCGTTTCAAATTGTTGTATTTCGAATGGAGTTTCGCGCGACGGCTGAGTACCGTCATCACGCATTCTCGCAATGGATCATAGCCCCCACGTGCCCGATGAAGAAGCCGATATCGATCGCGAGATTCGCATCGAAAGAATGAAGCGGGAGCTCGACGAAATCGTTGGCGGGGAAATGCGCAGCGGGAACTTTGGGCCCGTGCCTCTAAAAATGGAGGAGGCGTTTCTCAAGCAGGTGCTCGCTTATCAGCGGGCCGAATTCGATACGAACTTTAACCGGCTCGTGCAGCGCGGCGTCGCGCTGCCGCCGGCAGCGGAACTCGACGATTCGGCGTTAAGCGCCAACCTCTGGGAGGTCATTCGCGATCTCGCTGAGATGCGCTGCTTTCTGTACGACACGGATCATCTCAGCGATCAAGAGCTTTACGAGTGGCTGTGGAGCACCGGTCTGCGTGAGGAAACTCCCGATCATTCAGGAATGCCGGACGCAGCGTGGCACACCAGTCCGATTGGTGCCTCTGATGATAACGACACGGCGATCTGGCTTAATTATTACGCCGGCGAAGAAGAACGAAGGCGCTGGCACCTTGATTTTCCAAACGATCACATGCCGGTGCACGAAACACGACCGTTCGATCGCGATCGCCATTTGCCGAAGCGCGCACCTTTCTAGGACATGGCCTGGCGTCTTCAGGAGCACGTCTCTCGCGGCGAACTCGACAATCGAAGGCGCGGTCGCGTCACGGGACGCATTTGGCTTGCGGGCGTTGAGGAACCGCTCGTACTCGACTTGCTCGGTGACTGTCATCCGGATCTCGCAGGGTGTTTGTTGCGTTTCGAAAACCCGCAGTCCATCGCGATGACGACAAGGCCGCCAGCGTCGCGCCAGCGCGGGACGACCGGAGACATCACCTCTGCGCGCAAGGTGCGCGTCTTCGATATTCCGTTCGACGAGGCGTACGCGATGATCAAGTCAGGCGGCACGCCGCCGGAGCACATGGCCAATTCGCTTTATCTCGAATGGCATTCGGGGAGCGGGCGCATTGTCATTGAGAGCGCCGATTATCAGCTTGAGGTGTCCGACCCCGCCTGGCGTTTTACAGCGGAGGAAATCGCGCAGCGCACTCAAGCCCCTGCCGAGGAATCGAGAAATGCCTTTGCCATTGAGATCCGCGCAGATGGCAGCGAGGAGAAATGGGATGAGTTCCGTTGCGAAGAACTACTGCGGGAAAGCGACGCCCGGGGCGAAAAATACCGACGGTTGCTCGAGAAGTATCTACGCCACCCTGATCGCGAGCGGATCATTGCACATGAGATGGGTTGGACGTGGATCGAGGAAGCACTCGATGAACGGGCCGGGCGGGGCAATGAAGCAACCGACGCCGAAGATTCCCTTTCCATGGAAGCGGAGTTGTCCGCGCCCGAGCCTTCACGCGAAGGCATTGACTGGGTGCTGGATGAAGACGGCGAAATTGCTCACCCTATAAGAAAGCGAGCCACTGACACGCTCTATGCTTTGCTCGACGAGCTGCACGCTGCTGGAAATCCCGAACGGCATCACCCTGGGCTGGGCGATTTCGTCGGCCACACCATGGTCTTAAGCGGAAAACTTGCCGGCGCGCTAGGCAGCCTAGCCCGTGGTTGGGGCGACGAATCCGGCCTCACCATTGCCTCACTAAAACGCGCGCTTGGGGTCCTCAATGAAACGCTCAGTGCTGCCGCTGCGCTTGGCCCTGATACACCTTTTCCGCCGGCACGGGTTGCGTATTTTCGCGACCAGCTCTTCGCCATTCGTGAGGAGATAATCGCTCTCATGGCGACGCTCCGCGAGCGCTGACCGATCCAAAAAACAGGACCATGTTTTCCGGCCAGGACACTTGACCGCTTTAAGCGGTCAAGTCCGCTCACCCGATCTTCTTTCGGAACCGCAGAGCGCAGACGCAGAAGAGCAGCACGGCCATCGCCGACATGATCGCGAGGGCTGGCCAATATTCGAGGAACGTCGCGCCGCGGAGGATGATCGCGCGCATGAGCGAGATGAAATAGGTGGTCGGGAGAAGTGAGCCGATCGCGTAGAAGATCCAGGGCATCGTTTCGCGTGGAAAAATAAAACCCGAGAAAAAGACGCTCGGCATGATGAAGGTCATCGACATTTGCAGCGCCTGCATCTGGTTCTCCGCCTTGGTGCCGACGAGCAGGCCGATGCTGAGTAGAGCAAAAACGTAAACAAATGTGGCCAGCATCATGGCGATGACGCTGCCGGCGATGGGCACGGCAAAAACGAAGCGCATGATCGCGAACAGCAAGACAGCCATGATCATCCCGATGCAAAGATACGGGACGAGTTTGCCCAGCATGAGTCCCCAGCGGCTCAGCGGACTAACGAGCAGTTGCTCGAGCGTTCCTCGCTCGCGCTCGCGCACGACCGCCATCGCGGTCGCGAAGCTCGTTCCGATTTGCAGGACGATGCCGATCACTCCCGGCACGAAAAAATTCGGGCTCCGCATCGTGGGGTTGTAGAGCATCTGCGGCCTGATTTCGACCGGCACCATGCGCCGGCCGCTCTCGCGCATCATCAATTCGACGGATTGGGTCAGAGCGACGCCGAGCGCGGTGTTCAGGGCCTGCAATGCGGTGGTCGAGTTCGAGCCATCGATCAACATTTGCACCTGAGCGGGATGGCCGGCGCGCAGATCACGTGTGAAATGCGGCGGAATCTGCATTCCAACATACGCGCGGCCTTTCCGGATCTCGCTCGCCATCTCTTCGACGTTCTGGACTTCGCCAATAATCCGAAAGGTTTCGGTGTTAATGAAACGATCGAGGAATTGGCGGCTCTCGACCGTGCGATCTTCGTTCAGGATCGCCATTGGCATGTTCTTCACGTCGTTATCGAGCGCGTAACCGAACGCGACCATCTCGATGAGCGGCGGGAAGAGCATGAAGAAGAGTGTCATCGGATCGCGCAGGACCGTGATGAACTCCTTAAACAGGATTGCGCTAAGACCGCGGAAGGGGCCGCGTTTCATGCCTTTACCAGCTTCTTCTGTAGCCGCTTCGCTGTGCGAAGCGTGGGAGCAATCGCGGCCTCCAAGCCAGCGCCGCCCACAGGGCGGCGGCTACAGAGGAGGTTCTTGTTCATGCGGCGCGGATCTGTTGATTTTCGTCGGCGTGCTTCGCGGTCAGCGCAACGAAAACATCCTCCAGCGACGGCCCGATTTCATGGATCTCCGGACTGGCGATTCCCACGCTGCGCAGTTTCGCGTCGATTTCCTGGCGGCGGACGCTTTCGTCGACGAGCAGATGCATCGATTGCCCGAAGACCGTGGCGTTCAGCACGCCCTTTTCTTCCCGCATCGCCCGCAATGCGACCGTCACGTGATCGCACGTTACGTCCAATCTTCGTGTCCCGGGCGGGCTGACTTCCGGCATTTTTTTCAATTCATCGGGCTCGCCGCAGACGATCAGTTTCGCCATGTAGATGTAGCCGACATGCGAACAGCGCTCCGCTTCGTCCATGTAATGGGTCGTGACAAAAAGGGTCATCCCCTGCCCCGCGAACTCGAAGAGCAAATCCCACAACTCGCGGCGCGCGACGGGATCGATGCCGGCGGTCGGCTCGTCGAGAAATAACACAGTCGGTTTGTGCATGAGCGCGCAAGCCATCGCGAGACGTTGCCGCCAGCCACCCGAAAGCAGGGCGGCGCGCCGGTCGAGATAGGGCTCGAGATGGGTGATCGCGATCAGTTCGTCGCGGCGTTTCTTCAATTCACGATCGCGCAGACTGTAGAGTTTACCCGAGAAGATCAGGTTCTCGTTTACGGTCAGCTCGTCGTAGAGCGAAAACTTCTGCGACATGTAACCGATCATTTCCTTGGTGGCTTCGCCCTCTCGAATGATGTCGTGGCCAGCGATCCGCGCGGTGCCTTCCGTCGGCTCAAGAATGCCGCAGAGCATTCGGATGACGGTTGATTTGCCTGAACCGTTCGGGCCGAGAAAGCCGAAGATCGAACCGCGCGCGATGGAAAAACTGACGTGATCGACAGCGGTGAAATTGCCGAAGCGCTTCGTCAACCCTTCGCACTCGATCATTACATCTACTTTTTTTGTCATGTTGAGCGAAGCGAAACATCTCCGACCATTTTCCCTTCCTGGCGCAGGGAATCAGAAATGATCAGAGGTCCTTCGCTGCGCTCAGGATGACAGCAAAAAAGAAAGGACCTCATTTCACGTTCTGGAAAAAGATGTCGGCGGACATTCCGGCGCGTAGTTTATCCTCGTTGTTGTCCAATCTGATCTTTACGCCGAAGACCTGTTTGATGCGGTCCTCGACGGTCTGGACGTTACGCGGAGTGAATTCCGCTTTGCGATTGATCTGCTCGACGGCGCCGGAAAAATCCTGGCCCGGATGGGAATCCACCCGGATCCGCACAGTCTCGTTGAGTTTGATCAATCCGAGCCATGGCTCCGGAACATAGACGCGCACCCAGAGGCGCTCGGGCAGGATCAAGGTCGCCACTTCGCGATTGGCGGCGAGGACATCGCCCACCTTCACGTTCAGCACTTCCAGGATGGAGTCGGCCGGCGCGACGATTTTCATTTCCTGGATCTGAGCGTCCATGTCGGCCAGTTGGGCAGTGGCCTGTTCCACGCGCGCACGCGCCGCGGCGATGTTTTTTTCCTGCGCCTTTGCCAGGCTCATGGCGCGCTCGGCTTCGTTCGCAGAAACCGTGTTGTTCTTCAATAATTCCTGCTGCCGTTTTGCGTCGGCACGTAGGAATTCGAGCTGCGCGCTCTGCGCTTCGACATCGTGTTGAGCGGTGTTGATCTGGGCGGCAGCCAGATCGCGGCGCGCTTTCAACTCGGAAGCTTCGAGCTGAACAATAACGGTGCCCGCCTTCAGCGTATCGCCTTCCCACGCGAAGATTTTCTCGACCCTGCCTCCGGAACGCGGCGCCACGTGCACTTCATCCACCTCGATCGTGCCGGAGACGGCATTGCTTTGCCGGTTGCATCCCGCGAAAAACGCAAGCGCGGTACAGGCCGAAGCGCAAAGAATCTTGGGAAACGGATTCGCAAACGAGAGCATCGATCGGATCAGAAGTTGCGCGACATTATGTGCCGGAAACGCTAGGAAAGGAAATGGCTGGTTATTCCGGAACGCCCCTGGCGCAGAAGCTCGGGATTAAGCCGGAGTACAAAGTGGCGACGATCGGCGCTCCGCCGAAATATCGTAAACTTCTCGCGCCGCTGGCGAAGGGAGTTGTCTTCACAACGGAAGTCACCGCGGCGGCCCCCTTCGTTCACCTCTTCGTGACGAAACGCCGGACCCTCGAAAAAGAACTGAAGCGATTACGACAATTGCTCGCGGACGCGGGCGTTCTCTGGGTTTCGTGGCCGAAAAAATCTTCGGGCGTTGCGACAGATATCACAGAAGACGTTATCCGGGAGGTCTGTTTGCCACTCGGTTTCGTCGACGTGAAGGTTTGCGCGGTGGACGAAACCTGGTCGGGATTAAAACTGATGATCCGGCGGGAAAATCGCGCTGACCGCGGATCAAAGTCGTGAAAGATTGATCGATGAGCAGACGTCTTTTCGATCATATCGATCTGAGGGTAAAAAATCGCGGAGCGGCGCAGAAGTTTTACGCTCAGATTCTGCCGGCCATTGGTTTTCGCGTCGACAAGAGCGGGGAACAATGGGGGTTGTTCGAAGCAGACGGCGAGAAAGCAGTCGACTTTTTTGGGTTTACCGAGGAGGCGGATCATCGTCCGAATGGAAACCGGATCGCATTCTGGGCGGAGAGCCGCGAGGCCGTTGACAACGTGGCGGAAATTGTCCGCAAAGCCGGCGGAAAGAATCTCGAAGGCCCGGAGCTGTGCGTCGAATACAGTCCCGGTTATTACGCGGTCTTTTTTGAAGATCCGGACGGGAACAAGCTGGAAGTCTGTTATCGCGAGAGCGCGACGGTCGCGGAGTGATTGGGGGTCCGCGAAGGCTTGATTCCGAATAGGCGCAAGACGCGCGCGGTCTCCTCCATCGGCAGGCCGACAACGTTGCTGTACGAGCCTTCGATGCGCTCAATAATATCCATGCCGTGACCCTGCGCGGCGTAGGCGCCGGCTTTATCGAGCGGATCTATTTTCGCCAGATACTTCGAGATGGCGCCCCGGTCGAGTTCGCGAAATTGCACCCGGGATACTTCCTGAAAACTGTGCGCTTGCCCGCGCGCCAGGTGGCAAATGAAGACCGCCGTCCGCACTTCATGCGAGCGGCCGCCCAAGCGCCGCAAAATTTCCTGCGCATGCGCGAGATCGGCGGGCTTGCCGATCACCTCGCCGTCGAGCGCCACTAATGTATCCGCTCCGAGGACCACCGCGTCGGGCCGGCTTCGCGCGATGGCCAGCGCTTTCCGGGTCGCGTTGCAGATCGTCAACTCGCGGATGGTAAACGACGCAACCGCGAGTTCGGCAATCGCAGGTTCGACCACTTCGAATTCGTAGCCTGCCTCTTCCAGTAAATGCCGGCGTCTGGGCGAACCGGAACCGAGAACGAAACGCGGTGACACGCTGCTTTCTGCTACGGCTTCGGCGAAGAGGCGGGCGGAGGCGCGGGAATCGTTGGGACATTCGGAATCTTCATTTCCCCGTAATCCTTCGGGACAACGAATTCGGCATCGCTCAACGGATCCTGTTTGATGGAAACAACCGTCGTGGTGATTTCGTTCTCACCCGCCTTGATTTGCGTGCGTAATGGCAGACCGGGCAGGTCGTGATAATTGAGCATCCCTTTTGCAACGTCGTTCCACACGGTCGGGATCGACGCCTGGAGCTGCCTCAGGATCGCGCCCCCATCGGGATAGGTCGGCGCGATCCAATACCTCGCCTTAAAGTTGGGCGTCTCCAGGAAATACTCCTCGGTTTCGTAGCCATTGATCGACATCTTCTTGCCGGTCGCCGCCATCTTCGGTTGGCTGGGCGCGCTTCCAGTGTATTTATTGGCCATCTCGGCGATGGCCTTGGCTTTCTCGCCGGAGATTCGGATGAACCGCTTCTGGGCGTTCATCATTGTGATGGTGTCGCCGGTTTTCCCATCCAGGATGGTGGTCATTTGTGGAGTCGCCTCTATTCGAGCCTTATCGTCCTTGAGTTTGAAGACGATGTCGCTGGCTGGCCCTTTGCCTTCCACCTTTTGCACGATGGTGAGATCGCCGCGTGCGCTCAGCGAAAAACAGGTGGCAAGGAAGAGACAAATGACCGGAGCTTTCATGATTCTAATTAGGAAGCAGGCCGGCGAAAACGCAACCCTAACGAGGCGGCGCGGCGGCAGCACAAAAGAACTTGGCAGCTTGGGCGAGCCGCGTCAGCTTAGTCCGCGCGCGGGTGTAGCTTAATGGTAAAGCTGTAGCCTTCCAAGCTACTGACGAGGGTTCGATTCCCTTCACCCGCTGACTTCCCAGGCATCCCGGGCGCCGAGCGGTTACGAGCGAATCGCGAGGCCGGACGAACTCGAGCGGTCGGACTTCTTTTCCGCGCGCTGCTGGCTGCGATGCCAACGGGCATGCACGCCGCGCGCGCCGACCAGCGCAATGAGCGCCGCCCCACATAACCAGGTGGATGCTTCCGGCACCGGCGCCATCGATTCCATCTCGGCATCCGGCGCGACGAAATTCGTTTGCGCACTCATTCCTGAGGTGGTCGCGGCCAGAGCGAGATAGGTATTCGAGCCGCTGAAATTCGAGAACCTGCTAAAGCCCTTGAGCTCGCCCTCCGTCGTCGACGCCAACAGAGGAGCTGTGGACGAAGTGTCGACCTCGTCTTTATCAATCCTTCGCGCATCGGACTGGGCGGCGGTAATGGACTGAGCAATAGAAAGCGTTCGTCGGACGACATCATCGCCTGGAACATCCAGCGGGACAGCGCGCGCGGCATAGACCGGCACCTGATCCTCCTTGGCGGCAGCAAATTGAGGTCCTTCCGTCGTGCTAAAGCTCGAGTAAGCGAGAAAAAGAGCTCCACCAAAGCCGACGAGGGCGAATGCAAAGATCGCCGGCAGCGGAAGGCTGGGAATGCCGGAGACAGCGACGCGGCGATTCTTGGGAGCAGTGGACATAGTGGGTTTTCCCAATCAGACAGCGTTCGCGTCCTGCTGATGTGGTCATTCCCAAGGGAGCACGAATTGTTCCTGCAAAACGCAGTTTCCATAATGAGTGAAATTGGGGGGGCGGCGGCGGTTTATGCGTCGTCATTGATCCGGCGCGATGACGTCGCGATGCCGCCAGGCGTAGCGAAGTCCGGAGTAAACCGTGAACGCCACTGCGATCCAAACCAGCAGCGGCCCGCCCTGGTTCCAAGCCCGGAACCACCAGCCATTTTCTGTCTCCGCGTATTTCAATTCGCGCAGCGAGAGCAGAACGAGAAAGAAAACCACGGTAATGATCTGCCACGAAGTCTTGTGCTTTCCGAGACGCTCCGCCGGCAACACCTGTCCTCGAGCACTCGCCATCAAACGCAATCCCGTGATCAAAAAATCGCGCGCCACTACCGTCGTCGCCGCCCATGCCGGAATGGCCCCAAGCGGCACGAGCGAAATAAACGCAGCCGCCATCATGATTTTATCCACGAGCGGATCCATCAGCTTGCCGAAATTCGTCACTTCGCCATAGCGGCGCGCGATTTCGCCATCCACGAAATCGGTCACACCGGCGATGAGGAAAATGATCAGCGCCGCCGTCCGCGCGTAAGGCCAATCCCAATTGAGAGCCGCGACAAAGAGAATTGTCAGGACAAGCCGGCTGATTGTTAAGCGGTTTGCCCAGTTCATGCCGGCGCCCCTGCAGTTTTTTCTTTGAACACAGGATGTTTCCAGATCGGCACGACGCGTTTGAGCTCATCCATGATCCATTGGCTGGCCGCGAACGCGGCGGCGCGATGGCCGCTCGTCACCCGAACGACAACCGAGGGCTCTGCGACCGCGACGAAGCCGACGCGGTGACGGATGAATATTTCTCGCACGTCAAATTTGTGCGAAGCGCTTTCCGCCACGATCCGCATTTGATGCTCCGCCATGGCGCGATGCGCCTCATATTCGATCCCGGCGATTTCGCGGCTCTCCTCGCTCGCCCGGACCGCTCCCCAAAAAACGACGGCGGCGCCCGCGCCCGGATCGTTTTCCGCTTCGGGCAGATCGAGCGCGGATTCGGTGAGTGAAACTTCGCAAACGGAAATTGCCATGCCCTGTAAGAACCGGGTAGAGTCTCTCGACCGCCACTCCCGGCGTGATCAAGGAGATACTAAAATGAGCACGAATCAATGTGATATCGGACTGATTGGCCTCGCGGTCATGGGCGAGAACCTTGTCCTCAACATGGAATCGAAGGGATTCACAGTCGCCGTTTTCAATCGCACCTGGGAAGTAACGGAGAAGTTCGCCGGCGGAAAAGCGAAAGGAAAAAACATCCATCCGGCCCGGACGATGGAAGAATTTGTCGGGGCGCTGAAACGTCCGCGGAAAGCGATGATCATGGTGAAGGCGGGCGCGCCGGTGGACGCCGTCATCAACCAGCTCGCACCGCTCTTGGAAAAAGGCGATGTCATCATCGACGGCGGCAATTCGCTTTTCACCGATACGCAACGGCGCTGCAAAGATTTGGAAGGCCGCGGTCTGCATTTCGTCGGCTGCGGCGTCTCTGGCGGCGAAGAAGGCGCGCTCAAGGGCCCATCCCTCATGCCGGGCGGCTCCCGCGAATCCTACGAGATAATCGCCCCGATCTTCCGCAAGATCGCAGCCCAAGTGGATGGCGAGCCGTGCTGCCGTTACATGGGTCCGGACGGCGCCGGCCATTACGTGAAGATGGTCCACAACGGCATCGAGTACGGCGACATGCAATTGATCTGCGAAGCCTACGCGATTCTGAAGGATGTAGCCGGCCTGGCTGCAAACGAGCTGGCCCAGATTTTCGAGGATTGGAACAAGGGCGACCTGGACAGTTATCTGATCCAGATCACGTCGCAGATTTTTCGCAAAATTGATCCGGAGACGGGCAAACCGCTCGTCGACGTGATCCTCGACAAGGCGGGACAAAAAGGGACCGGCCTGTGGAC
>JBBWZL010000036.1:0-25147 GCA_039649045.1 Verrucomicrobiota bacterium | reverse complement strand
GCATCGGACGCTTGAAGTATATCGAGCAGATCGAAGAATCGCCCGACTACAAGAGAATGGGCAAGCAGGAGCTCGCGGCGCTCAATCGTGAAGCGGCCAAGTTGCGGCGCAATCTGGATGGGATTCTGGAGATGGCCGCGTTGCCTGACGCCATGGTCGTCATCGACACCACCCGCGAAGCGAATGCGGTGCTGGAAGCGCGGCGTTTGGGAATTCCAACCGTCGCAATCGTCGATACGAACGCGGACCCGGAAATCATCGATTATCCGATTGCCGGCAACGATGACGCGATCCGCGCGATTCGCGTGATGTTGCAAAAACTCGTGGACGCCATTGTCTCGGCGAGCGGCGAAGCCCGCGTGCGCGAGCAGGTGGAGATGGCAGGAGTGTCCGCGTAAACGCGGAAGCTCCAAATCCCAAGCTCCAAGCACCAAAGAAGCACCAAATTCCAAGCTCCAATGGAAACGAAGACGGAAATCGATCCTAAACTCGTCAAGCAACTTCGCGAAAAGACCAACGCCGGCATTATGGATTGCAAGCGGGCGCTGGCTGAATCCGGCGGCGACCTGGAGAAGGCCGAGGCCGCGTTGCGGACGAAGGGAATTGCCAGTGCCGGGAAGAAAGCGTCGCGGGCGACGAAGGAGGGCATTGTCGCCTCCTACATCCATTTACAGGGCAAAGTGGGCGTTCTGGTGGAAGTAAATTGCGAGACCGACTTCGTGGCGAAGAACGAGAATTTCCGGGAGTTCGTGAAGGACATCACGCTGCATATCGCGGCCGCGCATCCGCTTTACGTGAATCGCGAAGAGGTGCCCGCGAAGGTGATCGAGTCCGAGAAGGCGATCTACGAAGCGCAAGTGAAGGGCAAGCCGGAGAACGTGCTTTCGAAAATCGTGGAAGGCAAGCTGGACAAGTTTTACAGCTCGGTTTGCCTGGTTGAGCAGGGGTTTATCAAAAACCCGGATCAGACTGTGAAAGAGTTGGTGGCGACGAAGATCGCCGAGCTCGGGGAGAACATCGTGATCCGGCGCTTTACCCGATATCTCGTGGGCGAGCCGTTGGGCTCTGAAGTCACAGTCGTGACGGAAGAGCAAGCAGCCGCATAGCGCGTTTTCTTTCGCATTTTTCGCTAAAAAAATACGCGCGGCTGCCTTCGCTTCTGCGTTTCTTTTTTGTGCCGGTTTCAATGCGAAACCGCGCGGGGTGCCGAGGAATTCCCGGCCCTTCAAACATTAACGAAGGAGAATTATTATGGCAATGGATTCACTGAAGGATTTGTACGTCGAGGAGTTGAAAGATCTTTACAACGCTGAGAACCAGCTGCTGAAGGCGCTACCGAAAATGGCGAAGAAGGCGTCGTCGCCGGATCTGAGACGCGCATTTCAGGAGCATCTGGGCCAGACCGAAAGACAGGTCAATCGTCTGGAAAAGATTTTCAAAGGTCTGGGCGAAAAACCCACGGGCAAGACCTGCAAGGCGATGAAAGGGCTCGTGGAAGAGGGCAAAGAAATCATTGAGGAGAAGGGCGACGATTCGGTGCTCGACGCAGCGCTGATTGGCGCGGCGCAGAAAGTCGAGCACTACGAGATCGCGAGCTACGGCACGGCGCGCACATTCGCATCGCTGCTTGGCGAAGAGGACGCAGTCACGGCCTTGCAGCAGACGTTGGATGAGGAGGCCGCCACCGACAAGAAGTTGACCGCTTTGGCCGAAGGCATGGTGAACGTCGAAGCGAGTAACGCCGAGGAGAACGGATCGAAAAAGACCGGGAAGAAATCGAGCCGGCGGAAGTAAGACCGGCCATAACGAAATGCTAATCGCCACCACAGTCCGCGTGACTGCGGTGGCGATCTCGTTTCTAGTTAAGACGCGATGGGATTAGCCGAATACAAGAAGAAGCGAAATTTTGGAGTAACGGCCGAGCCGGTGGGCGGCAAGCCGTTGCCGAAGCTGGTAAAGGGCGCCAGCCGTTTCGTGATTCAGAAGCACGATGCCAGCCGGTTGCATTACGATTTCCGTCTTGAAATGGAAGGCGTGTTGAAATCATGGGCGGTGCCGAAAGGCCTTCCGTGGGGAAAAGGCGAGAAGCACCTCGCGGTGGAAGTCGAGGATCATCCGGTCGAATACGCGACGTTCGAAGGGATCATCCCGCAGGGACAGTACGGCGGCGGCACGGTGATGATTTGGGATCGCGGAAATTACCACGTGTATGGCGAGGAGCCGCTGAAAGCGTTGAAAGATGGTCGCCTCCATCTCGTTCTCGACGGCGAGAAAGCGAAAGGCGAGTGGGCCTTGATCCGGACGCGGATGGAGGGCAGCAAATCGCAATGGCTGCTCTTGAAAAGCGGGACGAGCGTCAAGCCGATCCCGAAGAAGCGCGACGATGAGTCGGTCAAGAGTGGTCGCACCATGGCGCAAATCGCGGCAAAAAAAGATGCGGAATGGCAGTCGAACCGAACAGACGACACGAAGCCGACCCTGAAATCTCGGATTCAGGCAGCGCTTAAAAAAAAAGACGATCGACGAGAAAAGGGTGAGGCGAAAAAAAGCCGCGGGAAAAGCGGTGCGTCGGCGTTACCGGAAAAAGAGTTAGCGAAGTTACCGGCGGGCAAGGCGCGGTTCATCGAGCCGATGAAGCCGAGGTTGCTGGAAGCGCCGCCGACCGCAGGCGATTGGCTTTACGAATTGAAGTTCGATGGCATCCGCCTGATCGCGGTCAAAAACGGCGAGAAAGTGAGCCTGATCTCGCGGAATGAAAACGAACTCGCAGGCCGCTTTGCCGAGGCTGCGACCGATATCAAAGCGTTGCCGATAAAGGATTGTGTGATCGATGGGGAAGTCGTCGCTCTCGACGAAAAAGGAGGATCGTCGTTTCAGCTTTTGCAGGCGCACGAGACGGAAGGACGGCGGGCGCCGATCTACTACTACGTTTTCGATCTGCTCCAGGCGGCGGGGAAGAGCCTGGTCGGTTTGCCGGTCGAGCGCCGGAAGGAGCTGCTCTCCTCGCTTTGCAAAGATGCGGGCGGCTCGATTCGATTCTCGGGCGAGATCGGAGGAGATCCGGTCGCTTTGCTTCGCGAAGTGAAACGCCTCGGGCTCGAAGGCGTGATCGGTAAACAATGTGGCTCCGTTTACGAGCCGGGCCGCCGCAGCGGCGCGTGGATCAAACTCAAATGCGTAAACGAGCAGGAATTTGTCATCGGCGGGTTCACTCCGCCGCAGGGTGCGCGAAAGCATTTCGGCGCCGTGCTGGTCGGTTACTACGAGAAGAAGCGTTTCCTCTTTGCCGGCAAAGTGGGGACCGGATTCGACACGAAGCTGCTCGCCTCCTTGCACAAACTGTTGAAGGCGGAAAAGCGAGACGATTGCCCGTTCGCGGATTTGCCTTCGAAACAGGGCGGGCAATGGGTCCAAGGGATCACTCCCGGGATGATGCGGCAAATCAATTGGGTGAATCCGGTCTTTGTTTGCCAGGTGAAGTTCGCGGAGTGGACCCGCGATGGAAAGTTACGTCAGCCGGTTTTCCTGGGTTTGCGCGAGGACAAAGCTGCCGAAGAGGTGAGCCGGCAAGCCTAGCTGCTTTCAATGATTCCCGCGTGCTCTTTCCCGGGCCGCGCTGGCAAACAGGAGAAAGAAGCATTGACCCGGATCAGCCGCACGGAGTAATGATGGACGCGTAGTAACGCTCCCCCGGACTTAGTCATGCTCGTTCCTCCCACGCGACACCCGCGGCACCCACCGCCGGGCTCAACAAAATGAGCTCCTCGCTCGAGCAAATTTCGGCACCTCCATCGTTTCGGACGGGGCCACGACAACCCAAGAACAAGGCAATCTAGTTATGGCAAACACATTTCCCGGCCGGCTCATCCGAGCGAAAGAAAAAGATAAAGGCATCGTCGAGGCAATCCAGCAGCGGCTGATAGAAGTCGGCTGCGGAACCACGGACCTTCAAAAAGATGGTAAGCCAGAGATGCTCGAGGTTGACGGCGACTTCGGACCACAGACGACCGCAGCGGTGGGTACGTTCCAAGCGCGGTTCAACGATCTTCAGGGCCGCCGGCTTATCGTAGATGGTGAAGTCGGCGCCAACACCTGGGGCGCGCTCTTCGGCGAGGCCAGCGTCCCTACGGTCGAAAAATCCGATTCGGCGCTCCTGACGAATGTGCTAGACAAGGCGCGCTCGCAGATCGGGCAAACGGAAGTGCCGCCGGGATCAAACGGCGGCGGAATGGTAAAGGAATACCTGCGCGCTGTCGGATTGAGCGAAGGGTTTCCCTGGTGCGCGGCGTTCCTTTACTGGTGCTTCCGCGAAGTCGAAGGTTCAACCACCCGTTGTGTGAAGACGGCGGGAGTTCTCGATCACTGGGCCCGGGCCGGCGAGGGTGGCGTGCACCGGATTACCACTCAAGAGGCGCGCGACAATCCGTCAATTATCAAACCAGGATTGATCTTCATTATGGACACAGGCCCTGCGGGCGGTGCCGGGCACACCGGAATCGTCGAGCGCATCGAAGGTGGGACGCTCGTCACGATCGAAGGCAACACGAATGCCGCCGGTTCGCGCGAAGGCACAGCAGTCCTGCGCAAGACGACCCGAAGAGTCGGCAGCGACTCGATCAACAAAGGCTTCATCGATTATGGCGCTTAACCCGAGAGAAAATCGACCGCGATGACCTTAACTCCTCAGCAAAAACGAATCTGCGAACGCGTTCTGAATGTCTTTGAGACAGGCAGCGCAGATGGAGACTACTCCAACATCTCCATTTTCAACGACGGACCTGGGCGCATCAAACAAGTCACTTATGGCCGTTCGCAAACGACCGAGTATGGAAATCTCCGTGAGTTGATCGCAATGTACGCGGCCGCAAATGGCCAACAAAGCAATGCTCTAAAGCCCTATGTGGCGAAGATCGGAAAGGACTCGCTGGTGGGCGATGCGGCTTTCCGGCAATTGCTGAAAACAGCCGGAAAGGATCCCGTGATGCAGCAAACGCAGGATGTATTCTTCGACCGGCGCTATTTCCAGCCAGCCATGAGGTGGGCTTCCGATCAGGGGTTCGTCGAAGCATTGTCCGCGCTCGTTATTTACGATTCGTTCATTCACAGCGGCAGCGTGCCTGGGTTTCTGCGCCGGACCTTTCCCGCGGCGCCACCGGTTGAGGGCGGAAGCGAGAAAAAATGGGTCGAGCAATATGTCAGTGCGAGACAAAACTGGCTGGCAAACCACTCCAATGCCATTCTGCACACCACGGTGTACCGCACCAAATGCTTCAAGGCGGAGATCGCGCGAAAAAACTGGGACCTTTCTCAACTGCCGATTAGCGCAAATGGCATTAGTGTCAGCTGACACCGGTTCGAGTCGCACATACCAGGGGCGATACCGGACCGCATAGCAGCGGCATCCGGTTTTCCTGAGAGCGCGCGAGGATGCGAAGCTACCGGAGCGGGTTGCGTAATCTCGTCGCCCGATGGCTGAACATTGCGCTTGTCCATCACGACCCAAGTCCGGATATTTCGGCATGAAAGTGAATGTCGTGGTGATGCCGAAGGCCGCGGTGCTTGATCCTCAGGGTGCGGCGGTGCGCGACGCGATGCAGCATCTGGGAATGCCCGAAGTGCGGAGTGTGCGCATCGGGAAATTTCTCGAGATCGAGATCGAGGAGGGCGCGCCCGACTTGGAAACGCGGCTGCATGCGCTCTGCCGCGATTTGCTTTCCAATCCCGTGATCGAAGATTACGAAGTGCTGGCGATGGAAGCGGCCAAATGAAATTCGCCATCATTCAGTTCCCCGGTTCGAATTGCGATCAGGATTGTCTGGCCGCCTTGAACGGAATTTCCGGCATCGAGGCCGAATATGTCTGGCACAAGAAAACGTCGTTGGACGGGTTCGACGCCATCGTGCTTCCCGGCGGATTCTCCTACGGCGATTACCTGCGTTGCGGCGCGATCGCGCGTTTCTCGCCGATCATTCCGAGCGTGGTGGAGCAGGCGCGAAACGGAAAGCTGGTGATCGGCGTCTGCAATGGCTTTCAGATTCTTTGCGAAATCGGTTTGTTGCCCGGAGCTCTGGTCCGCAATCGTTCCCTGCATTTCGTCTGCGAGATGATCACGACGCGGGTGGAAGTCGCTGATTCGGCTTTCACGCATGGTTGCGCGCAGGGAACACTTTTGCGTATGCCCGTCGCTCATGGCGAAGGTTGCTTCTTTGCCGACGAATCGACCCTGCAGGACCTAAATGACCGACGGCAGATTATTCTGCGCTACGCGACCGCGGACGGACGCACAGATGCATCGGCGAATCCCAACGGCTCGGTCCAGAATATCGCGGGCATATCCAATCGCGACGGCAATGTCTTTGGGTTGATGCCGCACCCGGATCGCGCGTGTGAGCAGCGTCTCGGCAGCGCCGATGGGCTCAGGATTTTCGAGTCGATGATCAAAAGCATCGAAGCGACCCGAGCCCAAGCCGCCTGAGAAGCTCGGTAAACCGGCTTTTTTCGGGGCGTCGGTCACGCCGTGATTTTGTCGTTAAAATCGACACAAGTGTAACGGATTAATACACGTTTTTGCCCCTACGGAAGCTCTTCCCTAGGAGAGATTTGCCGGGCATATGCATTGCTCGAATTAGCCGCACTAACCTAATCCTATGTTGCTACAAAAAACCCTGCACATGAATCAATCGCTCGAAGAGTGCAAATCACGCCTCGCGAGCATTCAATCGTATCGGCGGCAGTTCGTCATGGTGACCAAAGCCACCGTCACCTCGTCGAAGACGGTTGATTTTAGTTTTCGCGGACCGTTGCGCTTTGAAGCTCGGACGGTCTTGTTATCGGTGGAAAGCGAGTCGCCCGACCAGATGGCATTTGAATCGACCGGCGGAAATATCGATCTGATGGGATTGGCGGAATTCACCGAGATCCGGCCCAACTGCACGGAAGTGACGCTGGCGCTGCATTACGAGATCAAGAACAAATTGTTCGCCTGGCTCGATCGACGGTTTCATTTTGTGGATGCATTCGTCACCTCTGAGTTGAGAAGCATTCGCGCACATTTCGAAGGAATCGCGGCGCCTGTCGTGGAGCGCACGCCGATGCTTTCGATATTCGAAACGGCAACGGCATAAAGGGACTGCTGTTTCGAAAAAGAGCACGAAGTCGGGGGGCCTCGTGCTCTTATCTTGTACGGGTGTTACGCGAGTCGCACGGCGTGCGTTTTGTCGAGGCGGAGAACCTGGCCGGCTTTTAACTGCGGAGTCGCTTTCGCATCACGCAGCTTCGCGCCGTCGAGCTGAATACTGCCTTGTTCAATCAGTCGGCGGACATCGGCGCGGGATTTCGTCAGCGCAAATGCTTTTGCATAGGCTGATGTAACCACCGAAACGATGTCGGAATCTTCAGGATGAAACAGGGGCAGATCGGCCTCCGCTAATCGCTTTTCGCTGAAGCGCGCGTTCCAATCCTCGACTGTCTTCTGCGCAGCTTCCCGCGAGTGATATTTTTCCACTATCGCGGAGGCCAGATGTTTCTTGGCCTCGAGTGGATGCGCCTTTGGATCCAACGGATTGCCGAGAAGGAGCGGATAATAGCGCCCCATTAGTTCGTCGGAGATGCTCATCAGCTTGCCGAACATCTCCGACGCCGGTTCGGTGAGCCCCACATAATTCCCGAGGCTCTTGCTCATTTTCATCGAACCATCGAGGCCTTCCAGGATCGGCAAGACCAGAACGACCTGTTGCGGCTGGCCTTCCTGTTTCTGGAGATCGCGGCCGACAAGATTGTTGAAGAGCTGATCGGTCCCGCCCAGCTCCACATCAGCCTGCACCATCACGGAATCCCAGCCTTGCATGATGGGATACTGAATTTCGTGGGCGTGAATCGGCTGGCTGCGATCGATCCTGTCACGGAAATCCTCGCGCTGGAGCATTTGTTGCAGCGTCACCATGCTGTTGAGCCGGATGACTTCCTCGAAGCCCATTTTTGGGAACCAGTCACCATTGGCGACCATTTTCGTCTTCGCTGGATCGAGAACTTTGAATGCTTGCTCGCGATACGTTTCCGCATTTGCCTGCACTTGTTCGCGCGTGAGCTGAGGTCGAGTGACCGAACGGCCGCTCGGGTCGCCAATCATCGAAGTAAAATCTCCGATGATTAACACGGCCTGGTGACCAAGGTCCTGGAATTGCCGGAGCTTCTGCAAAATGATCGCATGCCCGAGATGGAGATCGGGACTGGTCGGATCGACGCCGAGTTTTACGCGGAGCGGCCGGCCGAGCGCGAGTTTTTGCCGAAGCTCGGCCTCGCTGATGATCTGGGCCGCACCCTGCTTGAGAATGGAAAGGGCGTCGTCCGGTTGCATATGCCGCAGGAATGCAGTGACCGAAGCCTACTTGCTCTTGTTCAAGAGTTCCCGCACCTGGTCAATGGTGAGCGGCGGGTTGGGCATGTTCAGAGCTTTCTGACTCTTGCCTCGAGCGAGAAATGGGCGGTTGCTGGCGAACTCGGCGACCGCAACCGTCGAGCCATTGTCCGGAGCTGTGCGCGTAACCGGAGCGGCCGGAGACGGTATCACGGTGTCGCTCTTCGTCAGTTGGGACCGCGTTGAAAGATTTGCCGCGGAGTCACCCGATCGAAAATGACGGGCCGCAAATTGTTTGGGCGTGAAAGCGCGTTCGCCCGAAAAAGTTTTCGTGAGCAATTTTTCCTGCGAATAAAAGCGCCGCGCTCGAACGCTTTTGTCGACGGACATGCCCTTCGCGACAAATTTTTTATCCTGCGAGGGATTTGCCAACGAGGTATTTGGTTTCAGCAATCGATCGACCAGTTTGGTTTCCTGTTCCTGGGCGGAAACCGCAAAGACGCCGGCGAACAGCGTCAGGAGTGCAACGATCTTCGGCACGCCTCGAACGTGCCGAAGTTCCCTCTCGGTTGTAAAGGAAATTGTCCCCGCGCTCGGTTATCGCCCCAGGGCAGAGCGAAGAACGCCCGCCCCTGGAGGCGGGGAAACATTGCCGCTGAGGATCGCGCGCGCGTTCACCGGCCGTCCGTAGTAACGCGCGTTCCCCGTTTTTTGGGTCGCGATCACCGCTCCTTCGAGCGACGCGCCCGCGAAGAGCCCTTTGCTTCGGCTGTAGGTATAAATAGCGGCAGTCGGAGTAACTGCGGCCTGCGTATCGCGCCCGACCGGTCCGGCGGCAGCGCTCGCCTCGGCGCCGATCGTGACGTTGCCATCCTTGGAAAAAGCGCGAACGGCAGCGTTGGTGTTGAGAATGAAGACGAACTCCGTGACTTGGGCGCCGATCTGCGGCCCCCAGCCGGCGCCGCCCGTGCCGACAAATGACGGGCCCGACCAGCCATGGCCGGTGCGCGCGACCACCACGCCCTGGCCACCTTTTCCACTCAAGCCGAGACCGACCTTTACCACAGTCAGAATCGCGAGCCCCCTGGCGTTGCGCATGACGCTGGCGGGAATGCCTCTTTCGGGCATGCGCCGAAATTGACGGAGAATGGAAGCGGACTGATTGACCACCTCCTGTTCGGTGGCGGCGGTCGCCGCAGCAATCGGAAGCAGGCAAATAGCGAGAAGCGCGCAGATTGTTTTCATGGTTATAATTAGTTCGCCTAATCCAGAGAGAATGGACGTATTGATCGTCGCGCTCTCGTTAGGCCTGTCCTGGCATGAACAATCTGATCGAGGAGCCGAACGACGCGTCGTTTATGAGCGAGGCCTTGCGCCTGGCGGCGAAGGCATTTGAAAAAGAGGAAGTGCCGGTCGGCGCGATCGTCGTGCGCGCCGGCAAGATCATCGCGCGCGCGTTCAATCAGGTCGAGCTGTTGAAGGACGCGACGGGGCATGCGGAGATGCTCGCCATTACCCAGGCCGAAGCCGCGGTGGGCGACTGGCGGCTGAACGATTGCGACCTCTACGTGACGAAAGAACCGTGCGCGATGTGCGCCGGAGCGTTGGTTCATGTGCGGATCCGCCGCGTGATTTTCGGCTGCGCCGACGAGCGGGGCGGCGCCGCGGGCAGCGCGATAAATCTGCTGCAAATGCCTTCCCTCAATCACCGCTGCGCAATCACCGGCGGCGTGCTGGCCGCGGATTGCGCGACCCTTCTCAAAACTTTTTTCCAGGCACGAAGACCAAATGACATTCCCGATGCCTGATTCGTTGAAAACGCCAGAGTCTTTTGCCACGGCGAGATTGCTTCTGCGAAAACCTCGCGAGGAAGACGCTGCGCTCATCTTCGCCGCATACGGACAGGATCCGGAAGTAACCCGGTACCTGATGTGGCGGCCGCATCGCGACTTGGGCGACGCAGAGGAGGCTATTGGCCGTTTTCTGGACGGTTGGCGCTCCGGCATCTCCCTTTGCTGGCTGCTCTTTCGGCGTGATGGCGGTGAGTTGGTCGGCTCGGTCGCCGCCCGGCAAGAGCAAGGAATCAATCTGGGGTATCTCCTCGCCCGCCCATTTTGGGGGCAAGGGTTAATGAACGAAGCGCTAGCTGCTGTCGTCGACTGGGCTTTTTCTAATCCATCTGTTGTCCGAGTCTGGGCCGTTTGCGATAGCGAGAACCGCGCGTCAGCTCGCGTGCTGGAGAAGGGCGGATTTGCCCAGGAAGGACTTCTAAAAAAATGGTCGCTTCACCCGAACGTTTCTTCGATTCCGCGCGATTGCTTTTGCTACGCCCGGACGCGCGAGAGCTGATCAATCCTTTTGGCTTGCTCGGAATAAGAGATCAGCGTAAAAAGGTTCGCGATTGTGAACCGCTATTCTCGCTGTTCCCCTTATGTCAACACTCTCTCTCTGGTCGAAGGTTCTGTTCCTTAGCGGGATTACGCTCATTTCTGTCAGCGCTGCACCCCAGCCCGGCAGCATCGATCCGACTTTTGATCCGGGTCGCGGTCCGCTAGGTGTCGGTGCGAGTCGGGGTAATTCGGCGCTGGTTCAGCCGGATGGGAAGATTCTCGTCACCGGGAGTTTCAACGGAGTGAATTTGGATCTCGCGCCCGCAGTAGTGCGCTTCAATCCGGACGGTTCGCTCGACAGTAGCTTTAACGCTTCTGTGTTGCCTGCACCCACCAGCGTCCTTCCCGACGATTCGCCCACGCTCCTGGCCCTGCACCCGAATGGACAAATTCTGGTCGCTGGCAACTTCAGCAATTCTGATGGCAGCGCTCGCTTTCTTACGCGTCTCAATACCGATGGAACTCTCGATACGACATTCAGCCCGCGAATCGAGTACGGCGGTGCAGCTGGAACTGTGCAACAGGCTTGGATTCTCTCCGATGGCAAGATTCTGATCGGCGGCCGATTCGATAAAATCAACGGCGTTACGCGTCCTTATCTCGCGCGCCTCAGGAGCGACGGCAGTTTAGACGAGACGTTCAAACCCGCGGTAGCTAGTTCGCTTTTCGTTATCCAGTCGACCGGGAAATTGGTGGTCGCAGCTGGCACGAATCAACTCGTCCGGCTGAACGCCGATGGCAGTCTCGATAATACATTCGTGACTGCGACTGCCCCCCCGAATAGTTACGGCGGCGGATTAATAGTCCGGCCGGACGACAAATTGATTTGGACTACGATTCGACAGGGGTTCATTCCTGAATACCAGACTACCATCCTACGATTAAATGCGGATGGGACCAGTGATCCTGGTTTCCAGTCTTTTTCCAGTCTCGGCGGGTTGGCGTTGTTATTGCAGAGCGACGGCAAACTTGTCATCAACGTCCTATTCATTAGTGGCCCATCTCGCTTAAACCAGGATGGGACACCAGACTGGAATTTTAAGCCGCAAGCGCTGGAGTTTTCGGTCGCGCAGCAAGCCGACGGAAAGCTGGTTGCGGTCGGCGGTTTCTATGACCGGCCATACGGCATTCGGCGCCTCTTTCTTGATGGCGCGCGCGATGATAGCTTTGCTCCCGAAATAGGACTGACTCGGATTGGCAACGGCACGATTGATCGCGCGCGTCTTTTGCCGAACGGCAAAATCGTAATCGCAGGCAGTTTCAATTACATTGATCGCGCGTCTCGAAATCGTCTCGCCGTCTTGAATTCCGATGGCACCCTGGATGCCGGTTTCGACACGGGCGCGCTGATTGGCGCGCGCTCGGATGGAAGCAGCAGCCTTAATGCTCTGGCGGTGCAAACCGATGGGAAAATCCTGGTCGCCTTCGATAAGAATGTTGTCCGGCTAAATAATGATGGGCGCGCCGATGACACCTTTCATTATAGCTCGAAAGGTTTCGTAGCCACGCTCGGACTACAGCCTGACGGAAGGGTTCTCTTAAATCGTCCTGACGGATTGGTGCGGCTTACAAGCGACGGATCGCTTGATTCTACATTTCACACCAGTGAAATCGGATCTCTGGTTTTCGTTCAACCGGATGCAAAGATTTTGCTGAGCAACAGCAACCAGATCATTCGCCTCAATCCCGATGGCGACACGGATACCGGCTTCAACGCGAATGGGGTTCGCGGATTTATCGGTCCTTCTTTCCTCGCCCTCCAACCAGACGGAAAGCTTCTCGTTGGTCGATTCGTGAGCTCCTATAATCCGCTTTGGCTGACACGGCTGAATCGTGACGGTAGCATTGACCAAACATTCGACCCAAAACTTGAACTGGCGGGGGTGGCCGCGGCAGATCAAACTGGCATCTACGTTTCCACTAACCTCGCCCCGATTGGGACGCCTTATCAGACGGGAATTGTCCGGCTTCTTCCCGATGGCAGCCGCGATCCGAATTTCGGCGTAACTTTTAACCCGGGCGCGAGCTTTAGGACACTGCTTCTCCAGGCCGATGGTCAGCTTATTGTCACTGGCGGGTTCAATAAGGTAAATGGAGCAGAGCGGCATGCGATCGTTCGATTGAACGGCAGTGCGCCAAAAAAGCTGGCTAACATTTCTACCCGCGCGCGGGTCGGTCGCGCTGAGTCGGTCGAGATCGGCGGCTTCATCATTGCAGGTAACGCGCCCAAGAAAGTGATTGTTCGTGCCATCGGCCCGTCACTCGGAACAAGCGGACTGTTCGGATCGGGCGTCCTGACAAATCCATTTTTGGAATTGCACGATGCCACCGGCGCCACCATTGCGCAGAACGACGATTGGCGTGATTCGCAGGAAGCTGAGATCACAGAGAGCGGACTTGCTCCAGCGGAAAATGCCGAGTCTGCGATCGTGAAGACCCTGGCGCCGGGCCGTTACACCGCGGTGGTCCAAGGACGGAATGGAGGCGAAGGGATCGCGCTGGTTGAGCTTTACGACCTTGATCCAGCCTCGGATTCAAATCTTGCAAATATTAGCACCCGCGGATTTGTGCAGGAAAACGAAGGGGTGATGATCGCCGGCTTCATCCTGCGTGGCTCGGAGGTTTCGACAGTCGTCGCGCGTGCCTTGGGACCATCGCTCGCCGCTTCGGGCGTTTTTGGCCCGCTAACCGATCCGATCCTGACTCTGTACAATCAATCCGGTTCCGTGGTGGCCGAGAATGACGATTGGAAACAAACGCAAGGGACACAGCTCGCGGCGCTTGGTTTTGGTTCCACGCACGATAGCGATTCGGCCTTGATTGGGACGCTGCCGCCCGGTTCGTATACGGCAATTGTGCGCGGGGCAAACGGCAAAAGCGGAGTTGGATTGGTGGAGATCTATCACTTGGAATAGAAGATAGCGTGAGCATCCGATTGATCCCGCCGGATCCGGTCGGGTGTTTTTTGCAGAGGATTTTGCGCTCGCTCCAAGTCGCGGCGCATGATCTAGTTTGTGGACGCATATGTTTGCAACCACTCGTCGCTTTTCAATTGCCGTTTTGATTTTCGGATTGTCCGTGACCTCGATTCGCGCGTCTGACACCCCGCTGTTTCACTCGACCGACCCGCTCGCTCCGCAGGACGAATGGGGGATCCTCCACCAGAGCCCGTCCTTGTATCCGACCGACTTCGCGCATCGCTCCGGCTCCCGCTGGTATTTCTACTTCAAGTCGCGACACGAATTGCTCGCCGATCCGGCTTATGTCGGAGCGCTTCAGGTTGTCTTGCGGAATCGCGGATATTACTGTGGTCCGATCGATGGGGTCATGTCTTCGGAAGTGAGTGACGCGATTGCGCGGGTGCAAAAAAATTACGCCCAGCGCGTCAACGGCCGGTTGACAGTTCCGGTGCGCCGCGCGTTAAATTTGCCCTAACGAAACAGTCGAGTTGGAGTGTGGGAAGCATGACAAGGGTATGTCTGTGCGTGTTATTTCTGAGGATGGCCGCCATTTGGCCCGCGAGCACTTTTGCCGCAGCGCCGGTGCGAGGCCAGACGATTCGGGATTTGTCTGACGCCATTTCGCCGCGAGTCCTGCAGAGATCGATCAGTCCCTGGTTCTACAAGAGTTTGCTCGTCTCACCGATCGACGATTGGGTCGTGGTGCGCGCGCGGTTATCGCATACGCGACTCTCCGGGGCGCGCGTAATCCGCCCTGCGCTCAATCCCAAGTACGACGTGCTCGCTCTCCAACGCGTGAATGAATTCCAGATTGCCGGAAATTTCTCCATCGGAGAAATCAGCCTCACCGATTCAGTCCTGCTGCATCTTTTGATTTACAAAATCGCCGACGGCACCATGGCACTTTCTTTTGCGTACCTGGACGGTCCTGGCGGTTCCCAGATGAAGTACTTCGGCTGCGCGCGGCTGTCGGTCTTGAAGAGTGACGGTCGTTGGGAGGAAATCAAAGGACCCGAGGGTCTGGAGGGAAAAGGTTGGGCGGTTCGCGAAAGCGGCGTGAGGAATAGTTTCAAGATGGACAAAGTCCCTCAGCACTTCTCGTCGGGCAGTCCGCGATAGCCGAATCCAAAGCTGCCTCGCAAGGATTCGAACCTTGACAAAGAGATCCAGAATCTCTGGTGCTACCATTACACTACGAGGCAATCGATGGCCGGGCGACAGACCTAAGACGCTCCTGGCCCGCGCTGCAAGTCGGCACGGTTACTATCGGGCAGGCACAGCGCCGCTCAACCAGATTTCGGCGCCTTCGCGCGCGGCTTCCACTTCGAGGGTGCGGCCGCTTTCCACCACGAGCAGACGCGCTCGCTCCAGCATTTCGTCGATCTTCCGATCGTCGTGCGAGGGATCGTGATGGAAGAGGAACAATTTCTTGGCCCGGGCCTCGAGCGCGAGAGAGACGACGCGGCTCAGGGCGCCGTGTCCCCAGCCAATGTGCTCCTGGTATTTTTCGTCGGTGTATTGCGTATCGAGAATGAGCACATCGGTGTCCTTGAGAAATTCGACCAGCTTCGAGCGCTGCACTACCGCCTGGGCCCGGGCCCGATGCGGATGAACCCCGTCGCGCTCTGCCAGCTTTAGTTTCAACGGCTCGAACGGCTCATTGTCGGGCAGAAAGGCGATCGAGCCCTCCTTGGTGAAAAGCCGATACCCGGCGCAAATGCCCGGATGATTCACAAACCGCGCATGCACGCGCACGTCGCCGATCGAGAACTTCATTTTCTTGAGTTCCTGAACTTTGATTGTCCCGGGCAGATTCTTCCAGCTCACCGGAAAGAACGGCAATTCCATCTGCGCGGCGAGAATCGTGGCGAGCCCGTCGCGCGCGCCCTGGTAACCGAAAACCCGGATCGTGTTCTTGGCCTGGTAGGCAGGAAGGAAAAACGGAAGACCCTGGATGTGGTCCCAGTGGGTATGCGTGAGCAACAGCGTCAGATTCATCGCGGCTTTGCCAAATTCCTGATTGAGGGCGAGTCCCAGCTCACGAATGCCGGACCCGGCGTCGAGGATGATGATGTTGCCGTTGGTGCGAATCTCCACGCAGGTCGTGTTGCCGCCGTAACCGATCGTCGACGGACCCGGCACCGGTATCGACCCGCGCACGCCCCAGAATTTTATGCGCGTGGAAGGCGGATGAAACTTCAACTTGCGGGATTCGCGGCCGAGGAGCTTTCCCGCGCGGCGGCGAGGGCGTTTAATGGCCGCGGCCAGCTTTTCCCATTTCAGCGGCTTGACGAAATAATCGTCGCCGCCAGCCTCGAGAACGGCTTCGCGGTCGATGTTGTACTTCCGGCCGGCGATAACGATGATCCGCGTCAGATCGAGTTTCTCGCGGATGGCGCGGCAAACCTGGAGCCCGCTCATTTTCGGCAGCAACAGGTCGCACACGATGGCGTCGGGCCGCTTCGCGAAGGCCAGCTCGATCCCCGCCTTGCCCTCCAGCGCCTCGATCACATCCCAGCCGTGCCGGGCAAAGAGACGCGCTACGCGTCTACGTTCCTCCACGTCGTCTTCGATGAGTAAGACCGTCGGCATGTGCTTAGCGCGAGATTCTGTCAGCCGCCTTTCGCGAAACCAAGAGTTTTTGCCGCGCGATATTTTCGGCTAGGGCTACAACAGGCTGGAACCAAACGCGCCCGGCTTGCCGCGTTTCCAGCGCAAATCGGGGTGAAGATTGATCTCCTCGGGGGGAACTTCGAACCCGACCGCGCGCAGCATATAGGAAACTCCCTCGCGGCTTTCCATGGTCTCCTTCAAACTGCGCGCAAAAAGCTCGATGTATTCCTTGTACGATTCCAACGCCAATTTGCCTTCGGCGAAATGCTCGGCCAGGGCTTCGTCGTGATAATCGATCAGCTCGATCAAGGCGCGGCGCAGTTTTACGCGCATCTCGGGATCGACGACGACTTTGAACGGAGTCGCTCCCGCGTCGGGCTTGGCGAGTTCTTTCTTGAGCGCCGTTTGGTCCGCGGAAACAAGCTGATAATCGCGTGGTTCGTCCATTTTTCCCCGCCACTCCCGCTCCGGAAAAGAGGACGGGGTGGGGGCACAGTTGTGGATTGACTAGCCTATTCTGTCAAACCAGAATCGCCCTCCTATGAAAACATCTCTACTCACCTTACTCATGGTCGCGGGTCTCGCGACGGCTGGATTCGGCGCCGGTGCCGAGGCCGAGCTGAAAACAATCGAGCAGCAATGGCTGGACGCTTACATCAAGAGCGACGCCGCCGCGATCAAGGCCCTCGAGGCCGACGATTACGTTGTGGTGGAGCCGGACGGCACGGTTACGACCAAGGCCGAGGACGTCAAATCGGTTACGGACAAGAAGTTCGTCATGAAGTCTGCGACGATGAGCGATTTTAAATGCCGGATGATGAGTGACAACTGCGCCTGTGTCACCACCTTGCTCAAGATGAGCGGCTCGGATGAAGGGAAGGAATTCTCGGGAGATTATCGCACCATCGATATCTTCGAAAAGAAAGGCGGCAAATGGCAGGCAACCTATTCGCAACTAACCAAGGTCAACAAGGAATAGCTTTCCGCCTATCGTCGGTTTTGGGAGCTGCCGCCGTTTTGGCGGCAGCTTCATTTTGGTGGCCCTTACGGCGTTGCCGGCGGCGGCGGCTTCGGCGCCGCATGGGTTGCCGCCCGATTCACAATGATGCGGGCGCGCAGGTCTGATATTTCCCAAAAGAAATCTTGCCAACATATCACGACTTTCAATTAACTCTGGGTTCGTGTCCCCCGTCCCCCCAGGGCTGGTCGTGGTGATCGGCCTTTTCTTGGTTCAAGCGCAATACGCCGCAGCGCAGCCATCGTCTTCTCGATACGGCTTTGAGATTCTTCCTGCGCCGATTCAGGAAGCACAGGGCGACGAAGTGGTGGCGCTGCCCGATCGAACGCCGACACCTTTTGCGATCCCGGTTCCCACGCCGATCACAACTCCCATTTCCGTTCCCACGCCTTCGGTTACACCCGTTCCCTCTCCTTCGCCCTCGCCGATTTCAACGCCTGTTCCGACACCTATTCCCGAACCGGTTCCCACGCCCTCTGTCCCCCCAACTCCTGCGCCTTCAGTTACACCCGCTCCTTCACCGACGCCCGTTTCAACGCCCGTTCCGTCGCCTAGCCCGGCAATTACGCGAAGTCCGGCGTTCCCGGTGCCGCCGCCGAATCCGGCGCCGAGGGTGCAGTTGCCGCTTGTTCCTCCGCCCGCTCCGTCTTCGGCTGCGCCTTCTCTCCTCCAAATCCAGCGGCTGACCCCAATCGTGGAAGTCTGGCGCGCGGGCGCAGTTGCTCCACAGGTGCCCATTCGCCACGGCATCTATATGGAACGCGCTTTTATTGGCGGAAACGAGTTGGCCATGGTCCGGCTGCAATTCGATCCGCTGATCGCTGGAAAGATCGTAACCGTCACTGCATCGGCAGCCATCATCCTTGATCCACCGCAAACCGGTCTCTCCATACGACCCACGGGAGATTGTGCGGTGACCGTGCGTCTCGGCGACGGTTTTAATCGAAGTTATGTGAACTTTTATTGCCAGGGCCTCAAGACCACGCTGCCCCTGCAGCGCAGTTCGCTGGCGGTTGTTTCGAATCGGGAAAAGGAGATCGCGCGATGAAAAGTCATCTTCACGCGATCGGCATTTTCTTTGCCTTGCAAATAACCGTGGTGCTGGGACAGACGCCCGCCGCTACGCCTAATGAAAATCCCGAAGGCAATACCGGCGCGCTCAAGGGACAGGTAACGACCGGGGCTTCCTACGATGCTCACAGCGGAAACGGGACGCGGGTAATCACCGACCTGCATTTGCCGGGAGCGCTCGGAGTTTATGGACTCGACTTCACGCGCTACTGGAATTCGCTGCGCAACGACACCGAGAACGCCTACGCAGTGACATCGCCTGCCTTTGGCGCCTCGGGCTGGTCGCACTCGTGGGAGTGGCGCGCGCAAGAAGAGGATTCCAGCGCAAACATCGACCCGATGGACGATCAGAGTGAGGAAATCTTCACTACGGCAATCACGATCACTTTTCCCGACGGCCACGCCAACAGATACAAGATCACGCGCTCGAACCGGGGACATCCGCCTGCGCCGGCCGATCCACGCTGCGGGCCACCTTACACCGTTCCCGAGCAAAACGGTTTTCTCGCCAGCGGGACTGTCTACGATTTGCTCGGCGACATGGCAGCTGATGGATCGAATTTCTGGCTTTATCTGGCAGATGGCGGTGCGGTGCATTTCATTAATGGTCCATCAAATTACTACGCCACCAAGGTCTTTGATCCGCACGGCCTCCAGACCGATCTCCAATATTACGCGAACGGCGATCTCGAGCACGTAACGCAAGAGGGAGGTCGTTCGCTTAACATCACCTGGGGCTATCGCCTTGGCTGGTCGCGCGAAGTAATCACACACGTGGAAAGCGGCGGCCCGGCGGGCGTGCAATCCGTCAACTATGACTACGCGCTTTTGCCTCATCCGCAGGATAACAGCCAATGGCTCACCCTGACCACAGTCACGTATCCAGACGATCTAGGTCCGAGCCAACCCGTCTCCACCACCTACAGTTACCAGGACTACAACGGTGACCCCACGCAGGGCTATTATTTCACCGGTCCGCGCCTGCTGGTAGCTGATGACAAGCGTTTTGCCGGACCGATGCACACCATTCGCTATGCCTATCGCGACAACCAGTGCGCGCCATGGGACCATCCGCAAAGCGACCCTCCCGACGCCCACCTCGATTATTTCTATGCCTCGGGCAACTCGATCGCGGCGGAGCAGAGCGGCGACCACGTCGATCCGGTCAGCGGCCAGCCGGTCGGGGTCTCAGGTTTCTCGATCGGATGTTTCAACGGGACGCGCACGGAGGGTTCCGGTCTTGGCGCTTGGCGCACGTTTTACTTTGGACATTCCGCTGGTTACCAAGGCACTGGCGAACACCTTGGCTATCAGCTGATCAAGCTGACTGATTTTACCAACGCCAACCCACCGCCGGGCAATCTGCCTTTTGAGCGCCAGAATTGGATGCACGGTCAGGCGCACCAGGTTTGGGACGGACGCGGCATCGAGACAGAGTCGATTATCATTCCTGGCGATGCGAGCGGGCAGCCGGGAGAGATTCACCACGTCACCGCTGACGGCAGCTTCCAGATTTTCGATCGCGTTAATCCCGGCGCATCCGACGCCCAAAATTTCACGCTCGTACCAAACCGCTACAATCATTGGCTCTTCAGCCATACCGATGAACGCGGCCTTGCCACGACCTACCGGCGCGACTCGCGCCGCCGCGTGACAGACATCACCTATGCAGACACCAGCTCCGAGCATTTCACCTACAACGGCTTTAATCAGGTCCTGACCCACATGCTGCCGAGCGGAGCGGTGCAGCATTACGACTACGATGGCTCCCAGCGTCTTCTTCAGCAATGGAACGATGTGGATGGGCAAGCCAATGCGGTCATCTACACCTATGATGGCCTCGAACGGGTCGCCACCGTTTCCTACCCGTGGTCGCGAGCGGCCGGCGCGAATGTTGGAGTCACGCTCACTTACAATGGGCGCCACAAGATTATCCGCGAAGAATATCCGGCCACGAGCGCCGGCCCAAATCCTTACGTCGAGTACGTCTACGACGACTACGGGAATTGCATCGAAATCTGGAACGAGCTGAGACAGAAAAGTTCCTACGAATACGATTCCTACCGCCGCTGCGTCCGATACACCGAGCCGCTGAACGCGCCGGACTGGAAAGGAAATCCGGACCCGGCCACGTTCATTCCCGAGCGCACCTGGAACTGGCTTTACGATCGCTGGGTCGATGGCATTGGCCAGCGCGACGCCTACGCCCATACGAAGAACGAATGGCGCATCCAGATTGAACCCGCCTTTAATGCCGCCGGCGACCGCCGAATGACGGCACGGGCGCATGACCTTCAGAACCGGGTTATCGTCGAGTCAACCGGTTGGATTCAACCGGCAGGGCCTATTGGCAATTGGTACTTTAGTGCGGACGGCGAAAACCATTTCTTCAGCTACGACGCGAATGGACAGAAGAGCAGCTTTACCGATCCGCAAGAACGCGTGACCACCTACGATTATGATCTGCGAAACCGGCTCTGGAAAACGAATGAGACGGTCAATACGATCCCGCGCACAACCGAAACAATCTACGATGTGACCGGTAACAAAACACTGGTGACATTCCCTGACACACGAACGCAGCAATGGCTCGATTACGATGCGTTCGGGCAGGCGTGCCGCTTTATCGATGAGCGCGGCAACACCACGCACCTCAGCTATCAGTGGGGCTCGATGAAGAAGCTCGATACTGTGACCACGCACCGGGACAAAGATGGGGGCGGCACCGAGGATCAATTGACGAACTTTGAGTATGACGGAATGGGGCGGCCGACGGAGGTGCATTTTCCTTTGCCCGATGGGAGCACTGAAATCAGCACCTACGAGTTTGGGCAGCTCAAGACGTGGAGGACGCGAAAGAACCAAACCAAGCGCGTGCATTACGACGCCCGTGGCCGGGAGGATTATCACACGTGGGATAGTGATGCCGCGCCGCGGATTGATCGAGGTTGGGACGATGCGAATCGGCTCAGCAGCATTACGAACATCTGGTCGAGCATCGACTTTGCCTACGACGACGCGGGCCAGATGATCTCGGAAGGGAATGAGATCGCCGGCAGTGGCGGACGGACGCAGATGAATTACTATCGTTACCCGGATGGGAGCGTGGCTCACCTCCATTATCCCGGCGGCCATTATGTCCGGAAGGATTACACGGCGCGTGGACAACTGTCCGCGACCGGTTGGGATGACGAGGAGAACAACTGGTGGTCCAAACTGGCTGCTTACACTTATCTGGCGGATGGCAAAGTCGATAAGGTGGATTACGGGAACGGGATGACCAGCGACCCTGCCTACGATCAGCGCGGCTTTGTCAGTTCGATGCAACATAAGCGAACGGCGACCGGCGAAGTAATCGCGTCCCACGGCTACACGCGCGACACGCGCGACCGGATCATCTCGTTCCGGAAAGGATACAATCCAAGCAGCAACCTGTTGGAGAACGGCCGCGGCGACCGGTTCCGCTACGACGAGGAAGGGCAGCTTGTGGAAGCCTGGTATGATGCGCCCGATCCCGCTAATTCTGGCGCGGGGAACACGCGCTACGATGGGTTCGGTTATGACGCGCTAGGCAATCGAACCCAGAACAATTACGTGGCAAGTCGCGGCCCCACGAGCTTCATCCGGCGCGACAATGGATTGAACCAGTATTCAAGCTGGACGCCTTCGATCATCTACCATGACGACAACTACCCCGGCTGGGGGCCGGCTGGAAACGGGGTGATGATGGCGGAGGGATGGATTACCGCGAGCTACAACGCGCTGAACCAGCCGATCGCAATCTGGAGTCCTGCCTATTCGGGCACCGATGTAGCGTATTTCGGTTACGATCCGCTCGGTCGATGCGTGAAACGCTGGGTAAGCGATTCAGGCGACGTTTATTCGAATCCGGCCACTTATTTCCACTACGACGGGTGGAACCTCCTCCAGGAAGGGAACAATGCGTGGGGCCCTGCGCGGGTCTACGTGCACGGGAACCGCGTCGACGAGATGGTCTGGAGTTACAACACCTTTACCGGTGACCAGGCCTTCCATCATTATGATGCACGAGGCCATTGCACGCTGCTGACGGACAGCGTTGGCGGCATCCTTGAGCAATATGAGTATGATGCCTTCGGTTGGCCGTATTTCTTCGACTCAACCTTTCAACCAGTCGGCTCTTCGACCGTTGGCAATCGCTTCCTATTTACAGGTCGCGAGTGGCTAAGCGACCTGCGCCTCTACGATTTCCGCAACCGGATGTACCAGCCCGAGCTAGGCCGTTTCCTTCAGCCCGATCCGAAACAGTTCGCTGCTGGAGATTACAATCTCTACCGCTATTGCCACAACGATCCAGTGAATCGAAGTGATCCTTCGGGAATGTGGAGCCCACAGGCCCATGACAAAATCCTCGATAATGCGTTGAGAGAGCGGTTTTCGAAGGAGGATCTTAAGGCAGTGCAGCAAGCGAGTCGAGAATTCGATAAAGCAACGCAGGCAGTAAAAGAATCGAACAAGCATGCGATGAGAATGCCTGGCCAAACCCCCCAAGATGCGAAGGCTGCGACCGATCGTTTCATAAACCGGACGTTAGATGAGGCGCGGGCAGCCCAGCGGGCGGGCGACCATCCAGGTGCTTTAAAGAAATTCGGCGAAGCCCTGCATCCAATAATGGATGCTTCCAGTCCAATGCACACGAATGCCGACGGCAACCCGAAGCCTTACTATGGTATCGTCACCGGATTATTGGGACACAGTCCCGACGACAGAATTGGTGGCAGAGAAACTTCGAGAGAGCTCACACCGAGCATTCTGAAGCAACAATCCGATTTAATAAACAGCGCGGCGGATCGTGTCTTCGGGCAATAAACATAATCCGATGAAAAGACTTCGCTTTCTATTGTGGATGTTTCCCATCTATGTCGGGGCGTGGACGCTCGCCTACGTTACGATCATGGGTAGCGATTTTCGGTATTTCCTTTCTTATTTAAGCTTAGCTTGGACTGGCCAAGCTGGCGAACTTCCGGGGTTCATGCATGCAGCAGGACTCGGGTGCGCGTTTGTCTTTGGATTGCTTGCGTCGGTCGCGCACTTTCGTCGGAAAAGGGCGACCGGAAGCGTGAGGTCTAACGAGAAGCCAGGGGCAAAGGCAAAGGGGCGGTCTGAGGAACTTCAAAAGGGTCAGTCCGTGAATCTCGGCAATTCGATTGAATGCGCACCGACCAACGATGATCTCGCCTCGCAACCGAAGGACATACCAAACTGAGTTAAGAACTAGTATCAGAAACTGACCCTTTTCTTTTCTCCTCTTTCCATGAGACGCCACCCTCAACCCGCAGCCACGAGCCGCCGCTCGTTAGATATTGCTCGCACAGTCTAACTAGCGTACTGAAGCACTATGGGAGAAGAAGACGAAAAGCCATCGAAACCGAACGAATGCGCCGAACTTGAGGACGCCGATGCACGGGAGCTGTGCGAGCAGCTATCTCGCGATCTTGAGATTGCAACCAACGCTGAACGGACGCCGAACTCCAGTCCTGCTGCGGACGACGCAGATGCCACCACCACAACTAGCAGCACCGGTCCCAAGGACGAGGCATGAAGCTGTCGGATGCTCGACAGGCCTATTACGACTACTCCGCGAGGCTCAGTGACATTTCGCGGCAACTCAATCTTGCCGGCATCGCCGTTATCTGGATCTTCAAGACTACGACAGTTGCCGGCATCCCGTTTTCTGTGTTCTTACTCTGGCCACTGGCGTTTCACGTTTTGGGCCTTGCCTTTGACGTTCTTCAATACGCATATGCTTCAGCTGCCTGGGGTATATTTCATCGCCGTCGAGAGAAGTCGGGCATCAAAGAAGACGAACACTTCGGCGCCCCTTCTGCGATCAACATTCCAACCAATATCTTTTTCTGGGGGAAGACTGTTGCGACAGTTGTTGCCTACACGTTAGCCCTTTTTTACATCTCTACGCAACTTGTCGGCAATATCTAAGGCCACTCCGATGCCCGAAAAGAAAGCAGAAGTGGCAAAAGGGTCAGTCCGTGAATCTCGACAATTGCGCTCGACAGACTCTCGTCCGACAGAGCTGCCCTAAAAGAAAATCGGGATGATGAGGATCGCGACGATGTTCACGACCTTGATCATCGGATTGATCGCGGGGCCGGCGGTGTCCTTGTAAGGATCGCCGACGGTGTCGCCGGTGACGGCGGCTGCGTGAGCGGACGAGCCTTTGCCGCCAAAGTTGCCTTCTTCGATGTACTTCTTGGCATTGTCCCAAGCGCCGCCGCTGGAAGTCATTGCGATGGCGACGAACAGTCCGGTGACGATTGTTCCTACGAGCACGCCGCCGAGAACGACTGGGCCGAGCTGAGGAATCACCGCGACAAGCACCACCACCAAGACCGGCAGAAGCGCGGGCACGATCATCTCGCGCAGCGCCGCTTTCGTCACGATATCGACGCAGGTCCCGTAATCCGGCTTGTCTTCGCCGCGCAGAATACCGGGCTTCGCCGCCAATTGGCGCCGCACCTCGCGCACGACCGCGCCGGCAGCTTTGCCGACGGCGTCCATGCTAAAGGCGGTGAAGATGAAGGGGAGCAGTCCCCCGATGAACAGGCCAATAACGACCTTCGGATCGGTCAGGGTAAACGCGAAATTGTAGGTACGATGTCCGGCGGCGTAGTGAGCTTTTAGTTCCTCGGCATAGGAGCCGAAGAGGACGAGCGCGGCGAGCCCGGCGGACGCGATCGCGTAG
>JBBWZL010000035.1:0-17129 GCA_039649045.1 Verrucomicrobiota bacterium | reverse complement strand
TGGTCCATCGACTTTTTGTCGACGTGGGGAGAACGATTCACCGTAAATTTTTCGATCAGCGTCGGCAACGGAATCGGTCCCGCCACGCGCGCACCGGTGCGCTTCGCCGTCTCGACAATGTCGATCGCGGATTGATCGAGCATGCGATGGTCGAATGCCTTCAAGCGGATGCGGATGCGTTGGCCGTTCGTCATTTAGTTTCCTTCTGATCCAAAACGGCTGCCACGAGCTGCGCGGGCACCTGTTCGAAATGGGATGGCTCCATCGAGTAACTCGAACGGCCTTTTGAAAGCGATCGGATCGCGGTGGCGTAACCAAACATTTCCGCGAGCGGAACTTCGGCCTGAACCATGGTGAGATTTCCCTTTACCTCAATGCTCTCAATCTTGCCGCGGCGGCGATTCAAATCGCCCATGATGTCGCCCTGATATTCTTCCGGAGTCGCGTTCTCGACCTTCATGATCGGCTCGAGCAGGATCGGCTTCGCTTTCTTGAAGGCGTCTTTCACCGCAAAGATCGCGGCAAGTTTGAATGCCATTTCGTTCGAATCGACGTCGTGATACGAGCCGTCAACGATATCGATGTTGGCGTCGATCACTTGGTAGCCGCCAACCACGCCGTTGAGCATCGCTTCTTCGATCCCCTTCTTGCAGGCCGGGATGTATTCCTTGGGAATATTGCCGCCGACGACTTTGTTTTCGATCGTTATGCCTTTACCGCGCTCGTTCGGCTGCACCTTGACGATGACATGGCCATATTGACCGCGGCCGCCTGATTGTTTGATCAACTTGCCCTCGCCATCAGAGGGGACGGTGATCGTCTCGCGGTAGGCGATCTGCGGCTTGCCGGCGTTCGCGTCCACCTTGAACTCCCGCAGCATGCGGTCGCGGATGATTTCCAAATGGAGTTCGCCCATTCCCGCGATGATCGTTTGTCCGGTGTCCTCGTGCGTGAAGACTTTGAACGTCGGATCTTCCTCGGAGAGCCGCTGTAGCGCGATGCCCATCTTCTCCTGGTCCTGTTTCGTCTTCGGCTCGATCGCCATCGAGATGACGGGATCGGGAAACGAAGGCGGCTCGAGCAGGATCGGAAAATCCTCATCGCAGAGCGTGTCGCCCGTCGTGATATTTTTGATGCCCACGATCGCCGCGATGTCGCCCGAATAGCAGGTGTCGATATCCTCGCGCTTGTCGGCTTGAATTTGAATCAGGCGGCTGATGCGTTCGCGTTTGTTAGTGCGCGGATTGTAGACGTTGTCGCCTTTGCTGAGCGAACCGGAGTAGACGCGGAAGAAAACTAGCTTTCCCACGAAGGGATCGCTCCAAAGCTTGAACGCGAGCGAACAGAACTTGCCGTTGTCATCCGTCGGCGCATCCATCTTTTCGTGCGTGTCAGGCTCCATGCCGACTGCGGGCGGAATGTCGAGCGGACCGGGAAGGTAATCGATGACCGCGTCGACGAGATACTGGACGCCTTTGTTCTTGAAAGCCGAGCCGCCGACCACGGGGACAAACTTGTTTGCGATCGTCTGGCGACGGATTCCCGCCTTGAGCATTTGCGGCGTGATCTCCTTCTCTTCTAGAACCGCCTCCGCGATTTCATCATCAATGTTGGAAATTTGTTCTACCAGGGTCGCGTAAGCCTTTTCGACCAGCGCCTTGTTCTCCTCAGGAATCTCGCGCACTTCGTAGATGGAACCCATCGAGTCGTCGTCGAGATAGAACACCGCTTTGCGGTTTACGACATCGAGCTGGCCTTTGAGATAATCTTCCTTGCCCAGCGGAATCAAAATTGGCCACGCATTTGCGCCGAGTTTTTTGTGCATCGAGTCGATCGAGGCACCGAAGTCAGCTCCGACGCGATCCATTTTGTTGATGAACGCGATGCGCGGGACATTGTATTTGTTAGCCTGACGCCAGACCGTTTCTGACTGCGGTTGAACACCTGCAACAGCGTCGAACACCGCGATTGCACCGTCGAGGACGCGCAAGGAGCGCTCGACCTCGGCGGTAAAATCAACGTGTCCCGGCGTGTCGATGATGTTCACGCGCATTTTGATGCCGTCGTACATCTTGTAGACACCCGGCTCCGTCTTCTGCATCCAGGCGCAGGTGGTCGCCGCCGATGTAATCGTGATGCCGCGCTCGCGTTCCTGCTCCATCCAGTCGGTCACGGTCGTGCCCTCATGCACCTCACCGATCTTGTGGATCATGCCGGTGTAAAAAAGGATGCGCTCGGTCAGCGTCGTCTTGCCCGCGTCGATGTGCGCGGCAATGCCGATGTTGCGTGTCCGCTCGAGCGGGTACTTGCGATCCGGCGAATTCGGATTCGCCGACGCAGTAGCCTTTTCTAGAGTCGCGGTCGCCATAACTTTACCAGCGGAAATGAGCAAAGGCGCGGTTGGCCTGCGCCATTTTGTGAGTGTCGTCGCGCTTCTTGATCGCGTTGCCCTGACCGGACGCGGCGTCCTTCAATTCCGCCGCGAGCGCTTCCGCCATCGGCATACCGCGACGATTATCGGCGTATTGCACGATCCAGCGCATCGCGAGAGAGACCTGGCGCGCCGGCGTAACTTCCATCGGCACTTGATACGTCGCGCCACCGACCCGGCGCGATTTCACTTCAAGACGCGGGCGCACATTCTCCAGCGCCTTGTTTACGATTTCGAGCGGATCAACCGCGTCAGAGCCTTCGCGCGATTTATCGATCGCGGTGTAAACGATCCGTTCCGCGAGCGACTTCTTGCCCCGCTTCATTACGGTGGAAATGAGGCGCGCGACCGCAGGACTGCCGTAACGCGAGTCGAGCTTCTCCTCTTTTTTGTAAACTTTCCGCCGACGAGACATGTGATTCTGTTTTCAGTTTTCTAAAAAATTACTTCTTCGGCTTAGCTTCCTTGGCCGCGGCATCTCCGGCGGCTTTCGGGCGCTTGGCGCCGTATTTCGATCTGCTCCGGCGGCGGCCATCCACCCCGAGGCTATCGAGCGTTCCCCGCACAATGTGGTAACGCACGCCCGGCAAATCCTTCACGCGTCCGCCTCGCACGAGCACGATCGAATGCTCCTGCAAATTGTGTCCTTCGCCGGGAATGTAGGCAATCACTTCCTGGCCATTCGTCAACCGCACTTTTGCCACTTTTCGCAGGGCGGAATTCGGCTTCTTCGGCGTGCGCGTCATCACTTGCGTGCAAACGCCGCGGCGCTGGGGACAATTCTTCAGGGCCGGTGATTTTGATTTCACCGAAACCTTCTTTCGCCCCTTGCGAATAAGCTGATTGATTGTTGGCATCTTCGTTAAATTAAAAGCCGCCCAATCTTCAAATCCGGGCGACAAAAAAACCGCACAGGCCGGTGTCCACCTTCCCCACGCACCTGATGCGGAGAGCGGGCAATATAGGAACGATTCCCGGCGCTGCAACAGTATTTTCACGGCATTTTCTCCCGGAAGCGGCTTTTAATTTTTCCGGTTGACCGCACAACGAATTTCTTTAGTTTCTGTTTAGACAGAAATGACTGACCAATGACAAACCTCTCGCCCATTGCTCAAAAATTTGTGCTCCATTGGGGTGAGATGGGAACCCGCTGGGGGATCAACCGCACCGTCGCTCAGGTCCACGCCCTCTTGTTTCTCTCCGAGAAGCCGCTTCCGGCCGACGAGATCGCGCAAACTCTTGGCGTCGCCCGCTCCAATATCAGCACCAGCCTGCGCGAGCTTCAGAACTGGGGCATCGTTCGCGTCGTCCACGTAATCGGCGATCGCCGCGATCATTTCGAATCGATGAAAGACGTCTTCGCGATGTTTCGGGTCATCGCGCGCGAGCGAAAAAAGCGGGAGATCGAGCCGACCTTGCGGGTCTTGCGCGATTGCATCAACGAATCGGCCAAGCCGAAATCCGCGGCGCCTTACACGCGCGACCGGCTGACCGAGCTCCTGAACTTCTTTGAGATTGCCACCACCGCTTACGATCAAATGGAGAAACTGCCGACGCCCGCTGTCCTGAAGCTGGCGAAGCTTGGGGAAAAAGCGTTCAAGCTGCTCGGAGTTGGCGCGACGGCTTAAAAAAATTTACGGAATGATTTCTGAAGTGACAGAAATAACAGAAACAGCGGAAGCCGTTTCCTTCCGCGGCTGGATTTTCTACGACCGCGATTGCAGTTTCTGCCGCGAACTCGTTCTTCGATTCGAGAACGTTCTTGCGAAACGCGGCTTCTATTTCGAACCGCTCCAGCACGAATGGGTTCAACGGCAATTGAAGGTGACCAGGAAAGAGGCGCTCGAGGAAATGCGTGTGCTGACGGGGACTGGCGAGATCCTCGGCGGCGCCGACGCTGTGATCTTTCTGGCTCGCCAGCTTTGGTGGGCCAACCCCCTGGCTTTTCTCGCTCGCCTGCCATTTGTCCACGCGGTGCTGCACTGTCTCTATCGATGGGTCGCAGCCCATCGAACCTGCACAATCAACAACGCTGCAACTCCAACGTTTTCTGTTCGGACGCGATGGGTTCTCTTGGCGATTCTTCCGCCCGTCGCACTCGCGACGAAGCCATTTTTGTCGGCGTGGGTCTTCATGTGGTTGATGGCCTTCGCGATATTCTTCGGCTGCAAATGGCTCACGCTCGGAAATGCGATTCGTCGCTCCGGCCGGGTTTGCCCGTTTCGGGCCGTTGCTTACCTCTTCGCCTGGCCGGGAATGGACGCCGCTCGTTTTCTTTCGCCCGATCTCGCGCCGTGCCCTTCTCGCGCGGGGATGATGAAGAGCGCGGCACTCGCCGCCGTTCGGATCCTGCTGGGAGCGCTTCTGCTCTTCGTTGTTGCGCGACACGCAGCCGGGGCAATCCTCATGGGCTGGATCGGAATGGTGGGAATGATCCTGATCCTGCACTTCGGCTTGTTCGATCTCGGGAGCATCGGATGGAGAGCGTTGCGCGTCGACGCTCCGCCGATCATGAATCGTCCGCTCGGCTCGACCTCGGTTTCCGAATTTTGGGGACGACGCTGGAACGCGGCCTCTAACGATCTCGCGGTTCGCCTCGTCTTTCGCCCAGTCGCACGCAACACGGGAGCCGCTGCTGCGACGCTAATCGCGTTTGCGGTTTCGGGTTTAATCCATGAGCTCGTTATTTCACTGCCCGTCGGTGGTGGCTTCGGATTGCCGACAGCATATTTCCTCGTTCAAGGAATTGCGGTTCTGGTTGAGCGGAGGCTACGTTTTCGCATCGGCATTTCCGGCTGGCTCTTCACGATGTTCGTTGTTGTTGCACCAGCGTACTGGCTCTTTCACCCACCGTTCGTCAGGAACGTCATCCTTCCTTTCATGCGAGCAATTGGAGCGCTATGAAATCGTTGCTTCTCATCGGCGGCATTTTGCACTTCGTGATCCTCATCGCGAGCGCGCTCACCCCGCGCGTTCTCGACTGGCGGGCGAATCTCGCGGCGCTGCATCCATTCCTGCGCCGGCTTTTCTGGGTGTACGGGTGCTTCATTGTCCTGGTGATTATCTCGTTTGGCGTTCTCACGCTGTCGCACGCAAATGAACTGTCTTCCGGCGCCTCCTTCCCCCGCGCCGTCTGCGCCATCATCGCCTTCTTTTGGCTCGCACGTCTGGCCGTGCAGTTCTTCGTGTTCGATGCGAAACCATTTCTCACCACGACATTTCTCCGTATCGGCTACCACGGACTGACGCTCCTCTTCACCGCGCTGGTCTTCATTTACGGCTGCGCGGCGCTCAACCTCCATCCATTATGAAACGAATCATTCTCGCTGGCGGCAGCGGATTTCTCGGACAATCGCTCGGCCAAGCCCTTCTCGAGCAAGGCTACGAAGTTATCGTATTGGGGCGCGGGCGGTCCAAGGTTTCCGGCGGAATGCGGCATGAACAGTGGGATGGCCACGCGCTCGGCGATTGGGCCAGCCTTCTTGAAGGAGCAAAATCCGTCGTCAATCTAACCGGCCGGAGCGTCAACTGCCGGCACACGCCGGAGAACAAGCGCCAAATCATGGATTCGCGGGTGAATTCTGTTCGCGTCCTCGGCGACGCCATTTCGCGGTGCGCACAGCCGCCGGAGGTTTTCGTTCAATCCAGTTCGCTCGCGATCTATGGCGATCCCGGCGATCGCTGGTGTGATGAAGAGGCGCCGCCTGCCGACGGATTTTCGGAAGAGGTATGCAAACGCTGGGAAGCCGCCTTCGCGGACCTTCAGAAACCTGGAATGCGGAAGTTGGTTTTTCGGATCGGCATTGCGCTCGCGGCGGACCAAGGCGCGCTGCCGGTTCTCGCGCGGCTAACACGTTGGTTCCTCGGCGGCAAAGTCAGTCACGGAAGGCAATACATCAGCTGGATTCACATCACCGATCTCGTCCGGATGTTCGTCGATGCGATCGAGCGTCCAGATCTCTCTGGCATTTTCAACGCTACGGGTCCTAACCCGGTAACGAACGCGGAATTCATGCGCGAGTTGCGGCGCGCATTGCACCGTCCTTGGAGTCCGCCCGTCCCGGCTTGGGTCACAAAAATCGGGGCGCCGCTGATGGGCACTGAAGCCAGCCTGGCGGTCACCGGGCGGCGCGGCGCGCCGCGTCGATTTCTCGAACACGGATTCCAATTTCAATTTCCGACCCTGCGCAAGGCCTTCGCGAATCTCTACGCCAACAAATGAAAACCAACCTCGAATTCCTTTTGCGGCTCGCCGCGCTCGCGCAGCTCGGCGTCGCGCTCCTCAATCTTTTTCTGGTTCGAATCATGAAATGGGAGCGCAATCTAATCAGCGCTCCGTTACTCATTCGCGAGGTCTTTCAGATTCACATCTATTTCATCTCGATCACCCTGGCGCTTTTCGGAACGGTGACCTGGCGATTTGCGGCTGAGATCGCGACGGCGTCGCAGCCGATCTGCGTCTGGGTCGCCATCGGTATCGGCGCTTTTTGGGCCGTTCGCTCGATGATGCAATGGTCGCATTACAGCGCGGTGCACTGGCGCGGCGATAAAGTGCGCACGGCGATCCATTGGATGCTCTTTTTGGGTTATGGCGCTTTCGCGGCGGTTTACTTCACGGCGGCCGCCCGGGTTTTGCATTGAAGATGAAACCGGCAGTCACAGTTTGCCGGCTCTCGTTAGGCGCGGTTTGGTTTTACGAGGGCCTCGTTCCGAAACTGCTTTTCGTTCGCCCGGACCAGGTCGATCTCGTCCGGCGCTCCGGCATTTATTTTGGAACGCCGGAGTTTTTCCTGCAGCTGTTGGGCGCGGCCCAAGTCGCGTTCGCGATCTGGTTGCTCGCAGGTTTCGCCGAGCGGCTGACCGTCGCAATCGCTACCATCGGCATGTGGATCCTGATCGTCCTCGTGGCGATGGCGAACCCGGCGATGCTGACCGATCCCTACGGCGCGCTGATCAAGGATTTCTGTCTAACGGCTTGTGCTTTCACAGTCTGGTCGCTCTCGCCTCTCGTCGCGAGACAGCCGCATTGAGCGAATATGAGCAGCGTCACCGCCAGTCGCAGCAGATTGAGCGAAGCGGCGCGGCGCCGAATGATCGCGGTACCGGGCGAACCGATGTTTTACGCGCGATGGGACCAGTCGGTCTTCATTCACTACGAAGCCGAGCCTTCCCTTCTCCAGCGGCAGGTTCCGTTCGAGCTCGATCTCTTCGAGGGCCGCGCCTTTGTCAGCCTCGTCGCGTTCACCTTGGTCAGAATGCGGCCACGGCTCGGCGGTGGCTTCACCGAATGGCTCCTCAAGCCAATTGCCTCGCACGAATTCCTCAATGTCCGCACTTACGTCCGGCGAAACGGTGAGCCCGGGATCTTCTTCCTGACCGAATGGCTCTCGAATCGGCTCAGTGTCCGGTTAGGGCCGCGCACGTTCGGGCTGCCGTACCGATTCGGCCGGATCGCATACGAACACGCCAATCGCGGGAGCGCGATCAGTGGAACTGTCCAGGCCGCTGATGGATTACTGCACTATCGCTCGGCCGGGTCAGGAGCGGATTTTCGGCCGAGCAACGAAGGATCACTCACCGAATTCCTGCTCGAGCGTTATACCGCGTTTACGTTTCGAGGGCGCCGACGGCGCTTTTTCCGGGTGTGGCACGAACCATGGGAGCAAATACCGATCGACGTCGAAGTCCCCGCCAATGACCTGATGGCATCAACCGGCACGTGGTGGGAAAGCGCGGAGCTGGTCGGCGCTAATTATTCTCCCGGCGTGGAGGTCTGGATGGGTCGCCCGCACCGGATTTCCGGTTAAGCGCTTGCGCCGGCCACTTCGCCTAACTCCGCCCACCGCGCATAGAGTCGCGCAACTTTATCCCGGGCAGCGCGCAGCTCCGCTTCATATTGCGCCAAATCAGCGGCGTGTTCCGTGTAGAAATCAGGCTTCGCAAAAAGCGCTTCGATTCTGGCCACTTCATTCTCGGCGGCGAGGATCGCGGCCTCCATTCCTTCCAGCTCGCGTTCCTCTTTCCATTTCAGCTTGCGCGGCTTTGCTTTTTTGTGGCCGGGATCGGTGATCCCGGTCTGCCCACGCGCTTTGGGGCCGGGGTCCCCGACCCCGGCTACAGGGCGCTCCCGTTTCTCGAGGTAATAATCGTAATTCCCTACGTGGTACCGGAGAACCCCGCTCTCTTCAAAAGCAAGGATCGCAGTGCAAACCCGATTCAAAAAATAACGATCGTGGCTTACCACGATCACGCTTCCACCGAACGCGACCAGCGCTTCTTCGAGCAATCGCAGCGTTCCGAGATCGAGATCGTTGGTCGGTTCGTCCAGAATAAGGACGTTCCCTCCGCGTTTCAGGATTTTCGCCAGCAACACCCGGCTCCGTTCGCCGCCACTAAGCTGATTGATCTTCGTGTTGATCCGCTCCTCCGTGAAAAGGAAACGCCGGAGGTACCCGCGGAGCGTGATGTTCTCTTCGCCGAGTTTTACGTATTCGCTCCCCTCGCCCACTTCTTCCCAGACCGTCTTCGCGTCATCGAGCAGAAGCCGATTTTGATCGACGTAATTGATCTCAGTCCGTGAGCCGATTTCCACCACGCCGCTGGTCGGCTCCAGTTGTTGCAGCATGATCTTGAGCAGCGTCGATTTCCCCAGGCCGTTGCGACCAACAATCCCGAGCCGCTCTCCGGCCGCGAGATTCAATGAAACATTTTGGAACAGGACACGGCCGCCCAGTTCGATCCCTACGTCGCGCAACTCGATCACGCGATTTGCCAGCTTCGGCGCCGGCGGGATGATGAGATCGACATCGAGCTCCGCTTCCGGCGCCTCTTTCTCCGCCATTTCGAAATAACGTTCGACCCGATCCACCGATTTCGTCCGCCGCGCCCGCGGCGCCTTGCGCACCCAGGCCAGCTCACGCTTCAAAAACTTCTGGCGCTTGTGCTCCTGCATCTCCTCCACCGCCGCGCGTTCGGCGCGCGCCAGCAGGTAATCGGTGTAGTTGCCTTCGTAGCTGTAAAATTTTCCGCGCGATAACTCGACCACGCGCGTCGCGATCCGATCGAGAAAATAGCGGTCGTGAGTTACGAAAAGGCAGGTGCCCGAATAGCGCGCGAGAAAATCTTCAAGCCATTCGATCGAGCCGGTATCGAGATGGTTCGTCGGTTCGTCGAGAATCAGAAAATCGGGCCGTGCGAGCAAGGCGCGGCAAAGCGCCACCCGGCGCTTCTCGCCACCGGAAAGGCTGGCGACGACCCGCTCGGGATCGGGCGCATGAAGATTCGTGATCAGACTCTTGATTCGATGCTCGAGATTCCATCCGTCGAAGTGCGAAATCTGATCGAGCAAGATTCCGCTCCGCGCGCTTTCCGCCGGAGCGAGTTCGTACTCCGCGATCAAATCGAGAATGCGTTGAGCGCCGGAGAGGATATTTGCATGCACCGTCGCGTCTTCATCCAGCTCAAACATCTGCGGCATGTATCCGACGACCAGATCACGCCGCTGATTGAATTCACCCGCATCGGGCCTCATCACTCCTGCCGCGATTTGGAGAAACGTGGATTTGCCCGAGCCGTTGCGTCCGACCAAACCAACGCGTTCTCCCTCCAGAATCGTTACGGTGGCCTTGTCTAGCACCACCTGAGTTCCAAAGCGCACCACGAGTTCGCTTGCGCTGGCAATAGAATTCAAGACCGGCTCCGACATTCTTGCACATACCACAAAGCAGTGGCCTGACTTTGGTTTTTGTCGTTCCCAGACGCAGATGTCCGCTCTTTCAAATTGCCAGCGCCCGAGAATTTTCTTATCTTTCGGCGTGTCCAAAGTGGAGCAAATCAAAGCCCAGATCGACGCGCTCACCTGGCAGGAACGCTGCGAACTGAACGCCTTGCTCCGGAACTGGCCTGATGACGATGGGACAAGCAGATGGCTTCGGAGGGAAAGTTCGACCGCGTCATGGAAGAAGCCGAGCGTGATCACCGCGCGGGGCAAAGCCGCGAATGGCCGCGTGCTTAGATCGCTTTAAAGATTATGGATGTGGGGGCTCGTTAAGCCTCGACTCGCCAGTCAATGTGTGAAGTCGGTTATAGCTTTCCCGGAGACGCCGTTCCCTGTCATCGTAGTAGGAACTCTCAGCGTCTTTCTTCTGCATTTCGATATCGCGCTGAGCTTTTTGCCATAATGCGATTTCTGTCTGCGCGCCGTCATCGACCTCACGAAGCCGGCGAGCGATATCTGCATTGTCAGTTAGTTGGCCCAGCGGCACGTCGAATACAAGATTTTGGAATTCGACGGAATACATATCGCCGGCGTGGCGCAGCTCTTTTACCGGCGAGCCGGGCGCCACGCCCGTGACGCCGGTGGTCGTTGAAACGGAGTGGTATGTTAGGAGGTAATAAACTCCGGCCGGAGCCCAACGAGGTTCAGACGGTAGTAGCTTCGGATCAGGAAGGTGCCGGGGTTGCGATGAAGGAATAATTTCAAGGATGTCACTCTTCGAAACGAAGACTCCGCGCATCAGGTTTTCCGGTGCAAGTCCTTCGATTAAGTTGTCATTGGTCAAGAGCACTTGACGCTTCTCATCACGAGACGGTCGCGCGGAAACAAACCACTCGTACCGTTCGCCCGAGCCAGAGGGCGTAAGGCGATTGCCGCGAGTGAAAATCACGTAGTCCCGATCGGGCGAGCATTCGAATCGAAAGCGACCATCAGCATCCGTCTTGGAGATCATACTTTTTGGTAACAGGTGGTCGTATGTGGCAGAGGACAATGCTTGGGGAATTAGTTTACGAGCTTCCACAATTCGTCGGCACTCGTCATACGAATCCCCGGCCATTCTTTCGAGTTCACTTTTGAAATGATCAAGCAAGTCATCCTTGCGTTTGATTTCCTCTTGGGCCGCACCGTATTTCATGTGCAGCAACTGGGCGCTGGAAAGTCGTCTGACTAATTCATCCCGCTGCGTCAACAGAACTGAATAGTCCTCTTTGATTCTTGAAACTAAATGTTCTCTTTGCTCGGCCAAGCTCCTCGCTGTCGCTAGGGCTTGTTCCAACTTGGTGATTTCCGCTCCCGCTCTCTCGTTCACCTGAAGGCCATCAAATGTCTCCCGCGGCACCAAGCAGACTTTCAATTGCCCCAACCGCACGTTCTCTGCGCCGCGTGTAACGATAAAAACCTGACCGGAGATAAATCCTCCTGAAGGGCCGGATGCATCCGGAGTTAGCCCGCTGCTTGGGCGCTTGCAGCCACTGGCCGCCATTCCCACAAAGAGGGTAACCAGCAACAAAGTACGGCTAAGATATTCTTGGTTCGACTGCGTAAACCTGTTGATGCGCATGGGGGAGCGACGGCAATGTATTTTGGCATTTGTGGAAGAGCAAAGGTATGGCGCCTTCCGCAACCAACCTCGCTCTCCAACGATCACTTAAATCAAATGCATATCTCAATGCCGCATCACGGCACAGCCAAATTCGGTGTTCGCTCGTGATCGGACATCATCCGTACAACAGAATATGTTTGAGTTGATCGGAACCGCCGGGAAATCGAAAGCGCGCCGCGGGCGCCTGACGACTGGTCACGGCGTGATCGAGACGCCGGCGTTCATGCCGGTCGGGACGCAAGGGAGCGTGAAGGCGGTGAGCCCGGATGAATTGCGCGCCCTGCAAGCGCAGATCATTCTCGGGAACACTTATCATCTGTTCGTTAGACCGGGGCTCGATGTGATCCGGCATTTCGGCGGGCTCCATCGCTTCATGAATTGGGACGGGCCGATCCTGACCGACAGCGGGGGCTATCAAATTTTCTCGCTGGCGAAGTTGCGAAAGATCACGGAAGAAGGCGTCTCGTTTCAGAACCATCTGGATGGAACGCCGACGTTCATCAGCCCGGAGATCGCGATGGAGATCCAGGCGGCGCTCGGAAGCGATATCGCGATGGTGCTGGATGAGTGTCCGCCGTGGCCGTGCGAGTACGATTATGCGGCGCGGAGTTTGGAGATGACGCATCGGTGGGCGGCGAGGTGTAAAAATGTAGCGGCGGGTGTCTCACCCGCAGTCCGCGTGGATCTAGCGGGTGAGACACCCGCCGCTACACCGCAGCTCGTCTTCGGCATCGTCCAGGGAGGAACGTTCGAAGAGCTGCGGCGATCGAGCGCGCAGGCGCTGTCGGCGATGGATTTCGATGGGTACGCGATCGGTGGCGTGAGCGTCGGCGAGCCGGAGCCGGAAATGATGAGCGCAGTGGAATGGAGCGAGCCGTATTTGCCGGCGAACAAGCCGCGTTACGCGATGGGGTTGGGGACGCCGCCGCAGTTGATCGAGCTGATCGCCCGCGGCGTGGACATGTTCGACTGCGTGTTACCGACGCGTTTGGCGCGCAATGGGACCGCTTTCACCGCGACCGCCACGCTCAATCTAAAGAACGCGGAGTTCACGATGCAGACGGGACCGATTGAAGAGAACTGCAGCTGTCCCGCCTGCCGCGATTTCTCGCGCGGTTACATCCGGCACCTCGTCAAATCGGAAGAGATCCTCGGGCTGCGTCTGCTCACACTTCACAACCTGCATTTCTATCTCAATCTCATGAGCCGGACGCGCTGCGCGATCGATGAGGGAAGTTTCGCCGCGTTCCGGGCGCAGTTTGTGGCCGGTTATAACACGCGCGCTGAAGCGTTGTAGATCAGTTCTGCACGCCCTCGTCCCGCTTGAAGCTGCTGAGCTTCTTTTCGCGCGGGGTGATCGCGAGCTTTGAATCCAAATCTCTCTGGATGCCGCGGGCCCACGCCTCCGACGATTCGCTATTATAGTGGATGCCGTCGCCGCCGGTCTTGCCCATGACGTAATGCGTGACGTTCCGTGAATCGATCACATCGAAGCCCTTCCTGCTCGCAGCTCGGCGAATCAGCTGATGGACTCTTCCCTGCGTCTTTCGCAACCGCGCTGAGTCGGGCGGCGCAATCCAGACAATTTTTTCCACGGTCCCGCGGCGCGCCTCGTCCACGAAACGGCTCAGATAATCGTTCATCTGCTCGTCAGTGAGCGAACGATCCATCCAATTCGTACCGAGCTGGACGACGAGAATCGTCGGTTTGTGTCTTCGCACCAAGTCCGCCAGTTTCGGCGTGCGGGTCGCTCTCGGCGCGCGGCCATTCACGTAGTCGCTGAAGATATCGGAGTCCGACGTGCGCTGGCGGTAACCGCATTTGGTAATGAAATCCGGCTCGGCCTTTAGCCAGTGCTCGGGTGATGAACCGCACGACGCGTAGGCCGCGACGCGATGTTTCAGCGCGAGATGCATCTGCACCGCTTCGCCGAATTTCCCGACGGAAAGTGAATCGCCGATCATCAGGATGCTGGGCGGCGGTGCGTCCGGCGCCGGCTTCGAGGATTTTTGTTTGCCATCGGCCACCAGCACAAAACTTCCGATGCCGACAATAAAAGCGACCGGCAACAGCGCCGACTGAATCAGCTTCGACCAGTCTTTCTTAATGCGCATGTTCCGGGTGTCTGATTTCATCCTGGATCCGAATGTAAGGCTGCAAGTTGATCAAACCGGAATCATCCTTCGATTTCACAGTTTTCCAAACGGTACCTTCGAGCTCGTGCAATTGCATTTTATAAGTCTTACCGATGCGATAGCGCCCGAGCTTCTGCGGTTTCAATCCGATGTAAGCGGGATGCATCACGAGGATCTGACTTTCCGAATATTCGCCCTTAATCACTCGGCTGATTTCATAAACGTAACCGACGAGAAATTCCTGGTAGGGTAAGAATTCGTTCACTGGGATCGGCTCCGTCTTCGAAACGAGTTTCGCTTTTACCTGAAGAATCTGCTCCTTCGGTTTCTGGGCGGGCGGCGCCGGTTTCGGCTCCTGCGTCACCGCAACTGCCGGCACCTTTTCGGACAACGGCCTCAGCGTCGTAAACGATTGCTGCGACATGTCGCGCTCCACAATCTCAAAAACTTTGTCGGCCCATAGGTCCATGTCCGCGCCGATGAAATGCTCTTTGTCCGGTTCCATGTGGTGATACGGATATGGAACGAGCGTCCGGCTATCGATCACGTCGGCGATGTGGCCGATGTCGGCGCGGGTCTGGGCGATCACGAACTCCTGGATTTCCTTCGAAACTCTTCCGGAGGTGGGCGACGCCACCCAATAAATTTTCCGCAGGTTGGACGGAGTCCTGACCGCTTTGGTAATGAAAGGAACGAAATAACTGCGAAGCGCGGGTCCGTGGCGATTCGGGATCACGGTTTTGCGATCGGGGAACAGATCGAAAAGATTCGTGCCGGTTTGCATGATCAAAATGTCGGGCCGATGCGTCGCGAGTAAGTCTTCGAGCTTCGGAACTGGATGCGCGCCCGGCGTGTGGCCGCGCCTCATGCCATACACATCCTCGACTTGGGTTGCGCTATCGGGCCCGATCGACTCGATGCTCACGAATCCGCAGTGGGTCTGGATATTGGTGTACGGTCGATCCTTAAGCCAGCTCAGCGGATTGGTGCCGCAAGCAAGATAGGTGAAGACCGATGCGATTCGCGGATCTTCCCGGAATCTATCGTCGAGGCGTTTTCCAAATCCGCAGAGCGCGAGCGAATCGCCCAGGATCAAAACCTTGAGGTCTCCGGATGGAGCGGCGGCTGGTGGTGAAGCGGCTGGCTCTTGTGCGAATGCCGAAGAAACCAGCAGAGCGGCGACGGCCAGATGCGAAATGATATGATTCCGCGGAGTGATCATTTGGAATTGATGAGACGCCGCACGGCAATCGCTTTCCAGCGAATCCGCTTCGCGTCAAGCCTGTTACTTCGCGATCGGCACCCGGGCCCAGCCTTCCGACGCTTCCGTGAATTCTCGGGCGGCGAAACACCAGACCACGATTTTCTTTTTCGCGAGGTATTCCGGATTCTTGAGACTGTGCCGATAGAGCGTGATGCGCACCGGTGTTGCTCCTGAGCCACGCGTTCCGATCAACGCGGGCGCAAAGCCGAGTTCCTGGGCGAGTTGATCGACGAGCCCTGCGCGCTCCGAGAGAAAATCATGGAAAACGAGCGTGTGGCTATCGCCGAGAAGCAACACCGAGCTATTTGGATCGGGCTCGATCGCAGTTCCCTTCTCGCTCACCTTTCGGATCTCAATTTTTTCCGGCCCCGGTTTCGCGGCATCGGAAGGCAGAAGAGTGACGAGGTCGCCGTTGATCTCCGCGGCTTTCCATTCCGTAACGTAATCGCGCCGTGAAGATGAAGCCGCCAGTTTCCCGCGGATGTTCTCGGCAATTGCTTGCGCGGCGAGCACGCAACCGAGACCGGACCAATGGCTGTCGGTCTTGCAAAAAACTCCGCCCCGTTTGTCGTCGCGATTTGCGATAAACATCGGCGCGAGATCCAGGACGTCGATTCCCGCACCACGAAGCTCCTCATAAAACCGATGCAGAAGAGGAGCTGCGTCTTGCGAGCGCACATCGAATCCGGGCAGGATTTTCTCCGGATAGATCGCGGCTTTCGGTGGAACGGGCACCACCAGGAGATCGATCCCCCGCGCCTTTAATTGCTTCTGGAAATCGACGATCGCCGGGATCGGGTCCGCCAGATCAGGCTTATGTGAGCGGCTCGCTTTGGGCGCTTCGTCGCCCCAGAAGCGACCAAGGGAAAGGAGGCGAAATTCGGCTGCGAAGAACAACCATCCGTCGGCTTCCGCGCAAGCGGCGGCTTTTTTCTTTTCCGAGATTTGCACTTTGCTCGCGAGTTCGCCACGGAGCTTCTGTTGCGCTTCCGAAAGCGGAACTGGCCCCGACGTTTCCGCCGCCAGAAAAGCCAGGGGCGCGCAGAGAACGAAGACGAAGCGGAAAAATTTCATTAGGAGTTGAAAGGCGGTAGCGATAATACGCATTCTTTCACCTGCCGCCGCGCTGTTTTTGTTCTCAGCCGGCCCGGCCCGATAACCGCGTGGTTTTTAGTTCGCACATTTTTGTTTACTACTTCCTGCCGCTCGCGCTGCTGGGCTACTACCTGCTTTTCCGCGCGCCGCAGCGGTGGCGGAACGGCTGGCTGATTCTGACCGGCTATATCTTTTACGGTTGGGCCGAGCCGCGCTTCGTCCCGCTGATGTTCGCGACCACTTTCGTCGATTGGCTCGTTAGCTTGATCATCGCGCACGACACCTGGCGGTTCTGGCGCGTTCTGCATCAACCGGTGAAACAATTGCCGCGGCGCATGCCACGCACGCAGACCCAGCGTCACGCGATTTGGATATCCGTCGTGCTGAACCTCGCGACGCTCGGCTTTTTCAAATACTTCAACTTCGGGATCGAAAGCTGGAACGCGCTCGCCAATGGAATCGGTCTTCACCACGGGCAATTCGACACTTTCTTCCGGGTCGTCCTGCCGCTCGGGATCAGCTTTTACACTTTTCAGGCGCTCAGCTACACGATCGACGTTTACCGCGGCGAGGCCGAGGCGATGTCGAACTTCATCGATTTCTCCTGCTTCGTTTCCATGTTCCCCCATCTCGTCGCCGGACCGATTCTCAAATTCTCGTTTCTCGCCGAGCAACTAAAGTATCGCCGCCTTACTTCTGACAAATTTGCGCGCGGCGCCGCCTTCTTCATGCTTGGGCTGGCGAAAAAGATCCTGCTCGCGAATCCGTGTGGGAAGATCGCGGACGTCGCGTTCAACGCGGGGTCGGTGAACACGCTCGATGCC
>JBBWZL010000011.1:0-135421 GCA_039649045.1 Verrucomicrobiota bacterium | reverse complement strand
GGCGTTTGTCGCTCTGGTATTCCACGTGCGCGGTCGAGATCGTAATGCCGCGCTCTTTTTCCTCGGGAGCGGCGTCGATGGAATCGTAGGCGCGCGCTTCGGCGAAGCCCTTCTTGGCGAGCACGGTGGTGATCGCGGCGGTGATTGTGGTCTTGCCGTGGTCAACGTGCCCGATGGTGCCGACGTTCACGTGCGGCTTGTTGCGTTCGAATTTGTCCTTAGCCATCTCGATTTTCCTCGTTTGAAACTAACTGCGTCTTTTTGGGTTGTTACTGCCGGTCGCGAGCCCGCTTCTGGAGCCCATGACCGGGATTGAACCGGTGACCTCGTCCTTACCAAGGACGTGCTCTACCAACTGAGCTACATGGGCCGCTGCGTGTCATTAAATGCTCACCCCGCCGAGGCGGAACGAACCGGTTTGCTCTCTCGTTTAGAAGTAAAAGTCCCAGAGTCGTCAAACTTCCGTTTTGAACGACCATGGGACCTCGTCTCGTTCTCCGAAAAAGCGTCGGCAAGCTAACAGCGCGCTCCCGGGTGTCAAAGAAATTTCTCGCGCCGTTTGCCCCGGCTTTGGCGAATGGATTCGCTAATAACCCCGGCTCTTCTTCCGGGAAAACACGATGACGAGAATGAGGATGATGCCGAGCGCCGCGCCTCCGATGCCCAGTTTCATCCGCATGCTCATGGGTTCCGGCGGCGGCACAGGCGTGGGCGAAGCAACCGGCGCCTTTGCCACGGGCCGGGGTGTCGCCATTTTCGCCTGCACGTGCTGCAAGTTCTGCATGATGTCCGGATCGCCCGGGCTCAATTTCAAGGCCGCCTCCAGATCGGGCACTGCCTTCGCGAAATCATTCATGGCGTAATACGTGTCCGCCCGCTTGCGAAGGGCCATGACGTTTTTCGGATCTTTGGTGATGGCCACGGTGTAGTCAGCAACTGCCAGGTCCCACTTCCGGAGATTGTGGTAAACGAGGCCCCGGCGCTCGAAGGCGACCAGATTATTCGGATTGAGCTCGATCGCCTTGTTCAGGTCCGCCAGCGCCGCGTCAAATTGGTTCTGCCCCAACGCCGTTCTGCCACGCTCGAAGTATCCGAGCTCGTTCTTGGGTTCGAGCTCGATCGCTTTCGTGAAATCGGCCATTGCTTCCGGGAGTTTCCCCGCCGCCCGATAAACGAGACCCCGATCGACGAAGAGCCGCACATCTTTCGGGGCAATTGTGATCGCCTTCGTATATTCCACGATCGCTTCATCGTACTTCGCGGCTTGCGCGAGTTCGTGCCCTTTGTTTCCGTGAGCGGCCGCTTCGGGGCTGGCGGCATTCAGGACCGGCGTCGTCCCCAGAATGAGCAAACTGGCGACAAGTCCGCTGAAAAGTCTGATGTTCATATTGATCTTTCGGCTGAGGTGAGCTGTGGAGCCGCCTTTTTAGATCATGCGCGCTCCCACAGGAAGCCTTAATCGCGGCTCCCCCTGACAACAAAAACGTTCGCCGGCCCGGTCCCTTAACGCGGAGATGCTGCCGGCGTGCTCGGCGCCGGAGACTGGGCTGCCGGCGATGATTTCGGTGCGGCGGGAACTGAAGCGGCAGGTGCCGGCGAAGAATTGGCCCGCGTCTCGAGCGCTTTTAACCGGCTCTGCGCGTCCATATCGTCCGGCTTGATCTTCAGGATCGCCTTGAAATCGTCGGCTGCCTTCGCGCTGTCGCCCGCCATAATATGAGCTTGGGCCCGCCGCCGAAAGCCGTCCGGATCCTTAGGGTCAGTCGCGATCGCTTTGGTGTAATCGGAAATCGCTTCCTTGAACTTCTTCAGGCTGCGAAAAGCGAACGCGCGCCGTTCCCAGGCGCCTCCGTCATCTGGCACTTTCTGCACGACTACCGAGTAATCATCGATCGCCTTCTGCCATTCGCTTTTCGAAATGTAGATAAACCCGCGGAAGCGCCGGGCATTGGGATCATTGGGCGAGATTTGGAGGGCTTTGTCGAAATCCGCCAACGCATTGTCCGCTTGCTTCTGCACCAGGAGCACTTCGCCCCGGCCGATATAACCCCGCAAATCCTGCGGGGCCAGTTCGATTGCCTTCGAGTAGTCCGCGAATGCTTCCGGCAATTTGCTCAGCCCGCGGTAGGCGGTCGCGCGGTTGAAATAATTTTTCGAATCTCCGGGCTCGGCCTCGATCGCCTTGGTGAATTCCTCGACCGCTTTGTCGTACTCCTTTTTCTTGGCGAACTCGACCCCTCGCGCCGAATGGCCGCCCGGGTCCTTGGGATTCGCCTTGGTATTCCCGGCCGCTTGCGGCGCAGCGGGCGCGCGTTTCTTCGCGTACAAAACTCCGGTGGGAAACGCGACAAGCGCGATCGCAAGGCTGATGACGGTTCCGATTTTGTAGGTATTCATGTGTGTGTCCCGCCTATTAGATGGGAGCCGTTAAACGATTGCAAGCCAGCGCTGATATGAAACCGACGCGTGAGAAATTCCCGGCAGGTTATGCCGCCATCTTCGCGACCGTCCTCATTTGGTCGACGCCCTCGCTCTTTCAATTCTATCTGATTCGCTATTACGACCCGTGGGCGCAGAATTTTTATCGTTACTCGGTCGGCTTTATCGCGGTGCTCCCCTTCGTGCTCTATCGAATGCGGCGCAGCGGACCGCGCCTGGACGCCTCGATCTTTCTCGCCTGCCTGGTCCCGGCGCTGCCGAATGTCATCCATCAAATCACGCAGACGGTCGCGCTCTATCACATGGGACCGGGGGTTTACGCGATCTTTGGGCGCTCTTCGGTCATCATCACCGCTCTGCTCGCGCTGATTTTCTTCCCCGAGGAACGATGGATCATCCGCCAATGGCAATTTCAGGTCGGCACTCTTTTGGGGCTGATCGGCGCGGTGGGCGTCATTTATTTTCAACCGGGGTGGGAAGCGGGCGCGGTCCCGTTGGGCGGCTTCGCCATCGCTTTCGCGGCAAGTTTTTGCTGGGCGCTTTACAGCGTTCTCGTCAAGCGGCCTTCCGCGCAGCTCGGGCCCATCCGCAGTTTTGGCATCATTAGTTTTATCACCTCGGCCCTGCTGCTTCCGCTCACCCTCGCATTCGGAAATATTGCCACGCCGCTCCAGGTCGGCTCGCGCGTAAACCTGATCCTGATTGCTTCCGCCGTGACCTGCATCAGCCTCGCCCACGTTTTATATTACATTGCGATTCGCAAAGTCGGCGTCGCTCTTTCCCAAACGCTGCAACTCCTTTGTCCTGCAGGCGCGCTCGGACTTTCCGCGCTATTTTTCGGCGAGCGCCTCACCCAGGCGCAACTCTGGAGCGCCGGCCTCCTCCTTTTCGGCGCGTTTCTCGCCATGCAGGTGAAAACGACGGCGGATCCTGCCGCGCTGGAAGAAGTGTAATTCGCCCCAGAGGTCACGAACGTCCGTTGCGCTCACTGTTTCCTCATTCGCGCGCCGGCAAACAAAACGTCTGTCGCGCGAGATCCGAGCCGAGCTGTTCGGTGCCGTACCATTTTTCCACGCAGCGCTTATCGAAAAGGTCGCTGTTGTTCGCTCGGAACTCGGACCAATCTCCGCACTCTGTCCGCACCCGACGCTCCCCGATGAGCGCGAGAAACGCGACCGTGATGGTCTCGTGATAAACTTCCGGCCGGCCCGCTTTCGCCGCGAGCAACTTCAGGCCCCGTGAAAACCGGGCGACCGCTTCGCCGAACGGATAGCGCTCCAGCATTCCATAGGCGAGTCGCACGTGTTCGGAATGCGGAAATGCTCTTGGATCGAGCGCGCCAGTTTCCAGCGCCCGCAACTCGTCTTCTGTAGCCGCTTCGCTGTGCGAAGCGCCTGCCTCAGCGCTTGCCACGCGACACCTCGACCAGCTGATGACTATCCTTCGCGGTGATTTTCAATCCGTGCACGGTTTTGAACCGCTTGATGTGCCCGAGCGTTTCCTCGCTGAATGGCGCCTTTCCCTCCAGCGCGTGCAAGGTGATTCCCTCCAGCAAATCACCCAGCGAAAGATCGAGATAATCCGCCAGCCCGCGCAACACTTTCACCAGACTTTTCTCCATCCGTGCGCCGACCTGGACGCGCTCCACCCGTTTGGGCTCCGCCGCCGGCTTTGTTTTCTTCATGTTACCATGTTACCACAGTAACGATGTGATACCAAGAAATGATAATGCGTTTGTAGGGCAACCGCTCCGGTTGCCGCAGCGCCACTGGCAGGCGATGCGCCCGCCCTACAACTACCCTTCTCGCGGCTTGAGCGTCTGCGCCTTGTGCGCGAGCTCGATGAAACCGGCGCGATACCCGGCCGTGTCGCGGCCCTTGCCCTCCTGGGCCCACTCAATCACCGAGCCGAACGTCCCTTTCCCTTTGTATTGCGAGTCGCGCAGAATCATTCCGAACTCCACCACCGCCGCCGCGAACTTCAGATCGGGCGCCGCGTTCTCAAACTTAGACCCGTTGTCGGTAAACGATCGCTCGATCAGCTGACTCGTGTCGCCGTCCGGTTTCTTATGGCGCAACTTCACCGTCACCATTTCCGGCGACGCCTTCGGATCGACAGGCGTTGTCGTAGCCGTCGTTGGCGGATTCGCCCCCTGATACTTCAACGGATCCACTGGCGGCACACTCGCCGCCGGATCCATCGCGCCCGCTCCCACCGGCACGACTTCATACAACGCCGTCACCGTGTGCCCCGCCCCGATCTCGCCCGCATCGATCTTGTCGTTATTGAAATCTTCCTTCCGCAGCATCCGCTTTTCGTAGCCGATCAACCGGTAGGAAGCGACCCGCGCCGGATTGAATTCCACCTGGATCTTCACGTCCTTCGCGATCGTCATGAGTGTGCCGTTGATTTGTTGCACGAGCACCTTGCGCGCTTCATCCAGCGAATCGAGATACGCGTAGTTCCCGTTTCCCTTGTCGGCCAGCTTCTGCATCGTCGAGTCCTTCAAGTTGTCGGTGCCGACGCCGAGCACGCTCAAGAAGACGCCGCCTTTCGCCTTCTCTTCGATCAACCGGATCAGGTCGCCCTGGTTCGTGACGCCGATATTGAAATCGCCGTCCGTCGCCAGGATCACTCGGTTCACTCCACCCTTGATGAAATTGTCGGCTGCAACTTTGTAGGCGAGCTCGATTCCATCGGCGCCGTTCGTTGACCCGCCCGCCTTCAATTCTTCCAGCGCGCGCAGGATTTTTTCCTTCTCGTTGCCGGGCGTCGAAGTCAGCGCCAATCCCGAGCCGCCGGCGTAAATCACAATCGCGACGCGGTCCTTTTCGCTCAGTTTTTCCACGAGCAGGCGCATCGCCTGTTTCACGAGCGGCAAACGTTCCGCCGGCATCATCGAGCCGGAGACATCGAGGAGAAAAACGAGATTGCTCGCGGGCCGCTTTTCATTCGGCACGTCGCGTCCCTTCAGACCGATCCGCAGCAAACGATGGCTCGACTCCCAGGGGCAGGCGGTCGAATCGAGATCGATCGAGAACGGCTGATCGCCTTCCGGTTCGCGATAATCGTAGCTGAAATAATTGATCATCTCTTCGACGCGCACCGCATCTTTCGGCGGGAGCGAGCCGGAGTTGATGAAACGGCGGACGTTTGAATACGACGCCGTGTCGACATCGATCGAGAAAGTCGAAAGCGGGTTGGTCGCCGCCGGCAGGAATGGATTTTCTTCCACGCGATCGTAGGTCGCCGTGTTGAAATCCTGGCGATAGCGCGAAGGCGGCTCCGCCTCGGTCAACTCGCCGGGCGCGGATCTACGAAGCACGCGCTGCATCGGCATCGGCGGCGCCATCGGACCCGAAGCCAGCCCCCCGGTCTTTCCTGCCGCGCTGTCCATGGCCGGGGGTTGTTTCGGATCTTTGAATGCGTAGGTCGTGGTCGGCGCGACCTTCGCCGGTTCCTCCCTCGTTTCGGGCAGAGTCGCGGTCGATGGCGGCGTGGTGCTTGGCACAACCGGCTGTTGGGCGACATAAATGTCCGCACTCGGTCCCGGCTCCGCTTCCACGGTCGTTTCCGACGCTGATTCCTTTGGCGCGGAAGGTTTCGGGTTGTCGGCGGTCCGTAGCCTTCCGCTTTCGCGCTGAATCGTTGAAACCGCGAGCACTCCCAGCACAGCGAAGATCGCCAGGGCCGCTGCGAGCGATCCCCATTGAAATCTGGACGACTCACGCTGCTGCTCTTCCATCTCCGCCCGGTGCGGGCGCGCGACGTCCGCTGACGGCATTTGCCGATCGGCTTCGTATTCCGCTCTTAACAGCCTGGCGAACTGCTGCGTTTCCGCGACGAAGCTTTGCGCTTCCGGCGAGTCAGCAACCGCTTCCGCCATCCGCGCGTGTTCTGTCGCCGGAAGTTCGCCGAGCGCGAACGCCGTCAGGTTAGGATCATCGAGGTTAATTTTCATGAGACGATTCGGGGTGTGAACGGCAGGAAATCCCGGGACGCCTGCCCGTAACGTTCCCGCAGAGTTTTGAGCGCGTTGTGAATCATGACGCCCACGTTGCTGACCGAGAGCTGCGTGATTTCGCTGATTTCCTGGTAGCTCAGGTCGTTTTGAAATTTCAATTGGAGCACTTCCTGTTGCCGCGCCGGAAGTGTCCCGAGGATCTTCAGGAGGAATCCGCTCGCTTCTTTCGCTTCGAGTTTTTCGTAAGGCGCCGGTTGCTCGCTTTCGCGCGCTTCGAGCAACTCCTGGTCGAGATAAGTCATGCGTTTTTCTTTCCGGCAAACATTGAGCGCGTTGTTTCGGCAGACGGTGAAGAGCCATTTGGCGGGGGCGTCATCCAGTTCCGCGCGGTTCTCATGTTGAAGTTTCACAAAAGTTTCCTGGACCACGTCGCGCGCCCGGTCGCTATCGCCGAGGATTCGCGTCGCGTATTGCAAGAGCGGCCGTTCGAAGCGCCGAAGGAGCGCGTCCATCTGCTGGCCATTCATTCTTCCCGCCTCTAATCGGACGCTTTGCATTTCTTCTCACCAAGTCTAACGCGCGAGCCACGAGAAAATTAAAAGAAATCTCCCGAGATAACGTCCGCCGTCCGCTAGCCGCGGGCTACCCTGCGTGAAGATCAGCGAGCTCACATTAGGCGACCAAGCGAACCGCTGGACATACACTACCTGCAGTAGTAAGCCGATCCCATCGCACTGGGATCACTTTTGTTCGGATGTTGCACCACAACCGATTAGGCGTGCCGGTTGGAGTAAAATTGGTTATGACGCCCGTTTCGGCGGCTTCGTGCGACGGCCCGTTGCCTTTTCGAGTTTTCGTTTTTCGCGGCCGAATCCATGCCGGACGACAAGAAGATCGAAAGTTGTCGTCTTGCCGCCTATTTCGCACCGATGGAGTTGGCCATAACAATCGTTCGCGCGGTTAGCGCACATGTGCTTGAGCACTCCGCGCACTCTCTTAATCGAAACGCCAAAGGAAACCAGAGGAGGATGTTGCGGATATCGTACCGAAACGAATTTCTCCAGAAAGCGCACCAGAAGACGATTCAGGGCAAAGTTCGACGGAAACTGGATAGAAGCGCAAATGAGTTGAAGGCGGTTCGATCCAAAGTCGAATGTTACGATCTCTTCAAACTGATCGAAAACGTCGCTTAAGACACCTTCGTTGAGCGACTCGACGAATGTCCGGCATGGGTCGCTCCCTCCAACGATGCGTGGGGCAAGGACGCTCTCGATAATCTCGCTGCAACAGGTGGCTAAAGCTTCTAGCCCGTTCTGCGTCCGATTCAGTACCTTGATCACATTTCCAACCAACTCAATCGGGTGGGTCCGCGCGAAGGCGAACCGGAGCAAATCTTGCAAGCCGCCGTCTCCGGCACCAGAAATCAGCACCTTCTTTCGGACGCAATACTTTGCCAGCGAGGCAAAGTTCGTAAAAGGGTCATTCGCCCAGAATTTGAAACCTGAGTATTTACCAATCGATACCTTCTCCGACGGGAATCCACGGCACAAGAGGTAGGCGCCGAAATAGAAGCGATTGCCCGTAGCGAGGTCGCGATCACAGGCGGCCTCGAGCTGTTCGGGACTGGTTTCGGGTAGCGGTGGAGAATTGTACCAAGCTTGGAAATCGTATCCACGTTGGAGGAAATCATCATACTGTGTCTGCCACTGAGCTGCTACGCTCGCGGAATAATCGGCCCGCCAATGCAGCGGCAAATAGTCTTCTTCCGGTCTTGGAAATTCCGGATCAGAGTACCAAGCCAATGGCCAATCATATTGATGAGGATGTAGCCACCGACTTGGACAATTCGCCTGAACTGCAAAAGGACGCGCGGCAGTCTCCCGCAACCTCACGGGAATTCCTAGTTCAGCCGCTGTCATCGCCGCTGCCACGCCGGCCGCTCCAGCCCCTATCACAAGCAATGGGCGATCAGCGGCGATCAAGCCAACCTGCTTCGCAGCCGCCACAAAGAGCGTTGCGAATCTGATTTGGGAATTGATGTTAATAGCACGCCTTGTTGCATGAACCGAAAGTGTGAAAAACCCGGGAAATCCGAATACCCTCAAGCTTCCCAAAAAGGGATCGCCTACAACTCGCGCCAGGGGGATTGAGCCGGACTCCACCACGGAGCTAGATCGACGCTGCGTTTAATGACGCGAGGAATTCCGCACGTTCTCGAATTTGCCTCGCAGTTGGTTTCTGCTTCAGCTCCGCCCGGCGGACGACGCGTCGCTCTTCCGCAAATGGAGACGCATACCGGTCCTTTGCAGGCACACGTTCCTTCGTTAAATCATGCAAACGAAGGCCCAGCTTTCGTGCGACCGCCCGAATGGCTGCTGCGGCGGTCTTCTTTTGAACGATTAACGCATATTGTTTTCCTTCGACAGTCACCGTCTGCGGAAGTTGCCGCCCCTCTTTTTGGCTTGAAACAAATACTATGACCTCGTCCGCCCAAGGTGATTTCACGACGCGCGGGTCTCGCTTTGATTTGGATAGTTTCCGCCCGCCAGCGATCATGCGCCTGATATCAGCGCCGGTCAGGGGTCGGCGCGATGCCGTATTACGACCCACCTTTTTCTTGCGGTTTCGGGCTGCAATCTTGGTCTGCATGTCGGCCACTAGTTAAGCAAAAAACAGGCCCCGAGGCTGGAAGTCCCAATAGCTCATAGACTTGGTGTCGATGCTACGAGCCTCATTTATCGATTTCAACTGATATCCTTCGCCAAGCTCTACCCGAGAGAGCACGAGGAGGGGCCCTGCGTATCGAGCGCCGAACTGGCTTCGCTACTTTCAGAGACGAGCCGACGTCGCCGCGATCACCAAGGTTCGTATCGATTACTTTTCTAGCGCTCGTCCTCCGGCCAATCGTCGTCATCGTGTTCAACCGGCGGGATCTCCGTTACACAAACGTCATCGTCATCGAATTCTAGCCGAGCCACGCCACATACTTTCTCGCCGCCCGCATCCAACATTAGCTTCGCGACGCCGGACATCTCCGTTGACTCAGACACGCTACCTGAGAGTCGCCTCAGCGCGAAGTAACCGTCTTCACTATCACCCACAACTGAATCTGGATCGTCGTACGTAACCGAAGCGGAATAAGCGACGCGAGCTTCAAAAGCAATCTTGCACTCGCCATCTCCAAGCGAGACGACGTTAAGATCCAGAACGTCGACTTCGTGGACCGATACGTCTTCCACATCGCCTTGGGGATCTTCCTCTGGATAGAATGCACACTCGGCGAATGCTTCTTCGATTCCCTTGGCTATGGGGTTTACATCGCTCTTCAGGAGAGCCTTCAGAGAGGCAATTCTTTTATCCGCCGAGAGCATCGCTTCGGTCAGAGCCGGAAGCGACGAGAAATGCAAAAGCGCGGAATAATGGGCGCATGCACTTTTGAAATCCGGATCCTTCGAAACGACGGCAACTTCGGTTTGATTCTTTGTCGCATAGAATGCAATTGCGTCGACTGCTATCGCGTCCGGGAACTCCTTCTCCTTTTTGCCCACTCCAAATGGCGCGCGCTTAAATTCGTACCAGTTCATGATCCGTGGTAGGTCAACATCCTCGTAACCAAGACGACGGACATCGAATCGTTCTAGGAACACCCTCCATTCTCCTTGGGCGAACGATTGCAGCTGCCATCTTATGTCGCGGGCGTCGAACTTGGCCGGCCAACCGGTCCATTTCGATAAAATGGGCGCCTTGCGCTTCGCGTCGCTCAAAACCTTCGCAGCCGCCTCGACCTGTTCCTGAATATGTCGATTAATTTCGCGTTCCGTCGGATCGGGAAGTAACAAAATCAATGGTACCATCTTTGTCGCATCGAGAAATGCCGTCATGGCGGCCGACTGGAAGTTGTAGCACTGCTCGTCAAACACGCTCGTATCGATGAAAATCGCTTGTGGGACAGACATAAGGGTTGAGTTAGGTTTGAGCCCAGCGAGTTCGCCGAGACGAGGCGGTGGGCAAGAGCCAAGCACTCGAACGAAGATGCGCAATGCCATTTGCAGGCCTGCACTATGTTTGGCGCAGTTGCCACCAGTAGCTGCTGCAACGCTATGACTGACCTCGCCGATCAGGCCGGAGTATGCGTTTTTCGTTGCCAAGCGGCGCAGGAGTTTCACATTGCCGCTCGATGGACTTGAAGCGGTATCTGGTTGCCCGGCAAAAAGAGGTCGACCGTGCGCTCGATCGTTTTCTGCCAAAGGAATCGATGCCGCCTGCGACGATTCACAGGGCGATGCGATACAGTCTGTTTGCCGGCGGCAAACGCCTGCGTCCGGTCTTGTGCCTGGCGGCCGCCGAGGCTTGCGGGGGCAAAGCAGACGCGGCCCTTCCTCTCGCCTGCGCCGTCGAGTGCATCCACACCTATTCCCTCATCCACGACGACCTCCCGAGCATGGACAACGACGATCTCCGTCGCGGCCGGGCCACTTGTCACAAGGTTTTCGGCGACGGGATCGCCATCCTGGCGGGCGACGCGTTGCTCACGATCGCTTTTGAAATTGCAGCAACAGCGAGGGCCGCGGCGCGCTACGATCTTAGAGAACTTTTCCGTGAGATCACGACCGCGGCGGGAAGCCAAAAGCTGATCGCGGGTCAGGTGGCGGATCTCGAGGCTGAAGGTCGCCGGATTAATCGAGCGCAGCTTCGCTACATTCATGAGAACAAAACCGCAGCGTTGCTGACGGCTTCGGTTCGCCTCGGCGGGATGGCGGCAAATGCCACCCCGAAGCAGCTCGCCGCCATTACCGCGTTCGGGCGCGCGCTCGGGCTGGCGTTTCAAGTCATCGACGACATCCTGGACGTCACCCAAACTTCCGAGAAGCTGGGCAAGAGCGCGGGTAAAGATGTCGCCGCGAAGAAAGCAACGTACCCCGCTGTCATCGGCTTGGAAAAATCGCGGGGCGAGGCGCGGAGGCTTACGTCGGAAGCACACCGCGCTCTGAAATCCCTGGGGGAAAGCGCCACCGTCCTGCGAGCCCTCGCGGATTACCTATTGCAGCGTGAGTATTAACCTTCCCGGACCGCGAAGGGACGAGACTTAAAAGCAAGAGCGGGTTCGAGCCCCGTAGGCTCGAGATTTTTGTAATACAAGAATGATTCGTAAGGCAGTCACGATCATTTTGATGACGCCGCTTCCTTCGCGCACTGCCAGAATTTTTCGGCAGCCGGACTGAGACGGCCTTTTGGCCCGGCAATGCCGACCGAGATTGGATTCGGCTCAGGAGTGAGCTGCAAAAATTTTATTCGGTTTCCGAAACTGTAACCGGAGTCCGGGCCAATCGCGACGCCAGTCCCCGCTTCGACGGCCGACATAATGCCTGACATACTGTCATGTTCCTCGATCACGCGCGGTTTCTGTTTCACCTTCGAAAAGATGATCGAAAGCAAATCGTAGTAATTCGGATAGTCTTCGCGGGTGAGGCTAATCAAGGGTTCGGCTGCGGCCTCGGTGAGCGGAACGCTACGCCGTCGAGCAAACGGATGCTGCGGTGCGACCGCCACGCAAACGCGTTGGTGAAACAACTCTTCATATCGCAGGCCGCGGAGGGAACTACCCCTGGGAGGAGCAGTGATCAATCCGAGTTCAAGTCGGCCACCGCGTACGCCGTCGAGAGTGTCTTTGTTGCTCCAATCGTGCAATCTGACGTGCACGTTTGGCATCGCCCGCTGAAAAGCCCGTAAAGTTTTCGGCAGAATTTCGGCGAATGGCGTCGGTGAGTGGCCGACGTGAAGCTCGGTAGGCTCCGCACTTGCAACGGCGCGCGCTTTCGTCACCGCTTCGTCCGCGTGTTGCAGCACCGCCCGAGCTTCGTTCAAGAATGTGCGCCCGGCCTCTGTCAGGCTGACCGATTTCGCCGTGCGTTTGAGCAGAAGGAAACCGAGCTCATCTTCAAGATCGCGAATCTGGCGGCTTAAGGGCGGTTGAGAGACGTGAAGCTTCAACGCCGCGCGTGAGACGTTCTCGGCCTCGGCGACGGCAACAAAGTAGCGAAGATGCCTCAGTTCCACAGCCGCTTCCACATTACCTTTTGGGTATCCTCAGGCAACAAACATCGTCTTTCACAATGGCGTGGTGCTCGGCCGATCATTGTTCAGAGAAAAGAAAAGAACTTATGACCAGAACCCTTGAATCCACGGAAATGAAACAAGTCAGGATGCCGGATATCGACAAAGTAGTGGTGATCACCGGAGCCAGTAGCGGCATTGGCGAAAGCACGGCAAGACTACTGGCCCGATACGGGGCGAAGGTCGTATTAGGAGCGCGGCGTAAGGACCGACTCGACGCAACGGTAAAAGAGATTTCCGCCGCGGGTGGTAAGGCCATCAGTGTCGCCGTCGACGTGACAAAGCGCGCTGAAGTGGAAGCACTCATCACGACAGCTGTCGACAGTTTCGGGCGTGTCGATGTCATGGTGAATGACGCCGGTATCATGGCCATCGCACCAATCGAGACGCTCAAAGTGGAGGAATGGGACCGGATGATCGATGTCAATATCAAAGGGCTTCTATACGGGGTCGCCGCCGTGTTGCCTCAAATGCTGAAGCAGAAGAGTGGTCACATCCTCAACCTCGCTTCCGTATTCGGAATCAAAGTGTTCGCGCCCGGCGGGGTTGTTTACAGCGCCACGAAGTCGGCTGTGCGCGCATTGACTGAAGGGCTCCGGCTCGAGCTGCACTCCAAAGATATCCGCTGCACAATGATCTCGCCTGGTGCGGTAGCTACAGAACTTCCGGAAGCCAGTTCGGATGAAGCGACCAGAAAGAATTTGCGCGAATTTTACAAATCGGTCGTGGCTATTCCGGCCGAGTCAGTCGCGAAGGCGATCGCTTACGCAATCGAGCAACCGGCGGATGTGGAAATCGATGAAATCGTTATCCGGCCCACCGCCCAGGAGTTCTGAGCTCATGAATATGACCGCAACCATCAGTGGACCATCTCGACCGATACTTCATGGACCCGACGAGCTTTTCAAACCTGCGATAAAGGAGCCTACATGAACGACAAACGAGTTTTCCTAACTAAACATTCGCCTGAGTATTGGCGCGTCACGCTCAATCATCCGCCTCTCAATATCTTCGGACCGAAAACGATTCCGCAGCTGAACGAGATCATCACCGCGATCGAAACCGACAAGGATCTCAAAGTTGTCGTCTTCGACAGCGCGATCGACGGGTTTTTCATGACTCACTACGATTTCCTCGCGCCAATTGAGGAAACAACCAGCCTGCCGCCGGGACCAACAGGTTTGCAGCCCCTCCCGGATATGTTGGTGCGCTTGAGCCGAGCACCGGTGGCGTCGATCGCATTAATTCGCGGCCGCGCCACTGGCGTCGGAAGCGAACTCGCTCTGGCCTGCGACATGCGTTTCGCCAGCCGCGAAAAAGCTATCTTGTCGCACTTCGAAGTTGGCGCGGGCATCGTGCCTGGAGGCGGGCCGATGGCGCGACTGCCGCGTTTGATGGGACGAGGACGTGCGCTGGAAGTGTTTCTCGGCGCCGACGACATTCCGGGCGATCTCGCCGAACGATATGGATACGTTAACCGGTCCTTACCCGACGCTGAGCTCGATGAGTTTGTCAATTCGTTAGCCGACCGGATCGCGTCGTTCGACAAGCGGGCGATCAGCGAGACCAAGCGATTCGTGAACGTGGCCAGTTTGCCGCCGGACTACGAGATCGCACCGGAGTGGGATGTGTGTCTGGCGTCGATCATGCGAGCGCCCGCCCAAGAGAGGATCAAGAAGTTGAACGAACAGGGCTTTCACAAACCGGGCGATGTAGAAACGCGCCTCGGGCACCATGTCGGTCAACTCGGTTTTGTTAACGGTGAGCCGCAAGGCCATCCAATTGAAAGGAGATAATATGTCCAAAGAAATCAAACATAATCGCCGGCCGGTTCATGCCAAAGGTGCGACGCCTCTTAAGCAAAGATCCAAGAACGCTACCAACAACTTCATCGCGGTTGGTAGCGAAAACAGTAAATCCATTGATCTTAATTATGAAGATCTCGGCTCTGGAGAACCCGTGGTTTTGATTCACGGATGGCCGCTGAATGGGGCCTCGTGGGAAAAACAAACTGCGGCCCTGCTTGCGGCTGGTCGTCGAGTGATCACCTACGACCGCCGCGGTTTCGGCCGCTCAAGCAAGCCTTCGATCGGCTATGACTACGATACCTTTGCCGCTGATCTCAACGCGCTGCTCACGACACTTAATCTTCAGAAGGTAGATCTTGTCGGGTTCTCCATGGGTACCGGTGAGGTCACGCGCTACATAGGTAAATACGGTTCCGCGCGCGTTCGCAAGGCCGTGCTAATCGGAACATTGGGACCGTACCTCGTGAAAACCGCAGATAATCCAGAGGGTGTGGAGGCGAGTGTGTTCGAGGGATTAAAGGCTGCGATTCGGGCGGACAGGCCAGCCTTCCTTCTCGATTTCTTGCATAACTTCTACAACTACGACGTCACTGCAGGAAAGCTCGTCAGCGAACGTGTGGTCGATGCCAACTGGAACGTCGCAGTTCAGGCTTCTGCAATAGGAACATTGAAGTGTGTTGACTCTTGGGTCGAAGACTTCCGCAAGGACATTCTCCGCAACGACGTACCGACGCTGATCATCCACGGCGATGCAGATCGCATTCTGCCGCCGGATGCCACATCTCGAAGGCAAGCCACGATGATCAAGGACGTCAAGTTCGTCGAATTACCGGATGGCCCGCATGGCGTGTTGTGGACGCATGCTGAGCAGGTGAACAATGAGCTGCTTTCATTTCTAAAATAAAAACATGAAGGGAGAAACCAATTGATGGAAATGGCAACGGCAGGAAGAACGGTGATCGTAACAGGAGCGTCACAAGGCATTGGCGCTGGAATTGTCCGGGCGTTCCTCGCGCGCGGTTACAACGCGGTAGGAACCGCCCGGAACGCGACAAAATCGAGGGAGCTTTCAGCTTCAGACCATCTCGCGTTGATCGACGGCGACATAGGGCAATTTGAAACAGCGCAGAAAGTTGCAGAACTCGCCCTCAAGAAGTTCGGCTCGATCGATGCGGTGGTCGCGAATGCCGGCATATTCCTGGTAAAGCCGTTCACTGAATATAGCGCAGAGGATTTTCGCGCCCTCCTCGCTACCAACCTGTCGGGCTTTGTTTACATAGCGCAACTGGCGGTAAAACAAATGCAGGCACAAAGACGTGGCGGCAGCATTGTTAGCATCAGCGCAGCGCTGGCGGATAACCCAATCGCCGGTGTGCCAGCTTCCGTTCCAATGATCACTAAAGGGGGTCTGAACGCGGTCATAGGAAGCCTGGCTCTTGAATACGCAAAAGAGCACATTCGATTTAACGCCGTAGCCCCCGGCGTCGTCGACACCCCGCTGCACGCGAACGATTCGAAAGATGTTTTGAAGACGCTTTCCCCGATGGGCACGATCTCCACGGTTGAGGAGGTTGCCAGCGCCGTCGTTTATCTAACAGAAGCTCGCCAGATCACCGGAGATGTGTTGCACGTGGATGGCGGCACGCACGTTGGCAAATGGTAACTCCACAAACTACTGCCGAACAACGGCTGAAAACGCTGAAACCATCGTATGTCTTATCTTTTCTTTTGGGGGTCACATTAATGCTCGCCTTCAGTAAACTCGCTGCGTCCAAAGCACAGTCGCCGTCGCACGTTTACGAATTGCGCTTGTATCACGCCAAGGAGGGGAAAATGGATGCTTTGAAAGCGCGCTTTGGTGATCACACTGATTCGATCTTCAAGCGGCACAATATGAAGAGTGTCGGTTATTGGTCACCCGAAGACGCGCCAGATTCGCAAAAGCTCTTCATATACATCCTCGAGCATCCCAGTCGCGAGGAAGCGGAGAGAAACTGGGCTGCTTTTCAGGCCGACCCCGAATGGCAGAAGGTAAAGGCGGAATCCGAGGCGAACGGACCGCTTGTAGATCACATCGATCACTACTTCATGGATCCGACCAGTTTCTCGGCCTTGAAATGAGTGGGATCGGCCAATTAAATGAACGGCCGATAACGTAAGAAAGCGGCCGGTTTTGGCGCCCGGCATCCCGGCCAATGTCAAAAAGGTTCCAAATGGTCGACTTCAAGGGCTCGACCCAGAAGAATCGCCCTCCGATATCTTGCATTTCGGCTCAAGAAAAGCCGCAAATAACAGAATGGTACCGGACCGTGCAGGCTCCGAGGTTTATTCTGACGGTCACTCTTCACGCTCTTCATTTTGATGATCCATTAAAGAGATGGCGGCAGCGCTGCGATGTTGACTTTCGCTTGTGGGTTTGGAACGAATATCCTTTCAACAATTGAAGGGAAAAAAGACCAATGAAAATCGGCGAGATAGCACCGGATTTCGAAGCAGAAACGTCTCAGGGTAAAATTCGCTTTCACGACTGGATCGACGACTCCTGGGTCATTTTGTTTTCACACCCGAAGGATTTTACTCCAGTCTGCACGACTGAACTCGGCTACATGGCTAAGATAAAGCCAGACTTCGACCGTAGAAACGTGAAGATCATCGGATTGTCGGTCGACTCGACTGGCGATCATCAGGGATGGGCGAAGGACATCGAGGAAACGCAGGGACACGCGCCAAACTACCCAATTATTGGCGATGCTGACTTCAAGGTATCGAAGCTTTACGGGATGCTCCCGGCCGAGACTGCGGGCGATCCGAAAAAACGCACGCCGGCGGATAATGCGACTGTGCGTAATGTTTACGTCATCGGCCCGGACAAAAAGATCAAGCTCATCCTGGTTTATCCGATGACCACCGGCCGCAACTTTGATGAAGTGCTTCGCGTGATCGATTCGTTGCAACTGACCGCGAAGCACCAAGTCGCCACGCCGGTCAATTGGAAGCCAGGCGAGGACGTGATCATCGCCGGTTCGGTCTCGGACGACGAAGCGAAGCGGCGTTATCCGCAAGGCTGGAAGGCGCCGAAACCGTACATCCGGATCGTGCCGCAGCCGCAGTAGGGGCATTGACGGAGCCGTGGCCGCCGCTCCTCAACCACGTTCGACCGCAGGCTGGAAGCTGGTGCGCGTGAGATCAAGGTGACGCGGCGAGAAGTGTGCCGCACATTGAGTTGTGCATCAGGTTTCGGACGGGTCGACTGATTGGAATGGGGTCCGGGAAGATTTCCCGATCCTGAACCAGCAGGTGCGTGGGCATCCGTTGATTTACTTCGATAACGCGGCGACGACGCAGAAGCCGCGCGCGGTGATCGAGGCGCTGCATTCCTATTACGAGCACGACAACGCTAATGTGCATCGTGGCCTGCACGAATTGAGCTCGCGCGCGACCGAAGCCTACGAGAGTTCGCGCCAGCGCGTCGCGAATTATTTGGGCGCGGCGAGCGCGGACGAGATTGTATTTACGCGCGGGACGACAGAGAGCATCAATCTGGTGGCACAAGCCTGGGGCGGTAAATTCCTTCGCGCCGGAGATGTGGTTCTGCTCACCGAGATGGAGCACCACAGCAATCTCGTACCGTGGCAGCTCCTGGCCGAACGAATCAGTGCGCGCCTTCGCTTCGTCCCGGTGCGTGACGACGGTGCTCTCGCGCTCGAACAGCTCGACCAGTTGCTTACGCCGGAAGTGAAACTTTTCGCGTTCACGCACGTTTCCAATTCGCTCGGCACGATCAATCCCGTGGCCGAGCTTTGCCGGAAGGCGCACGCGGTGGGCGCGCTGACATTGGTCGATGCGGCGCAAAGCGCGGGACATCTGCCGATCGATGTCCAGGAACTAGGCTGCGATTTCCTCGCCTTCTCCGGACACAAAATGTGTGGGCCGACCGGGATCGGCGCGCTCTACGGTCGGGCCGAAATTCTTAATGCGATGCCGCCATGGCACGGCGGCGGCGAGATGATCGTCAGCGTGACGTTGGAAAAAAGCTCATTCAAGAAAGCGCCGCATCGTTTCGAGGCGGGCACGCCCAATATCGCCGGCGCGATCGGGCTCGCGGCGGCAATTGATTACATCGAAGGCATCGGGCGGACCGCTATCTTCGAGCACGACGCGCAACTGACCAGCTACGCCATCCAGCGTTTCGCCGAACTGCCCGGCGTTCGTATTCTCGGCCCCTCCCGTGAGCGCGGCGCGATCGTTGGTTTCGTCATGGAGACGGCGCACCCGCATGATCTGACGACGTACGCCGATCAGCAGGGCCTGGCGTTGCGCGGCGGACATCATTGCAATCAACCGTTGATGCGCCGGTTTGGCCTGCCCGGCACGACGCGCGCCAGTTTCTATTTTTACAACACGACGGCCGAGATCGATCGCATGATCGACATTCTCGGCGCCGCCGCGCGGTTCTTCGCATGAGTCTGGATTTCGAAGAGCTTTATCAGGAGGTAATTCTCGATCATTCGAGAAGACCGCGAAATTTCGGCGTGCTGGAGAACGCCGACGTGCTCGTGCACGGCGATAATCCCGCGTGCGGCGACGAAATTCATCTCGGCGTGCAGTTCGGGACCGACGGCAGATTGCAGGAAATAAAATTCAGCGGGCAGGGCTGCGCCATCAGTCTGGCATCTGCCTCGATGATGACGACGAAGTTGAAAGGCAAAAGTCGCGCGGAAGCTACGGAAATGGGACGCGCCTTTCAAAATCTGGTGACCACCGGAGAAAGCGAGCAAGGGAAAAGCCTGGGCGATCTCCAGCTGCTTCAAGGCGTGCGAAAATTTCCGCAGCGCGTCAAATGCGCGATGCTGGCCTGGCGCGCGGTCGAACAAGCCCTGGCGCAGACCGCCGGCGAAGCGACCGTTTCCACTGAAACGGATGCCGGCAATCCATAATGCGCCGGCGCGAAAAGGCTTGCTTCAATGATTGTTGCTAGAGCGTACCGTACTCGGTCGGGGCGCGACTTGTGTATTATGTGAGTAGCAACCCGACACCATCATTCTAGTCAACGGTGGTTCGTTTCTGGAGTTCTCACGATCATGCCAGCGCCAGATTCGGATCGATTTCTTGCGTGACTTCCGAGCTGTGGCCGGCCCGGAAGCGTAACGCAGCCACGAACGCGATCATCGCCGCATTGTCAGTGCACAGCTTGGGATCTGCGGTGAGAAGTTTTACGCCGGCGCGATCGCACGCCTCGCTCATCCGAGCGCGCAACGCCTGATTGCAACTGACCCCGCCACTTACCGTGATCAATTTCACGCTGCACGATCGAGCAGCACGGATCGTCTTCTTGACCAGCACTTCAATGGCGGCGCGTTGAAACGACGCGCAGAGATCAGCACGCGTGTCATCAGAAATCTCCGGCAAACCGGCCAGCCGATAACGCACCGCCGTCTTCAATCCGCTAAAGCTGAAATTGTGATCGCCGGAATCGAGCATGCTCCGCGGAAAATCGAAGCGCGTAGCATCGCCCGACAACGCCTGCCGCTCGATCTCCGGCCCGCCCGGATATCCAAGGCCGAGCATCTTGGCAACTTTATCGAAGGCTTCGCCGGCGGCGTCATCGACGGTTCGGCCGAGAATGCGGTAGTCGCGCAGTTCACGCACCTCGACGAGCAAGGTGTGTCCGCCACTCACGATCAGCGAAACATTCGGCTCAATCTCGAACTTGCCGGTGAAGAAAGGCGAAAGGAGGTGGCCTTCGAGATGGTTGATGGCGAGATACGGCTTTGCAAAACCGAGCGCCAGACCTTTGGCGATGGAAGCGCCGATCATGAGCGAGCTCGCGAGTCCCGGTCCCGACGTGGCCGCGAACGCGTCCACTTCCTCCAAGGTGATTCCAGCTTTTCCGGCGGCCTCTTCCAACAGGCGCGGCGCGTGCAAGAGATGATTGCGTGAAGCGACTTCGGGCACGACCCCGCCATACAATTCGTGTTCCCGCTGCGACGCGACTTCGCTCGCGAGCAGCTGATTCCCGCGCAGAATGGCGACGGCGGTTTCGTCGCAGGAAGTTTCGATCGCGAGAATGGTATGCATCGCGATTGCGGCGCCGTGCGCGAAAGCGATTACTTCTTTACCGGATCGACCTTCGGCGCGGTCTCTTGCGCGTAAACCATCACGCCCTTGAGCGCATCGATCGCACGCAGCATCTGGGGATCCTTGGTTTTGATCAGCGCCTTCTCGTCTTCGGGCTTCAAGTTATCGGCGTTGCGCGAGGCGAAGAGCGCGCGCTCCTGCTCCACGGTCATCGGCACCCGGATATTCGGCACGACGCCGTTGCCGTGGATAACCAGTTTGCTCGGGGTGTAGTATTTCGCGGTGGTGAAGCGCAAGGCCGAGCCATCCGGAAGCTGCACGACATTCTGCACCGAGCCTTTTCCGAAAGTGGTTTCGCCTACGAGCACGGCCCGCTTCAAATCCTTCAGCGCGCCCGCGACAATCTCCGAGCCGCTCGCGCTTCCTTCGTTCACCAGAACCGCGAGCGGAAAACGATTTCTCTCTTTCGCGCTGCTCGAAGTGGCATAATCATGTTGCTGCGAGGCTACCCGGCCCTGCGTGGAAACGACTTTCGTGTTCGGCGGCAGGAATTGCCCGCAAACATCGACCGCCACATTCAGGAGCCCGCCCGGATTGTTCCGCAGATCGAGCACCAGCGCCTGCATCCCCTGCTTTTGCAGTTCGTCGATCGCTTTTGCCAGTTCTTCCGCCGTCGGTTCATTGAATTGAATCAGGCGGACGTAACCGATCTTGAACGGCCCGCTCAAATCGGCGTCGAGTAGCTTGGTTCCCTTGACGCTCTGCACTTTTATCTCGGTGCGTTCGAGCGCGTAATCTTTGATCTCCTTCGTGGCGGGCCGCAAAATGGTAAGCGTTACCTTTTGCCCGACAGTTCCACGCAGGAAATTAACGGCATCCTGCAAATCCATTTTCTCGGTCGAGTTGCCGTTGATCCGCAGGATCTGGTCGCCGGACAAAATGCCGGCCTTGGCGGCGGGCGTGTCTTCCATCGGCGTGATGACAGTGAGCAGGCCGCCCTTCACCGCCACTTCAATGCCGAGACCGTTAAAGCGGCTGCGGGTATCGTCCTGCATGTCTTTGAAGTCGTTCGGATCCATGAACTGACTGTGCGGATCGAGCGACGCGAGCATGCCTTTCATCGCGGAGTAAATCAGATCGTGGTAGCTCGTCTTGTTGCCATCCACGTAATCCTGCCGGAGCAACTGGACCGCCTTGGCGAAGACAGAGATTTGCGCATAACCGCTGTCGTCATCCCCGCCCGCCGCGTGCGCCGTGTAGAACCGGACGCCGAGCAAGATATTGAAAAGAAGAAGGCCCACGAAGGTGCTGAGCAAAAGACGGCGTTTCATCTGGAATGGCCTTTCCGGCCCGACGATGATCGCTCACACCGAAATTTTTGGCAACGCGCAAAGCGTCGTTTAAGGTTGCCGAGGTGGATCGAGCAGTCCCTTGCTCGATGTTAATTTTGGCGGCGAAGCCGCATTCGTTGGCATCGCCCGGCGGAGCGGCCGATCCACCGATCAAGCATGAGATTACGCTCTTTCATTTTCGCGCTGGCAGTTTGCTTGCCGCTCTCAGGCCTCATTGCCGCGCCTTCGCCCTCCCCCACTCCCAGGCCCGCCCCCTCTGCGCCGCTCAAACCAACCGGACCCGTAAAGCCGCTACCCAAAGCCTCCCAGACTCCATCTCCAAAGTCGGCCCCATCCGCCCCCGCTAAACCAAAATCTTCCGCTTCCCCTTCTTCATCTACCTCTCCCTCTGCTTCTCCCTCTGCTTCTCGTCCCCCAAAACCCTCGCCGTCCCCAAGCGCGTCGTTGCTGAAACCCGATGCCGAGCTCGACAACGTCGCCGATGAATTCATTCGCGGTTACCTCGCGGCCCGCCCCTTGCAAGGCACCGCGCTCGGGTTCCACGAATACGATGGCCGCATCTACGAGCACACTCGCCTCGCGATCGACGCCGAGCTGGCGCGCCTGCGACGCTTCGACGATCGGCTGAACAAATTCGATCTGGCCAAACTCGGCCCGCGCGCGGCCATCGACCTTCGCCTGCTCCAGGCCGCGATCCGCAAAGAGCTCTTCCTCATGCAGGACACGGCGATCTACGAGCACAACCCGATGACTTACGCGCGCGCCATCGACGTCAACGTTTACATCAAGCGCAAATACGCGCCGATCGACGATCGGGTTCGCAGCATCATCGTCGTTGAAAACCAGGCGCCGAACATCATGATCGCGGCGAAAACGAACCTGGCTGACGTCCTGCCCAAGCCGTATGTTGAGCTCGCGATCCAGATCGCGCGCGGTTCGTCGGAGTTCCTGAAGAAAAATCTGATCGAAGGACTGACCGACTTGAAAGACGAAAGCCTGCGCAATGCCTTCACTCAATCGAACCGCCGGGCCGCGGCCGCGCTGGCTGATTATGCCGCGTGGCTCGAAAAGGAAAAGCTGCCGAAGGCCATCGCGGATTTCGCCATCGGCGAGGAGAAGTATCAGCAGTTTCTGGCAGGGACCGAGCTGGTGGATTTGCCGCCGGCCAAAATCCTCGAGCTCGGATTATCGGAAATAAAAAAAGAGCAGGATGTCTTCACGGAGGCCGCCAAGAAAATTGACGAAACCCGGCCGGCGCCCGTCGTCTTCAAACAAATCCAGGGCGACCATCCCACGGCCGAAAATCTGATCGCGGAAGTCACCAAGAGATTGGATGCAGTCCGAAAGTTCGTGGTCGATCGCAAACTGGTCACGATTCCTTCCGAGGTGCGGGCGCAGGTGAAGGAAACGCCGCAATATCGCCGCGCCACCAGTTTTGCGTCGATGGATACGCCGGGCGCTTTCGAGAAACGAGCGAACGAGGCTTACTTCTACGTCACTCCGCCGGAGACCGACTGGCCCGAGCCGCAAAAGGAGGAGTGGCTGACCTCATTCAATTATTACATGGAGGATCTGCTTTCCATCCATGAAGCCTATCCCGGTCATTACGTGCAGTTCCTGCACTTGAATGCTTCGAAGGCCAGCAAAGCAGAGAAAATTTTCGGCGCGACCTCATTCATCGAGGGCTGGGCGCATTACTGCGAGAAGATGATCATCGACGAAGGTTTCGGTGCGCCGCCGGCCGCGAACCCTTCAGAGAACGATCTGCAGCGAGCTGCCAAATACAGAATGGTGCAGGCGCAGGCCGCGCTGGTCCGGCTCTGCCGGCTTTGCGTTTCGATCAAGATGCACACCCAGGGGATGTCGGTGGAGGAAGCGACAAAATTTTTCCAGGAGAATTGTTACTCCGAAGAGAAGCCGGCTCGGGCGGAAGCGATGCGCGGAACATTCGATCTCGGCTACCTAAACTACACGTTAGGCAAGCTCCAGATTCTGAAGCTGCGAAAGGATTACCAGGAACAGGAAGGCGATAAATTTTCGCTCAAGAAATTCCACGATGAAGTCTTGAATCACGGAATGCTCCCCATCCGCCTCCTCCGCGAAGTGATGCTCAAAGACAAAGCGAAGTGGGGCGAAGTGCTCGAGATTCCTAGTTCGACAGCTCCCGCGGCGTCACCATAAAGAACAACTTCTCCGTCCCGCGCAGAACCATCACCGGCGACGCCACCCCGATCTCCGATGCCACCAGCCGCTTGTGCAGATCGTCGATCGTCGCCACCGGTTGGCCTTTGAACCCCGCGATCGTGTCGCCTTTGCGCAGGCCCGCCACCTCCGCTGGGCTGCTGGCTTCGATTTCCGCCACGAGCACACCGTGCGATACCGCCAGCCTGTGAAATCGCACCACGCGCGGATGCAGCGGCACGTTTTGGCCGGCGACGCCGATCGAGCTTCGCCGAATGCGTCCGTCGCGAATCAGCCAGCCCGCCACCAAATGCGCCGTCTTACTTCCGATCGCGAAACAAATCCCCTGCGCCGGTAGAATCACCGCCGTGTTTACGCCGATCACTTCGCCCGCGCTATTGATCAATGGACCGCCCGAGTTCCCGGGATTGAGCGCCGCGTCCGTCTGGATGATGTCGTCCATCAGTCGGCCTGAATCCGCGCGCATCGAACGCCCGAGAGCGCTCACCACGCCGGCCGTCACCGTCTGCTGAAAACCGTAAGGGCTCCCGAGCGCGATCGCGATTTGCCCCACTCGTAATGTCGCCTGCGAAAACCGCACGTGCTCCAACTCCGGCGCATCGATCCGGATCACTGCCAGGTCCGTGTGCGGATCGGTCCCGATGACCTGCGCATCAAAAGTTCGCGCGTCGTGCAGCGTCACCTCCACTTTCCGCGCCCCGTGGACGACGTGGCTGTTCGTCAAAATGAAGCCATCTCGTGCGATGAGGAATCCCGAGCCGTTCCCCTGTCCATGCGCCCCGCTCACCACCCGGATGTTCACCACGCTCGGCGCCACGCGGTTCGCTGCCGCTGCGATCGTGCGCGAGTAGCTGTCGAGCAGCTCATCGTCGCTCTCTCGCGCCTCGGTACTTTCTTCGCGGGTTGGAAGCGACGTCACCACGGTATCGTTTCCCCCATGTGCAGAAACGCGCCGTTCGGCCCATCCGCGCCCAGTGTCGCCAGTTCGACGCTCGTCTTGGCGCCATCCTCGATTTCCATGGTCGCGCCTTCGCCCCCTAATTCCGTCTTCACCCAGCCCGGATGCGCGGCGTTCACCTTGACCTTCGAGTTCTTCAGCTCGTAGGCGAGATGCACCGTGAAAGCGTTCACCGCCGCTTTCGAGACGTTGTAGGCCGGAGCGATGAAGTCGTAGGTCGGCGAGCCCGGCGTTGCGTGATAAGTGGTCGAGCCAAGAATGCTCGAGAGATTCACGATCCGTCCTGCCTCGCTCTTGTGCAGCAGCGGCAGAAACGCGTTCGTGGTCGCGATCAGGCCAAAAAGGTTTGTCTCGAACGTTTGCCGCCAGACCTCCAGCGGCTGCCCACTGGTTCCCTTGCTCATGTCATCCGCCATCATGCCCGCGTTATTAACTAGGATGTCGAGATGTCCGAATTCCTTCTCCACTTCCGCTGCCGCGCGCTGAATGCTCTCCCCTTTCGCGACGTCGATCTCGACCGCCCGCGCGTCGATTCCTTCCTTTTTCAATTCCTCGACGGCCTCCTTCCCTTTCGCCGGGTCGCGAGCCCCGAGCAGGATGGTGATCTTCTGGCGGCCGAGCTGCCGCGCGGTTTCGAGCCCAATGCCTTTATTGGCGCCGGTGATGAGTGCGATTTTATTCATGGCCATGTTTTCCTGATTGACTGCCTGCCGTTTCTTTAAGTGTAATAAACACAATTACAGTTTTGCAAGATGGTCAACCAACAATTTAATTTTGCCGTCCACATTCTCACCGTGCTCGCGGTGAACCGCGGCGTGGTCGATTCCCAGACGCTGGCGCGCAGCGTCAATACCAATCCTGTCGTCGTCCGACGCCTCCTCCTGGCTTTGCGCGCGGCTGGGCTCATCGAAACTCAGGCCGGCAAGAACGGCGGCGCGAAATTGGCGCGCGATCCACGCCGCATCACCCTTCTCCAAATCTACGACGCCGTGGATCCCCGTCCCGTCCTCGCGATGAACGAGCGCAAAGCCGCGCGCCATTGCTTCGTGAGTTGTAACATCAAGACCGTCATGGCCACCGTCGCCGAGGGCGCCGAAACCGCCGTCCGCAAACATCTCCGCGGCATCACTCTGCACCGCCTCCAGCAAAAAATCCGCCGTGGGTGACGCGTCGAAAACGCTGGCTGGCGCACTTCTTCTGTAGCCGCCGCCCTGCTTGCCACGCCGAAGCCCGGCGAAGGCGGGTGGGCGGCGCCTGATCGACGTAGCCACGAAATCCTGGGTCCTTTCCACGCTTCGCACAGCGAAGCGGCTACAGAAGAAGCGGCTAGAGGTCGTCTCCCGATAACAGCTCGGGCAGCAGCGGCTGCGGATTGTCGGGGAGTTCCTCCACGTCGCGCAGCTTCTTCGTGATGGCGCGCGAGCGCACATCGACCTCTTCCATCTTCCGCGCCGCCTGATCGAGTTTGTCCTTCACGCTCGAGAGCGCTTCGCCGAACTTTCCGAATTCGGTCTTAACGCCGGCGAGCAAATTCCAAACTTCGCTCGAGCGTTTTTGAATGGCGAGGGTGCGGAATCCCATTTGCAAACTGTTGAGCAATGCCGCCAGGGTGGTCGGGCCGGCGAAGACGACGCGGCAATCGCGCTGCACCTGCTCCACCAGGCCGACCCGCCGAATCGCCTCGGCGAAAAGTCCTTCCGTCGGCAAAAACATCAGGGCGAAATCGGTCGTGCGCGGCGGGTTGATATATTTGCTGCAAATCTCTTTCGCGCTTTTTCTTAACTGCGTCTCCAGACCTTTCATCGCCCCCTCGATCAGCTCGACGTCGCCCGCGTCCTGGGCGGCGAGGAGCCGTTGATAATCCTCCGTCGGAAATTTTGCGTCGATGGGCAACCAGACCGGTGCGCCGTTTTCGTCGCCCGGCAGTTTGATCGCAAAATCGACATTCTCGCCGCTTTCGTCGCGGGTCCGGACGTTGCGCGCGAATTGATCCGCCGTCAGCACTTGCTCGAGCAAATTGCCCAGCTGCACTTCGCCCCAGCCGCCGCGCGTCTTCACATTCGCGAGCACTCTTTGTAATCCGCCGACGTCGCTCGCCAGTTGCCGCATGGCGCCGAGACCCTGGTGCACCTGCTCCAGACGCTCGCTGACCAGCTTAAATGATTCGCCCAATCTTTTCTCGAGCGTGCCCTGCAATTTTTCGTCCACCGTCGCCCGCATTTTTTCGAGCTGCCCCGTGTTCTCCTCGCGCAATTCTTTCAGCCGCGCATCGACGTTGTCGGTAAGCCGGCGCGCCTGGCCCGTGACCTGATCGAGTTGATCGCGGAGCATGCCGCTGATTTCCGTGAGCGATTTCAACGTCGTCTCGCTCACGTTCTTCAACGCGCCGGCCAGTTCCTCACGTTGCGCTTTCGACGAGCCAGATGATTCCTCACGCATCCGGGAAAATTCGTCGCGAAACATTTTCTCCTGCCGTTCCTGCGCGCGATCGAACGTCTCGAGACGTTTGAGGAACTCCGAGTCGTCCGTTCCGCCGCGACGGACGAAGGCAAACACGAGCGCAGTAATCCCCGCACCGGCGATCAATCCGATCAGCGCATAAAGCAACGGGGTCATTCGCTGCGACTTTCCGATGGAGAGGCGCTTGTGCCAAGCGCCTTTCGTTTTCTACATCAAAAACGCATCTTAAACCCACCGTACCCCGCCCTTCCCAGCGCCGGAAAACCAAATACCTCGGAATACTTCTCGTCCGTTAGATTATTGACGCGCGCGAAAACTGAGAACCGCGAATTAATCTCGTACTCAGCCGCGAAATTCACGAACGCATAATCTTCGATGTCGAAATTGGGACCGCCGAAATTCAATTCTTCCCGCGCGTTAACGAATTTCGCCTCGACCGTCGTCCGCAGTTTCTTGCCCCAGAGATACGAGGCCGAAACATAAGCTTCGTTGCGCGGCCTCCGCGGCAGACGCGCACCCGGCAATTGCGAAATGTCGGCCGCCGACGTTTTCTCAGCCTCCAGATAAGTGTAACTGGCGCGGAAAGTCAGATCGGCTACCGGCGTGACGCGAACTTCCGCTTCGATTCCCTGCGTTTCGGCTGCGCCCAGATTCAAGGTCTGGAAAAGCCCGTTGAACCCGATCACATTCGACAGGTCATTGTGAAAATAGGTGAGGCCGATCGCGGCCCGGCCTTCGCAGAATCGTTGCTCAACCCCGGCGTCCCATCCGAAGTCGCGCTCCGGTTCGAGCGCGAAATTGTTGCCAAAAATCTTGTCCTGGCTGCTCGGCGGGCTGAATCCTGTCGCGACGCTCGCATGGAAATGCGTGTCGGTTTTCGCGATCAGATAGCTGCCGGCGAACCGGTAAGTCCAGATGTCGCCGAACTGATTAAAATGATCGTAACGGCCGCCGGCGACGAAATTCAACCCCTTGAACGGGGTCACGCTTGCCTGGAGAAAAACAGATGTCTCTTCCGTCTCATCGCTGATAAACGTCGGCTGCGGTCCGAATAGTTGGGAAACAAACGGACGTTCCTGTCCGGCATCGACGTGGCTGTAGAAGAATCCGGAAGTCAACGTAAGCCAGGAGGCCGGTTTGAGATCGTTCTGGTAATCGACCGTCGCTCGGGTGAACAACGCTCGTGTCGGGCCGACGAATCCATCGTCGTTCGGATCGTTCACCTGTCGTTCCTCATCGTAACTAAAAATCAGTCGATGCTGCCACCACTCGACAGGCTTGAAGTCAACGTGCGGCGCGAGCAGCCACCGCTCCGTCAGAAAATTATCGCGCGGGCGCGGGTCGAAGATCGTGTTGGGTAACCCGAGATCTGCCAGCGAGTAAGTGAACAGGCTGCTGATGCGCAACTGCTCGCTAGGCGACCAGCCCACATTCGCGATGCCGCTGCTCAGGCGATACTGGTTATTCGGCCGCTCGTTGTCAGTATCGAGCCGACTCAAGCCGATTGAGTAATCGAACTGCTGCGCGGAACCGGAGCTCGTCAGTGTCTCGCGGAAAGTCGAATTCGATCCGCCTTCAAAACTGAATTCTCCTGTCGGTGCGCCACTGCCGCGCTTCGTGAAAATCTGGATGACGCCAGCCAATGCCCGCGGGCCGTAGAGCGTACTCTGCGGCCCCCGCACGATTTCGATCCGGTCAATATTGTCCGTGGTGAGATCGGCGAAATTGAATGCGCCCTGCAAACCCTGATTGACCGGAATGCCATCGAGCAAGACCTGGGTATGCTCGCTGCGCAACCCGCGAGTGAACACCGAAGTGAGCGAGCCGGGAGGTCCCGATTGGACCACCGAAACTCCCGGCACTTCGCGCAACGAATCCGCGACTCGATGGGTTTGTTTGATTTCGAAATCATCCGCCAGGATGACGTCGATGCTGGCCGGAGATTCCTCCTCCGGCGTTTCGATTCGGGTCGCGCTGACGACGATTCCTTCTGATTCCGCTTCCGAATTCGGGAGCGCTGACGAAGCCGCGTCCTGAGCGCGGCTGGATAACGGTGCTGCCAAAAGAAGAGCAGCCACGAGGAGCCATGGACTATTCCGCATAACAAGTTACCTCCAATATTTTCGAGAGGCAGACTCGCCCGGCTGCCGCCGGCGTCGCGTCCACAGCTCTCATTCTTCTTTTTCGCGAAGAAGTTTTTTCGGGCCGTCCGCACACGCGGCGGCTCGAATGAGGTGGGCCGGGCAAATATTCTGGCTCCTGGCTTTCGCGTGTTTTTAGAAACACGCATCCTTCTCCCCGCCTTCACTCCCGAAACTCTCGGGAATTGGCTCATGGGAAGTCGTATCCAGTTACAGCAGCGCAACTGCTCCCGAATCTCACGGGAATTCCTCGCACCGGTCCACTGATCAAACTCACAAAGAACTGCCGCCAGAAGTAGCGGCTTGCGCTTGCGCGCTCAAGATTTATTTATCAGAGACGCGCATCGCCGCGCCAAGCTCCCTGTGTCTTCCACCGAATCTTCCATTCTCGTTACCGGCGGCGCCGGCTTTATCGGCTCCAACCTCGTGCTCGCTCTGCAAGAGCGGATGCCCGAGGCGCGCCTCACAGTGATCGACGATTTCCGCTCGGGCGATTTCAAGAACCTGATTGGCTACAAGGGCGATTTCGTCGCTCAAAACCTGGCTACGCTCAATTGGCAGGAGCAATTCGGGGAGGAAAAATTCGACGCCATCTTTCACCTCGCCTCTATCACGGACACGACCTTGCACGACCAGTTCGTGCAGGTGCACGACAACGTCGAAAGTTTTCGCCGCCTCCTGAATTTCGCAAAGCCGCACAAGACGCGGATCGTTTATGCATCCTCCGCCGCGACGTATGGCGCGGCCAGCACGTCGAGCGTGGAGACGAATGGCGCTGCGCCCGCGAATGTTTACGCGTTTTCGAAAGCCATCATGGACAATCTCGCCAGTCGCGCCGCGAGCGATTCGAAGGATTGGATCATCGTCGGCCTTCGTTACTTCAACGTCTATGGCCCGCGCGAAGCGCACAAAGGCGTGCCTGCCAGCATGGTTTATCATCTCTCGCGCCAGATGAAGGCGGGGCAGCGCCCGCGCATTTTCAAGGAGGGCGAGCAGCAGCGTGACTTCGTTTATGTGAAGGACATCGTCGAAGGCAGCATCGGGGCTCTGGGAGCAAAGCGGAGCGGCATTTACAATCTCGGAACGGGACACGCGCGCTCTTTCAACGAACTGGTCGATGTTCTCAACCGCTCGTTAGGCACCGATCTCAAGCCGGACTACATCGACAACCCGCACGCTCATTACCAGAATTTCACCCAGGCCGACCTGACCAGCGTGCGCGACGCCTTGGGCTATCAACCGCAGTTCTCCCTTGAAACGGGTGTAGCTGATTACATGCGCTGGCTGTATCCCGCCTGAGACAAGTTGCCCAAGCGATGAAAGCCAAACGGCGATTGAAAAGCCCGGAAGAGATCAACGCCGCGCTCGCGGCAAAAAAAGGTCCGGTCTCGAAATTCATCGCGAAGAATTATCGTCACTTTAACGCGGCCGCGCTGCTCGACGCGGCGAAGGGGTACGAGACACACCTCGCCGCCGGCGGCAAGATGCTGATGACGATCGCGGGCGCAATGTCGACAGCAGAGCTCGGCATCTCTTTGGCTGAGATGATCCGTCGCGAAAAGGTACACCTGATCGTCTGCACGGGCGCGAACCTCGAAGAGGATATTTTCAATCTCGTCGCCCATGACCACTACGAGAGGGTGCCGCACTACCGTCAGCTCACCCCGGGGGACGAGCAGAAACTGCTCTCCCGGCACATGAATCGCGTGACCGACACGTGCATCCCGGAGATGGAGGCGATGAGGCGGATCGAGAAAGCGGTGCTCGAAGAGTGGACCGCGGCGGACCGCGCCGGAGAACATTATTTCCCGCACGAGTTAATGTATAAGATTCTTCGCAGCGGTAAGCTGAAGAGGAATTTTCAGATCGACCCGAAGCATTCCTGGATGATGGCGGCCTGCGAAAAAAATCTGCCGATTGTCGTGCCAGGCTGGGAGGATGCGACACTGGGTAACATGTATGCGGCTGCGGTGATGCGTGGTGACGTCAGGAACGTGCACACCGTGCGCACTGGCATCGAATACATGACCTGGCTCGCGGACTACTACACGAAAAACGCGAAGAGGCTGCGCAACCGAGAGGGCTCAATCGGTTTTTTTCAGATCGGCGGCGGCATCGCCGGCGATTTCCCGATTTGCGTCGTCCCGATGCTGCACCAGGATCTCGAGCGCACCGGGGTGCCGCTGTGGGGTTATTTCTGCCAAATCAGCGATTCGACGACGAGCTACGGCAGCTACTCCGGCGCCGTGCCGAACGAGAAAATCACCTGGGGCAAGCTCGCCGCCTCAACTCCGAAGTTCGTGGTTGAAAGCGATGCCACAATTTGCGCGCCTTTGATCTTCGCCTGGGTGCTCGGGCAGTAACAAATACTGTAGCCGTCGCCCTGTGGGCGACGTGAGTGTTGCGACGCATCCTCCCGCGCTTCGCACAGCGAAGCGGCTACAGAAGAAGCTAACCAGCGTTCTCACCCTTCCCAGAAGAATTTCGTCGGGCGCTCGATCTCTGGTGGGAGACTCTTGTGCACGGGACAATTGAGCGCGGCGTTCTCCAGTAACGCGCGCTGCGGCGTATTCGCAGGCAACGGAATGTGAACTTCGGAAGGCAGTCCGATAATCCGTCGCGGCGCGTCCTTCGACATCGCCTTGCTTACGTTCACGGTCATCCCTTTCACATCGAGACCATGCTCTTCCGCGGCCATCGCCAGGATCGTGCTCATGCAAGTTCCTAGCGCGGTCGCGACAAGATCCGTGGGCGAAAACGATTCCCCTTTTCCTTTGTTATCCGTCGGAGCGTCCGTCGCGATTTTCGCATGAGATGGACCGTGGACTGCGTCGCAGTGGAGATCGCCGGTGTATTCGATGGAGACATTGACCATGCCTTAGTATGCGAACTGAGATCAACCGCGCAATTCGCTTCGTGCTCGACTAGGGCACGATGATCGGCGTCGGTTCCAGCTTGTCCGCATGTTTCGCGAGCTGTTCTCGAAACACCTTCGTCAGGCCGGCGTCATGCAAAATATTCATATCGGTATTGTGCTTGCGGATGTCGTCGTTCTCCCACGATTCGTTCCACCAGCAAAACCCGATCACTGCCGGCCAGCGCCCGGAAAACAAATCTTCCAGCGCGTTCCTGGCCCATTCGTTTGCGTCGACTTTTCGATGATGAATATCGCAGCCAAATTCCGCAATCACGATCGGTTTTCCGGGCGCGATCTTCGTCAGGCGCGGATAAGCGGCCTGCATCTTGAACCGGAAACTTTCGGTGCCATCGACCGCGCGCGGGGTGAGCGGTCCGTACGCGCTTAGCGCCATCCAATCGCAGTAGTTTTCGCCCGGATAATAATTCTCGAACCGGTTCCACCTCGCTTCCGGTTCATCGAGCCAGTTCACGTGCCAGATCCACTGCAGATTGTCGGCGCCTTCTGCTCGCATGAGGTCAACGATGTGCCGGTAGGCTGCGACGTACCGCGACGGCCCTTCCTTCGCGCCGCCATTCCATTTTCCATTCCACGAAAACCAATTCCCGTTTGGCTCCGTTCCCCACTCGACAAGAACCGGCGAGCCAAAAGCTCTGGCGTCCCGCGCCCACTCCTTCAAATCTTCGTCAAACTTTCCCGCCAAAATATTGGAAAGGCTGAAAGTCTTCTCGGCGTGGCTTTGCTCCGGATCGGAGCGCAACATGAGGCGGACGTACGGGACCTTGCCCAGCCCGCGAATCCATTCGCACGTTGCGCCGGGAAACTTTCTCGATTCGAACCAATTGTTCGAAAAGAAGACCCAGGCCGTTTTTGTCCCGAGCGTCTGCTCGAACCGGGCAACGTTTGCTGCGGTGACATCATGCTCGGTGGGATCGTGCTCCGCCGCCGGCTCATCAAAATAAAATCCCTGATACAGCTTTCCGATCGTCGGCGAAGTAACGAGCTGTGTTCCGCGAGCGACAGAGGCGGCGAGCAGAGCCGCCACGATCGCACTCCCAAACACCATCGCCGAACGTAGCACATCAAGGAGCGGCGGTTTACAAACCGCCGACCCAAACAAAACGGCGGTCTGGAGACCGCCGCTCCTTGAAAAATTAGTTATTCTTCGCCGCGTCGCGCAATTCGCGGATCCGATCGTGCGCTCGCTTCACGTCGGCATATTGCCGCGAAATGGTCTCGCGAATCGACGAGGAGAGTTCCTTCTCTTCCATGGCCCTCTTGTATTCGGCTACGGCGGAATCCTCCCCGCGCTCGCACTCGGCCAGAATCGCGTGATCGTCCTGGCTTGTGATGGCCGATTTCAAATTGATCCAGGCGCGATGCATCGCTCCCGCGGTGCTGCTGCTATTCTCGGGGTTGTGCTCGCCCAGGGTGATGGCTTCGTTCTGCAATTCGCCCGCGAATTTCGAACGCTGAAGCGAATACTCGTTAAAGAGCGTCTTCAGCTGCGAATCCTTGACCGCTTCCGACGCCTCGCGAAAACCTTGCTGGCCGTCTTTAAGCGTTTCGATCAAATCATTGATCGTTGAAATAATTTCCTTTTGTTGACTCATATATCCTCAATACGGATCCCGCGGGAAATCGGGTGTCTTTTTCCGAGCAAAGTTTGCGGCAACCCGGTTCGGCCTTTAGCTTTCTTCATGAACAATAAAGTGAAGGGCAAGGATTTGACGAAGGAAGCGCCACGCAGTCCGCGGTTGCGCATCGGCGGCTACGCAATTTTGGCGCGGACTTACGACAAGTGTTGCGCGCTCATCGCCGGGAACATCGGCGAATACCATTTCGATTGTCCGCTGGATAACATGCTTTTCGGTTTCAAAGGCGTGAAAGGCGACGACTTCAAAGCGGAAGTCGAGAAGGGCGCGACGGATGAAGAGATGGCGAAATGGCTCGATGCTCATGGCGAAAAGAAAACGCCGGAAGAAGTGAAAGCGTGGAGCGACGAAGTCGAGGCGGCCAATCCTTACAACGATCCGGAAAAACGCGAGTGGTTTGAGGAACAGGTCAAGCCGCACGGCCTTGATGCCGCGAAGACGACGCTGTTTGATTGGCTCGAGACGGACGACAAGGCGAGCTACCAGAAAGCGGCGTAGCGCTTCTTGAGAAAACGGGCGAGACGCCCGTTTGCCGCACAGGCAAGAGCCTGTGCTCCGACCGTTCTGCCCGCGAAATTCGTTTCAGAGATGGCATGGGCATTTCCCTGAAACCGCAGCACCTTAATCGCTACCGCCAGATCGCGTGGCTCTTCGTCAAGTATGGCCACTCCGATCTCGTCAAGGACACTGGGCTCGAGGAAACGCTAGAGGCCGAACAACGTGTCACGCCAAAGGAAGCGGCCAAGGCGAGCGAGCTCGCGGACGATCTGGAAAAGCTCGGTCCGACTTTCGTAAAGCTGGGCCAGCTTCTTTCCACCCGCATCGAGCTCATGCCGCGCGCTTATCTCGAAGCGCTCGCTCGATTGCAGGACAAAGTGGAGCCGTTCGCGTTCGACGAGGTCGAGAAAATCGTTGCGTCAGAACTCGGCATCCGCATGTCGAAAGCGTTCTCCGATTTCGACGTCACCCCAATGGCGGCCGCGTCGCTCGGTCAGGTGCATCGCGCGCGTTTACGAGATGGACGGCAGGTCGCGGTGAAAGTGCAGCGCCCGGGAATTCGGGACGCGGTGCTGGAAGATCTCGATGCACTCGATGAGATCGCAGAATTTCTCGATAACCACACGGCCGCGGGAAAACGCTACGAGTTCTGCCAGATGCTCGATCAATTCCGCAAAAGCCTTTTGCGCGAGCTCGATTACCGGCAGGAGGCCACGAATCTCACTACCATCGGCGCGCACCTCAAGACGTTCGAACACATCGTCGTTCCCGAGCCGATCACGGATTACAGCACGTCGCGCGTCCTGACCATGCAGTACGTCCATGGGAAGAAAATCACCGACCTGAGCCCGCTCGCGCGGATGGAATTCGATGGCGGCGCGCTCGCGGAGGAACTTTTCCGCGCCTATCTCCAACAGATCCTTGTCGATGGTTTTTTCCATGCCGATCCACATCCGGGCAACGTTTTCCTGACCGACGATTACCGGATCGCGCTGATCGATCTGGGAATGGTCGGGCGGATCATGCCGGGATTGCAGGAACAACTCCTGCAATTGTTGCTCGCCATTTCGGAAGGCCGCGGTGACGACGCAGCGGACATCGCGATCAAGATCGGCGACCGCAAAGAGGATTTCGCGGAGAAGGAATTCAAGCATCGGATTTCCGAGATCGTCGCCAAGCAACAAGGGGCGACGGTCGAGCAGCTGCAGGTAGGGCGGCTCGTGCTCGAGGTCACGCAGGCTTCCGGCGAAAATGGTGTCCGCGTGCCGGCTGAGTTGACCATGCTCGGCAAAACGCTCCTGAATCTCGATCAGGTCGGCCGCGCGATCGAGCCGAGCTTCGATCCGAATGCTTCCATTCGCCGCAACGCTGCCCAGATCATGCAGCAGCGGCTCATGAAAAGTTTTTCGCCGGGAAATTTGTTCAGTGGCGTCCTGGAACTGAAAGATCTCGTCCAACGTCTCCCCGCCCGGCTGAACAAGATCATCGACGCCATCGCGAACAACGAAATGAAGATTTCCGTCGACGCGATCGACGAGAAGACGCTGGTGCTCGGCTTCCAAAAAGTGGCGAACCGGATCACCGTCGGATTGATCATCGCCGCGCTGATCGTCGGCGCCGCGATGTTGATGCGAGTTGAGACCAGCTTCCGGATCTGGGGTTATCCCGGCCTGGCGATCCTTCTCTTTCTCGCCGCGGCCGGCGGCGGCGTGGTCCTGCTCATCAACATTCTTTTCTACGACAAAGGAGATAAGTAGGAGGCTGACTTCGATGGCGGCAATTGATCCCGGCGTTCGCATCGGCCATGTCCACCTGAAGGTGGCCGATATTGAACGGGCGCTGGCCTTCTACTGCGGCGTCCTCGGTTTCGAACTAACGCAACGATACGGCGAACAGGCCGCGTTCGTCTCCGCCGGCGGCTATCATCATCACATCGGACTCAACACCTGGGAAAGTTTTGGCGGCTCTCCTCCGCCGCCGAACTGCACCGGCCTGTTCCACCTCGCGATTGTGTATCCAACGCGCGCAAGTCTCGCGGATGCGTTGCGAAGATTGACCGCCGCCAATATTCCTGTGGACGGCGCGACCGATCACGGCGTGAGCGAAGCGCTTTATCTTCGCGATCCGGATGACAACGGCGTCGAACTGTATTGGGACCGCCCAAAAGACACATGGCCGCGCGGCCCCAAGGGCGAGCTGGCCATGTTCTCTCGCCCGCTCGATCTCGACGACCTGCTGCTCGCCTAAGTCTTGATGATCGGCGGAACGATATCTTCCGTCGGTCCTTCATCGATGCCGTGGCGCAAGCGGCTATGCCGCATGCTGTATAGGAAGTAAATGACGAGGCCGATGATGAGCCAGGCGAAGAAACGAATCCACGTTTCAAGCGGCAGGCTGAGCATGAGCGCCACGCAAAACAAAACTCCCAGGATCGGAAAAAGCGGCACCATCGGCACGCGGAAGGGCCGGCGACGATTCGGATCGGTCCGGCGAAGCACGATCACGCCGAGGCAAACCAGAACAAAAGCGAACAGCGTTCCGATATTCGTCAGGTCCGAGAGCGATCCGATATCAGTGATCATGGCGACTCCGCCAACGGTGATGCCGGTCCAAATGGTGGTGACATGCGGGGTCCGAAAACGAGGATGGATCCGGGCGAAGTATCGCGGCAGAAGTCCGTCCCGCGCCATCGCCATGAAGATGCGCGGCTGGCCTAATTGGAAGACCAGCAGGACAGACGTCAGGCCCGCAAGCGCGCCGGCGCTGACCAGGGCCTGCGCCCAGGGCTTGCTCGCGAACGCCGTCGCCACGGCCGCGGAATCGCCAAGATACACCGTGTAGTTCTTGATGCCGGTAAGCACTCCGGACATGAGGACGTAGAGCACGGTACAAATCGCCAGGCTGGCGATCATGCCGATGGGCAAATCACGCTGCGGATTGCGCGTCTCCTCCGCGGTAGTCGAGACCGCGTCGAAGCCAATGAACGCGAAGAAGACAATCGCCGCGCCGCTCATCACGCCCCCAAAACCGGAAGGCATAAATGGATGCCAGTTGGTCGGATTCACCATGAACGAACCGAAGGCGATGAAGAAAACGACGACGGCTACCTTGATCAAAACAATCGTCGTGTTCGTCGTGGCGCTTTCCCGGATTCCATAGATGAGAAGAATCGTGACGGCGCCCACGATCAAAAACGCAGGCAGATTCAGGGCAAAGGCATGGCCGAAGATGACCGGCAGGGTGGTCGACGAAAAATTCTGAAGCGTCTCTCCACCGGTGGCGATGATGCTATTCGCCGTCTCTGTGTCGGAGACCGCCCACAGCGGAAATTTCAATCCGAACAGGCTGCCGCATAATTTTACAAAATATCCCGCCCAGCCGACGGCGACCGCCATGTTGCCGACGGCGTATTCGAGAATAAGATCCCAGCCGATGATCCACGCGATGATCTCGCCCAGCGTCGCGTAGGAATAAGTATAGGCCGAACCGGAGACCGGAATCATCGCCGCCAGCTCGGCATAACAAAGGGCCGCGAACCCGCAGGCGATCGCCGCTACGACAAATGACAAGACGACTGCCGGGCCCGCTCCCGGCCGCCCCATGACCAACTCGGAATGCGTGAACACCGAGTGAAGCCAATTCATTACCGGGGTTTTCCAAATCGATCCGGCGATCACCTCGCCGGCGGCGGCCGTCCCAGCCAGGGCGAAAATCCCCGCGCCGATAATCGCGCCGATCCCGAGGCAGGTGACGTCGAACGCCCGCAGCGACCGTTTCATCAACCGGTCGGGATGCTCCGATTCCCGCATCAACAGTTCCGGACTTTTTGTCTTAAAAAGTTGTGACGCCACGATGTCTCCTTTGGTTGAGGTTCCCGGAAAGGAATCGTGTCATCGCCACGTAATGAGGGTCAATCTTCAAGTTTTCGCGCCGTGAATGGCGCGAGATTAGCTCGAAAAGCGTCATGCCTGTTTTCGGCGCAGCCAATCTCATTGGCGGACTGCTCTTCGGCTCGATCGGCTTCGTTGCCTTCGTTTACGGAAAACGAATGCACGTCTGGAAGCCGATGTTTCTCGGCATCGCTTTGATGGCGTACCCCTATTTTGTCAGCAACGACATCGCGCTTTTTGTTATCGGGGCGATCGGCACCGCGGCGCTCTTTTTGTTTCGCGATTAGCGGTCCGCGCTGTTAAACCGGCGGGATGGGTCGCCAATGGCTTCATGCCAAACGAGAAGTCGCCGGGCTGAAGAAAGGCCAGCTTGTCGGCAAGCTGGTGAAGGAGATCATGGTTGCAGCGAAGTTGGGCGGCGCGGAGCTCGGCGGTAATCCGCGGCTGGCCGCAGTCGTGGACAAAGCGCGCAAGGCCAGTGTGACGCGCGACGTGATCGAGCGCGCGATCAAAAAAGGCGCCGGCATCGGCGACGACAAGCTCGTCATGGAGCACGTCGTCTTCGAAGGTTACGCGCCGCACAAGGTAGCGCTGATCGTGGAAGTCCTGACCGATAACAACAACCGCACCGCGCCGGAAATTCGCGTTCTCTTCAAGAAGGGCGGCCAGCTCGGTGCGCCGGGCAGCAATAAGTTTCTCTTCGATCACGTCGGGCTCGTGGAAGCGCATCACGCCGATCCGGCCGCCGATATTGAAGCGGCTGCGATCGAAGCCGGCGCGCAAAACGTGGAATCTCTTTCGCATGCGCAGAACGACGATATCCCGGAAGAAGCGGCGGGGGCGCGTTTCATTACCGAGCGCAGCGACCTGCACTCGGTTTCGCAATGGCTCGTGGCAAATGCGTGGACGATCGTGACCAGCGAGCTCGGTTATCTCGCGAAAAACTTTCCCGAATTGACTGACGAAGAACGCACGCATGCCGGCGAATTTCTCCAGACCCTCGAAGATCATGACGACGTGCATCGCGTCTGGGCCGCGATAAGGTGACGCAGATCCATGGGCGACGAAATCGAACAGATTATCCTGGCGGACGCCGCTGCGAGCATCGCCGAGGAGCCGCCCAGACGCCGCGGTATCTTTGGCCTCCGGCGCCGGTCGAAACTGCCCGCGAAGCTATTGACCCATTGCGAGAATTGCGGCGCACCCTTAACCGGCGAGTTCTGCAGCCAGTGCGGGCAGCACGCGATCGATTACCGCCGCTCGATCCTTCGGGTCTTGTTGGACGCCGCGGATTCGTTCCTGAACTGGGACACGAAATTTCTCCAAACGCTGAACCTGCTCTTGCTGCGCCCGTGGCAGCTGACGAACGACTTCAACACCGGTAAGCGTGCCCGCTACGTTCACCCCCTTCGGCTCTATCTGATTGCCAGCCTCATTTTTTTCCTCATGGCGCGCGCCATCAACTGGGATTCGTCGGGCCCGATTGAATTGACATCGCAAGACCGCGTCGAGCTCGTGGCCAGCCTTGGAAAGTTGACCGTGCCGGACTCGCCGCTCAGCCCGGAGCAAAAGGAAAGGGTGGAGGCCGCGCGTGCGAAGTTACTGGAGGGCCAGGGAGTTCTCACCGAGCAGGAACGCGGCGAGCTCAAGACGGTCTTCCGAGAGTTTCTCAAATCCACTCTGCGAAAGAAACTCGACCCAGGAGAACGCGCGAAAATGTCCACCGCCATCTCCAACATTCCCGAACCGCCAGACCCTGTCATCGAAACCAAACCGGGAGATCCGCCAGTCAGCGCTACGCCGAAGCCAAGAAAGAAAGACCCACTCCATTTCACCATGGGCAAGGAAGGCGAGAAGAAAACGCCTTTCGCACTGTGGTTCGAACGGCAGGTCAAGGAGAAGATCGGCGAGGATGGCGCCAAGCTCAGACCTTTCCTGGACACCCTGAGAAGCAACATCCCGGTGATGATGCTTTGCTGCATCCCGCTTTTTGCATTCGTTCTGAAGATTCTCTACATCCGCAAACACCGCTTCTACGTCGAGCATCTGGTCCACGCGCTTCACATCCACACCTTCCTTTATGTAGGCGTAATCATCACTGCGCTGGCCGCGATGGGCGCCACCCGAACGATGCCGGCTCTGCACGGATTGGTTGTCGCGCTTTTCTCGTGCGCGATTGTTGTCCAAATCTTTCGCTCGATTCGCCACGTCTATAAACAGGGCTGGTTCTTCACTACCGTGAAATTTCTGTTCGGCGGATTCGTTTATTTTCTGATCCTGTTCCTCGCGGTGATAGCCACCACATTAGTAACCTTGTTGTTGCCGAGCTAGCCACCAAACCGCGATCAACGATCGCGTCTACAACGAAAGCAACTCACGCGCGCGGGCGAGCGCGACATCGATCTTCGCCGCGTCTTTCCCCGCGCCTTGCGCATTGTCCGGCCGCCCGCCCCCTTTGCCGCCGACGATCGGCGCAATCTCCTGGATCAACTTGTTCGCCTGAAACTGCGTCGTGAATTCCTTGGGCACCGATGCAACCAATGCCACGCGTCCGTCGTTTTCCCCCGCGAGAAAAATCGGACCGCGGAACTTCGGCTTGAGCGCATCCACGATCGCCTGCAGCAATTTGCCGTCAGCATTCGGCAATTTCGCAACGATGGATTTTTCCGTAGCGCTCTTCGCGCCAAGCTCCTTCGCGATTTCCTCCGCGCGATTTCGTAACTCGACTTCCGAAGCCTTCGCATGCTGTTTCTCCCACTCGTGAACTTCGGCTTCAAGTTTTTCCAGATGCGCCGAACGTTCGTCAATCTGCTCGAGCATCGTGCTTGTCTCCCCGCTCTCCGCGAATGCAGGCAGCGCCGTGATCTCAGGTTTCTTCCGGGCCAGTGCCTCAAATTTCTCGTGCTGTCGCGCCGCCTCGTGATTCGCCCAGTCCCTCGCCGCATCTCCCGCCACCGCCTCGATTCGCCGAATGCCGGCCGCGATCGCTTCCTCTCTCACGATCCGGAATGAACCGATGTCGCCCGTTGCGCGCACGTGCGTTCCGCCGCAAAGCTCCATCGAATAACCGTTCAACGCCTGCGGCTCGCCGCCTATCTGCACGACGCGCACGGTGTCCCCATATTTGTCTCCAAAGAATTGCTGGATGTCCGAACGCTTCTTTGCATCTGCATACGAAATCTCCGTCCAGGAAACCGGCGCATTCTCGCCGATCTTCGCGTTCACCAACTTTCCGACCTCACGCTTCTGCTCCGGTGTCAGCGCCGCACTCGAGAAATCGAACGTCAATTTATCCGGCCCGACATAGCTTCCCTTTTGCGCCGAATCACGTGAGACGACTTCGTGCAGCGCCCAATGCAAAAGATGCGTAACGGTGTGATGCCGCTCGATCGCGTGACGGCGCGGCCCATCGAACGCCACCGTCACATTTTCGCCCTCCCGCGGAGCCTCAGCTCCGTCGATCAGGTGGATCCAGGCACCACCCGCTTTTCTGGTGTCCGAGATTATCCAATTGCGATCTTTGCTTCGCATTTCGCCGGTGTCGCCGACTTGTCCACCCATCTCGGCGTAGCAGACCGAATTGTTCAGAACCACCGCGGTTTTCCCATTCGCCGGAGTGACCGCAACCACATCGGCGCTGGTATGATCGTGATCGTAACCAAGGAAATGCGTCAACGCCTTGCCGTCCGACTCCGATAGCTCGATAGCGGTTTTCTTCTGCGCCGCACGTGCCCGCGACCGCTGCTCATTCATCAGGCTCTCAAAGCCTTCCTTGTCGACGGCCAAGTTTCGCTCGCGCGCCATCAGTTCGGTAAGATCGAAAGGAAATCCCTGTTCGTCGTACAAACGAAACGCGAACGCGCCAGAGATGGCGCTCCCCGAGAGCCGCGAGACCTCGCTTTCAAACAATGCGATGCCTTTATCCAACGTCTTATTAAACCCTTCTTCTTCGCGACGCAGTGTGTCCTTGATCATGCTCTTTTTTGCACGCAATTCCGGAAAGGCTTCGCCCATCGCGCGTGCGAGGACGTCAACCAGCGTGTAAAAGAATGGGTCGTGGAAGCCAAGTGTTCGCCCATAACGAACGGCGCGACGCAATATCCGGCGCAACACATATCCGCGGCCTTCGTTGCTCGGCTGAATCCCGTCGGCGATCGCAAAACTTAGCGTGCGGATGTGATCGGCGATGACACGGAAGGCGACGTCGATCTGGATCTGGGTAGCGCGACCGTCTCGGTCGCTGGTCGCGGCGTCTCGCCGCGACGAACTTTCCTCAGACGTCGCCGCAGACAAAGTCCGCGAAGGCGAGACGCCTTCGCCAACGACCGAGACGGTCGCGCTCCCCGGAGGCGCCGGGAGCGTGCCGCTATATTTTTTCCCGCTCAGCTTTTCGAGCTCGGCGAAGATCTCGGTGAAAACGTCGGCATCGTAGGCCGACGGAATGGCGGTAAAATCCGTGAACCCTTTCGTGGCCGCATAAAATCCGGCCATGCGCTCGAAGCCCATGCCAGTATCGACGTGACGTTGCGGAAGCGGCGTGAAGGTCCCGTCCGGATTCGCGTTGAACTGGATGAAAACCAGATTCCAAATCTCGATGCAGCGCGGATCGCTCAGATTCACGAGACTGCCGCGCGTGTCGCCTTCCGGCGTAAGATCGACATGCAGCTCGGAGCACGGACCGCACGGGCCTGTATCCCCCATCATCCAGAAATTATCCTTCTTGTTGCCATTCACGATGTGGATAGCCGGATCGAGATCCGCCTCGCGAAACAGGCGTTCCCAGTGGTCGAACGCTTCCTGATCGAACTCGCTCGGATCGCCCGGTCCCGGGCTGTAGACCGTCGCGTAGAGGCGCGATGGCGGAAGCTTCCAGCGTTCCACGACAAGTTCCCACGCCCAGTCGATCGCTTCCTTCTTGAAGTAATCGCCGAAACTCCAGTTCCCGAGCATTTCGAAAAACGTGAGGTGATAGGTGTCGAGACCGACATCATCGAGATCGTTGTGCTTTCCGCCGGCGCGGATGCATTTCTGCGTGTCGGCCACGCGCGGCGGGTCCCATGACGGCTTTTGTTGCCCGAGAAAAATAGGGACGAACTGGTTCATCCCGGCGTTCGTGAAAAGCAGGTTCGGCGAGTCCGGCAAAAGCGATGCGGACGGCACGATGGTGTGCTGTTTCTCGCGAAAGAAATCGAGAAAGGATTGCCGGATCTGCGCCGAGGTCATGACGATTTGAAAGTGCCGGAGGCAACGCACATTTCCAAATGGAAATCTTAGCTCCGGAAATGATCCCTTCGATTTGACGAACGATTTCCGGCTTGGACGATGCTCGTATGCGCTCTGAAGCTGTCTTTGAAATCCAGCGGCTCTTTCCGCAAATCTATCTGGCCTGTCACGTCGATCACGTTCGCGCCGCCTCTACCTCCTGGGACCTTTCCTCTCATGATGCTTCGATCCTGGCGCACCTGGATCGGAAGAACCCGATCAGTCCTCGCGCGCTGGCCGGACACCTCAGTGTGGCAGCTTCCACCCTGTCGGCCGCCATCGCCCGCCTCAGCCGCCTCGGTTACCTCGTGAGCAAACCGTCCCCTTCCGACAAAAGACAGCGAGAGCTGCGTCTGACGCCTCGCGGCGCTGAAGCGCTCGCATCCACGTCGGTTCTGGATGAAAAACGCGTGGGGCAACTCTTGGACCAGCTCAATCCAAAAGACCGCGCGGAAGCCGTGCGAGGACTCCAACTCCTCGCCCAGGCAGCACGCAAAATGAAACAACCAATATGAAACTCGCCCTCATCATCCTGGCTATCGTGTTTGCGCTGGTGCTCCTGGTCCTCGTGATCGGCGCCTTTTTGCCCAGAAATCATGTCGTTTCGCGGCAAATAATTCTCCACCGAGCGCCCAGCGAGATCTACGAGACAGTGCGGGATTTCAAGGCGGCGCCGAGCTGGCGCTCCGATCTTCAGCGCGTGGAGATCGTTCCCACCGATGATAATCATTTTCGGTTTCGCGAACAGGGGAAGCAGGGCTCGGTTACCTACGATCTGGCCGAGGACCGGCCGAATGAGAAAATGGTTACACGCATCGTCTATCAGGACCTCGGTTATTCAGGCACCTGGACTTACACTTTCAAGAGCGAAGCCGACGGCACCCGCGTCCAAATCACAGAGGCTGGCGAGGTCTCAAACATCCTCTTCCGCTTCATGTCGCGTTTTGTTTTCGGGCAGAGCGGGACGATCGAGAAATACCTCACTGCGCTCGGAAAGAAATTCGGCGAAAGTGTTTCGCCGCAACCTTAACAGCGCACCGCTACTTCTTTTCTTCGTCGAGCTTCGCTTTGACCGCGGTCTCGATCTCATCGTAGAGCGCCTGATCGTTTTTTAGCGCTTCTTTGCCGGCATCGCGACCCTGCGCGAGTTGAGTCCCCTTGTAACTGAGCCACGAGCCGCGCTTTTCGATGATTTGTTTTTCGAGCGCAAGATCGAGGAGCGCGCCGGTCGACGAGATTCCCTCGTTGTACATGATGTCGAACTCGGCTTCCGTGAACGGCGGGGCGACTTTGTTCTTCACGATTTTCACGCGGGTCCGGTTGCCGGTAACCACGCCGTCCGTCTGTTTGATCGCGCCAATGCGCCGGATATCGACCCGCACGCTGGCGTAAAATTTCAGCGCCTTGCCACCAGGGGTCGTTTCCGGGTTGCCAAACATCACGCCGATTTTCTCGCGAATCTGATTGGTGAAAACGCAGCAGGTGCGCGCCTTTGAAATCAATGCGGTCAGCTTGCGCAACGCCGCGCTCATCAGCCGCGCCTGCGCACCGACCGTGACGTCGCCAATTTCTCCTTCGAGCTCCGCCTTCGTCACGAGGGCTGCAACCGAATCGAGCACAATGACATCGAGCGCATTCGAACGCACGAGCGTTTCACAAATGCGGAGAGCTTCTTCGCCGGAGCTGGGTTGCGATACGAGCAGATCGTCCAGATTCACACCGAGACGCCGCGCGTACGCCGGGTCGAGGGCATGCTCGACGTCAATGAACGCGGCGAGTCCGCCCCGTTTTTGCGCCTGCGCGATGACAGTGAGCGTGAGCGTGGTTTTCCCCGATGATTCAGGGCCAAAAACCTCCACCACGCGGCCGCGAGGAAATCCGCCTACGCCCAGCGCGCGATCAATCAAAATATTTCCGGTTGGAATGACGTCGATATCGACGATCGAAGCATCGCCGAGGCGCATGATGGCGCCGTCACCGTAATCCTTCGCGATCTGTTGGATCGCCAAATCGAGGTTCTTGTTGCGGGCGGCAGTGACCTTGTCTTCGCCGGTTTTTTCTTCGGTTTTCGTGGCCATAGGGAACCGTTTAAGTACGGCGGCTGTCGCGCTTCGCCAAGTAGAAAAGCTCCGTGGAGGTGTAGGAAAAACACGACAGGCCGCAAACCTCAGCGGCTTGCGGCCTGCAGTTCTAACCAAAACGACCGTTAAGCGACGGCGATCTTCCGCGGCTTCACCTGCTCGGCCTTCGGCAGAGTCAAGGTGACCACGCCCTGATCGATCTTCGCGCTGATTTTTGCCGCATCGATCGACGGATCGATCTCAAACGAGCGGCGAAAATTTTCCGCGCGCGATTCCCGATGAACCAGCGTGCCTTCCACCGAAGACGTGGTGCGCCGGCCCAGAATCGTGAGTTCATTATTCTCGACCCACATCTCGAGACCCTCCTTGTTCACGCCCGGCATTTCGACTTCGAGCGTGTAGCCCTCGCTGTTTTCAAGGACGGTGGCGGCCGGCGCGACAAACTGTTCGGTCTGGCGCTCGCCGTTAGTGCTGCGATTTTCGCGAACTAAAGTATTCATTGGTTTCCTTTCTTAAGAATTGTTTAGCTGAGATTGATTTGGATTTGTTTCGGCTTCGCTTCCTCGGCCTTCGGCAACGTGACGGTCAAAATGCCGTCTTTGTAAGTGGCATTCACTTTGTTCGCGTCGACCCGTGTCGGAAGGGTAACGCTGCGGCGGAACTTGCCGGTGAAACGCTCGGAGCGGGCGGCGCCATCGTTGACGCTTTCCTCTTTGCGCTCGCCACTGATCGTCAGCGTTCCATCCTGGAGCGAAATTTCGATGTCCTCCTTGCGCATTCCGGGCAGCTCGACGACGGCAACGATGTTGTCGTTGTTTTGGTAGAGATCGAGCGGAGGAGTCCAACCGGAGAACAACTGCGATTGACGATCCAAGCCCGACCAGAATGGCAACTCCAAGAGAGTATCGATGTCATTCCGGAGATTCGCCCAGCGATCAAGCGATGGCAGCATCACGGAATTTGGTGTTTGGTAACGTATTAAGCTCATATGATTTCCTTTGTTGGTGTTGTTGAGGTGTGATTCGAAAGCTGATCAATCCTAAGCGAGACAAATGCCACCGACGCTACCGCTTGATGCGGTTTCGATAAGTAATTGTAAAACAGAGGCTTATCAGGAAGCAGAATTTCTTTCACCCAAATATTGAGACACAAATTGGCACAGGTAAGACTAGGCTGCGGAATGCCGATATGAGACACAAGTTCACTCATGAACGCATCATGCTCAGGGCTCTTTCGGAGGCGCGGAAGGCATTGGGCCAAACAAGTCCCAACCCCGCAGTAGGCGCTGTCCTCGTGATCGACGGAAAGATCGTGGCGAAGGGACATCATGCACGCGCTGGATCAGTGCATGCGGAAATCGAATGCCTTCGGCAATTCAATGCGCCCATACCACGAAACGCCATCCTATACGTGACGTTGGAACCGTGTTCCACCACCGGTCGAACCGGGCCGTGCACCGAGACGATCATCAACGCCGGCGTCCGGCACGTTGTGATCGGTGCTACGGATCCCAATCCGAAGCACGGTGGCCGAGGTGTTGAGATTCTGAAGAAGGCCGGCCTCGATGTCCGCAGCGGTGTTCTCGCCGACGAATGTTCAGAGCTCAACGAAGCCTACAACAAATGGATCACGACCGGGCGTCCTTTTGTCGTCGCTAAATGCGGCATGAGCCTTGATGGAAGGTTGTCTTCGGCACCGGGCGAAAAACGCTGGCTTACGAGCGCTACATCGCGGCGGCATGCTCGCCAGTTACGAGCCCAAGTGGATGCGATCTTGATCGGCGCGGGAACATTGCGCGCGGATAATCCACGGCTCACGGTCCGCGGCGTGCGCGGAGCAAAGCAACCTTGGCGCATTGTCCTTTCGCGATCCGGCTCTCTGCCGCGACAGGCACATTTGTTTACCGACCGCTTTGCCGACCGCACGATTGTTTCCGCAGGGAGCCTGTCTACTGTTTTGCGCGAGGCGGGCGAAAAAGAAATTACGAGCGTGCTCATCGAAGGGGGTGGCGAAATTCTCGGGCAGGCGCTCGATCAACGCCTCGTTGACAAGATTCAGCTTTATCTGGGCCCCGTTTTCGTGGGAGGTCCCATCGTGAGCTTTGGCGGACTGGGAGCTGACCACAGCAGCGCAGCGCCGCGCCTCCATCGCGTGCGCTACGAGCGAATCGGGCAGGATATTTGTGTCATGGGATATCCGGCCTACGATGCAGTTAGGGCCGAATAATTCTTAGGAACTCTACGTCTTAACTACTGTTCGATAGCATCAACTTGAGAGAGGGATTCACAATGAACTGGAAAAAGCTTCTTTTGATTGGTTTGGCGGTCGGCGCCTTCGCATTCGCGGCCGCCCCGCGAGCGGATGCTCGCATTTCAGTAGGGATCGGAATCGGGGTTCCGATCGGAATTGGATATGGGTACGGTTACCCCTATGGCTACGGATATCGTTACTCCTCGTATCCGTACGATTATTACCCGTACGATTACTACGGATATCGCACGCGGAGGATCGTCTATGTCGCGCCCCGGTATAACCGGCATCACATTCGACGCCATTACCGTCACTACCGCTAAACTGAGAACGGTTTGCTAATTGAGCTGGCCTGGCAATCGCCACGTCAGCTCAATTTTTTTGCGGCCGGAGCACCGACCTATAACAGGACGGCGTCGTCCCAGGAAGTGCTGTCGTCGGACGCAAACAGGTCGTCGAGATCGGCCATTACTTCACTGTCTTGCGCCTCCATCACGGCGAGCTGGTCGGCCAATGAATCGGAATGATTCCGGTCGGGGATTTGCACCCGCAGGAACAACGCGGCAATGACCGCTACCGCGACTCCGGTCGCCGGAACCAACCATTTGAGCCATCCGGTCATCCGCGCGCTGCCGCGTGATTCGCGAATCTCGCGTAAAACGTTGCGCGCGAAGAAGGGTGAGATTTTCGGCTCGGCGGCGTGGCCGAGCAAATCCCAAAGTTTTTCATCGTCTTCGCGCTTCATGGTGGCCTATTGAACTCCGCTCGCCTGTCAAAGTTGTGCGAGGAAAACCGGCTCTCAGGTCTCGGCGGCTTCGAGAAACCCTTCCAACTGCCGGATCCGCGTCGGATGCCGCATTTTCCGGAGCGCCTTCGCTTCGATCTGGCGAATGCGTTCGCGCGTCACGCGAAATTGCCGGCCGACTTCCTCGAGCGTCCGGCTATATCCGTCCACGAGTCCAAAACGCTGCTCGAGCACCTGGCGTTCACGTTCTGTCAAAGTTTCGAGCACGTCCTTGATCTTCTCTTTCAGCAAGACGATCGCGGTCATGTCGCTCGGATTTTCCGCGCCTTTGTCCTCGATGAAATCGCCAAAATTTGTCTCTTCGCTCTCGCCGACAGGCGACTGAAGCGAGATCGGCTGCTGCGCCATTTTCAATACCGCCCGGACGCGATCGACCGGAAGCAAAATTTCCTCGGCTACTTCTTCCGGCGTCGGTTCGCGGCCGTATTCCTGGACGAGCTGCTTCTGCACCCGCATCAGTTTGTTGATCGTTTCGATCATGTGCACTGGGATGCGAATCGTGCGCGCTTGATCCGCGATTGAGCGGGTTATCGCCTGCCGAATCCACCAGGTGGCGTAAGTGGAAAACTTGTAACCGCGCCGGTACTCAAATTTCTCGACTGCCTTCATCAGCCCCATGTTTCCTTCCTGGATCAGATCGAGGAAAGAGAGGCCGCGGTTGGTGTATTTCTTCGCGATGGAAATCACGAGCCGCAGATTGGCTTCAACCATTTCGGTCTTGGCCCGGAGCGCTTTGTGTAACCAGCTCTTTAGGGCGCGGTACTGTTCGGTGTATTCATCCAGCGAAAGCCAAAGACAGCTCTCCAAGTCGCGCGACTTGATTCCGAGCGGCGAACGCGCGCCGTTATCCCGCGGATGTTTGCTGATCTCAACCTGCAAGACAGTCAGGGCCTGGAATTGCTCGTCCGCGAGATGAACGAATTCTTCCGTTACCTTTTGTTTGAAATAAAATTTGGGATAGAGCTTTTGCAGCGAGGTCACCGATTTTTGGAATGTCTTCAACTTCTTCGCATCGCGCCGCGCGGATCCATGAAGGATATGCGAATATTGCTGGCGGATTGAGACGCCGAGTTTCTCCACCTGCCGGCAAAGGCGCGGCAGCAACTTCATGTAGCGCTCGCGGCTTTCGATCTTCTTGTCGAGAATAACCCGGTCGAAGCGTTCGCCCCCTTCGGTGAGTTTTTGCGCAAGATCGAGATGCGCCTGGGCGATGAATCCGAAGCGATTGATGAGCCGTTGCACCATGATCTCGGCTTCTTCGATTCGTTTGGAAATCTCCACCTCCTGCTCGCGGGTCAGCAACGGCACCTGGCCCATTTGCTTGAGGTACATCCGCACCGGGTCGTCCAGAATATCGAGCTTCGGTTCCGGTTTCTCTTCTTCTTCCTCCTCTGTGTCTTTCTTGACGTCTTTGTAGCGGTCGACTTCCGACGCTTCGATGATATCGATCTCCATCCGACGCAGCCGCGTCAGAATCGCATCGAGTTCATCGGCATCACTGATGTCGGCCGGCAACGCTTCGTTGAGATCATCGAAAGTGAGATAGCCCTGCTCTTTTGCGAGCTTGATCAACTCCCGGATTCGGCTCTGCACATCGCCGGCCGCCGGTACGGGCAAAATTTCTTCTGCACCCGAATAGTCGGCACCATTCGACTGTGACGCCTTCAATGAACTCGGAGTTTTCTTCGTCGCAGTCGGTTTCTTTCGCGCGGGCGTTTTGGTCTTGGCCGGCTTCCGGTGAACCTTGTGCGGCTTCGCCCGCGCGGGCCGACGTTTTGCAGGTTTCGCTTTTGCCGGCTTCTTTGACGAGGGCCGGGCTCCGCGTCGCGCGTGTTTTCTCGGATGAGTTGCCAAAACTGTGTGCTCTTGAGGTATTGCTGTTTTCAGTCAACTCTCGCTCGACTCACTGCCCCCTCAGCGACGAAGTCAGGTGTCGAGCACGTGGGCAGACGAAAACTTCGAAAGCTCACGGAGTTGCTCCGTAAGGTCAAGAATTTGTTTCTGCAAATTGACCGCTTCGCCGGTGGTCAAACGAGGGAGTTTCATTCGCCCTTCCGCGATCTGGAGCTGCCGGCGCAAAGTGGCCTGGCGGAGGCCGTTCCACCAGCCTTTCGCTACGTCCAGGCCGTTCGGAGGCATTTTTTGCAGCAACCAGGAGGAGACCAGGGCTTCGTCTCCGGTTGGAAGCCCGGCCATAAATGCGTTCAGGGACGCGGGATCATCCGGACGAAGGTCGCTTTCCAGAATGCGGCCGAGAATCTCCGCATCCGGCGTTTGCGCCAGCAACTCCCGCCAATTTTGCGCCCGAAGAAACTCACGCGCTTCCGCGTGCCGCAACGCAAGGAGGCAAAGCATCGCGACCTCGTGACGCGGCGCGGCTGTCCTTTCCGGAACGGGCGAATCGTCAGTGGAAAAGCGCTCGCGGCTCGGCTTGGTCAGGAGTCGCTCGAAATCGGAGCGAGGCACCCCGAGGCGTGCGGTCACCTTGTTCGCGACTTCGCCGCGCATGAGAGGGTCGTGCACGCGCGCGACGGTCTCGGCCAGTTTCCGCGCGAGCTGCATTTTCGCGCCTAACGAATCCAAATCCGTTGACGCTGCTTCGCGCTCGATCCAGGAATCGAAAAAATCGCGCGCCGCCGAAACGCGCTTTTCGAACTCTGCTTTCCCTTCACGCCGGATCAGCGAATCGGGATCCTCGCCGGCCGGCATTTCGGCCACTCGCACGATCAGATCGTTCTGGAGAAGGGCGTCCAGAGAACGCTCGGCCGCCTTTTCGCCGGCGGTGTCCGAGTCGAAACAGAGAACTACTTCGTTGACGAAGCGTTTCAAAATCCTCGCCTGGTTTTCGGTGAAAGCCGTCCCCTGAGGGGCGACGACGTTCGTGATTCCGGCTTCGAAAAGCGTGATCAGATCGAGCTGGCCTTCGCAAACAATGGCGCAATTGGCTTCGATCAACCCCCGCTTGGTTTTATGAAGACCGAAGAGGACGCGGCCTTTGCGGAAGAGCGGTGTCTCGGGCGAATTGAGATATTTCGCGCCCTCGGCTTCTTTTTCCAGGACCCGACCGCTGAATGCGATCACTTCACCCACGTCGTTGTGAATCGGAAACATGATGCGGCCGCGAAAGCGATCGTAGGCGTCGCCGTCGGGCCGATTTTCGTCGCGCGGTTTGATCAGGCCGCTTTGCAATATCTGTGGGCGGCGGTAACCACGCTCCAGCGCCCAGGACAAAAACGCGTCCCAGCTCTCCGGCGCAAAGCCGAGCTGCCAGTCGTCGGCGATGCGGCGGTCGATCCCGCGTTTCTTCAAATACTCGCGCGCCGGGGCTCCGATCTTCGCCTTCACCAGGTTCTCGTGAAACCATTCGGCCGCTTCCGCGTGGAGCTGGAGCAACATCCGCCGAGTCTCGTGCTGACGATCGTCGTCGCCGCCGCTCGTACCTCGCTCTTCCACGACCGGAATCCCCGCTCGGGCCGCGAGCTTCTTCACCGCCGCCGGAAATTCGAGATGCTCATAATCCATCACAAAACGAAAAACACTCCCGCCCGCCCCGCAGCCGAAGCAATGAAACGTCTGCCGTTGCGGGCTGACCGTGAACGACGGCGTCTTTTCCTGGTGAAAGGGACAGAGCGCTTTGAAGGTCGAGCCCGCTCGCTTCAGCGGAAAATACGAGCCGATCACCTCCACGATGTCGTTCGCGGCGGCGATCTGCTCGATATTCTGTGAAGGGATTGTTCCCATGGGCGTTTACTTTTCGCTCGTTTGCGGCGCGGAGCGATGTCAAATTAAGCCAGAGACGGAACGCTTCCACCAATTGTCATCTCGCAGGCTTTTCCTGATGAGACTTTTTTTACGCTATCTCCTTTTGCTTTTGATCCTCGCGACGGCGCCGCAGGTCAGGGCAGCGCGCGACATTATTAAGAAGGGCGATACCGTGGTCGTTCCTCTGGACGGGGAAATCTCGCAGCCGTTGCTCCTCTTTTTGCGCCGCGCCGTGAAAGTAGCGGAGAGCGCCGGCGCCGGCGCGATCGTTTTCGAAATGAATACCTACGGTGGCCGGCTCGATACGGCAGCGGACATCACCGGCGTCCTGAATCACGCCACGATTCCGACCTATACCTTCATCAACTCCAATGCGGGTTCGGCCGGCGCGCTCATCGCGCTCGCCACGGAGCATATCTACATGTCGCCGGTGAGCGCCATCGGCGCGGCGGCGCCTGTCCTTTCCACCGGCCAGGATCTGCCGGCAACAGAACGCGATAAAACGCTTTCCTATTGGTCCGCGCTCATCCGCAGCTCGGCGACGCGCAACGGCCATAATCCCGATATCGGCGAAGCGTTCATGACCAAGGAAAAGGAAGTGAAAATCGGCGAGCGCGTCGTGCATCCGAAGGGATCGCTTCTCACCCTGACGGCGCAGGAAGCGACCGAGAAGATCAATGGCAAACCGTTGCTCGCCGACGACGTGGCGGATTCCGTCGCGGATCTCATGCGCAAAGCCGGGTTGAAAGGGCAGGCGGTCGCGCTCGATCCGAGCGGGTTCGAACGGCTCGCGTTCTGGATCACCGCGCTTGCGCCGTTGTTGCTCCTGCTCGGAATCATCTGCGCCTATCTCGAATTCAAAATTCCGGGGGCGAGCTTGCCTGGGATTTTGGCAGCGGTGTGCTTTGCGCTCTTTTTCCTCGGCCATTATCTCGCGGGACTCGCGGGCTGGGAAGTGGTGGCGCTCTTCGTTCTCGGCGTCTTTCTGGTCCTGATCGAAATCCTGTTTTTCGCGCACTCGACCATCGTCATCGGCGTGGTCGGCGTATTTCTCATGCTCGCTTCGTTGCTCTGGGCGATGATCGATCGCTATCCGGGCGAAACATTTTTGCCGACTGGCCAGATGATCGCGGTTCCGATGCGTAACCTTTTTCTCGCTGTGGTGGGCGCCGCGATCGCGATCGTGCTTCTCGCGCGGTATTTGCCGCGCACCAGTATTTATCGGCGATTCGCCCTCATGACGACGAACCCGCCCGGTCCTTCACTCGCGGGCGCGCCGCGAGAATTCGCGACTGCGCTCACTCTCGCGCCCGGAATGGAAGGCGCCGCACTTACCACTCTGCGCCCCAGCGGCAAGGCGCGCTTCGCCGAGCATGTGGTGGACGTCGTTACCGAAGGAGAATTCATCCCGGTAGATACGCCGGTTACCGTTATCCAAACCGACGGCATGCGAGTGGTGGTAAAGCAGGCCCGCTAAAGCGCCGGCATCGCCAACCATGTTTGGAATTCACGGCTTCGCGCTTTTTCTCACAGCGGGCATTCTCCTCAACCTGACGCCCGGCCCCGATACCGTTTACATTCTTGGCCGAAGCATCGCGCAGGGCCGTCGCGCCGGCGTCGCTTCGGCACTTGGCATTTGTGTCGGCAGCGTCTTTCACACGTGTGCCGCGGCGCTGGGATTATCGGCGTTTCTCGCTACCTCGGCCTGGGCCTTCACCGCGGTGAAACTGGCCGGCGCGGCTTATCTTATCTTTCTCGGCGTCCGCGCGTTGTTCCAACGCGATTACGACATGCAGGTGCCGGCACATTTCAAACGGGGCAATCCCGGCGCCGCTTTTCGCCAGGGTGTTCTCACAAATATTCTCAACCCGAAGGTCGCTCTTTTTTTCCTGGCCTTTCTCCCGCAGTTCATCGACGCCGAGACGCCCTCGAAAACAATCGCCTTCCTGATCCTCGGACTCACTTTCGTTACGACCGGAACGATTTGGTGCCTGCTGCTGGCATGGTTCGCCGCCACTTTCAGCACGCGGCTGCGAGGGAACGCGACGATCGCGGCGCTTCTCAATCGCGCGGTCGGCTCGCTCTTTATCTTTCTTGGAGTGCGGCTGGCGGTTGCCGCTCGACGTTGAATGCGCTGCTAACCGCCCGCAACGACGCGGATAAATTCGATCCGGTCACCCTCAGCTAAGGCGTGCTTCGGCCATTCGCGCTGATGCAGTGCGGTGGCGTTGTGCTCGATCAGAATTGAATTCGGAGGCAGTCGGAGGCGCTGCGCCAACTCAGCCACATTCGCCGCGCCGTTTGTCTCGGCGGCTTCGCCATTGATCCACACTTTCATGGGATCACTAGAGACGCGTCCCAGTCTTTCCAAACCGGTTCGAAGCCGCGTTGGCGCAACGCCGTCGCGACCTCGGCCGCCGAGCGCTCGTCACTAATCTCGAACTGGCCGGTGGCTAGCATGTCTTCACCGTTTTCAAATTCCGGCGCCACAATTCGCCCGCGAACGGTGCGATGCAGATCACCGGCGCCTTGCCCTGTGTATCCGCCGGGCTCGGTATGGCTGCCGGCGCTCATCATCGTCACCCCAAGCGGCGCCAGCGCATCGCGCAAAACCGCTCGTTCCCGAGTACTGAGAACAATCCCGACCTCGGGGAAAGTTGTTCGAAAGGCGCAAATCAATTGCGCCAGCTCACGATCGGTCATGGAAAATGCCGGTTGAAATTCGCCCGCGGCCGGGCGCAGACGCGGCAGACTGACGGTGATTTGCGCCTGCCAGCAATGTTTCAGCAAGTACTCAACGTGAGCCGCCAACCGGACCGCTTCTTCCTGCCAGGGCGCCAAACCGAACAGCGCACCGATTCCGAGCCGGCGGAATCCGGCTTCGTACCCGCGCTCGGCGCAGTCGAGCCGCCAGTTGAAATCGCGTTTTGGACCCGAGGTATGCAGCTCGGCATAAATCTTCCGATCGTAGGTTTCCTGGTAAACCACGAGACCCTCGGCGCCGGCCTCGACGATCGGGACGTAGTCGCCGACCTCCATCGGACCGACTTCGATGGAGATCGACGAAAAATCCGGCGCGAGCGCGCGCACGCAATCAGCAAGGTAATCCTGGCTGACAAACTTCGGATGTTCCCCGGCCACGAGAAGGATCTGGCGGAATCCCTCGTTCGCCAGATACCGCCCCTCGGCGACGACCTGTTCCAGGCTGAGAGTGACGCGCAGGATCGGATTGTCGCGGGAGAAACCGCAATACTGACAGTTGTTGATGCATTCGTTCGAAAGGTAGAGCGGCGCGAAGAGCCGCATGGTGCGCCCGAAATTTTGGGCGGTGAGGATGCGCGAAGACTGCGCGAGCGCTTCGAATGCCGCGTCCGATTTAGGCGTCAGCAGATCCTCGAAGCGACGAAGCCGCCGCGATTTTGGGAGCGGCAAGTTGTCCAGGATCTGGGCAAACGACATGCAATAATTTCGCTCGCGAGAGCGGTTTCGCAATACGACCTCTCGCTCAAAAAAAAGGCCGGGAACACATACAGTGTTCCCGGCGCTTTATTTGAATTATACGGCGTTGTTTAGAACGCGAAGTTGATGCCGGTGCGGGCCATCCCGAAATTGTTTTGGGAGCCCGAAACGATGTTCCAGCTGAAGTCGTTGGTCCAGCCGACGTGCGGTGTCATGCGAACTTCGAATCCACCGCCAACCTGGCCCATCCATTTGCTCCGGCTCGAGTCGAATTCTCTCCGGACAAATCCGCGAGGCACAGTCGGATCGAGGAAGAAGTCGTGATCCCGGCCACCACCCCAGATGCCGCCACCGCCGCCCCAGAAATAAGGGGCAAAACGAGAGCAGGTAATCGGGAACCGGAAGGTGAAGGTTCCGAGGATGCCTCCCACCATGTGCGTATCTCCGCTGCCGCGGATCCGACCGGTGCCGGCGTCGAACGTTTCAAACGTATTCGCGCGGGACGCCCAGCCCTGCACGCCGAAACCGAAGTAACGGTGCACAAAGTATTTCGCGTCGAGCGCGCCACCCCAGGCGTGATCCACGGAAAGATATCTGTCATCGCGCCAGGCGGTGCCCGTAATGAGATAGGTGCCGCTCAAAGTGAGGTTAACTTCATTGTCTGCATACCACTGCGGGCATGGCGGCGGCGCGACGCTCTTCGATTCCTTCGAATAGGTCTCCGTGCCAGCGAAAGCGGCAGAGGCCATCGCGACTGCCGCGCACAAGCTAAGTGTTAGTTTCTTCATATTGTTTTCTCCTGTTTGGTTAAGTCTGCCACCGCGATAGCCGCGGCGCATCTTCAAGAACGTATTTGAGGGTTCCCCTGGATGTCCGCGATTGTGCCATCTCGCAATTTGATTTGCAAGCAAGCAATCAAGTTTTTCTCCCGCCTGTCAAGGTTTAAGTTCTGCTCCGGTATTGGCGTCTGTAATCATGAACTTTTCGTGGTGGTAGGCCGGATCCCCCCGGAAGAGCAGACGCCCGGCATAGCGGCGTTCCAATTCGATGAGAAATTCCTCGTCTTCCTCCTTCAAACGCTTGAGGACGTCCGGGTTCAAAATCACCCGTAATTCGTGAACCGTGTCCTGGTATTTGCGCATCACGGTATTGAGGGTGCGATGGAGCTCCACGCTGGTGGTCATCGAGGTCTTCACCACCCCACGGCCCTGGCAGTAGGGACAATTTTCGTAAATCGAATCGCTCAGGCTCTCCTGTGCGCGCTGCCGGGTCATCTCCATCAAACCCAGGGCCGAGAGCGGCACCACATGCGTCTTGGCTTTGTCGCGTTTCAACCGCTCCTTCATCAGGGTGTAAACCATTTGCTGGTCCTTGCGGCTCTTCATGTCAATGAAATCGCCGATGATCAGCCCCCCGATGTTGCGTAATCGTAGCTGCCGCGCGATTTCGTCGGCCGCTTCCAGGTTGGTCTGGAGGATTGTTTTCTCGACGTCGCGCCCGCCCTTGTTTCGGCCGGTGTTTACGTCAATGGCCACGAGTGCCTCGGTTTCGTCGATCACGATATAGCCGCCGCATTTCAGCCAAACCTGGCGATGGAACGCGTCGTCGATTTGTTTCTGAATGCCGAACGTTTCGAAAATGGGCGCGGCTCCGTCGTAAAACTGAATGCGGTTTCGCGCCCGGCGGGAAATCTGCCCGACCAGCGCATTCATGCGATCGATCGCGGCGCGGTCGTCACAAACGACCTCGTCGATTTCGTCGGTGAGAAAATCGCGCACGGTCCGCTCGACCAAATCCGGTTCTTCAAAGACGCGGCAGGGCGCCGGCTCGTCTTTGATCAACTGCTCGACCCGCGACCATTGCTCGAGGAGGAAGCCCAAATCGCGCACAAAATAACGCGCCCGCTGTCCTTCACCGACGGTCCGAATGATCACGCCTACGCCTTCGGGAATTTCCAGGTCGCGCAGAATCTTGCGCAAACGTTCGCGTTCCTTCGGGTCCTCGATCTTGCGCGAGATGCCGCTGCGATCGCTGTAAGGCATGAACACGAGATAACGCCCCGCGAAGCTGAGGTTGGTGGAGACGCGTGGGCCCTTCGTGCCGATCGGGCCTTTCGTCACCTGGACGATGACTTCCGACCCGACCGGGTAAATCGCCGGGATGTCCTTGGCCGTGATGCGCTTTTTCGGACGGCGATCTTTCGGCCGGTCGATCTCCTCGACTCCGCTGTCGAGCGCGGCGGGGATGGCGTCCCAGAAATGAAGGAACGCATTTTTTTCGAAGCCGATGTCGACGAACATCGCCTTCAAACCCATCTCTATGTTCTTAACTTTGCCTTTGTAAACGCTGCCGACAATGTTGCGGGAGGTGTTGCGCTCGACGTTATATTCTTCCACCCGGCCGTTCTCGAGCAGCGCCACGCGGCGCTCGAGTTTCTCGACACTGATGATTAGTTTGTTGCCGGTCTTGGGCGAACCGAGACCTAAAATACGTTTTACCTGGTCTATCATAAAAGGGGAGAGTGGTTGCGATCATCGCTGAGCGTGGCGTGATGTTGTCGCGCTGAGTTTCGATCAAGAGGTTCATCATCTGCGCACCGGTTTACGCGCGGGCGGTGGCGTGGGTTGCGGAGCCGGCTTGGGGCGGACTCCGAAAAGTCGTTCAAAAAAGTTTGGTTTGCGCGGGGGAGGCGTCGCGACCACCACCGGACGCATGACCTTTTTCCCGGCCACCTTTCCGGCCGCATCGGCTTCCGGTTCCACCAGCGGGTCGGCGCTGGTATTGGCGAGCTCGGTGTTGGTGGAACCATCCAAATTTTCTTCATCGGTGGCCGCGAGTTTGGGACTGGAATCCTTGAAGTCGACGGCTGCGATCATCGCGAACGGATTGGATTTCCGCGCGGGCGCGAGAAAGGCCAATGGCGGATTGAACGTCCCCTGATCCATCGCAAGCGTGCGCTCGAGGATGCGGGTCGCAATGGGCGCTGCGACCGAGCCGCCGTGCTCTCCGCCCTGCACCATCACGGCGATCGTGTACTTCGGATGGTCGTACGGCGCGAAACAGACGAACCACGCGATCGTATCTTTCTTTCCTTCCGTCATTGCTTGCGCGGTGCCGGTTTTTCCGGCGACCACCACGCCGTTCAAACGCGCCCGGGCGGCGGTGCCGCCGTCTTCGTTCACGACTTTCCAGAGACCGCGACGCGCCAGCTCGATCTGTTGTGCCGGAAAATCAAACCGCAGATCGTGCCGCACTTTCGGCGCGGAAGAGACCACCGGCGCGCCTTTGTCATTCAGGATCGGTTTCCCATCCACCATGCTCGTGACGCTTTGGACGAGCTTCGGATAATAGGAGACGCCCCCGTTCGCGACCGTGGAATAAACCATCGCCAGTTGCAGCGGTGTGACCAGATCGTAGCCCTGGCCGATCGAAACGTTCGCGGTGTAGGCCTGCGACCAGCGTTCGCGCGGATAATGAATCCGCATCCAATCGGGTCCGGGCAGGACACCCGGGGATTCACTCGTGATTTCAATGCCGGAAGTCTGACCCAGACCCAATTCCGTTCCGGTCTCGTCAATCGCCTCAATCCCCGCGGCATTGCCGAACTGATAGAAGAAGGAATTGCACGAGACCTTGATCGCGTCCGAGACGCCGAGAGTGCCGTGGTTTCCGCCCTTCTCGCTGATCCAGCAATGAAAAAAGTGGTCGCCGTAACTCACCCCGCCGCCGCAATTGAATGTTTTGGTCGCCAGACCTTTCCGCAAACCGGCCAGGGTCGTGACCAGCTTGAAAGTCGAGCCGGGAGGGAAAGCGCTCACCGCGCGATTCACCAGTGGATTCGACTCGTCCTTCCGCAGCGCATCCCAATCCTTCAGCTTGATACTCGGGATGAAGGTGTTCGGATCGAACGAAGGCACCGAGGCCATGGCCAGGATGTTTCCGTTGTTCGGATCGATCACCACCGCAGCTCCGCGCCCGACCGCGCGCAACGCTTCCTCGGCGATCGTTTGGATTCGCGCGTCGATCGTGAGATTGACGTTGGCCCCGGCCGTGGGCGGCACTTCCCGCAGCACACCGTCGATCTGCCCCTTGGCGTTGCGGCGCATGTAACGCACGCCCGGTTTGCCTTTCAAATATTCGTCCATCGCTTTCTCGACGTTGGATTTTCCTTCCACGTCGGATTGATAAAACGTGAACTTTTTCGCTTCCTCTTTATTCGTGTCGTCGGGCGGACCGACGTAGCCGAGCAGATGGGACGCGAGCGCGCCGAAGACATACGAGCGCACCGGCTTGATCGTAATGTCCACGCCGGGCAGACCGACATCGTGTTCCGAGAATTTCGCCATCGTTTCGAAATCGATGTCTTTCAAATACGAGTACGGCACTTCCGTGTTGGTGCGGAAATGCCGCTGCAACTGGACGGAGTTATAGTCGCGCGCCAGATCGAGATCGTCCAAACGCGGGACGACCCCGGTATTGACGATCTTCACGATGTCGGGCTCTTTCAAATCTTTCGGCATCCCGTTGATCGTGGTGCGGTATTCAGTCAAAGGCGGCGGCCCGACACGTTCGCGATAGCCCTTCACCATTTCCGGAAGATAAAAATCGACCTCATAGCTGGCGCGGTTTTGCACCAGGGTGGTGCCGTTGCGGTCCCGAATCTCACCGCGGACCGATGGGATCCGCACCGTCGCTTCCGAGCTGCCGCGAATCTGTTTCGTCCATTCCGGACCGTGCGCTACTTGGACGAGCCAGAGTTTGCCGAGGAGGGCGGCCAGCCCGATTAACATGAGCAGCGCGAGAAACTGCAGGCGCCAAACTGGATTAAATCGTCGCCGGTTCATTCGTAGGCCTCCGCTTCGGGCAGATACGGATTGCGGGTCGCGCGGGCGAGGGAATGCAGGATCCAGAAAGCCAGCGGCGCCATGATCATCGCGATCACGCCCGGTCCGCCGATTTGCCACCAGGCTTCACGAGTAAAGACAAGTGAGCCGCGCCGGAAAGCAATCATGAGATATTGAGAAAGCAGAATCGCGGAGGTGCAAAGGCCGCTCATTATGCAATGCACTTCCCAGCGTCCGCGGATGAACAAAGGCCGCAGCCCATGCATAATCGCCGCCAGCACAGCATAGATGAGTATTGATGATCCCAGGGAAATTTCAACTCGGTTGCCCAAGACTTGCACCGTGAGCGCATCGAGCAGAAATCCAGCGAAGAACGCCAGCGTCATCACGAGCGGAAACGGCAGCGACATCGCGCCGTAGAAAACAATGATCGGCACGATGTAGATATGCGCGTTGTACATCCAATCGAGCGGCGGAATAAAAATCTCCACGATCTGGGCGATGAACGTCAGGACCAGGAGGATGACAAAGAAGATCATGGCCTGCGGCAGGAAATTCGAAATCCGAAATTCGAAATCCGAAACAAATTCGAAGGAGAAATGACCAAAGGTCTGAAACGAGACCTATTCATTCGAATTTCGAGCTTGGTTATTGTTTCGGATTTCGACATTCGGATTTCGGATTTCCTTCTACTTGCGTCCCGTCACCACAAAGACGTCTTCCAAATGCGATAGATCCACGGCCGGCGTGACCCGCGCCTGGCCATCGAGTTCGCGCACGCGAAAACTCTGCGTCACTCCGACCAATAATCCCGATGGAAACACGCCGCCGACCCCCGAGGTGTACACCTTCATTCCCGGATTCAACGCAGCCTGTTTCGAGAGAAAATTCAAATCGAGCATCGGCGTGACCGATCCGGTGACGCGTTCGCCCGAGACAATTCCCTGCTCTCGCGTCCCTTCCACCGATGCCGCCACCCGGCAGTTCTCATCCGAAAGCAAAAGCACAACGGAAATGTTATCGCCGACAGTGGTGGTCTTCCCGACCAGGCCTTCGTCCGTCACGACCGGCATATCGGGCTCGACCTTGTCGTTCTTGCCGCGGTTGATCGTCACCGTTCGCCACCAGGTGGATGAATCGCGCGTCACGATCTCAGCGGGAACGAGGCGGAAGACGGAACGCTCGCGATAATCGAGGGCGCGGCGCAAACGATTGACCTCGTGCTCGACATCGCGCAGCGCCTGGTTCGTCGCTTTGAGCGAGCGGTTCTCCACCTTGAGCGAAGAGTTGTCGCGTTCCAATTCCTCCAGGGTTTGCAAGCCGCTCTTCACCGAAGTGATTTGCTTCTTAATGCCGGACCCGCTCGAGAGAAACGGTGAGATGATCGAATAGAATCCCGCCTGGAGCTTGCGCGTGCTGTCCGCGCCGAAGCTGAGAAAATAAGCGAGGATCCCCGCGAAGATGACCAGCGCGATAATGCTCGAGCGGTTCATCGGAATTGCGGATTTCGGATTTTGGAAACCGAAAAGAAAAACAAAGCAGTCACCGAGCGGTCGTTATCCTTTCCGCAATCCGGTTTCCGGTTTCCGAAATTCTTGTTACCGCCAATTGCGATCGGTCGAGGCCACCTGACGCAAAAATTTAAGTTCATTGAGGCATTTGCCTGTCCCTTCCGCGACGGCGCTCAGGGGATCTTCGGCAACATGGACAGGCAAACCTGTTTCTTCGCTCAAAAGTTTATCGAACCCTCGGAGCAGCGCGCCGCCGCCGGCCAGGACCAATCCGCGGTCCACCAGGTCCGCCGATAATTCCGGCGGGCAACGCTCGAGCGTGATCCGCACCGAATCCACAATGGTCGAGATCGGTTCGAGCAAAGCTTCGCGCACTTCCTGCGACGTGATCATCAGCGTCTTCGGCAGACCGGCGACCAGATCGCGGCCTTTCACTTCTACGCTCGTCTCCTTCTCGCTCGGATAGGCCGAACCGATCTTGATCTTGATTTCTTCCGCCGTGCGCTCGCCGATCATCAAATTGTAGGCGCGCTTCATGTATTGCACGATTGCTTCATCGAGCTCATCGCCCGCCACGCGCACACTGCGGCTGAACACGATTCCGGAAAGCGAGATCAACGCCACCTCTGTCGTCCCGCCGCCGATGTCGATGATCATGTTACCCGCCGGATCCTGCACCGGCAGACCGACGCCGATCGCCGCCGCCATCGGCTCTTCGATCAAATAAACTTCTCGCGCGCCCGCGTGCGTGGCCGATTCGCGCACGGCCCGTTTCTCCACTTCGGTAATGCCCGACGGCACCGCGATCACCACCCGGGGTTTCGCGCGTACCCGGCGCCCGTGCACTTTTTGAATGAAGTGACGCAACATCGCTTCCGTCACTTCGAAGTCCGCGATGACGCCGTCCTTCAACGGCCGTACCGCCACGATGTTCGCCGGCGTCCGCCCCAACATGCGCTTCGCTTCGTCTCCGACTGCGAGCACTTTATTCGTGCCCGCCTGGACGGCGACGACCGAAGGTTCGCGCAGAACGATGCCCTGATCTTTTACATAGACGAGGGTGTTCGCCGTGCCGAGATCGATACCGATGTCGCTGGATAACCAGCCAAAGAGTCCGTTAAACATGAAATAGCCTTTAGATTAGTCGCTCAAACGCGCGTCCCAGTCCATCGGAAGCGCGTGCTGGCTTCGATCTCCGCAGCAAACGTACCGCGATAACGACCGGCTGAAACTGGGAGTATCTAGAAACGGACGCGGGCGTCGTCAAGGGAAAGCTGGAGGCGGGGGAACGTTGAAGGGTTGAAGAGTTGAAGCGTGAAGCGTTAAATGATTGAACCATTCCGCCGCTTTAACGGTTTAACGCTTCAACTCTTCCCATGCCAACCCTCGTCGCGCCTTCCATTCTCGCCGCCGATTTCTCTCATCTGGCGGAGGAGATCGCGCGCGTCGAAAAATCCGGCGCCGATTGGCTCCATCTCGACATCATGGATGGCCATTTCGTCGATAACATTTCCTTCGGGCCGGCGGTGGTGGCGACCGTGCGGAAGCACACGCAGCTTCCGCTTGATGTTCATTTGATGATCGAACACCCCGATCATTACGTGCCGCGTTTCCTCGAAGCCGGCGCGAACTCCATCACGGTGCACGTGGAACCGGAAGCGAAACATGATGTCGCCAAAACGCTCGGCACGATTCGCGCGGCGGGATGCGGCGTCGGGCTCACTTTGAATCCCGCGACACCGTTCTCCGCCGTCGAGCCGTACTTGGGCGCAATCGATCTGCTTCTGGTCATGACCGTGCATCCCGGTTTCGGCGGGCAGCCGTTCCGCCCCGAGATGATGGAAAAGGTGAAGCGCGCCAAGGAGTGGCGTGATGCGAACGGCGGTAAACTGGACATCGAAGTCGATGGCGGCATCAACGCCGAGACCGCAGCATTATCGATCGCGAACGGCGCGAACGTCCTCGTGGCAGGGACGTCGATTTTTCGCGCGAAAGATTATCAGCAAGCGATCCGCGAGCTGCGCGGCGATTCTCGTTCCCCGTAAATCGCGCGTCGCCAAATGTGTGTCATCCCGAGGCTGGCGTAGCGCGCCGAGGGACCTCGCAGTTGCAATCTTCGCTACCGAGAAACAACGCGCGGTCGATGACATATTCGCGTTGCGTTTGCGGGAGCGGTTCGCGCTTGAAAGATCCCTCGGCGCGCTGCGGCCAGTTCTACGGCCAATTAAAAGAATCAAGGTCGATCGAAAAGCTCGGCGCGTAAATCTTTCCAGGACGGATTCAGTGTCCGCACCAAATCGTTTTTCTTCTCGCGTCGCCAGCCTTTGATCTGCTTCTCGCGCGAGATCGCATCGGCAGCTGTGTTAAAACTTTCGTAATAAACGAGGCGATCGCAGCGATATCGCCTGACGAAACTCCCTGGATTGGCGTTGGCGTGAAACCACAGGCGGCCCTCCAAGCTGTTGGTCACGCCGGTATACAAGACGGTTCTGCTGCGATTGCAGACCAAATACACGTAGAAGGTCTTCATTTCGACTGGGAGGTCCCTCGGCGCGCTTCGCCAGCCTCGGGATGACAGCGCTTTCGCGCATCACCCTACACAAAACAATGCGGCGACAAAGCCGCTACCGCACGACCGGCGCTTCCGCGAACGTCGCGGGCGCGCTTTGCAGCTCGGTCTCGGCCATCACTTCGTCGGTCTGCGTCACCCGCACCACTTCTTCGATCGTCGTCTTGCCTTGCGCGACGCGGCGCCAGCCGTCCTGCCGCAGTGTTTCCATCCCGTTCGTGATCGCGCACTGCTTCAGCTCGCCACCGTCGCGCTTTTGCATGATCAACTTTTTCAAAGGCTCGGTCACGACACAGATTTCGTAGATCGCCAGCCGCCCTTGATAACCAGTCTGCCGGCAACTGTCGCAACCTTCGCCGCGCTGAAAACGCGTGCCCAGCTCCGGCGGCACCCCAATCTCAAGCAGGTATTCCTGCGGGTAGTCGACCGGTTGAACGCAATGCGGACAACTCGTCCGCACCAGGCGTTGCGCGATGAACGCCTTCACCACCGATGAAAGCAGAAACGGCTCGACATCCATATCGAGCAAACGCGTGATGCCGCCGACAGCGTCGTTCGTATGCAGGGTGCTGAAGACAAGGTGCCCGGTCATGGCCGCGCGAATGGAAATATCCGCCGTCTCCACGTCGCGAATTTCACCCACCATGACGACGTTCGGGTCCTGCCGCAAAATGTGACGCAACCCTTTCGCAAAAGTCAGGTCGATCTCCGGTTTCACATCGATCTGCGACACGCCCGGCAACCGGTATTCCACCGGTTCCTCGATCGTGATGATGCGGCGCTGCACGGAATTGATGCTGCTGAGGAAACAATAGAGCGAAGTCGATTTGCCGCAGCCGGTCGGGCCGGTCAGCAGAATGATTCCGTTGGGTTGCGCGAGCAGGGCGCGAATGATGCGCGTTTGCTTGTCACTCAGATCGAGCCGCTCGAAACCGAAATGCTGCTCGGTCCGGCTGAGCAAACGCAAGCTGATCGATTCACCGTTCACGGTCGGGATCGTCGAAACGCGGACGTCGATGTTCTGCTCGTGCGCCTGCAAATTGATCCGGCCATCCTGCGGCAGACGCCGTTCCGCGATGTCCATGTGCGCCATGACTTTCAAGCGCGAGATGATGGCCGATTGCAGCAGGCGCAATTGCGGCGGCACCGCCACCTCATGCAGGATGCCGTCGATGCGGTAACGAATCCGGAGATCGTTCTCGAGCGGTTCCACGTGAATATCGGTCGCGCGTTCCAGGATCGCCTCGCGAATGATCTGGTTCACGAACTTCACCACCGACGCTTCCGGATCGTCCGCGTTCAGGTCGGTCGCGCCTTCCACGTCCTGTGCGTTTTCGAAGGAGCGGTTGGTCTTGAGAATTTCATCGAACGTTTCCGCGCCGACGCCATAGACGGTTTTCATCGCGCGCAAGATTTGCGCGCGCGGGACGAGCACCCATTCCACAGGCCGCTTCAGGAGTTGCGAAGCAAGCTGGCGCCCGACCGAATTAAACAAATCGTAGGTCGCGAGCACGACCGTCTTCTCCTTGGTCTCGATCGGCAGGATGTGGTGCTGGAAGACGAACCGACTCGGCAGCAGCGCCAGGGTCGCCCGCTCGATCCGCTTGGTATCGATTGAAACTACCGGCACCTGAAAATAATTTCCAATCGCTTCCAGGAAGCGCTGCTCATCCACCTTTCCGGAATCGAGCACCTGGCTGGTCCACGAACCGCCATTGAGATTGGAGGCGAGCGCCGCCGCTTCCTCGCGCGAAGGCGCACCGCTCGCGAGCAAAAGATCAATGAGAGAATTGCTGACCGCTGGATTCACGAGGGGATGTTACTCGACTCCGGGTAAATTGTCATCCGCGCGAATCGGAGCACGGGCGTCTCGCCTGTGCGGCAAACAGGCGTCTCGCCTGTTTAATCCAGCGTTTTGCGTCCGCCAGGCGAGACGCCCGTCGGCCGCACAGCCGGGACGGCCGTGCTCCTTACTTCATCCCCGGCAGATCGGGCGCGGGAAGCGGGCCATCCTTGCCGTCGCCAGGCTTGGGACAATCGGGGCAATCATCCTGTTCCAGCTCCGGCCCGAAATGGGATTTGTCTTCGTTCTTCCGACGCAGCCGATACAGATCAAGTTTCGTCAGCGAAACTTCGGGTCGCATTAAGATAACAAGTTCCGTGCGGCCTTTAGTCTTTTGGGTGTTCCGGAATAAGGCGCCAATAATCGGGACCTTGCTCAGGAGGGGCACACCACTTGTGCTTCGTCGTTTGTCGTCGGTGATCAACCCTCCCAGAACAATGGTGGCGCAATTGGGCGCTGAGACCGACGTCTTGATGTAACGAGTGGCAATGTTCGGGATGGAATTTCCGTTCACCAACGTGGATCCCGCAAGGCTGTCGAGCTTCTGCAAGATGTCGAGCGTAACTTCCTTTTCAGAATTGATCAGCGGGACCACTTCGAGTTGAAGTGCCACTTTCTTGAACGAAACACTCGAGGAATTCGCGAAGGTGTTTGCTTGTTGGCCAGCCGCAACCGGCTGACTGTACGTATTCACTGGTATCGGGATCTCGGTGCCCGAGGCGATGATAGCTTTCTTGTTGTTGCTCGTGAATACCGTTGGGCGCGATATCGTCTTGAAGCGGCCGGTGGTATTGAGAAGATGCACGACGGCTGCAAGGGACCTACCAGCCGCGAGGTATACATTGGCGCCGCCAGCAGCACTCGTCGCGAGCTGAGTAAACCCGAGTAGATTCGCCGGGTCGAAGATACTTCCGCCCACCGTGGTTTTGACACCACTGGCATCGGTCGTGGTAGTTGAGTTCCCGGAAGCGGGCGGCACGCCGGTAAAGTTGGTTGTGCCGACACCATCTAGTCCTCTGCTGTGCCTGCCAAACCAATCGACCCCGAAATCCTCATCGTCATTCAGAGTCAGCTCGCCAATCACTGTGCTAAGCGCCACTTGTGGAGAGCTCACATCCATCTCGTCCAGAATTTTCCCGACCTTCACGACCACCTCGTTATTGCCGAGCACGATGATGGCGTTCGATCGCTGATCCGCGATGATCTTTGCGTTGCCGATGGTGACGGCTTTCGGTGACGTGTCGACTGCTTGCGTGGAAAGTTCCTCGGAGAAATTTTGGCTGCCGCTGCTCGACGAGGAATCCATCCCGCTCGTACTGCTGCTGGTAGAAGTCGTCCGTCTCTGTTGTTGTTGAGCCTGCTGCTGCGGAGCGGCGGGATTCGTGGTTTGACCCGCGCCTTGCTCACTCGTGCCCGGTTCAGTCAGCGCCTGCACCAAGACCGGCAGCACATCCGCCGCGCTGATATAACGCAACGGGCGCGTAACCGGCTTGCCGAACTCGACGTTCGCGTCGAACTCGGAGATTAATTTCCGCACGAACGGCATGTTGATCGGTCGCGTGATGACATGGATCCGGTTCGTCCTCACATCGGCGGAAATCTTGATTTTGCCGACCACGATCGAATCTTCCGAGAGCGCGGTCAGCGCGCTGAGGTCGCCTTCGAGCTGCACCACCGGCGGATTCTGCTGCACCTGCGGCACCGCGGGGTTCCGAACGGGACGAACGCCACCAGGTTGCACGCTCGTGGTGTTCCCGCCTTTGTCGAAAACTTCCTTGAGCATCTCGACGACTTTGGTCGCGTCGGCGCGTTGCAGCTTAATGAACTCGCTCACCACCTGCGCCGGCGGCGTGTCGATTTGCTCTACGATGCTGATAAGCTTCCGGATGACGCTCGAGTTTTCGGTGATCAGAATGCTGGACGCTTTCGGCAGCGCCAGAAACGAAGTGTAGCTCTGCGGCGGCGAAAGATATTGGCCGAGCACCTGCTGGAGCTCGACCGGATCGGCATAGCGCAATTTGAAGAGAAAACTGACGACGTGTTCGCCCGCCGGAATGTCGGCTTCGTCCGAGAGAATCGGAATGCCGGCGTTGCGCGGGCTCTTGTTGACGCCGATGACTTTGACGATGTCGCCTTCGGCAGGCACGAGCGAAAAGCCGTTCATGAGCAGGTTGATCTCGATGATCCTGACGGCTTCCTCGCGCGGGATCGGCCGGCTGATGAAGATGTTCACCTTGCCGGTGACCTGATTGTCCATGATTAGCTTCTTGCCGGTAAGCGTCTCGTAAAGATGGAGAATGTCGGCGACGTCGCTGTTTGGATATTGCAGGGTGACGGTTTTATCCGGGAGAGGCGTCGCGCCCGGAATGGAGGGAGGCGGGGAGGAAGTGGTGGCCGGTGCCTGGGCAACCGCGGTCGGCTCCTCGGCGATCGGGGCCATGTCGGGAGACGCCGGTGGATTCTGAACGGTAGCGGCCGGCAAGGGACGGGGAGCAACGGGCGTGGCAGCCGGCTTGGCCTGGCCAAAAGCGGAACTCAACGCTGTGAGGAACAGCGCCACGAAGCAAAAAGGCCGAAGCACGCGCTTTATGTAATAGGTTCCCCCGACGGGGTCAAGATCAGACGGAGGTCCCGCCTTCGCTAAAGCGACGAGACAGGTTCAAGTTTTCAGTGTTAAGCCTTGAGGGTTGCGCTCGTCTCTGCTTATCACCGTAATTTCGGTTCTCGCTGCCGGGATTGTCTCGGCGGCGGCTGGCGAGAACGCCGCAGCCGAGATCCGCGCGGTCATGTCGGCGCAGGTTGCCGCATGGAATCGGGGCGATATCGATGGTTTCATGGACGGCTACGCCCGTTCCAGTGCGACCGAGTTTGTTTCTGGCGACAAGCTGACGCGTGGCTGGCAGATCGTCCGCGATCGCTACCGAAAGAAATACGACAGCCGCGAAAAGATGGGGAGGCTGACGTTCTCGGAGCTAAAGATCACGCTGGTCAGCCACGATGCTGCGATCGTCCTCGGGCGCTGGCGACTCGATCGGAAAACAGATAAGCCGCACGGCATTTTCACCCTGCTCTTCCGTCGCACCCCCGCCGGCTGGCGCATTGTGCACGATCACACGTCGTAACGATTCGACTCCTTGTGCCTGCCGGTTGGTAGCGCGGAAAATGATTGGCCTTAACAGCTGTCTGGAAAAAGGTTAGCGCTAAAGCCGGGGATGAAACCGTTCCTGCGCCAGAAATGAACCGACCGAAAATCGTAGTCATCATGCCGGCCTACAATGCCAGCAGGACGCTCGAACAGACTTTTCGCGAAATCCCGCGCGACGTCGTTCACGAATGTTTTGTCGTGGACGATTTTTCCGCCGACTCCACTGTCGAAGTAGCGCGGAAGCTCGGGCTCCGGGTTTTCCTTCACAGCGAGAACCAGGGCTACGGCGGAAACCAGAAGACCTGTTACGTCGAGGCCTTGAAGACGGAGGCCAACATCGTGGTGATGTTGCATCCCGACTACCAGTACGATCCGAAAAAGATTCCCGATCTCGTCCGGCCAATCGTGGAAGGAGAGGCCGATATAGTTCTGGGTTCGCGAATGGCTTACGCCATCCGCGGCGGCATGCCCCTCTACAAAAGGATCTCGAATCGCTTTCTCACCTGGTGTGAAAACAAGGTCTTTGGCCTCCAGCTCTCCGAGTATCACACCGGCTTCCGCGCTTTTCGCCGAAGCTTCCTGGAAACCACGCCCTTTCTTCTCAACTCGAACGATTTCATTTTCGACCAGGAGATTATCGCGCAGGCCGTTTGGTTCAGGGCGCCGATCGCGGAGATCTCGGTGCCTCATCGTTACTTTCCCGAGGCAAGCACGATCGGTCTCGGTCGCTCGGTCCGTTACGGCCTGGGGGTTGTTCGGTTACTGGCGGCGTTCGTGATGAATCGCAAAGGCCTCATGGCTTCGCGGATGTTTCGCCCCTTGCATCATCCCTATGCTGAGGTGATCGCCACTCCGTCGCGTAACGGCTGACGGGGTAGATTGTCCATGCTAGCTCTCATTTATCTTGGCCTGGCCATTTGTGTCGGCGATCTGCTTTGCCGCCGGTTCTACCGCTTTGTTTCTCGCCCACACCGCTGGGCCGCCGCTGTCATCGTAGGTCTGCCCCTAAGTTCGTGGTTTACCTACCTCACGGCCTGGATGTTTGCGCATAACCGAAGGCCGCTCTTCTGGGCGGACATCGTGTTTCTCCTGGCTGCGCTCGGCGTGATCTTCCTTCTTAGACGTCGCCCAAAAGGCGAGCCCGAGTTCATTCAACCGCGGCTTCCTGGATCAGAAAAGTGGGATTGGATCACGCTCGGAGCCTACCTCGTCCTCGCCTGCTGGCTGATGTTCGCCACCTTTAACATGAAGGACGGCCTTTTGCGCATTGGCAATAACGAATGGAGCGACTTCGGGCCGAACACCGCCATCGCGCAAAGTTTCGCCGTCGGCCACAACTTCCCGACGCAGTATCCCCACTTTTCGGGTGAACCGATCCGCTATCATTTCCTGTTCTACTTCCAGGCGGGCAACCTTGAGTTTCTCGGACTCAACCTGGCCTGGAGTCTGAACCTGCTCAGCATCCTTACGCTCGTCTCCATGCTGGCGCTGGTCATGACGCTCGGTCAGCTCCTCTTCAATTCGCGGGCGGTCGGCCGGATCGGATCCGCCCTCTTCTTCTTTCACGGCACCCTTAGCTTTGTTTCCTTCCTTCGTTCGCAATCGTCGGTCGCGGCTGCTTTCCATTCGATCCTCACGCTCAACGAATTCCTCCCATCAGGCTACAGCTATCGTGGAGAGTTATGGGGCATTTGGACCCAAGTCGTATTCCTGAACCAGCGCCATCTGGCCAGCGGGGTCGGCATACTCCTGATCGTCTTGATCTTCCTGGTTGACCGCTATCGGCAGTACCTCGCTGCCAAACAACGCGAGGCTCCTTCCCCGGACGCAGAGTCATTGCCAGTTACAAACGACTTATCGCCGCAGCCTATCGACGGCGAGAGCACAGCCGGGCCGCAAGAGTCTGCGCCAGTGGCTCAGGACGCCGGACCACCTTTGAAGAGCGTTTGGCAACGAATTAGCGGCATAGCTAGGAACACACTTGCCTTTGACGGGAGCTTTCTCTTCTCGGGCTTCCTCCTCGGCTGTCTTCCTTTCTGGAACGCGATGGTCTTCACTGCCTCCTTCGCCATCCTTTCCTGTCTTTTTCTTCTTTTTCCCGCCCGCAAATATTTGCTCGGACTAGGTCTTACGGCGGCATTAGTCTCCCTTCCGCAGCTCGTTCTTCTCCGATCGGGTAACAGGTCAACCCACTCGCTTCTCCATTGGGGCTACATAATCGAGCCGCCGACGATTAACAATGTCCTTCGCTATATCGGTTTCTCGTTCGGCCTTAAGTGGGCGCTTATTATCGTGGCGCTTACTTTCGCTTCCTGGTTCCAACGCCGGTTGTTCCTGGCCCTCTGTAGCCTTATCGCTGTGACCTTTTGCCTGGAGTTAAGCATCGAGACGCTGGCCAGCCACAAGTTTCTCAATGTCTGGTTGATCGTGAGCAATCTCTTTGCCGCTTACGGCCTCTGGCATCTTTGGCACGTTCGATCGCGCTGGTTGGCCATCGCGACCCGCCTGGTCGCGATCCTTCTTACCCTGGCGATCGTTATCTCGGGGACCATCGATTTCCTTCCGATTCATAACAGCTACTACACCACCCTTCATTTCGTGGAGGATCGGCTGATCAAATGGGTTCGGTCCCATACAAAAAAGCATGATGTATTCCTGAGCGACCGTTTCGTAAACCACCAGATCCTCCTGGCGGGACGCAGGCTTTTCTATGGCTGGCCTTCGTTCCCCTGGGGAGCCGGTTACGATACGACCAAGCGCGACGAAGTTTACCGCCTGCTCTTTGAGAGCCCCGATCCAAAGCTGGTGTTCCAGCTTCTGCAAGAGAATAACATTGCCTATGTAGCTATCGATGACGGGGTGCGTCGCGGAGAGTTTATCAAGCGGCCAAATGAAGAACTTTACGACCTGAACTTCCAGAAGGTGTGGGAAGATAAGACCAGCGAGTATGCGTCGCTCGTTATTTACAAGGTCCCCGCGGTAGCTCCGAAGGAGTTCAAACGGCCCGACCCCGCGCACCTCGAAGCACACTTACTGGCGATTCCACCGGTGACCCTGTTCGAGGGCGGCAAAGGCGCTGGAAGAGGACAGTTCGATTTCCCCCGCGGCCTGACCGTGGATAGCTCCGGCAACATTTTTGTCTCGGACACAAACAATGGGCGCATCCAGAAGTTTTCGCCTGCGGGGGAATTTCTAGCCCTCATTGGAAAGAAAGGGCGATTTCAAGGGCAGCTCGATGAACCCAACGGCATAGCGGTAGCCGGCACAGGCGAGATCTATGTCGCTGACGCCGGCAACCACCGCATTCAAAAATTCAGTGTGGACGGCCATGCCCTTGCCCATTGGAAAGGCCCAGACGCGGGCTTTTACGGGCCGCGTGATGTCTGGGTAAGCTCCGACAATTTCATCTATGTGGTGGATCAGGGGCGCGCGCGCATCGTGAAATTCAACTCCAGTGGTGGTGTCGTGGCTATCTGGGGATCCCAGGGTCAGGGCGACGGGCAGTTCAACGAACCGACCGCGGTGAGCGTGGATGTAAAGAACGAGCGCGTCTATGTCGCAGACCCGCGTAACCAGCGCATTCAGGTTTTCGATACGAGCGGTAAGTTTATCGCCAAATGGACCGTAAACGAGTGGCAAACTACCGGCTGGGCTTTTCAGGATCTCCTGGTCGATCCGCAAACGGCGCGGCTCTACGTCACCAGTCCCACCACCGATGAGATCCTTGTCTTTGATCTAACCGGCAACCGGACCGGACAGTTAAAGCCAAAGCCGCCGAATCAGCTGGAGGGGGCGTCGGCCCTGGCGCTCTGGAATGGCAAGCTCTACGTGCTTTGCACGTTCTCGGATCGCGTTCGCGTGATCGACGTGCCGGCACAGTAAGAGTCAATTGGCTGAACCCGATCCGGCCTGCCGGAGAGAATTGCCTTTAATAGCGTCTCGAAAAAGCTTAGCTCGTACTAGCCATCACATAAATAGCCTGTCATTCTGAGTGGAGCGAAGAATCTCTGAACATTTCCGGGCAATAGGCGCGCGATATCGCAGAAAATAGTCAGAGATCCTTCGCCGGGGCTCAGGATGACAAGCCTTTTTTTGATTTTACCAATGGCTAATAGCCCAAATACAGCAAGCACCGGGATGCAACCTACCGATCCCGCCAAGCCTCCTTTCATCTCGGTGGTTATCCCGCTCTACAAAGAGGACCGCAATTTGCGCCTGCTGCTTTCCGAAGTCACGACTGCCCTGGCCCAAACCGCCTGCCCATTCGAATTGATCCTCGTTGATGATGGCTCTCCCGACGACACCTGGAAAATAATTTCCGAGGAGGCGAAAGCGCTTCCATCTTTGCGTGCCGTGCGCCTGAGCAGGAACTTCGGAAAGGAGCTCGCGCTTTGCGCAGGACTCGAGCGTGCACGAGGAGATTTGGTTGTCGCGATGGACGGCGACGGCCAGCATCCCCCCGCTCTTCTGCCTGAGATGGTGCGGCTCTGGCAAACGACCGGAGTGGACATTGTGGAGGCCGTCAAAGTAAAACGAAGTCACGAATCTTTGTCGGGCAAACTCGGCGCTCTGCTCTTTTATGTCGTCCTCAACAAGCTGGCCGGAGTGAATCTAAGAGGCGCATCCGATTATAAGTTGATGAACCGGCGGGCAATCGATGCCTGGTTGAAAATGGAGGAACGTAATGTCTTCTTCCGTGGCATGACTGCGTGGCTCGGTTTCTCGCGCGTGCAAATTCCCTTCGAGGTCCCCGAGCGGACAGCGGGCACGACAGGATGGTCGTTCGCGCGGCGTTTGAAGCTGGCCCTGACGGGCATCTCCGCCTTTTCTTCCCTCCCGCTGCAGTTTGTCACCATGGTAGGACTACTCTTCTTTCTCTTCTCCATTGGCTTCGGCATTTACACCCTCGTCCTGCAGCTGGCCGGACGATCGGTCAGCGGTTTTGCCACCGTTATTCTGCTCCTTCTCATCATCGGAAGCTTGTTAATGCTTAGCCTCGGTATTATTGGGGAATACCTGGCGCGGATCTATGAGGAGGTTAAGCACCGCCCGCGTTACATAGTCGCCAGTTCGATCGAGGGTTCTCTCGATAACTAGCGGCCGGTTCGCCGGCGCTATCTGCCATAGGGCTAACTGTCATGGAAAGAGGCGACCCCTTCAGCAAGTTCCCCAAGGAGCGTCCTCCTTTACCTCCCGAATACGCCGCCATCTATCTCAAGCATTACAAGAATAGCCGGGAAGGTAACTCGCAGATCCTTGGCCTGGCCCAGCAGGCCGAACGCTGGATGCACAAGAAAGTAGCGGAAGACGTTAAGAGAAGCCCGACGAAATCCACGCTCGAAATCGGCGCCGGCACCTTAAATCAACTTCCGTACGAACCGCCCTCTGCTTCCTACGACATCGTCGAGCCATTTAGTGAACTTTATCAGTCCTCGACGCACCTTTATCGCATTCGAACCATTTACCACGACGTCTCAGATGTGCCCCGCGACGCAACCTACGATCGGATTACCTCGGTGGCGGTACTCGAACACCTTTGTAATTTGCCCGAGCTCGTGGCCCGCAGCGGTTTGCTCCTGGCCAGGGACGGACAGTTCCGTGCAGGTATCCCGAGTGAAGGAACTATCCTCTGGCGGCTCGGTTGGAAAACCACAACAGCATTGGACTTCAGACTCCGATACAAGCTCGATTATGAAGTGCTGATGGGATACGAGCACGTGAATACCGCGCGGGAAATTGAGGAGGTCCTGCGATACTTCTTCGCTGATATCGAGGAGAGCGTCTTTGGCCTGACGAAGTCGCTTTCGTTCTATCAATTCTACGCCTGCTCGAAGCCGCGGCTCGACCGTTGCGCCGATCATTTGCGCAGCCGAGACGTCATTTCTTCTTGAAGACCTCGACTGCGTTCCAAGCCTCGTCGGGCGGCTGCTCTTCATATTCGAGCGCGCGCTCCAGATACATCCGCGCGAGAGCATCCTCGGGGTAGAACTCGAGGAACTTGGAAAACAGAATCTTGGCCTGCGTGAAATCGCGCTCCCGGAATTTTCGAAACCCTGCCTCGTAAGTCTCCAGCCGCTCGAGAAACTCCCGGTCTCCCTCTTCTTTCTTCGCCCCCATCAGGGTGTAGATCTCAACCGGCTTGGTTTTCCCTTTCACCTGGACAAGCGCAACGCTCCTCAGATTGAATTCGTCGCGGATCAATTCTCCGGCGCGCGCGCCCACCAGGATATCCACCGGATAAGTCCGCGTGAGGGCTTCGAGCCGCGACGCCAGATTGACCGCGTCGCCGATAACCGTCGGGTCCGCCTTTTCTTGCGAACCGATGTTCCCGCCAAGGACGTCGCCATGATTGATGCCGATGCCGATCGCGAAAGCGGGCGTTCCTTCCGCGGCCCATTTCTGGTTCAGCACACGAAGCTCGCGCCGCATGGCAAGGGCCGCGCGCGCACAGGATTTCGCGTCCTCCGCCACGCCGCGACTGCTCACGTTCCCCCACACCGCCATGACGGCGTCGCCGATGAACTTGTCCAACGTCCCATTGTTTTCGAAGACCGCGGCCGTCATGCGGCTCAGGTATTCGTTGAGTTGTTTCACCAGCTTTTCCGGGTCGGCGCTCTCGGTCATGGTGGTGAACCCGACGATGTCCGAAAACAAAATCGTCGCCGGAATGCGGACCCCGCGCAGGCTGCTGTAAAAGCTGTCGGGATTATCGAGAATCTCTTTTACGAGATTTTTCGAGACGTAACGCTCGAGCGTCCGGCGGGTGCGTAACTTTTCCAGACGTTCCAGGGCGTACTCAAAGCCTAACGAGAGCAAACCGCTGGTGAGAAATCCGGTCAGCACCGGCACCACTAACAGGAGGAGGCCCGAGCGATCGTACGCCATCCGAGCGAAGGTAAGGTAAGCGCCCGTGATCAAGATCAGAGCCCACAGGCAAACGAGCGGCCGCCGGACGAAGGCGATCAACGCCCAGGCCAGCGCACCGGCGAGGAAGACCAGGATGAGATTGGTGCGCTCCGAGGTGTTGTGGAGAAAATCGCGGGCCAGGGTCGCGGCGATGGCTTGCAGGTGTAACACCGGCCCGGGCGTGTCCGGGCTCATCGGCGTCGTGACCACGTCGTGCACCACCTTGGAGGCGGCGCCGACGATAACGATCTTGTCCTTGAAGAAAGCGCCGTTCGCGTAATTGGCCTGCCAAAGTCTCGGATCGAAAATTTCGTAGAGCGAACGAGGCGGATAGGCCTCATCTTCGCTGAAACGAAATTGATGCGGCTGAAAGTCGAGGGGAACATCAACTCCGAGTTTCGCCAGCGCGCGCGCCGACAACGAGTAGTAGACCTCCTGCGTGGGATGGGGCGGCTGGCCCGCCAGGAGCCGATCCGACATGGTATAAAAGATCGAGCGAACTTTTTGATCCAGCGCATCAGGGAAAAAAATCACGTAGCCGACGCGGTTATCCTGAATTTGGGGCGCGGGGATGAGGGAGGTGTTTGGCATGACGAATTTCATGCCGCGCTCCGCGTCGAAATTAGCGCCCAGGACCACCCGATCGCGATGCCGGTCGACGGCGTCACGGAAAATGGGGTCGCCTTCATTAGGCGGGCTGAAAACCAAATCGAACATCACGACGCGGGCGCCGGCGTTGAAAAGCCGGTCGAGGAGGAGTGCCCAGAGCTCACGCGACCACGGGTACGAATGCGCCGTCATCAATTCGAAGGCGCGATTACCCGCGACCTCTTCGGGCAGGAGGGATGAGGTATCGATCGTGGCCTCATCGATCCCAAGAAAAACAAGGTTGGGATTGGTGGGGGTCTTGCGGCCTTCGCGTTCGAGAAAATCCTGGTAGTTCTGTTCCTGACGCCAGACCGCGGAGACGAAAGGGAAGTTCGGGTAGAAATGGACCGCGATGATAAGCCCGGTCCAAAAGGCGCAGATCGCCGCGACGACCAACCGGCGATGACGACTAAGCCAATGCATGGCGTGATTTTAGGAGTCCCCCCACCCTGCGGCCAATGTAATTCTGCTTATCATCCCGGGGTTGCATCAACCCGGAGGCTCGCTACCTTTCCGGCCCGCGAACGCTCGAAGCGTTACGCCGATCTGCACACCTGGTCCTGCACTGCGGAACCAAATCAGCGAATGAGGTCGCGCAGATCATAATTAAAAGAACAATTCGCTGAACGAGGAATCCCGCTCCTGCGGGGTAAAACAAAATGCCAAGAGCAACTAACGCCCCCGCCAGCCGGGAGCGACGCAAACGCGTCCTGGATCAGGCCAAGGGTTACCGCGGCCGCCGTTCGAAACTTTTCCGTTACGCCAAGGACGCGACGATGAAGGGAAAGTATTGGGCCTATCGCGATCGCAAAACGCGCAAACGCACTTTCCGTTATCTCTGGATCCAGCGCCTGAACGCCGCCGTTCGCGCGCAGGGCCTCACCTACAGCCGTTTCGCCGAGGGCCTGAAAGCCGCGAATATCGGACTCGACCGCAAGATTCTCTCCGATCTCGCCATCACGGACGAAGTCGCGTTCAAGGGAATCGTCGAGCAGGTGAAAACCGCGCTCGAGAACAAAACGAAAGCGAAGAAGGCCGCGTAGGGTTGCGTTGAAGCGTTAAAGCGATTCCGCTGCAACGCTTAAACTCTTTAACGCTTCAATGTCTCACCCATGTCTCACGAGCTGGAACAACTGCGGGACGCCGCACTGACTGAAATCGGGGCGGCAAACGACGAGCAAACGCTCGAAGCCGCGCGCGTCCGTTATCTCGGCCGCGCCGGCAGCATCTCGGCGTGGGCTGATCGGATGAAATCTCTCGGCAGGGAGGAGCGTCCCGTCGTCGGCAAACTACTCAATGAAGCGCGCACCGCCGTCACCGCCGCCATCCAGCAGAGCGCGGAGCGCTTGCGTTCCGCAAAGGAATCGAGCGCCCTTGCCAATATCGATATCTCGCTCCCGGGTACCGCCGCCGAGCTCGGCTCGCTCCATCCCCTCACCCAAATGCTAGACCGCAGTATCGGCATTTTTCGCCGGATGGGCTTCGCGCTCGCGGAAGGACCAGATGTCGAAACGGAATGGCATTGTTTCGACGCGCTCAATACTCCGCCGGATCATCCGGCTCGAAATGAGCAGGACACATTTTTTCTGCCCGACGGCCGCGTCCTTCGCACCCACACTTCGACCGTGCAGGTCCGCACGATGGAAAGCGCGCCGCCGCCGATTCGCGTGATCGCTCCAGGCGCCGCTTATCGCCGCGATGAAGTGGACGCCACCCACAGCGCGCAATTTCACCAGATCGAAGGGCTTTACGTCGATGAGGGGGTCAGTGTCGCGGACTTGAAAGGGACGCTGGAATTTTTCCTGCGCGAACTTTTCGGCGCCGACTCGCAAGTCCGGTTCCGTCCCCATTATTTTCCCTTCACCGAGCCGAGCTTCGAGATCGACGTGAAATCAAAGGCGCTCAAGGGCGGCGAGAAATGGCTGGAGATTTGCGGTTGCGGCATGGTGCATCCGGCCGTGTTCGAAGAATTGAACAAAGCGCGCAAAGACAACGCCTACGATCCGGAAAAATGGAGCGGCTTTGCCTTCGGGCTCGGGATGGATCGGCTCGCGATGATCCTGTTCGGCGTGCCCGATCTCCGATTGTTTGCCGCGAACGACCTGCGCTTTCTGAGGCAATTCGCATGAAATTTTCCGTTAACTGGTTGCGCGAATTCGTTGAGCTGCCGCCGAGCGTAGAGGAGCTGGCAGAGCTGCTTACGCTCGCGGGTATCGAGATCGAGGGGATCGAAAAGCGGGGCGCGACCTTCGACAAGGTGGTCGTCGCTCAGATCACCGCGTCGTCGCAGCATCCGAACGCAGATCGCCTGAGCGTCTGCCAGGTCGATGACGGTAGCGGGCAGACCCGCCAGATCGTTTGCGGCGCAACGAATTACAAAGTGGGCGACAAAATTCCGCTCGCGCTGCCGGGAGCGGTCCTGGTCAACGACTTGAAAATCAAGCCGAGCAAACTGCGCGGCGTCGAATCGCAGGGGATGCTTTGCAGCCCAAGTGAGCTCGGTCTTTCCGCAGAGAGCGACGGACTTTTGATTCTCTCGCCCGATGCCAAAATCGGAGCGCCGATCGCTTCGCTCTTTCCGGACGACACCGTTCTCGACGTCGAGATCACGCCGAATCGCGGCGATCTGCTGAGTCATTTCGGTCTGGCCCGCGAGATATCCGCCATTGTAGGGCAACCGCTCCGGTTGCCGAGCGAACCCACGGCAGGCGGAGCGCCTGCTCTACAACAAAAAGGGATCGACATCTCCGCCCTCGAGCAATGCCCATTTTATTCGGCCCGCCAGATCAGGAACGTCACGGTGGGTCCAAGCCCACAATGGCTACGCACGAAATTGGAAGCGGTCGGTCTGCGTTCCATCAATAACATCGTCGACATTTCCAACTTCGTGATGCTGGAACTGGGTCAGCCGACGCACGCGTTCGACTCCGACAAATTGAAAGGCGAAATCCTTGTGCGCCTCGCCCGCGACGGCGAAAAATTTCTCGCGCTCGATGGAAAGACTTACACTCTCACTTCGCGAGATTTGGTCATCGCGGACCAGGAACGCGTGGTCGGGATTGGCGGGGTGATGGGCGGCGAAGAAACCGGTGTCACCGAATCGACGAAAAACATTCTGCTCGAAGCCGCCTACTTTTTGCCGGCGAGCGTCCGTCGGACCGCGCGGACATTGAATCTGCCGAGCGACGCTAGTTATCGCTTCGAGCGCCGGGTGGATCCCGCGATGATTCTGCCGGCATCGCAGCGCGCCACTGAATTGATTCAAGAGCTGGCCGCGGGAAATCCGTCCGCGGAAATCGCGACCGCCGGAGCCCTTCCGGGATCGCCGCCGGATGTTTCGTTGCGCTACGGACGTTGCAACGATCTCATCGGCGTCCCGGTGCCGAAGGAGCGGGTGGGGCAGATTCTCGAAGGGTTTGGTTTAAAGGAGGCAGGCGCCGACGAAGATCAAACATCGTGGCGCATTCCCAGTTTTCGCTCCGACCTGCAGTGTGAAGCGGATCTAATCGAAGAAGTGGTGCGCGTGTTTGGAATCGTGAACGTGCCTGCCCGGGATCGCAGCCGTTTTACTCCGAGCAGTGAAGCGGACAAGTCGCATGATTTGCAAATGTTATTGCGGAGGTCGTTGGCAGCTCGTGGATATTCGGAGGCGCGGACTTCCAAATTAATTCCACGAACGGCGCTGGTCTTTGATCCGCAGGCGGTTCAAATCAAAAATCCACTGAGCGAAGATCACGTGGCCTTACGCTCGACATTAATGCCGGGTTTGATCGACGTGTTGGAAAGAAATATCCGAGAAGGCGCTCAACTGGTCAAAGTTTTTGAGGTGAGCAAAGTCTTCCTTCCTCCCAACGCTGATGAACAACATCGGCTGGGAATCCTTGCCTGGGCAAATACCGGACAATCCGGTGTGCGAATAACGGATTCGGAGGACCTGTTCCTCGATCTTAAGGAAGTCATCGCGTCCTTGCTGCGCGATCCGAGCGAAAAGAAGCCGTCCGATCGACGTTTGACATTTCGGCGCTCCGCTCATCCCGATCTGGTGCTCGCGGCACAGATATTCTGGGACGGCGGGCCGGTAGGTTTTGTAGGTCAGCTTGGTTCAGGACACGCGCGGCAATTAGAAACGGAAATGCCCATTGGCGTCGCCGAAATTGATTTCGTGCCGTTTGCAAAAGGCGAAAGCAAAGACATCAAGGTCAAAGGATTTCCTGCGACCGCTCTGCTTGGCCGAGTTTCATTTTCAGAACTCTCGCGCTATCCGGCGATCCGGCGCGATATCGCAATGATCGCGCCCGATGAATTAACCCACGAAAAAATTCTGCAGACGATTTGGGATTCAAACGAACCGTTACTCGAAAAGGTCGACTTTTTTGATCGATACAGTGGTCCGGAAGCAGAACGTCGTTTCGGCGCGGGAAAAAAGTCGATGGCATATGCGTTGACATACCGCGACAAAACTCGCACACTGACGAACGACGAAATCAGCGTGGTCCACGCGAAGATTCGCGAGCGGTTGCAGCGGGAATTGGGAGTGGAACTACGCGAATAGTTCTTTGATAGCGGTCGGGAGTTTTTGATTGAGGGTTGGGATGAAAACCAGCGCTTTTCGCTCAACTCTCAATCGAGAACTCTCAACCATTTGCCCTGCGGTGTTCGAGATTTACAGGTGTGATTCCCGAACCGATATTTCATTGACCAGGAGGCTGGGCTGCATGCGGAAAATGACATGCCTTAATTGGAAGTCAGAAGCTCATGTGGCGGTCGTCCGCCCGTTACCGAAAGGGAACGGGATATCCGCCTTAACGGCATTTGCGGGGTAAAACTTTAAGAGCCCGAACTGCGAAAGCGGTTCGGGCTCTTTCGTGCTCCTGATCCTGATCTTGATCCTAATCCCTGATCGCGACTGAGGATCAGGAGCGTGATCATGATCAAGAGCAGGAGTTGAGACGAAACATTGACCGAGGCGCGGTTTTATTTACGAACTCCAGCAAGCGCCAATTCAAACGAGAACAAACCATGCAACATCTACAAAAATCCTTAATCATCATGGCGAGCGCACTCGCAGTTGTGATTGCATTTCAGGCCCAAGCCACCACGCCGCCGCCAAAGCCACGGCCCACGCCGACACCCCTGCGCAGCACCGACTTGAAGGCGCCGAACAAACTCCCGCCCCAGCTTCTCGTGACCGATTTGCTCATCGAAAAAGCAACTCAGACGTCTCCGGATTCCTGGATCGTTAGAATCAGGAACGCCGGGAACGCCGACGCCGGAACGAGTTCACTGCAGGTGACATATATTAGCGCTCCATCTAAAGGAGGCTTTCCCGGCGGCGAATTTTCACAGGGGTCTATTTCCACGCCGGTGGTTAAGGCCGGCACGGTGGCCGACATCAAGGTCAAGACGCCCCAGAAAACAACGCCCGACATGAAGGCGCGATTTGCTCTCAACGCCGATCACAAGATCAAGGAAAGCAATTACGCCAATAACACGATCATTCTTCCCGCCAATCCATCGTACAAGTAGGCGCCTTCGCACCGGTTTCGTCTGCGAATCTTTTTCGCTCGTGAAGAAGGTTTGAATATTTCTCGGGAGCGAAGAAACTGCGCGAGCATGCGCGCCATTCTCGCTCTAGAAGACGGTCGGATTTTCGAAGGCGAATCTTTTGGCGCCACCGGCACACGGATCGGCGAAGTTTGTTTCAACACTTCGATGACCGGGTACCAGGAGGTCCTGACCGATCCTTCTTACCGCGGGCAGATCGTGGCGATGACCTACCCTCTCATCGGGAATTACGGCACGAACGCGCATGACCAGGAAAGCCGCGAACCGCATGTGCGCGGATTTGTTATTGAAGAGCTAAGCGAAATTCCGAGCAGCTGGCGGTCGGAAGCATCGCTGGAAGATTATTTGCGGCGCTGGGAGATCCCGGGGGTGCAGGGCATCGACACCCGCGCGCTGACGCGGCATCTGCGGGAGCGCGGCGCGATGAAAGCCTGCCTGACGAGTGAAGCGCTTTCCGAAAAGGAAGCGGTCTCGCAAGCGATCGACGGCGAGGGTGTGATCGGGATGGATTACGTTCGCGAGGTCAGCACGCCGGCTTCGTACCGGTGGGACCCGGACGACCAACTCAGCACCCAGTGGTCGGTCGCGAGCGGAAATGCCGACAAAATCATCCGGCAGGCCTTGCCGCCGGTCCGGTACCGCGTGGTCGCTTACGATTACGGGATCAAGGAAAACATTCTGCGCCGTCTGCGCCAGAGCGGATTCGGAATCACGGTGGTGCCGGCGAGGACTACGGCCGGCGAAGTGCTGGCCTTGAAGCCTGACGGCGTCTTTCTTTCCAACGGGCCGGGCGATCCATCGGTCCTGGATTACGCGCATGAATCGCTCCGCGGTTTGATCGGGAAAACGCCGATCTTCGGGATTTGTCTCGGGCATCAGGTCCTCGGTTTCGCGGTCGGTGGCAAAACGTTCAAACTGAAATTCGGCCATCGCGGCGGTAACCAGCCGGTGAAAGATTTGCGGACGGGCAAGGTCGCGATCACTTCGCAGAACCACGGTTTCGCCGTGGACGCGGACTCATTGCCGAAGGAGATGGAGGTTACGCATATCAACTTGAATGACGGGACCGTCGAAGGGATGCGGCACCGGGAACTGCCGGTCTTCAGCGTCCAATACCATCCCGAAGCCGCGCCGGGTCCGCACGATGCCGGTTATTTCTTTTCGCAATTCGCGGAGCTGATCGAAGCGTCCGCCGGTTGACCGCGCATAAATCGGACGGAACTTCCCTCCATGTATTATTCTCCTGATGGAACTTCGAAGCTGTTGAAATGGGCCGTCGCGGTCAGCTTCACGGCGGCAGTGTTCGTTTCGCCTCTCGCTTTTGCCCGTGATGACCATGATAAGGAAAAACTCGACGCCTCCGCGGAAAAAACGCTAACCGGCGAGATCGTCGATCTGATGTGCTACGCCGATCACAACGCCAGCGGTGAAAAACATGCGAAGTGCGCCGCGACTTGCATCAAGGGCGGCGGACCCGTGGCGATCCTGAGCGACGGAAAAACTTACATCGTCGTCGGCGATCACAAGCCGATGAACGATCAGCTCGCGGAATTTGCGGGAAAAACCATCACGTTGAAGGGCAAGCTCGCGAGCAACGGCGGCATTCCGCTTTTGGAAAACGCGCAGATCGTCAAGAAGTAACCCGGCCGCGCATTCGCACTTCCACGACTTCGCGGAACATTCGAAAGCTATCGTAAATCACGCGAAGCTTGCTCCCCTCGTGATGGTTCCAGCGCACGGGGATTTCCCGCATCCTTAGCTGCGCGCGTTGCGCCAGATAAAGCAGTTCGACGTCGAAGCCAAAACCGTCCGTCCGCGCTGTTTCGAGAATTGGGCGGCAAACGTCGAGGCGAAAAGCCTTGAAGCCGCATTGCGTATCCCAAAACGGAAGCCCGGTGGCGGCGCGCACGATAAGATTGAAAACGCGACCCGCCTGTTCGCGCCGCCACGGCTGCCGATTCCCGATCAAGCGCCGATTCAAGGCCCGCGAACCAATCGCGATGTCCACCTCCCCGGCCACGATCGGCTGAATCAGCTTGGGAGCTTCGTCGATCGGCGTGGACAAATCGGCGTCGGAAAACAATCCGATCGGCTTGGTCGCGGCCAGTAAACCGGCGCGGACCGCAGCCCCCTTGCCGCGATTAGGCGAGTTCTCGATCAACTTGGTCGCGATGTCGCCCGTCTCGGCAAAAACTTTGCGCACGATTTGTGAGGTCGCATCGGTCGAGCCGTCGTTCACCACGATCAGTTCGCTGCCTGAGCTCTGGGTTTGCAGGTAGCGAAGCGCTTCGCGCAGCGTTTCGCCGATGCGGTCCGCTTCGTTAAAAGCGGGAATGACGAGCGAAAACGCGGGCAGCATGCTTTCGAGTTGTAGAGGCGCGTGTCCTCACGCGCAACTCGGCTTTCTCAGGCAGGACGGCTGTGCGCCGGGGATTTTCCCCTTTGCACGTCTGCGAAGTGGGGCAACTTCCCCGTGAACATGGCTGAAGAGAACCGCGGAGCAGATTCGAGCGGGCCTATCGAGACCAATCCCGTGGTCGTAGTGCAGGAGATTGGGCAGAAAGGCCGCGGCTTCCTGCGCGAAGTCGGCGGCATGTTCTGGTTCATCGTCCACACCTTTACGGAAACGATCGAGAACATGCGGCGCGGCCGGGCGCCCTTTCGCGCTGCGAGTTTTTTCCGGCACACGGAACGCGCCGGCGTCGGTTCCGTCCCGCTCGTGGCCATGGTTTCTTTTTTCCTCGGGTTAACGATGGCGCTTCTGACCGGTTACCAATTGCAGCGCTTCGGAACGGAACGCCTGGTACCCGGCCTGGTCTCGATTGCATTCACGCGCGAGCTCGGGCCGTTGCTCACCGGAATCATGCTCGCGGCGCGCATCGGAGCCGCCTTCACGGCAGAGCTCGGAACGATGGAAGTGTCCGAAGAAGTGGAGGCCATCGAAGCGATGGGGATCAGCCCGCTCCGCTTTCTGGTCGCGCCGCGCATGTTGGCGCTCTTTGCGCTCATGCCCTGCCTTTCAGTGGTTTCGAGCGTGGCGGCGATCATCGCCACCAGCCTGGTTTCGCGGGCCTATTTCAATATCGCTTTCGTTTACTTCAACGACCTCGTGCTCAATGCGCTCCTCATCCGCGACATTATCACGGGCATCATGAAGAGTTTTCTCTTTGGCCTGCTCATCTCTTCGATCGCCTGTTATCGCGGGCTCAACGTCACCGGCGGCGCCGCGGGCGTCGGCAACGCCACCACCTCCAGCGTCGTCACCGCAATCACGACGGTGATCGGTTTCGACACGCTCTTTAACATCGTTTACACGGTTTTCTTTCCCACATGAGCGCGCCTCCTCCGCATGTGGTCGAGCTGCGCAATGTCTTACTCTCCTTCGAAGAAAAAAACGTGCTCGACGGTGTTTCGCTTGAAGTGGAACCACTCGATCGCCTCGTCATCATGGGCCAGAGCGGCAGCGGCAAGAGCACCATTCTGCGTTTGATCCTCGGGATCCTGCGACCGAACGGCGGCTCGATTTTCTTCAAGCAATTCGAAATCTCGCGCCTGAACCGGCGCAAGCTGCAACAGGTGCGCTCCCAAATCGGCATGGTCTATCAGTATTCCGCGCTCCTCAGCTCGCGTAACGTGCGCGATAACGTGGCGCTGCCGCTCGAAGAACTTACTACCAAAAGCCGCGACGAGATCGATAAGATCGTCGATGAAAAACTGGAGATGGTCGGGATGCTGGACGCGAAAAGCGAAATGCCATCGGAACTGAGCGGCGGCATGCGCAAACGGGTGAGTCTGGCGCGCGCGCTCGTCATGGAACCGGAGCTGATTCTCTTCGATGAGCCGTCCGCCGGGCTCGATCCCGTCATTGCGACCGTAATCGACGAATTGATCATCAGTTTGACGGAGCAATCGAAGGTCACATCGATCATTGTCACGCACGAAATGGACAGCGCATTTCGGATCGGCACCAAGATGGCGATGCTCTACCAGGGAAAAATCATTGAACAAGGAGAGGCCGAGGAGTTCAAACGATCCGACAACCCCGTGGTCGCGCAGTTCTTAAGCGGCAGCACCGAAGGGCCGATTCTGGAAGGAAGCAAAGATGCAATTGCAACGAAATGAAATCCTGACCGGGCTGCTGGTCCTGGCGACGATCGCGGTCCTGACCGGGATCCTTATCCTGCTCGGCGCGCCCGGTCTTTTCCGGCCGCTCGTGACCTACAAAATTTATCTCGATAACGCTGCCGGCATTAAACTCGGTGCGCCTGTATTGCTGGCCGGCCGCAAGATCGGGCAGGTCGAGAAATTGTATTCGCCCGTGTCCAAGGAAGACGCCGCGCGCGCTGAAGCCGCCGCCGCCGCTCTGCACGCCGGTGATCCCAGCCCGACACCGGGAGAGAAACCGAAGTACGAAGCGCGTATCGACGTCCGCGTGGACAAGGAAGCGTTCGTTTACAAAGATGCCAAGGCGCGGCTGATCACGCTGGGTCTTCTCGGCGAGACGGCCATCGATATCACGCAGGGCAACGACAGTTCCGGCCGCGCCAGCGATGGCGAAACCTTCGCGGGCGAACGCGTGCCCGACTTTGGCGAATCGATTTCGAAGATGCTCGACATCGTGAAACCGGTGGCCACGGAAGCGACCGCGACATTGAAGGAACTCCAGACGACCACACAGAATCTCAGCCGGATCACGGACGAAAACTCGCAATTGAACATGGGGCTGGCCCAGTTTCGGACCTTCGTCGAAAACCTGACGAATCTCACGGCGCGCGACAGTTCGCTCTCGATCGCGCTAAAGAACATCGAAAAAATCAGCACCGACCTTTCGAGCAACGACAACATTCAGATCACGCTGCAAAACTTTCGGGAATCATCCGACAAGTTGAAAGGAATCATGGCGGATCTCGGGCAACTGGGCCCCGATCTCAAAGAAAGCAGCGCGAATGTGAAGGAACTGACCGCGACAGTGAAGACGCAGCCGTGGCGATTGATCTGGCCGAGCACGAAAAAATATCCGCAGGACGAGCCGGCGACTACCTCGGACACAATCACCGTGCGCAAGCCCGCGAAGACTCAGCGGCGAGTCTCGCCGACTGCCCCGCCCCGCACGCGGTGATCTCCGCAGCGGCGGCAACTCAGTGGAAATCGTGTGACTTGCTGCCGACGAGTTGCTCGTGCGCGAGTGGACGGATCTTTTGCGCCTTGATCAAGACGACGTTGTCGGTGTTCTGCACCGTTCCTTCGATGACGAGAAACGACTCTTCTGTAATCAAGAGCCGCATCCGCTCAAATAAATCCGGCGTCACGATTGCATTCGACACTCCGGTCTCATCTTCGAGGCTGACAAAGACGAAACCTTTCGCCGTTCCCGGGCGTTGCCGGCAAATCACGTTGCCCGCGATCTGCACGATGGCGCCGTGGCGCGCCGAGGGGAGATCGCCAGCACGCCAGACATCCGGCAACTGGGCACGCAACAGCTTCATCGGATGCGGGCCCGTCGTCAGATTCATCGCATCATAATCCGCTTTCACCCGCTCCGGCATGGTCATGGGAAGAAGCGGGGAAGCGCTATTCTGGGGAGCGCACGCGTCTCGCGTGTGGGCGACGGCGTCTCGCCGTCGCGGACTTTCGGAAGACTGTTTCGGCGAGACGCCGAAACCAACGCGCGAGACGCGCGCGCTACCCAGCAAATCATCGTGCATCGTCTCTTCGACTTTCCACATCGCTGAGCGCCGGTGTTCGGCAAAACAATTCAGCGCGCCTAACTCCGCGAGCGTCCGCAATTCTTCTTTCGTCAACCCAACCCTCCGCTTGAAATCCTCGAGCGACGTGAACGCTGCACACTCACGCTCCGTCACCAACCCTTCTCCATGTTCTTTCCGCAAACCGTTCACCACACAAAATCCCAGCCGCACGGTGTCGTCGGACACCACCCTGCAAAGCCAGCCCGATTCCCTCACGCAAACCGGCAGCATCCGCACACCATGACGCTGCGCGTCTTTCACGATCGTAGCCGGCGTATAAAAACCCATCGGCTGATTGTTCAACAAACTGGCGTAGAACTCCGGCGCGCGATGCACTTTCAAATACGCGCTCCCGTAGGCCAGGATCGCGAAGCTGATCGCGTGCGATTCCGGAAATCCGTAGAGCGCAAACGACGTGATCGATTGCAGGATTTTCTCGATCACTTCCGGCGCGACGTTGTTCCGCGCCATAGCCGCTCGCAATTTCACGCTCACTTTCTCCATCCGGTCCTGCGAGCGATGGAAGCTGAGCGCGCGCCGCAATTCTTCCGCTTCGCTCCCGGAAAAATCGGCCATGATCATGGCGATCTTCAGCATCTGTTCCTGGAAGAGCGGGACGCCGAGTGTGCGTTCGAGCACTGGCTTTAGCCGTTCATCGAAGTAGGTGATCTCTTCGCGTCCGGCGCGGCGATTCAAATACGGATGCACCATGTCGCCCTGAATCGGTCCCGGCCGGATGATCGCTACTTCGATCACGACGTCGTAAAAACATTTCGGTTTCATCCGCGGCAACGTGGCCATCTGGGCGCGGCTTTCGATTTGAAACACACCGATCGTGTCGGCTTTCTGCATCATCTCATACGTCGGCGGGTCATCGGTCGGAATGTGCGCGAGATCGAGCGGCCGGCCGCGCTCGCGGCAAAGTTCAAACGCATCCTGCATGACCGACATCATGCCGAGCCCGAGCAGGTCCACTTTCACAATGCCGAGGTCTTCACAATCATCCTTGTCCCACTGCGCGACGACGCGGCCGGGCATCGACGCGTTTTCGAGCGGCACGAATGAACTCAATTTTCCCTGGCAGATAATCATCCCGCCCGAATGCTGGCCGAGATGGCGCGGCAAACCATAAATGGCTTGATAGAGCGAGATGAAGGCCGGCATGCGCGGATGCGTTTTCGGCAAACCCGCCTGCTCGATTTGCGCCGCGAGATCGAGCGTGTGCGGGAAATCGCCGCTGGCAAAGAGATGCGAGAAGCGATCCAGGATATTTTCCGAGAAGTTCAGCGCTTTGCCGATCTCGCGCGCCGCGCTTCGTCCCCGATAAGTGATGACGTTCGCGGTCATGGCCGCGCCATGTTTGCCGTAACGCCGGTAAACTTCCTGGATCACGCTTTCGCGCCGATCGCCGCTTGGCAGATCGAGATCGATGTCGGGCCAGCCTTTCCGGCTCTCGCTTAGAAAACGCTCGAAGACGAGATTGTTGCTGACCGGGTCCACTGGCGTGATCCCGAGGCAATAACAAACCGCGCTGTTCGCCGCGCTGCCGCGCCCCTGGACCATGACGTTGTGTTCGCGGCAGAAATTAATGATGTCCCAGACGATCAAAAAATAGCCGGAGAACCCGAGCCGTTGAATGAGGCCGAGTTCTTCTTCCAGCTTTCGTTTCACGGCGGTGCTGATGGAGGCGTAACGCTGTTGCGCGCCGAAAAGGGTGATCGTGCGCAGGAACGAATTCATGTCGTGCCCGTCGGGAACAGGGAAGGCGGGGAATTCGTAACCGATATTTTCGAGAGAAAATTCAAGGCGCTCGGCGAGCCGCGCTGTGTTTTCGATCGCATCGAGCCGATCGGGAAAAAGAGCGCGCATTTCGGCGTCGCTTTTCAGATGTCGTTCCGCGTTTCGCGTCAGGAGTTTTCCCGCGGCGTCGAGATGGGTGTGCTCGCGGATGCAGGTGAAAACATCGAGGACCTGGCGGCCGCGCGGAGTCGCGTGCTGGACGCCATTGGTGGCGATCACCGGCAGGCGGAATTGTTCCCCCAAATCGCAAAGTTGCTGATTGATCCGATCTTCGCCGCGCAAGAAATGGCGTTGGATTTCGACGTAGACCTTTTCGCGACCAAAAGCATCGATCAAAGATTGCGCGCGTCCCGCAGGACTCCGGGGAGCGCACGCGTCTCGCGTGTGGGCGACGGCGTCTCGCCGTCGCGAACTTTTGAAAGACTGTTTCGGCGAGACGCCGAAACCAACGCGCGAGACGCGCGCGCTACCCGGAGCGGAGAATAACGCCACTAGTCCGGGTGCGAATTCCGGCAGTTCGTTCCATTGAAACGCGCACTCATCTTTCGCGCTGCGCATGTGTCCTTGCGTGAGCAACCCGCACAAATTGGCGTAACCCCCGCGATCCTTCACCAGCACCGGCAAAACGCTGCCATCCTCCATGGTCAATTCGGCGCCCACGATCGCCCGGACATTTTGCTCGCGCGCCGCTACGGCAAATCGCTGAGCGCCATAGACGCCGTTGCGATCGAGCAGCGCCATCGCCGGCATTTCCAGCTCCGCCGCCCTTTCCGCTAATTGCTCTGGAAAAGACGCGCCGCGAAGAAAGCTGAAGGCACTGCCCGCGTGTAACTCGACATAAGACATCTGCGCGCCTCCTCAATCATAGATCCCGTCGAGTTCCCATTTGCCGCCGCTGGCGTGGCATTGGCAGAGCGCACCGTTCTCCAATTCCACATCCCACTCGGCGCGGTCCCACGCATTTTCATCCCACCAATTTCCCGAGGCGTGATAAGGACCCTTTCTCGCTTTCACTTCACCCTGAATTTTGGCGCTGCGCAGATGGGCGGGTCTCTTTTTGTTCAGCAACATGGCGACAGGCGCAGGCGAGCGAAAACGCCGCAAAGCGCAAGCCGGCAACGGCGGCGCTTCCTCGATCATTTTGTGCAACTGCCAGGCGAATGGCTCCATCCGGAATGCATCCGGCCGATGCGTTTCTTGCAGGACCGGGCTGCCGACCCGATCGGAGCCGAGCAACCCGGTCAGTCGCGCGAGCGTCTCGGAAAGCCGGGTCGGATCGCGCAAGGCAGTTTCAAACAGATTGAATTGTTGAAAGGCCCGCTTCGTCGCTTCCGCTTTGAGCGCGATGGCGATGATCGGAGCGTCGGAAGTAAAATTCTCCAGGTGCGTGTGCAGCATCCGGAAGAGGACTTCGACGTTATTGGTCGGCTCCGGGATTTTAAATTGATGCTGGTAAAAGCGCTTATCGCTAAAGCGGATTTGCAATTGCAGCTCACTGGCGACGAGGTAAAGCGCGTCGAGGCGCAGCGCGATTTGCTGGAGAAAGCGACGAAGCATAAAGAGAAGCGGCTCCGCAGTTTCGATTTCATTTTCGAACTCGAACGATTCCTCGAACAACTCCGGCGCGGAGACGAGCTTGAGCAGGCGGGTCGTTTTGCCGGACGCCCGTTCCCAAAGTTCGAGACCGACTGGTCCCAGCCGCGCACCGACGGCCTGCTTCTCCAAAGCAGCGAATTGGCCGAGCGTATGAATTCCCCAGCTGTGTAAGATCTCCATGGTACGCTGAAGTTCTTTGGCGCGATCGGCGCTGCGGTCAGGCGTCTTCATTACCTTTTCTGCTCCAGCAGCCGCGCTTTTGCTTCGGCGGAAAGCGAGGAACGGGTGAGCCACGCGGTGGCGCTCGCGGCATCGCTTTGCAGCCAGGTCACGACGATCGATTCGAGCTGCCGGTCGCGCGCGGTTTGATTACCAATCGACTCGGCCCATTGCGCGGCCGCTTGCGGATCGGACGAAACAATTCGCCGGGTATAAGAAGAGATCGCCGCGTCGCGCGATTCTCCGCCCGGCAATGTTCCCAGCCAGACACCCACCGCGTAGGGATCGTTTTGCGCCCAGCGATTGACCAGGGTCTCGACCGCTTGCTGGCGGCTTTTGCTTTCGGGTAGAGAGGCCGCCCATTTGCTCGCTGCCTGCGGATCGCTTCCCGCCCATTGCCACGCAATGGTCGCGGTCGCGGCGGCCCGGGTCTCCGGCGTCGACAAGCGCGACACCAGTTTTACGGCTTCGTGCGGATCGGATTCCGCGACGACCGCAATCACGCTCGGCAAAACGTAATCGCGCGCCGCGGCGTCCGATAAATTTCCGGCCCATGTCAACGCCGCCTGCGGATCGTTGCGCGCCCACTGCCGGGAAACATTTTCGAGCAAACTTTTGCGTCCTTCACTGTCGCTCGTCCGCAGCGCGAAATCAGCCGCGGCCTGTGGGTCGGCGTCGCTCCATTGCGAGATAATATTGGCCAACGCATTTTGCCGCGTCGCGCCGGCCGGAAGTTTTTGCGCCCAATTGACGGCGCTTTGCACATCGCTATTCGCGAGTTGCAGAGCGATCGCCATCATCGCTTCTTCCTGCATTTTTCCCGGCGTTAATCCGGAGACGTATTCGGCCGCAGCCGCCGGTTCCGATTGCACCCAGCTCGCGAGAACGGAGCGCAGAGCATTGCGTTGCGCATCGCCCGCCGGCAATTCCTGTGTCCATTTCAGCGCCGCGCGCGCATCGGCAAGGGCCCACTGTTGGGCGACGTGGCTGATCGCTTGATCGCGCACTGGGCCCAGCGGCAACGTGCTCAGAATGGCGGCCGCTTTTTGCGGATCTTTGTTGGCCCAGCTCGCTAAAATATTTTGCAGCGCATTATTCCGCCCTTGTCCCGCCGGCAAGGTGTTCGCCCAGGCAAAGGCCGCTTCCGGATCCTGATTCGCCCAATTGGAACCGACCACCTGCAACGCGGTATCACGATTGAGACCGGCGGACATTTGCATCGCACGCTCGGCGGCCGCAACCGGATCGGTCGTCGTCCAGCGGCTGAAAATTGGCCAGTAAAGACTTTGCCGGTTGCGACTCGCGGGCAGGCTTTGCAAAAACGTGAGCGCGGCCTGCGGATCCTTGTCGGCCAGCGCCGCGACGATGGTTTGCATCGCCTGATCGCGGGCCGGACCGGGCGGGAGCTGTTGGGCCCAGGCGGTCGCCGCCGCTGGATCATGTTCTGTCCAGCCATTGACCGCACTGGTGATCGCCCAATTTCTGGCGCTGCCGGCTGGAATAGTTTGCGCGTAAGCGATCGCCGCCTGCGGATCGAGCTCCGCCCAACGCCCGACAAAAAGCGAAATGAGCATGCTCTTCTCCTGCGGCTTCGGAAGGGTCTGCACGAAGGCGAGAACCTTTCTCACATTTTCTGCATCCACCATTTCGGCCAGCTTGCTGAAGGTGGCGTAAGTGTGACGGCTGCCCGAACGCGTCAGCGCCGTCTTGATTTTCGAAATGATGTTTTCGCTTGAGGCGGCAACGGCCGGGTCGACCGAATCCGGCGCAGGCGTGACGTCTCGCGTGGAGGAAGCCGGCGCGTTCGGCAAGGTTGCCTTCGTCTCTGTGTTTCCGCGGTCGCTTTTAGCTGGCGCTATAACCGCGGTGGAGGAAGTGTAGCGACCGATCATAAACCCGGTCAAAAGCGCCGCGATCGCGATGAGAACCGGAAGAGCGAAGCGCTGCATGAAGGAATTTAAGCCGGAATCGGTTCTATGTTCAAGTGAGCATATTTGGTTAAATAACTTTCACCGGACATTCGGGCAGCGCTCTCAAGAATGCGCGTCCATACGGCCGCGTTACGATCCGATTATCAAGGATCACCACGATTCCGTGGTCGCTTCTCGTCCGGATCAGGCGACCGACTCCCTGCCGCAATTTCAAGATCGCTTCCGGCAGCGAATATTCTGTGAACGCGTCGCCGCCGCGCGCTTCCACCAATTCCAGCTTCGCTTCGATCAACGGATGGTCGGGGACCGCGAACGGCAGCCGCGTGATGATGACATTCGAGAGTGCTTCCCCCGGGACATCGACTCCCATCCAAAAGCTATCAGTTCCGAAAAGCACGCTCCGCGGGGTCGCTTTGAATTGCTCGAGTAATTTGCCGCGCGGCGCGCCCTGCCCCTGCACCAGCAGATTCATTCCGTTCTCCGCAAAAAACGCCGCCATCTCTTCGGCGAGTTGCTGCATCCCCCGATAGCTCGTGAAAAGAACGAAGGCGCGCCCTTCCGTCTCCGTCACGAAATGCGCCACCCAATGCGCGAGCGCTTTCGCGTAACCCGCATCGCGCGGATCGGGCATCTTTCGCACGACGAAGAGTTTCATCTGCGTCGGAAAATCGAAGGGACTGCCCAACTGGAGGGGCTCGACCGCACCGGCTCCGATGCGATCGCGAAAATACGCGAGGTCGGGCCGGCCCACGGCGAGCGTCGCGCTGGTCATGATGCACGAGCAATCGTCCCGGAAAATCATTCGTTCCAAAACCGGCGCGAGATCAATCGGCGCCGCGTTCAAGGTAAGGAATTGCGCGGCCTTCCCGGTGCGCTCGACCCAGTAAACATGGCCTTCCGCTCCCTGCTCAAGGAAGGTGACGATGCCGACACGCGCGTCATGAATGCGCCGGCCGAGTTCCTGCAGCTCTGCCTTTAGAAATTCGTCCTCGGTTCGTTTCACCACTTCGGCGACGCGCGCCTGGAGTGCGATCAATCGTCCGGAGATCGTGTCCGGGACGAAGTCGATCTGGCGAACCCGGAATTCGCGGCCTTTCCGAAAATCGCAGCGCTCATCGACCGCCTGGAAAAATTTGTCGATGTCGTCGACCAGGGCGCCGGCCAAAGTGACGCCGGCGGCGTCCCGCGTCACGGTGAACAGGCCTTTGCGCGTGCGCGCGTTGTAGAGGCGTTGCACCGTCGCGCGCAAACCGTATTGCGAAATGCCGATTCCGATCTGGCGCGAGGCGGTTTGTTCGAGGGTGTGTGCTTCATCGAAGATAATGAAATCGTTCGGAAAGAGGTAACCGCTTTCGCGGGCCAGTTGCTCTTCGGGTTTGCCGAGAAGCATAAAGAGCAGCGTGTGATTGATGACAATTACGTCCGCCGCCAGCAGCCGTTTGCGCGCCTGTTGAAAAAAACAATTCGAATGCTGGCCGCAAGTCTTGCCCGTGCAGATGTGGGCCTCGCTGCAAACCTGGGTCCAGACTTTCGGGTCGGGCTCCATCGCGAGATCGCTCAGCGATCCATCCTTCGTGGTCCGCGCCCATTCCGCGATCCGCCCCAGCTCGGCGGTCTCTGAAGTCGTGAACAATTCGCCGGCCTGCTGAAGGGCCCGCTCCAAACGCCGCGGGCAAAGGTAATTTTGCCTGCCTTTCATGAGCGCGGCATCGAACTCGATCGGCAGAATCTTCCGCAGGATCGGAATGTCCTTGTTCAGGAGTTGCTCCTGCAAATTGATGGTGTGGGTCGAGATGATCGCTTTCTTTTTCTGGGCGATCGCAAAAAGAATCGCGGGCGCGAGATACGCGATCGACTTGCCGACGCCGGTGCCGGCCTCGACCACCAGATGCCGTTCCCCCTCGAGCGAGCGCGCCACCGCGACCGCCATCTCCTGTTGTTCCGGCCGGTACTCGAAGTTCTTCGCCTTCGCGAGCAATCCCGTTTCCGAGAAGAGCGACCGCACTTCGTCGATGAACTCACTCTCGAAGGAGTCGCGTAAGGCGATCATGACGTGCTAAGCTAGATCGCAAATCGCAATTCGAAATTCGCAAATTCCTCATGAGACTTCTGGATCGCTATATTCTGCGCCATTTTCTTCAAGCGTACCTTTACTGCATCGCTGGGTTTATCTCGATCTGGTTCATCTTCGACGTTAGCGACAACATCTCGACGTTTCTGGATGCGCGCGTGTCGCGAACGCTGATCCTGAAATACTATCTCACGCAGGTGCCCCAAATTCTCGTGATTTTGCTGCCGGTGGCGCTTCTGCTCGCGTTGCTCTTCTGCCTCGGCCGGATGTCCCGCTCGAACGAGATCGTCTCCATGCTGACTGCGGGCGTCAGCCTGCCCCGGATCATTTCCCCGCTCATTCTGGTGGGGCTGCTTACGACCGCCGCCAGCCTCTGCTTGAATTATTCCCTCGCGCCGCACGCCGACTATGCGCACAAGAAACTTCTCGAAGATCCGCAGTCGCGTCGGCAGAACCTGGGATCGCTCGCCCAGGTTTTTCGCAATCGAACCGACAACCGGACCTGGTTCATCCAGCAGTTCTATCCCGGCGACAACAAATTCACGACCGTTCACATCGTGCAACAGGATGCGAACGACAATATCGTGACCAACTATATCGCCACGACCGTTTTCTATCATCCAGAAACGCATGCCTGGGAATTCCGACAGATGAAGGTGGTCTACTACGACGAGGCCGGCAACATCACCAAGCAGCTCGGCTACGTTGAATCGATGACCATTACGGATTGGAGCGAGACACCGTATCGCCTGGGGAGCGCGAACCTGCGCGCGGAATTTCTGAGCGTGCCGGAGTTGCGCGAATATCTCCATTTCAACTCCGACTTTCCGCCTACCCTGCTCGCGCCTTTCCTGACGCATTTGCATTATCGGATGGCCCTGCCCTGGGCCTGTTTGGTGGTGACGTTCATCGCCGCTCCGCTCGGCATCGGTTACTCGCGCCGCGGGATTCTCTCGAGTGTGGCCGCCGCGATCATCCTCTTTTTCTCGATGAATTTCGTTACCCATCTTTTTCTTGCGCTCGGCGAAGGCGCGCGAATTCCCGATTGGGCCGCGGCCTGGACGCCCCAGTTCATTTTCGGCGTCCTCGGTTTGATCCTCGTCTATTTCCGCGCGACGAATCGCGAACCGCCACGGCTAAACTTTTTCGCGAAGGCCGGGTGACAGCGCGATGAATCCACTGCCAAACGACTGGCCGATCAAGCATCGCGCCGACGCCTGCGCGCGGACCGGGCGTCCCTTTCAGCCTGGCGAACAATTTTATACGCTCCTCTTTCGCGAAGGAGACGGGTTTCGGCGGGAGGATCTGAGCGAAGAGGCCTGGTCGCAGCGGAACGAAAACATTACTCCTTTTTCCTTCTGGAAGATGCGTTACGAGCCGCCGCCGCCGGAGCCTCCGGAACCGCTCGGCAAGGAGAGCGCGGAAGATATTTTGCGGCGTCTCCTGGCCGCGAACGACCCGGCCCACGTCAACGCCTGTTACGTTCTCGCGGTCATGCTGGAACGAAAGCGCGTGCTGAAGCAAATCAAGACGGACAAGACCGACGGGCGTCCGGTCTTGATCTATGAGCACGCGAAAAGCGGCGACGTCTTCATTGTGCCCGACGTGCGCCCGCGGCTGGACGAGCTCGAGCATGTCCAGCACGAAGTCTCGCAGCTGTTAAAGAACGCGACCTAGCGCTCAGGCTTCGCCGGAGGCGGATAGTGCGAGTCGCCACCGAGACAGGCCGCGACAGAAGCATTCCAGACGAATTTTGTCGCGTCGATGTCCGCCGTTTTTCGCGCCAGTACGCTCACCCCGATCCATACCGGCTCCAGCGGAAGGTGCATTAACTCGTGGCGCGGAATATCCGGATGCATTCGCGCGGGCGTGTCAAAGGCACATCCGATCACTTCAAATCCCAACGGTGGGGAAAAGAGGATTCGCAGCGCCTGGTCGGTGTAACGCCAGAAATCCCACGGTCTTTCATGAAGCGGGAAAGCGAAGTGAGTGGAGTGAAACGTCAGGCCGCCCACTTTCAATACTTTGTTGATCTCCGCCGCGACCACCCACGGCATCGCGAAGTGCTCGAGAACCGCCAGAGAAAAAACCGCGTCGAAGTCGCACTGGAAGAACTTGGATAACTCGTGCGCGTCGCCGACGACATCGGTATTGGCATCGGCATAATAATCGAATCCCACATACGAACATTCCGGGAACAAGGCCCGTTTGCTCTGTCCACCCTGCACGACCTGGCGCGATCCGATCTCAAGGATCTTGCCGTGCAAACGATTGGTCTCGACCCGAAATTCCTCGAACAAGTTCTGGCTCTGGGCTTTTTGCCAGGCGGGAATTTTGGCCGGATGCCGCTTCAATCGAACTTTCCTGCTCTCTCCTGATTTGGAGTTTCGGCGCTGAACTGTGAGCGAAGGCGTCGAAGTCCAGGGCAGGTAGCACCAAAATCCCCACGCCATTCCGCGGAACGCCGACGGAGCTTTTACGGCGATATCATCGCGCACGTACCAGGAGGTGATTGGGACAGCGACGCCTTCGTGAACAAACTCCAGATCGTCTGGCGGCCCGCTTGCGGCCGAAACCCAACCTCTCACTCCCACGCCTTGCTGGTCCGACCAAAAATCGGAGATATTGAGTGCCAGACCGCCATTCGGGCCCGGAAGGTTAATTAACATATGGGCATTCAGCCTCGCATCTTACTATTTCCTCGCGCCTGCGCGGATCGCAAATTGTGAGATAGTTAGCCTCGCTCATGCCGTCATCACTTCCATGGTTTTCCGATTTTCCGCTTTATCTCGCCCCCATGGCCGGCGTGTCGGACAAGATCTTCCGCCAGCTCTGCAAAGAGCGCGGCGCGGATGTCCTCGTCACGGAGTTCGTTTCGGCTGAAGGCGTGTTTCGGCGAAATGACCGGACGCGGGAGTATCTCGATTTCGATGAATGCGAGCGGCCCATCGGCGTCCAGCTTTTTGGTGGGAACGCGGAGCATATGGCCGAGGCGGCGAAACATGTGGTGGATTGGGTCCGGCCCGATTTTATCGACCTGAACTTCGGTTGCCCCGTCAACAAGGTCGTCGCCAAGAATGGCGGCTCGGCCCTGCTCAAGGATTGCCCGACCCTGGCCGCGGTCACGGCTGCCGTTGTCCGCGCCGTCGCGCCGCTGCCGGTAACCGCAAAAATCCGGATCGGTTGGGACACGGACTCGATCAACGCCCCACACGTCGCGCGGATCCTCGAAGACACGGGTGTTCTCGCGCTCGCGGTCCATGGCCGAACACGCGCGCAGGGTTATTCCGGAGCGGCGGACTGGAACGTGATCGGTGAGGTCTGCTCGGCGGTCTCGATTCCAGTTATCGGCAACGGCGACCTGACGAGCGGCTCGGATGTAGTCAAACGCCGGACCGAAACCGGCATCGCTGGTGCGATGATTGGCCGGGCCGCGATGAGTTCCCCGTGGATTTTCGCGCAGGTGAAACATTATTTTGCGACCGGCGAAAATTTGGGCCCGCCGAGCCTGGCCGAGAAGTGGGACTTGATCCAACGGCATTGCCAGCTCGCGGTCCAGGAATGGGGTCGGGAAGATCAGGCGATCCGCTCGATGCGGGCGCGGCTGATGGCGTACTCGAAGGGATTCCCCCACAGCAAACAGTTGCGCGAAAAATTTCAGCACGTCTCTTCCCTCGCGGAAATTGACGAGATCGCGTCGGAGCATATGTCATCCGATCTGCAACTCGCCTGATGCAGTAATCACCTCGCGAACCTTAACTTTTGCCGTGCCCGAAACACCCGCTCCATCTGCCGCGATCAACGTCAAGATCGGCAACGAACGCTTGATCAAGGTGACCGAGAACGCTTCGCGAAAACTCAATTCGCTCCTGGAAAAACAAGGGCGCGCTACCGGCGCGTTGCGGGTGGCGGTAATCGGCGGAGGCTGCTCCGGCTTGCAATACAAGATGGATCTCGTGGATGGCCCGGCCAATCGCGACATTATGGTGCAATCTTCCAACGTCCGTGTGGTGGTCGATCCGAAAAGCGCGCTCTTCGTCAGCGGATCGCTCCTAGATTACAGCGACGATCTCCAAAAAGGCGGGTTCAAAGTGACGAATCCGAATGCAGTGGCGCACTGCTCTTGCGGCGAAAGCTTCGCTGCATGATCGATTATTTCGCGCTTCTCGATCAGCCGCGCGCCCCCTGGGTCGATCCGGAAAAGCTGAAGCAGGTTTTTCATCAGAAAACTTTTCTGGCGCATCCCGACACCGCGCCGTCCGGAGAAGCGGAGAACAGCTTCGCTCAACTCAACGAAGCGTACCAGGTAATGCAGGATCCAAAACGGCGGCTGCATCATCTGTTAGACTTGGAAGGCCATGCGCCTTCATCGAGCGGCCAAACCGTTCCCCAGGAACTGCACGATTTGTTTCCGGCCATCGGTGGGCTCACCCAGCGGGCCAATGTGCTCTTGGAAAAGATCACGACGGCATCGAACGCCTTGAGCCGGTCGCTCTTGAAACCGCAGATTCTCGAAGTGCAAAAGGAGACGAAGGAGCTGCGCGGAAAGATTCAAGGGCTCTCCGAGTCTTCGCTCGCTCAACTGCGTCAGGTCGATTCACGCTGGAAGAAGAATCCGACCGACGAGATTGCCGCCTTGTCCGATCTCTATTTCACCTTCGCGTATTTGACGCGCTGGTCCGCCCAGGTCGATGAGCTAGCGTTTCAGTTATCGTCTCATTAGGCCTGTTCATTTGAACTTGCGCTGTCCGCGCGCTTGGACAAAATAAGGAATGCTCACAGAGCGACAGAGAGGCATCCTGGAGTTTATCCAGTCGGAGCAACGCGAGAAAGGGGTGACGCCAAGTACCCGCGAAATCCAGCATCACTTTGGCTTCGCGAGCCAGACCTCCGTCATGCAATACATCGACGCGCTCGAGCGCAAAGGTTTTGTCGACCGCCACGCGCGTAAGGCGCGAGCCCTGATCACACCGGTGCAGAAAGTGCGCATCACGGACATTCCGATTTACGGACAGATCCCGGCGGGCATGGCGACCCTGACAGAGCAGACGATCGAAGGCCATGTTTCCCTCGATACGCGATCGGTGAATGCCTCTAAAAACGGGCGCACTTTTGCTCTTCGCGTTCGGGGCGACTCGATGATCGACGCTCACATCCTCGATGGCGATATCGTGATCCTCGAAGATCGCAAGGATGTCCAGAACGGCGATATCGTGGCGGCGCTGATTGACGGCGAGACTACGTTGAAGCGTTACGTTATCGAACATGGACGGCCCTATTTGAAGGCCGAGAACCCGCTTTACCCTAATCTTTCGCCTGCCCGCGAACTGCGCGTCCAAGGCGTGATGGTTTCGCTCGTGCGGAAACAAACGCCGCCGCGCCGCAAGCGCAGCTAATCCGAAAGCTTTCGGCAGCTGGTGTTCGCTTGAACATACTGCTCCTTTATGCCAGTTTCGGGCATGGGCGCGAGCAGCAAGATCATCGATCTCCGTCATCTGCTGGCTGAACGTTTTCCGCAAACCGGTGTCCTCCCGGCGCTCCGGTTAGCTACCGGCCTGCCTCTTATCGATGATACGATCGGAGGAGGCTTACCAAAAGGCGCCATTACCGAATTGAGCAGTCCAAACATTAGTGCTGGGAGCGCACTGTTAATCTGTGCTCTTTTGCAGGCCGCGCATCGCGAAGGTCGCTTCCTCGCGTTGGTGGATGGGCGCGATTCATTTGATCCCGAGCCGCTGGGCAACGCACGCTTGGGCAATTTGCTTTGGGTCCGCTGCGGGAAAGCGTTGGAAGCAATTCAAGCCGCCGATCTCCTTTTGCGCGATGCCAATTTCCCTCTGGTCGTTCTCGATTTGGTCCTGAACGCTGCCGATGAGCTTCGCAAAATCCCGCAAACAAGCTGGTATCGGCTGCAACGCCTCGTGGAAGCGGCGCCGACTGCTTTTCTCGTTCTCACTCGCATGAGCATGATCAGCAGCGCGCAATTAAAGCTGTCGCTCGATAATACCTGGCGCCTCGCGGATTTGGAACAGGATCGTCTCGATTCGCGTCTCAAGATTCGCGTGAAACGAGCGCAAGGCGGAAGACAAGTCCTGGCTGGAGCCGGTTGATGTTTGCCACGATTTATTTGCCGGATTTTTATCTGCAAGCGGCGTTGCGTCACCAACCGGAGCTGCGCGCAAAACCAGTCGCCTTAATTGATGATCACGAGAAGAAGGCCGTGATCATTCAGCTCAACGGCGCGGCGGGCCAAACCGGAGTGAGGTACGGAATGACGCCGAGCCAGGGCCTGGCGCGTTGCCTTGAGCTCCAGGTAAGAACGCGGGCGCCGGCCCAGGAAAAAGTAGTCCAGGAAATCCTGCTGCATTTAGCAGGCACCCTCGCGCCGTATCTTGAAGCGACCGGCGCAGGCATTGCCACCGTCCAATTCACCGACACCAGGAATCTGGCGCACAACGTCAGGCGCGTGATCGAGCAATTAGCGGATGCCGAAATTGTCGGGCAAGCCGGGATCGCGCCGACGCCAGATGCAAGCTACCTCGCCGCGCATTTGGCGAAGCCGGTTCTGCAAATCGATGATATAAACGAGTTCTTCGCGCCGCTGCCAATCGAGACCCTGACAATAAGCTAAGGCTGGACCGGCAAAGCGGGCTTCCGTTCGATGAAAGCGCGATAAACCAAACCGCCCAAGGCGCCGCCGATCATTGGACCAAGCCAGTAAACGTAATGCGCTTTCCAAAATCCAGCGACGAGCGCAGGACCAAAGACCCGCGCAGGGTTCATGGCCGCGCCGGTCAGTGTCCCGCCGAAGAGGATGTCGAGCGTGATCGTCGCACCAATCGCCAGGCCGGCTATGCGGCGGCCGCGTTCATCCACGCCGGTGCCGTGCACTACGAAAACAAGGAAGAACGTCAGGATCGCTTCGACGAGAACCCCCTGCCCTGGCGTCAGATTGATCGCGAGCTGTGGCGTGCCATTGACGATCACGTCGCGGTCGAACAGACAAAGGCAAATCCACGCCGCGGTGATGGCGCCGAGCAATTGCGAGATCCAGTAACGAATCGCCGCGCCCAGGGTCATGTGCCCGCTGCAAACCAGCCCGAAGGTCACCGCCGGATTCAGGTGCCCCCCGGAAATGTGCATCGTGGCGGAGACGAAAGCGGCAATCGTCAGGCCATGAGCCAGCGCGACCGCGAGCACATCATGCCCTGCGGTTTTGATCGCGCCGATGCCGACAAATATGAGCGCGAACGTTCCGATGAATTCTGCGAGGCAGGGACGAAGCTTTTCCATCACGTCATCCAATCAAAAGGTGCGGGCGATGACAACCCTGTAGCCGGACCTACCCGCCGGCGAAGTCGGGATATTTCTCGCGGAGCTGTTTTGCCACGCGGTCCGCTTCTTCGTTCTTCCCGGCCTTTTGATAGGCCATGGCCGCTTTGTGCAAGGCGCGCGGGGTGATCGCGGGATCGTCGTAAAGCAAGGCGACGCCCATGAAGGCTTTGCCGGCTTCTTCAAAATGCTGGCGCTCGAACTGAACGTCGCCTGCCAATAACCTGGCCTCCGCATTCACGCGTCCCTCCGGCTGCAAGCTCATGATCTCTTCGGCAATCTTCTGGGCCTCGTCGGGTTTATGCGTGGCGATCTTCGTGGCGCCGAGCGCCAGCAGCGTCTTCGCCTTTGCCGCCGGATCGGTCGCGACCTGCAAATATTTTTCGTAAGCCGCTTCGGCCCCGGCAAAATTCTTCAGCTTCGTTTCCGCGTCAGCCAGGTAGAACCAAAAATCCGGCTTAACGTTTCCGAGATTGTCGCTCCTGCCGAGAACCGTGAGATATTTTTCCGCAGCCGCATAATTCTTCTCGTTGTAGTTCTCGAGCCCCAACCACTCCAGGATTTCCGCCGGTACCTTCGCGTTGGGATTGGCGGCGAGGAAGCCATCCACTTCCTTCGTCAACGCGGCGCGATCTCTCAGGTAAAAATAGGCCGAGAGGATTCGAAGTGTGGCGAGGTTGTAATACTGTTCCTTGTTGAGCTGGCGCGCGGCCTCAAGGGACGCGAGCGCTCCCTTGTAATCCTTGGCGTCGAACACTGCCTTCCCGATGTAGTAATTCGCCTGCGCCGCGACGGAGCTCTTGGGAAACTCCTTCAATAATTGCCGGAAAGCATCCGCCATCCCTTTCGAATCATCCTTTTGACCCAGAATGAGCGCCTTTTGCTGGAGCGCCGCTTCTCGTTCGCGCGCCGCCGGATACTTCGCGAGCAATATGTTCAAATCCTCGATCGCCGCGTCGTAATTCTTCTCTGCCTGATAGGCCAGCGCGCGCTGCGTCAGGGCCGAAGGCATTTGCGGACTATCTGGAAAAGCTTTCACGAAATAACCGAACGCATCGATGACCTGCGCGCCGTCCTTCAACTGAACGAAACACCAGCCTAGTTTGTAAGCCGACTCCGCGCGCAACTTCGGCGAAAGATGCGACGCTCGCAGCTCCGCGTAAATCGGCGCGGCGTCCGCGAACTTCTGCGCCTTATAGTAATGTTCGGCCTTGAGCAGCTTCGCTTGGTCCGCGCGTTCCGGGGCCGGATTCGAGTTCAGATACTCGTCGATTTCCGCCAGGAGCGAGGGCGCATTCGTGTTGTAGAAATTGATCAACCGCTGATACTGCGCGTCCTTCGCCTCCTCCTTGTCCGGATATTTCGCGATGATCTGGCGATACATCTCGTCCGCTTCCTTCGTGTGCCCGAGCTGGCGCTGGCTGTTCCCGACGATCATCATCATTTCCGCGCGCACCTCCTCGGGAATCTCTTTCTCGCCGCGCTTGTACTCGGCCAGGACCTTGTCGTATTGGCCTGACTGATATTGCAGCCGGAGCAACCCCACCTCTGCGATCGCGCGCCACTTGCCGGCCTCCGGTAAGGTGCGGCCTTTTTGCAATAAACTCAGCGCCTTCTCCGCCATCGCCTTGTCGATTTTTCCCTTGTCGGTCTGCTGCAAATCGATCGCGACCATTCCAGCGCGGACAGTCGCTTCCGCCTTCAAGGCGGGCTTCTGGGTTTCATTCGCGAGCGCCTCATAATTCCTGAACGCATCCGATTTTCGACCACGCGCCAGCGCAATAGTGCCCGCGGCGAGGCGCGCATCGTCCCGGTATGGATTCGGATTTTTTGTCTCAGCGACTTGTTGGTAAAGATTCTGCGCTTCGTCTTTGCGATCGAGGTTTTCTAAACAACGCGCTTCAAAGTAGCGGGCGGAAAGGGCCAGCGCGGATTCTTTCGATTTCGCCGCGGACCGGTGAAAAAGCGGAAGCGCCCCTTGATAATCTTTCTGAGTGAAAAGAATTTCGGCCACTCCGTAGGCGGCGGGTCCGGCAAATTCGCTGTCGGGATAATTATCCAGCACGCTCTGGAAACTCGTCCGGGCGGCCGGGCCGCGATTGAGAGCGCGATAACATTCCGCGAGATAGAAGTAAGCGCTGGCCCGGCCGGGTACCCCGGGATATTGCCCGAGATATTTTTCGTATTCCGGCGCGGCAAGGTCATAGAGTTTCCTGGAAAAAAGCGCGTTCGCGTAATCGAGCTGGCGCTTATCCGGCGCTTCCGGTTCGGTGGAAGGAGGTTGGCCGGAAGGTTCCGTTGACTCGCTGGTCTTCGGGCGGGGCTTTGGTGGCGCAGGCGTCTCCGCCGGAACAGCCTTCGGAGCGGGCGGTTCCTCGACGGGTTGAGCGCGGCGCACTTCCGGAGTGCGTTGCTGCGCCAGTGACGCCGGAATTGCCGAAAAAATCAGCGCCGCTTGCACGAGGCAAACCGCGCCTCGCGTTGTCTTCATTTTGCCGTGGCGAAGGCGACGTTGGTTATGCCCGCTTCGCTGCAAATATTCAGGACGCCCACGACGTTTTTATAAGCGCCCGTTTCGTCGCCACGAATGACGACCGCCTGTTCTGGATAGAGCTGAACTAATTTTTTCAGCATCTCGCCGAGTTCCGCGCCCGTGAGCGTGCGGCGATTGACGACGACGTTGCCATCCGCTTTCACATTGACCACTACATCACCCATCGTCGCCATCTTCTCTTTTGCGGTAGACGCTTTCGGCACTTTCACGTCGAGCTCATTTTCGCTCCGCGCCGCATTCCAGGTCAGGAGGAAAAAAATCAGCAACAGCAGCAGGACGTCCACCAAAGGTGCGAGTTGAATGCCCGGATGCTGCGGAGTGGCGTGCCTGCGTAAATTCATGTCAGAACGGCGTCACTTCCTGTGACGCGGGTGGCCCGCTCAGAATTCATCTTCGAGCAGAACGGGCGTCCGCTCCGGGGTCCGCTTGTTGTACTGCAGGGATAGCAGCGCCAGGACGTGGGTCACGGCCGATTCGAGCTCGGAGATGATCCGCTGCACTCGGCCACGGAAATAGGCGTAGAAAATCATTCCGGGAATACCGACCGCAAGACCGGCCGCGGTATTCACCAGCGCGGTGCTGACCCCGCTCGAGAGCATCGCATAGCGTTGCGTGCCGAGGTCGGAACCGAGGGCGCTGAAAGAGGTGATGATGCCAAAAACAGTTCCGAGCAATCCAAGCATCGGCGCGATCATCCCGATATCGGCGAGATAGATGACGCGATGGTTCAAACTGGATGCCACCCGGGTTCCCTCAGTTTCCGCGATCTCGCGCACCTGGGCGAACTCGGCGCTAGGATTTTTCGTCGTGAAATCGAGCACCTTCTGCACGACTCGGGCGACCGCTTCGCCGTGGCGATTAGAAACGGCGAGAAGTCCGAGGTAATCACGCTTACGCAGGAGCGCGTCCGCCGTTGCCATGAAGCCACTCGAGACTACCGCGCCGCGACGAATGGTCAGAAAATAGGTCACCACCAGCATCACCAGGACGATCGACATCGCCAACAGGGCATACATCACCGGGCCGGCCGCGATGAGCGTGTCGAGGATCGATTTTGTGCGCGGCAAATCGGGAAGTCGCGGTGCCGGAGTTTGCGCGAGAAATGGCGCCAGCAGCGCGAAGAGATTTTTCATTCCGAAAGTGCTGTTACGATAGGCAGCGAGGACAAGAGATGCAAATTGCGGTCAGCCTCCAGAGACCGCCGCCGGCCCAGTAGCGTTCAAACAAACTTTTCCCCGGCCGACCAGCGCCGCACTCGGAAAATGTGGGCCGGTTGCGCCTGTGGATTCAGTTCGACGTAATTGCGGTCGCCGCGCCAGAGGTAGCGCGAATCAGTCAGGAGATCGTGCACCTGATAAACATCGGAATCCATCGGACCAAAATCGGCGACCGGGACATGGACGTAGGAATTCTGCGAACGCGCCGGATCGAGATTCACCACGACCAGAATGACGTTGTCGCGCGCGGGCGTCATTTTCCCGTAGCAAAGAATGGCGTCGTTCTCCGTCCGGTAAAACCGCAGGTTGTCGTAAAGGTGCAGGGCGCGGTTCTCTTTCCGGATCTGATTAATGCGAGTGATCCAGTCCTTGATGTTTCCGGGCGCGTCCCAATCGCGTTCCTTCCATTGATACTTCTCGGAGTCGAGATATTCCTCGCGGCCCGGCAACGCCGCATTCTCGCAAAGCTCGAAGCCGCTGTAGATGCCGTAAACGCTCGAGAGCGTCGCCGCCAGCACAGAGCGAATCATGAAAGCCGGCCGCCCTCCTTCCTGTAAATGAAACGGCAGGATGTCGGGCGTGTTTGTAAATAGATTCCCTCGAAAATACTCGCGCATCGGCGTCTGGGTGAGCTCGGTGAAGTGCTCGGTCAGCTCAGCCTTGGCGGTTCGCCAGGTGAAATAAGTGTAGCTCTGATTGAAGCCCGCCTTCGCCAGCGCCTTCATCATCTTGGGCTTGGTAAAAGCCTCCGAGAGAAAAATCACGTCCGGATACTGCGCGCGCACGCCGGAGATCAGATATTCCCAAAACGCCACCGGCTTGGTGTGCGGATTATCGACCCGGAAAATGCGGACGCCGCGATCGGCCCAGAAGAGAATGATGCTCTTCATTTCTTCCCAGAGCTCGAGCCAGTTCTCGCAACGAAAATTCAGCGGGTAAATGTCCTCGTATTTTTTCGGCGGATTCTCGGCGTACTTGATCGTTCCATCGGGCCGTTTGTAGAACCACTCCGGATGTTCCCTCACGTAAGGATGATCGGGCGAACAGTTGATCGCGAAATCGAGCGCGATCTCCATGCCGCGGCTCCGGATCTCGCGCTCCAGCCATTCGAAATCCTCAAACGTTCCCAGCGACGGCTCGATCGCCTTGTGTCCGCCCCATTCGCTACCGATCGCGTACGGGACGCCCGGTTCCCACGGCTCGCAGGTGACGGAATTGTTGCGGCCTTTCCGATTCGTGTGACCGATCGGATGGATCGGCGGGAAATAAATTACGTTGAATCCCATCGCCTTCGCATCGTCGACCCGCGGCAAACAATCGCGAAAGGTTGAGCCGCGATCGCCGAAGCCTTCCGCCGAGCGAGGGAAGAATTCATACCACGCGGCTGTTCGCGCTTCTTTCCGGTCGACCACGACGCGCGGCGCCGGGCCGTATTGGGTGGCGTTGCCGCGGTCCGGGTAGGTCGCCATCAGGACTTCGAGCTCGCCGGAGTGGGCGATCTCATTCACGTACTCGGGATCGCCCGTCCGAATCGCTTCCGCGAGTTCGCGGAGCCGGTCGGCATCAATGTAATTGGCCGACCGCATCGCCGCGCGATCGAGCAAAGCCGCGCCTTCGAGCGTTTCGCTGAACAGATTCGCGATACCCGCCTCGAACTTTGTCGCAAACTCGTGTTGCCAGCCGCGAAAAGTATCGGTCCAGGCTTCGACGGTGTATTCGTAGGTCGCGTTTTCGTAGAGAGTGCAAACACCGCGCCACCGGTCATTGTCGACGTGCGTCATGGGCGTTTCGTGCCAGTGCGGCTCGCCCAGGAGCCGCCATTTCAACGCCGCCGCGACCACATCGTGCCCGTCCTTGAAAATGTCCGCCTCGACGGCCAGGTCGTCGCCGACGACGCGTTTGACCATGTAGCGCCCGCCATCCACGAGCGGTTGGAGGTTCTCGATAACGGCGGTGGGAAAGGCCCGTGGCATGGGGCCATCAATCAACCGAAATTCGCCTGCCGCGAAAGAAGAATTCTAGGTCAGACCTTGAAATAGAAGGCACACTCGTACAAGCCCGAGGTGCGCGTTTCTTCGCGGCGGACTTCGGTGCCGAGCACTCCCTCGAAGAGATCGTGCTCGAGCCGGCCGATGATCGGATATTGGTCGAGCAAATTCAGGATGGGCGAATGGCATTCGAGGATTTGGGGGCCGCCCTCTTTTTCGTCGGTGACGAACTGCGACATGTAACCTTCCTTTTCCCGCTGGGTCGAAAGCCATTTCGCGCGTTCGACCACAGTGTCGCCTTTGACCTTGGCCTTGAGCCCCGCCGTCTTCCGCTCGAAGACATTGAAGAGCATTTTTTCCGGCCCATTCGGCCCATAGACTTCGTTGATCGACTTGAGCAATTCGAGCGTGAAATCGTTGCTGTCGCACGGGAACAAATCGTGGGTGCGGCGGGTGAGCCGGTAAACCATTTCCGGGCGACCCATCTTTTGCGGGCGGCGCCAGGTATCGAGATACCCATCCCGTTCCAAGGTGAGGCAATGCTGCTTGATGCCCATGTAACTCATCTTCATGCGGGTGACGAGTTCGTTGACGGAGAGGCCCTTGGTGCGTTTCAGGGTGTTAAGAATCTCCAGGCGCTGGGTGCGGCCGATCTCGGAAAGTAGTTGTTGGTTCAAATGCGGCTCCTCGGTGGTTGAGGCACCGAGATTACCCGCACTCGCCTTGGAAAGGCAACAACAAACTTCCGCAAGATTCAGGGATAAAGGAAATTACCCTGCCCGCGTGATCAACCGGCCGGAAGCAGGGTCGAAAAGGCGCGCCTTCTCAATATCGATCTCGAACTGCAACCGGTGGCCAGCGTTGCCTTTATCTGTCCCACATCGGCTTCGGCAAACTAAGGCGTGGGCGCCGGTCTGGAGGTAGAGATTTGCCTCGGCCCCAATCGGCTCAACCATCTCCACCAGCGCTCGAAAGCTGGCCGGCGACCCCACGGTCTCGGCTGACGCGACCGTGATGTCTTCGGGCCGGATGCCAAACACAATCGGCTGCCCTGTAAAGTTCTTCGCGTTTGGAAACTCAGAGACCGGCAAACGAAGCTTGATCGTCCCATCTCTTTGCTCCGAAAAAACCAGCGAATCGCGGTCCTGTTTCAGAGTGCCATGGATCAGATTCATCGGCGGCCGGCCGATGAATCCAGCGACGAAAATATTGGCCGGCGCATTATAAACGGTCGCCGCGTTGGCGTCCTGCTGGACGACGCTGCCATCCAGCACCACCAACCGATCGCCCATCGCCATCGCTTCGATCGGATCGTGCGTTGCGTAAATGATCGTCGCGGCCGGCAGACGCTGATGCAGCTTCCGGATCTCGGCCCGGCCTCGGGCGCGCGCCTCGGCATCGAGATTCGCGAACGGTTTGTCGAAGAGCATTACCTTCGGCTGGCGCGCGATCGCCCGGGCGAGCGCGACGCGCTGCCTTTCCTCACCGCCGAGCGTCGCCGGCATCCGTTCCATTAGCGCCTGCAGACCCAGGACTTCGGCAGCAGCCAGGACGCGCTTTTTCGTTTCGGCCATGGAAAACTTTCCCGGCCGCAACGCGAAGGCCACGTTGTCATGAACCGACATGCGCGGATACGGCGCGTAGTCTTTGGCCATTACCGCGACCTCGCGATCTTTAGGCAGAACGCCGTTAATGCGCCGGTCGCCGAAAAGGATGTCGCCTTGCGAGGAATCGTCCAGCCCGGCGATCACCCGCACGATGGTCGAACTCCCACAACCAGGCGGCCCGGCCAGGACAACGAATTCCCGATCCTGAATCTCAAGAGTGAAATCGGTGAGCCCGCCGACCGAGATGTTGTGAAGAGCGATTTTGGCCATGACCTCAAACAAACGGGATGGGCACGATCTCGACGAGGAGATTGGCGTCCACGCAAAGGCGCGAGCCGATTGCATTGAAGCCGCGCTTCACGTAGCCGAGCGCAATTTCTTTTTCCAGCCGTGGACTTCGGGTCGCGCTGGTGATCCAACCGACGTCTTTGTTTTCGCCTTCGCTGGGTAAGAGTTTCATGCCGACTTTGAGCGGTGCTTCGGAGAGCGAGATCAAGCCACAGAGACGCTTATTTGTCTGGCCCGACATTTTCATGCGCGAAATCACTTCCTGCCCGACATAGCAGCCCTTGAAATAATCGATCGAAGTCGCCTCAAGATTGGCTTCCACCGGGATGATCTCGTCCGTCAGCTCACGACCCCAGCGCGGAATGCCGCGCTCGATCCGAAAAATCTCAGCGCATTCGTCGGCACAGAAATCAAAGGTTTCGGCAAGTTTTGTGCGAACGCCCTCGCGCTCCACTCTCTCCTTCTCGAACCAGAGATCGCATCCCGCAGTACCGAATCGATTTGCCACGACAGCTCTCGCCTGCTGCAAAGCGCTGGGCGGCGCTTCGGCCGCCACGTGGAAAATCGAGAATCGATCCGTGACATCTTCAATCTGCACGTCATCCGCGATGATGTAACGATCGAGTCGAGCGGCAAGCTCGGCGCCGAGTTCCGGGGCGGCGTCCAACAGAAAACCGTCCGCATCGGCGGAAACGAAAACGTGAGCGCTCAATTTTCCTTTCGCATTCAAGACCGAAGCTTGAATCGCGGAAGTCGCTGTGGCTTTCCGCAGGTCGTTGGTCATTTGACCGTTAAGGAAGCGAAAGGCGTCGGCTCCCGTCAGGCGCAGTTTTACGCGGTCCGAGAGATCAAAAAAAAGATTCAATCGTTCGTGTGGCGCCGCCAAAAGCCGCCCCATAATCCGCGCGGCTCTTCGGATTCCTTTTCGTCTTCAGGCTTCGGGAAAGTGAGGACAGCCGCCTCGCCCTTCTTTTCGGCTTCTGAAGTTCCTTGCTCACTGGAGGACGAGATGGCGTTTGACGCGCGCTCTACTTTTGTCCCCGAGCCATCATCCTTGGCCGGCGAAACCGGTGCCGCCGGGGAAGCGGGTTGCTCCGCCTCGGCCGAAGTCGTGTGACCAGCCACTTCAGATTGAATCTTTACCTCCGCTGGCGTTTCCGTGGCTGAAATTTCCGGTGACTCGTCACTCGCCGGTTTCGCCTCGGAGGCCACGGGTTTCTCGACCGCGGCAGTTTCCGCGCGCTGTTCCGTCTCGACCGCCTTCCCTTCATCGATCCCCGCCAGCCGCGGCTGATCGTCTTCCCCATTGGTCGGCTGCGGCCCGGCCTGGAGTGGACCGCCCGCCGGGAAATACTGCCGGAGAAGCGAAGAATAGTCGGCATCGCCGCGGCCCTGTCGCATTTCCTCCGTCAAACCGTGGCGCGAGGCATCGGTGGCGCCGAACTCGATTCCAAATCCGCGGGCGAGACGCGTGGCAATGACCACATCCTTCAACATGTGTTTCACGGAAAAGTGCGGCTCGAAATTGCCTTCCATCATCATTGGCAATTTCATTTCGAGCGTGGCCGAGTTACTTCCGTTGTTGCGCATGGCGGTTGCGAATTTTTCGACGGACAACCCCGATTTCAAAACAAGCGCGAGGGCCTCGGCCGCGGCTTGCACGCTCGCCGCCGTGATCATGTTGGTCGCCACCTTAATCGTGGTCGCGTCGCCGACCTTGCCCATCTCGATGATTTCCTTGCTGCTTGCTTCCAGGATCGGACGCGCCTGCTTCAATGCCACTTCATCGCCGCCCACGTAATAAACCAGCTCGCCTTTTTCCGCCGCGTTTTTGCTTCCGGTAAAGGGAGCGTCCAGCAATTGGGCGCCGCGCCGTTCGACGATCTCGGCCGCGGCCCGCATCGTATCCGGCGACACCGTGCAGTGGGCCATGACGACGTGCTGCGCGGTGAGATTGCGATTCATCCGCTGCACCATCTGAAGCAGCGCGTCATCGTCCGAGACGAAGATCTGGATAAAATCGCAGAGCTCCGCGACTTCGGCCGGCGATCCGACGAAATTCGGGACCGGACGCGGCGTGCGGTTCCAGACAAAGACGTGGAACCCGCGTTCCCGCAGATTCTCAACGACCCGTTGCCCGATAATTCCGAGCCCGAGCACCCCAACGTTTTTTTTCCGTGTGCGAATTGACATGCCTGCGCCTGCTTTTACCGGCGACCGGTGAAAATCAGGGCAAACCCGCGGAGACGCAACGCCGAACTTCTCAAAGGAGCACAGGCATCTTGCCTGTGGGGCAGTCAGGCATCTTGCCTGACATACTGAATTCAGACGCAGAACAGGCGAGACGCCTATTCGCCCCACAGGCAAGATGCCTGTGCTACAACTCGGCAAAACTATTCGAACCTGCTCAACCTTGCCACGATTTGATTCGCGTGCAGAACGCGTTGCTCGTTCGCCATCGCAGCCAGGATCTCCGCTCGGGCCTCGTCAAAGCTGAGGAGACGCGCCGGTTTCATCTCGTCCAACCGGACGATGTGGAAGCCCAAATGCGTGCGGAACGGCTTGCTCGTTTCGCCGGGACGAAGTTTCTTGACCTCGGCGAAAAACTCCGGCGCCATCCGGTTTTCGGAAAAAAAGCCGAAATCGCCGCCACGGGATTTTGTCGTTTCATCCTCGGAAGTTTCCGCAGCCAGTTGCGAAAAAGCTTCGCCGCGGGAAAGACGAAGCGCGAGAGCTTCGATCGCCTTCGCTTTTTCTTCGATGGTCTCCGGTGGCGTTTCGGCATGGGCGGCGAGAAAGAGGTGGGAAGCACGATAGCGGACCGGTTGGGTGAAAAACTCGAGGTGCGCTTCGTAAAAATTGCGGCACGCCCGCTCCGGCACTGTGGGTTCCGAGCCGATCTGTTTCTCCAGCCAATCGAGGCCGCGAAGTTCTTCGCCGATTTTTTCTCGCAACGACGAGACGGAAAGGCCGCTCGAGTGAAGTGCCTTGGCGAAAGTTTTCTCCTGGCCAAACTCCGCCTTGAACAACGAAATCTCGCGATCGATCCGAGCTGGATCGACCGATTCTTTGGAGGCAACCCGACGAAGATTTTCCTTGGTCACCAAATCGGACGCTGTCACCTCCTCGTCGAGATCCGTTTCATAAATTCCCTTCCCGTTTGTGATCGTGAGAAGGTGACCGCGACCGGAGAGCCGGCCGACGGCATCGCGAAAAGATGCGGAACGACTAAGCAATTCGCTACCGATCAAGCCGAGACAGCCGGCGACGGCGATCACTCCAAACAGCCGCAGCTTCCCCGTCATTTGAGAGCGACCTCGGAAAGGTAATGACACGCGACCGCGCCGGTAATGCGCAGGCTTTCGGCGCTGATCTTATCGATCGTATCAGCGGGCGTATGCCAGGCGGGATAATCGAAATCGATCAGATCGATGGTCGGTATTCCAATCTCATTCAACGGCGTGTGGTCGTCCATGATATCGCGATCGAAGTAGGTGAAGTGCTTCCGCAGGTTCAACGCTTCGGAGGATGCGAAAATACCACGCGCAAGATCGACTGGGGAATCCGGCGGGAATGTGATGGTCAGCGAGCGGTCGCCCACCATGTCGAAAAGAATCCCGCCGCGAAATTGTTTCGCTTTGTCTCCGGTCGCGAGCTGCTTCGCGAAATATCGACTCCCGTATAAGCCGTCGGTGTCGGTAAAAGCCTCATAGGCTTCTTCGCCATCAAAGAAAACGAGCTCTGCCTTTCGAGCCAGATCGGGACGCAGCGCTAACACGCGGGCCAGCTCGAGCAGCAGCCCAGTACTCGAACCGCCGTCGTTCGCGCCAACGAATGTCGCGCTGTCGAAAATTTTCGTGTCGTAATGCGAGCAGACGAGAAACGAAGACGCGCTTTCTTTCGCGAAAGTGGCGATGAGATTTACAAACTGCACCTTACCGCGGGGCGTTTCGTCGGCGAAGGTTTGCCGCTCGACTTTCCAGCCGAAAGATTCGAGCTGTTTGGTCAGATACAGTCTCGTTTTTTCGATCGCTTCCGAGCCCGGCGGGCGCGGCCCGATATCTACCATCGCCTGGACGTGTGCGAATGCTTTCTCTCCGGCAAACTGCTCCCAGATTTTGACCTGATTAGCGCCGGGCGATGGCGAGCTGGTTCGGTCACACGCCGCGAGAAGGACAAACGCGAAAAATGCGAAGGTGGATCGCGCGCTCCGCGCGCGATGACAAAGAGATCCCGGCTTCGCTAGCATTATCAGGGCATCGAGCGATCCCGCCGCCGCGGGACTCGATCCACCTTCACGACTCGTCCGCAGGCAATCCGAGAGCGCCGAGGACGCGTTGCAGATCATCGTTGCCATAATATTCGATCTCAATGCGGCCGCGTTTTTCTCCGTGATGAAGCGTGACCCGGGTGCCGAGATGTTCCTGCAATCGATTTTGCAGCTCGCCGATCGTCGCGGAAGTGACCGTCGTCGCTGCCGTCTGACGCCGTCGGCGCGGACGGGTAACCCCGAGCTGCCGCGCGACAAGCCGCTCCGTCGCGCGCACAGTCGCGCTCCGCCGCAAGATCGTCTCGGCCACCGCCAGTTGTTCCTCCGGCTCTTTCAACGCGAGCAATACCTTTGCGTGACCGACGGAGATGAGGCCTTGCGTCAGCCATGCCTGCACTTGCTGGTGCAGATCGAGCAGCCGCATCGAATTTGCCACCGCCGCGCGGCTCCGGCCGACTTTCTGCGCGATGTCTTCCTGCCGCATCCCGAATTCTCCCGCGAGCCTGGCGTACGCTTGCGCTTCTTCGATCGGATTGAGATCGGCGCGCTGCAGATTTTCGATCAGGGAAAGTTCGAGGACTTCGAGATCGGTCGCGACCCGCGTGATCACCGGCACCTGCGTGAGACCGGCTTCCTGGGCAGCGCGCCAGCGGCGTTCACCGGCGATCAATTCATGGCGGCCCGCCACGCCGCGCACGACCAGCGGCTGGATGATCCCATGTTGCCGGATCGATTCGACCAACTCCGCCAGCGCGTCGCGCGCAAAATCCTTTCGTGGTTGCAACGGACTCGGCACGATGCTGGTGAGATTGACCTGCTGGATTTTCTCGCCCGGCTCCGCCTCGAGGCGGATCACCGGCGGTCGAGCGCTGATTAGCGCGCTGAGACCTTTACCGAGACCGGATTTTGCCATGCGCGTCAGGTTATCGGTTCAACTTCACGGACGCAAACAGCATTGGTGCGGCCCTTCCTTCCGGCTAACGTCCCCGCATGCCGGACGAAGTCTTTACCCTGGGACATTCCCCCGATCCAGACGATGCCTTCATGTTTTATGCGATGGCAGAAAACAAAATCGATTTGCGCGGCTATCGCTTCGAACACCGGCTCGAGGACATCCAAACCCTGAACGAGCGCGCGCTCCGCGGCGAACTGCACATCTCCGCGATCTCGATCCATGCGTTTGCCTACGTGAGCGATCGTTACGCGCTGTTGCCCTGTGGCGCGAGCATGGGCGACGGCTACGGGCCCATGGTCGTGACGGCTAACCGCGAGGGGCTGGCCGATGACGCATCGGACGATCACATTCGCGCCTGGCTTCGCTGCCGGACGATCGCGATCCCGGGCAAAATGACCAGCGCGTATCTCGCGCTCCAACTTTATCTCGGGCAGTTCGAGCACGTGGTGGTTCCGTTCGACCAGATTTTCCAGGCGGTGAAGGACGGCCAGGCCGACGCAGGCCTCATTATTCACGAGGGACAGCTTACTTATGAGCGCTCGGGATTCACGAAGGTGCTGGACCTGGGCGAATGGTGGAAGCGCGAGACCGGGTTGCCGCTGCCGCTGGGCGGAAACGTCTTGCGGAAAGATATCGCGCCGGCGGTGCAACGCGATCTGCTCGCGATCATGCGCGAGAGCATTGATTACGGCCTCGCCCATCGGGAAGCAGCGGTCGCCCATTCAATGCCCTACGCGCGCGACATGGATGCGTCCCTCGCCGGAAAATTCATCGGCATGTACGTGAACGATTTTACTCGCGACTACGGCGATACCGGGCGGGAAGCTATCAAGCAGTTCCTGCATCGAGCTGCGGCTGCAGGGTATATTGGAAGGCCGCCGGTCGTGGAATTCGTCGATTAAGCTGAAAGCTCCAAATCCCAAGCTCCAAACTTCAAAGGAGCATAGCAGATCGCGTTGGAGCTTGGCATTTGGAGCTTCCCTGGTGCTTGGAGCTTGGTGCTTGGAGCTTTCGCGCGGGAGCGCGATCCCTACTTTTTCGGCTTCGGGGTCGGTTTGCCGGCTTCTTTGGCAAACGTCTTCACCCGCTCGAATTCCTTCTGGAATCCACTGGTGAAATCGTGGGTGCCGTACTCGAAAAGGACGACAAAGCAGAAGGTAAAAAAGACGAAGAGAACGAGCCAAAAGAGCCCGCGAAGCAATGACATCCACTGATGGTAACTTAGTGGCCCGCCGCGGTCAACGAACCTGAGCCGGTCCCCAAAGTTCCCGTTGAAGGGGCGGTTGAAACTGCCATCCTTTCCCAGCCATGCGGGTGCCCTTGCTTGACCTTAGCGAACAGTATCGCGCCCTCGCGGAGCCGATTCGCGCCCAGCTCGATGAGGTCCTGAGCAGCCAGCAATTCATTCTCGGGCCGAAAGGCGAAGCGCTTGAGAAGGCGGTCTGCGATTATTGCGGCACGCCGAACGCCGTCGGCGTCTCATCCGGCACGGACGCGCTGCTCGCGGTCTTGATGGCTTTGAACATTGGGGCCGGCGACGCTGTCGTCACCAGCGCGTTCTCGTTTTTCGCGACGGCCGGCTGCATCGCACGCGTCGGAGCGACTCCGGTTTTCATCGATATCGAAGCGCAGACCTACAACATTTCCCCGGCGGCGTTGGAGCAGTATCTCACAACATCCTGCCACCGCGGGGCCGATGGCACGCTGCGTACTGCCCAAGGGCAAAAAGTGTGCGCGATCATCCCGGTGCACCTCTACGGACTCTGCTGCGAGATGGATGCCGTCCATGAAATCTCCGAGCGCTTCCACTTGCCGATAATCGAGGACGCCGCCCAGGTAATCGGCGCGGAATATCCATTCGGTGGCCGGACCGCAAAGGCCGGAACCATGGGCGAGGTCGGTTGTTTCAGTTTTTATCCCTCCAAGAACCTCGGCGCGGCGGGCGACGCGGGAATGATCGTTTGCCGGGACGAGGCCCTCGCGAAGCACCTGTGTTTTTGCCGGCAACACGGGATGGAGCCGCGCTATTACCATCACTTCATCGGCGGGAACTTTCGGCTGGATGAAATGCAGGCGGCAATTCTCGCGGTGAAGTTGCCCTTCCTGGATGGTTGGTCGGCGGCGCGGCGGGCCGTGGCCGATGTTTACCGTGAGGAATTCGATCGGGCCGGCCTAACGAATCAAGTGCGGCTTCCCGCGGAGCCGTACCGGGATCGCGGCCTGACCAACCATCACATCTATCATCAATACGTGATTCGAACTCCGCGGCGCGACGCGTTGCGCGAACACTTGTCGAGCAAGGAGATCGGGACAGCGATCTATTACCCGCTTGGATTACACGAGCAGGAGTGCTTCGCCTATCTCGGATATCGCGCGGGAGATTTTCCGGAAACGGAAGGCGCCGCGCGGGAGACGCTCGCGTTGCCGATGTATCCGGAATTGCCGCGCGAGGCGCAGCGTTATGTCGTGGAGGCCATCGCGGAATTCTTCAATCCAAGGAGCGGCGGTTTGCAACCGCCGACATAAAACGGCGATTGGAAAATCGCCGCTCCTTGACGCGGCAAGAGGCGCGACAGAGAGGCCAAAACACTTGCGACGCGAGGCAGCCGAGCCTATATCAACGCTCGCCTTTACGGGGAATCGGGTAGGTACCGAAGTGGCCAAACGGGGCGGACTGTAAATCCGCTGGCTTACGCCTTCGTTGGTTCGAATCCAACCCTGCCCATTTCGCGCTCGTCGTGTCAGTGTTTCCGCGCGCGTCGCGCTCTAGCCGCGGCAAAAAGCGCGGCACCCACAACATTTGCTCCGATGATGACGACCGTGATCTTGAAGGTGAAGGCAGAATTGCTTTTCACGGCGATAATCGGGAACACCGAGAGACCGACGTAAAGCATAGTCATGAGAAGGCCGGAAGCGGCAGCGATTCGCAGCCACCAGGGCGGCGGGGGATTCAGCGACCGCAATCCGAAGAGCGGGATCGCAAACATCACGAGATAGGTGAGCGCGTAAAAGATCCCGCCGGCGTTGAACAGGAGTTGAAAGGATTCCTGCTGGCCCACGCCGATAAGACTAAGCGCGCCGAGTGCGATCGTAACCAACCCGACGAAGAGGATCGAATTTGCCGGGGTCTTGAAGCGCGGATGCAGCTTGGTGAACCACGCCGGCATGAGATGGTCCCAGCCCGCCACCATTGGCAGTCTCGTTAGGCCGGTAAAATTGACGCTGGCTTGCGCCACTCGCAAGATCATCAACAGGGCAAGGGCAATCGGAACCACAAGCGCCGCCACGCCGAAAGTGCTGAACCCAAGGCTGAGGACCTGCGGAATCGGCGCGATCAGATCGATGTTATCGGGATGGACGAAAGCAAGCACGGAGCTGGTGCCGAGGATAAACATTACGGCAATGATTGGCGCCGCCACCATGACAGAACGTCCGATCGTGCGCGCCGGGCTGCGGCATTCGCCCGCGAGAATCGCGACGTACTCGAACCCGCCCAGCGCGCCGAAGCCAAGCTTGCCCAGAATGTTCAAGCTGAAGAGCGAGAAGACGGGCATCGCGGTAGCCAGCGGGTGAAATTCCCGCAGCTCGCCGCGAGCGACGTGAATAAAAGGCAGCGCGAGAAGTGCAGCGAAGATCGTGAGCATGATGATGCCGCCGACGTTGTGGATCCATTTACCGACGCTCAGACCAATCGTCGACACCACCACGAGCAAGGCGATGATGAAAAAGCTCGTGAGCGTGATCAGCCATTTATTGGATGAAATCCAGGCGCTGGACGGGCCCATGGCGTAGGCAAGATTCGTCGTCAATTGCAGACCGATTTCCGACGTATTCACGATGACGTAGAGCCAAAGATTCCAGGCGACCATGAAGCCGACCACTTCGCTGAAACCGAGCTTGGCCCATTGATAAAGCCCGCCTTCCAGCGGCATGAGGCGGTTCAAATAAATAACGACCGCGGCGGACGGAAAATAGAAGAACGTGATCGCCAGCAGCCAGAAGACCACGTGCGCCGGTCCGAGTTTTCCCGCCGCGCCGACCCAGGAAAGTCCGACAATGAAAAGAATCTGGGTGAGCGCGAGATCGCGCAGCCCGAGTTCTTTCTTGAACTCGGCACTCCGTTGTTCGACGCGCTCTTCGCCTGCGCGTAAATCCGATGCTGCGACATCTTCTCTGCCCGGCATGAGGGCAGATCGTGACGCAGTTAACCGCCCGTGTCGATCACGGGCGCGTTTTCAGCCGGTTCTTGTCATTCTGAGCGGAGCGAAGCCGTAACACAGCGCGCGGCGCGCGCGAGGCCGGGCTTTCCATCTCTGATCATTTCCGATCCGGCTGGTGTCGCGAGGGAAAGAAACAGTCAGAGATCCTTCGCTTGCGCTCAGGATGACAGGCCGGTTTTATTGATGAGATCGCTTCTAGTGCTTTTTCTTCGAAGCGCTGCGCTTCTTGCCGCCAGACTTTTTGCTCGGACGGGATTTTGCTTTGCTCGATTTGCGGGCGGTGGGCTTCTTCGCGCTTGGGCGCGTGCTCGATTTTTTCCCGCCGGATTTCTTACCACGGGCAGCACTCCGAGATTTGCCGCGGCTCTTTGCTTTTGCTTTGGACTTGGACTTAGCGGAGCTGGATTTCTTTGAACTTTTCGCTGCCGATTTCTTCGGTCCGCCCGAGGATTTCTTGGCAGCGGCCTTCTTCGAACCGCCACTCTTGGGTTTGGACGCTGAACTTTTAGGCGCCGATGCGGCCCGGCCGGCTATCGCGCCGATCACGCCGCCAACGACTGCGCCGACGGGTCCCGCCATGCTGCCGATCACTGCTCCTGTGGCAGCTCCAGCGGTTTGTTTTGAAATGGGTGGGATGGAGATGTTTTCGGATGATGAAGCGGAATCGTCAGTCGGTTTTTGATTTTCGTCGGGCATAAAACGTGTGCTCCTTCCAGGGCAATGGTTGAGTTAGGTGCTCTTCACCACTACTTCGCATGCCGTTGGCGTTTCAGCCGTGGCTTAGGCCCACTTTAGGAGGAAACGTCACGTTTTCCCGCTCGACAAGAGCGCCGCGCGCGAGGAAAAAATCGCGCAATTCGGGCGTGTAATACTCTTTGTTTTTTCCGGGATTCAGCCCGAGGAAAATGCGGCCGCCGGGATTGAGATGCCTGTTCAGGTCGTCGAGAAAAAAAGCCCACTCGGGCGCGTCCCACCACCAGTCGCGTTTGCTCTCGCGGTTGAAGTCGATCGAGAACGCCGTGATCAAATCGAATTTTCTCCCGAGGTCCGGCAGAGGCTCATACGGCTTGATCGTCCAGATCCTCCGGTCCACTCCGAAGAGATCGAGCAATTGCGTGAAGAGCGGGAACTCGTCGATATCCAAACCTTGGCAGGTATGTCCTAGCTGCTGAAGGATGAAGAGAAAGAATCCGCCGCCACAGCCGAGATCGAGCACGGACTTCGGCGCGGACCGATGCAATCCTAGATCCTGGGCGCGGACGATATTTAGCCGCAGCCAGCGCCTTACGTCCGCGTATTTGGCGTAGTGCTCCTTCGACAAGGCATACTGCGCCTGAATCTCGGCCAACCGACGCTGGTCGATTTTCGCGAAGAGAGGTTCGAGCCGCAACGGGTGAATGGCGCGCTCGACTCGCCGCCAGGTCCGCCGATAGGTAAGGGGCTGGGCCAGCTTCCGGATTTTGTGGGAGAGCTTCATCTAGTACGCTGGACAGTCGGCCGGCCACAGCGATGCCGTAGCACAAACCATCCTGGTTTGCGTGAATCCCTGCCGGGATCTATCGACCCCGCCATAAGCTGAGGCGCGTAAACGCGCCACGGTTTTACCGGCCGCGCCGTTGGCCACCGCCGCTGTCGCGACGTCCGCCACCGCTGCCGCCGCCGCCGTAGCCGCCACCACCGCCGCCGTAGCCACCACCGCCACCGCCGCCGCCGTAGCCGCCACCGCCGCCGCCATAACCACCGCCACGTCCCCCGCCACCGCCACCCGGCGGGCGAGCTTCACGCGGGCGCGCTTCGTTCACGGTCAAGGGCCGGCCTTCCACCGTCTTGCCATTGAACTCCGTGATTGCCTTCTGCGCATCGGCTTCGGTCGTCATCGTGACAAAGGCGAAACCGCGCGATTTACCGGTGAACTTGTCCTGCATCAAGGTGACTTCTTGCACCGGTCCCGCCTGAGCGAACATATCCTGAAGGTCCGTCTCGGTGGTGTTGAAGGAAAGATTTCCTACGTATAATTTAGTTCCCATCTGAGTTTACTGAGGAAAACGCCGCCTGGTCACTGTTCCCGCTCATCGGATTTCAAATCGCCACTGAAAAACTCAACTGACAATCTACCAACGCACCGAGCTTCCGTTTTCTTTTCGGCGTGATTAGTAGAGGCTTTCGCCCGTGAAAGCAAATAGAATCGCGGACGCACGCCAACCCTGAAAAATGCCTGATTTTCCTTCTCTAAACCACGGGCCGGGCGGCGCTCGCGTCGCTGTCGTGGCGGCAGGCGTCGTCAGCCCGCTTGGCTTTGGCTTGGACGAGACCCTGGCCTCTTTGCGCGAGGCCCGGGATTGTGTCACGCCGGTTACCTCGTTCCCGGTCGAGCATTGCCGATGCAAGACCGCCGGCCAGGTTCCAAACGAACGCCTGGCCGGTGTGGGCAAGTCTCAACTCCACGCGGAACGGCTCCATCGCGTCGCTCGGATGATGATCTTCGCTCTCGGGGAGGCGCTGGCCCAATCACCCGGCTTCCAACCGGAGCTGACCATCATGGGCACAACGAGCGGCGGCATGACGTTCGGTGAGGAGTATTATCGCGGCCTAAAAGGCGGGCGGACTTCCAGTCGCCATGCAGCGTCCCTCGTCGCGAACTACACGCCGCAAAAGCCCGTGATGGATGCGCAGGAATCATTCGGGATCACGGCGCCCTGCCAGGTGATTGCGAACGCTTGCGCCTCCGGCACGAACGCGATCGGCCATGCCTTCGCTTGTGTTCGGTCCGGCCGGTATCTGCGCGTGCTGGCGGGCGGATACGATGCGCTTTCCGAGCTGGTTTTTGTCGGATTCGATTCGCTCCAGGCGTCCACGCCGGAGCGATGCAGGCCGTTCGACACCGATCGAAGCGGCCTGGTTCTCGGGGAAGGCGCGGCGATTATTGCCTTGGAAAACTTCGAGGCCGCTCAAGCCCGGGGCGCCACGATTCTGGCGGAGGTGATCGGTTACGGGATTTCCACCGATAACCATCATCTCACCCAGCCAAATCCATCCGGGAGCGGACCGCGCGAGGCGATGGAAGGCGCGTTGAACAGCGCGAAGATTCAAGCGAATGAGGTCGATTACATCAACGCGCATGGAACGGCCACGCCGTTCAACGACGCGGCGGAGGGAAAAGCGATCGGCGAACTTTTTAATGGCGTCCCCGTCAGTTCCACCAAAGGCATGATGGGACACTCGTTAGGCGCGGCCGGCGCAGTCGAGGCGGTGATCAGCCTTCTCGCGCTGCGGAATCAGCTTCTGCCGCCGAACATTAATTTTCGCCGCGGAGACAGCGGGCTCGATCTCAACATCGTCGCGAACACCGCTCAGTCAGCCCCGGTTCGCACAGTCTTGTCGAATTCATTCGGCTTCGGCGGCACCAACGCTTCCGTAATTCTCCGCGCGATCACCGCATGAGTCTTACGATCGCGGGCATGGGCTGGGTGACGCCTCTCGGAAGCGGCGTGTCCAATGTTTGGAATCGTTTGCTCAATCGCGAGATCGCAATCGCGGAACAAATCTCGAGTCCTTTGGGTCACAACTATCCGGTGTTTCGCGTGCCCGCCGAAGCCATCGCCAAAGCGCCGCCGCACGCACGACTGCGCCGATCGAGCGCGATTTCTCGCTTCGCCGTGGTCGCCGGTTTAGAGGCGCTGGAAAATGCAAAAGTAAGGATCAACCCGGACGCCGCAGCTCGGATGGCGTTGATCTTTGCCGTCTCGAATGGCGGCGTCATTTACACAAAAAGATTTTATCACGACATCGTGGAGTCGGGCGCGCAGGCGGCAAGTCCACTCCTCTTTCCGGAAACGGTTTTCAATGCGCCCGCGAGTCATCTCGCCGCCATCCTGGGGATAACCGGAGCCAGCTACACGCTGGTCGGCGACGGCGCGGTCGGCATCCTGGCCATGAAAATGGCGGAGGACCTCATGCAAAGCGATGCGCTCGATTACTGTCTGGTCGTGGGGGCGGAAGAAGCCGATTGGCTGCTTTGCGATGCCTACCGGAAATGGCGACTGTTGCGCGCGGCTCCGCCGATTGAACCATTCCAGCAACCTGCGCGAGGGATGATTCCAAGCGAAGGCGCCGGCGCGATCCTGATGGGCCGAAATAGCGTCGTTGAGATCGAGCACATCGCCAGCGGCACGAACTTTCGCAAACAACGCGACGCGGGTGAATGCGTGCGAATGGTCTTCTCAGAGCTTTGCGGCAACGAGCCCGATCTGGTCCTGGCCAGCGCCAACGGAACATTCGTCGACGAAGCGGAACGCAGCGCCGTATCGGCGCATTGCCCGAAAGCCAGCGTCTATGCAATAAAAGCCGCTCTTGGTGAGAGCGTAGGAGCGAGCAGTCTCTGGCAAACGATCGGCGCCGCTCAGGCTCTCCTGACACAACGGTTGCCATCAATCTCGGAACCAAAAGCGCGGTTCCGAAGCGCTATCGTCTCAACCTGTGGTCTGAACCAGCAGGTCGCCGGGCTCCGGCTTGAGCTTAAGGACTGACCCCTTCTGTTCCTCTCGTTTCCTTCCCCTCCCCTTCTCTTTGCTTCCTTTCTAAGGAACTCAGCCCTTCAGCAGCCCCCTGGGATCAAGGCTTCACTACAATCGCTCCCGCCTTCTGTGCGCGCTTTATCCACGGCTTCGCTTTTTCTGGGCTATTCTCATAAAAGAGCCAATAATTTACCATTTGTTTCAGTGCCTTCTTCTGACCTCGTAGAGCACGCGCCTGAACCTCCTTTAGCTCTTCGCGGGTTAGCGCGAATTGTTCTCTGCCTGTTGTTTGCTTGGGCGCAAAGCCACTACATGACGCGAGTGCTAATATCGAAAACCACTTACAAAGTTTTAGAGCTGTGCGTTTCATGCCGACGTTCACTGTTTCCCAGGTTTAAATAGCTTCCAGTCACCTTTATCCTTGAGATCTTTGACGAGTTCTTTCGTTTTCGGATCCGTCTTACCGTCATAAATTGAATACCCCCCTTTTTTATCAGTCCAGATCCACTTGGTTGGCGCCAACACATTCTTTCCAGTAATATTGGCGATTTTCTGCGCGATAGAATTGTCGCCCTTGCCGGTGTCGCAAACAAAGAGCCTAATTGTTTTCGCCTCCACGAAGCCCTTACTGCTACTGATCGCTTTTACAGCGGATTCGGCACCTAGCAAGTTTCCCGTGGCATCCTGGATTACTGAAGAGTTACCGTGCGCAGCGAGCGAAAATTCCGCACGCTTTTCTGGCAAATGTTGTGCGCTTACGAATTGCTCCGTCGATGGATCATGGAAATTCGCATTGACATCCAGGCCTGTCGGATCGGTCTTATTGATTGGATCATTATGGCAATAGCGGTAGAGATTGTAATCGCCGGCGGCGAACTGTTTCGGGTCGGGCTGCATGAAGCGGCCTAGCTCGGGGTGATACAGGCGGTTGCGATAGTCGTACAGGTTCAGGTCGCTCAGCCACTCGCGGCCGGTGAAGAGGAATCGGTTGCCGAAGAGCGAACCGGGCTGGCCGTTCACAGTCGTGGCCGCTCCAACGGCGTTGTAGAAGTACGGTTGCCCGAAAGCGTCATACTCGTACTGCTCAATGATGTTGCCAACGCTGTCGGTCAGGAGGGTGGCATGCCCTCGCGCGTCGTAATGGTGAAACGCTTGGTCGCCGGTGAAGGTATTGTAGCTCCAGACGATTTCGTCTATGCGATTGCCATGGACGTACACTCGCGCTGGGCCCCACGCATTGCTTCCTTCCTGGAGTAGATTCCAGCCGTCGTAATGGAAGTAGGTCGCGGGGTTGGAGTAAATGTCGCCAGAATCACTCACCCAGCGCTTCACGCAGCGACCCAGCGGATCGTAACCAAAATACACAACGTCGGTCCCCTGGTAGGCAGGACTCCAGATCGCTACCGGCTGGTTCAGGGCGTTGTAGCTCGCCGTGATCCAGCCTTCCGCCATCGTCACTCCATTGCCGGGCGGAGCCCAGCCCGGGTATTTGTCATCATGGTAGATGGTCGAGGGCGACCAACTTGAATACTGGTTCAATCCATTGGTCGCGACGGATGAAGCTCGTCGGCCCCCGGCTCGCGACGAAGTTGTTTTGCGTCCGGTTCCCCAAGGCATCGTAGGCAAACCCATCATAACGCGTGTTCCCAGCGCCAGAATTCGCCGGATCGACGGCGTTATACCACGCTTCGGTCAGTTGTCCTTTCCAGTCGTACGCGAAGCGGTCGCCACGTGCATTCTCCAGTGGGTTCGCGCCGGGATTGTAGCTCTTCTGAAAGGCTGCGATGCGGTCGCGATTGTCCCGCCAATATTGTCGCCACAAGTAATCACCTTCCCTCTTCTGAACGAGTGACGATTTTCTATCGAAACGCATCTTTCGGAGGTAATAGATCGTCTAATCCAAGCATCTGACTAGTTCCGCCATCCTTGAGCACGATGCGGCCGTATCGGAACTTGCCAACGAATTTCTTAAAGAGTTTCATGTCAATCGTGCAGGATGGATTCGACTTTGCTTTCGGATTTGCGACCCCAATCTTGATCGGGACCATCGCTATTGCCACCGAAACGCCAGCCGTCGCCGGAGGCGAATCTCCTATTACTTGCCATTCGCGGTCGGTTTGATTGGACACCTCCAGGCGCGCGTAAGGATAGAACCGTTCGACACCGTCGGTGGCGTCTTTGATCCTTCGTCCATGGAGAGTGACTCGCTTGCGGCCGAGATTAATGTAATCCGCCATTGCTCGCAATTCTCCGGAGCTACTGCTTAGAAGCCAGACTGACAATGGGGGAGGCTTTCGTGGATTGATTGGCTCACCAAATTTTACTCCCTGATCCAATTGGGTCGTAAAAGGATGTGCGTCGTGCCAGGGATCCTGTTCTCGCGAGTCAGCCGCACCGTTTCCAGCATAAAGAAACAAGAAACAAACGGTAGCTGTGGCAAAGAACGTGCACCGAGTCAGATTCATTGGGTGTCTGCTCATCAGATCAGTATCCATGGTCATTAGACCACGGCGGATCATGGTTCTGTTTGGATGCTGCTCTGGAGCCCTCTACCCACGGTTGCAACGCCTCCTCCATTTGCTTGGACGCAACGGCTTCGGGGATGCTAGAGTCGATCATTGTGCGCGCTGCGTTGTTCGCTATAACGCTAGCCGACGAGAAGCTGCGGCGCCTTCCCTCCGGCGTAAGGTATTGGCCACCGTGCCAGCCGTAACGAAAGGCGTCGTTCGCGTGCGCAAACTCACCTCGCGGGGAAACCATGTTCTGCGCCATCAGTTGGGACCGGGCGTCCGAGGAGTCGTTCCAGTGAATGTCGATAGCAAGCTCGTTCTTGAACCCTGTTATGCGGCTGTTCTGGCTAGACGCCTTCGACGACACCGCCCATTTGGTAAATGCTATCACGCCGTCGCCGAACTTCTCGCTGGGGTCGTGGATTTGGTTCACCCGACCGCTCCACTTAACGCTCGAGCCGCCTGGTTGTAAGCTCATGTTACGCTCGAAACTTCTTATCGTATCGACGATTCTGCCTTCATTCAATAAATGTACGTCCCGATTTGTAAGACCATCCGGCCGTCCTATCCAGTCGCCACCGCCTGTGCTCGTCAAGCTGTAGACATATAACCCCATCGGATCGCTGTTGTTGACGGGATCATTGTGGCAATAGCGATAAAGATTGTAATCGCCGGCGGCGAACTCCTTCGGATCGGGCTGGAGGAAGCGGCCCAGCTCGGGTTGATACATCCGGTTGCGGTAGTCGTAGAGCTTAACGTCGCTGAGCCATTCACGGCCTGTGAACAAGAAGCGATTGCCAAAGAGCGAATACCCCGCCCAGCGTCCCTGGGCATCGTAAGCGCCGATGCTGTTCCCGTTCGCATCGTAGAAGTACGGTTGCCCGAAGGCATCGTATTCGTACTGCTCAAGGATGTTGCTGGCGCTGTCGGTTAGAAGCGTGGCATGACCTCGGGCATCGTAGTGATGGAATGCTTGCTCACCCGTGAACGTGTTGTAGCTCCAGACAATCTCATCGACGCGGTTCCCGTGGACATAGACACGCGTGGGTCCCCAGGCGTTCGCCCCTTCCTGGAGCAGGTTCGACCCATCGTAGTGCAAGTAAGTCGCCGGATTGGAATAGATGCCGCCTGAATCCCCCACCCACCGCTTCACACAACGAGCGAGCGGATCGTACCCAAACCACATGAAGTTCGAGGTCCCGTTGTAAGTAGGACTCCAAATGGCGATCGGCTGGTTCAGCGCGTTGTAGCTCGCCGTAATCCATCCTTCCGCCATCGTCACGCCATTGCCAGGCGGACTCCAGCCCGGATAGTTATCGTCGTGGTAAATGATCGATGGAGTCCAGCTCGAGTATTGATTCACGCCATTATCGCGCCGATTGAAGGTAATCGGGGTCGATCCTGAGCTGCGACTCGCTACGTTGTTGTTCGAGCCCTGGCGATTCCCGAGCGCATCGTAGTCGAAGTGATCTCTTCGGGCCCAGCCACTGGTGGCACCGTGTGGATCGATCGCGTCGTACCAGGCATCGGTCACCTGGCCCTCGTTATCGTAGGCGTATCGGTCGCCACGTCCGTCCTCCATCGGGTTCGCGCTAGGGTTATAGCTCTTCTGAAAGGCAGTTATCCGGTCGCGATTGTCCCGCCAGTATTGCCGCCACGAATAGTGCAGATTGGACGACACATTGTAATGATCGAGGTATTGGATAAAGCCCCGCTGGTCGTAACTCGGGTCGGTCGTCATCCCGTTGCCGTAATCTACTTTGTCGACTCTGCCGTCCGAAAGGTACGTGTAGGCAGCCAGTTTCATCCACCAGTTGCTATCGTCATCGTCCCAGCCCGTGGCGGCGAGCTGTCCACGAGAGGTGTAATCCTGCCGGACGAAGGTGCCGCCGGGATAGTGCAAATGCGCCACGGTGCCGTTGGGATAACGATAGTAATTGGTCTGGGTCCTCCCGCCGCTGCCGGCGATCTCATCGCCTTCCGAGATCACCTGGCCCGCATCGTCGTAGGCGAAGTCGATGCTCGACCACTTGTTTGTGATGCTCGTCAGGCGATTCGCGTCGTCCCAACTGCGGGCTATGCAGGGAGTCTCAGCCGTATCGGTGCCCGGATTACACGCGCCGCTCTGATCACTCCAGCTATGCGATTGTTCCCGACCCCGCGCGTCGTAGACAATCGTCTTGAGCTGCCCTTTTCGCGTGCGCCAACTCTTAAGCTGACCGAATTCGTAGGTGGTGTCTTCATGGCTTCCATTGGGATACGATCCATCGGGAAACCAAACATTCGTTAGCCGGCCCATTAAATCGTAGCTAAAAACCGTCTGCTGGTCTTCCGTGCCGCCCCCATCTTTTGAGCGGTGCGTCGTCACGGTGTAGAGCTTCTTCATCGGCCCCCAAACATAAGAGAAGTTCGTCGTATTATTGCGCTCGTCAATGAAACGCTGTTGTATGATTCTCGTGCAAGCAGCGGACGTGACAGACGGGGGAGGCGGGTTCGGGAGCATGCGACGGGACACCGCAGGACTCGTTAGGGGATTGGGGCGGAGTGCTGCGCTGTCACGTCGTGTGCCGGGTCTGGAAGGCGGTGGCCGCGATGCCGTTCCTTCTACCGCAGCAATGCTGCGCTCGATTCTGCCTTCGAGGCGTGATCGCCGACTTTGGCGATGACGCCGGTTGCGGCATTGTCGCGCTATGTGACCGGCTTCTAACGTAAACGTGACGCGAACCCATCATGGCATCTCCCGATCAACAATCTTCCATTTGCTAGCGACCTTGGTGATGACGTATTTGCCGCGATCGCCTGTGTTCCCCAGCGTGATCCAAACGTTGATTGTTCCATCAAACGTCCGTTCTACGGACACAATTTTTTCGCCTTTGTTTGGCAGTTCGCGACGTATCATCGCCGAGATCTCGCTAACCTCCCGCGACGTAAGAGCGGGCTGACCGTACGAATCGTACATGATCTTTGGATTCAGCTCGGCTGGCGTCTTCCAATCGATCGAGTGCTTGTGTCGCAGGATCTTTTTCTTGGCAGACCAGAAACGGAAGATGAAGTGCTTGTCACGAGGGACGTTGCCGACGGCGCGTTCGGCCTCAGCATCGGCTGCCACAAAAACATCGCGCAGTCGCGGATCATTCTCCTGAGAATCGAATTTTTCACCTAGCGCGCGCGGCCGTGCTTGGCGAGTTGCCGTCTCATGACTTATCGGGTCTCGTTGAAGCTCCCCAGCTGAATAGATAAAGGAAGTCGCAAGAACTTCGACAAACAGTGCGAGTGCCAAAAGTCTCATCGCGCAAACTCCATGTAATTGTCGGGGTTATTAAGGCGCTCAGCGGTGGGCAGGTTTTTGTAGACCTCCCTCTGAGCCTCATTCCCGTACTTGTACGCTGCTGCGTCGCCTCTAGCATGATCCAATCCCAAGTTGTGCCCAGATTCATGTCCGACCGTTTGTCTGAGCGTGCCCGGGACGCCGAAACCTGGATGGCCGACGTTAATGGATATTTTGTTCCCGTTTACGTTGCCTGTTCCTAAGGTGCTGCTTTTCGGATTCGAGAATGCGTTGGCGACGTAGCCTTTCGACCCGTCGTCGCGGAGGGCAGCCGCCATGCCTTGCATCGTCTTCTGAACTCTCGCCATGTTCTCAGCCGTCGCAGAACCCTTTCCAAATGCCTTCTCGAATGCCTTCGCGTCCATCTTTGCCGACGCCTTTTCTAGTCTGGACGCCGCGGCTTGTTGGGCTGTGTCAAACTTCTTCCATTGCTCATCCGTGAACCCTTCGCCGCGTGCATACAACCCGAACGGATCGCTCTTGTTAATTGGATCATTGTGGCAATAGCGGTAGAGATTGTAATCGCCGGCGGCGAACTCTTTCGGGTCGGGCTGGAGGAAGCGGCCGAGCTCTGGCTGATACATCCGGTTGCGATAGTCGTAGAGATGCAGGTCGCTCAACCATTGACTCGTTCGCGCCCGCTCTCTCGGCCTCTCGGCCTGCCCGTCTATCTCGCGGCTCCCCAGCTCGCTCGATTCACGCCCCGTGAAGAGAAAGCGCTTGCCGAAGGGCGAACCAGGCTGGCTATTCACAGTCGCGGTTATGACTTTGACTTCCAGTAGCTGGCTCTTGCCGGATTTGCGATGTCAGCATCGTTTAAGTAAAGTTCAATCAACTCTTTTCGAGCTTTTTGAGAACCATTTTTCGCCGCATACTCCAGGAAGATAAGACCACGCTTCTTATTCGCCTGCCCGACGAAATTCTCGATGTACATCTCGTAACCCCATTCAGCGTTGGATTTGAACGTCACGTTCCGTTTCTTTGATATAGCCCGCAGACGTTTTCGAAATTGAAGTGCCCTCTTTACATCGAACAATTCCGGGGAAGTGCTGTAAATCGTCACCAGCGATTCGATAGCCATCGCCGACCCGTTCGTTGCTGCAAGTTCCAAATAGTATTGCCACTTCTTTTTGTCATCGAGATAATAGCCGTAATAGGAACTCAACCTTTCAGCTGCGCTGCGATCCCCTCCTTGTGCTCTTTTAGCAAGCACAGGAATCTCATTTGACGGAATCTTTAAAGAGTCGTTGAGGCCCACGATCTTTAGTTTCTCAGCGGCGACGCTCATCGATTGAAGGCAGAGTGATACGACCCAAGCGATAGCGACGATCGCGAATACTTTTTTCATTCGTCCTTCTTTTTCTCAGGTGGCTTCGCCGTAAATGTCTTCAACTCGCCTGGCTTTCCATTCTTGTCAGTCTGAACGGTAAAATCCTTCCCTTTTCGATCTGCGCTCTCGGTCTTTGTTGTAGAACCGGTTACTTTCGTTTCCTTTCCCGTGAGTTTCGTAAGGGTTTCCGCAAGTTGCTTGGCTACCGGATTATCTCCCTTGGCCGTCTCGCAACCGCAAAGTAGTACTGCTTGTCCTGGTTTGTAGCCTTTTGCGATCATGTCCTTTGCAACCTGCACGGTTGTCAGTGGCTTCTTATTTTGGTCAGCGAGATACTGCGAATTCGCATGGCCTGCCACGGTGAACTTCCCGGCCGGGTTATAGCTTGCTTCCCACTCCAATCCATTTTCACCTGCTGGAGTGTAGCTCAAATCGACCAAACCATCAGGGTCAGTCTTGTTCACCGGGTCATTGTGGCAATAGCGATAGAGATTGTAATCGCCTGCTCCAAACTCTTTTGGGTCAGGTTGGAGGAAGCGACCCAATTCTGGTTGGTACATGCGATTACGATAGTCGTAGAGTTTTAGGTCGGTCAACCACTCACGACCGGTAAAGAGAAAGCGATTGCCAAAAGGCGAACCCGGCTGGCCATTCACAGTCGTGGCGGTGCCTGCTGCATCGTAGAAGTATGGCTGGCCGAAGGCATCATATTCGTATTGCTCCAGAATGCCGCCGACACTGTCGGTCAAGAGCGTACAGTGCCCTCGCGCATCGTAGTGGCGAAATGCTTGCGCGCCGGTGAAGGTGTTGTAGCTCCAGACGATCTCGTCGATCCGGTTGCCATGGACATACACTCGCGCCGGCCCCCAGGCATTGCTCCCTTCCTGGAGCAGGTTCCAGCCGTCGTAGTGGAAGTACGTCGCCGGATTGGAGTAAACGTCGCCAGACTCGCCCACCCACCGTTTCACACACCGCCCTAGCGGATCAAAGCCGAAGTAGGCAACATCGGACGTCCCCTGATAGGCAGGACTCCAAATCGCAATCGGCTGGTTGAGCGCATTGTAACTCGCCGTAATCCAGCCCTCTGCCATCATCACGCCGTTTCCAGGCGCGCTCCAGCCAGGATAGTTGTCGTCATGAAAGATCACTGAGGGACTCCAGCTCGAATACTGGTTCAACCCATTATCACGGCGCATAAAGCTGGTCGGCCCGCGGCTCGCCACGTAGTTATTTTGAGTTCGCGGGATCGGTGGCGTTATACCAAGCCTCCACCAGTTGCCCTTCCTCGTCGTAACGGAACCGATCGCCATGTCCGTCCTCCATGGGATTGATGCTCGGATTGTAGCCTTTTTGAAACGATGTGATCCGATCGCGCGAATCGCGCCTGTAAGTGCGGTTGGCAAAGACATCGCCGCCGCTAGCCCGTTTATGCTGGACCGATCCGATCATTCCCCTTCCATCGTAGCCAAACGTCGCCGTCGTCAGGTTCCCATAGTCGATGTGATCCACTTTGCCATCTGCAAGGTAAGTGTAAGCCGCCAGCTTCATCCACCAGTTATTTTCCTCATCATCCCAGCCCGTGGCTGCTAACTGACCGCGTGCGGTGTAGTCGTGCCGGATATATTGGCCTCCCGGATAGTGCAGATGAGCAATGCCGCCATCCGGGTAACGAAAATAGTTTGTTTGGGTGCGTCCGCCGCTTCCGGCGATCTCGTCTCCTTCCCACATTACCTGGCCCGCGTCATCATACGCGAAGTCGATATACGACCAGCGATTAACAATACTGCTGAGCCGGTTCGCATCGTCCCAACTGCGGCTAATCGCCGGCGTACCATCGTTCCAACTGTGCGACAGTTCCCGCCCGCGAGCATCGTAGCGGTCGATCGTCTTCGTCTGGTTCTTGCGGGTCTTCCAGGTCTTGAGTTGCCCAAACAGGTAGGTGCTGACTTCGCTGCTGGCGTCGGGGAATACCGTTATTCGGGGCCGGCCGATGTCGTCGTAGGTGAATGTCGTCCATTGATCTTCGGTGCCGCTGTCGTCTCGGACGCGATGGGTGACGACGCTGGCCAACTTATTCATCGGTCCCCATTGATGATTGAGATTCGTCGTGTTGCCACGCTCGTCAATGAAACGTTCGGCCTGACCAAAGGGCGTGTAATCGAGCCACTGCTGCGTCCGGGTGTCGGGAAATGTCACCAGCGTTTTGTTGTCGGTAACGTCGTAGAGCGTTTCGGTCGTGCGCGGAATTGAATTCACTGTCTCGTTCGTCTTCCAGAGCCGGTTGCGCAGGTCGTAATCGTAGGTGGTGAGACGGCCTTGTGGGTCGGTGAAGCTGCTCTTCTGTCCATTCTCGTCGTAAGTGAAGAAATGGTTCTCACCGTCCGCGCTAAAGTACCAATTTCCAATGGGGCCGGCCGGTTGAACCCAGCCGGTTGACTCGACAATAACCCGGTTCTGCAAGTCATGCGCCCGCGCCGTCGTCCGGCGATCGCCCGCGGCATTAAAGGCCGGCTCGATCTGGATGCGCCACTCGTTCTTCGTATGGGCGTAAGCGTCGCGCTGGCCAACGCCATCGATCCAGCGATCGTAAATCCACGTCCAGGTCCGTGAGGCGACCGTGTCGGAGCCTTTCCAGTCCAGCGCATTCAACGGCTCCGTGTAAGAAGTGCAGCGCCGATAGGAATCGTATTGGTACGAACTTTTCTGTCTCAGCTCGTTCCAGATTTCGATGCAATTCCCGTAGTCGTCGTAGACGTACTCGACGTAAGGATTTGGGCCGGCGCTCGTGGCCGGATATTCTTCGCGAATGATCTTGTGG
>JBBWZL010000003.1:0-3924 GCA_039649045.1 Verrucomicrobiota bacterium | reverse complement strand
GTGCATACGGACGCGCGTTGAGCGCGCGTCTTTTATTTCTCTCTTCCTGAGCCGGGCAGACGGCGAAGGATCTCTGAATCGCGGAGTTGATGAACGAAATCCTGTGCGTCACCAGTTTTTGATCCACTGAGATTGATCTGTTGCCGGCTCCGCGTTCGCGGTGCTCCAAAGATCGAACGTCGGATTGTAACCGTCAGCAGAACTCGCTTGGTAGGCGGTTGAGTACCCGTAACTGTTGCCGAATGGATCACGGATAAACGTCACGTCTTGATTCTGGTCGGATGGACTTAATTGATTCGGTTTAAAAGAGAAGTACGACTTTCCCGTTTGAGTTCGGCTGCCGTTGGTTGCTCCAGCTAGTTGATCGTAAAGGTGAAGGCTCGCCGGAGCGTAGGTGGTGGGGTCTGGAGCACGCGACTTTAAGGCGTCCGTTCTTGTATCTCTCGGATAGATCCCATTATCCGCCTTGTAATTCTCCAACGCCGCCGACATCGCGGCGATCTCGGCTTCGGCGCGCGAGCGCGCGCCTTTCTTTTGCACATAACTCGACGTCGCCAGGATCAATCCGGCCAGAATCAGGATGATCGCCATGACGATCAGCAGCTCGACGACGGTGAAAGCGGACGCGCCTGCGGCGCGAAATGACGAATGACGAATGACGAATGACGAATGCGCCTGCTTCATCTTTCCTTCGGCATTCGTCATTCGTGCTTCGCCATTTCCTTCACGTTTGCTGCTGCAATCCGCTGATGATGCTGATGAGCGGCATGAAGAGCGCGATGACGATCGTGCCTACGATCAGGGCCAGAAACACGATCATGATCGGCTCGAGCAATGAAGTGAGCCCAGCCACCGAATTGTCCACCTCATCGTCGTAAACCTCCGCGATCTTGAGAAGCATCTCGGGCAACTGTCCCGTCTCTTCGCCTACGTCGATCATGCTGATTACCATCGGCGGAAATGCGCCGCTCGCTTCCAAGGGTTGTACAATCGATTCGCCCTCTTTGACGCTGTCGTGCACCTGCGAGATCGCTCGGGCAATGACGGTGTTGCCGGCGGTTTCGCGGGTGATATTGAGCGCCTGCAAAATCGGCACGCCGCTAGTCACGAGCGTTCCGAGCGTGCGAGAAAATCGCGAGATCGAAGTCTTGCGTATCAGATCGCCAAAGAGCGGAGCGCGCAGCTTGATGCGATCGAGCAGGATTCGGCCGGCCCGCGTCCGCGCGGCCAATTTGTAGCCGATGAACAAAGCAGCCACCGTCCCGAGCAGAATTCCCCAGTGATTTTGCATGAAATCGCTGATGCCGATGACGAAAAGCGTGATCGCCGGCAACGGTTTATCCCCCAACATGTCGTGAAAGATCATTTCGAACCGTGGCACAATGAAGATCATCAGGAACGTCATGATCCCCACCGCCAGGACGAGGACGATGAGCGGGTAGACCATCGCGGCGACGACTTTGTTTTTGATCTTTTGCGCCTTTTCCTGGAACTCGGCCAGCCGCGTCAACACCACTTCGAGCACGCCGCCGAGCTCGCCGGCGCGGACCATGTTGACGTAAAGATCGTTGAAGAGACGCGGGTGTTGCGCCAGGCCTTCCGAGAACGTGCTGCCGCCCTGCACCGACTCGGCCAGGGCGTTGATCGTCTTTTTCAGGACCACATCGCGCTCCTGTTTGGCGAGAACGTTCAGGCCGCGAAGAAGCGGGAGTCCGGCATCGATCAGCGTCGCGAGCTGTCGGGTAAAAATCATCATCGTCTTCGGCTTAACGGTCTTTTTCTGGAAGAGAACGATGTTCTTGCTACGGGCTTTTCGTTCGGCGCGCGGCGCCTTGGTTTTTTGCCGCGCAGTTTTTACCTCGGGCGCCGCGGCAGCCGCTCCCTCTTCGTAAACATTGGTGGGAAAATAGCCCGCCTGGCGCAACTGACCGATTGCTTCGTTGGTCGAAGCCGCATCAACGAGGCCAGTCGATTCCTGACCGCGCGCATCGAGAGCGACGAAAGTGTAACGCGGCATGGGCGCTACGCTAAAGCTCCAAATTCCAACATCCAAGCTCCAACCGCTTCGCGGAAGCTCCAAATCCCAAGCTCCAAGCACCAGGGAAGCACCAAATATCAAGCTCCAAGGTCGGGTCCCGGTTAGCGAGATTAGGTGTTTGGAGATTGATGTTTGAAATTTCTCTGGAGCTTGGAGCTTGGAATTTGGAGCTTTTTCTCAGGTATATTTCAACACTTCCTCGATCGTCGTGTCTCCGGCGAAAATGCTGCGGAGGCCGTCCTGGCGCAGTGTCACCATCCCGAGCTCGATGGCCTTTTCCTTCAACGTCACGGTGGGCGCGCGTTCGTTGATCAATTCGCGCAGCGGGTCGGTGATCTTGAGCAATTCGTAAACGCCTTTCCGGCCTTTGTAGCCGGTCTGGTTGCAGGCGTCGCATCCTTTGCCGTAATAAAAATTTTTCTCACCAATGTCGCGGCGGGAGACACCAAGTTGCGAGAGGAGCGCGTCGCTCGGTTGATACTTATCCCGGCATTGCTGGCAAATACTGCGAAGCAAACGCTGGCCGAGCACCGCCTCGAGCGTTGAAGAAATCAGGAACGGCTCGACGCCCATGTCGATCAGACGCGTGATCGCGCCGGGCGCGTCGTTCGTATGCAGGGTCGTGAAGACGAGATGGCCGGTCAGCGATGCCTGGATCGAAATCTGCGCCGTCTCGAGATCGCGCGTTTCACCCACCATGATCCGGTCGGGGTCCTGCCGGAGAAAAGCGCGGAGGGTTCGCGCGAAGGTAAGCCCGATCGCCTCATTCACCGGCACCTGCACGATCCCTTCGAGATCGTATTCGACCGGCTCTTCCGCCGTCAGCAGCTTCGAATCGATCGTGTTGATCTTTCGCAGACAGGAATAAAGCGTCGTCGTTTTCCCGGAACCGGTCGGCCCGGTGACAATGAAAATGCCGTTCGGGCGGTTGATCACTTCAATGATGTAGTCGCGGATGTAATCGGGGAGCCCGAGCGCTTCGAGATCGAGATTAACGGTGGAGCGGTCGAGCACCCGCAGGACAACGCTCTCGCCGAATTGCGTCGGCAGCGTCGAGACGCGCAGGTCGACACTGCGGCCGGCGATGTTTTTCTGGATGCGGCCATCCTGCGGGAGCCGGCGCTCCGCGATGTTCATGTTCGCCATCACTTTTACCCGGGAAATGACGGGCAGCGCCAGATGCCGCGGCGGCGGCGCCATTTCATAGAGCGCGCCATCCACGCGGTAACGAATCTTGAATTCGTTTTCGAACGGCTCGAAATGAATATCACTGGCGCGGTCCTGGATCGCCTGGAACAAAATCAAATCGACAAAGCGAATGATCGGCGTCGCGTTCGCTTCGGCTTCCACGGCCGACGCGCTTTGGTCCGTTCCACGCAGCGAGAGCAGCTCGCCGGTTTCGCCCAGCTGCTTAAGGATGTCCTCCATGCTGGAGCTATCGGTCCCGTAGTGGCGCTTGATCCGCTCTTCCACTTCATCGGATGGCGCGACGACCACGTGCACATCTTTCCCGAGGGCGAAGCGCAAGTCTTCCGCCGCGCGCAAATCCAGAGGATCGACCAGCGCGACCGTGAGCGTGTTATCACTGACGGCGATCGGCAGCGCGCGGTGGAGCCGGGCGAGTCCGCCGGGAATCAGGCGGAGGATTTCCGCAGAGATGTCGTCGCGGGGCAGATAGACAAAGTCGGTGCCGAGCGCGTCTGCGATGACCTGGTAAAAGCCGCGCTCATCGACGAAGCCGCCATCGACCAGAGCTTGCTCGATACTCTTGCCGTTGAGATTCGCCTCCTGCAAAACATCCTCGGCCTGGGATGTCTGGAGCACCCGTTGCTCGACAAAAATATCGGCGACCTGTTGCGCGTTCATGTTTTTGCTCCGGGGAGCGC
>JBBWZL010000028.1:0-272500 GCA_039649045.1 Verrucomicrobiota bacterium | reverse complement strand
CTGCAAATCATCGTAGGCTCGTTTCATCGCTTCGGTGTCGTTCTTTTCGATTGCTTCGCGCACCGCGGCGATCGCGTCTTCTACCTGCTTCTTCTTGTCGCCGGAAATCTTGTCGCCGAGCTCCTTCAACTGCTTCTCGGATTGATAAGCAAGGTTATCGGCGTTGTTCTTGATCTCGATTGCTTCCTTCGCCTTCTTGTCTTCGTCAGCGTGGGTTTCGGCGTCGCGCTGCATCTTCTCCACTTCTTCCTTGCTCAAGCCCGAGCTGCCGGTGATGGAGATTTTTTGCTCCTTGCCGGTGCCAAGGTCTTTCGCGGAAACGTGGAGGATGCCGTTCGCGTCGATATCGAAGGTGACCTCGATCTGCGGCGTGCCACGCGGAGCCGGCGGGATGCCGTCCAGGTGGAACGTGCCAAGATTCTTGTTATCGCGCGAGAGGGGCCGCTCGCCCTGGAGCACTTTGATCTCAACCCCCGGCTGGTTGTCGCTGTAGGTGGAAAAAATCTGCGACTTCCGGGTCGGGATCGTCGTGTTGCGCGGAATCATCGGCGTAGCCACGCCACCGGCGGTTTCGATCGCCAGAGTCAGCGGAGTAACATCGAGGAGCAGCACGTCTTTGACGTCGCCCTTGAGCACGCCGCCCTGGATCGCAGCACCAATCGCCACGACTTCGTCCGGATTCACACCTTTGTGAGGTTCCTTGCCGATCAAAGTGCGCGCCGTCTCGATGACCTTCGGCATGCGCGTCATTCCACCGACGAGCACCAGCTCGTTGATATCCTTCTCGGAAAGCTTGGCGTCGGCCAGGCAAGCCTTGACCGGCGGAATCGTCCGTTGGAATAACGGATCGGTCAGTTGCTCGAGCTTGGAGCGCGTGAGCTTCTTCTGAATATGCTTCGGCCCGCTCGCATCCGCCGTGATGAACGGCAGATTGATCTCGTATTCCTGGGAAGAAGAGAGCGCGATCTTTGCCTTCTCCGCTTCTTCTTTGATGCGCTGGATCGCGTCCGGCTGCTTCGAGAGATCGATGCCGCTGTCCTTCTTGAATTCGTTAACAATCCAGTCAACCAGGATATTGTCCCAGTCGTCACCACCCAGGTGCGTGTCTCCGTTCGTCGCTTTCACTTCAAAGACGCCGTCGCCGATTTCAAGAACCGAAATGTCGAAGGTGCCACCGCCCAAGTCATACACGGCGATCTTCTCGTCCTTCTTCTTGTCGAGGCCGTAAGCGAGCGAGGCGGCCGTCGGTTCGTTGATAATCCGCAGAACTTCGAGGCCAGCGATCTTGCCGGCGTCCTTCGTCGCGTTGCGCTGAGAGTCATTGAAGTAAGCCGGCACGGTAATGACAGCTTGCGTGATCTTTTCCCCGAGCTTCGCTTCCGCATCGGACTTCAGTTTCGCAAGAATCATTGCGGAAACCTCCGGCGGCGAGAAAGTCTTCTTCTCGCCGTTCACTTCCACCTGCACGTGAGCGTCGCCATTCGCCGCCTTCACGATTTTGTATGGAACGCGATGCTCTTCCTCGCGGACCTCGTCGAATTTGCGGCCCATGAACCGCTTGATTGAAAAAACTGTATTGGCAGGGTTGGTCACCGCCTGACGTTTTGCCGCTTGGCCCACGAGTCGCTCGCCATTTTTTGCGAACGCGACAATCGAGGGCGTAGTCCGGGCGCCTTCGCTATTCTCCAAAACCACCGGGTCGCCGCCCTCCATCACAGACATACAGGAGTTAGTCGTGCCCAGATCGATACCTAAAACTTTAGCCATAAAATAAAGATCCTTTCTGAGCGGAATCGCTCGCAGCCCATTTTAGCAATCCATGTTCCGGCAAGAACGATTCGCGCAAGTACCTCATTTGATGAGTTTAACGCCCAACCGCTATTTTCGGTCCGCTCGCCGAAAAGCGACATGGTGTCTCCAATTCGCCCGCCTTGGGCGTCTCAGTGTCGCACCAAACTATAACGGAATCCCGTCGTCTCCGCGACTCAGAATTCGCAAAACTTTCTCCGAAATTTCGGTATGTCTCCTGCTTAATTTACCATTCGATGCAACAAGCAGGCAGCTCGACCATTTCAACCGCGGTACCGCGCAACGATATCATCTTCGCTTGCAGGCATTGCTCTACTTCCTTCGTCGTCGACGCCGCCGCGGCGGGAATGACGCTTGATTGCCAGAAATGCGGCAAGCCGACGACGGTTCCGAACGCCGTCATGGAAGCAACCGCCGCGAATGCCGTGAGAATTTCGGATCTCCAGCATCAGCTGAAGGAAAACGAATCGCAGCGCACCGAGATCACGGGCTACATTAATCAGCTCAGCATCCAGCTTCATCGCTGGCAGCTTCGTCTGAAGACTTTGAACGATCGCCAGGAGAAGCTCAAAGCGGAGCTGACGGCAATCTCCAGAAGCTAGGTCGTTGTCGGTCTGAGATCACTTAGTCGCTTTCAGCGCGGCGTCAGCAGTCACCAACCCGGCGCCGGTAGCATCGCTGCCCCAACTCTGGACTTCGGTCGCTCCGCCCGGAAGCGTCACCGTGCGAGAGCCCGGCGGCAACGCGATCGCCGACTTCTTCAAAATGGTTTCGGCCGCCGCCGCATTGAGAGATGGCTTCTTCTGACACATCAAGGCGACGACCCCGGCGACGTGCGGGCTGCTCATCGACGTTCCGCTCAAATAATAGTAACTCAATTGCCCGCTGTTCACTTGGTACGGTCCGACGGTCCACGAGCCGGGCGCAGCCACATCGAGTTGTTGTCCCGGTTTCTCGCGGCTGGAAAAATCGGCGATGTAATAATCGGCCGGATTCGTCGGATCGGCCACGTCGTCGGCATTCCACCAGTTGTTTGGATTGCCATCCGGACCCGCGAGCCACTGGCGGGTCCACCCGGTCGCCGCGACCGAAATCACCGGCGCATACGCTCCCGGATAGCCCATCCCGGCGTTACCTTCGTTCCCGGCGGATGCAACAATGATCACATCTTTGCTGATGGCGTAATCCATCGCCGCCTGTTCCGCGGCGTCCAGCGAAGGTCCGCCGAGACTCATATTAATAACCACCGGCGAGCCGGCGAGCGGTCCCGCTTTCAAATCTCCGATGTAAGCAATCCCGGCCGCCACCACTGACGACCAACCCGATCCATTTTGTCCGAGCACTTTCACCGGAATGACGTTCGACTTCGGCGCAACGCCATTCACCGGCGTGCCGAAAAGGCTGTAACCAAGGATCGTGCTCGTCACGTGAGTGCCGTGCGAATTCTGATCGTGCTCCCACATGTTGGTCGGCTCGGAGACGTTACCCGACTCGCCGCCGCCGCCGCGGAAAGCCTTCGCATATTGAGTTGCGATCCGCTCTTGCGGAAAATATTGGCGCCAGCTGTCGAGCAATCCCGTATCGATCACGGCCACGTAAACGCCGGTGCCGTCATAGTTCACCGCACGCCCACTGAATCCCGGGTTCGCGGTGACGTTCACTGCGTCCATGTCCCAGGTGCTTAGTCCGTTTGCGAAATTGGTCGCGGCTACAGTATCGACCGGGCTGCCATTTCGAACCACGTCGGGATTCGCGGCTGCCACATAAGAGAGGCTGCGAATAGCCGGAAGCTGGGACGCGGTGGATTTGAGGGTGACCAGTTTGATCGACGGCGTCGTATCGAGAACGGTGCCGAACCGTCCGAGGTCGGAAAGATTTTGCTGCGTGATCTGCGACTTCAGCAGGACATTGATGCCGATCGACGCTTCAGCGCGGGCGGATGATGCAGTTCCGACGAACAACAGAGTCGCGATGACGGCGATTATGGAGGAGAATTTTGCGAGGTTTTTCATAAGTAAGTCCGCGGAGGGTGTAGATTCTGAGCGTTCTCGTCAAGCATATCTAAAATTTTTGATCGGGGCATCGCGTTGACCTAATAAAGAATCAGGGTGGGAAGCCGGCACTCCCGCAGCAAACCAATCCCGAGAGCGCGATCCCGTCGGACACTCCGAACAAGACCGCGCTCTCTCTAGTATTGGGAGTATTCCCTTTTACTTTCCGATAACGAACAGATGGCCCGCGTTCTGGGAGTAGATCTTTCCATCGCTGCCGAGCGAGGCCGGAGTATAGGCCGCACCCAAAGCCAGTTGCTGAAAGATCTTCTGTTTCAGCGTTCCGCCTTGGTTGATCGCGAACATATTGCCATCCTCGCTGTTCGCATAGACGACGCCATTGGCGTCGACCGCGGCGGCATTGACACACCATTCGAATGAGAAGGGATGATCCGAGACGCAGGTGATCGATCCGTTCGCATTCCGGGTGCAGCTCTGCGTGTTCGTATTCTTGAACTTCCACTCCACCCCCAAGGTGGGACTGAGCTGCGAGACGAAGTATTCCTCGGGAAAGGCCGGATTTGAGGCGTTCCGATCAGGAGGACAGAACGAGGCGACGTTGCAGTACGAGCCGACTTCGCCGTAGTGGTTGTCCTTGATCACGACTGAGTAAGTGCCGTCGTGCGGGTAGATCGCGACCGTGGCGTCCCAGCCAAAGGAGTACGACTGCAGGAAGGCGCCATTCGCTCCTGCGAAGCGCATGAGTTTGCCCTGGGCGTAGTTATAACGGCTGTAGGCGCCGAAGAAGATACTGCCATCGGGCGCGACCGTCGGCGTAGAGGATTGATCGTCGAGAACGCGGCCTCCACCGTAACGATTGGTTGCCGGATCGACGCCTGCGCGCGCGCCGGCGCGGCAGCCGCCAAGGTAATTCCCGTTCGTGTCGGTCGCTCCGTTGAGCGGGAGCATGCTTCCATCGCTCGCCGGCGTGCCATCATTACAACCATCGTGGAAATAGCCGCCATTCAGGTATGAGCTTGGGAAAGGTCCCGGTGCGTCGTTGCCCCGAAGTGAGGTCGCCCATTTCAGAGTCAGATTCGGATTGATCGCCAACAGATATCCGTGCCGGGCGCCTTCAATGAAGGGCAAATGCGCGCGGGTGACGCTGTAGATGGTTCCATCGGGCGCAATCGCGGGCGCGACGTTGAGGCCCACGCGTTGCAGGCCGCAGACCACGTTCGGTGGAACGGCGGTCGGGCTCGGCGGAAATGGCAACTGCGCCGTGCTGAATGTTCCGGCACAGGGATCGCCGGAATTTGGCGCGGCTGGGTTTAGGCCAGTGTAACTGACGACGCTCGTCGCATCGCTCGGCGTTACCTTCACCAACCAGGAATCAACGGCGTCGTTCTGATAAAAGTTGCCCGTGTCGTGCAGCCTCAGGACGTTGTAGTAGAGGTTGCCGGCACTGTCGGCTGTGATGGGACTAACAGTGTAGGTATGCGCATCCAGGCTTCCATTGTTTAAGAATTGAGCCGGGACGATGCGCGTCACGGTCGCGCCGTTACTCTTGTTCACTTTAAAAATCGATCCGCCCGCGCCTGGGTCATAGAGATATCCATTCGCCAGCACCGCATGATAGACCGGTTCCCAGAAATCTTTCTGAGAACCCGGAGCCACCCAGTCGGTGTCGTGGGTCCAAACCTTCACCAGGTTCTTGCCCTGCCACGTGAATTTGTCCTGGTGCCAGGTCTGCGTGGCGTAGGAGCCTTCGGTATAATTGCCCGCTTTTGATTCCATATAGACATCGTTTCCTTCGACCAGCGGTGTCTGATAGTGGACGAGCAGATCGGTGTCGTTGTGCGCCTGCTCGATGGGCACGAGCGGGTCGTAAACGATATTTGCCAGGATCTTGTTAAGGTTCTGGCCGACGACGTTCAGAAATCCCGTGTGTTGGGGATTCTGCATCCACTGCGGCCAGCCATCAGCAAAAGCTGCGGCGAGGCCGAGGGAGAGACTGCATACGGCAAAAGACAGGACGACAGCCTGCCTGATTCGGATCTTCATGGGGTTCTCCTTTCCGGAGAGGTGAGGGGTTAGACTAACGTTTAGGGGAAAAAGAGTTTGGGGAACTTTCGCTGAAACTGTCAAGAATATTCCAGGGCCATGCCCCAACAGCCAAAGGAGGAGCGCCTTCTATTCGGTCCGCAGAGCCGTCATCGGGCTGACCTTCGTCGCGCGCCGTGCCGGAAGATAACAGGCGAGCAACGAAGCGGCGCCAAGCAGAACGCTTGAAATAACCAGCGCCGCCGGATCGGCCGGACTGACCTGATAAAGAATCTGCGTGAGGAGCCGGCCGGCGGCGAGGGCCAGGAGCAAACCAATCGCAACGGCAAATCCGGTCTGGAGCGCGCCTTGTTTCATTATGAGCGAGAAGACATCCCGCGGATGCGCCCCAAGCGCCATGCGAATGCCGATCTCTCGGGTACGCCGCGCGACCGCATACGATTTCACTCCATATACTCCGATCACGGCAAGGAGCAGCGCGATCCCGCCGAAGACGCCGAACAAAACCGCGCCGAGCCGCACGATCCAAAGGCTGACGCTTTTTTCGAGGAGCTCGGTGAACGGGGTGATCTTCAGGACCGGGAGGTTGGGATCCACCTCGCGCAATGCCTGGCGCAACGTGGGAATCATCGCGGCGACCGCCTTGCGATCCGTCAACGCGAGACGGACATGAAAATAGACATTGCCGTTGTAGCCTTGCGCCAACGGCACAAAGAGGCGGCGCTGCGGACCTTCGTTTTGCACTTCGTGACGGTGCCAGTTCACGATCCCGACCACCTCCATTTCCGCGGGCGAACCATCGGACGGCGGGTTGGTGTAGCGGATCCTCTGGCCGATCGCGTCGCCGTTCGGGAACAATTTTGCCGCCATCTTTTCGTCGATGATCGCAACCCGAGGCGCAGCTTTATTGTCGGCTTCAGCCATTGTGAAATCGCGGCCGCGCAGGAGACGAACGCCGATCGCATCGAAGTATCCGGGCGTGATCGCGGTGAAAAGTCCTCCCGCGCCGGGATCCGGAGTATTAGGATCTGTCTTTGCCGCCGCCGCTTCGCTCGCCGGCATGATGCGGCGCGAGTTCGTGAAATTTCCGTACGGGACCATTGTGCCGAGGGCCGCCGCGCGCACTCCGGGCAAGCCGCGAGCACGCTCGATCGCCGCGAACATGAGACGTTTAGCCTGGACCGCGTCAGTCTTGCCTAACGAGAAGTCCATTTCGGTAACGAGACCACCCTCGGGCTCGAAGCCTCGCGCGACGTTGGCCGCTTCGACCGCGCCGCGGAAGAAAAGCCCGGCGCTGAAGAGCAGCATGAGCGAGAGCGCGATCTGCGCCATCACCAGGAGATGGCGCGGCGCGAAGAAACGGTTGAAGCGCCCGACGTGCGCCGGCTCGCCGGCCTGTTGTTTCAAATCGTTCACGAGATCGGCCCTCGACGCTTTCAGGGCGGGCCCGAGGTTGAAAAGTATCGTGGCGAAGAGACAGAAAACGAACGTGATCGCGAGCACACTCGCGTCCGGTTTCATATCGACCACAACCGAAAAGCTCATCGAGGTGAAGAGCGAGCCGAGGGAACGGAGAAGCGCTCCGTTGCTCCAAACGCTGAGCGCCAGCCCGAGAGTTCCGCCGGTCACCGCCAGAAGAAGGCCTTCGCACAAAAGCTGGCGGACGATGCGCCAGCGGCTCGCGCCCAGGGCCAGGCGCAGGGCGATCTCTTTCGCCCGCGCGGTTCCGCGGGCGAGCAGCATGTTCGCGAGATTCAAACTGGCGATCAACAACACCGCCCCCGCCATTCCCATCAGCAGCGCGCCGATTAGCGTGACCGGTCCATCGTCTTCAGGACTCGTGCTGATGCTGAAACGCGACGGTTTCTGAATCTGCAGGTCGCGCGGGCCGCCTGAATCCGGCGGCTGGATCGCGGTGAGCCGTTGCGCGATCACCGGCAAGCGCGGCTTCGCGGATTCGATCGTCAGGCCCGGCCGCAGGCGGGTCACAACATTCAGCGAATAACTTTTCGGGTTCGCCAGGTCCTGAAGATCGGCCGCATCGCTAAAAGCCGAGCTCAACTGCGAGTAAACGCCGAGCGGCAACCAAACGTCGGGTGCAATGAGCGCGCTGATTCCGCTGAATCCTTCCGGACTGATCCCGATCACCGTGAACGGCTGGCCATTCACATAGAGGATGCTGCCGACAAAATCATTCCGGCCGCCCATTCGTTTCCAAAATCCGTGACTGGCGACGACGACTGGAATATTTGCGTTCGGCCGACATTCCGCGGCGTTATAGAAACGGCCGAGCGCAGGCTCGACGCCCATGAGCGAGAAGAAATTTTCCGAAGTGAGAAAGGTGAAACTGCGCCGCATTCCTTCATCGCGGCCGATCCCGGCGAGGGCAAAGTTCACCGCCGCGGCATCGGCAAAGACATCCGTGCTCTCGCGCAGGATATGATACTCCGCGTGGGAAAACTGCCGGTAATCGCGGTTCGCATTCTGTCGCGCCGTGAAAACATTCACCACTTCCGCTGGCCGCAGCCGCACGGTCGGCCGGAGCACAACGCCGTTGATGAGAGAGAAGACCGCCGAGTTCACGCCGATGGCGAGCGCGAGCGTGAGCAGCGCGATCACGGTGAATCCGGGAGTCTTGATGAGCTGCCGGAATGCGAAACGAAAATCCTGAATCATAGCTTGGGCCTTTCCCTTCAGATGCGGGACGCGCGCCCTTTGGATTCAAGAATGCGAGAGGGTCTTTGTGTTCCGACACTCGCGGCGCAAAGGCCGCTCCCACATTGGGACGCGCCCTAATTGACTCCCTGCTATTTTTTCCCCTTGATCGGGCGGTAGTGAATCTTACGCAGATCGGAACTGCTCAGCGAGGCCTCCAAAGAGACCCGCATGCGGAGAATGCTGGCATCGCCGGTATAAGGAAGAAATTGGACGGGAGCCTTTTTGGTCACATACAAACCGCCCAAGCTGATGCCGCTGACTCTGTTTTGGAAGGGACCGATGCCTTGATAGAAAATTCCGTCGGTGTCTTCGCACGCCGCGGTGAAGCGATTCGGCAGCATTTCGTACATAACCGTGGTGGGCAGACCAGGAGGGAGCTTTTCCCCGACCTGGATCGGCGCCACGAGGACAAACTCGCGGACCTCGCGACCGTTGATCATCGGCGGGCCTTTCAAGGCGACGCGAGGTGAGTCAGCCTGAAGCGGAGGCGAAATCGCAAGAAACAGAACGATCGAGAGAAGGCCACCCGCCAACCGCATTCCCGACATTCGGACTAGAGGTCGAAGAACGCAATCGCCCGCGACGACAAATGCGCAGGCCGCGCTCCCGTTGGATTCAAGAATGCGGCGCGTCGGAGAAGGGGACGCGCTACCCCGCATGGATTCGAACCATGAATAACGCCTCCAAAGGGCGCTGTGTTACCGTTACACCACGGGGTATTGCGACTCGCGGTTTACCCATCGTTCGCCGCGCTTCCAATCCTTAAATCGCAAATCGCATTTCGCAAATCAACTCGGGCGTCGGGAGCTATATGGCCGCGGAGCTGGCGCGACGGCCAGATTCGATGTAGCGCGAAGATATGCGCGCGATGTTGCTGACGGCTGCGGGACAACCGCTCGTTTGCAGCGATGTGCCAGCGCCGCAGCCCGGCGCCGGACAGCTTCTGGTAAAAGTGGCCGCCTGCGCTGTCTGTCGCACCGATCTTCACGTTGTGGACGGAGAACTGCCCGATCCGAAGCTGCCGCTCATTCCCGGCCACGAAATTGTCGGCCGCGTCGAAGAGATCGGAGCGGACGCCGGGAACTTTCGAGTAAATGATCGCATCGGCATTCCGTGGCTCGGCTGGACTTGCGGCGAATGCGAATATTGCATTTCCGGTCGCGAGAACCTGTGTGAGCGCGCGCATTTCACCGGCTACACGATCGATGGCGGCTACGCCGAATACGCGATCGCCGACGCGCGGTTCGCTTTCCGCATTCCGGACGCGTTCGATGATGTCAGCGCCGCGCCATTGCTTTGCGCGGGATTGATTGGGTATCGCGCATTGCGCAAGACGGGCGACGGGCGCCGGCTCGGTCTCTACGGTTTCGGCGCCGCGGCCCACATCGTGGCGCAAATGGCGCGTTTCGAGGGCCGTGAAGTTTTCGCCTTCACCCGACCGGGCGATATGGACGCGCAGAAATTTGCGCTTCAGTTGGGAGCAACGTGGACGGGCGGATCGGACGCAACACCGCCGGAAAAACTCGACGCGGCGATTGTCTTCGCGCCGATCGGAGCGCTCGTGCCGGCTGCGCTGCGGGTTTTAAAACGAGGAGGAAACGTAGTCTGCGCCGGCATTCACATGAGCGATATCCCCGCGTTTCCGTATCGCGATCTCTGGCATGAGCGGACGATCACTTCGGTCGCGAATCTGACGCGCCGCGACGGCGAGGAATTTCTCGAGCTGGCGCCGCGCGTTCCGGTTCGGACGAAAACGCGAACTTTTCCGCTGGAGCAGGCGAACGAAGCTCTCGCGGCGTTGCGTTCCGGCGCGCTCAACGGCGCGGCCGTTCTCGTTCCATAGTCCTTTTCCACGGATCATTTTCGGTCAACACTTGCCTCAATGGTGCATGTGCTCGATACCCGACATCTTGGCCGTCCGGGCATCATCGCCGCGACCGTCCTCGAGACGAACGACGGATTGATTCTTTTCGATACCGGCCCGGAATCGACGTTCCAGACGGTGGCCGCGCAACTTCCGGAACGCGGTTTCAGCGTTCGCGATGTCCGCCATGTTTTCCTCAGTCACATCCATTTCGATCATGCCGGCGCTGCCTGGCGTTTCGCGGAGCTCGGCGCGACGATTTATGTGCATCCGCGCGGCGCGCCGCATCTCATCGACCCCGCAAAATTGATCGCGTCCGCGACCCGTCTTTATGGCGACCAGATGGAAAAGCTTTGGGGAAAAATCGCCGCGGTGCCGGCGGAACGCGTTCGAGTTTTGCAGAACAACGACCTTATCGCCATCGCTCCGTTCGGAATTCGAGCGATCGCGACTCCAGGCCACGCCAGCCATCATCATGTTTATCAGTGGGACGACAACGTCTTCGGCGGCGATGTGGCCGGTGTGCGGTTAGGCGGAGGGCCGCCGATTCCTCCCTTCGTTCCGCCCGAGTTGGAGATCGAAGCGTGGCAGGAGTCGATCGCTAAAATTCGCGCGTTGCATCCCGCGAAACTTTACCTCCCGCATTTCGGACCTGTCGAAGTTCCGATCTCCACGCATCTCGACGCGGTCGAGGACTGCGTGCGCCGCTGGTCGATCTGGTTCCGCGATCGCCTTCGCACCGGCGACGACGAACAAAAATTGAAACCGGCGTTTGCCGAGTACGTCGCGGGCGAATTACGCAACGGCGGCGCGAACGAAAAAGAAGCGGTCGACTACGAACAAGCCGACCCGAGCTTTATGGCGGTGAGCGCCGCGATCCGCTACTGGCGCAAACACCATCCTGAGGAAGTTGAATTGAGCGGTTAGTCGCCTTTGAGCTCGGAGACCCAACTCTCCCGGCGCGTTTTCCATTCGTCATCTACCGCGCGCCATCTGACGTTTGACTCGAATTCCAGCAAAAGAGCGGCGACCGCCCGCTCGGTGGTCGCGCCTTTGCAATCATTCAGCCAGCCGTCTCGGCGGTCGCGCCACGCTTTGTCGACCGCAGTCCATTTGACGTTTTGTTCCAGCTTCAACAATTGGGCCGCGACACAGGCCGCCTCGTCACAGCGCGAAGTCGTTCGTACCCAATTGTCCCGCAAATTTTTCCAGGCGCCATCGACCGCGCTCCACTTGATGTGGGACTCGAGGTCGGCCAACGCTTTGCCTAACGAAGCTGCCGCCGCCGTATTCGCCAGGGCGATAACTCCGAGCGCGATCAAGGAAACTCTCAACAATTTCATTCGGAAAGACCTAACAAAACTCCAAATGCACCGCGAGAATATTTTGCTACGCCTGCGGCGCGGCGGCCTTGGCCGCGTCGGAGATCATCTTCTTGAACGACTCGGTCGACGCTTTCACCACGGCGTTTGGCCCCGTCATCTTTACGAAGACGCTACCCTCAGCCGTTTCCATGATCGCGCCGCAAAGCGCGTAGCCGGGCATCGGCGTGGTGGGGCCGCCGGGCATTCCGCTGCTGAAAGTGCCGTCGGTCATCGCGAATGTAATTTTCACGGGACCGACCTGGGCGTTTTCTGTGATCCGGTTTTTTTCGCTGCCGGGGAACTGGGCATACCAGCGAGCAATATTATCCGCCGTGGTTCCACCCTGCCCCGCGCCAAAGTCAAAGAAAGTGACGTCCGCTTTCTCCGGACCTCGCGCGATCTCGAGCTGCGCTTTGCGCATCGGCGAAGAGGGGGTGACGCTTTTCCATCCGTCCGGGATGGTAAAGGTGAAGGCGCCGACTTTGATCGGGCCGGCGGGCTCGGCCATCAACACACTGACGACGAGCAGGAAAGAAGCGGTAGCAGCAAACAATCTTTTCATGCCGAAGAATAAACGGGCAACGGCGGACGCACGAAAGGAATTAACGGAGGGAACGTCCGCGACGAAGACGCGGACGATGGGCCGCCAAGGCTTGGTTCCTGCTTAAACAGCGGAGTTTCTCCACTTCCATGAACCCTCTTCGTGCCATCGGTATTTGCCTCCTAATCTGTTTCGCACGGTTCTCATTCGCCGCCACCCAAGAGCAGGCAGATATTCTCAAGGAGCTTCAGACCGCGGTCCTGGCGGAAGTGACGGCGAAACAGGCTGACAAGAACTCGCCCGATAGCCACGGCATTCCTTCGACTTACAGCATCACTTTCCAGATGGATATGGTCAGCTCGGTTTTGGCAACGAACGACGCGGCCGGCGACGAACCGCTCCGCGCGTTGCGCAATGTCGTCCGCTCAGAGAAAGCGATAGCGCTTTGCGATAAACTAATGGCGACGATCGACAAAGCCCGCGATGAGCACGACACCGCTTTCCTCGCGGCGGTGGATGGCGCGATTCAACGCCTGGGCGAACTCGCGCTTCAAGCCAAACACGATCAGGAGCTCGACCCTATCATCAAGGAGCTGGGAAAACTGCGCGAAAGCCACCGGACCAAGCCGACTCCCACAGCGGAACGAGAAAATGCGAAGCTCGATGCCGCGAAGCGCTTCGCGACGCAATGGCAGGAATATCTGTTGGAACTCAGGATGGGAAATGGTCGCGCGGCCTCGACCAAACTCACCGCTCTCGCCAGTTCTGAATCGTATCCGGTTGTTCCGCGTTCGGAGATCCTGGCGCGAATAAGATCAGCGGCGCTGTCGGTCACGGCGGAGAGCGGCGGCACCCAGGAGATGAGCGCGATCCTGGCTCGCGTGCAAAAGCTCCAGGAACTGCCCGCGGCCGTGGAGCAGCTTCAGAATTTGAAACACACAAACCCCGGTTTCGTTGATGCCGACGCTCTAGGTGCGCTTGGTTGGATCGCAGCAACCTACCAGCAGTTCATGGAGGGATTGCCGGTAACAATTACTGGTGAAAAGCTCGCTATCGTTTCGCAGAAAGCGCCATCGCGACTTGTCTCGCAACTCCTGCTCCTGGTGCTGCCTCGTTCGCTCGTCACCCCAGACCGCAAACCGAATCCTGACGAAACCGTGCAGGGATATCTCGAACGCATCATTTCCGATGCGAAGCGCGCGGCCGATTGGAACCTGTTACTGCGCGCGATGCGCATCCAGCAGATGATCGCGCCGCAGCCCGCTGGGTCCGTTAATTTAACTGCGCTGGAGGCTTTGCTCGCCGCGCAAAATCAGCAGGCCGCGGGGCAGTATTCGCTCGCGGTCGCATCTTACCAGGCCTCGTTGCTGGACCAAAGCGGCAGCGTTCCGGCTGCGGCGGTCGGCGAGCAGCTCAACAAATTGAGAGCGACCCATCCGAAAGATTACGAAGAGGGGCTGCGCTTGTTCCGGCAAAAAGAGTCTGTGGCCAACGCCAAGCCGCCAAGGCATGTGCAGTAGAAGCGCCCGCCGTGGTCTCTTGGTTTCGGCGGTGATTTGGCTTCTCGCCGCCTCGAGTCAGCCTGCATTCGGCGAATTAATTCCGGACAAGTTGCTGCGCGGCTTTGCGGAAGCGGGGAGAATTTGTCTCGCGGCTGAGCACGAACGCGATGTCGAGCCTGCCCTTGCCGTGATCCGTTCGATGAAGGTGGAACTGGCGCAGGCGAAGGCTTCGCAAGCGGACCTCTCTCGAGTCGAAGGCGCGCTCAATTTCCTCCTGAAGTGGCAGACCTATCTTGGCTATCGCGACACCGAAAGCTGGGGCAAAGCCGGCGCGATGGTGATGCATCTCTCGAACCTGGCCATCGGGCATTTGATGATCCCGCGTTTCGAGATTCGTGATCGCCTGACGAAATTCCCGCTGGAAAAACTCGGGCCGCCCGCCGCGCCGGAGAATGTTCACCGGGTGCGCGACGAGGATGATGAGAGCGGCTCGTTCGATCTGGTTTGGACGAATGGCGCCGAGGATGCGGAACATTGCGAGATCTCGCAGGAAGACGGCTATGGCGGGTACAGAGAGGTCGCCATTCTGCCGCCGAACATCGATAACTATCATCCATTCACCCGGGACGCGAAGCCCTCCTCGGCCGAGGCGTTGGCGGTGCAACGGGCCGCGGCCGCGTGCTTGCGCGCCAATCAACTCGAAGAACTTGAGCCGGCCTTGAAGGACCTCGCCAGCTACTCGCGCGGCGCACGCTCGGCGGCGACTCCTTCTGAACGCGCCGAGCAATCGCGAATCGATTGCGCTCTCCTCTTCGTCGGTTGGTGGCAGGATTCGCTCACCGACCTTCGCGCCGGGCGCAAAGAAGAAGCAGCGAAGCGTCTGCGCCGGCTTGCCAGCACAAATCGCGATTACCCGGTGCTCGAACCACAGTTCATCTTGCAGCGCGCGACCGCAGCCGATCCGAACGTCGGCGATTTCGTGGCGGATTCCGATCGGTAAGCTCGGACCGGCGATTGCGGCGAAAGCGAAGCGCTAAGGTTTCTTGGGCGAGGGCGTCGGCGTCGGACTGGGTTTGCTGTTCTGTTGGCTCTTTTGATTGGTGGCGCCCCACGAATAGGAACTAACGGTGCTTCCGGGCGAAGCGGGGGGAGCTGCTTTTTTCTCCTGTGAAGTTACGCTATTGCTGGGCCTCGGTTTCTTGTTGGATTTAGTCGGCGAGGGAGAGGGGCTGATGGAAGCGCTTGGAGATGGCTTGTCCTTTTTGGGGTCTTCCGCATAGCTGCTCATCGCCGTGGCGAACAGCAACACGCAAATGAACGGGCTGAATAAACGGATTGTCAGGATGCTCATGCCAACAGCCTGACCGTCTGGTCCGACATTGCCAGTCAATTACGATACTGGCCCGGCAAGCCTCGGCTCGACAGCGCATCCAAAGAGGCGCTAGATTACCGCCCCCTCAAACATATGCGTTTACGATTCTTCCTTTCGGTGATCAGCCTGTTTCTCACCTGCGTTTGTCTCGCGCAAACGGCCGACATGCCGGCGGCGGATTCTTCGTCGCTCGATTTCAAACAATTTGGCCTGCTCGCGATCCAGGATGGTGGGCGGCGCAAACCGGTTGATACCTTTGCGCGCGAGACCCTGATCAAGATCACGGGCCGCTCGACTTATACCGCGGGAGCGAAAACCTGGCAGGCGAATGATTTCATTCTTTCGATGCTGCTCGATACCCACAAGTGGCAGGAAGAACCGATGATCCTGGTGTCGTTAGGCCAGTTGATCGAACAACTCGGGCTCGGCAAAACCAGGAGACGTTTTTCCTTCGCGCAGTTGTCCGCCTTGCCGGAATTGAACCGGCTGGCGGGCGAAGCGCATGCGTTGCGCAAAGCGGAGAAGCCGCTCTCGCGTTTGCAGAGCGAGGTGATGGCCGTGACCGAGCGGCTCGGACTCTTCGCCCACGTCATGGATGGGAGCGCGTTCCTGCTCGTGCCGGCCCCGGGGAAAACGACCGACCCCTGGATCGTGCCGCCGGCCTTCTCTCAACATTACAACGAGACGCAGTTCGCGCCGGTCCAGACGCAACTGCAGACCATGGCGAACTCGTATGTGCGCGGCGACGGGTTCGCGTTTGGCCGGGCCGCGAATCAGCTCCGTGATGGATTGCGCGCCTTGAGCCCGAAAATCTACCCGGAGGAATCGCAGCTGCGTCTCGAGTATTTCTACAACCACTGGGAGGGATTCTATCGCGCCGCCTGGGCTTACGGCATCGCGCTGGTCTTGCTGGCCATCGCGCATTTGCGTGCCGCCCCCAACGCGGCCCACAGGGCTGCGGCTACAGAAGCGTCAGGGAAACGGAGCTACCTGAAGATTGCCGGCGTCATAATCGCGATCGTCGGTCTGCTCTTTCACGCCAGCGGGATCGCGATGCGGTGCATGATCGCGGGCCGTCCGCCGGTCACGAACATGTATGAGTCCATCATCTGGGTCTCGTTCGCCGTCTCGTTTTTCGGGATGATCTTTTTCGCGCGTTACCGGACGCCGGTCTATCTGCTCGCGGCGCTGCCGGTCTCGCTCGTCGCGCTTTTACTCGTCCATCAAATGCCGATCGCGATGCCGTCGAGCATCGATCCGCTCGTCCCGGTCTTGCGCGACAATTTCTGGCTCACGATCCACGTCCTCACCATCACGCTGAGTTACGCCGCCTTCGCGCTCGCGATGGGATTCGGCCACATCCTGCTGTGGCGTTACGCGCGCAATCCGGTCTCAGCGCGCGCCGATCAACCGATGCACTTCTGGCTCTACCGCGTGCTTCAGCTTGGCGTCATTCTGCTCGGCGCCGGCACTATCCTCGGCGGCGTCTGGGCGAATTATTCCTGGGGCCGGTTCTGGGGTTGGGACCCGAAAGAAACCTGGGCCCTGATCGCGTTCCTTTGTTACATCCTCACTTTGCACGGCCGCCTCGCCGGTTGGTGGACCCAATTCGGTTTGGTCGTAGCGAGCGTCGTCTGTTTCCTGGCCGTCCTGATGGCATGGTATGGAGTAAACTTCGTGCTCGGAAAAGGATTACACAGCTACGGCTTCGGTCTCGGCGGGGAAACCTACGTCGTCAGTTTCGTCATCGCCGATCTGCTCTTCGTCGGCTTCGCGATCTGGCGTTACCGCAGCACGAAGTCCCCGCGCCCGCCAACAACTCCCGCCGCCGTCGCCGCGGAACGCATTGCAGCGTAAGTTAGTCTTGCGCGATCCGATCCGCGTCGCTGCGCGAAATTGGATGACTCATGGAATAGCCGCTTCCTCGTCAAGCTTTCGCAATGCAAAGGCGTAGGCGCCAATTGCGACGGCTTCGCTCGTCCCGAGACGCGAAAGGCCGACGCCGATCCGGGGAGAGGCGTCATATCTGGCGACGCGTGAGCTGCCGGGCACGGGGATATCGCGAGTTGCCGGTAGCAGGAATCTCCGGAGTTCGCCCGGGTCTTCGAGATCGAAGGCTTCAGGGATGAGACGGCGAACGCTGTCCTCTTCCGCGTTCGGATAAGAGCTGTTCAATTCCGCCATGAGCGCAGGAGAAAAGAGCGGCCACGCTCCGGCCAAACCGCCGCCGACCACCGCGAGGCCGTCCACAATCGTCAACGCCTGCCCCATCGCGTCGCCAACGACTTCGCCGAGTTTTCGGAACGCTTCGCGGGCCGCGGCCTTGTCGCCCGCGTGTTCGCCCCGTCCAATCGCGAAGATGACTCGCGGTTCCGGTGACTGTTCGAACGGAATCCCGGCCGTCTCCGAATAAAAACAGCGGACGCCACGTATCCCCGCGACCTCCTCGACTCTGGTTTGCGGATTCAACTTGTTGCGGAGCAGCCAGATTTCTGCGCCTAACGAGTTGTCGCCCAGGAAGAGCTCGCCGTTCCGGACGATGCCGCCGCCGAAACCGGTGCCGAGAGTGACACCGAAAAGATTGTGATAGCGCTTTGGGTTACCTGTTGTCTCCAGCAACCCGTTCACGTAGGGAAGAAAGCCGGCAATGGCTTCGCCATAAACGAAAAGGTCGCCGTCGTTGTTAATGAAAACCGGAAGGCCGAAGCGATCTTCGAGCATCGGACCGAGCGCGACGCCACCGCGGAATGCGGGAAGATGTTGCAGGTCTCCGATGACGCCGTTCGGGTAATCAGCCGGACCGGGAAAGGCGAAACTGATCGCGGTGGGCGGCTGCGGACATTGTTCTCGGGCGCGGCTGAAACCTTCGACAATGTTTCCCAGACAGCGCTCGAGATTATCGCCGCATGAAGGCAGGACGAAGGTCTCGACTATCGGCCGATTACCTTGCGTGGCAGTGAAACGAAAATTCGTTCCGCCACCATCGAGGGTGAGAACGATGCGCCGATCGCCCGAGTTATCCGTGCTCACGAGTTACTCGGCGGCGTTACACCGGCGCCCGACTTTGTGTCCCTTCCAACCATAGAAAGCGACATAGGCGTAAGCGATGAGCGGGACAATGTAGGATACCTGCAAGTTCCAGCGGTCGGCAATATGACCCTGGATCGGTGGCAAGATCGCGCCGCCGAGAATTGCCATGACCAGAAGTGAAGACGCCTGGCTCTTGTAAATCCCGGTACCTTCGATCGCGAGCGAGAAAGTGTTCGACCATCCGACGGAAGTAAAAAGCCCGGCGCCGATCACGCACCACATGGCGAATTTGCCGCCGGCAAAGATGGCAATAGCCAGGAGCGCCACAACGGCCCCCGAAAAAATCATCAGGGTGCGTCCCGCGAGCGATTTGCCGCACTGAAACAGGGCCCAGCAAAGGAAAATCAAAGGGAGATACATTTGCACGGTAGCCCAACCGCGGATCAGAACGAGAATCACAAACGCCGCGACGGGGATGGCGGCCAGCAACAATTGTTTCGTTCGCGGCGCCAAGTCGCTCAATTCGGCCGCGCCCATGAAGCGCCCGATCAACATGCCAAACCAAAAGAGGGAGACATAGCCGCTCGCGGCCAGCTGACTTAAGCCTGCCACCTTTGGTTGGCCAAGAAAGTTAATGATCGAGCTGCCGACCGCGACCTCGCCCCCGACATACATGAAGATCGCGAGCATGCCGAGATCGACGTGGGGAAACCTGAGCGCGGCAAAACCGGGCTCGATCTTTCCTTCACCGATATCCGGCAGGCGAATGAAGAAAAAAACGGCGGCGAGCAGGGCGAAGACAATGCAAAAGGCCAGGTAAGGCATCTTGACTGAATCCGCGCCGCGCGCGCCGGTGCGGACAAAGTATTGGAAGATCAGATAACCACCGACCAACGGGCCGAGAGTTGTGCCGAGGGAATTGAAGGCCTGGGCGAGATTGAGCCGACTCGAAGCGGTGCGTTCGGGGCCGAGGATGGTCACGTAAGGATTTGCCGCGATCTGTAACATGGCAAAACCGAGACCTACGACAAAGAGCGCCAGAAGAAACAGCGGATAGGAAAGGAACGTGGCTGCAGGCCAGAAGAGAGCGCTTCCCATCGCGGAAATTACAAGTCCGATCACGACACCGTTCTTGTAGCCGAGCCGGGCGATCGGATCGCCAACCGCTCCGGAGATACCGAAATAAAGCAGGGAACCGATGAAGTAGGCTCCGAAGAAGGCGAACTGGACCAGCATCGCGTGGAAATAGTCCAGAGCGAAGGCATCCTTGAAACGCGGAATCAAAATGTCGTTGAAGACAGTCATGAATCCCCACATGAAAAAAAGGACGGTCATGATGGCGAACGGCCCGCGATAAGTCTGGCGGGCGTTGGCTCGAATGGTGGGCGCTTCCTTCATTTCTCCCGAGACGCAACCACAGGAAACCGACTCGCGAAGAAAAGTAAGCGGCTTCCTGCCAGCACCTGGACAGGTTCACTGGCGCAATAATTCTGTCGAGAACATTATCGTCGAATCATGTTCTTTCTGTTACTTTTCATAACAATTTCTAATACGATGGCATTTGAAGTTACATTTGAAGATATCCAGAAGTACGACTGGCAGACTGTAGCGGGCTCGCTCGAGGAACGAGATCGCGAACACAATCGCGTTTCATCACATTTCTTCCAAAAGGCCGCCGCCCTTCGCGAAGCGAATGATCCATTAGGGGAAGGTGTTTTCCAATTTCTCGGCGCGGTGACATCGCTAATGCCACGTTTTCAATCCAGAGAAGATCCATTCGCGCCGCAACTTATCGACGGGACGCGACGCAGCGCAGCCCTTGAGGATTTCTCTACGACAGATGCTTTGACCTTGGCGGCGCTAGTTAGCGAAACGAATGATCCAGAATTAAAGGCCAGATTCGCGGATGTGTCGGCAGCGCTGAAGTTTGACCACATTGTAGTTCGCCAAGCATCGGAGTCTTATTTGGAGAAGGTAAAGCAGCGCGAGAGCTGCGATCGGTGGCCCGTTTTCATAGATGACCTCGAGCGTGCCGCGCAACTCGCATGGAAGCTCGGTCGACAGAAACAACCATTCGTTGATGTAATGGAGCACACGGAAAGGTTGGTGAGTCGATTCTCGCCGACGGACGCCGGCCTTTGCTGCGCTCGGTTGTTGCAATTGCTTCAGGAGTTCGGGCATGGAGATGCCGTCGCCTACGCACAACTGTGCGAAACTCTCGCCGAACGCGCAGAAACAAACCAGAATCCCCTTTTTGCTCGCACGTACTGGGAACTGGCAGCCGACTGGTACGGGCGAGTACCAAGTGACGCAGATGCGCAACGTACTGGAATTCGCGGTGCGGAGACTCATATTCTCGACGCGGAAGCCGCCCTTAAACGTACGCCACCAAGTTATATGGTCTCAGCTCACCATCTAACGCTTGCGGTGGAAGCATTGCGCCGACGAAACGCACCAAAGGAACGCATCGAAGAATTGCACCGATTGCTACTCGAGCGGCAAAAACGAACCCAGGATGAAATGGGATCCCATACCCACGAAATGGATATCGGCCCATTACGGGAACGCGCCCGAAAATTGGTTAGTGGCCACGATCTGCAAACAGCAATCATCCATCTTGCCACCGCCGTTTCACCTCTCGATCTTAAGGAACACCGAAGCTCAGTAGAACAGCTCGCCAAGGATTTTCCCTTTAGTCATTTGTTTTCGGCGTCGACAGTTGATCGCGAAGGCAGAGTTACGGCGCACCGCCCTGGGATGTTGACTACTGACCCGAAACAATACCAAGCCGCTTTGTGGGCCGAGATGGTTCATCACGCGACAACTATCGACTGGCCGTTCCGCGTCCAGTCCTTCATCGAACCGTGCCGATGGACTATATGGCGGGAACACCATCCCCGAATTCGGGATCTTCGGTTTCTCATTAGCAATCATCCATTTGTTCCACCTGGCCATGAGCACAGCTTTGCTCGCGGCTTTCATGCGGGCTTTGAAGACGATTGGCATACAGTCGCGCATTTTCTCGTTCCGCAGGTGGAATGCGCCGTTCGCTATGTTCTCGACAACCGTGGCGTAATAACGTCAAAACTAGACAGCCAGTTGGTGCAACAGGTTCGGGGTCTGGAAAAATTACTTTTGTTACCGGAGACAACCGAAGTATTCGGCGACGACCATGTGTTTGAATTGCGCAGCATCTTAACGGAAGAATTCGGTTCGAATCTCCGCAATCGACTCGCGCATGGTTTGCTTACTGATAGCGACTGCTACCAACCCGCGGTCGTTCATCTTTGGTGGCTTTTACTCCGACTCTGTGTCATCTCGCTGCCGCCGAAAAACCTACCCGATCAAAATCCAACGGAAAATCAGCCTGGGACTTCAGGAGCAAACTGAGACATTTACCATGTTCGCGTTAGCGGATGCGCTTCGGTATTGAACACAATCTTGTCGAAATCCAACGTGTCGGATGGCGCGAAGAGCAGGTAAAAGTATTTGAAGGTCTCGGCCAGGGCGAAGCTCTCCATCTCGTCGCGCTTCTCTTTCGTGACAATGTTCTTGAGCGCGGCGTAACCGGCTTCGGTCCGGCAATGCGTGACGAAATCGTTGAAAATCGTCTCGCCCATTTGGCGATATTTCGGATCGTTCGTGTAGTGATGGAGATAGTAAGTCGATTCCACGATCTCAGGGCGCAAATGATAGGTTGCAGCCTTTACCTGCATCGTCTTGTAATCGATGACTTCCGGTTCGATGCCATGGAACTTCCACATTTTGAAGGAGGATGTTTGCAAGCGGCGCGCGCGGGGAATGTCGCCGGAAAGAGCGAGCAGTGCGGGGAAAAACGCGTCAAGCGCACCGTATGTGGTGTCGGTCCGTTTGCCGCTCAACATATTGGCGTGGCCGTACCAAAGTTCGCCGGCCGTTTCATCAGCCAGGTATTTGTGGACAGCAGGGATGCTCGCATTCCACATCTCGAGACAATCCTTGTCGCCGAACAAGAGCCAGCACTTCCAGAGATACTCATAGTAGGAGTCGATCCCGCCACTGATGTGACTATCGTGATCGGTCCACGCGCCGGTCTCGACGTTGATGCCTGATCCGATGAGACCAATCGGCGAACGGCGTTTGTAGGTCTCGACCAGAGCGCGCTTCGCCTTGTCGTAGAAAACTGGGTTGCCGGTCAGCTTGCTTAGGGTGCCGAACTCGAGGAGCAGCGTGCCGGTCTCGGCCGGATTCGAGACCGGATCGCGGACCTGACCGGTGCGAAGGTTAACAAAGACATAGGGAAGGCCGGTCGGCGAATTGAATGCTGGAAGAAGCCTGTTTCCCAAATCCTCAGCCAGGGCCAGCAAACGCTGATCGCCCGTGAGCTGATAACCCGAAAGCAAACCTCCGAGCAGCCGAATGGTTATCTCGAAGTTCTTAACATAGATGTCGCGATCGAAAGAGAGCTGGCTCGTAATGAGTGCGCGTGCCTTGTCCGCTTCGGCATCCAGCTTCATCAGGATGAGCGTGTCGAGGGCATCGACCGGTGTCATGAGGAGCGATTGCCCATACCAATCATGGGATGTCTTGCTCAGCGGCTTCAGCGCATCGTGTCCCCACGCATAACGCTCGTAGTTATTCCAGGCGTGGAGGAATTCTCTCTTCACGCGGTCTGCCATCTCGCGCGCGTGCGGGTCGTCGCGGGATCTGCTACACCCTCCGGCAGCGAACAGCCCCAACGCCCCGAGCGAGACGCCAACGGCAACGAGCGCGTTTCTTTTCCAAATCACTGATGCGAGGCAATGGTGCGCGGTAGAGGTTTCGAACCTCTGACCCCTACCGTGTCAAGGTAGTGCTCTACCCCTGAGCTAACCGCGCGTGGGAAGAAGTGACAAGTGACGAGTGACCAGTGACGAGTCAAGGCAGAAAAAGCGATGCCAGAGGTCGGAGGAGTTTTGGACATGCGAAAGCATGTCTCTCCGAAAAACGTGCGAACCTACGCCGCCAGCTTGGCCGCGTCTTTGTGGCCGAGGATACGAACCGTCTGCTGGAGTTGCTCTACCTTTAGAGGCTTTTTCAGGACGGTGATCGGGCCTTTGGCGAGAATCCGATCGAGCATTTCGCTGTCGGGATATCCAGTGATAACTACGATCGGTAATTCAGGATCGGCTTCTTTCGCGGCATCGTAAACGTCATCCGCGGGACCATCCGGCAATTTCAAATCGAGGAAGAGGAGATCGAATTTTTGTTTTTGGAGCGCTGTGATCGCTTCTTTTACGGTGCCGACAACGACGCGGCTGAACCCGATTTTCTTGAGGAAAATCTTGAACAAGCTCTGGAGGCTTTCGTCGTCATCCACCACGAGGACAGTCGGCTGGCCCGACTTGTCCTCTTTCAAAATGTCCTTATCCAGCGATGCCTTTTTGATCCGCCAGCGACCGCCAATCTGGATCGCGGGGAGCTGCCCGCGTTGCACCAGATAGTAAACGGTCGGCAACGGAATCCGGAGGTATTTGGCCGTTTCCTTGACCGTTAAGAGGTTATGCATTGGAGAAAATCAGCAACTTAGGCTTTGAAGGGCAAGCCTTTTCGCTTCGGCATCATTATTAAATTTATAGTCGGTGTCAATCCTTCATTCCGGTTTTCTCATAAGGCCAGACCACCCGCATGGCCCATTCAGCACTGATTTTGCTCCTGCTGCGCCCGAAAATGACCGCGGGGTCTCGCTCACTTCACCACTGGACAAGGAGGAGCGCGAGGTGGACTATTCCCACCTTCAATGAGCGCTCTTTTCTTCAAGCGGTTTCTGCAACGCCCTTTTCAAATCGCTTCGATCATACCGAGCTCCAAGGCCCTCGTGAAACGCGTGGCCCGGAAGATCGACTTCAGCGAGCCGCGCGTCATCGCCGAATACGGACCCGGCGAAGGCGTGCATTCCCGTGAGATCGCGCGCCGGATGTCGCCCGAATCCCAGTTGCTCCTCCTGGAATTGGATCCGGCCTTTTGCCGCGACCTGAAACGCCAGTTCGCCGGCGATTCACGCATTCATGTCATCAATGCGGACGCGGCCCGGTTGCCCGAAGAGCTGGATCGCCGCGGTATTCCTCACTGCGATTACATCATCTCCGGGATCCCGTTCAGCATTCTCGAGATCAAAAAGAAACGCGCCTTGCTGGAGAAAACCTACGAAGCGCTCGCGGATGGCGGCAGCTTCATCATCTATCAGGTCACGAACGAACTGCGGCAGCACGCCACCGTGTTCGAACGCGCGAAGTCTGAGTACTTCCTCCAAAATATTCCGCCGATGTTCATCACCGTTTTTGAAAAGGCGAACCGGCGCAACGGCCATCGCCGTCATCTCCGGCCGGCGGCGGCGCTCTCTACAAACCATCGCTCGGCATGACCTCCGGATCGACCCGAGTCGAGAAGGATTCCATGGGCGAAATGTCCGTCCCGGCATCCGCGCTCTATGGCGCTTCGACGCAACGCGCGGTCCTGAATTTTCCGATCAGCGGTTATCGTTTTCCGCGCCCGTTCATTCGCGCGCTCGGCCTGATCAAATGGGCGGCCGCCCAGGCCAACGCCGATCTCGGCCTGCTCGATTCGCATCGTTCCGCCTTCATTGTCCAAGCCGCGGAAGAAGTCGTGGAAGGAAAACTCGATGAGCATTTCCCACTCGATATTTTTCAGACCGGCTCAGGCACCAGCACCAACACCAACGCGAATGAAGTAATCGCGAACCGCGCCTGCCAGCTTGCCGGAAAGCCGATCGGCGCCAAGGATCCGGTGCATCCGAACGATCACGTCAACATGGGACAGTCGAGCAACGACGTGATCCCATCGGCCATTCACATCAGTGCGGCGGAACAACTCCGGAATCTTCTCGTGCCGGCGCTCGAGAAGCTACACGGCGCGCTCGACGCGAAGGCGAAAGAGTTTTGGGACATCATCAAGATCGGCCGCACTCATTTGATGGATGCGACTCCGGTGCGGCTCGGCCAGGAATTCGGCGGATATGCGCGCCAGATTTTTTACGCGCGCGAACGAGTGGAGCGATCGATCGCGGTCCTCCAGGAGCTGGCGCTCGGCGGCACTGCGGTCGGGACCGGCTTGAACCGCCACGTGGAGTTTCCGGCAAAAGTGATGCGCCACCTCGAACAGCGCACCGGGATCAAATTTCGCGAGGCGGCGGACCACTTCGAAGCGCAGGGAGCGAAAGACGCCGTGGTGGAAGCGAGCGGGCATTTGAAAACTGTCGCGATCAGCCTTTTCAAAATCGCGAATGATATTCGCCTGCTCGGGAGCGGTCCGCGTTGTGGCATCGGCGAAATCCGGTTGCCCTCGACGCAGCCGGGCAGTTCGATCATGCCAGGCAAAGTGAACCCGGTGATGTGCGAGTCCCTCATGATGGTTTGCGCGCAAGTGATTGGCAACGACGCCTGCATCACCTGGTCGGGCGCGAACGGCAACTTCGAGCTCAACGTTATGATGCCGGTGATGGCACACGATCTCCTCGAAAGCATTCGGCTTCTTGCCCACGCCTGCGATGCCTTCTCCGAGAAATGCGTGATCGGGATCGAGGCCAACGAGGAGCGTTGCCGCGAACTGGTCGAGCTCTCCATGGCGATGGTGACCAGTCTGGCGCCGAAAATCGGTTACGATCGCGCGGCCGAGATCGCGAAGGAAAGCGCGACGACCGGGCGGACGGTGCGCGAGATTTGCCTCGAGAAAAAAGTGCTTCCGCCGGAAGAGCTCGAGCGCGCTCTCGATCCCGTCGCCATGACCGAACCGGGCGGAGAAGGTGCCGCGGGCGGATAAGCGTCATGCGCAGGGTCACCGCCGCGGCGGCATTTACAGTAATCGGGTTGACGCTGGCCAGTCTGCACGGCGCGGAGGAAAAACGGATCGACGTCGCGGTCGTTATCACTAAGGCCGATGCCGAAGCCGCGCTCGGCGAACCGGTCAAGGAACCGCAGCCGCGCAACGGTGACGGAGCCGACGGCTATTACTCACGGTGCAATTATTACAGCGAGAACCCGGGCAAATCGCTGGTCTTGCGGGTCCGTCAGGCGTCCGATGGACAGCTGGAACCGAAGAAGCAGCTCGAAGAAATGAGCGCGGGCAATCAAAAGTTCAAACCGATCTCCGGCCTCGGCGATAAAGCCGCGGTGGTGCGGGAAGGTCCCGAGAAAGGTCCGTCGCACGTGTTGATGCTTTACGTCGCGAAAAAGAGTGCATTCATCACCGTCGGAATCAGCGGTGTTGATGACGAGAGAATCGCGACGGACAAAGCGAAGACTCTCGCGAAAAAAATCCTCGGAAAGCTGTAGCTCCGTAATGGTCGCAAACGTTAATGGTCCCCAGTTCTCGGGCGGCGCGAACATCGCCATCAAATGCCCGAGCCACACTTACGAGCAGACGCTCGCTTTTTATCGCGACACCCTTGGACTGCCGGTTATCGAAGAAGAAGCGGACGGATGCATTTTCCAATTCGGCCCGAACCGGCTCTGGCTCGATCGCGTACCGAATCTGAGCCACCCCGATATCTGGCTCGAGCTGGAAACCAACGACACCGAAGCCGCTGCTTCCTATTTGAAGATCAATGGCGTGCCGCGCCGCGACGAAGTGGAACAGCTCCGCGAAGATTTCGACGGCTTCTGGATTTCCGATCCCGCCGGCGTGATCCATCTCGTCGTCGGCGACGAGGAATAAACTCTTCCGTTTACGGCGACAGGCTCGGCCGCGAATTTTTCGGCGCGATTCCGCGCGGAGTTCGCGGCTCGAATTTTTCAGCGGTGAGCCAATGCCGTTGTCGGACGGCGTAGAACGGAAATGAGACCACCGTCTTCGCGATCGCCTTACTCGAACGAAAAAGCCGCGGACTGCCGCGAGCCGGCTCGAGCTCGTAGTTAAACTGAAAGACCGTGACGCGCGCGAGGATCCAGAAAAGCTGGCAGGGAGATTGGAGCGCGGCCTCGGCTTTCAGGAGACTGAAATCGGTGCGGCTGACCCAGATGCGGCCGGCGAGCAGACCGAAGAAACGCTCCTCGCGCGATTTCGTGTTTTGGCGCGGCTTCGGCTCGAACGCGAGAACGTAGGCGCCCTCTCCACCGACGTTCTCGTCCGGCAACCGTTTCCAAACATATCGCTCCCGGAGGTTGTACTTCCGCACCGCTTCCACCGCGGATTCCGCCTGGTTTTTTTCTTTCGAATCGTCCGCCCCCTTTGATTTCTGCGACGGCGTGGCTGATGCCGATGGCGAGGTCTCGCTCGTTTCCGCTTTGAAGAACGAGAGCTTCCCTTCCATCCGCTCCGCCGTGTACTCCAACGGCCGCGGATCACCGGGACGGACGATTGACTGCCACGTCCCGCGCGCTGTGACTTTGCCGGTGCTGTCGAACTGATGCGTGGTCAGGGTTTGACGATACTGATATTCGCGCAAGGCCAGGCGCTGGTTGTCGAACGCGGCCATGGCGCGGTCGAAAACTTCGAGCGCGGTTAATTCCTTTTCCTCCGCCGCTGTCCGCGAAGGCGCGAGCAAAGCGAATAACCCAAGGAAGCAACCCAGAAGTCGAGGTATCACGGTTGGACGAGGTGTTATCTGGACTTATCGGTCGCAATTCCGCGTTGCGTGACAAGATAAACGGCGAAGCTGCCGAGCCAGTGTCCGCCTTCATAATGCGCGCCGGTTACCGCCGCCAATCCGGCGTGGCGGTGCGCGGACGCGGCAGCGGCGAGCGCGGGCCGGCGCGCGTCGTCCGCGGGCAGCGCGGAGATGATCCCCTCCAGCATCCAAGCGCGGCTTAGATTTAATCCATCGAGATGCGCGAGCTTCGGATCGCTCGGATCAGGCGAGACCGTGACCGGGAGCCAGTCGGCTTTGGCCGTGGTCGGAATTCGCGGAAGGAAATCGTTCAACCATTTCGCGAATTCCTCGCGCGAAAGGACGCGCCGCATCGCGTCCGCCTCGCCCAGACACGGCGAAAGAAAATCTTCGCCGGACGGCTCGTAGTTCAGTGAGCAATCCTTATCAGAGGAAAAGAATTCGCGTGTCTTCGCGGTGAGCAGTTTGGCGAACTCTTCGTTCTTGGTGATGCGCGCGTAATCGAGCATCAGGCCCAGCGCGAAGCCGGATTGATTGTGCTCGCCGATCCGCACCGGATGCGAAAGCTTCGGCAACCAGGTCTTGAGCCGGTCGCGCACCGCGTCTTCGAGCGGCGCCAAATTCGTCAGCATCTCTCGCGCTTGCGGATCATCCCATTCCGCCAATTCCACGATTAATTGGAGCAGCCACGCCATTCCATAGGGTCGCTCGAAACTCGCGCGACCGCTCCCACGCAGATAGGCCGCTTCCTGCTTCAGGTTTTCGGCCGTGAGACTTTTGCGCAACGCTTCGCGCGCCGGTTTCGCAAAGGGCGCGCCGGGAAAAGTCTTTGCCAAACGCACCAGCAGCCAGTGTCCGTGCACCGACGAATGCCAATCGTAGCAGCCGTAGAAAGCCGGCGTCAGTTTTCTTGGCGGCGCGACGTCGGCGTCGCTGTTCAACACGTGGCTGAGCTTGTTCGGATATTCCTTCCCGACACAGGCAAGCGCGAGGCCGGCAAAACGTTCCGCCGCCGCGGCATCGAACTTCGACGCCTCCTCTTCCGCCATCACCGTCAGCGGGAATAAAATAACCAATGCGCAAAGCAGCTTCTTCATGAGCTGCGGACAGTGTAGCGCAATCTACTCTTTCTTGTCATCCTGAGCTCCGCTCAGGATGACAGGTTTAGATAGGCTGCTTCCCGGCAACAATCCTGCCTTGACGCTGCCTAACGACCTCGGCGATTCTTTGAGAATCCTATGAAAAAGATCACTTCCATCGCATTGTTCGGCGCCGCCCTGGCGCTTTCTTCAATCGTTTTCGCAGTTGACGAAAAGCCGAAAGCAAAGGAATCCGCCGCCGCGAGCTCTGAACACGTCATGTTCGCCGCCGCCGACCTGAAGTGGGCCGATGGGCCTCCGGCGTTGCCCGCCGGCGCAAAGATCGCGGTGCTCCAAGGCGATCCCGGAAAAGCAGGGCCGTTCACGGTGCGCCTACAATTTCCCACCGGCTTCAAAGTCCCGCCGCACACCCACCCGACCTCCGAACATGTCACCGTGATTTCCGGAACGCTGGCGATGGGGAAAGGTCCGAAGTTCGACGAAGCGGCTGCGCACGAAATGGCGGCGGGCAGCTTCTCGGTCATGCCGGCGGGAATGCAGCATTTCGCCATGTGTAAGAGCGAATGCATCGTTCAGGTCCATGCGATGGGCCCGTTCGAAGTTAAATACGTCAATCCCGCCGACGATCCGCGCCAGACGAAGAAATAGACCCAACGAGCGGCCGTCGACCTTCGTTCCCAAACAGAGGTTGGATGATGAGGCGCGCAAGCGTGGCTGCCTGGGGGCATCTTGTAATCGCCATTGCGACGCCAAAGCGCCCCGATAGCGAACCACTAAGGCGCTGGCCTATTGTTAAGGTTGGGGTACCTTACGCAGGCCGACAGTACCCCCGTCCCGAGCTCGCCCAGGCCGAGGTGTCTATTGGTTCGCAACCGTTCGGGAGAATCCGATGGCGGAGATTGTTTTCGACTTCAACAAAGCAGCCCCCAATCAACTGCGGGTCACGTCGGAAACAAATGAGGTTGGGGTAAAAGCGGTCTTCACCACCAACGCGTCGCAATGGGAGCCGGGCGAATTTGTCAACGGCGTCGTTTCTTTCGGGCCCAACGAGAATGTTTTCATCCTGCACAACGCGGGAACGGCTCAGGGAAGCAATCAGCGCTACGTCACGGTTCAGCTGGACAGTGCGGTAGCGCTCCGCCTGGAGGGAATGCGATTTCGTTCCCACAGCAACGCGTTCGGTTGCTCTCCGGAAAACCCGGTTGTCCTCGCCGTTGAAGCGGCGACGCGGGATGACTTCGCCGATGCGACGGTGTTGGGGACGATACCCACCTTTGGCGGTCCGCTGGCCGAGAAGTATCTGCCGTTGGACGTTCGCATTCCGGCCGGAAAGATAAACATTCGCGTGCGATCGACGTCGCCGGTACCCGATGGGTCGAACTACATTGCCTACCTCGATTTCACTCTTGCCGTGTCGCCTCTGCAAAGCCCGCAGCTCGAACCGAAGCGGATCGCGTTTGACTTCAACAAAGCAACGGCCAACGCACTGCAGGTCCCGTCCGAAACCAACGACCTGCAGGCGAGCGCGGTCTTCACCGCGAATGCGTTGCAATGGGAGCCGGGTGAATTTGTCAACGGCATCGTCTCTTTCGGGCCGAACTACAATGTTTTCATCCTCCACAACGCAGGTCTCAGCCGGGGCCTTGATCAGCGCTACGTCTATATTCAGCTCAACGCCGGCACTGCGCTGCATCTTTACGAATTGCGGTTTCTCTCCCATACCAACGCCAGCGATGGCCCTGTGACGCTCGCGGTTGAGGTCTCCCAGCAGAATAATTTTGCCACTCCCAGACTCCTGGGAACGCTCTCCACCACCGGCGGGCCGCTGGCCGAGAAGCGTTTGTCGCTGGATATTCGTCTTCCAAAGGGAACCTCTTATCTGCGTATCCGCGCGACATCGCCCATCGCCGACGGATCGAACTACATTGCCTATTTGGACGTCACGCTGGCAGCGCTCCCGGTTTTCAGCAGCGAGATCATCATCACCTATCCGTACATCGGAGGAGGGGTCTGGTACGCGAAATACTTTGCTGAGGTTTCTTCCACGGTCCACGTGCACGAATCGTTTCAAGCCTGGACCGCTGAACCTTTCGATGCGAGAAGGCCGTGGACGGGAATAACGCTCTCCACCGCGGGACAATATCTAACGCAGCGCGCGATCCCGCTCCCGGGTCAAGACCCTTGCCTCACAACATCGGCCGATCGGGGTCAGGCCGCCAAACTTTTGCCGCTACCGCTGGGCGGTTCTCGCTGGCTGCTCCGTCTCGTCGATGATCCAAACCTAGTGTTCACCTTTTGGACGAGAGGGTATGTGACCGAGTTCCAGCCGCTCCAGGCGGCGGATGGATATCCGTATTTCCAACGATTCGCCATCCAGGGCGAGGTGCCGGGCCAGCACAGCCTCAAACGCTCCCGGTCAATGCCGAGCGGCAGGCACATCATGAGCGTAACCGCAGCCGCTTCCGCTTCATCGCTGCACCTGGTCGCCACGGTGATGGACGGACAGGAGAGCCGTGCACTGTGGCACGGCGTGCAAACTTCGGGATCCACGGAGGTGACCTGGAGCGAAGTCGTCGGGGACCAGGAGTTCCCCGTGGCGGAGGCGGAGCTCGTTCTCCACGACGACGGCACGCTTTCGATCTTTGCCCTGGACGATTATGGCTGGGCCCATCTGCGTCATGCCGATGCGGCGTGGTCGGCGGCGCGGTGGAACGGCCAGGCCGTTCCCTTCACCGACCTCACCGCCTCCTATGAGGACGGCATCTACGCCATTTACGGGCTGGACGACGAAGGCACACTTTGGCGGGCAAGCTTTGCCTCCTCCGTTTGGGGCGCCTGGGAGAAGATCACGATCCCGATCCAGCCGCTCTTTACCGACATCAGCTCCGCCGCCGGGTACATTGTCGGAACCGATTCCAACGGCGTGATCTGGGTGTTGCCGCCGCAGAGCAAAGCGTGGCAGGCAATTCCCTCTCCGAGTGGGACCGTATTTTCCCTGGTCGATATGAGTTGGAGCATTGCCCGGCGAAAGCCAACGCTCTGGGCCGTCGACAGCCGCGGGGCGCTCTGGTCCGGCGAATTTGCGCGCGAGGTCGCGCCACCCGCAGTGATGAGCGCATTCGGCACACCCTGTCCGTCGCCCATTACCGGAGACTTCTGTGCGGTCGAGCAAGGCGGCGACGCGCGGGTGTGGGGAGTTTCGAATTTGACCGAATTGTGGGGCGGACGGCGCGGCGATCCACTCTGGGATGGGCCGTCGTGGGGCGGACTGCGCCTCGAAGCCGGCATGCCCATCTTCGCCCTGGCTGCGTTCCTGAATTCCGTGAGCCATCGAGAAATGGTGGCCGTGAGCGCCGTGGCCGGTTCGCAACCCTCCGGCTGCGCGATCTGGACTGGCGAGCGAGACGAGAGCGTGCAGCCGCCATTCTGGGATCTCTGGTCCACGCAACCGGCACCGGACAGTTCAGTCCCGATCGTTGCGCTGGCGGCGGCGCATTCCTCCGCGACGCGCTTGTGGGGCCTAAACGAGACGGGCGCGTTGTTCGTCGCCGCCCTCGGAGCAAACGCAGACCTCGCCTGGCAGTCTCTTGCGACTGCAACCGCAAAGCGGATCGCGGCTTCGCATCTCCCGAACGGCACGGAAGCGTTATGGGTGGTACGCGACACCGGCTCGGTCGAACAAGCCGATAACAGCAACGGCTTCGCATCCTTCTCCGCTTTCTCCAACATCCTGGCGCGGGAGATTGCCGTCGCCTCCGCCGTGACGAATAATAATCGCCGCACCATTGCGCTGGCGTTGGACGCCAACGCCGCTCCCTTCGATTTCGCCCCCCAACTCAGCGGAACCCCGAACGTGCGAGCGCCGGCCTTTGGTTTTTCGGCGCCGCCCCCGAAGCTTTTTTCTGTCGAAATGGGAACGTGGACGAACGACACGCTCCTCCGCGCGTTCGCGCTCGATAAGGATGGCTGGCTCTGGGCCGCATCGGAGAGTTCGCCAAATTCCTGGGGATCCGGCTGGGAAGGGCCGCGCTGGAACGGCCAGCCCGCGCGGTTCCGGACGATCCAGGTGTCGGGGGAGCGGCTCTTCGCCGTCGACACTGCCGGCAAGCTCTGGATGTTCGATGCCGGCGCGGGCATCTGGGAAGGCCCGGACTGGGGCGACGCAGCCAGCCTTTCCGAGTGGGGCACGAGCGCTCTGCGGCACTCGCCTGTCACGGCCATGGGTGTTGGAGATTCGCGGGACTTCATGTCGACGCGTTCGAGCGAGTGGATCCCGCAAACGAGCAAGACAACAAGACGGCGGGAGCACACTTTCGCCTTGGACGACCACGCCTTGACCAGCGTGATCAGAGTCACCTGGGACGGGCCTGGCTCGGAAGGAGGTTTCCGGCTAGTTAGTCCAACCCAGATGGAGTATCCCAATCAAGACAAGGCAGCGCTCTACGCTCTGAAGGCAGAAAAGAGGACTTGGTTGCCGCCCTATACAATTGGGGTCGCCTACTGGAAGAGCCTGCTGTTTCCTGTTTCGGCCGACGTGTCGGCCCAATACGGCACCTACACGGTCGTCACGGACATATTTGACGACCTGGTCGACATTAAAGTCTGCCGGTACGGCCGCACGCATGTGGATGTGCCCGCGGACTATCAGGTTCTTTCCAGGACGAAAGAGCTCAAATTCAATCCCATGCTCATCTTTCAAAGCGCGGAGAGCCCAGCAATCCGGGCCGAAAACCGGAAGCGGCTGGGCAAGGCGATATCGATGATCAAGAATTTTTTTTCCAACCCCAAACTGAATATCAACGCGGTATTTCCCGATATCATTCCTGCGTGGGACTATCCCGACTTCCCCGCGAATTTTCCCGACGAGCCAACACGCAGCATATTGGCCACGCACGGAAAAGACGATGCGGTGAATCTCATTTGCTGCTCGAGCTTTAGAATTGGCATCGCGGAGGGGGCCGTCGGAATCAGCGGAGGCCTGCCGGCCGTGAACGATCCGAAAGGCGAGCGCCTCCATTTCGGGATCATCGTTCAGCTTCGCGGTGCCTCTGGCACCTATAAGGCTACCGCCAGGGAACTGATGCTGAATATCTGTCACGAGACCGGCCATCACCTCGGTCTGACGCACGAAAGTTCCGGCGAGGTGAAGGGAAATCTGATGCGCAAAACCGTCGCGACCTATGGCGAAGAGCTCAATCTCGACCAGCGATTTATCCTGGAAAACGCCGTGCTCGTCACGGACAAATGGAAGGCCTCCGCGATCCCGAAAATCGGGTTGATCAATTTGCAGATTTGGACAACCGAGCGGTGGGGATTATTCGATGGGGCCGGGACCGACGGCACGGTGTCGGTCTCAATCCTTGATGCTGGCGGGAGCGCGCTTTACTCCACGGCACTCGATAAAAAGGGCCATTTCTCATCCGGCAAGCACGATGTGTTCGATCTGACTCCGCGGGTGCCCTTCGAGCCCGACCGGGCCCGCACCTTTCGTATTTCGTGGGAGCCGCCCTCTTCTTTCTTCACCGATACCTGGACGCTCGATGGCCTCCACATGCAGGCATACATCGGCGACGCGGCCACCGGGAAGCAGGCGTTATCGGGTATCGGTAGCCTCGGTTTAAACCAAAAATTCACTGACTCCAATCGCACTTATGACTTGGTAATCGAACATCTAGGGTAGGCGAGCCCGCGCGGCCAATGAGCCCGGCGCCGTGGAACAACTCACTATTCGTCACGCAGCATTGAAGCGAGCAGCCAGGCCCCTGGAGACGGCACGCCCACGTGCCGTGAGAGGCAGCACCATCTACTCTCACCGGCCTGAGGGCAGGCCGGCTCCATTTGTTACAGCGACCGCGTCACACATACGTCTCGACGAATATGTTCTTGACAAACATATGCGATCTGTCGTATGTGTTGTCCGTGAAGAAATCGAACTCAGTCGAGCCGGCACTGCTCTTTAAGACCCTGTCCGATCCAACCCGGCTGCGCCTGTTGAACCTGCTCGCCCCAGGCGAGATCTGCGTCTGCGACTTGCACGGCACCCTGGGAATCGACCAGCCCAAGGTCTCGCGGCATCTCGCGCAACTGCGAGCCGCCGGATTGGTCGAAGCGCGGCGGAATGGGAAATGGATGCATTACCGGCTCGCCCGGCATGGCGACGCCCTCGTTCGGCATGTCCTCGCCGGGTTGCACGCCTGGATGCGGCAACATCCCCGGATGACGTCCGAACGCGGACGGCTCGGACGCGTTTGTTGTCAAAACGACAAAACGAAAGGAAGACGGAGAAAAACAGCATGACGACAAAGGAATTCATCGCGGCCCTGCGCAACGCGCCACAGGACAAACTGATTTTTGTGAACGAGACCGGCGAGGCGATTCACGCCGGTTATCACCTGACTGAAATCAAGGCGGCGCACTTTGAGACTGTCGATTGCGGCGGCCAGACGAACCAATGGGATGAGACCGTGGTGCAGCTCTGGGTGCCAGCGAACGCGGATGATGAGTACATGAGCGCCGGCAAATTCCTGAAGATCTTCGACAAAGTGACCGGCATGATCCCGCTTCGGCTCGAAACCGAAATCCGCGTCGAATACGGCGACGAGAATTTCTTTCCCTCGCTTTACCATGTCGATGAGCTGAGGAGCGCGCTTGGCGAAATCCGAGTGGTCGTCTCGCCGCCGACCACGACGTGCAAGGCGCGCGATCGGCGGCTTCAGGAAGTTGAGGACGAGACCTGTTGTCAGCCCGCAGCGGCTTGCTGTTAGCCAAGCCGCTCGAAATCGGCAGGCGTGTCGATATCGATTGCGCCTTTCTCGAACTCGATCGACGCGACATCGTCTCGGCGCGATTCAATAATCGCTTTCGCGCCAGACTGGTCCGGCAGTGCAAGCAGTTCCTCGAAACAGGATCGATCAAAGAGCGCGGGAATGCCGAGCGTGTTTGCATAACTCGAAGCGACGATTGGTTTCCCGCTTCGTTCGCGCTCCGCGATGAGGGCCGCGATCGTGCTTGATTCGACGAATGGCTGATCGCACGCCACGATCACCACGGCGTCGAGATCCGCAAGAGAAGCGAGCAGATCGCGAAGCCCGCAACGGATCGATGTGCCGAGGCCGCACCGCCAATCTGCATTGAGAACGATCGTCGCCGAGCTTTCGCTCAAATCGTTTTCAATCTCCGCGCCGAGATCGCCAACCACGACGACAACACAGGAGCATTGCGCGCTTACAGCTCGAACGGCGCGCCGCACCAGGCTTTCGCCCTGAAACGCCAACAGTTGTTTTGGCTGGCCGAACCGTCCTGATCCGCCGGCGGCGAGAACTATGGCGCCGACGTTGCGCATGCTCCCGCCGCGGCCGCCGGAGCCGGCTTGCGAAGGATGTTCCAGCCATGGATCGGCGCCTTGCGATCGCGTAACGATTCGGCGCTCGCGCCCGCGAAGACAGCTTGAATTTCCGAAACAAGCGCAAGCGCGATTTCCTCCGGCGTTTCCGCGCCGAGATCGAGGCCGGCCGGCGCGAACAGTTCGGCGTCGATCGAGACGCCGCTGTCCCAAACTGCATTCAACAATTGATCACGGCGCTTCCGTGGACCGAGCAGTCCGACATACGGCAGATCGAGCTTCAGGAGATGGCAAAGAGCGGCGAAGTCGCGCCCGTAATTGTGCGATTTCACGATTGCAGCGGTGCGCTGGTCGGCGCGGATCGGAAGGTGTGTGGCTTGCTCGACTTCGATCACATCCCATCCCAAAACCTCGGCGAACGCGCGGAGCGGGATGCTGTCCGGTCCGTCGCCAAAAATTAGCAACCGAACGGGCGGCTCGATTTCCTGCACGAAACTTTCAATCGGAGCGAGCTCCTCTTCCGGCATAATGCGGGTGCCAAGCTCATCCGCAGATCCACAGAAGACCGTCACCGCGCGGCAACGGCGCCGGTCCGCGAAATGCGTCTTCAGTTCAGCGAGAAATTCCGCGTCCACCGCTTCGACAAAAACTTCGATGCTGCCGTTGCAGCCGAAGCGCAAACGCGTGTCGAAGCTCATCAGCGACGGCGTCCCCGTTCGCAGAACTTCGAACGCCTGGCGCGCCACTTCCTCTTCCAGACATCCGCCGCTCAGAGAACCGACTGTCGTTCCGTCAGGACAAACAAGCATTCGCGCTCCAGGCCGGCGGTAGCTTGAACCTTGCGCGCGCACGAGAGTGGCGAGCGCGAGCCGCTGGCCGCGATGGAGCTCAAACGTGCGAAGAATGTCTCGAATTTCCTTCATTGTGTCGGCCCCAGGGAGAGGCGGTTTCCAAACTGCCGTGAGCGATCTTGAGATCGCCCTCCCTCGACGTCAAATCAGTTTATCCGGTGTGATGGGTAAATCGCGCACGCGCTTTCCCGTCGCGTGATAAACTGCGTTCGCAATCGCGGCGGCGATGCCGGTGATCCCAATCTCGCCCATGCCCCGCGCGCCGATCGGATTGAAAGCGAAATCGGGTTCGCCCACGAACGAGACATCGATCTCCGGCACGTCCGCATTCGTCGGCACATGGTAGTCGGCAAGGTTGCGGATGACGGGCAAACCGGTCGCCGGATCGTAGGAAGTTTCTTCCGTCAGCGCCATGCCCAGGCCCATGGTCACGCCGCCCAGGATCTGGCTCCGCGCGGTCTTCGCGCTGACAATGCGGCCGCAATTCATCACGCTCACTACGCGCGTGACTTGGACGCGCGGCAGCAGGGGATCGATCTTCACCTCACAGAAATGCGAGCCCCACGATTGAAACGCGTGCGTCTTGCTTTGCTCTGGCGGTTTCTGTTCGCTCTGCACTTCGATCGAATCTTTTCCGGCGCGTTTGAGAATGTCGGCATAAGAATCTGACTTCGCAGTCTCCGTGACCACACCGATACGGCCTTCGCCGACCATCGCGATGTCGTCGAGCTTCGCATGGGAGAGCGGCGATTTTGCATCTTTCACCGCCATTTCCGCGAGAGCCTTGTGCGCGAGGACGGCGGCTTCATGAATGGCGGTGCCGACGGTGCCGGTTGAATTCGAGCCGCCTGCGACCGGGCCAAACGGGAAATCGGATTTGCCCAGCTCGAAGGTGATGTTCTCGAAGGGCAGGCCGAGTTGCTCGGAAGAAATCTGGGTGAACGCCGTGTAAGCGCCCGTGCCGAGATCGTGCGTGGCGCATTGCACGGTGGCGGTGTTGTTCGCGCGCAAAATCACCTTCGCAGCCGCGCTCATCTTGTGCGCGGGATAAGTCGCCGTCGCCATGCCCCAGCCGACGAGAAGATCGCCATCGCGCATCGAGCGCGGCTCCGCATTTCGCTTGGCCCAACCGAATTTCTCCGCGCCGAGCTGGTACGCTTCCTTGAGATGCTTGGCGCTGAACGGAATGTTTTTTGTCGGATGATTATCCGCGTGGTTCATCAGCCGCAGCGCCACCGGATCCATCTTCAACGCGATCGCCAGCTCATCCAGTGCGCATTCGAGCGCGTACGTTCCCGGACATTCGCCCGGGGCGCGCATAAACGTGGGCGTCGAGACATTTACGGGATAAACCGTTTCCTCGACCCGGATTGATGGACTCTCGTACATCAGCCCGGTCGAACGCGCCCCGCATGATTCCGTGAATTGGCCGACCGGCGAAGTCAGCGTTTCGCTGACATGCTGAATCGCCTGCAATTTTCCATCGCGGGTCGCGGCCAGCGACAAAGTCTGGCGCGTCGGCGTGCGATGACCTGTGCCGACAAACATGTTCCGGCGCGTGACGTGCAATTTCACCGGCACACCCGCCACTTTCGCTCCCATGGCCGCGAGCAGGATGTGCATCCAAACCGCCCCTTTGCATCCGAACGCGCCGCCCACAAACGGACAGATGATCCGCACATTCTCCAACTCGAGACCGAATGCGCGCGAGAGCACATTCTGCACGCCTTTCACGAATTGGGTCGCATCGTAGAGAGTCAATTTCTGATCGCCTTCCCAGACCGCGATCGTGCCCGACATCTCGATCGGGTTGTGCGTCTCCGTTGGCGTGATGTAGGTCTGCTCGATCTTCACGAGGTTGGCGTCCTTCAAAGCTGCCGCCACATCTCCCTTCTTGATCTGAACGTTTTCGTCGTGGTTCGTTTTCGGCTTCGCCGCTTTCTTGGCGGCCGCCTCCATTGTGAGGAGCGGTTCTTCCGGCGTGTAACTCACTTTCACCAACGAAGCGGCGTGACGGGCCTGCTCGATCGTCTCCGCAATCACCAGCGCGACATACTGGCCGGCATAATGCACTCCGTCGTCGCTCAGCGGAAAACGCTCTTCATTCCGGATCCCGCCGCCCCCGCCGCGTTCTTCTTTTTTCGGCGCGGTCTTGAACTTCGGCATGTTCAAGTGGGTCAAGATCGCGAGCACACCAGGCACTGCTTGTGCCGCCTTCGTATCGATCGCGGTGATTTTTCCCTTCGCGATGTTGCTCTCGACCGTCCAGCCATGCGCGCATTTCGGCACTTCAAACTCGACGGAATATTTGGCCGCGCCGGTCACCTTCAACCGGCCGTCGACCCGGCTTCGCGCTGGTCCCATTACTGCCGCGCTCATGCCGTCATCCCCGCCACGGTGCTCAACGCCCGCACAATACTGCGTTTCGCGAGCTCGATTTTGAATTTGTTGTGCGCGTAACCTTTTGCCGCCGCCAATTCCGCTTCGGCGGCGGCGCGGAATGTTTTTTCCTCCGCGTTCTTGCCGACTAGCTCTGTCTCTGCTTTTTGGGCGCGCCACGGCTTGTGCGCCACACCGCCGAGCGCAACGCGCGCCGCTGTAATTTTCTTGTCGACGCCGATTTCGAGAATCGCGGCCACACTCACGATTGCAAACGCATAACTCGCGCGGTCCCGCACCTTCAAGTAATGGGAGCGGGTGGCGAACGGGATCGCCGGCAGATCAACCGCCGTGATCAATTCGTCGGCCTGCAAATTCGTATCGACGTTCGGCGTCGTGCCCGGCAGCCGATGAAAATCCGCGATCGGAATTTCGCGTTCGCCCTTCGGTCCCTGGACACGCACGACGGCCTCGAGCGCAGCGAGCGCGACATTCATGTCGCTCGGATTCGTGGCGATGCATTGGTCGCTCTGCCCGAGGATCGCATGGATGCGATTGTAACCCTCCAGCGCGCCGCAACCGCTGCCCGGATTCCGTTTGTTGCATTTCGGAAACGCCGGGTCGTAAAAATAATAGCACCGGGTCCGCTGCATGAGATTGCCGCCGACGGTCGCCATGTTCCGCAACTGGGGGCTCGCGCCCGCCAGAAACGCCTGGCTCAGGACCGGGTAACGCTGCTGGATAAGTGGATGCGTCGCGACATCGGAATTCCGCGCCAGCGCGCCGATGCGGACACCTTTTCCGCCCGGCAATTCTTCCACCTGCGCCAGCGGCAGGCGATTGATGTCGATCAATTGCGCGGGCGTTTCCACGCCCATCTTCATGAGGTCGATCAGGTTCGTGCCGCCGCCGAGAAACTTTGTCTTCGGCTTCGCGGCAATCGCAGCCACCGCTTGTGAGGCGTCGCTCGTGCGCGTGTACGTAAACGGGTTCACGCGGTTTTTCCCTGCGCCTCTTTGACCGCGGCTACAATGTTGGGATACGCGCCGCAACGGCAGAGATTGCCGCTCATCCATTCGCGAATTTCGTTGTCCGATTTCGCGTGGCCTTCCGCGATGCATGCCACCGCCGAACAGATCTGCCCCGGCGTGCAGTAGCCGCATTGAAATCCGTCGTGCTCGAGGAATGCAGCCTGGACCGGATGCAATTCGTCACCTTTCGCGAGACCTTCGATCGTCGTGATCTCCTCGCCGTCGTGCATAACGGCAAAACTTAGACAGGAGTTAACTCGCCGGCCGTTCACCAGCACCGTGCACGCGCCGCACTGGCCATGATCGCAACCCTTCTTCGAACCCGTGAGATGCAAATGTTCCCGGAGCGCATCGAGCAACGTCGTCCGCGGATCGACGTCGAGCTTGTAATCCTTCCCATTGATCTTGAGCTGGAGCGGCACCGCTGTCGCACTCGCACTGGTCGCTGGGGTGGCGGAGGTTTCCGCTGCCTGGACCGATCCGATTCCCAGCAACGTCGGACCGATTGTAATCGCCGCGCTTGTTCCGGCCACCTGCTTCAAGAACGTTCGGCGCGTTTCCGGGCTGCCGAATACCAGGAATTCATCCAACCCGCCGGTGGGATCGATCGCCGACAGCTGCTGTAGATCAAGCGACTCGAAATCCTCGCCCATCTCTCTGAAATCGGCCTTGGTCCCCTCGGCGGATGCGGCAAAGAAAAAATCGGGCGGTTTGTAAACCGCCATTCCTTGGTGTCTAAATTGTGGTGATGCAAAATTTCCTGGCGGATCTTCGGTTCGGTCTTCGCATGTTACGCAAATCGCCGGGGTTCGCGCTCACGGTTATCGCCGTTCTCGCTCTCGGCATTGGGGCGAACGCGGCGGTCTTTAGCGTGATCGATGCGGTCCTGCTGCGCTCGCTCCCCCTGCGCGATCCGGACCGCGTCGTCATGCTTTGGGAAAAAAATCCGGCGCTCGGCGGGTCCATCGGTGAGCGACTCCCGGCTGCTTACACCAATTTTCTCGAGTGGGTTCGGCAGGCGACGCAGTTCGAAGCGATCGGCGGCTTCGAGGACGCGAACTTCAATCTGACGAGCGGACCCGAACCGGAACGGATCGAAGGCGCGCGCGCCTCCGCGAATATCTTCACCCTCTTCGGCGTGAAACCGGCGCTCGGGACCAGCTTCGATAGCGCGGCGACCGATCCGGCCCAAAGCCATGTCGCGGTGCTGACCGACGCCTTTTTCAAGAGCCATTTCGGCGGCCAACGATATGCGCTCGGCCAAACGCTGACTCTGAACGACACGGTCTACACCATCGTCGGCGTGCTCCCGCCGGATTTTCATTTGCCGGCGGCGCGTGAAGGGCAAGACCAGCATTCGCCCAAGCTGTGGGTGCCGTATGACGCGTCCGCCACGCAAAACCCCGTCGAAGCGAACCGCCGCAAGATGCAGGTCTACGGCCGGCTGCGCGCTGGCGTTTCCCTCGAACAGGCGCGCGCGGAGATGAACGCGATCGCGCAGCGTCTCGCGGAACAGGACCCAACCCAGAACGCCGGTTTCGGCATCAACGTTTTCCCTGTCTTGGTCGAGAATCTCGGCCAGGATCTGCGCCGCAATTTGCTCGTAATGCTCGCCGCGGTTGGTTTCGTTTTGCTGATTAGCTGCGCGAACATCGCGAACCTGATGCTGACGCGCGCCGCCGCGCGGCAAAAAGAAATGGCGATCCGAAAAGCGCTCGGCGCAGGTCGCGGACGGCTCCTCTCGCAGCTCTTCGCAGAAAGTTTATTGCTTAGCGGCGCCGGGGCGCTTTTCGGTCTCGGCCTCGCCCACTTCGGCATCAAAGCCGTGATCGCGCTTCGGCCCGCGGGGATCACCCGTCCGGAAGACATTCAGCTCAATCTTGCCGTGGTCATCTTCACCATGGCGGTGTCGATTCTGGCCGGCGTTCTTTTTGGAATGGTGCCCGCGCTCCAGGCTGCGCGCACGGACGTGAATGCGCTGCTCAATCAAACCCGCGGCGCGCATGCGGCAACTTCTTCCCGGAGAATGCGGCGCGCGCTGGTCGTTGCGGAAGTGGCGCTCGCGTGTGTGCTCCTGGTCGGCGCGGGATTCATGATGAAAAGTTTGCTCGCCGTCTTGAATGTCGATCCCGGTTTTCGTCCGGACCATTTGCTCACGATGAAGTTCAGCATGCCGGCCTCGCGTTACGCGAACGACGCCCAGATCGCCGCCTTCTGCCGCCGGGTTCAGGAGAAAGTTTCGGCGATGGCTGGCGTCACGAGCGCCAGCTTTTCCGATGGCCTCCCGTTCACGCGCATTCGCCTGACGAGGTTCATCGTGGAAGGCCAGGCGCCGCCCGCGCGCGGCAGCGAGCCGACGGCCGATATGCGCGGCATTTTTTCCGCGACGTATTTCGACACCGTCGGAATCCGGCTCATCGGGGGCCGGAATTTCACGCCGGAAGAATTGGCGAACAAAGCGCCCGTGATGGTGATGAACCAGACTTTGGCGAAACGGCTTTGGCCTAACGAGAGCTCGGTCGGCCAGCATTTGCGCAGTGTTCCGTCGCGGCCGGAGACGCCGGCGGTCGTGTCGACCGTGATCGGCGTCGTCGCCGATACGCACCAGCAATCGCTGGAGAGCGCGACGCGGCCGGAAATCACCAAGCCGATGGTCGATTACACCCAACTCACGCTCGCGGTCCGCGGCCAGGGCGATCCGGAGTCGCTCGTCACCAGCGTGAAAAGCCAGATTTGGTCGGTGGACAAGAACCTGCCGGTGTTTGAAGTGCGAACGATGGAGCAAGTGCTCGACGAAGACACGAGCCAGCGCCGGTTCGAATCGTTCGTCATGGGCATTTTCGCGACCCTCGCGCTGGTGCTGGCGTCGATCGGACTGTTCGGTGTGCTCGCTTCGCTCGTGAGCCAGCGCACCCAGGAGATCGGCATCCGGATGGCGCTCGGCGCGCAAACCGGAGACGTGATCCGGATGGTCTTGGGCGAAGGATTTCGAATGGTGCTGCTCGGCGTCGTCATCGGCGTCGCGGCGGGTGTCGCGCTAAGCCGGTATCTTGCGAGTTTGTTCTTCGGCGTCAGCCCGGCGAATCCGGCCACGTATCTTGAGGTCTCGCTTCTCATGATCGGGATCGCGTTCGTCGCGTGCCTGCTGCCGGCCTGGCGCGCGGTCCGGGTCAACCCGATGGTGGCGTTGCGCTATGAATGATCGACCACCTGATTCTCAAACGCCGGGAGCCGCCCGCGCGGCCGCCGAGGAAATTCTCCGCATCATTTATGGCGACGATTTGGAAGGATGCACTGTCAGTCTCGACCGGATCACGACAGTTATTTCAACCGCGATGGCTGGGCAGACTCAAATCGGTCGCGCGATCGCGGAGTTGAACGAGAAGGCGTATGAAGCGATCCGCCTCCTCGCCACGCCACCGGCCGACGGTCCATCGCTGAATCCGGACGAGTTGCGCACGCTTCTGAGCGAGCGGCTCGATAAAATCCAAAGCCTGGCGACTAAAGTGATCGCCGCCACCAAGGGGCCGAGGGAAATGGAACCGTCATCGAACGAAACTATTGATCAGAATCGGCCTAACGAATGAACTACCGCCGGCACGGGGGCGTGCCGGGTCCAAAGAATATGAAAACAATCCTCATAACCATTACCGTGCTCAGCCTGGCCACGAGCGCTCTGGCCAGCCAGCGCTTCGACGCAGCGGCCTGGCGCAATGTTCAAACCTACGATGTGCCAACCCTGCTGAAACAGGAAGCGTCGCTCATCGGCCGGATCGTGGCGGTGCGCTTCCATTATCGGAGTGCGAAATTACGCCATCTTGCGCCGAGCTGGTACGAAGCGTCGATCTGGCAACACGATCCGAAAGCCAAAAGCGGTTTTTCCGCCCTCCGGGTCATGGTCGCGAAGAAGGATGTGCCGGCGTTCCAAACCATCACCTCCGATTTCAATTCCGTGACGGAGGTGACGGTCTACGGCCGCATCGAAAAAGATCCGGAGAATAATCTGGCGCACGTCCGTCTGCTCGGTCGCAAGGTGGAACTCGACGCGGTCGGCAATGCGACCGTCGATTGGTGAGTTACGCCGGGACGTTTACCGTTCCCTCGACGTAGGTGATCGCGTTCCCGCCAATCCCCACGCGGTCGCCGCGGTCTTCACAAAAGAGCTCGCCCCCGCGCGCGGAAAGTTGCCGGGCGTGCAGCTTCGTTTTCCCGAGCCGCTTCGACCAATAGGGAATCAGGGCACAGTGCACTGAGCCGGTCACTGGATCCTCGGGGACGCCGACGCGCGGCGCGAAGTAGCGCGAGACGAAATCGCAATCGTTCCCCGGGGCCGTGACGACCACGCCGTTGGCCTCAAGCTCGGCCACGATGTCAAAGTCGGGCGAAATTTCTTCGACATCCGCTTCACGCTCGAAAACGGCGAGATAATCACGTCCCTTGAAAACCTCGCGCGGTTGCGCGCGCAAACCTTCCGCAAGCTTGGCCGGCGGCTGACACGCTTCAGCTGGTCGCGAAGGAAAATCCAGGACGAGACGATTTTCTCTTCGGTCTACTCTTAGTTCGCCGCCGCTGTGTGATTGAAAAGTGACGCTGTCGCCCGAGCGGCCAAGATGTTGAAAAATCACATGCGCGGACCCGAGCGTCGCGTGGCCGCAAAGGTCCATCTCTACCGTTGGTGTCATCCACCGGATATCGAAGAAGCTCCCGCGATCGATGAAGAATGCCGTTTCCGCAAGATTGTTTTCGGTGGCGATCTTCTGGAGGAGCTGATCCGGCAGCCACTCATCCAGAATGCAAATCCCGGCCGGATTACCGGCGAAGAGCCGGTCGGTGAAGGCGAGGACTTCGTAATAGGGAATGGTCATCACAAAAGCGTCGTCGCGATTCTTTTCTTTGTCATGCTTCGACTCCGCTATGCTCCGCTCAGAATGACAACAAAAAGGGCGCGTTCGCGCTCCGCTAAGTTGTCGCTACGTTCGAACATCATGAATGCGCTAAATAAATTTATCGCTGTCGCTTTATTGGTCGCGTCGGTGACTGCTGCCCTCGCCGCCGAGTATCCGGCGCCGACGGAGGGCGACTACGTCATCCGCGATTTCAAATTCACTTCGGGCGAGACGATGCCGGAATTGAAGATCCATTATCGGACGATCGGGAAGCCGGTGAAGGATGACAAAGGCGTGGTCCGCAACGCGGTCCTGATCACCCACGGGACCACCGGGAGTGGCGCGCAATTCATCCGGCCGGAATTTGCCGGCGAACTTTTCGGCGCGGGGCAGCCGCTCGATGCCGCAAAATTTTTTATCGTGCTCCCGGACGGAATCGGCCACGGGAAATCGAGCAAGCCGAGCGACGGGATGCACGCGAAGTTTCCGCGCTACGGCTATGTCGACATGGTGGAAGCGCAGTTCCGGCTGCTCACCGACGGACTCGGCGTGAACCACGCGCGCCTTGTCATGGGGACTTCGATGGGCGGCATGCACACCTGGCTCTGGGCCTCAGCGCATCCGGATTTTATGGACGCGCTCCTGCCGCTGGCGAGTTTGCCGACGCAAATTTCCGGTCGGAACCGGGCCTGGCGCCGGATGGTGATCGACGCGATCCGAAACGATCCGGAATGGAAAGGCGGCGATTATTCCGCGCGGCCGCAAAGTCTCCGCACCGCGGCGCAGATGCTCTGGCTCATGAGCAGCAATCCGGGATTGCGCCAGAAGGATTCACCCTCCCTGGCCAAGACCGACGAGGCGCTCGACAAATTCGTCGCCGATTATCTCAAGACCGGCGATGCGAACGATATGCTTTACGCGCTGGAGGCTTCGCGCGATTACGATCCTGGTCCCGGGCTGGAGAAAATTCGCGCGCCGCTCGTGGCGATAAATTCGGCGGACGATCTGATTAATCCGCCGGAGCTGGGAATTCTCGAGCGCGAAATCAAACGGGTGCCGAAAGGACGGGCGGTGGTGTTGCCGCTAAGCGACAAGACTCGGGGCCACGGGAGCCACACGATCGCGGCGCTTTGGAAGAGCGAGCTCGAGGCGTTATTGAAACAATCGGAAAAGTAAGGGGGGAGATTGCGAGACCAACCGCTCCTCGAAACGGAGAAATATTTTCACGAGCAAATCCCGATCACCCGCGCCATGGGCGTGCGCGTGGTGGCGCATGATGAGAACGGCTTCGTGATCGAAGCGCCGGTCGCGCTGAATTCGAATCACCTCCGGACCGCGTTCGGCGGAAGCATCAACGCCGTCGCGACTCTCGCTGCCTACGGATTGCTCTGGCTCGAATTGCGGGGCCACGACGCCCATGTCGTCGTGGCCGAAAGCTCGATTCGATTTTTGCGGCCGGTCCGGGAAACAATTCGCGCCATCTGTCTCCGTCCCGATCCGGAAGATTGGGCGGCGTTTCAAACGACGTTTGCCGACAAAGGCAAAGCGCGCCTCGCACTTCACGTGAGAGTCGTGGAAGAGGGCCAAACCGCCGCCGAGTTTGGCGGAATCTTCCTCGCACGCCGGACGTAGACACTCTAGCGATCTTTGGCGAAGCTCCGGCATGATTACCGGAGCTCATTCGATTATTTACAGCAAGAACCCCGACGCTGACCGCGATTTTTTCCGGGACGTCCTTCAATTAACCAAGGTGGATGTTGGCCAGGGCTGGCTCATCTTTGGGTTGCCGCCTGCGGAAGTCGCCGTCCACCCCGGCGACGAAAACGACGAGCATGAGTTTTATCTGATGTGCGACGACGTGAATGCGTTCATCGCGCAGATGAAAGAAAAGAACATTTCGTGCGGAGACGTGCAGGACATGGGTTGGGGAGTTCTCACCCAGCTCTCGCTTCCGGGCGGCGGAAAGCTCGGCGTCTATCAGCCGCGGCACGCGAGACCGGAGCCGATGAGCGGAAAGAAAACCTAGGCGCGCTGTAGCCGCGCCGCGCAGTCGGCGCGCCGGGAACGCGGCGACAGAGCGCCGCGGCTACAGCTTTTTCTCCAACTTCAGCGCCGCCGAGTTCATGCAATAGCGCTGACCGGTCGGCTCCGGGCCATCGGGAAAGACGTGACCGAGATGACCGCCACAGCTCGCGCATAACACTTCCGTCCGGCTCATGCCGAATTTGCGGTCGATCTCGGTCTCGACCGCGTCTTGCGCGATCGGCTGATAGAAACTGGGCCAGCCGCTGCCGGATTCGAATTTCGTTTCGGAACTGAAAAGCGGTTTCCCGCAGCCGGCACACTTGTAGATACCAGAATCATGCGTCTCCGCATACGCCCCGGTGAAGGCGCGCTCCGTTCCTTTCTCTCGCAGGACGTGATACTGCTCCGGGGTCAACGTCTCCTTCCACTCGGCTTCGCTCTTTTCAATTTTCTCGCTCATGTGTTTTAACGTAATGACTACGGCGCGATAATGGATTGCGCCAGTTTCGCGATCAAGGCGCAGACCACCACGAGGAAAAAAATCCGGACGAACCGGCTTCCCTTCGCAATCGCCAGGCGCGATCCGATCGCGGCGCCGAGAATACTACAAAGCGCCATCGGAATCGCGTAGGCATAGATGATATTGCCGCTCCAGGCGAAATAGATGACCGACGCGACATTCGTCGTCCAGTTGATCGCCTTCGCCGAAGCCGAGGCCGCGAGAAAATCGAAGCCAAAAACGCCGACGAAAGCGATGATGAGAAAGCTGCCGGTCCCCGGGCCAAAGAAGCCGTCGTAAAAACCGAGCGCGGCGCCGATGAGGAGGCCGAGCCAGCGCGCTTTTTTCGGCGCATGTTTCGGCTGATGGACGAGGCCGAGGTCTTTGACGAAGAAGACATAGATCGCCACGAGAATGAGCAGCGCGAGAACGATCAGCCGCAGATACGCCGGGTTGAGGAGCGTGACTGCGCGTGAGCCGAGGAAGGCGAAGACGAACGCGGCGATGGCCGCCGGCGCGATCGTTGACCAATCGATCGAGACATGGCGCGCGTAACGTTGCACCGCCATCGTGGCCCCGGCGCAGGAAGCGAATTTGTTTGTCCCGAGAAGGGTCGCGATCGGCGTGCCTGGAAGAAGAATGAGCAGGGCCGGGACCGAGATCAAACCGCCACCGCCAACGACAGAATCGATGAACCCGGCGAGCAGCGAAAAAGTACAAAGGAAGATGAGCAGCATCAATGGCGATTCGAACTCAGCGCGCTACGTGGCGGCCCATGACGACGACACCGCGGTCGATCCCATCGACCAGAGCTATGCGCGGCAGAAATCCCCAGCGCTCGAATCCCAGCCTCGCGAACAATTGCAAGCTCGGCTCGTTGTGCGCGAAAATGCATCCGATCAGCGCGGTGATCCCCAGATCAGGGGAATCCGCGATCGCCTTTTCCAGGAGCGCTTTCCCCACGCCGCTCCGGCGGAATCTCTCCCCGACATAAACGCTGATCTCGGCCGTCCTGCGATAAGCGGCGCGCCTGATGAAGGGATTGAAGCTTAACCACCCGGCGATTTCTCCATCGATCTCCGCCATCCAGAGCGGATGGGACGTGGCGGAGTGTTCGCGAAACCAGGGCAACCTTTGCTCGACTGAGACTTCGTCGAGTTGCGCGGTCGAAATCCGGCCGCGGATCGCTGCGTTGTAAATCTCGACGATCGCCGGAAGGTCCGCTTCCGCCGCGTCGCGAATGATCATGCGGCGCGAACCGCCTTATCGGGCGCGGGCGTCGTCTGAAAAAAGATGCTGTCGAACGTGGGTTGGAAGGCGCGGCCGATTGTTTCTCCGATCCGGAACCGGACACTGATCTCGGTCTGGGCTGCGCAATGCACTTCGATTTCGCTGCGGCCGCGAAGAGCGAGCATGGCCCGGATCGCGCCGGCCGCGAGCTCGGGCGTGTTGCAATCCCGGCTGAGATGACCGAGCACGACGCGCTCGATTTTTCCCGGGAGCAATTGCTCGATCACGGTGGCCGCCGCGGTGTTGGAAAGATGGCCGTGCCGCGATTGGATCCGCTGCTTTACCGGCCACGGGCGATGCGGATCGTTCTGCAAAAGTTTTTCGTCGTGATTGGTCTCGATCACGAGCGTGTGCACTTTCCGGAGGCGCTCGACCACCATCTTGGTCGCGTACCCGAGATCGGTGATGAAGCCGAGCGCGCTTTGGCCCGAGTGAAAGGCGTAACCGACCGGGTCGACCGCATCGTGCGGGACGGGGAAAGTCTGGACGTGGATATCGCAGATGGAAAAGTCCGAGCCGGTCCGGAAAAAGCGCCAGTTGCGATGGCCGGTCAGGGTTCCGCACCGGATCGCTTCCGCGGTGAGTGAATTGCAATAAATCGGGATTTCAAATTTCCGGCAAAGCACTTCGAGGCCGCAGACATGATCGCCATGTTCGTGGGTGAGGAGGACGCCATCGAGCTGGCGCGGAGTGATTCCGCATTGCTCGAGCCGCCGCACGAGCTGACGCGCGCTCAATCCGCCATCGACGAGCAACCGGCAATGATCGGTCGCGACCAGCGCGCTGTTTCCAGCGCTGCCGCTGCCGAGCATCGTCAATGTGAACATCCGTCCGATTAGTAACGGACCCGGTCCGTTTTCACAAATCAGAAATGGCGTGCGTGCTGAAATGAGCGCGCGTTTTTCGGGTCATCCCGAGCCGCGCAGACGGCGAGGGACCGCACAACTGCGATGCGGATTAGCTTGCGCCTTCACAACGCCGCCTTCGTAGTCGACGAGGCTTTGGCGCAAGCAAGCAGGCGAACTATGGCGAGATCCCTCGCCGTCTGCGCGGCTCGGGATGACAGAGCTGCGTTAGCCGTCTTTCCTCGCCGCCGCATCCATCAGCGCGAGAATGCGCACTTTCTTCGCGCCGTAATCGAGCGAACGAAACACGCGGATCTCGTCGAGGCGGCGCATGCCGTTGAGCGTATCGAGGAAATTCGTGTAGCTCGCGGCCAACTCCGTGGTCTCCAAATAACGGCCCCGCAGATTCGTTGATTGGAACGCGCCCGGATTCTGCGACGCGAAAAGATGGAAGCGCAGCCAGCGCCGGTCGGTTCGCGAAACTTTTTGGGTCTTCCGGAAAAACGCGACGAAGAGCAGGAGGACGAGATAAGTATCGACGCGTGCCTGGAGCTCGAGGTTGCGCGCGAAATCTTCCGAAGCGATTTCGCGTTCCCCTTTCTTGAACTGCAACGCCGCGTGGAGCGCGTGATTGATCTCCTCCACGAACGCGATGAGCGACCGGATGTTGCGATCGTTCAGACCGGCGCGCGGATCGTGGCGCTCGAGCTGTTCGATCAACCAGCGCGAATAATAAATCCCGACGTAAAGCTGGTCGTCCGCGTGCCGAAGAAAAGTGCGGGCGAGCTCGCTCAATTCGCGGGCGGAAGCGCCGGCCAGCTTCGAAAGATGGGCGCAACGTTTCTGATCGATCAGACAATCCTCCAGATTGATTCCCACCTGGGCGTAGGTCCGTTCGAAGAGCCGCTGGATCTGGCTGAAGAGCGTCTCGTTCACAGGAAAAGCGACGTGTTGACCTCTTCATCCAGATTGAGCAATTGATCGGAGAGCCGGTTGAGGGCGAACCGGACTTCGCGGAAACGTCCGGCCAGTTCTTCGTAAACGTCGCTCAGATCGCACCGGCGCGCAGTCGCGTGCGAAGCCACCATCTGATAGTTGGTCCGTCCGATTTGTTCGTAGAAAGCCAGGTCGGGCGCGCCGCGAAGGCTGCGGCGTTGCGTGTTTTCGTGGAAAATGCCGCTGAGAAAAAGCGAGTAATTGCCGACGTGCGCCCGGAGAAGGAACGCCTGTTCGGCGGTGGCGCGGGTGAGCGCGATCAGCATATCGGAAACGTATTGGCGCCCACCGTCCGCGCTCATGTGCGGCGCCTGCAAGCCGCTCGCTCGCGAGAACGTCTCGAGGAGCGAGGCGACGTAATCGCACAGCTTTCGATCCGTGATTCCCACGTCGCGCAAGACATGGCGGGCGAGGACATAGAAATAGAAGTGGGACGAAATGCGAAGCTGATCCGCGTTGGAGAGGATGGCATCGACGAGCCGCGGATTATCGAGGACCGCGTCGCGCGTTTCCGCATCGCCCAGGAGATCGATCAGCGAAACATGATCCGTTTGCGAGCGCGCGAGAGTTCGCACGACAAAGTCGAAATCCGCCGCCGTGAAGCGCGCCCGACAATTCGCCTGGATCATCGGGTTCGTATCATGAGCATCAGCGATGCCGCCTGGCAAGCTTCGTTGTTTTTCGCTAGCTCTTGCGGTGGCCGAGCATCTCGCTCTTCCACGTCCGCGGATCCACGCGCGTCAGATGTTTTTCGAGGCCCCGCTTTAACAATCGGGTATGCGGAATGTCGCAAAGATATTCGGCGATGTACCAGATGTCTTTCTCGGAAGTCATCCAGCGGCGCCGATCGAAGCGCGCCAGATTCACGGGCCGTGAGTAGCGCCGGAGGGTGCGCTCCCCGCGGAGGTTGAAATAGATATTGAAATAGCTCAGCGCCAGCTCGCGGAGCGTCCGGTAAACCGGCTCGCGATACCGGCAGCCGACGAAGTTGGACTTGGCAATCGCGCCCCAATGGCCGCGCGATTTGAAAACGGCGAGAACGTGGTCGGTATCCTGGTCCGCTTCCAGGTCGAGAATCAGCGGCGGAAATCCGATCGCGCGCAAAGCGGCCGCGGCAAAGGTTGCGCCCTCGAGGCAGTGCGCGGTTTTTTCCTGGAGAACTTTTCTCGGCGACCAGGCCGTGCCCGCGAGGTGATAGGGCAAGCCGTCGAGAAAACGCTGGATACCGGCGGGCGTCTTGAAAGCGCGCAACGTCCGCAGCTCCGCGGCAGTGAATTTCAAGGCGCGATTCTCAGCGCCACTCGCGTTTCGTGCCTTGCGCACCGGGCAGCGTTGCGCATCCGCCGATGGGAGCAAGCGCAAAGACTGGGATTAACCTGGCTGAAGCGGCACCGGCATCTCTTTGCCTTTCGATCTCTCCGCAAATCCGCTCCAGGTCATGAGCCGTTTATTGGACAAAGCGTGACGGATATAACGCTGCCAGACGAACCCGAGATCAAAGATGAGCGCGGCCAGCCACCAGAGGTAAAGGAACGCGGCGCCGCCGAGAAGCACTGGCCAGACGTTGGGCCGCGGGTCAAGCATCTGTACGACGCTTTCGAGGTGCTTGGGCTCCAGTTTAAGATCGGTCCCGCCTCCGTAGAAGAGCATGTTTAGGTCTTTTCGATTCAGGTGCGCCTTGTCGATTTTCGTGGCCAAATCGTTTCCAATGATGTCGCGCTCGCGGGGCTCCAAATCCGAGTGAGGCAAGAATTGCGAGAAAACGAGAAAGGCCACGGCTACAGCGCCAGCCAGAATAAGCGGCCGCATACCCTTGAAAATCCAGCGTTGTTTCCGAGGCGTAGCTCCAGGTTTCTCGAATTCATAGGAACGCCTCCGCACGAACAAGAGCGAAACGATGGCAACCGCGAGGCCTAGGAGGAGAAAGCCAAGAGTCGGATGGTTCCAGCCGAGCTTGCTAAATCCGCTGCCAATTTCCGCCCGCGAATCGACTCTCACTCCGAAATAATAGGAGGCACATCCGAGGGCAAAACCGATAAACCCGACCAGCCACCATAACCAGCCGACAGCGAGGCGTGGAATTCGCGTTAGGAGGGTGATTCCGGCGATGAAACCGGCAATGGCCCACGAATGCAAAAACATCCGTGCCCCGGAAACACTGCTCGTCTCCGACAAGCCCAGGACCATGAAACGAATGTAGCGTTGGAGCGGATCGAGGTCCGGATGGGTGTAACCGTTGACCGCGCGGTAGAGGACGAACGTCCCTGCCACGATCAGGACGAAACTGATGGCGTACGGAATCAGCGGGCTGAAAAAATAGACCAGCGGTCGGGAACGCGGCGCGCGCGCGGGCTCGTCGTCCACCTTGATCACATCACGGATGAAATGCTCGAAGACGGCGGAGTCATCCCAGTAATCGTTATGCGCTTTGCCCGGCATGGCGTATCGGGCAAAACCGTGATCGTGCGTCTCTTCAAACTCAAAGGGCTTGCACTCAGGGTGCGCGTCCAGCCAAAACCGGGCCGTTTCTAATTTGAATCCGACCGGATCGCCGTAGTCATAATAATTGCGCCATTTGATACATCTGCCCTTGCCGAAAGTTCCTTGCGCCGGTTCAAAATTGAATTTCTCGAAGAGCTTCGGCCAAACCAAAATGTGTTTGTCGATCGGCGACCCGATCGTCATGTAGCCATGCACTTTCTCCAGCCAAGGTGGCAGGGTTTTGTTCTCGAGGACTTTCGGCCCTTTCTCGGCCTTCTCTCCATCTTGCTTAGCCTCATCGGTGTCGGTGGCCAGGCCCGCGGGAAGGACCCGGTTACCCGATAAGGCGTGGAGTAATCCGAGAAAGCTCACCACTGTCCCTTCGCTGTGGGCCACGATGTGGAGGTTCGCGCCGCGATACTTGTCGTGAATCTGTTCCATGGCGCTATGGAAACGGCCGACGATATCGGTGCGGAACTGTTCGAACTCGGTCACGATCTGCACATCGCCGAGGTATTCCTGCAAGACCTCTCTGAGGTTGAACTTCATCAGGCCGGCCTTTTCTGCGAGGAAGGTGAGATTCTCGAGCACATACACCGTCTCGATAACTTCCTCGAGGACCTCTGCGGCGAGACTGAAGTCCGGCTCGATAATCCGCAGGCGCTCGGCGGGAGGCAGAGTCTTCTGTTCCGCAACCTTGTTCTTACAAATCGCGCGCGCGCGCGCCACCACCGTGCGGGCCCAGGCTTTTGTTTCCTCAATGGTGCGGCCTTCCTCAACCACCTCCTGAGGGATGTCCGCCCAGAAAACTTCCGTGAACCCGATTCCGGCCAGCGGATGCGTGGGAGAGCTGAACGAATCGAGCGGTGCTACTTTCACCACGCCGCGAACATCGCTGTAAAACCATCCCAGAGGTTGTGGCGAAACGGCCTGCACCGGCGGCGGCTCGCCGGGTTTTCCCATCGATATCGAGGAATGGGCGAGCCTCGTCGCTACATAACGCACCGTGGCATTACGACTCTGCGCGCCAATCCCGTGCACCGCCACCAGAATGTCTTTGAATTCGCTCATCGCGGGGCCTCCTTAAGTGCAGCCTCGAAAGTCGCCGGCCAGCGCTCGCCGGGGACGTCGCGATATCGCTCGTGGACGCTGGAATGAATCGATTCGTGCGCGGGGGTATTCTCCCCGCCATATTCCCGCAAACCGGGCTTGTGCCGGAGCCAATCGAGCACCTTAAAAAAGGCGCCGAAGGAATCGTGCCCCTTCGCCTTTGGATCGGGATTAAAATTCGTCAGAGGAGTGTAGTCGAAAGCGAGTTTTCCATGCTTTTCGGCCTTCTCCATCATCCACTGCAAGGAGACATCTGAGAGCCCCGTCTGCGGATAACCACCGCCGACATCCGAGTGCACGCCGGAGAACCAGACCTGCTCGAGGATCTGGCCGGCGGGAGCGCCGTCCCCTTTTTTCCACAGGGTCGGAAGGAATTCCGTCCGGTGCTCATGAATGGCGAGGGCGTGAAAGGCGTTCTTCACCTTTGCGCTCAAGGAAACGTCGTGGAATTGCCAGTCGAACCCTTTCAAGACGCGAAAGCTGCCGTCCAATCCCGGAATCCCGAGCGCACCCACCGTGTCCCAGACGCCGATGAATTCGATATCGGAATCGTACGAATGCGCGGCGCGAAAGCGGACCGAGACTTCTCCATTGGGCGCGGTTTCCGGCGCGTAATCGCGGTAAAGCTCGATCGCTTTGTCCTCCTGGGATTCTTGGCCCCGCTTGAGAATCCCGGAATTCCGGATGAGGCCGGCCAGGCTCCGCGCGGTGTAAGCGCCCCGGGAAAATCCGAAAAGAAAAATCTGATCGCCCTCCTCATAGTTTTGATAGAGGAAGCGATAACCGGCGACGACGTTTTGAAAAAGTCCCCGGCCGACCGCGCCGCCGCGCACTTTGATTCCGACCTGCGAGCCGACGCCATCGATGTGTCGCACCACTTGCTGCACGCCGTTCTTGTCCACGGGCAAAAGGGCGCGCGCGATTTTGGTGACGTTCGTCGGACAAGGAAATCCGTGATCGGTTTCGTCCTCCGTGTTCCAGGTGCCATCGGCACAAACGATTAGTTTTTTCATATTTCTTTAGGGGAAGGCCCAATAGGCGAGTCCGTCATTGCTCCGGCGAGGTGGGAGTTTTCTTTCCGCCGGCGCGAATCCTTTTCCGATGAGCAGACCGAGATCGTCCCTGACTGGTTTGCAGGAAGCCTCGTAAGAATGGCCAAGCAGGCTCGTGTCGATCCCCGAGGCGTCGATCGTGTCCAGTCCCGGAATAACCATGATGTTGGGACCTCCTTCGCCGAGACGCGTGAAATCCTGGCCGCCCTTGGCCTTTCGCGAAGCGATGAGGGCTTTGTCATCGGAAGAGGCGTAAAGGGTAAAGCGTTTCGCGGCGACTTTGATTTGCGGCCAGATCCCGGTAAAGACCAGGGCGTTTACGTCCGGCGACGCCATGATGACATTCTCGAAAAGCGGTTGAATATCCGCCTGGAGCACCAGCTTTTCGAGCGCCCTGGTAAGGAGGCGGTTGCCCATGCTGTGGGCCATGACGTGGATGCGGAGCGCGCCCGTCTCCCGGGCGACTCGCTCAAGAAAACCTTGCAGATTCGGCGAGCTAAAATCGACCGTGTCCTGATCGCCGTTGTAAGCGAGCACCGAGCCTTGAGAGGGCCAGCTGAACATCATCGGCACTCCTTTGAAATCGAGATCGTAAGCGATCTGGGCCGTCGCGTAAGCCGCGTCGTCGAACTTGACGTTGAAGCCGTGGATGTAAACGAAGGCCGAACGGTCGGCGTCCGCACGCTGTTCAAACTCGTGCCGCAATTCGCCGTAAAAATCATCGCCTTTTACGGGGCGAATCTTCGTCAAAACAAAGTGCTTTTTGACGTCTTCCGGCCGCTCCCAAAAATATAAAAAGGTTCCTGGCCGCTCGACCTGGCCCTCTTTGTGGCCCGGCGGAATCGAAACGGTCACAACACCGGTGATCAACGGGTCCCGGGCTTTGTTCCAATCGACGCCAAAGTAATTCGAGGGACCGCTGGCGCCGCTCGGAAGGCGGTCCGTGCCGAAATAAACATTCACGAGCGGCTTCTTCATCTGCACGGAGGCGGCCGGGCTCGCGGCGGGCGTGGTGGCGGGAGGGCCATCGCGGGATTTGTCTCGCTTGGGCGGCGCAGCGCCGACGATCCGGGGCTCGGCCAGCGTCGGGATCTCCTTGTCGGGAGGCACGGTAGCCGCGGGAGGCGGAGTCGCTCGTCGAGTGTTCGCGTCCCCTGCGATGCGAGGAGGCGCGATCGTGGTTGGGGGTGGAGTTGACGTGAATCCCTGAATCCTTGGCGCAACCGTGATTGGGGGTGGAGTTGTCGTAAACCCCTGAATCCTCGGCGCGGCAGTGGGGCGCAGCGTTGCGAGTAACTCCAGGGCCGGTCCGTATCTTGGATTGTATGGCGCGCTCAGAATTTCACGGAGGATTTGTTCCGCCTCCGGGATCTTCCCTTGCGCTTTGCGTTGCAGGGCAAGTTTCACTCCGCTCTCGCACAAACCGCGCACCGCTTCCGCGCGCAGTTTTTCCAAGCCCGCAACTCCGCGCGCGGAATCAGCCGCGGTGCGGTAATCTTTGTAAGCGGTTGCGAAATCCTGCGCCGCCATCGCCGTGCGGGCACGCCCCAGCGCCAGTTCGCTTGGAGAAGGAGCAAGCGGCCGGCGGGTGAGATCGCGAGTCAGTGCAGGCGTAATTCTTTCCCGGCGAGGTTCCTGAGCCCGGACGGATGAGGCCAGCCAGGGCTGCATCGCCATGAGGCCGGACAGCAAGAACAAGAACGGTAGGCTAATTCCGGGGTTCATGGGAATCTCGCTTCTCCGAACCCGTCGAGCTCTGAGGGAGCGACTCCGGTTTCGTTCTAATTGAAACCGCGCGGCATGACCAGCACCAAATCACTCCTTCGTCCGGCATCCCGCGCTTCGTCCAGCCTGGGTAAAGTTTAGGCGCGCGACTTAGCATCCAGAAGGCGATTGAACGAGGCGCGCCCGGAAAAGGCTGCCACCAGCATGATAGCTCCGACTACGGCAAGGTTTAAGACTGCAGCTCCGCCGGCCTGGTGGAGATCAACCAGCAACACGCGGAAGGTCGCCGCGATAAGAAGGCCCCAGCCAAGCCAGCGATACATCGGCTCTCGAAAGAACACTCCGATTAGGAAGACGACCAGACCCAGCAGGGCCCAGGCGATCGTCAACGAAGGGGCGCCGAAGTGCCAGGCGGACCAGAGCGAAACCCAGCGCCACAAGGTTACGATACCCAGAGTCATGGCGAGATTTTGAAGATCGGGCGAGGGCAGCAACGGTTTGCTCAGTTGCTGTTGCAGGAGGAGCAGACCAAAGGACATTAGGTCCTGGAGATGAAATCCCCGCGCTCCGACGTGGCCGATCCACGCCACCAAGACCGCGGCAGTAGTAAAGGCGAGACTGCCGAAGATGACGGCTTTCTTCTTTTGGACGCGCGCCCGGAGAAGCAAGGCAAAGCCGAGGACCTCCAGGGTGATAAAACGCCAGTCGGCCGGAACGTAAGTCATGATCCAGGCGATAAGGCTGAGGATGGCGAGCGCGTGGAAAAGCGTGGCGATCCATTCCGGCACGATTAGAGAGCCAGCGCGTTCGCTGGCGATCCCGAGCGCTAGAAACATGGCTATGGGCATGAGCGCGAAGAACAGGGATGGCGGGGGACTTTGCGCGAGTTGCGCGCAGAATTCGTAAAGACTGGCAAAGCTAAGGGCCTGTCCCAGTGCGGCGATGGCCCAATCGCGCGTGAGAATTCCATAGAGGAAAGTCGCGACTGAGAGCACTGAAGCTATCACCAGCCACCAGGCCGGAGTCAGGCTTCCCTCCAGCCAGAAGAACAGGAGGGTCACAGCGCCTAGAGCTGCCACAACTTTCACGAGGATTATTTCCCAGCCTGGAATCAAGTCCGCGCCGCGCGTTTGCCACCATCGGCTTAGCGACAGGGTGATGACGATGACGACAACTGGATTCCACCAGGGCCGTTCGAAACTTCCGAGCTGCGCGAGCCAAAGGATGAGAGCAGCCAGGACAAATCCCTTGGCCAGGTAAGGCAATTCGGGGACGTGCAGGACTGCCATCGAAACCGTGAGGGCGAGAGCGAGGATGGCGAGCAGGGGCGGCTGAATGATTTGAGGGAATTGATAAACGACCGTGATCAACCAGAGCGCCATGCCTAAGCCGGTAAAGTAAACCGCATGCCAGTCGATCGCGGAACGGTTTGCGCCCGCCCAGCGCGCGAGACAGGCGCTGCCGATCAAGACAAGGCCAGTAATGATTCCGATCATGCGGCCCGCCTGGCCAGGTTCGCACATAGGGCCTAGAGCCATCAGTGCGGCAACCAGAGCGACGACTTCAGCCAGCAAACGCAAAGCTTCACTCCAGCGGCCACCCAGCGTTACTCCTGTAACCAGGAGCAGCGCACATACGATTGCCACAACTAGCACCAAGTGCGGACCGGCCACAGCGGTGAAGAGACCAAGCGCGATAACTATTGCACCTTGCCGACAGGCCGGCGGCCAGATCGCCGGCTCCTGTAGACTGACGAGCGCGCCCGCCCCGATGATGGCAATCCCGAAGCCAAGGCCAAAGCTCGAAATCCAGTCCGCGTGCATGGGCGGCAACACGAGAATAACCAGGGAGAAAAAGAGGGCGTGATTGAGACTTAGCAGGATCAGCCGCGTAGCGGCCCCGAGTTTATCGCGCGGCGCGAGAACGGTTCCTGCCACAAGGAGTAACCAGCAGGCTGCAAAGAAAAGGCACGTCTGCCAGAACTCGTGGAGCTGGAGATAGCGCGCGAAGTCGAGCCGGCCATCATGATAGCTCCACCACATCCCATAGCTAAGGTAGCTAGCGACCAGGGTAACGAACGCGAGCAAGACCCGGCCATGGCGAATCAGTAACCAGCATGCTACTCCGACCAGGACCACATCCGAGAACAGAGTGAACCAGAGCGCCGGCTGAAGCGCCGTGGTGTAGCCCGACAGGATAACGACAAAGAAAGCGGCGATATGAGCTTCGCGTTTTTCGGCCACCAGGACGATAATGAAAGCAACGGCCACCACGAGGACGCATCCGGCCACCGGGTGATCGATCAAGCGAAGGTGCTGGAAGTAATATCCGGCGAAGGCGGAGAAGTAGAATGAAGCCAGACCTCCCGTCACCAAAGCGCGCCCCGGCCAACCGCCAACGAGCTTCTCCAGGAAAAACCCGGCCCCAAACATGACTGTGCTGGCGCCGAAAAGAAGAACCAGACTGATCGCCGCCCCAGGTCCGGTTCGATCGAGATATCCGGCGAGGAGCACGACCGCGGTCAACAGGATGGCGACACCCAGAACCGAGAACCATCGCCGCTCTCTCGTTTCTGCCTCTGGGCTCTCCTTCTCCATAAGCAGCGGGCTAGAGAGTCTTCAAGTATTCGAGGAGCTTGTTCTTGTCGTCCTCCGATAACTTCGTGCCCCAAAGGTGGCCCCCGTTTCCTTCGGCCCGCACGCGCGTGTCATGGAGAAAGAAACGGTCCTTCAATTCACCATTGGGACCGATAGGTCTCGGCTCGGGTTCCTTGAAACCGACCTTAACCGGATCGAAGACATCATAGCCGCGATGGAAGGTGACCGGCCGCTGCTCAGGTGGATTCAACAGGTCGCGCAAGGTAGGCACCGAACCATTATGCAGGTAAGGCGCACGCAACCAGACGCCATCGAGCGGAGGAGAAAGGTAACCGTAAGGATCGAGCTCGGTCATGGGCGGCCGGTCGATACCCATTTCTTTGACGCGGCGGTTGGCCTCTTCAGCCGCGGCCTTGGACCAGGAATAGGTGCGCTCGGGATCGGTGCCGATTTCTTTAAGGGGAATCACCTTGTTAGTGCGTTCGCCGCGCGGCTCGTGACAGGAGGCGCAATCGCGCAAATAGATTTTCTTCCCTTCATCGGCGAACTGCGTGTTGATTGGATGCTCGGTAAATGGCCAGGAGGGCGGCGGGAGGTTACTGAGATAAGCATCCAGGTCTGCCATGCGCTGGAGGAACCAAGGCCGTGGCGGCGCACCGAGACCCAGTGCGGAATCAATTAGGACCGAGCGCACCGCGGGCGTGTCACCGGTCCAGTTGAGCAACATTTGTTTTCCGGCCTTATCCTTTCCGCTCCGGATGCCGAGATTCCAGATCGAAGGAAAATCGGTGGGGCCGACGGTGTTGTCTTCTTTCATGCTGGTCATGAAATACTTCGTTAGATTCATGGCGTCGTCGCGGCCCGGGCCCCAGGGCGGCTTCGGCTTTTTGTCCCCGACATAGCGCTCCATCCAGGTGAAGGTCTTCTCCTGTTCGAGGAGTGCTCGCCTGGTAAGCGGGATAAGGAGGTAGCGATAGATCTGGCGATCGATGAAGGTCAAGCCGCCATTGCCGTACTGGTTCCCGCTCACCAGACGGATCTCGTTCATGATGGTATCGCTGTTGAAACGCGGGTCGTGCGCGGCCTTGAACAGGAACCTCAGCATTTCCTGGAGGTTGTTGGAATGGGCCGGGGCGGCGACGACGGTGTGCGGAAGCTCATCCTCGCGCAGCCGGTAAGTCGCGGTGTGACAGATCGCGCAGTTATTAGTCACCCGCGCGAATCCGACCACTTTCTTCGAAAAGCCAACCGGCATTTCCTCGCCTTGTTCCCAGACCAGGCCAAACGATTTGTATCCGCCCGGGCCCGGCAGAAGGTCAGGGAAAACGCGCGGGAGGACCAGCCAGAGAAAATAAGGAATGCCCCGATCGCCTTCCGCGCCTAATGAGCCATACTTGAATTGCTGTTCCTGGCTGGCGAAGACCTGCGGCTCTTCCCGAAAGAACTTATTCCAGGTGAAGATGCCGCCGGCGATGAGCAAAGTGGCCGCGACCGCGGCCATAATCAAGAACCAGCGCCACCGCTGTAAGAGGGGAGGTTTATTGTCGTTAGGCATGACTTGGTCAGAATGTCTTCAGGTATTCGACGATCGCGTCCTTCTCAGCGTCCGAAAGCTCCGTGCCATAAGCTTTCCCCTCATGGCCGGCATTGCCATTGCCTTCGTTCCGGTCGCGCGGCGTCGAACCTCCCGGTTTCTCATCAGTTTCGAACCTAAAGTAATGGTGTGGATCGCCCAGCTCCGCGACGCTCCGTCCGTCGGCGGTAAACTTTCCTTCTTCAGAGACGAACCCAAGCTTCTCCTGGTCGAACAAATCATAGCCGCGGTAGAAGACCTTGGGCCGCTGGCTCGCGGGATTCAAGAGATCGCGCAGCGTTGGGACCGAACCGTTATGAAGGTAGGGCGCGCGCAGCCAGATGCCATCGAGCGGGCTGTTGGCGTAACCGAAGGTCTTGTGAAAATGGCGGAACCGCCAGGGATAGCCCGTGTAAATGGTGCTTAAGGTCGAGGCCAGCTCATAAGTAAAGGAATCGAGCCGGTGGCGATCGGTCTTAACTTCGTCAATGTGGGTAATCCCGCCTACGAGGTCGCCGCTGAAGTCGCGGCCATTGCGTCCGTGGCAGCTCGCGCAATAGGTGTCATAGAGTGGCTTGCCCTGCTTGCTTAGTTCCTCTTTGATCGGGAATGGATACCTCGGCGGTTCCTTGGCAGTCAGCCAGTCTTCTATCCGCTGCAATTCCTTGAGATCGATCGTAGGAGGAAACGCCCCGGTGCCGAAGGAAGCGTTCTTGTTTCGCTCTTCCATCTTCGGTTGGTTGCCATCCCAATGGAGCTGCATGTTGCGATCACGGCGCGGTCCCTGCAGCCAGACGGAAGGCAGATCGCAAAGGCCGACGATCTCGCGGGTCTCGAGTTTTTCCAACGGATAACTAATCAGGGTCTTGGCCGGATTGAAGGTATCGGTTCGTCCGGGACCCTGATCAGGTTCCCATGCAATGAAGCGAAAGCGGTCCTTTAGCATCAGAAGCCGCTCCCGCATGAAAGGAATGGCGTAGAAGCGCATGAGGAAGGTATTGATCGGATCGTAGTCGCCACCGATGGCTTCTATCTCGGGCAACAAACGATCCGCGGTGAAGCGCGGGTCTTCAGCACAGGCAAAAATGAACTTTTGGAATCCTTCGAGGTCGACGGTGTTCGAAGGCATCCCGGCGTAGATGAAGCGAGTCTTGCCCGGTGCTTCCCGAACCGAGCCGGCGTGACACGCGGCGCAGTTGACGAAGACGCGGTCGATGCCCTGGGTGTTCCGCCTCGAGACGCCGACCGGAAGGTCTTTGTCTCCTTCATAAAGGAAGCCGAGGGAGGCATACTCCTTGCCCGGCTCGTATTTCTTTCCGGGCAGATACTCCGGAAACACTTTCGGCAAGACCTTCCAGATCCAGTAAGGAATGCCCGATTCCCGTTCGCCTCCGAGCGAGCCATATTTGAAATGCTCCTCGGGGTCCGCGTAAACGACGGGAGTGTCCCGCGTAAAGCGCGCGATGAAATACAAGCTCACTACCGTGACGACCGCCGCCGCTACCAGCAGAACCAAGCGCCATCGCCAGGCGGCGCGCTTCACTGGTCCGGTCAGCTCTGGGTCGTCGGCCATGGCCGCACTATTGGTTAGGTCGAAGCCGGGAACTTAAGGGCGAAGTGAATCAACTTCTTTTTGCCCAAGTAAACCAGGCCAAGATAGATTCCCGGCGCTACCTCGCGGATTTCATCCCGAATCGAGTGCGCTAGGAGCGACGTTTTTGAATAATCGATCACAATACACTCTTTATCGTCGAACCAGCTCTTACCCTTGTAAACCTTGGCGACAATCAGCTTATGTTCGATAATCCCGATCCGGTTAATCAGATCGCCTTTCTCCGGCCTAAACACTTTGCCCTTCCAGGTGAAGAAATTCGCAAAATGAGCCATCTCGTCTGATATCTCGGTGCCTGATGCAACGATGGCTGTTCCGTCGGTTTTCCCGCTGGGGATTTCGCCGGCAGGGCTATTACGGAATATTTCGTCGAGCTGTTCTCCTGACATCGTCAGGAATTCTTTTGGGTCTTTGATGGTAGTAGGCATGGTTTTGAGGATTAGGGGTTCGACCGTCAGGGTTAGAGCGTCTTAAGAAATTCGATCAGCGCCTGCTTGTCGCTGTCGGGAAGATCGGTACCGAAGTAATGGCCCCCATCCTCGATGAAATCAGGACAGTTATTCGCGGCCAGCAAATCCGGAGCCAGCTTCCGCCACTCCGCCGCGGCGGCTTCCCCGGAAAGATGGCCCGTGCGGATCGCAAGGAGCGTTTCTTTGATCTTGAAGACAAGTGCCGCCGCCGCCAGCGGTTTTGGCTGGAGATTGGCGATCAGATTGATCGGGGTGCCGATCGGGATCGATTCCAGATTCACGTAACCATCCGCATCCGCCAGTTTAGAAAACAGTTCCGGAAGATATTCCTTCCGAACGTGGAGGCCGCATTCGTTCTGGGTCCGCCAGATCGAGGCCTTCCCAAGCCGCTTTTCCGGCCAGAGCAATTTTTGCACGGCATCGTCGAAAGCGCGGAGGCGACCGTCCACGGAGGGATCGCCGGTAAAGAGGCCGAGCATGTTGTTATGAAAGAACGGCGCTGAAGTCCAAAGGCTGATGAGCGACGGCGTGCGGTAGTAGCCGGGGCCGGTGTCGTGATCTTTCGGCCGGAACTTGATTGGTTTCGATTCATCAAAAGGGTTGTAGAACTCGAGTTCGTTGACCGGAGAAATCTCTTTGTAGGTCTGGGAGGAGAAATTGTCCCAGACGTGACCGGACATCGCGTTGGTGGCGAGGGCACGGGCGGAGTTGGTCTTGATCTCGCTGACCGGATAACGCTTCTCGTTGGAGAGGAAATTATTCTCGAGAAAATCCGGCTTCATCACTTCGGCGCGCAGCCACGACTTGCCTTCGGCCGTTTGCGGATCGATCGGCGGTGGTGGTTGTTTGCTGGAGTGGCAAGCGGCGCAACTCTCCGCGAAAACTGTCTTGCCGCGCGCCATCACAGCTTCGTCGTGGCTGATCTTTTCGCTGCCGCCGGGCGCATCGGGCAGATGGTAGGGCTGCAGCCGGCGAAAGAACGCGGCGATATTTCCGAGACGCTCTTCCGTGGCGAGCCAGAAGATGGAGTGCTCGCGCGCGTACGGGATTTCGAATGGTTTCTGCGGAACCAGGCCGATCATTCGATTGTGCCGCGTCAGCCAATATTCGGAAAACATCCCGATGTTCACGAAGACGCGGATGGTGGCGCCGGGGATGCCGATCGAATCAGCGCCATCCTTTAAGATGTGCGCGACCGGCATTTCTTCTTTCGTGCCCGGCAGCGCCAGAGTGCCGCCGGCCAGTTTCTCCGGCACTTGGATGCGCGCGCGCTCGCCGAGAAGAAAGATCGGATTGATCGCGTTCGGGTTGTTGATGTGATCTGTCGCGATGCGGGAGGTGTCCGATGTGCCGGGCGGCTGCGCCTGCAGCATTTCGTAAAAGAGGCCGCCCTTGGTCACATTGGGGCCGAAGACTTTGCCTTCCCGGATGTATTGATTGCCGATGGCCGAGGCGAGATTGGCCCAGGCGGGATTCTCGGGGTCGGCCGGCGGATTCGTGGGATGGGGCGCGATGTGGCACGCACCGCAGGCGACGCCGACGCGATAGGGACGCACGAGCTTATTATCATTGTAATAAGCGGGGTCGGTCATGAACCGGTCGCCGTTCCATTTCTGGCGCGCCTCGTCGTTAAATTCTGGATTCGGAAAGATACGAAACCCAAGAACGCCCGACGCTTTGCCGTAGATTTTTTCGTCGATGCCGGCTGGCTCCGGTTCCGTCGCTTCGTCCAGCCACAATCCATATTCGTTCGGCTTCGTGGCGGCGCGGAAGCCGGGCTGATTGACAAGGCCGAGGGTCTTGAATCTTTCGCCGCGGTTGTATTTGCGGTTATCGAGCGATTTGAGGACGTCGAGTAACCCGAAGCTGTCCTGCGCCACGGTGTTCCAGAAATGCTCGTTGCCCGCGCTCCAAAGATTCCAGGCGTTGCGGCCCATGATTTCCTCCGGGGAAAGCTCGATGCCGCCATCCATCGGTTTGAAGACGTCCGCGGTGATTTGCGGAAAATCGGCGGTCGTTTTGCTGGCAAGTTTGGCCTCGTCTTCCACCACCACGACGCGCTCCCGGCAGCCGCCTAGGAACAGAAGCGCCAGGAGGAGGGCGCAGGAATGTTTTACGGAGCGGCGGAGATGGACTGTGGCCGATCGATTTCCGGATTCGTCACCCGAAGGACGGCGGGAACCGAAGCGAAAATGACGGCGGCTTTTGCGGGCCAGTGTGAGGGAGAAAAGTTTTTTGTGCATGTTGTCGTGGGGCTGGCGAGCGGTTGACGTTAGGGGAGAAATTCTGTCTGAGCACCTCGCGGAGGGTGGGTCGACGTTCTGCTCTGGTCGGGTGGGCGCCATGGGGAGTGGCCTATCGACCGAGGATTACCGAAAACGCGACGGCAAGGCAAGATATTCTTCTGTTTCGGACTCGGCGGAAGGGGTGGGATTCGAACCCACGGTGAGTTTAACCCCACGCTCGATTTCGAGTCGAGTGCCTTCAACCGGACTCAGCCACCCTTCCTGTTCACTCGCGAACCGCGCCGCTCATTATGAGAGACGGGCCGGTGATTTGCAACCGTCTGGAGCGCCTTTCCGTCGAAAACGGGCAAAAAAATGGGGGCAGCCGGCCGACTCGCGCGCCTAATTCGCAGCCTAACAACCGGTTCCAACTCGAAAAAATTTGTACTTGACGGACAGGCACCCTCATACTGCATCTTGTGTCCCGCCTGCTGCGAGTCCACTGCATCTTGTTGGTAGCTGTTCGCCGGCTGCTCACAAGTTATGCCCCGACGCGCTTCATTGGCAAAACGCCACTTATTCACAAAAACCTTCACCCGATCCTCCATGATCCAGCTCAAACACGGCATTCACCCTTCCTCGCTCAACCACCCAAGAAAATCGTCTCTCCGCACAAAAAATCGGGCGAGTAAGAAGAAAAATCCGGGGCTTCGCTTCGAGCGAGTCTTCAGCGACGCGAAAGTTGCGCCGTTCGATCAGATCGATTGGGAACGGCGCACGGCGGAAATCACGGAGGATGGCGGCAAGGTGATTTTCAAGCAGGAAAACATCGAGGTGCCCAAGAGCTGGAGCGCGCTGGCGACGAAGATCGCGGTCTCGAAATATTTCTACGGCGACATCGCAAACGGCACCGATCCGCGTAAGGGCGGCCGCGAAACTTCGGTGCGGCAACTGGTCCATCGGGTCACGCGGACGATCTCGGATTGGGGGATGGCGGACGGGTATTTCGCGAACGCGGAAGCGGCGGAAGTTTTTTACGACGAGCTGACGTGGCTTTGCGTGAATCAGCATGGCGCTTTCAATTCCCCCGTCTGGTTCAATGTCGGTTTGCATCACCAGTACGGAATCGGCCGGGACGCGGGGCTCGGGAATTATTTCTACAATCGCGAGACCGGCCAGGCCGAGCGGGCGCGGACCCAGTACGAATATCCACAAGGGAGCGCCTGTTTCATTCAGAGCGTGGGCGACACGATGGAAGACATCATGCGTCTGGCGACGAGCGAAGCGATGCTCTTCAAGTACGGGAGCGGCACCGGCAGCGATCTTTCTTCGCTGCGAAGCACGCGGGAGAAACTGAGCGGGGGCGGGAAACCGAGCGGGCCGCTTTCGTTCCTGAAAGTTTACGATCAAGTCGCGAACGTGGTGAAAAGCGGCGGCAAAACACGACGCGCCGCCAAGATGAACACGCTGAAGGATTGGCATCCGGACATCGAAGAGTTCATCGACGCGAAGCAAAAGGAAGAGAAGAAAGCGTGGGCGCTGATCGAGCAGGGATACGACGGGAGTTATAACGGCGACGCCTACGGCTCGGTCATGTATCAGAACGAAAACCTGAGCGTCCGGGTGAGCGACGAGTTCATGGACGCGGCGGTGGAAGATCGCGAGTGGTGGACGCGGAGCGTGCGCGACGGGAAACCGTGCGAGCGGAAAGAGGCGCGCACCCTTTTGCGCAAAATCGCGGAAGGCACCCACGTCTGCGGCGATCCGGGGATGCAGTTCGATTCCACCATCCACAAATGGCACACCTGCAAGGGAACCGACCGCCAACATTCCACCAACCCCTGCTCCGAATATCTCTTTCTCGATAACACCGCCTGTAATCTCGCCTCGCTGAATTTGATGAAGTTCAAAACCGCGGACGGCGTGTTCGATGTCGCGCGGTTCAAGGCGGCCGCACGGGTCTTCATTACCGCCCAGGAAATCCTGGTCGATAACGCGAGCTATCCGATCAAGGAAATCGCGGAGAACTCGCACATCTTTCGCACGCTCGGACTCGGCTACGCGAATCTTGGCTCGCTCATAATGAGCTACGGCTACGGCTACGACAGCGTGGAAGGCCGCGCCATTTGCGGAGCGATCACCTCGATCATGACGGGCGAAGCCTACGAGCAAAGCGCGCGGATCGCGCGGGCCATGGGACCATTCCCCGGATATCGCGACGCGCGTTGCAGCGGCGTGGCGAAACCGGTCGCGAAGAACAATGTCGCGTCGATGCAGGAGGTGATCGAGCTGCATCGCTCGGCCGTGAGCGAGATCGCGGCGAACGAGGAATTCGCCTACTTGAAAGAAGAAGCCGCGAAAGTCTGGGAGAGCGCCGCGGAACTTGGAAAACGCTACGGTTATCGCAACGCCCAGGTCACCGTTCTCGCGCCGACCGGCACGATCAGCTTCCTGATGGATTGCGACACGACCGGGATCGAACCCGACATCGCGCTCGTGAAATATAAGCTGCTCGCGGGTGGCGGCATGCTCAAGATCGTGAACCAGACGGTCACGCCGGCGCTGGAAAAGCTCGGTTACAATTCCGAAGAGATCGAGCGCATCATCGCGCACATCGACGCGTTCGACACGATCGAGGATGTCGCGGACACCGACGGCTCGATGATTACTTCCGGGCTGAAGCCCGAGCACATCGCGATCTTCGATTGCGCGTTCAAAGCCTTCAAAGGCGAGCGCAGCCTCGGCTACATGGCGCATTTGCGGATGATGGCGGCGGCCCAGCCGTTCTTGAGCGGCGCGATTTCGAAAACCGTCAACATGCCGGAAACGGCGACGGTGGATGAAATCATGAACACCTACATCGAGGGATGGCGGCTCGGCTTGAAGGCGATCGCCATTTATCGCGACAGCTCGAAGCGTTCGGCGCCGTTGAACACCCGGAGGACGAAGGACATGGGCGGCGCGGGTCACGACGCGGCGGTCGCTTGCCTCGATCGCGGCGAATTGGAAGATCGGATCGTCGAGCTCGATCAGGAAGTCGCGGCGCTCCGCCTCAAGCTCGATCAACCGTCACGGCATCGGATGCCGGATACGCGGATGTCGTTAACGCACCGGTTTGAAATCGCCGGACATGAAGGTTACATCACGGTCGGTTTGTACGAAGATCGTCAGCCCGGTGAACTTTTCATCACGATGTCGAAGGAAGGCAGCACGATTGGCGGGTTGATGGATACGGTCGGCACGCTCACTTCCATCGCGCTGCAATACGGTGTTCCCCTCCAGGGATTGGTGAAGAAATTTGCTTATCAACGCTTCGAGCCGAGCGGATTCACGAAGAATCCCGACATCCGGAACGCGACCAGCATCACCGATTACGTCTTTCGCTGGCTCGGTTGCCAGTTCATCCCCGGCTACAAAGAAGCGACCTCACCGAATCGTGGCCAAAGCGAGTTGCCGATGAAGGAAATTCCTGAAATGGAAAAGAAGGCGCTCAACCGCCCCGTCTCCGATCTGTCTCGGACGGCGGAGAAGGAATTGATCGACGTCATTACGAGCCACGCGCCCAACGAAGGCGAACCTCACGTCGGCGGCAACGGACACACCCACGCCGATCGCGTGCAGGAAGTGCTCGGCAACATGTTCATGGACATCATCTGCTCGCATTGCGGCAGCAACAAAGTGGTACGCGCTGGCGCCTGCGGCGTTTGCACCGAGTGCGGGACGAGCCAGGGGTGCAGTTAGCAGAGTATTTTAACACACATGCCATTCGATCCGTTAAATTCTTTCATCGGAGCAGAAAGATCGACCTTCGTTCAGGCTTACGGTCCGGAGACACCTTTGCTCGAAGTTGCATCCTTACTTTCAAGTTCCACCGTATCGTTGAAATCAGCGCTCGATTGCATCACTTCGGTCGAGCCGCACAGAGCACTTGATTGTATATCAGTTCCGCTGAACTCTTCGGATGGGATTGGCGGTGCAGCCGCTCTACTGAATAGCCCAATAGCATCGGCATTTAGATCATCGAGTTTCTTGGCCTCGGACGTGTCGCCACACTCATCGATCGGAGCGCTGCCGCTGAGCGGTGCCGTTTTTAACAACCCGGCGATATCGGCGTATAGCCCATCAAGTATTTCGGCTTCCCCTGTGTCGCCACACTCATCGATCGGAGCACTGCCGCTGAGCTGCGACGTTTTTGACAGTCCGGTGACATTGGCGTTGAACCCATCGAGCGGGCTAGCATCTCCGGCGTCGTTGCTGTCGTCCGAATCACACACGGTTGGCATCGGCGTTTGCGGTTCGTCATTGGGGTCGCCGGTGAATTTGATCAGATCATCCGCAGACGGTTGGAACCCGCCGAGCTTACTAGCGGCTGGCCCGTCATGGACCGATGACGTTTACAAGAGGGCACTGGAGTCGTTGCCGCGCCCAATCAATTTTCTTAATCGATTAGCACCGCTCACAGCAGGTCCCTCGCACGTTAATGCCGGTACTATCGAAGGCGCGCCTTGGCTGACTTCAACAATTGGACTGGGCGATCCGCACAGAGCTCTGGTTAACGTCTTCGAAGCTTCTCGCCTAACGAAGCTCACGAATGATCTACTCTCGCCCTGTTTAACGGCACAGGTTCCCTACGGATCATTAGCATTTGAGCCGGTCTTCAAGGATTTTCGGGACGCGAGTAAGCACTACGACAATCTCATTCGGGCCGCCGAGATTAGCACATTTGATCCGACGCTTGTTGCGATTCCCGCACGTGGATATTTTGCAAGCGGCGATGCACTCCTGCAATTTCGACCCGATTGGGCAATTTCTGCGCCGCTGCAAAAAACGCGTGAATGTGCGCGCGAGGAGATTCAGCGGCGCAGCGAAAGTAAGTTGGAGGATCTTCTGAAAAAGGTCGACCCTCGTTTGCGCAAGCTTTGGCGCGGCGCACGTATGATTGCCGCCTCCACGAATCCAGAAAAGACTCGCTACGCCTCCGTGTCGCTTCGAGAGCTGATGACTCAAGTGCTGCATACGCTCGCTCCCGACGCAGAAATACGCCGCTGGACGTCTGATCCACTTCGGTTTCATAAAGGAAAACCTACTCGCGAAACCCGTCTCCTTTATATTTGTCAGCCTATTGCAAACGGGGCGCTCTCTGAATACATCCGTGCAGACATTAGGTCGGTGATCGCCCTAGCGGACGTCTTACAAGATGGAACCCACGGAGTTGATACCGATTTCTCAGCGCTCCAGTTTCGGCTAATTTTCAATCGCATCGAAGGCGCACTCTCTGGCTTGATAGAAATTAGTGAGGCGGCCGAATAAGACCTCTACGGAGGCCCAGGGTTCCGCAGTTAAATCATAACGCAAGCTGTTAGCTTGCCTTCGACAGCCGTGCGAGGTTCTGCCTAGCAAGGCAGCGCCTTGCTCTACTCGATCATGCAACTTGAAATCTTCACGCTCTGCGATGCGGCCACGGAGCACGCGGGGAAGCTAAACATCATCGGGACTTTCGACGCACTCGGCGCACTCGAGGCGCCGATCGCGCATCCGCAATGCGCCATCGCGGGCCGGCTGCGGTTCGAGGAGATCGAGGAGGGCGAACACCGGGTCAACCTCACCTTCGCGGATGAAGATGGGAACATCGTCATGCCGAAATTCGATTCGACGTTGGTGGTAAAATTTCACCCGGGCCAGCGGACGGTGACTTCGCATTTTGTGATGGTAATCCAACAAATCCGCCTTCCGAAATTTGGCGAATACACAATCGATCTCGCGGTGGACGGCCGGCAGTTGGGTTCGCTTCCGCTTTACGTGCAAAAAGTCGAACGACCGGGCTGATTGAGCCGCTCGATTTTCGGGGATCGCGCGCACCGGAAATTATCGGTTGTCAGCGGAGGCAGAATCCACGATCTAATGCCGCGCGCTCGCTCCCCCAGGCTCGTAGTTTGCGCCACCGGGCAGCGAAGAACCGGGACGAAGCTCTAAAGCGATTCAGGATTGTAGTTTATGAACGAAGCAGACATTCAGCGGCAGAAAGAAATCAAAGAAGCTGAAGAGCTGCTTTTCACCGGTCCGCAGGCGCTTGGTTTTGCCAAGGGACTGTTCCTCGGCCGGTTTGTTGCCGATTGGGCAATGCCGTATCCGCGCGTGCCGGCGGCGCAGCAGGCGGAACTCGACAAATCGCTCGCGGAGGTGCGCGAATTTCTGGATCAACATCTCGACCCGGTGGCGATTGACCGGGCGGCGGACATTCCACGGCATTTGATCGACGGCCTCGCGCACACGGGCGTTCTCGGCATGACGGCACCGAAGGAATATGGCGGCCGCGGATTCTCGCAGCGCGCTTACTGTAAGATCCTGGAGGAAATCGGCGCGCGTTGCGCTTCGACCTCGGTGTTCACGAATGCGCACCACTCGATTGGGATTCGCGCCCTGCTTTTGTTCGGCACCCGCGAGCAAAAACAAAAATGGCTGCCGCCGTTGGTGACAGGCGAGCAACTGGCTGCGTTCGCGTTGACGGAAGCGGAAGCCGGCTCGGATGCCGCCAATGTCCAGACTCGTGCGGAGCCGAGCCCGGACGGCACGCATTTTATTTTGAATGGCGAGAAGCGTTACATCACGAACGCGTCGATCGCGCAGGTCCTGACGGTGATGGCGCGAACGCCGGTGCCGGGATCGGACAAGACAGCGATCACGGCCTTTCTGGTTACGCCAGACATGCCGGGATTCACGATGCTGGAGCCGCGCATGGAGAAGCTCGGGATTCGCGGGACCGCGACCGGCCGTTTCGCGATGCGCGACATGGCGGTGCCGAAAGAGAATATTCTCGGCCCGCTCGGCAAAGGATTGAAAGTGGCGCTGACGGTTCTGGACTTTGGGCGCACGACTTTCGGCGCCTGCTGCACTGGGGCGGCGAAGACCTGCCTGACTCTGGCGGTCGATCACGCAAACAAGCGCCGTCAATTCAAGAAGACCCTGGGCGATTTCGATCTGGTGAAGAAAAAGATCGGGCGGATGGCGGCCGACGTTTATGCGATGGAAGCGATGACGGCAGTGACGGCGTCGCTCATCGATCGCGGCCTGGAAGATTACATGATCGAGACCGCGATGCTGAAGGTGTTCACAACCGACCGGCTCTGGGAAGCGGTCAACGACGCATTTCAAATCTACGGCGGCTCGGCGTATTTCACCGATCTGCCGCTCGAGCGGATGCTGCGCGACGCGCGGATCAATCAGATCGGCGAAGGGAGCAACGAAGTGCTGACGTCGTTCATCGCGCTCGTGGGAATGCGCGGGCCGGGAATGGAGTTCAAGGAGATTTACGACACGATGTTCAAGCCGAGCCGCGGTCTTGGAAAAGCGTGGACCGCTGGGATGAATCGGCTGGGCGCGGCGGTGAGAGTTCCGAGTGTGCCGGTGAAAAGCGACGCGCTGCGCTCGCAGGCTTCGCAGCTCGGACGCTTGATCTGGCGATTCAATCTAAGTGTGAATCGCGCCCTGATTAAATACCGCGAACCGGTCATGGATATGCAGCTTATTCAGGAGCGAATCGCAGGCGCAGCCATGGAAATGTTCGCCTCAGCGTGCGTGATCAGCCGGCTAGACTCCGAGCTTCAGGGTGTCGCGCAGAATGGCGCGTCGGCGACGGGAAGCCGTCGCGCAGCGGAGCTTTTCCTTCGCCAATCGTTTCATCGAACGAAACGGTTCCTGAGCGAGCTGACCGATAACGACGACGAGGCGCTTCTGGCCACGGCGAATTCGGTGCTCGGGAAAGAAGATCGCGGCGGTCGAAACGGCCACTGAGTTTTATTTCCGCTCAGAGAACCGGCGCTGGCGCTGGCGAGGTTTCATCCAGCAAGAGAGCTGGAGTTTCTTCCTTGCGACGCCAGAAGCGGGGAATCGTGAGCGTTTTCCATCGCAGGCAAGGAGCTTCGATTAATCGATAGCTCAGGAACGCGAAGACCGATGTGACAAGCAGCGCGCCGGTAAAAAAAGCGATGAAGCCAAAGTCCTGAAGGCCAAACAGAGCCAGGGTTTGCTGCACCGGGAAGGCGTAGATGTAGGTCCCGTAAGAAAAATCGCCTTTCCGGTCAAAGCGCGCAAAGGGGAGCGCGAACGCAAGCGAAAGAAACGCGTAGGGCATGGCGATCGGAGCAACCAATCCGAACACGCCGAAAGGCAGACTCACCGCGAGCAGCATCACGGAGATCACGAACAGCGGGCGCGAATACGGGATTTTTTCTCGATAAAGAAAGCACGCGCTGCCGGCGGCAAAGAAAGGGCAGAGGATAACGAGGAACTTGAAGCCAGGAATAGGAAAGCAACTCCAGAAGCCGATTGGGTTGAGAAAATGAAAGGCATACAAACCCCACGAAACGACAAAGAGAGCGGCCATGATAAACCTGGCCCGGCGCAACACTCCGATCGCCGCCAACGCGGCGACCGCGAGATAACAAATGACTTCAATGGGAAGCGTCCAAAGCGTTCCGTTGAGGATGTTCGGCGTCGGATTCTGCCTGAGCAAGCCGGCGATCGAGTTTGGTCGGATGAATAGAATTCCGGGGATGCTGAAATCATCGAAATGGAAAAGTCCGGCGTTGCCGATCATGAAAGATTGAGGCGAATTCCAAGGCAACGAGAAAGCTTCGGTGAGCGTGCCGAACTCGATAAAGCTCATCACCGGCACAAAGAAACAGGCGCAAACTACGAGACAAACCCAGTAGCCCGGGAAAATGCGCAGAAACCGGTGCCAGAGGAATCGAACGATGGACGGGCAATTTGCGGCACTGCGAGCGATCAGAAAGCCGCTGAGGGCAAAGAACATGGCGACCGCGACCAAACCGAGGTTGAGCCGTCCTTTGCTGAGGCCGTCGAGGGGATCGCTGCCGAAGCCCCCAACGGGAAAGCTATGGGAAAAGACGACGAGAACCGCCAAGGCGAGCCGAAGAAAGCCGAACGCGTTATTCCTCGGATTGAAAGCCTGACCGAAGGTTCGGGCGCGCAAAGGTCCTGGCTGCCGGGTTGAACGCATCCAATAGCGTTAGCAGGAACTGTTCTCACGTGGCGGTGTTAAGATCTGTTCCCTTTTGAGCGCGGAGCGGTCCGGGCAACCCCGTCCTATGGCGCAATTCTAGCTATGAAACGGGTATGCGATTCGATGAGCTGGAACTCAGTCGGACCGAGACGTGCGATCTCGGGAGCAAGCGGCTGCTCATTTTCATCGTCGCTTACAACGCGGAAACGACGATCGAAAAGGTCCTCAGCCGTATTCCGGCGTCTCTTCATCTGGAAAACGTCGAGGTCCTGATCATCGATGATTTCTCCCGCGACAATACCTTCAGCAACGGTTTGCGGTTCCAACAAGGAAATTCCGCGTTCAAGATCACGGTGCTGCGCACCCCGGAGAACCAGGGTTACGGAGGGAACCAGAAACTGGGATTTCGCTACGCGATCGAGAACGGGTTCGACATCGTGGCGCTCGTCCATGGCGATGGGCAATACGCGCCGGAGAAATTACCGGCACTTTTGCAACCGCTCGTTCGAGGTGACGCGGACGCCGTTTTCGGCTCGCGGATGATCGATAGCCGGGCCGCGCGCTCTGGTGGAATGCCGGCCTACAAATGGCTCGGGAACAAGATCCTGACCGCGTTTCAAAACCGGATGCTGCGGACGAATTTCTCCGAATTCCATTCCGGTTACAGGCTCTATTCCACCTCCGCTTTGAATCAGATCCCATTCGAGAAAAACACGAACGATTTCCATTTCGACACGGAAATCATTGTGCAGTTGGTGATGAAAAATCTCTCTATCGCCGAGCTGCCGATCCCGACTTACTACGGCGACGAGATCTGCCACGTAAACGGCTTGAAGTACGCCTGGAACGTCTGCAAGACGATGCTCCGCGCGCGGTTTCACGAGATGAACCTGCTTTTCGACCGCAAGTTCGATGTTCTTGCGCCCGAAGAAAATTACGACCTCAAGCTCGGCTACACTTCTTCGCATACCGCCGCGATCGAGGCCGCGCGCCCCGAGAGTCATATTCTCGACGTTGGTTGCGGCCGCGGTTATGTCGCGCAGGAGCTGGCGGCGAAGGGATGCCGCGTCACGGGCATGGATCAATACATTCCGGACATCTCGCCAGCGTCGGGCAAGATCGACTTCATCAAATGGAATCTCGACCGGAAGGAATTTCCCGTAAACGTTTCCCAGTTCGATCAGATCTTCATGCTCGACATCATCGAGCACTTGAAAGAGCCGGAGACATTCATGGACGAGCTTCGTTTTGCGGCCGTGTGCAAACGCCCGGAGATTGTGATTACGACGGCGAACATCGGGTTCCTGATCACGCGGTTGATGTTGCTCTTCGGTCAATTCAACTACGGCCGGAAAGGAATCTTGGACGCGACGCACACGCGCCTGTTCACTTTCCGGACGCTCCGCGATCTGCTCGATCAATCCGGCTACAAGATTCTCGAAACCCGCGGCATTCCCGCGCCGTTCCCAAAAGCGATCGGCGACAACTGGTTTTCCCGCCTGCTGCTCCGAGGCAACGAAGCGCTGATCCGGCTGAGCAAAGGATTGTTCTCCTACCAGATTTTCGTTCGGGCCGAAGCGAAACCGACCGTGAACAATTTGCTCGGCGAGACCATCGAATCGAGCGATCGGCTCCGGGATTCGGTTCTCAAGATCGCCTGCTAGCTGGCGGCGGCGTTACTTCAGAATCTGGAGAGCGCGGAGCAAGCCGCCCGTGACGAGCTCGTAGAGATCGTGTTGGACGAAGAAGATGTGGTATTGCCGCAAATCGATCGCGCAGAGGAGCACAACCGCGACCGGTAAAATGATTTCGCGGCGGCGGATGAACGGCCGGGATAAATCGGCGAGGCAGCCCAGAGCGAAATAACGCAACGGCATGTCCCACATGTTTGTGTAGCGAAGGTTCATGCCGTAACGGACGTTGCACATCAGAACGTAGGTCGCGGCCATAAAGCTGATGAGGTAGAGCGCCGGCTTGTTCTCCATCTTGAGCCGGAAGATTGCGCCCCAGGCCAGAAGGAAAATCACCGGGCTCGCGAGGAGCAGGTCGACGAGATAGCGATACCACGGGCCATCTCCGGTCGCGATCGCGTAGGGCAAGACGGATGCCTTGCTCACGAGCAGCCGATAAGTGAAGTAGAACGTTTCCGCGCTGCCGCACAGGAAAATCAGCGCAACCAAGCCGGCGAGCGGGCCGGCGATCGTCACTAAAAGGAGGTTGCGAGTGATCGTGCCGAAGTGGAACCAGCGATTCATTCCGATCAATGCGAGCAGGCCGAGATAAGCGAAGAGCGCGTTCTCTTTCGTCATCACCATCAGCGCCAGGCTTGCGCCGAAAATTGAAAGCCGCAGCGCGTCGTTCGGCCGGCGCAGGTTTTCCCACAGGAACCAAAGGCACATGGTCGCCCAGAAGGCGAAGAAGCCGTCGATGAGCGCGTGTTGCGCCATATGGATTTGAGTCGGCGCGCAGCTCATCAAGGCGAAAACGCCCAGGGCCCAGAACGGGCCGGCGAGACGCCAGGCGAAAGCGCCGGCGGCGAAGAGGAGGAGGATGCTGAAGAGACACGAGACGCGGTGCAGCGAAACGAGCGGATCGGCGCCGGTCGCACTATGCCAAACGTAAGCGGAGAAAATGTAAAGGAAGCGGGTCGGCGGGAGAATCGCAGCGGGCAATTTCTGTTGCCGTTCGACATAGTGCTCCGCGAAATCCGGGTAGCTTGTGATTCCATGCGTAATCAGATCGGTGACATATCCCCGGTAGAGGCCTTCGTCGTAGCCGACCGCAGTGAAACTCGAGGAGGGATAAACTCGAACCAGAATCCCGATGATCGCTACCAGGACGAACCCGATCGCCAACAGGTTTCGCATCCGTTTGGAAATCGGTTCATTCATGGCCATGGGAAACGACATTGTGCCTGGGTGAGCCGGAGAAGAAAGAAACTTTGGATCATGGTTTTGGTGCAGCGCTCAACTGCTCCTGGAGTGCTTTGAATTGCGGTTGGGTCCGATCGAGTTCAACAGCGCGGACGGCTTCGACTTGTGCGGCGGCGTGATCTCCCAGAGCAACGAGGGCCCTGGCGAGCAGATAGTGAGTCTTCGCGTTCCGCGGTTCCAGCGCGAGGGCGCGTCGAAAATAATCTGCGGCGGCGGCCGGCTGATCTTCATTCAAGGCGAGGACGCCCAGATTGTTGAGCGCGCCTTTATGGGCGGCATCGGCTTTAAGGGCGGCGTGATAGGATGCCTTGGCGGCGGCGGGGTCGTGTTCTGCCAGCCGCAAATTGCCGAGCGCGAAATTGGTTTCGGCATTATCCGGGACATAGGCATGTGCGCGCTCGAGGTGTTGCTTCGCCAGCGGCAGATTGTTGTTTTCCAGCGCGAGGCGGCCGGAATTGTAGGCTTCCATGGCCCAGAGCGAGGGATCGTGACGGGGGATACTTACGAACACCGCGGCGGCCGCCAGCAGGCCGAGATAAAGCGCGGCTTTGCGGTAACGGCCTAACAAGCAGTGCGTCCATAATTGGTGTAAACCGAGCGCGGCAAAAATCAAAAGACCCGGAACCGCCGCAAGCCGATAGCGTTCGGTCACAAACGTCGGAAGGACCGCGCTCATCTCCAGGAAGAGCGCGCCGCCCACCCAGCGCGACGCCGGAAAAGCGCGCCAGGCAAAGAAAAAACCGGCGAGTCCCAGCGCGGCGACGATGGCAAAATGCGGCCCGGGAAGTAGGACGCCGTGCTCGCGCAAATTCGTGGTCACGCCGAGGTCGTCATACTCAAAGCCGTTCCAGAAGTTCCCGATCTTCCTCGCCATGAGCTTCAGCCAGGCGCCGGGATTTTGGACGATGTAGGCGCGCGCTTTGGCCGACCAATACTGAGAAACCTCGGAACGCTTTAGGGTTCGGCCCGTCGCCGCCTCGAGCAGGTCGATCGAGTCGCGCAACATCCCGGCCTGCCCGGCGTGCAACCCGGGGAAGCGTGGGTAACCGGTGGCTTCGGGGTTGTTGCCGAGCCAGAGATTGATCCCGCCATGCGCCGATAAGAAGACCGGGTCGCGGGCGACGAAATAATTGTGAAGCCAACAGGGTGACGTGCCAACTCCGAGTCCCACAGCGAGCAAAACGATCGCGGTAAATCGGGCTCGCGCGGATGATCGAGTCGCTTCCCATTGCGATCGCGAGACCAGCGCGACCAGCACGAGCGGGATGAGAAAAAGAATTGTCGCCACACCCATGGCGGTAATTCCAATCAGGATTCCAAAAATCAGGGAGCGCCAGGCGGACGGGGCACGGTCCGTTTTTACGATTTGCCAGACCAGGAGCCAGAACACAAAGACGAACCATGATGTCGGCATCAGGATCACCGAATACGCCTGAGCGGGAACGAAGAATGCCCAGCCCGCCGCGGCAGCCAGTCCGGCCCAAGCGACAGGGTCTGTGAAGAACCGAGATTGCGCGGGCTCTGCGCCGCGCAGAATCCGCACGGTGATTTTGTAAATCAAGGTAGCGGTTGCAGCATCCAGACCGGCCTGGAAAAAGCCGGGAACAAACGGGCTGTAGCCAAGAATCTTGTAAAGGAACGCGAGCAGATACGCGTAGAGCGGGAGCCCGTAGAAAGCGAAGTGGTCGGTCAGCCGGCCGTGCAAGATCTGTTTGGCCCATTCATCGTAGAAATGCATGTCGCTTCCGCTGGGAAGCAGGACCGGAGACGAAGTCAGACGCGCGAGCGCAACGATGCGAATGAGAAAGACAAACGCGAAGAGGTAGTGAACGGGGCCAGGCGAACTGCGGAACGCTTTTCCAAGGTTGAGCGGTTGGGAAAAAAAGCGCGACGACGTCATCTTAATTTTAAGGGACGTTCAGGTCACCGAGCGGGACCGGCGCGCAAAGAAGCGTAGTTTGCGGAGCGCGCAGACCCGGCTGCGCCGCCCAAAGGCGTTTTGAGTTATCCACGAAAATCGCTTCCACGGAATAGTCTCCGGGCGGAATTCGGGCGGAGCGATTGATTCGCCATTTCTCGTCGGAACGTCCGTCAGCAACTTCGATCGCACACAGTCCACGCGAGAGAAGCACCGGAGCGGAGCCACCGCGCGGCGTGAGTTTCAAAAACATCCAGGGGAAAACATCGCGCGGTTGTTGAAAAAGCCAGCTCGTCCTGATTTCAATTCCTTCCTCGGTCAGTTTGCTCGACGATTTTGTGATGCTAGCCAGCTGGGTTTTGGTTCCGATTGCAACCCCTGACCCTGGGAGGGAAGCTGGCTGTCGCAGTTCTTCGGGTGATTTTCCCTGGCGGAGCAGCGTCAGTTCGTCGGAAGAGACAGAAGTCCATGCAGCGCGGATCAGAAACTCATTTAGCAGTTGATCGCTCGACGGGATGACCTTGTTCTCCACGGTTTTCATTGCCGGATGATAATAGCCGGCCGTCGGGTCGAAAGTGGCAGAGTCTTCGTAATCGATCAGAACGAGATCAGTGGGCGGCGGCGGTTCGTAGGCGGCACGGCTTAACGTCTTCAAGCCCTTCAGAACATAATGGAGCGAATGTAATTGCTCGCGCATGGCCAGATGCGGCAGATAGGGCAAAGGCGCCAGGAGACTGGCGTCGGGTGGGATTTGTTGAAGAAACGCACTTTTGCGCGCTCGATTCTCTTTTTCGCGAAACCAGCCCGCTGTTGTAGTCGCAATTTCACCGGCCGGCCCCAGGATGATCTGCGCTGCCACGCACGCCGTCAGGACCAGCCACGGCATTGAAACCCGGATGACGCCTGGAATTCTCTGGACGCGCTCGATTCCCGCGACCCCTTCGGCCAGCGCAATCCAAAACAACGGAATCATCGGTGCTGCGTAATGAAAATAGATTGTCCACTCGGACGAGCGCCAGGAAAGCAGGTGCTGGAGAAGAATCGGCGCTGCGATTAGCAGCCAGTGTGGCCGCACCAGCGGCAGAGCGAGAAAGGGCAAGAGTAGCGCCCAAATGAGATTGCCCTGGGTCAGAGCGACAAAAAGCGAATGCCCAATCCGCGCGGGATGGGTGATGGCGCTGACAAGAATGTCCCCTGTGGAGCTGCCCAACCGGTCGTAGAGCGCCAGGTAATCGATGCTGCCGGGGTTCAACGCCGGGGTGATCACTTTCGTGCAGAAGAAAAACCACCCGACCGCGAGGGCCAGAGGCCAGACGTACCAGGCGCGTAATGCGGCCCATCCGCGTTTTCTCTCGAGAACCAGGTGAACCGCGCAATACGCCCCGACGAGCAGCGCGATGTTTTCCTTGCAGGCCAGCAGGGCGATCAGCCAACCCCAATGCGCGCGAAGCGTTTGCCGGAGCCGCGCCCGAAGCATCAGAAGCAGGAACGGCGCGGTCAAAGCTTCTGGGTGGAATTCATGGAGCGCGACGAATCCTGTCGCCGGGGTAATGAGCACCGCGGCACCAAGAAGCAGAGCCGCTTTCGAATTGAGGCCGAGGCGTTTTGCGATGTCGAACGCCACCGGACCCATCGCGGCCAAGGCGAGATTCTGCACCGCCACCAGGAGCATGGGGTGGCGGACGAGGAAGAAAATGGGAGCGAGTAAAAGCACGATCGGCTCGACGTGGTTGCCGAGAAGCGGGACTCCGATCACCGAACCTTGAAACCGTCCGTGGATCAGTTGCCAGAGCCCCTGGACGTAATAGGCAAGGTCGAACGTCCGATACTCAAAGTTGGCCCAACGGGCATAGGAAGCCCAACTGGTTAGACCGAAAAAGCCCAGCGCCAGCCCGAGGATTGGTCCCTTTCCGAACTCAGGCCTGGACGGCTGGTTGCTGGTCACGGCTCATGCCTTAGCCCCGCTGAAGCCGGTGCACAAGCGCGGCAGGCAGCAGGGGCTGAGATACTTGTCTGCCTGGCTCCCGGGCTACGGGGCTGTCTGGAAATTACAATCACCGTCCGCTTTGGCATCAACACTGCTTTAGACAGGACCACATCCGCGGTCGGTATCGTGGATCGCAGTCAAACAAACAAGAGATAAAAAGAAAGCAAACAGCATGTTAAACAAACTCAACAAACGCCGCGGGGGCTTCACCCTCGTGGAAATCATGATCGTAGTGGCGATCATCGCTTTGCTGGCGGCGATTGCGGTGCCCGGATTCCTCCGTGCTCGTAAACGTTCCCAAGCAAGCCGGATCATCAACGATTTGCGCCTGATTGACTCCGCAGTCGACCAGTATGCGATCGAAACTAACAAGGCCAGTGGATCATCGGTGCTCGTCGCCGATTGGACCAACTACCTGAAAAAAGGCACGAACCTCTACACGACCGGTAAAGACATCCTCGGCAACGCTTATGGCGATCAGACCGTGGACACCCTCCCGAAGGTCAACTCTACGACACGTACTGCGTTATCAGACGTGACCGACAGCGCCTTTTGGTCGCCCTACAACTAAGAATCTGACGATTCATTCTCCTGCCATCGGCTGGCTGGTGGCAGGGAATGAGTTGTGAGAAACAAGACTTGGAAGTCCTGCCACTCGCTCCTCGCACTAAATAAAAAACAGAAAGACTCCTTAGTATGCTAAAGAAACTCACGACAAAACGCGCCGGCTTTACGCTGGTGGAAATCATGATTGTGGTTGCGATCATCGCCTTGCTCGCCGCCATTGCCGTTCCGGGATTCCTCCGGTCACGCAAGCGCTCCCAGGCATCGAAGATCCTCAACGATCTTCGCCTGATCGACGCTGCCGTTGACCAATACGCGATCGAAACTGCCAAAGCCTCAGGCTCGGCCGTTGACGTAACCGATTGGACTAACTACCTGAAGAAAGACACGAACCTGTACGTTACGGGCAAGGATCTTTTCGGGAATGACTACGGTGCGCAGACCGTGGACACGCTGCCCTCCGTCCCCGCGGCCGCGCGCGCCACTCTGTCGGACGTGACCGATAGCGCCTTCTGGTCTCCGTATAACTAAAAGTTAGCGGGGAGCCTTGCAAGTGAGAGCGTCCTTTCGCCCGGCGGAAGGACGCTCTTGCGCTTTCAGCGCATTATTCCCGCGGTCGTAACCGCGTCCAACCCAACCCTTCTTAGGTAACAGAATGTTCCCTGCTGCTGCTACATCTGCCGCTGTCGAAACCGCGCGGCCTGTTCCGCTTTTAAGGCGGCTGAAGGAGCTGATGCTTCGAACGCCGATTCAATGCGTTCTCCTTCTGCTCTGCGGGTTCGCCGTTCGATTTCCGGCTTTGCAAGGCCAGCTGATTTGGGACGACGACTACCTGGCGAAAGCGAACCCGTTCATAAAGAGCCCGCTTTTCGTTTTCGAGGTATTCAAGCACTCTCTCTTTCCGGAATCTTTCGCCGGACATTATCGGCCGGTGCAAAACATATCGTTCATGCCGGATTACTGGTTATGGAACGGTAACACCTACGGCTTTCATCTATCCAATATCTCATGGCATGTCGGAAGCAGTCTGCTCCTCTTTTTTCTGCTCCGGAAGCTGCTGCCGTCGCTAATTAATTCGAGCGACCCTGCCTCGGTGAGCGACGATTCCAAAGCAAAACGCTTCGGCTTCATCGCCTTTATGGTCGCCTTACTCTGGACGGTTCATCCCGTGCATAGCGCGGCGATCGATTACATTTCCGGTCGCGCCGATAGCCTCGCGTTCTTCTTTTGCGCCGGCGGCTGGCTGTTGTTTATCAAGGCTCAGCAGTCTCTCGGTCGGATCTGGAGAGTGACTTTGTATTCGGCAGCGGCGGTCAGCGGATTGCTCGCTCTCTGTTCACGTGAGATCGCTGCGATCTGGATCGCGCTCTTTCTCTCGCATCTCTTCTGCTTCGAGAGACGCGTCGGGTTACGAACAAAGGTGCTAACCCTGGTATGCTGCCTTGTCGTCGTTGGCGCGTACGTTGGCTTGCGTCACCTTCCCGAGAACCACAACGGGCCGGGGCCTTCTAACGGCTGGGGTAAGACAGTCCGCGCGACCCTGATGCTGCGTGCCTTGGGCGACTACAGCCGTCTCCTTACCTTTCCTGCTAACCTACACATGGAACGGACCGTTTTCGATCCTAATGTCTATCAAGGTAACGCTGGATGGCGGGATGCGATTAGCACGGAGTATCTTTCCATTCTCGGCCTCCTGGTTCTTACTCTGCTGGTCGCTGGTGCTCGTTGGAAAGGCAACGGTCGCCCGCTTCGGATAGCCGGAGGCAGTTGGTTTCTGCTCGCCTATCTGCCTATCTCCAATGCGGTCGAGTTAAACGCGACGGTCGCCGAGCACTGGCTCTACCTGCCGAGTATCGGCGTTCTTCTCTTTGCTGTTGGTGTGGTGCTCGACCTGCCGGTTCGTTTTCAAAAGCTCGCTCCTACCGTGGCCTGTATCGCCATCATAGCCTTCAGCGCGCGAAGCTATGTCCGCAGCACCGATTGGGTCACAGCGCAGACGTTTTACGAGCGCACCATAGCGGCCGGCGGGCCGAGCGGCCGGGTCTCCTCCAATCTAGGTCTCATCTATGCGAACCAGGGCGAGTACGTCCGAGCTGAGGCCTTATTCCGTGAACTTCTTCGGACAAGTCCCGACTATCCGATCGCCCGGAATAATTTGGCCGAAGTGCTCTATCGCCAGGGCAAGAAGGAAGATGCCGAAAAGATCTTCAGCGCGTCGGCCAAAGCGGCCGAGCAAAGCCGAAAGGAGTATCCGCGCACCTGGATTGCCGCTTTGAACATGGCCCATCTGCGCCATAACAATCACGATGATCCCGCTGCGCTCGCGATCACAGCCCAAGCGCGCAAAGATTATCCGAATACGTGGCAGATTATCAGCTTCGAGTCGGAGATCCTTCAATCGAGCGGCAAACCAGAAGCCGCGCTCTCCCTGGTCCAATCCTATGTGCGCGATAACTGGTGGCACTATCCCGCTACGCTTGCGCTGGGCCGGCTCCTCGCGCAGATGGGCGACGGTGCAGGCGCTGAGGCTGTCTTGAATCAAGCTTCGCGGCTCGACGTCCATGAGGTGGATGCTTTGAACTTGATCTCCGCGATGCAGCTTCGGCAGAATCGCCTCCAGGACGCTCTCGCCACGCAGCAACGGGCCACCGCGCGGCAACCGGATGAACCGCGGCAATATTCTCTTCTCTCTGACCTCCTCGAAAAGGCAGGGCAGAAAGATCAGGCGCGCATCGCGATGGCGAATGTGGCGCGCCTTCACGCCCTCGTCGGCAGCGAACCCAAATTGCTTCCGCCGATCGCGCGTTGACTTAGGACTTCGCGCGTTAGCAGCTATTCGCGGTAGCGGCGTGACATGATAAGCTCTCGCGCCATGCAGATCATTGTGCTCGGCGCCGGCGCAATCGGCAGTCTCTACGGAGCCAAGCTCGCCGCCAAAAATGACGTGACTTTGATCGGTCGCCCCGAACACGTCGCGGCCATCAATGCGAACGGTCTCCGCATCGAAGGCCTGGAATCGCAGGTCGCGCGCATGCGCGCGGTCACCGCGATCGAGACCCTGCGCCCGAACACGCTCGTTTTGTTGACGACGAAAGTGCCGGACAGTTTCACGGCGGCTGCGTCGCTCGCTCCGCTGGTTCGAGAAGATACGACAATTCTCTCTCTCCAAAACGGCCTCGGGACTGAGGACATCGTGCGTGAAGCATTGCGCGGCCGGGGCGTCGTCCTTCGTGGCTTTACCCAGTTCGGCGGCGTCTTCAAAGAGCCAGGTGTAATCGATTTTCTCGCCCGCGGCTACACAGTGATCGAGCAGCACGAACGCAGCGCCGAAATCGCGCGTGTGTTCACCGCCGCGAACCTGGATTGCCGCGTCTCGCCGGATATCAGGCGCGACGTCTGGTACAAACTCATCGTGAACTGCGTGGTCAATCCCATCACCGCGATGATGGGCTGCGAAGTCGGCGGCATCGCGAACCCGCAACTGCTTCGGCTAAAGCGCTTGGTGATCGACGAATGTCTCGCCATCGCTGCGACTCAAGGGATCGCCTTCGACTGCGATTTCAACCGGGAGATCGACGATTTTTTTCGACCGTCACACAACATCGCCTCGATGCTACAGGACCTGCGCCGCGGCCGCCCGACTGAGATCGATTACATGAACGGCGCCGTCGCCGCTTTGGGCGCCCGGCAGGGCATGCCTTGTCCGGTCAACCACGCACTCACCGCCGTAATCAAAGCGATGGAAGCGCAGTCCAGGTCATTGTTCCCAGAGAAAATGCTCGAGACGCAAGCGGCCGAGGCGTGACTTCGCTTCATCGCTTCGCGTGCCTCCGGCCGCGGCGAGCTTCTGGTAAACGACCGCCGCGGGTTGCCATTGCGCCTTATCCTCGAGCAGGCGCGCCGCGTTGAAGCCCGCTTTATAATACCAGAAGTATTCTCGCCGGGGACGGTCGGGCCGGTTTTCCTCCTCGATGATTTTGTAAAACGTGGCCAGCGCATTCGCCCGATCACCTAATTTTTCCAGGCAAATCCCTTTTTTGAAAAGCGCCTGATTCCGCCAATGGGCCGACGCATCTTTCTGCGCGGCGAGCTGATCGTAAATTTCGATCGCGCGTTTGTAATTCTCGCGATCGCTTTGACCCGCTTCATAGAGAATGTCGCCTTTGCCGCACAAGGCTTCGCGCTTCTCTTCCGGCTTTGCGTTTCCAGCCAGGACTTCCTCATAAAGCGTGGCGCCGTCGTTCGCTTTATTAAGGCGGCGTTCGATCACGGCTTGCTCGATACGCGCGGCCCATTTCAATTCGCCGTTCTTTTTCACCACCTCATCGAGCAGGACCAAGGCACGGTCCAAAGCCTCGCTGCCCATGCTCTGGGTCGCGGACCTGGCAGCGAAAAAAAGTGCCTTCTCCGTAAACGGGCCGCGCGGATTTTCCTGCGCCAGAATTTGAAACTGGGTCTGGGCATTCGAAAAATCCTGTTGCCGGTAATAGGTCTCCGCCAGCTTCATCCGGACGTCGGAGATGAGCGCCGACGCCGGATATTTGCGGAGAAAATCAGCGGCGGCCCCGATGACTTTTGCCGGATCGGCATTGGGCGCCGCGTCCTCAAGCCAGATGGCAAGGTAATCGGCGCGCTCGTTCGCCGCGGCGTTCGGTTCATTTTTCCGGGCGAGATCGAGATTTTTTCTCGCGTCATCAAACCGGGGAGGAACGCTATGAAAAGCGATCTCGGCCAGCGCGACCGAGGCCTCGGCCCGTCGTTGGTGGCCCGGAAATTCGCGCAAGAAACCCTCCAGCGTCTCGGCGGCCTTCTTGTCTCCCTGCCCCGCCTGGACGAGGCCCTGCTCGAGCAACAGATCGCCGCGCGCGTCGTCATTCCCACTTTGCGCGAGTTCCTTCACATCGGCCAGGAAGCGGACGTTGTCGTTCAACTGGAGCCACGAGAGCGAGGCGTTATAGAGCGAATCGCTCGCGGGCGGTTGCGCGCCGTGCGCCGCCTGCTCGAACGTTTCGGCCGCGCCTTTGTATTGTTGGGCGCGATAGTGCGCGCGACCAGTCAGGAACACGATCCGCTGGAGCAACGGCGGCTCGGGCTGGAGCGCCCGCGCATCCTTGAGGATCGCGAGCGCTTCCTCGAAACGGCCATCCTCGAGCTCCAGTTGCGCGAACTCGACGAGCCCCTCCGCCAGGACCGGCAAGGGCGCCCGCTCATTTCGTAACCGCGCGAACATGCGGAGCGCGGCGTCCCGCCGCCCGGCGCGCAATTCATTTCTGGCGAGATACCATTGCGCGAGAGATTTCCTCGGCTGGACCACATCGCTCGCCCATCTTCCCAGCTCCTGGGTCGCAGGCTGCCGTTCGGCGCGGTAGAGTTGATCGAGCTTCGCAAAGACCGTCGGCAATTCCGGATCGACGCCGTGATGTTCGATAAAATCCTCGAGCGCATCATCACCGGCTTCGGGCGTGCCCAGTTGCAGGTTCGCTTCGGCGTTCGCACACAAGGTCGCGATCAGGACTGCGCGGCTCGTCCCTTCCGGCGTTCGGATAATTGTCTGGAAAAGTTCGACCGCCCGCTGCGGATGATCCAGGAGCGCTTCCAGCCGGCCCTGCAAAAAGCGCTTCTCTTTTTTGTCGCCGAGCGCGGCCGGTTTCGCTTTGTCGAGAAGACGGCGAGCGCCCGCGGTATCGCGTTTCTCGAGCAACAATTCGGCGAAACGCAACTGCGCGCGGTCGCTCCAGCGCGGGTCGGAAAACAGAAACGCAAACAGTTGCAGCGCCTCCTCGCGCCGCCCGAGCGCCCGGAGCGCTTCCGCCTGTCCGAAGATCGCCGGCCAACGAAACGTCGATCCCTTTTGCTCCGCCGCCTGCTTATAGAGTGGAAGGGCCTCGCTCCAGCGTCGCAAAGTCGAGTAAACCTGCGCCCGCCAAAACGAAGTCGCCGGCAGATCCGCTACCGCAGGATCCTCCAGAAACTTCAAAGCCTCTTCGGCCTGCCCGGCCGTAAGCAACGCTTCCGCCAGTTTCGCCATAACCGCGGGCCGCTCTTCCGGCGCGACCTTGCTCGCGAGCAGCGTTCGTAACCGCAGGACCGCTACTTGCGGCACCCCTTCCTCCAGCGGTCGCGCCGCCTCCACCAGTTCCGAAAGTTCCGCCGCCTGCATTGGGGAACACAGCGTCCCCAGACTCACCACGACTGCAATCCACGCGGCCCTCTTCCATTCGGCGTTAGGCGTTCTCTTCATCCCTTAAGCAACGGTTTCAGATAACGTCCCGTATAACTCCCCGCCAACTCCGCAATCTTCTCCGGCGTCCCGCTCCCCACAATCTCTCCGCCGCGTTCCCCGCCTTCCGGCCCCAAATCGATGATCCAATCGGCGCATTTGATCATCTCCAGATTGTGCTCGATCACCACCAGCGTGTTCCCCGCGTCTCGGAGTTTCATCAGCACTTGCAGCAACTTCTCAATGTCCGCGAAATGCAAGCCGGTCGTCGGCTCATCGAGAATATAAATCGTCCGGCCTGTCGCTCTTTTGGCCAGCTCCGTCGCGAGCTTCACCCGTTGCGCCTCACCGCCCGAGAGCGTCGTCGCCGCCTGCCCGAGTCGCAGATATCCCAGTCCCACGTCGAGCATTGCCACCAAACGCTCGGAAACCGACGGCACGCTTCGGAAAAATCGCGCCGCTTCATCCACCGTCAGGTTCAGCACGTCGGCGATATTTTTTCCTTTGAAAGTGATCTCGAGCGTCTCGCGATTATACCGCTGGCCGCGGCAGACCTCGCACTCCACATAAACGTCCGGCAAAAAATGCATCTCGATTTTGATCAGCCCGCCGCCTTCGCAATTCTCGCAGCGTCCGCCTTTGACATTAAAGCTGAAACGCCCGGCATCGTATCCGCGGATCCGCGCCGCGGGAAGCTGGCTGAACAATTCGCGGATCGGCGTAAACGCGCCGGTGTAGGTGATCGGGTTGGAGCGCGGCGTGCGGCCGATCGCGCTCTGATCGATCACGATCGCCTTGTCGAGCTGATCCAATCCATGCAAGGCGCGATGTTTTCCAGGCTTGTCCTTCGAATTGTAAAAGTGCCGGAAAAGCGCGCGCCGCAAAATATCGTCCACCAGGGTTGATTTGCCGCTGCCGGACACGCCCGTAACGCAGGTGAAACAACCGATCGGGAACGAAGCCTCCACGTTTTTCAAATTATTCTCCGCCGCGCCGGTGACCGTCAGCCAGCCATCGCCGGTTTGGCCGGCGCGCGGCTGGACGCGCTCGCGCGGGATCGCGATCCGCGCCCGGCCCGAGAGGTAATCGGCGGTCGGCGAATTCTTCGCGCGGAGCACTTCATCGATTGTTCCCTGCGCCACGATCTCGCCGCCGCGCGGACCGGCCCCCGGACCGAGATCGAGAATGTGATCGGCCGCGCGGATTGTTTCCTCATCGTGCTCCACCACGATCACCGAGTTTCCCAGATCACGCAGCCGCCGGAGCGTGACGAGGAGCCGCGCGTTATCGCGTTGGTGCAATCCGATGCTCGGCTCATCCAGGACATAGAGAACGCCAGCCAAGCCCGAACCGATCTGGGTGGCGAGCCGGATTCGTTGCGCTTCACCGCCGGAAAGCGTCCCGCTTTCGCGATTGAGCGAGAGATAATTCAGACCCACTTCGCGAAGAAATTGGAGACGCGAATCGATCTCACGCAGCACTTCCGCTGCGATGAAACGTTGCTGTTCGGTGAGAGAAAGCCCACGCACGTACTCCGCCGCCGCATCAATCGTCAGCTCGCTGAACTGATGGATATTCATCTCGCGGCCGGCAGCATCCTTGATCGTGACCGCCAGAATTTCCGGCTTCAACCGCGCCCCGTGACAGGTCTGGCAAGGCACGCGCGTCATGAAGGCCCGGATTCGATTGCGGGTAAATTCGCTCTCCGTTTCCTGGTAAAGCCGCTCCATTTGCGGCACGAGCCCTTCAAACGGCCGTTCCGTTTTCGGCGCTTTCCCATTCCCACCGGCGCTCATCTTGATCGGCTGATCGCCCGTCCCGTAATAGAGCGCCTTCTTAAATGCCTCGGGCAAATCCGCGAACGGAATGTGATCGTCCACGTCGAAATGTTTCACCAGCGCCGTTTGCAGGCTGCGGTAATACGCCTGGAGCGGTTTCGCGCCGCGCCGCCACGGCGTGATCGCTCCTTCCGCGATCGACTTCTGCGGATCGGACACCATCAGGTCCGCATCGCAAACCAGTTGGGTCCCCAATCCGTGGCAAGCCGGGCACGCGCCGAGGTGGCTATTAAACGAAAAATGTTTCGGCGTCAGCTCGCCTAACGAGAAATCGCTCTCGGCGTTCCCGTAGTCCGTCGTATAACGTACCGTCTCCCATTTTTCCTCTCGTTGGACGTTGGACGTTGGACGTTGGACGTTGGACGTTTCTCCCTCTTCCGCTTTCAGCACCACGATCCGGTTCCCCCCCCATTTTAGCGCGGTCTCCACCGAATCCGCCAGCCGCGTCCGCACTCCATCCCGAATCACCAGCCGATCCACCACCGCTTCGATCGTGTGTTTCTCCGTTTTCTTCAGCCGAATCGGCTCCGGCTTTCCGAGCTCCACGATTTCGTCGTCAATCCGAATCCGAACGAACCCTTCGCGCTTCACCTTCTCGATCACGTCGCGAAATTCGCCTTTCTGATTCTGAATGAGCGGCGCGAGCAAAATGATTTTTGTCTCCGCCGGAAACGCGAGGATCTGATCGACGATTTGCTGCGGCGTCTGCCGATGAATGGGATGGCCGGTCGTGGGATCGTGCGGTTGTCCGACTGCGGAGAACAGAACCCGGAGATAATCAAAAATTTCCGTCGTGGTTGCGATCGTCGATCGCGGATTCGCGCCGGCGCTGCGTTGTTCGATGGCAATCGCCGGCGAAAGGCCTTCGATAAAATCGACGTCCGGCTTTTCCATCTGATCGAGGAATTGCCGGGCATAAGCCGACAGGCTCTCGACGTAACGGCGCTGCCCTTCGGCATAGAGGGTATCGAAGGCAAGCGAAGATTTCCCCGACCCGCTTAAACCGGTAATAACGACCAGTTTCTCTCTCGGAATCTCCACATGGAGATTCTTGAGATTGTGCTGGCGTGCACCGCTGATCTTGATAGTTTGCGCAGGCATCGGACGACAAATGTCGAACCTGTCAGTCAAGCACAACTCCTGCTTTTCTCCAGTCGATGCCACTAACCATGACCGACCCCGCTCGCAGTATTTCCCACGAAGAAATCGTTGAGTTGCAGAAAAAATTCAGCGAGATCAAACACGCGATCAACAACGCCCTGGCCGTCATGATGGCGCTCTCGGAGATGTCGCAACGCCGGCCGGATTATTCCGAGAAACTCGCGAGCACCGTCCTGACCAAGGCGCCCCAAATCGTCACCAGCCTGCAGGAGTTCACCCAGGCCTTGAACGAAAAAGCCGGCCCGAAGCCGGAAGCAGTGCCATAACCGACAGGAAATCCCGCCCGCCGAACTTAGGGCTTTGGCTTGGGGGAGACGGAAGGCACCGCCGTCTGTTGCGGCGAGCCTGCCGGACTGGTCACTGGCGCGACTGAGCTGGTTGTAGGTGGAACGGCTCCCACTGCGATATCTGCTGGTTTTACCGACGGCGCCGGACCGGTGGTCGCTGGCGTCGGATTGGTCACCGTTCCAGGAGGCCCAACGGCCGATGATGGACCAGCGCTTGGCGTGGGTGAGGTGGTGATAGGCGGCGGCGGTAAGTTTTTTCCCACGTCCTGGCTGAGATTGCTCCCTGAATTACCCAAGTGCGCGTAGAGGATCGAGAGGACGAAGGTCAGGAGAAAAAAGATAGCGGCGAGCCAGCCGGTGATTTTAGTGAGCACGTTCGTCGTTTGCGCGCCAAAAATATTCTCGGTCACACCGCCGCCAAACGCCGCGCCGAGGCCTTCACTTTTCGGCCGTTGCATCAGGATGACGAGCATCATGAGCAACGAGATCAAGATGAAAACTCCGGCCAGGATATGGATTGCAAGCTCCATTGGGACGCCCAATATCGCCAACCGAGGCAGTTTGTAAACGGGAGGATTGGGCAGGACACCCGGGTCGCTCTGCGGCCGTTAAACCTGACTTCCCGTCTTCTCTCTCGCGTCCGTCTTATGCGCGTTCCAGATCGCGTCCAGCTCCTCGAGCCCCACTTCGCCTAGCTTTTTCCCACGTGCGCGCAGCTCATCTTCCACCTGGCTGAACCGGGCGACGAATTTGTCGGTCGCGGCTTGCATCGCCATTTCCGCGTCGAGCCCGCTCTTCCGCGCGAGATTGACCACCGCAAAAAGCAGGTCGCCGATCTCATCCGCGATCGCGTCCGGATCGTGCGAGGCGATCGCTTCTTTCGCTTCCGCCAGTTCCTCATCGACCTTCGCGACCACATCCGAGATTTCCGTCCAATCGAAGTTCACCCGCGCTGCTTTCTTTTGCGCTTTCTGCGCCCGCATCAGGGCGGGGAGTGCCGCCGGCAGATCGGCAAGATAATGCCTCCCGGTTTCGCTCTTCTCTTCGCGCTTGATCGCCTCCCACTGTTTTACGACGCCGTGCGAATCGCTTACGATGCTCTCGCCGAAAACATGCGGATGCCGCCGGATCAGCTTGGTGGTCACCTCTTGTAAAACGTCATCAATCTTGAAGCGGCCCTGTTCCTCCGCGATTTCCGAATGCATTAGCGCGACCAGAATCAAATCGCCAAGTTCCTCGCGCAGGTTCGCATCGTCTTTCGCGCGCACCGCATGCGCGACCTCGTACGCTTCCTCGATCAGGTTTGGCAGGATCGATTCGTTGGTTTGTTCGCGGTCCCATGGACAGCCGCCTGGGGCGCGGAGTTTCGCGACGATCTCGCAGAGCTTCGCGAAATCGCCGGCTGGCCCCTTTAAATCCTCCACAGCGATCGGTGCGTGCGAAATTCGGAGACCTCGCCGGTTGTCTTTTTACCGACGTAAATCGTAATTCCGATGACGCTGACGAGCGTGCCGACGAAAATAAAGGCGACGAGCCATGATGGAATGTGCCCGATGCGAAGCGCTCGATAAAAAGCCGGGAGGCCATCCATTGTCGTGGAAGCGTGCAGAAATATCTTCGTGATCCACGCCACCATGATGAGGATGAAAATGAAGACGTAATTGCGCTTCAGACGCCGCCCGATCGCCTCCAGTTTCGTGATCTTGAACGATGGCAGAATCAAATCTTCGCAGACGAGTTTTTTCCATTCGCCCTGCAGCATCTCGCGATTCTCCATCACCATCGGGACGAGGAAATGCGCTTCCAGCATGCGGACGCGCGCGCGGAAAGCGTCGTAGAACCGGTAACGCCGCGCTTCGATCCAGAGCATGCCCCAGACGATGGCGAGATTGAAAAAGAAAATGATGTGAGGCACCTCGCGATTCGAAAAAGCGATGGTGATAATCGCGGTGCTGCTGGTGATGGCCCAGTTCGTCGTGATGTCGAGCCGCTGCCGCCAGATCATGATGCGGCCGAGCTCGCCCCGGTAAAAATGCGACATCGCATTGACGTAGCCCGGATCGTACAGGCTCCTCTGCAACGAAATGGTCGCTTCATCGCTGAGCCCGCCGGGATTGTTTTGAGTTGCCACGAGTCCTTGGATAATTCGATAACTCGGATTGGGCCGTCAATCCAATCAATCACACCGATCTTTTCCCGATGTCCGCGCTGCTCTCTGAAATCCTCGATCCAAAACTGGTGGTGCTGGAGTTGCGCGAGGCGACCGCTGCCGAGGCGATTCTCGAGATAGTGGAGCTGCTGCGCAACAATGGGCTCGTCGATGATTTCTACAAATTGGCGGACGCAATCATGGAGCGCGAGGGCAGAACTTCGACTAATACCGGGGAAGGAGTTGCGTTCCCCCATGCGCGGACGGATTTGGTCGATCGAATTGTTCTTGGCATCGGCCGGAGCAGGGCCGGCATTCCGTTTGGGCATTCGGCCGAACCTGTGCACCTGATTTTTTTGGTGGGAGTGCCGCAACGAAGGGTGACGGATTATCTCGTGTGCGTCGGGGCGCTCGCCCGGGTGGTGAAAGACAAGGGCCGCCGGGACGCGCTCATGGCGGCGACGACGGCGGAGGAGTTTGTGGAAATCCTGCGCACCGAATCGCTGACGGTGGAGTAAGTGCTTGTCATCCCGAGCCCGCGCAGACGGCGAGGGACCTCACAATTGCAGATCGATTAGCTTGCGCCTTAAGAGCATCGCTACCTTTGGCGGCGTCCCTTGGCGCAAGCTGATCGCCATTGCAGTTGCGAGGTCCTTCGGCGCGCTTCGCCAGCCTCAGGATGACAATGCGGTCTCGCGCTTGGATGAATTGTTGGCGCTCCCGTAATACCACCGATGCAGCCGATGCGGCGATACACCCAGATTGTAGAGGACGATAAAGAGTCCGTTCTGAATGCTCGTCCGCCAGGCGCCTTTTCGCAGATGACGGCGCGCGGAAGATTGGACCGGCGGATCGAGCACCGCGATTTTTCCGGCGGAGCGCAGGCGGCGCGAGAACTCCACGTCCTCCATCAACGGGATCCGGGCGAACCCACCTAGCTTTTCGAAGGCATCGCGCCGGACAAAAATCGATTGGTCGCCGTAAAGCGTCCCTCCGTGCCGAGTGAGGAAACGCGCCACCGATTCCAGCCACATCAGGCGCGGATGCCGCCCGTCGAACTTCCGAAAAAATGCGCCACCGATGATTTGAGGATCGGAAAGCGCGATCTCGATCGCGGCGACATGCGCATCTTCCAGGACGGTGTCCGAATGTTGAAAGATAATCACGTCGCCGGTGGCGGCGGAGGCGCCCAAGTTCATTTGTTCGCCGCGATTCGGGGCCGGGGAAGCGACGAAGGTGGCGCCGGAGGAAAGCGCGATCCGCTCCACTTCCGCATCGGCCGAAGCATCGACCACGAGCGTTTCCGAGACGCGCCCGAGCCGAGCCAGCGCCGGCAAAAGAACGGCAAGGTTTTCCGCATCCCGCCAGGAAGGAACGACCACGCTGATTCGCAAATGGGTGTCCCGACCCTCGGGGCCTCCGTTCACTGCGGCTTTTTCAGGAGACGATTCCGGGCGCGGTCGAGCGCACGCCGTTCCGACGCCGTCAGGCTGTTGATTCCCTGCTTGGAAATCTTATCCAGCACGGGGTCGATCGATTCATGAATATTTTCGGGCTCGACGACGCGGCGCGGAGTTGCTCGGGGGACCACCTGAAATTTCGGCTTCGGCTGCCAGCGCGATTTCATCGTATTCCACCATTCCAATTCCGGCCCGGCCCCGCGCAGTAAGACGAAACTGACGGCTGTAGCGATGGTTGTCCAGATGACGATAAGGCTCGCCCAATCATGGTTCGCCAATGCGGCCAGCGTTCCAATTGCCACCAGGATGAGCGCGACCCACTTGGCTTGGATCCGCAAAAGCATTTCCACGTTTGGGTAAATCGATGCGAATGCGATGAAGATGCCGAAATGCAATGCCGCCGAACCTGCAAGTCCGAATCGCGCCCATAGCCCGGCGATCGTGAGAAAAACTGTCGGCACCCAAAGGAGCAAGCCATAAAGGACGATAAACGCGCGCCGGCCGACGAAGCGTTCCAGCTCACGCCCGAAGGCAAAAAGCATGTACATCTCAACCGCAAACCAAAGGAGAGCCGACGCGGAATAAGGTAGATGGACGAAGGCGTAGGTCACGATCTGCCAAACACGGCCGAGCACCAGGATTTGGGCGCTATCGAAAATGAGCAAATTCAAAAACCCGGCAGCTCCGAGCGCGGAAAGGAAGCATGCCACCACCATGAGAAAGACGTGCCCCGCCACGAGAAGCGTCGTCACGTGCACCGGATGACGGCCTACCCATGTCACCGGCTGGTAGTCATCCGAGGTGGTGACACCGAACATGCTGCAATAAATCAGCTGCCCTCGCCCGCGCAAGCAATGTCGGAGGCCGCGAAAATTTGCTTGGAGAAGCGACTGAAGCGGAGAAAATGGCAATCCGCTCTTCTGCATTTGGGTGATGTCGAGCGCCGCAACTTATGGATAACCTTGCGCCAGCGATCTCGCCGCCGAGTGGAATCGGGGACTCCAAGCCGGCTAATCAGGCAGTGCTCGATTGGGTCCAGGAAGTCTCTCGCCTTTGCGAACCCGAAAACATTTTCTGGTGCGACGGGTCCGACAAGGAGAACGCCTGGCTGCTCGGCGAGGCGCAGCGTCTCGGCGTCGTCACAAAACTGAATGAAGCGAAAAAGCCGGGCTCCTATTTGCATCGATCGAACCAGAACGATGTCGCGCGGGTCGAACAATTCACCCTGATCTGCACTCCAACTAAAGAGGAAGCCGGCCCGACGAATAACTGGGCGGCGCCCGCAGAGACTTACACAAAACTCCACGGTCTCCTGGCCGGCGCGATGAAGGGCCGGACGATGTTCGTCGTGCCCTACATTATGGGCCCGCCGGATTCGCCGCTCACCAAGGTTGGCTTCGAAATCACCGACTCGATCTATGTGGTCCTGAGCATGCGAATCATGACGCGAATGGGATCGGTCGCCGTCAAGCGTCTCGGTAACGACGTGGCCGGTGAATGGAACCGCGGAGTTCACTCCCTGCTCGATGTAAATCCAGACCGCCGTCTCATCTGCCATTTTCCGCAGGACAACGCGATCATCTCCGTCGGCTCCGGCTACGGCGGCAACGTCCTTCTGAGCAAAAAATGTCTCGCGCTCCGGATCGGTTCCTATCTCGCGCGTAAACAAGGGTGGCTCGCCGAGCATATGCTCATCCTCGGCGTCGAATCGCCGGGAGGCCGGAAGCATTATGTCGCGGCCGCGTTTCCGAGCGCCTGCGGCAAGACCAACTTCGCGATGTTGATTCCGCCCGCGCATTTCAAGGGCTGGAAAGTCACGACCATCGGCGACGACATCGCCTGGATGCAGATCGGGAAGGACGGCCGGCTCTACGCGGTCAATCCGGAGAACGGATATTTCGGCGTCGTGCCGGGGACGAGTTACAAATCGAATCCGAACGCGATGAAGGCGATCGAGCGCGACACGATCTACACCAACGTCGCGCTCACCGATGACGGCGACGTTTGGTGGGAAGGGAAGGACGGCCCGCCGCCCCCGCATGCGATCGATTGGAAGGGGAACGATTGGACGCCCGATTCCAAGGAAAAAGCCGCGCATCCCAACAGCCGTTTCGCCGTGCCGATGCGGAACAATCCCGTGCTCGATCCCGACGTGGAAAAAGGCGAAGGCGTTCCGATCAGCGCGATTATTTTCGGCGGCCGGCGCAGCGACACGATGCCGCTGGTCTTCCAGGCGTTTGATTGGGTCCACGGCGTTTATGTCGGCGCGACGATGGCTTCGGAAACCACCGCGGCCGCGACCGGCGCGGTCGGTCAGGTGCGGCGCGATCCGATGGCGATGCTGCCGTTTTGCGGATACAGCATGGGGGATTATTTCAAGCACTGGCTCGAAATGGGCCCGCGAGTGACGAATCCGCCGCTCATTTTCAACGTGAATTGGTTTCGAAAAGGCGCCGACGGAAAATTTCTCTGGCCCGGTTTCGGCGACAACATGCGGGTGCTCGAGTGGATCATCGAACGCTGCGAGGGCAAAGGCGGCGCCGAGAACAGTGCGATCGGATACATTCCGCGGCCGGAAGATTTGGACCTCGAAGAGTTGGAGGGCCTTTCCAGCGGGCAGTTGAATGAATTGCTCTCGGTCAAAGCCGATGAGTGGAAAACGGAGTTGCAGGGCCAAAAAAAGTTTTTCGAGACGCTCAAGCCCGATATGCCTGAGGCGCTGCTCGCCGAACGCGAGAAAGTAGAAAAGCGTTTCGCGGGCTGATTTCTGTAGCCGCCGCCCTGTGGGCGGCGTGAGCTCGGCGCGATAATGGGCTTTCGCCCGCGCTTCGCATAGCGAAGCGGCTACAGAAGACACTGTCTTCCGCGCTGAAAATTTGCGAATCGCGGCGCTCAATCGGATAGTCTCCGGTGGGTTCAAAGATCGCCGAAAAGCCATGCGTGATCGCGCCGCCGGATCGGGGTTGCGTGGAGATTCGCGGGGCGCGCCAGAACAACCTCAAGGGCATCGATCTCGATCTCCCATTGGGGAAATTAACCGTCGTTACCGGGCCGAGCGGCAGCGGTAAATCGAGTCTCGCTTTCGACACGATCTACGCGGAAGGCCAGCGCCGTTACGTCGAAACGTTCAGCCCCTACATGCGGCAATTCCTGGATCGCATGGATAAACCCCGTGTCGACGAGATCCGCGGCATTCCGCCAGCCATCGCCATCGAGCAGGCAAATCCGGTGAAAAGCTCGCGGTCGACCGTCGGCACCATGACGGAGATCAACGATTACATGAAGCTCCTTATGCCGCGGATCGCGCGCGCCTTTTGCCCCAGTTGCGGCCGGGAGATTCGCCCGGAGACGGCGCGCTCGATCGCAGACGACGTCCTGCGCGACTTCGCCGGCGAAACAGTCCTGCTGACCTTCTGGGTCGGAGTTCCGCCGAAGACGGATTCGCGGGAGTTTTTTCAATTCCTCCAGCAGCAAGGTTATCTGCGCGTCTGGTTGAACGGCGAAGTCGTCCGTGCCGATACCGATAAGAAAGTCGGACGGCTCGGCGCCCGCGTGCAAGTCATTCAGGATCGCCTGACGATCGGAGAGGAAACGCGCGCCCGTCTGGTGGAATCGCTCGAGACCGCGCTGCGCTTCGGCAAAGACCGGATCAATTTCGTTGTTCTCGAGACAAAGAAAGAATCGCCTTTCTCCACCGGCTGGCATTGCGCGCATTGCGATCTCGATATCCGTCCGCCGACTCCCGGCCTCTTCAGTTTTAACAATCCACTGGGCGCGTGTCCGACTTGCCGCGGCTTCGGGCGCACGATTGCGATCGATCTCAACAAAGCGATCCCGGACCGTTCGCTCTCGATCGCGCAAGGGGCCGTCCGCGTTTTTCGCGGCGAAGAAATGGGCGAATCGCAGCGCGATCTCGTTCGGGCCTGCGTGCGGGAAGAGATCGATGTCCGGACGCCCTTCGAGGACCTGCCGAAAGCCGATCAGGATTTCGTCATCAACGGCGAAGCGCGCGACGAGGATACCGATGTCGAAGAGCTGGCCGAGAACGATCGGTGGTACGGTGTGCGCGGTTTTTTCAAGTGGCTCGAAAGCAAGACCTACAAAATGCACGTGCGCGTTTTGCTCAGCCGTTATCGCGCTTATACGACCTGTCCCGATTGCAAGGGCGGCCGGTTTCAGCCTGAGGCGTTGAATTACCGGATCGTCTCGCCCGCGCGCAACGGAACGCGCGAGACAGCACGGACGTTGCCGGAATTGGCCCAGCTTTCCATCAGCGACGCCCGGAATCTTTTTACGAATTTGATTTTGCCGCCTAACGACTCGACGGCGGAGATGTTGCGCAATGAAGTCGTCGCCCGGCTGCGTTATCTTTGCGAAGTCGGCCTCGGCTATCTCACGCTCGACCGCTCGACGCGCACCCTGAGCGGCGGCGAAGTCCAGCGCGTAAATCTCACCACCTGTCTTGGCGCGTCGCTCGTGAACACGCTGTTTGTCATGGACGAACCGAGCGTCGGATTGCACCCGCGCGATGTCGGCCGGCTCGTGCGCGTGATGCACGATCTGCGGGACAAGGGGAACACCCTGCTTGTTGTCGAGCATGAGGAAGCGATTATCCGCGCCTCCGATCACTTAATCGATATCGGCCCCGGCCGCGGCGAATACGGCGGCGAATTGGTTTTTAGTGGAGCGCTGGATGAGATGCTGGGGAGCGCACGCGCCTCGCGTGCTGGCGAAGGCGTCTCGCCTTCGCGAACTTTGCCTGGCGCGGTGGGCAAACTTTCAGCGTCGAATGAAAAGCGGACGGCGAATGAAAGTCCGTTTCGGCGAGACGCCGAAACCAACGGGCGAGACGCCCGCGCTCCCCAGTCACTGACGCGCGATTACCTCAGCGGCCGCCAATCGATCCCAGTTCCAAAATCGCGTCGGAAATCATCGAGCTCGGTCAAGATCACCGGCGCGCGAGAACACAATCTCAAGAACATCGACGTCGAAATTCCACTCGGGATTTTTAACTGCGTCACCGGCGTTTCGGGTTCGGGGAAGTCCACGCTCATCCACGAAGTTCTTTACCGGAATCTGCTTCAAGCAAAGGGGCAGCCGAGCGAACAAGCGCCGGGCGCGTGCAAATCGGTCACCGGCTCGCATCGCGTGGCGGATGTCGTCATGGTCGATCAATCAATGCTGGCGCGCACCCCGCGCTCCACGCCGATTCTTTATCTCGGGCTTTACGATCGCGTGCGCGAGCTTTTCGCCGCGCAGCCGGAGGCGATGGCGCAGGGCCTGACCGCGAGCGCGTTCTCTTTCAACTCCGGCAGCGGGCGCTGCGAACGTTGTTGCGGCACCGGCTTCGAGAAGATCGAGATGCAGTTCCTGAGCGATCTTTATGTGCGCTGCGCCGAATGCGAAGGCCGCCGCTTTCAACCGCACGTCCTGCGAGTGCAAGTTGCGGGAAAATCGATCCACAACGTTCTTGAGATGACGGTCAGCGAAGCGATCCAGTTTTTCGCGCAGATCGGCGAATCAAAAACGCTCGGCGACAAGCTCGACGTTCTGGATGAAGTCGGCCTCGGCTATTTGCGTTTGGGCCAGCCACTCAACACGCTTTCCGGCGGCGAATCACAGCGATTGAAACTGGTGCGGCATCTGTCCGAGGAGAGCGCCGGAGGGAACGGATCGTCCGCCGGCAATCTCTTCATCTTTGATGAGCCAACGACTGGATTGCACTTCGACGACGTGGCCGTTCTAATGCGGCTGTTTCAACGCCTGGTGGACGGCGGCCACACCATCGTCGTGATCGAACATAATCTCGAGGTGATCAAGTGCGCCGATTGGGTGATCGATCTTGGACCTGAGGCGGGCGACGAAGGCGGGCAGCTTGTCGCTGCCGGAACGCCGGAAGCCGTCGCAAAAAATGACGCATCACATACCGGAAGGTTTCTCAGCAAGATTCTGGGGAGCGCACGCGCCCCGCGTGCTGTTCGCGGCGCCTCGCCGCGAAGCACGAATGGCGTTTATTCAGATGACGGCGAAGAAATTTCACTCCGCGCCGCTGAAGAGCCGTTCGGCGAGGCGCCGAACGGGGCACGCGAGGCGCGTGCGCTCCCCAGAAATGGAAATCACGCCATCCGCATTCACGGCGCGCGCGAGCATAACCTGAAGAACATTTCGCTCGATATCCCTCGCGACAAGATGGTCATCATCACCGGTCTGAGCGGCTCCGGGAAATCTACTGTCGCGTTCGATATTCTTTTCGCGGAAGGGCAGCGCCGCTTCCTCGACAGCATGTCGCCTTACGCGCGGCAGTTTGTCGAGCAACTGGAGAAACCGGACGTCGATCTCGTCGAAGGCGTTCCGCCGAGTGTTGCGATCGAGCAACGCGTCACGCGCGGCGGCGGCAAATCAACCGTCGCGACCGTGACCGAGGTTTATCATTTTCTCCGGCTCCTTTTCGCGAAAACCGGCACGCAATTCTGTCCCGACTGCGATCTGCCGGTCGAAAAGCAAAGTCTGGCCGCAATCGTGCGGCAACTCGAGACCGCGGTGAAGCGCGGCCCGCTCAAGGTGCTCGCGCCGCTGGTAAAGGCGCGCAAAGGATTCCACACCGATGTCGCGCGCTGGGCGGAACGCCAGGGCTTCGAGACGCTGTTTGTCGACGGACATCTTTTGCCGATCTCGCAGTTCCGAAAACTGGAACGTTTCAAGGAACACACCATCGATGTCGTGGTCGGCGCGATCGACGCGAAGCGAATCCTGAAAGCGCGCAATCTGGTCCAGCGCGCGCTCGATATCGGTCGCGGCACCGCCCATCTCCTCGACGCGAAACATCGCGTTACCGTCATGAGCACCGAAATGAGCTGCCCGGGTTGCGGACGCGCCTTCGAGGAGCTCGATCCGCGATTGTTCTCGTTCAACTCGCCGCACGGCGCCTGCCAGGAATGCGGCGGCTTCGGTGAGATTTGGGATGTGGCGAAACAGACCGGCACGGAAGACACGGGAGATTCCGTCCTCGAAAACGAGCTGGCCGCCGATCGCGAATTCGAATGGATCGATGAAGAGGAGGCGGTGCCATGTCCGGCCTGCCACGGGTCACGTCTGAATCCAATCGCGCGCCACGTGCGGGTGCAAGGCCAGACCATCGATAATTTTACCGCGCAATCAGCGGGGGAAGCAGCGCAGTTGATCGGCAAACTTCGCTTTCGCGGAAACCAGAAGATCGTTGCCGACGATCTCGTGCCGGAGATCTCGCAGCGCCTCCGCTTCATGGAAAACGTCGGGCTCGGTTATCTCGCGCTTGGGCGTTCGGCGAAAACCTTGAGCGGCGGCGAATCGCAACGAATACGTCTGGCGGCGCAGCTAGGTTCGAATCTCCGCGGCGTCCTTTACGTTCTCGACGAGCCGACGATCGGTCTGCATCCGCGCGACAATCTTCGGTTGCTCGAGACGCTGACGGCGTTGCGCGAAAAGGGAAATTCGCTCGTCATCGTCGAGCACGACGAGGAGACGATGCGCCGCGCCGATCACATCATCGATCTCGGGCCGGGCGCGGGAATGCACGGTGGCGAAGTGGTCGTGCAGGGAACTCTGGGCGACATCGAGAAGCACAAGGGCTCGGAGACTGGACGCTGCCTGAAGAATCCATTGTGTCATCCGACGAGGAAAACGCGCCGGTCGCTAGGCGAGGTCGAGCAATGGATCGAGATTCGAGGGGCTCACGCGCACAACCTCAAGAATGTTGACGCGCGTTTTCCAGTCGGCCGGCTCTCGGTCATCACTGGAATTTCCGGCTCCGGCAAATCGACGCTGATGCGATCCGTCCTGCTGCCGGCGGTGAAGGAACGTTTGAAAAAGAATCCGGCGCGACAGCGGGAATTGTTTTCCGCCATCACCGGCGCGGAATCGTTCGAGACCGTGTATGAGGTCGACCAGTCGCCGATCGGGAAAACGTCGCGGTCGACGCCGGCGACGTACATCAAGGTGTTCGACGAAATCCGGAAGCTGTACGGACAGTTGCCGGTCTCTCGGGTGCGCGGTTATTCGCCCAGCCGTTTTTCTTTCAACACGGAAGGCGGCCGCTGTGAAGCGTGCAGCGGTCAGGGCGCGATCAAGCTCGAGATGAGTTTTCTGCCGAGCAGTTATGTGCCGTGCGAGGATTGCGGCGGGCGCCGGTATAATCCGCAGACGCTCGAAGTGCTCTACAACGACAAGAGCATCGGCGACGTGATGGAAATGACGATCGAGCAGGCCGCGTCATTCTTCGCCACGAACCAAAAGATCGCGCGGCCACTCTTGCTCCTGGTCGATACCGGTTTGGGATACCTGAAGCTGGGGCAGCCGAGTCCGACGTTGAGCGGCGGAGAAGCGCAACGGCTTAAACTCGTAACGGAATTGACCCGCGGAATCGGACGGGCGCAGAACGAACGCATCCGCAAGATGCGCAAACCGAAATCGACGCTGTATCTGCTCGAAGAACCGACAATCGGCCTGCACATGGCCGACGTTGAGTTGCTTTTGAAGGTCCTCCACCGCCTCGTCGATGAAGGAAACACCGTGATCGTGATCGAGCACAACCTCAGCATCATTGCGGAAGCGGATTACATCGTGGACATCGGCCCTGAGGCGGGAGCGGAGGGCGGGGAGATCGTCGCAACCGGAACACCCGAAGAAGTGGCGAAGAGCCGAATCAGCCGGACGGCTCCGTTTTTGCGCGAGGTGTTGAAAGTGAAGCAGCGAAAAGTATCATCGCGCGCCGCATAGACGGCGATTGCCGCCTGCGACAACATCGCTGAAGATCGCCTCGCCCAATGCTCTCCTATTACCTCCACAATTTCGATCCATTCATCTTCCGGCTCTGGGGCAACATCGGCCCGCGCTGGTACGGGATGGCATATGTGCTCGCGTTCGTATTCGCGTATTTGCTTCTGCGAGTTCTTTCCAGACGCGGCTACCTCGATCTCAGCCAGGCCGCGCTCGGTGATTTCGTCACCTGGGTCGCGCTCTTCGGAGTGATGATTGGTGGTCGGCTCGGCTACGTCCTCTTATACAAACCGGAGATGCTCCGTGATCCGCTTTCGATCCTGCGGGTTTGGGAAGGCGGAATGTCGAGCCATGGCGGCATCCTCGGCGTTGTGATTTTCACTCTCATCTACTCGCGGCGACACAAACTTCCGTGGACGAATCCTGGCGACAACCTCTGCGTCGCGGCGCCGATCGGATTGTTTCTCGGCCGCTGCGCGAATTTCATCAACGGGGAGCTCTACGGGCGGATCACCACCGTCCCCTGGGCAGTCCAGTTCCCGAAGGAATTACTCGAGCCTGGAAATGCTGCGGAGCTCGATCGCGCCGTTGCTGCCTGTCAGCAAATCGATCCCTCGGTGACCCAGGATACAATCCTCGAAGCTGTGCGCTCGAATCCCAAGATCGCTGACGTTCTCCGCGAAATCATTTCCCCGCGCCATCCGTCGCAGCTTTACGAAGCGTTTTTGGAAGGCGTGATTCTGTTCGGCATTCTCTGGTTTGTTCGGACGCGTTTCCGCACCCCGAATGGTTTCATCACCGGTTTGTTTCTCGTCGTTTACTCGATCCTGCGCATCATCGTGGAAAATTTCCGCGAACCGGACGCGTCGCTGGTAGGACCGTTGACTCGCGGGCAATTCTTTTCTCTTTTTACGATCGCGATCGGGATCGGGTTTATGATCGTGGCGAAAAAGCGCCCGACTTATCCGCGCAAGCTGGCGCCGGCCTGATCCATCTCCGCTTTCCCTTCGGCGGAAAGTCCGGTATTAATCTCACAGTTCGCGCCCATGCTACTTCCGAAGATTCTCGCGGCCGGCGGTCTTCTTTTTGCGTTCGAACACTCGACCATTGCCGGCAAAGTCGTCCTCGCGCTCCTTTGCCTCGTCTCGGTTTTCAGCTGGTCGATCATGATCACGAAGCTGCGGGTAGTGCAGTTCGCGCGGAAACAGACGGCGCGGTTTCGTTCCGCCTTTCGCAAGGACCGGCAGCCGCTCCGCTTGTTTGAGAATCACGCGAAATTTCCCGGCGCGCCTCTGTTCAACGTCTATCGCGCCGGTTGCGAGGAGATGACCTTCCAACTCCTCGGGTCGGCGGAAGTGGATGAAACTTTTCGCGCGCGGCTGGGGATCGCGGAGAGAATTACGCCGGCGCAAATGCACGCGGTGAACGCCGCAATGGAACGCGCCGTGGGCGAGACCGCGCTCGGGCTCGAATCGCAAATGATCCTGCTCGCGACGGCGGTGAGCGGGTCGCCGTTTCTCGGATTGCTCGGAACCGTCTGGGGCGTGATGGACACGTTCACCGATGTGGCGGTCGCCGGCTCGCCCAATCTCGCGACGATGGCGCCCGGTGTTTCGGGCGCGCTGATCACGACCGTGACCGCACTCTGCGTCGCGATCCCGGCGATGTTCGGCTACAATTATCTCGTCACCAGCATTCGCGGCATGATCGTGGAAATGGACAACTTTGCGGCCGAGCTGGCCTCGGAGTTCGAGCACAAATACGTGGATCACAACGCGCGTGAACCGGAGTTTCGGCGATGATGCGCCGCTATTCTCAGCGCCACTCGCTCTCGACCCTTTCCGAGATCAATATCACGCCGTTGCTCGATCTCGCGTTCGTCCTCTTGATCATTTTCATGATCACGACCCCGCTCCTCGAGAACAGCGTGAACCTCGTGATTCCATCGAGCGGCGCCGCCAACGCGCCCGTAAATCCGGCGCAGGTCCAGACCGTTTCCATCGACCGCCAGGCGACAATCAGGTTCAACAACAAACCGGTGAGCGTCGATGATCTCGTCGCGCAGTTAGTGGAATTGAAGCGCGCGAATCCGGAGGTCGCGGTCGTGATTCGCCCGGATCGCGAGTTGCCGGTGCAGAAGCTGATCGCGTTGATGGATGCGTTGCAGCGCGCGCAGATCACGAAAGTCGGGATCGCCACGAAAGCGGAAGCGAAATAGGCGATGCCACGCGACGTCCGCTTTTGGCGCAACGTGGCGATCGTTACTGTCGCGCACCTCGTGCTCGTTATCGCGCTGGCGCGAGGCAGTCGCGAGTCGCGCAGCGCGAATTCGCCGAGCATCGTTTGGATGAACGCCGCCGCAACCGAGTCGGCTTCCTCCAAGTCTTCGTCGTCCGCGGCCGAACCTGAGACGACACCGCAACCTTCGCCGATGCCTTCTCCGCCGGCAGAAGAAAAGGAACCGCCGGTTCCAACCACGACCAGGAGTGAGATTCAACTTCCATCGCCGACGCCAGTCATCACGCCTACCCCCAAACCAACCGTGACGCCGCGACCCACGCCGAAGAGTTCGCCGAAACCGACAGCCAAACCGACGCCGAAGGCGTCCGCGTCGGCGAAAACGACACCGAAGCCCTCACCGAAAAAGCCGGCGACTCCCGTGGAAAAGAAAAACGAAAGACCGAACGACGACGCAAAGGTTTCTGTGAGTAAGAAACCATCAGACAGCGCGTCCAATCTGCCGTCCGACAAACCGGGAGCGGATCGCGGTGACGGCGCCCGCAACTCGGAATTCGCGTGGTACGGAGCGATGTTGCACGATCGTTTTCACAAGGAATGGGATCAGCCCAAGACGGTCGTGGCGACAGGCACGAAGATGTCGACGACGGTAAGAATCCGAATCGAGAAAGATGGGCGCGTCTCGCGTTTCACCATCGTGAAACCGTCCGGCAACGTCACTGTCGACGAATCAGTCGCGGCGGTAGAGAAGCGGGTGACCCAGGTAGACGCGCTGCCGAATGGTCTCACCAAGGGGAGTTACTACGAGGTGCAGATCATTTTCGAATTGAATCCGGAGCAATGAGACCGGCGGGCCCTGGTTTCATTGCGGCGCTCATTTGTTGGCTGGGTCTCGGGCTGGTTACGTTCCTTACGATCTGGTGTCAGCGTCCGCAGGCTTCCGTCCCTGCCACGGCCGCGGCGAGCGAGTTCTCCGCAGAACGCGCGATTCGGCACGTGGAGGCGATTGCGCGAGCGCCCCGTCCGATCGGGTCGGTGAATCACGCCACGGCGCGCGATTACATTTTGCAACAGCTCCGCTCCTTTGGAATGGAGCCCGAGGTTCAAAGGACCATGGCGGCGACCTCGACCGCAGCACCTCTGATTGTCGCCGGAACAATCGAGAACATCCTCGCGCGTAAGAGAGGCAGCGGTGGTGGGCCCGCCGTGTTGCTCGTGGCGCATTACGATTCGGTGCCGACCGGGCCGGGCGCGAATGACGACGGTGTCGGAGTCGCGACTTTGCTGGAAACGGCGCGCGCCATTACCGCGAGCGATCCGCTCAGAAACGACGTTCTGTTCCTGTTCACCGATGCGGAGGAGACCGGTCTGCTGGGCGCTGGCGCGTTCGTGGCCGAGCATCCGTGGGCGAAAGAGTTCGAGGTCGCGCTGAATTTCGAAGGGCGCGGCAATGGCGGTCCGGTGATCATGTTTGAGACGAGCCCGCAAAATGGGGCCTTGATCCGGATGCTGGCGAAAGCGACCGCCTATCCGCTGGCCAATTCGCTCTCGGACGAAATTTACAAACGCCTGCCGAACAGCACCGACCTGACGGTCTTCAAGGCAGCGGGCCGGCAGGGGATGAACTTCGCCTACATCCATGGGCTGACGCATTATCACACCGCGCTCGACAATCTTGAAAATATCGATGCCCGGACGGTGCAACATCACGGCTCCTATGCGCTCGCACTGAGCCGGTATTTTGGCTCGGCGGTTACAGCGGTGAAACCGGAAGGCGACGCGATTTACTTCGACGCGATTGGGTTTCTGCTTGTGCGCTATCCGGCGTGGCTCGCGTGGCCGCTGACGGCGGCGACTCTGTTGCTATTTGCCGCTGTGGTGTGGCTCGGGTTCCGCCGGAAGGAATTGACGACGATCGGGATTGCGAAAGGCGCGCTTATTTTCTTGCTGAGCCTTCTTGCTGGCGCGGCTGCGGTGGCCGGTGCGTGGTGGGTCGTGCGGCGAATCCATCCGGGATACAGCTTGATCACACAAGGCGACAGCTACAGCCATGGGCTTTACGTCATTGGATTTGCGGTGCTCACCCTCGCCACGAGCGCGGCGGTTCTCGGCTCATTCGGAAGAAGAATCAGCGGATCAGATCTTTTCGTCGGCGCGTTGCTGTGGTGGGCGGCGCTCATGATCGCGGTCGCGAAATGGATGATTGGCGGCAGTTACCTTATTATGTGGCCATTATTTTTTGCGCTCCTGGGCATCGGTCACGGATTCATCAACACAGACGTGAGCGTTCGTCCGGCGATGAATCTCGGCATTGCTTCCCTTTGCGCTATCCCCGGCATCCTCCTCGTTGTTCCGTTCGTGCATCTTACTTTTATTGCGATGCCGTTCGCTCTCGCGCCCGGCTTGGTTCTGCTTCTTGTCCTGTTGTCGGCGTTGCTCATTCCGCTTCTGCGCCGTGCTACAACCGAGAACCGGTGGGCGTTTCCAGGATTGGTCGCGGCGATCTCGGTTTTGTTCTTCCTTCTCGCCAGCGTTGGCTCGGGTTTCGACAAGGATCACCGCCAATCGAACCACGTTGTTTATGTCTTCGACGCGACGAAGCAGCGCGCGCTATGGATTAGTTCCGATGCGCGGCCCGACGAATGGACGCAGCAATTCTTTGGCAGGAATCCCGAGCGCGGTCCGCTTTCGGATCCATTCCCGCTGAGCCGGGGAGTTTATCTGCAAGCGCCGGCTCCGATCGCGTCATTCCGGCCGCCGGAAGCGCAAGTGCTGGAAGATGTCACCGCGAACGCCGTTCGGCATTTGCGCTTTCGTCTCGCGTCGCCGCGCGGCGCCGAGCGGATGAGCGTGCAAATTAGCGCCGAGATTCTCAGCGCGACGGTCGATGGCAAAACTCTCGCGGCAGCCGCGACAACGGGGGAGCCGCAAAAGAATTGGAGTTTGTTGTACCTCGCTCTGCCGAAAGGTGGAATCGATTTGGTGGTCGAAACAAAATCCTCTGCTCCTCTCGTCATGCGACTGGTCGATGAAAGCTATGGGTTGCCGCTGCTCGATGGCGTGACACTGACGAACCGGCCGCCGCACATGATGCCGGCGCCGTTTTTCCGCAGCGACTTCAGTCTCGTGAGCCGGAATTATTCATTCTGACCCGTCTTCTGTAGCCGCCGCCCTGTGGGCGGCGTGAGACGAAACGTCGCCCACTCTCACGCTTCGCATAGCGAAGCGGCTACAGAAGAGGGGCAACAGAAGAGCGCTACAACAGCGCAAGCGACTTCCCTTCGCGGTGTTTGACCTGGTCCATCGTGCACTGCTTCGGCGATTTGTCGGGACGATAGCGAAGGATCTTCGTGCCGTGGCGGAAGCGCTCGCCCGTAAAATGATCGTAAGTCACCTCGACCACAATCTTTGGATCGACCGGTTCCCATTCCCCGCTGCGTTCCGTGCTCCATCGGCTGGGACCGCCCGGCGCGTTTCCGGTGAATCCCGGTTTCTTCTTTAGCGCTTCGAATTTCTTCGTGAGCGTCGCGCGTTCGCTCGCCTTGAATGCAGAGGTGAAACCGACGTGATGCAACAAGCCGTCGTCATCGTACAACCCGAGCAGCAACGAACCGAGCAAACGGGAGCCGGTCGCATAGCGAAACCCGCCCACCACGCAATCGGCGCTGCGGATCTGTTTCACCTTCACCATCGCGGTTCGTTCGCCCGAGGCGTAAGGCGCCTCGATTTGCTTGGCGATGACGCCGTCAAGGTTGCCGCCGACTTTGTCGAACCATTTCTTCGCGGTGGCGAGGTTCGTGGTCGCTGGCGATAAGCGAATCCGGCTTTTCGCCTTCAGATTTTCGCGAGCAAAAGCTTCGAGCTCTTTGCGCCGCTCACGCAACGGCTGAGCGAGCAACGATTTGCCCGCTGCGTCCGCGAGCAGATCGAACACGATCAACAGGGCCGGATGCGCCGCCGCAAGTTTTTGCACGCGGCTCGCGGCCGGATGCAAACGCAATTGCAGCTCGTCGAACGAGAGCGCGTCACCGATTGGAATCGCGAGTTCGCCATCCAGGACAAAACGGTTTGCCTTGAGTTCTCGGATCGCAGCGACCACATCCGGGAAATAACGGGCCAGCGGTTGTCCGGCTTTCGATTGCAGAAAAACTTTGTCGCCATCGCGAAATGCGATGCAGCGGAAACCGTCCCACTTCGGCTCGTATTGCCAGTCGTTGCCGACGGGAATTTCGTCCACGGAACGCGCTTCCATCGGCGGGAGCGGCGGTTTGAGTGAGAGAGCCATTACTTTGGATATCTTCGCGGCTCGAGCTTGGGCGGTCGCTTTCCTTTTCGCACCGCGCCGGCGACGGATATGTAGGCGAGCTCGTTACGATCCACCGCGCACCGCAGTAACAATCCGCCGCGGCTCATGTCCCCGCGGCCGACGAAATCGGCCGGGAAGCACAGGCGTTGCCCGAAATGTTCCAGGAGAATGTCGATATATTTTCCCGTCGCCACACTGCCGAGCAGAACCACTTCGCCGTCCGGCGCCAATTTCTTCGCCAGCCGCTTCACGTCCCGCTCGAGCGGTTTGCGGTAACGCGGATCGGCTTCGTCGATGTCGACCTCGGCAAACTCGCGTAAATCGTCGAGGCCGATCGGGGTCGCGGCCGGGACCAATCCCCGAGTGGGCGTGATCACCAAAACCGCGGAGCACTCAGTCCCGGGCGGCGCAAACGCATTTGCATAGGCGAGTTTTCCCCGAAAATAGAGTCCGCTCAGGAACGTAAACACCTCACCGAGGGTTGGACGTTGCTCACTTCGCAAACGGCGCGCCAGATCGAACTGCGCGCGGTCGCTCATGATCATCCGCGCTCGCTGACCGCCCGCGTAGGCTGGCGAGAGAAGAAAAACGCGGTTCGTCATTTCCGCCGCGAAGAATGCCTTTCAGTGGGAAACGCCGTTGCTCGATCGAGTTCGGTTCGCCTGCAACTCCGCCAGATGTTGCTCCGACCATCGGCAGAGGCCCTGCAATGGGTCGATCAAGGTTCGCCCGAGACGAGTGAGCGAGTATTCCACTTTTGGCGGGACGACCGGATGGACTTTGCGCAGGACCAGGCCGTCGCGTTCCAAACTGCGGAGCGTTTGGGTCAGCATCTTCTGCGAGATTCCGCCGATCGTTCGCCGTAGCTCGGCATAGCGCTGCGTCCCATTCGCCAGGACCTGAATGATGAGCGCCGTCCATTTGTCGGCGATCCGATCCAGCACCACCCGCGAAGGGCATTGAGGCTTGAGAACCGAGGCGCCGGAGGATTTCATCAGACACCTCTCGGATCAATCGTGCGCCGCGCAAGCTTTTGCTGTAGCCCCGCGACTTGCGTTCATCTGGTTTAACTAGGACGCTTCGTTCCGTTATGCCGGACGGAGACGTTTACGCGCCGTGAAAATTCTCGTCGTCGGCAGCGGCGGCCGGGAACATGCGCTCGCGTGGAAGTTGAAACAATCGCCCGGCTGCGACCGGATTTTTTGCGCGCCGGGAAATGCCGGCACCGCGGAGCTGGGCGACAACGTCGCCATTCCGGTCAGCGATCTGCCCGCTTTGGTTCGCTTCGCCAAAGAGAACGGCATCGGACTGACGGTTGTGGGGCCGGACGATCCGCTCGCCTCTGGCATCGTCGATCTCTTCGAGGGCGAGGGGCTGCGGATCTTTGGGCCCTCGAAATCGGCAGCGCGGCTGGAGTCGTCAAAGATTTTCGCGAAAGAATTAATGCGCAAGAATGGAATACCGACCGCGCGTGCCGCGATTTTTCACGAGCAGGAAGCCGCGGTCGCGTTCTTGAAGGAGTCGCGTTTTCCCATCGTGATCAAGGCCGACGGTCTGGCGCTCGGCAAAGGGGTCATCGTGGCCCGCAATGTGAGCGAAGCCCTGGCCGCGGTCGATGCGATGATGAACGAACGGCGGTTCGGCGAAGCGGGCAGACGCGTGCTGATCGAGGAATGCCTGACTGGCTCCGAATGTTCGCTGCACGCGCTCGTGGATGGGAAAAACTTTCGGATGCTCGCGACGGCGCGCGACCACAAGCGGGCGCATGACGGCGACAAGGGACCGAACACCGGCGGCATGGGCGCGTTCAGTCCCGCTGACAATTTTGGCGTCGACCTGCAATCGCAGTTCGATCGCGAGGTGATGCGCCCCTTGCTCCAGGCGTTAGGCGACGACGGAATCAAGTTCCGCGGATTACTTTTCCCCGGCCTCATGATCACGGAGCAGGGCCCGCGCGTCCTGGAATTCAACTGTCGCTTTGGCGACCCTGAGACGCAGGCGATCCTGCCGCGCCTGAAGTCAGACCTGCTCGAACTGATGGAAGCGACGATCGACGGCACCTTGGACCGCACGGCAATTGAATGGGATGAGCGTGCGTCTGTTACGATCGTGCTGGCCTCTGCCGGTTATCCGGACAAATACGAGGTGGGTAAATCGATTGCCGGCTTGGAGACGCCCTGCCCTCAGGCCGTCCACATTTTTCACGCCGGCACGCGCCGCGAAAACGGGATTGTGGTCACAGCCGGAGGACGCGTTCTGGCCGTAACTGCGCTCGGCGAAACAATCGCGGCAGCACGGGCCGAGGCTTACAAGGCTGTTGCCCTGATTCATTTCGAAGGCTGTCATTACCGCCGGGATATTGCTCTTGGCGCGGTTGAAGATAAGATCGTGGGCCACTGATGTTCCGGCGCTTCTCTCTGCTCTTGATCCTCCTTTGCGGGTGGAATGCCTACTTGTCCGCGCAATCGCCGGCCAAGCCCGCCGGCTCGCCCTCTCCTTCGCCTACAGCCACTCCAACGACCAAAGCGCTGATCGATTCGATGGATTCGGCCGAGCTGAAGGAAGCGATCCAGCTTTTGAAGAGTAACTACATCAAGCCCGAGGCCCTGAACGAAACCGAGCTGAACCGCGCCACGTTTGAAGGAATTCTCGCGCGTCTCGGACGAGGAGTGATACTGCTGCGCGATGCCGCAGCGGAACCTGCGGAACCCGCCGCGCCATTTTTCGGCGAAATCCTCGAGAGCCACATCGGTTATCTCCGGTTCGGCGCGCTCACTCGTTCGAACCTCGAGGCGCTCGACGCAAACCTGGGAACGTTCGTGGCCAAAAAAGTGGACGCGGTCGTGATCGACTTGCGCGCCAGCCCCGCAACCAACGATTTCCCATTGGCCTCCGAGTTCGCCAAACGATTTTGCCCAAAGGACAAGCCGCTCTTCACCCTGCGCAAGACGACCGCCAGACAGGAACGCACTTTCACTTCCGACCGCGAGCCGGCTTATCAAGGGCTGACCATTGTGCTCGCTGATGGCGACACGGCCGGCGCATCCGAGGCGATTGCCGGCGTCATCCGGCTCTACGACAAGGCGTTGATCATCGGCCAGCAGACTGCCGGCCGCGCGGTCGAGTATTCGGATTTAAAACTTCCGAGCGGCAAGGTGCTGCGCGTCGCGGTGGGAGAAGCGATCCTGCCCGAGGGGCGGCCACTTTTTCCCGGTGGATTAAAACCGGATTTGTCAGTGGAAATGCCGGTGGTGGATAAGCGCGAAATCTTTCAAGTGAGCCGCGAAAAAGGAATGACGCCATTTGTGGTCGAGAGCTCGCGGCCGCACCTGAACGAGGCGGCCCTCATTTCCGGCAAGAACCCGGAGCTCGAAGCGCTGGAAGCCGCGCAACGCCGGAATCGCACGACGGACAAGGTGGCGGTGCACGATCCGGTCTTGCAGCGCGCACTCGATCTGGTGACATCGATAGGGATTTTCCAGAAGAAATAGAGCCGCGACGTCCTATACGACCTGTAGGGCGTATATGACCTAACTCGGAAAAGGGTTTAGCATTCGCTCGCCCGTGAATCCGCTCGAAGAACGCATCGGCTACAAATTTCGGAACCCGCTTCTCCTCGCCGAAGCGCTCACGCACCCGAGCCTGCGGCACGAAACGCACCGCTCTCATTTCGATAACCAGCGTCTCGAGTTCCTGGGCGACGCGGTTCTCCAGCTCGTCATTACCGAACATCTCTACGGTCATTTCCATGCCGAGGCCGAAGGCAAATTGACCAAGCTCCGCTCGCGGCTGGTGTCGCGCGAGGCCTTGACCGTCCATGCCGCGGCGATCGATCTCGGAAGTTATCTCATGATGGGACGCGGCGAAGAGGCGAGCGGCGGCCGGGTGCGCAACTCGACTCTGGCGGACGCTTTCGAGGCGCTGGTGGGCGCCATTTATCTCGATAGCGATCTGGCCACGGTGCGCCGTTTTATTTTGGAACAGGCGGCCGGCGAGCTTGCGTTAGTCGTCGAGGAACCAACCGATATCAATCCGAAGGGTCATTTGCAGGAATTGCTCCAAGCCATTTCGCCGCGCAGCCCTGTCTATGAGCTGATTTCGCAGACGGGTCCGGAGCACCAGAAAACTTTTATCGTGCGCGCGATTTGGGAAGGCATCGCGTTGGGCGAGGGCACCGGCCGCAGTAAGAAACAAGCCGAGACGGCCGCGGCGCTCGAAGCGATGCGGGAAAAGCGCTGGGAGAAAACGGAAAACGCGAAGGCCGGCTAAGTCGGCGAATGGTTTAGCGCTTGAAGCGGAGTTTCTCCGGCCATTTTCCAGGCGAGATGTTGGGCGATTGTCGCCGTCACGAATTTCTTCGCGGAACGCACGGCTTCTTCGAGCGATAAGCCTTTCGACAGACCTGCCGCGATGCCGGCCGAATAAGTGCAGCCTGTCCCATGCGTCGCTATCCCGCGTGAGAACGGCGCGGAGAATTCCAAGACTTTGCCTACGGAGAAAAGAAGATCGATCGCGTTCTCGCCGGCGAGATGGCCGCCCTTCAACAAGATGGGAACGCCATATTTTTTCGTCAGCGTCTCGCCGGCTTTGCGCATGGCTGGCAAATCGGCGATCGGTTCGCCCGCTAATCGAGCAGCCTCGCCCAGATTTGGAGTCAGCAGGGCCGCGAGCGGGAACAAATCGCGTTCGTAAGTTTCAATCGCGTCAGCGCGCAAAAGAAGATCGCCGCTCGTCGCTACCATGACGGGATCGATCACGAGGGGCACCGGTGACCTCGTTTTGGCCGCATGCGCGCGAAGCGTTTTCGCGACCTCCGACACAATCTCACCGGAGAATAGTAACCCCGTCTTGATCGCGGCGACGGGAAAGCTTCGGAGAAGAATCTCGATCTGCTCGCGGACCATCTCGGCGCTGACCGGATCGATTCGCGACACGACGCCGGGCGTTTCCGCCACAACGCAGGTGAGTGCGGTCAATCCGTAAACGCCGAACGCGCTGAAAGTTTTCAGGTCCGCCTGAACGCCCGCGCCCGAGCTGCTATCGGAGCCGGCGATGGTGAGAGCGACTGGAATGCTGGCCGACATTCGGAGAACGGGCCCCAGGCCCGTGGCTACGCTACCCGTCGCTTCCGATCGCTTCGACCGGGCAACCTTCCATCGCTTCCTTGCAAAGCGCTTCTTCCTCGGGCGATTCCGGCTGCTTGTAAACGTAAGAGTGCCCGCCGTCGTCGTTGCGTTTGTAATTGGCGGGCGCGGTTTCGCGGCAGAGATCGCAATCGATGCATTGGTCGTCGACGTAGAATTTCCCGTCTACGTTTTCCGGATATTTGTTTGCAGCGTCAGCCATGATTCCGTCGCTAAAAGCGAAATGGAAGGTAGGAGGAAACCCCTCTAGCGCAATGGATATTTGCTCCATGCCCCGGTCCAGCGCGACCGGCGATGAGCCCAACGGCGAAGAGTGGGAGACGCCAGCACGCGTTTGCTGAATGAAAACTGAAACCAAAAGGACGCTATGGGCGTTCCTGATCGAGCTCGCGGTCTATGCGGTTCTGGTCACGGGATATTTCTTTCTCGTGCTCCATTTCCTCTCGGACTGGTTACAGGAGCTCCATCTGCATCACGTCACGACCTACGCGGTGATTGCGATTGCGCTCGTTATCGGGCAAGCCGTGTTGCTGGAAAGCCTCACGACGTGGCTGTTCCGTCTTCTTCGCGGCGGCCGTTCGGAATAAGCCATGTTTTTTCCGATCTCAGACGCGCACATCAACCCGATTTACCTCGTCGTAATCGGTTTTTTCATCGGAGTGATGGGCGGGTTCTTTGGGGTCGGCGGCAGCTTTATCGCCGGTCCCGCGCTTCGGGCGGTGGGCCTGGATTGGAACTACGCCGTTGGGACAGACCTCGCGCATATCGTCGGAAAATCCGTCGTCGCGGCCAAGCGGCATCGCGCGCTTGGCAACGTCGATTTGCGGCTCGGGTTGATCATGGCGATCGGAACGATGGGCGGCGCCGAGGTGGGCGTGCAGTTAATCGAAATGCTCAAGCGCGCCGGGAATGTGAACTTCGTGGTCAGCGTTATTTCCATCACTATTTACGTGAGCATCTCCGGCTTCATGGCGTGGGAAGCCTGGCGCACGCTTCAGTATCAAAAGAAACGCCGGCCGCGCACGAAGGTGCCGGGAACGGCGGCCAAAAAGGATGAGTCATCCTTCAGCCACCGGACCAAAGCGATTCAGGGTCTTCGCTTATGGCCGATGATTCAACTGCCCACCTCGGGCGTCACCATCTCGCTTTGGGTCATAATTCTGGTTTCGTTTATCGGCGGTTTATTCGCGGGCTTTCTTGGGGGCGGTGCCGGTTACATCCGAATGCCGATGCTGGTTTACGTCCTGGGAATCCCCACCCATCTCGCGGTGGGAACCGACCTTTTCGAGATCGTGATCTCCGCCAGCTACGGGACCTTTAGCCACGCGGTCAAAGGGAATGTCGATATCTTGATTGCGCTAGTGATGCATACCGGCGCGGCGATCGGCGCGCAGATCGGGGCGATCTCGACCCAATATTTCACCGGGCCCAAAATCCGGCTCGCCTTCGTGCCGCTGCCGTTGATCGGTGCCGCTATCGTCATTTACACCTTGATGACCGGACACAAACTTTAACTCCATGCGCATCCTGATTTGCAGCGACGGCACCGACCCGGCCGATAAGCCGATCATGCTTGGCGGCCTGGTGGCAGCGCCGTGCGAAGCGGAAACGACGCTGCTCGGGATCGCGGAAATGCCGGACGACGAAAAGCCATTGCGCGACGCTTTGGAAAGCGAGGCTGAAAAACTGCGCGGTTACGGGCTGTCACCCGAACTTGTCTTGCGGACCGGCGAACCGATCCGGGAAATTTTGCATCAAACGACTGAAACCAAATACGATCTCACCATCATCGGCGCTCGGCGCAAAGGCACGACGGGCCTTTATTGGCGCGCTGAGAAAACCTACGAAGTCATCAAAGCGATTCCGTCTCCCGTCATGCTCGCGACAGGGGCGTGCGAGACCCTGAAGAGTTTTCTGGTCTGCACCGGCGGAAAAAAATATATCGATGCCGCGGTGGAGTTAACGGGCAAAGTCGCCGCCGCCGTGGGCGCGTCGGTGACACTGTTGCATGTCATGGCGGAACCACCGGCGATCTACGCCGATCTCGTGCGCCTCGAAGAAGACGTTGACGCGCTTTTGGAATCGGGTTCCGAGCTCGGCCGAAATCTTCGTGCGCAGAAGGAAAGCATCGAGCGGCTTGGTGTATCGACCGAGGTGCGAGTGCGCCACGGAATGGTTCTCAGCCAGATTTTCTCGGAGGTCGGCGCACGGAAGCACGATCTCATCGTCACCGGCTCTTCCCCGACGCGCGGCCCGCTTGGCCATTACATCATGGGGGATCTGACGCGGAGCATCGTGAATCGCGCGAACGTGCCTGTATTGGTGGCCCGCGCCGCGAAATCGAATGAAGCGGCGCGTCCCGGCTTTTGGAAAGCGTTGAAACAAATCTTCAGTTCCGGACGCGGCGAGGACTGAGACAAGACAGCCGTGGCCCTGTTAGCATCCGATAAGAAGGAAAGGAGCGCTGGTTTATGGCAAAGATCGTAAAAGTTATCGAACTCATGTCGGAGTCACCGAACAGTTGGGAGGAAGCGACCCAGAACATAGCGAGCGAAGCGTCGCGAACCTTGCGGAATATTCGTTCGATCTACATCAAGGAATTCACCGCCGGAGTGGAGAACGACAAGGTTACCAGTTATCGCGTGAACGCGAAAGTGACGTTCGAAATGGAGCGGACGTAAAGTCGTGCCCCGCTAGAAGCTCATTCCGCAACGAACTTCTACTCCGCGAGCAAAGCCTCGCACGCCTTCGCGCATCGCCGGCACGCCTCTGCGCAGATACGGCAATGCTCCATTTTCGTTGAATAGCTTTCGCACATCGAAGCGCAGCTTTCGCAAGCCTGGATGCAGGCCCGGAGCTGGGCGCCCGCCAGCTTGAAATCCGTCCGCGTGAAACGCGAGATGATGCGCCCCGTGGCGAGGCAGACATCAGCGCAATCGTTGCAATCGCGAATGCACGCGACCATCTGCGCCACATCCTTTTCGCCCAGACAGGCATCGGCGCAGGCATTGCAGGCTTCAGCGCAGGAATAGCAGGCTGTAATGCACTCGATGTTAACCGCGTGATCGGAAGAAGGATTCACGGGATGGGTGTCGAACATTTGTTTGATGTAGCTCATAAAAAAGTCCTCCTGTTAGTCTAAGTGTTTTCCGGCGGTTGATTTTGCTCCGCAAAAGCGTCCGTCATCGGAGACGAGTCCGTCGCGTGTGTCTCGGAAATCTGAAATCCGGCGCGCTGGATTGCCTCTTCCAAGTGTTTTCGAGAGAGAAGCACCGGCTCGTAGTGAGCCATTACCCGTCCGTGAAAAATGCTAAGATTCTCGAGGCCCGGAAGCTTTTCGAGCGCATCGCGGAGTGCCTTTTCCCGGCTGGGCGATTCGAGGCCGGTCACAGTGAACTCGGCATCTACATATTCATGCAGTCCAGCTTCGTTCGAAGGATCTACGGGCTTTTTTCCCATCGAAGTGCGTCAGGCAAAGATCGCCGAAAGCAAAAGTTCACTGTCAATTGTCCGCTTCGCAATGCTCTGCACAGTCGCGCCGGTTTTTGAACCGTCGGGCTCAACAATCCAACATTGCTGACCTTCCTCAAAAGGACCGCGCGCCATCACCTCGAGTAAAGTGCCACCAGGATGGGCGGGATCGTCAGCGACTTCGGCGCAAATCGCGGTTGTCTTGCCGAAGTCGGTCAGCAATGTCAGCTCATCGTCAACTTTGGGCCGGCGCATTCCTCATGAACTCTACGCCTCAGGTAGGGAAAGCTACCGACTTCTTTTTCGTGGTGTCCGAATACTTTGCTTTGCTTGGCGATTCTGTAAATTTTTCCTAACGTCATGGATGCCTATTTCCGCAATCGGAGCGAGGCGGGCCGGACATTGGCCGAAAAGCTCACCAGCTATGCCGGGCGCGATAACGCTATCGTCCTCGGTCTCGCGCGAGGCGGTCTGCCGGTTGCTCACGCGGTGGCGTCCCATCTCCGTCTCCCGCTCGATGTCTTCATTGTCCGCAAGCTCGGCGTGCCGGGATATGGCGAACTGGCCATGGGCGCGATCGCTTCCGGTGGCGTGCGGGTATTGAATGAGGATGTCATGCAGGCACTGCAACCGCATGCGGAAAAGATCGTGGAAGCGGTGATGACCCGTGAGGTAGCCGAGCTGGAGCGCCGGGAACTCGAATACCGCGGTGATCGCCCGCCTCTGGAAGTGCGGGGGCGGGTTGTCATTCTGGTGGACGACGGCCTTGCGACGGGAGCGAGCATGCGCGCGGCTGCCGCCGCTTTACGCCAAAAAGGGGCGGCCAGAATTGTCGTCGCCGTGCCGGTCGGCGCACCCGACACCTGCCGGGAATTCGAGGAAGAAGTGGACGAGACGATTTGCGCAATCGCGCCCGAGAATTTCCATGGCGTCGGGCAATTCTACGAGGACTTTTCGCAAACCACCGACGATGAAGTCCGCGAGCTGCTCGCCGCGTCCGGCACTATTTAGATTTTTTCTTTCGTGGCAAATTCTTCCGTTTGGTCTCGGCGAATTCTTTGAGCTGCTTCTTAGTCATCGACTTGGCCATCTGCTTGGAAGCGCCTTTAAGTGATGACTTCTTTATTTCTCCGCGCTTGGCGGCGAGGGCGGCGCCCGCGGCCATTTGCTGTTTCTTTGATTTTGCTGGCATGCTTGGTTATCGGTTGTGAGGCGGTGGCTGCGCTTATGCGCACCTCGCCGCGCTATGAGCAAAATCGTCCGTAATAACGATGCTGCGGTGATCCGCGCGGCCGCGCACGAGATTACAAGCATCGCCGCTTACGATCCGCTCGTGCAAATGGCCGGGGAAGCGCAATGCGTCCTCATCGGCGAGGCGTCGCACGGCACGCATGAGTTTTACGAAACGCGCGCGCATCTCACGAAGCGGTTGATCCAGGAAAAAGGGTTCCGCGCCGTCGCGCTCGAAGCGGACTGGCCGGACACATTCCGGGTGCATCGGTTCGTGACCGGGCGCGGCGACGATAAGAACGCGAATGACGCCCTGAGCGATTTTCGGCGTTTCCCGGCCTGGATGTGGCGGAACACAGTCATGCTCGAATTCATCGAATGGCTGCGCGCCTGGAATGCGGAGCGAAGCATCGAGAACGGTTTCGCCGGCGTTTACGGCCTGGACCTTTACAGCATGCACACATCGATCGAGGCCGTGCTCGGCTATCTCGACAAAGTGGATCCGCCCTCGGCGCGCCGGGCGCGTCATCGTTACGGATGCTTCGATCATTTCGGCGAGGACCCCCAGCACTATGGCCTCGCCACCGTCGCCGGCGGGGCGGAGCCATGTGAAAATGAGGTGATCGATCAGCTGATCGAGTTGCGGCGCAAATACGCGGAGCTGATAGGCCGCAACGGACACGTCGGCGAAGAAGAATTTTTTTCCGCGGAGCAAAACGCGCGGCTCATCATGAATGCGGAACGTTATTACCGCTCGATGTTTCATGGGCGCGCCAGCTCATGGAATCTGCGGGACGAGCACATGTTCGAAACGCTGAACGAATTGTTCGCGCATCTCGATGGCGGCCGCGCGAAGGTGGTGGTCTGGGCACACAATTCGCATCTCGGCGACGCCCGCGCGACCGCCATGAGCGGACGGGGCGAACTCAACGTCGGACAACTTGTGCGCGAGCGCCTTGACCGGCACAGTTTCGCCATCGGGTTCACCACCTACTCGGGCACCGTCACGGCTGCGTCGGATTGGGGCGAGCCTGCGGAGCGGAAGCGCGTTCGCCCGGCGCTCGCCGGAAGTTACGAAGCGCTTTTCCATGCCGCGGGGTTTTCTCGTTTTTGGATCGATCTGCGCGAACGCAGTGAAGCGATCGACGTGTTGCGCGACGATCGGCTCGAGCGCGCCATTGGCGTTATCTACCGGCCCGAAACCGAGCGATTGAGTCACTACTTCGAAGCGCGGCTACCGGACCAATTCGACGCCGTCATTCACCTCGATGAAACCTATGCGCTCGAACCGCTGGAGCGAACGAGCGGGTGGGACCGCGGCGAATTGCCCGAAACTTATCCGAGCGCGCTTTAGTCATGGCATTCGGGGACTCGAAATGACTACTTGCCGTTACGCGCGGTGGGAAGATCGATCGTCCCGGCTTGCGCGCGCATCAATGCTTCCCCGATCAACACCGCATCCACGCCGCACGCCTTGATTCGCGCCAGATCTTCCGCCGTCCTGATCCCGCTTTCACTGATCAGCACGATTCCATCCGGAACTTCCTCGCTCAGTCTTTCCGTCACGCCCAGGTCCACTTCGAACGTCGCCAGATTGCGATTGTTGATCCCAATGATCCGCGCGCTCGTTTCCAGGGCGCGGTCGAGTTCCTCGAGCGCGTGCACTTCCACGAGCGCATCGAGCTGATACGTCTCCGCGATCTCGAGAAGAGCGACAAGTTGTGGCTGATCGAGCGCCGCTACGATCAGAAGAATCGCGTCCGCGCCCGAGGCGGCCGATTCCGCGATCTGGATTTCATCCAGAATGAAATCCTTTCGCAAAAGCGGCTGAGGGACTGCCGGCCGGATAAGATCGAGATAACCGAGCCGGCCCTGAAAAAATTGTTCATCCGTCAATACCGAGATCGCATCGACGCCCGCGCGCGAATAATTCTTCGCGATCTCGAGTGGATCGAAAGCCTCGACGATCACGCCGGCGGAAGGGGAAGCCTTCTTGATTTCCGCGATGAGCGCGACCTGACCGGGTCCGCGCTGGAGCGCGGAACCGAAAGGCCGGAAATCGTTCCGAAGCAAAGCCGCCTTATGCAGCGCGTCACGGTGCGGACGCAGCCGTTCGATCTCGGTCCGTTTCACCCGCAGGATTTCGTCGAGCCGGCTCATGAGGAATCTCCTTCTGTAGCGCGCCCGGTCGCACCGCACAACGGGCTGCGGCTCCAGCTTGCGGCTTCGCGCGCGGATGGCATGTTCCCCGCGTTCCGCAGTCAGGCCGACGTAGCTCAGTTGGTAGAGCAACGGTTTCGTAAACCGTAGGTCACGGGTTCGAATCCCGTCGTCGGCTCCAACGCGACATCTATTTTCGGCTTTGTCTATCCATGCCTTTCCCTGAGAAATTCAATCTGACTCTCGCAGCATGACCCAAAACGCAATCAGCAATTATGCGCATTTTGTCTATGTTTTGTGTGGACAAAACCCATCTGTTTGGTATGCTGATATCAGCATACCCGCCAAGCCTCTGACTCTGTCATGCTCAAACGTGGCGGGTTTTCCTTTTCTGGGATCGGAAGGCAGGCAGTGAAATTCACAAAGCCCGCGCTCACGTACGAAGAGCAAGCCGACTTGGCGATCTCCCGGGGACTTGTCGCCGATAAGGCCGAACTCATTACCCGCCTGCGTGCCGTGAGCTATTACCGGCTCTGCGCCTACTGGCATCCGTTTAAGCGTGCGGACAATACTTTCGAGCCAAACACAACGATAACCACGGTCTGGAGGCGGTACACGTTTGATCGACAGCTGCGTCTGCTCGTGATGGACGCGATTGAGCGTGTTGAAATAACAATCAGATCCAGGCTCGCATACGAGCTGACTCATCAGTTCGGGTCTTTTGCGCAGCTTGATCCGGCCGCATTCCCGGGCATACCTCCGCATGAGCATCAGCGGCTGCTCGACGTGCTACACGATAATGCGCTGCATAGTCGTGAGGCGTTCGTGGAACACTTTCGCCGCACCTATGATGAATTTCCCGATATTCCTCTCTGGGCGGCTGTCGAAACCATGAGCTTCGGACACATGTTCACCATTTATCGCAAATGTGGGAAGCACGTTCAGCGCGATATGGCGGCGGGCTTTCATATGACCGGGAAGGTGCTTTCCTCGTGGCTGCTGACGCTTAACTATGTTCGTAATCTCTGCGCGCATCATGCGCGCCTGTGGAATCGGGAACTCGCGCTAAAACCGCTCGTCCCGGACGAGCGACATGACGGTCGATGGTACGGGGCTAATCCGATCCAAAACAATCGCCTCTTCGTCGTCATAACGCTGCTCCGATATCTACTTTCCGAGAGCGCTGCCCAAAGCCATTGGAAGACGCGGTTGTATTCGCTTTTTGATCGATACGCAGAGATTCCACTCACGGGAATGGGGATTCCCGCCGATTGGCGAGACCATCCGCTCTGGAAATAAATTCGCGGGCAGATGGCATGTTCCCCGCATTCCGGAGTTGGTAGAGCAACGGTTTCGTAAACCGTAGGTCACGGGTTGAATCCCAGTCGTCGGCTCCATTTTCCTAGTTGGCCGTTTGCCTGAGTCCCAACAGTTCGAGCAATTCGTCAGGTCGTGGCGACGGAGGCCGTGTTTCGACATGTGACAGATAACGCGACGAATCCGGCCCCCAATCGAAGTAGATGCCTGCTTGCGGTGCGTGAGCCAGAAGAACAGCATTGTCGCGTGAGATCTCGAAAGAATGCGAAAACAAAAGTGTTCGCGTGCGATCACCGAGCAGATTCGCATAGACATTCAATCTGTAGGTGCCTTCGGTGAACTGAAAAGAATGCGCGTCTACTGGAGCTAGAAAATGATGGTTCGCTGCGATGCCTGTCTCACCGACGAAAAGACCGCTGCCTCGAACTAGTTTCGCGTTGCCATACACCCAGACGTTGAAATTCTGCATCGTCTCATTTCGCGACAGCGAAACATACATGCTTTCGATCACGCGTCCCCGGCGCGCGGTTGCAAACAAGAGCGCACGCAGAAATATCTTTGGAAATGCCTTATCCTCCGGCAGCCGCGGCGTGTCCGGCCCAAAAAACACCACCGTCGGTTGGGTCATCTTCACGGTGCCTCGCCGAAACAACGTCAGCCAGGCAGTCGTTGCCGAAACTACTAGAGCGAGAATCGCAACCGCGATTGCGACTGGCTCGATCATGGGCGCCGGAAGTTCCACTGCATACCTTCAAGCATCATTGGCCGTTTCGTCCGGAGCCATCTGCTCAAGTTTCGCATGTAGTGGTTCACTGGGGCCGCGGTTTTTTTCCGTGTAAGCTGGTTACCCAAAAATGCCGGGGCGCCGCTTCCGTTTTGTGAGGTTTAACCGCGGCCAGCTCGGTCGTCACCGGTGACGACGCCCTGAACGAAGTCGCGAAAAACTTCCGTCAGCCACGGTTCTAACTGTCCTTCAGGATTTAGGGAGTTGAGCTGTCGGTCGTAGTGAGGATCGTTTGTCGAATGGAAATGCGCCGAGATCGTGCCCGAAAGTTCGTCGCCTATTAGGGTTAATGCGTATGGCGCGCGATAAGGCGTATCGGCAAAAGTCTCCGCTATCTGGCGGCCCATAAATAACGTCAACCCATCATAAGTCTGTCCTGCGGCAATCGCTGGATTTCTCGTCAGCCGAAATGCGTGCTTGATTTCGTAACCGTTTTGCTTGGGTGTGGCGTATTCATTTTTTTCGAGGTAGTCCAGAGCGGCACGCAAACGCTGGTTGATAAGCGGCAAGTTCGTCCGTGCTTTCTCGATCCTGTCTTCCCGTTCAGCGACCTCAATTGCGTTCCGCTCTCGTTTTTCTTCCGCCATCGCTGCCTGCCGCTTGTTCGACGCCTCGAAAATGTCCTTCGTGCTCATCGAATAACGATATTGCGGTTCAAGAAACTTACAATGCTGCACGCTGGACAAGGCTGGACAACTTGCGCGCGCATCTTTAAACCACATTGATCAGCTTTGAGCAGCTCACGGAGGACGGTTCATGGTTTCCGGCAGCGCAATACTTCTTGTAAATTGCAATCAGCCCGCGCCGCCCCGTTCCAGGTAGAGCAACGGTTTCGTAAACCGTAGGTCACGGGTTCGAATCCCGTCGTCGGCTCCATTCTCCTCGTTGTCCGTGCGCGCGTCACGCTGATCTCATGGGGAAATCATTGACCGATGGGAGTGAAACCATAGGGTCGAGCCGATGAGCCATGGTTTGCGAAATTCGCTGATCGCGCTTCTGGCGATCGCCATTCTGAGCATGGTTCTTCCGCGCGCTTTCCTGCGCAAGGTGCGATTCCGGGCCGAAGCGCTGGGCCGATGGTTGCGCGACCAGGCGGCGCAGCGGCGGGCAACCGTCTTGATTTTGATCTGCGCCGTCGCGCTCGTTCCGATGATTCATCTCACCTGGATGGTGCGGCATTACGGAGTGGAAGTGCCGACGCTAGACGACTGGGAAATGGCGGAGTTGATCGTCAAGGCGCAAACCGGGCAACTTGCGTTCGCCGATCTCTTCATGCAACAACAGGAAGGGCGCACGATTTTGCCCAAACTCATCTTCGTTTGGTCTGCCGCACGCGGTCACTGGGATGTGCGCGATCAGATGATGATTTCGGTGGTTTGCTGCTGGCTGACTGCCGCCGGGATTTTTCTTTTGCTGCGGCGATCGGGGCTAAACCTTACCGCGTTAGCGATTTCTTTGTGGCTCATCGCGATCACGATTGTTTCGCCGGCGCAGTTCGAGCTCTGGATTTTCGCCTCTGGATTTCCTTCTTTTCTTCCCGGGCTTTTTGTCGTCGCAGGTTTGGTTGCGCTTGGGACAAACCTTCCGACACCCTGGAAGTTCGTGATTTGTGCGGTGGTCGCGACCGCGAGCAGCTTCAGTTTGCCGCACGGATTGCTGGCGTGGGGGCTGACTTTTCCAGCGCTCTTTATGATCCAGTACTTGAAACGCTGGCGATTTTGGCTGGCCGCCTGGCTCATCGTTTGCGCCGTCTGCGCGGCCGGATATTTCTGGGGATATCACAAACCCGCCGATCTCCCGGCCTTCGCGCCCGCGGCTTCCGCGATCGAATACGCGCGTTTCATTCTGGAATTCCTCGGGGGCGGGTTGGCTTATTCGTTCAAAGATCAGCCTGAGGCGTCCGCCGCCATCTTTGGCGCGGTTCAGTTTGCCCTCTTTTTTGCCGCGTTGATTTATTCTCTCCCACGACTGCGCGACCGCGTTTTTATGAGCAGGACTATCCCGTGGTTCGCGCTCGGCTCCTACGCGATCGGCAGCGCGGTTCTCGCGTGTCTGGGCCGAGTCGGCTACGGCGCCCGCTACGCGCTAGCCTCGCGCTACGTGACGTTTTCGCTTTTTCTCACGATCGCGATCATCGCGCTCGTCGCGATTATTGTGACCGAAATTGCGAGAGCAGATCGTTCAACCCGGTCGCGCGCATTCGTCTTTGCGATGTGTGCGCTCCTCGCCCTCAGCTACCTGGCGCCTTACAAAATTTGCGCCGCCAACACGCGGTTTTTCCTTCGCTCGTTATCCGCGAAGGACCGGCTGGCACATGCCGCCGTTGTTTTCAGTGCGGCGATCGATACCTCGGAAGTCATCAAGAAAACCGCTTATCCCGGTGATGCCCGACCAGTCGTGGTAAATGCCGACGCGCTCGATCGGTTGAAATTGCTCCGGCCGCCGCTCGTGCGCACGAATCATCTCAACGCGCTTCCTCACGAGATCGCGGACGGCAAGAACGCGTCGGGTTCATGCGATACGCTCGCGGCCGTGGATGCGCAGATGACGCGCGCCACCGGCTGGGCCGCTCTCAATGCGAAGGGCCGCCCGGCGGATTGCGTGGTCGTTGCATATCAGGCGCAATCCGAATGGATCATCTTCGCCATCTCGGACTCGTTCGAAATGCGCCCGGCCATCGTGAAGCGTTACCGAAGCATGGATCAACTTTGGACGGGGTGGGCAGCCACGTTTCCCACAACCGCGATCCCCGCTGGAGCGAAGCTTTCCTTTTGGGCGGTCGACGCCGACGAGCCGAAATTATATTTGCTGAACGACAACGCTTCTCCGGTCCAATGACGCCGCACGAACACGATGTCATGCGTTCCGTCGAGGACCATTATTGGTGGTACCAGGCGCTCCGCGCGCACGTTGCCGATTCGATCGAGCCGCGCTCGCCAAAGTTTTCGCTCCTCGATGCTGGGTGCGGCACCGGAGGAATGCTCCGGACATTGCGCCAAAAATTTCCGCAGGCGGAATTGACCGGGGTCGATGAGAGCGAGCACGCGGTCGAGCTCACCACCGCTCGCGACGCGAATGCCCGCGTGATTCGCGCAAGTGTTCATGAACTTCCGTTTCCCGAAAGCGCTTTCGATTATGTCTTGTCGATCGATGTCTGGAGTCATGCCGGCGTGGATGACGCGCTCGCCGCGCACGAAACGCATCGTGTCCTGCGCCCCGGCGGCAGGTTAATCTTGAATCTCGCGGCCTTCGAATTCTTGAAAGGCGCGCACGATTGCGCGGTGGACGTGGACCGGCGTTACACGTCGCGCCAGGCCCGGGCGCTTTTGCAGGGCGCAAATTTCGAGATCGAGAGATTGACCTATTGGAACGCGACGTTCGCTCCGCCGATCGCGCTTTTGCGCTGGTGGAGCCGCCTGCGTCCGCCAACCGAGCAGCCGCAATCGGATTTCAAACCGCTCCCGCCGCTGGTGAATTCGGTCTTGAAGCGCGTCGCGGCGCTTGAACTGGCCGCCAGCCGTCACCTATCGTGGCCCTTTGGCACTTCTCTCTTTGCCGTAGCTCGAAAAAATGGATGAACCCGCTCCACACCTCAGCATCGTTATTCCGCTCTTCAACGCGGCGTTGACGTTGCCCGCGCTCCACCAGGAACTCTCCGCGCTCGAGGTCAGCGGCGGGCTCGAATTGATTCTGGTGAATGACGGCAGCACCGATGAGACCGAAGCCGTCGCACTGAAATTGACCCGGGAAAGCAAGATGCCGGTAACGTTTTTGAGTTTGTCGCGCAACTTCGGCGAGCACAACGCCGTCCTGGCCGGATTGCGCGCGGTCTCCGGCCGCTACGTCGTCACGATGGATGACGACTTGCAGAACCCGCCCTCGGAAGCGCTGAAACTTCTCGCCACCGCGGAGGCGGAGAAGCGCGATGTCGTGTTCGCGATTTACGACCGCAAGGAACACAACTGGTGGCGCAACGCCGGCAGCCGGCTGACGAATCTGATCGCGGATTACGTCGTCGAGAAACCGAGGAAGCTTTACCTGTCGAGTTTCCGCTGCATGAGCCGGTTCGTGGCGGACGAAGTCGCGAAATCGCGCACTCCATATCCCTACATTGACGGACTGATTTTCCAGGTGACCCAAAACGCCGGCGCCGTGCGGGTGCTTCACGTGGAGCGCACTGCGGGGAGCAGTGGCTACAATATTCGCAAGCTGGTCCGCCTCTGGATCAGCATGCTCGTCAACGTCTCGATTCTGCCGCTGCGCCTGATGACTTTCGCGGGAATGCTGACGAGCGCGCTCGGTTTTCTGGCCGTGATCGAGGTCGTGCTCGAACACATGGTGCGCAAAACGCCGACCGGCTGGAGCTCGTTGATGGCCGCGATGTTGTTGCTTTCGGGCACGCAATTGCTGCTTCTGGGAATTCTCGGCGAGTACGTGGGAAGAATTTACCTCGGCATAAGCGAGAAACCGCAGAGCGTGGTGCGCGAAAGAATCACCTCGTCGTCGTACCGGAACGGCGGCTAGGAAATCGACGCCGCTTTCCCAGAGCTCTGCTGCGCTCGCTTGAGGCGCCAAAGTTCGAGTGCGAGTCCGATGAAAAGCAGAAGGGTCGCGAACAACGTGTTTCCATAGGTCTGGGCCATGATTCGAAATGGAATCAGAAGAGAAAGGAGCAGGGCCACGGCGATTGTGCAGACGAGCAGGCTGCGGCGCGCCGCCGGTCCGGCCAGGAACCGCTGTACCACGACTGTGATTGGATAGAGAAGCCAGGCGAAGAGATAGCCGAACGACAGCGGCGTAAAGATCAGGATCAGGAGCACTAGTAGCGCAAACTCGATCGCGTCCGTCTCGTGCGTGCGCGCCGCGGCACCCGGCATCACCGCGATAAAGGCGAGCCCAATCAACAGCGCCGCGCCAAGAATGATCGCGTTCACCGTGGCGAATTTCATGTCGACAAAATTCGCATAGACCGGCGTGTGCGGTTCGTAGCGGTGGTCGTATTCAACATGGCGAAGGAGCCGATTCGATACTCCCCAGATCGATTGGTTTTTCCACGAGTTGCTCCGCCCCAATCGCTGCCCCACGCCGGCTTCATCGTATTTGAACAACATTCCGTTCGACCAGCTTTCCAGATCTTGTTTGGCGAGTTCGAACCCGCGAAATGGAATCGGCGCAATGATGAGCAAAAACGCCAACGCCAACATGAGCGTCGCGGCCGCGGTCCAATACCGCCGGTAAACGAGATAGATGAGAACGAGAACCGGGAACGCTTTGATCGCCGCGGCGAGCGCCATCAGAATGCCCGCGAGAATTGGACGCTTGCGTTGGAGCGCAATAAAACTGCCCAGGAGCAAAGCCAGCAGGACCAGGCTCGGTTGACCCAACAAAAAATTTCCCCAGACAAAACCAGCCACGGCAAGATTGGGGATCAGATAAAGAAGGATATGGGCGCGCCGGCTTCCATTCGCGAGGTAAACGGAAAAAACAATGCTGGCGATCCACGCCGCCGCATTGACCAGAACCAATGCCGCCACCAGCCCTGTTTTTCCGAGCGCACTGACCGGCGCGAGAAACAACGCGCACGGCGGCGGATACATGAACGGAAACTTCCGCGCTTCGACTGGATAAATCTCCCCGCCCTGCAAGACGCGTTGCCCGGTTTCATACCAGACGAGGTAATCCTTGATGCCGTGTCCGCGCACAGCGTCCAGGACTGGAATGAGCGCGAAAGCAAACAGCACGAGGCCGAACGTCCCGAGCATGAGCCGAAAAACGGTTTCGCGATTCATGCGCGTATCGGAATTGCCGTCAGCGGCGGCCGCTGTTTGTGCCAGTCCGTGCTCTGCTCGTAAGCATGTGCGATCTGCAAAATTGTTGCTTCGCCCAGCGGCTTGCCCAGGAGTTGCAATCCGATCGGCAATCGCTTTTCCTCGTCCATTGTCGCAAATCCGCACGGCAGACTGATTCCGCAAATCCCCGCGAGATTTGCCGCGATCGTGAAAACGTCCGCGAGATACATCCGTAACGGATCGGGACTTCGTTCACCGATCGGAAAGGCCGGCTCCGGCGAAGTCGGCGAGATCAGCGCGTCCACCTTCTCGAAGGCCTGTCCAAAATCGCGCCGGATCAGCTCTCGGACCTTCTGCGCCCGATCGTAATACGCTTCGTAATAGCCCGAGCTGAGGACGTACGTGCCCAGAATAATCCGGCGCTTTACCTCCGCGCCAAACCCTTCTTCGCGAGTCCGGCCGTAATGATCGAAAAGATTCTGGACACCCTCCGCTCGATGGCCGTAACGCACGCCATCGTAACGCGCGAGATTCGCCGAAGCCTCCGCGCTCGCGATCATGTAATAAGCGGCGACCGCATACTCAGTATGCGGCAAAGAAACATCCACCACTTCCGCGCCTAACGACTTCAACTGCACGACCGCGGCATCGATTGCGGCCCTGATCTGCGGATCGATTCCGTCCACCATATATTCCAGCGGCAGACCGAGCCGGATGCCGCGCAGATCGCGCCCAAAAGGTTGCGTGTAATCCGGGACCGGTTCGTTCAAACAAGTCGAGTCCTGAGGATCGGCTCCGGCGATCGCATTCAGAAGCAGCGCGCTGTCGAGCACCGTCTTAGTCAGGGGCCCGGCTTGATCGAGCGAAGAAGCGAACGCCACGACGCCGAAGCGCGAGACGCGTCCATAGCTCGGCTTCAATCCCACCACGCCAGAGAGCGCGGCGGGCTGGCGGATCGATCCCCCGGTATCCGTGCCGAGCGCCGCAAAAGCTTCATCGGCCGCAACCGCTGCCGCCGAACCGCCACTCGAACCTCCGGGAACGCGCGACAAATCCCAGGGATTACGAGTCGGTTTCACGCTCGAGTTCTCCGTTGATGAGCCCATCGCGAACTCGTCCATGTTTGTCTTACCGAATGGAATCGCTCCCGCCGCTCGGAGCTTCCGGACGAGGGTAGCGTCGTAGAGCGCGTGATGATTTCGCAGAATTCTCGAGCCACAGGTGCAGGGCTGCCCGGCCACGCTAATCATGTCCTTGATCGCAATCGGGACGCCGCCAAGCGGCAAGGTTACGTCCGCCACATCCGCCTGCCGCAACCCTTCCTCAAAATCGATCGAGAGATACGCGCCGATTTGCGGATCGACTTCCTGAATCCGCGCGTGCAATGCCTCGAGCACCTCTCTCGGCGATACTTCACGCTTCCGCAGCAGAGCCTGAAGCTCGCCGACGTTGCGCACCGGCAGATCGGACAGCGTCATTCCACGACCTTCGTCACAACGAAAAGGCCGTTGGCCTGGCGCGGCGCGTTGCTCAACGCTTCTTCGGCGCTGAACCAATCACGCGGTTGATCCGCGCGGAGAACATTGAAAAGGGGCACGGCGTGCGCGGCCGTTTCGATTCCGCTCGTATCGGGCTCGCTCAATTTCGCGGCGTAATCCAGGACCCGGCGAAGCTGTGCCTGGAAAAGGATTGTCTCTTTCTCTGACAAATTGAGCCGCGCGAGTTTCGCGACGTGCGCTACGTCGATATCAGCCGGCTCTGCCATTCGCGCCCGGTCTAAAATTTGAGATGGCTCACGAGCCAGAGAACGAGCAAACCCAGCGCAATGACCAGGACCAGAAACACGATTCGGCCCTCGCGCCGTTCCTTCCGCAGCGAGACCCGGCGCCCGCCCACTCGGCTGTCATCTCCCCAGCGTTTGTCCTGGAGCGCGACCGAAACATCGAGGCGGCTGCGTCCTTCGCTGGCGCGCGTGAGCAGTTCTTCGCGCTGCCGGCGGGTGGTTTCCTCGGCCACGCGCGGCGCTTCTGCGATCATGCGCTCGAGCTTTTCCATTTCGCCGCGCAACTGCGATTCGCGCTGGGCGAGTTCTTCCTGTTTCTGGTTAAGCGGCGTTCCGGCTTTGGAAGGTCGGCGGCGCATGCGGAATCATTGGACCTTCGCGGCCATCCAGAAAAAAACGAGGAGCGCCAGGATTCCGAAAATAATCAAAGGCAACGTCACCGCGAAACCGATCTGCACCCATTGCGCGAAAGTTCTTCCGCCGGCGAATCCCGATCCGCTGGAAGTGACGTCGGGCAAATCGAGATCGGACGCGTTATCGCCGTTGCTTGCCTCCAGCCGGCTCCGTTGCTGGCTAAATTCGGTTCGAGCATCATCCACCGTGCTCAGCGCGCGGCTCAATTCCTTCGGCAACTCCGCCGAGTTCCAACTCTTGGGCTCGATCGACTCGAGCAGTTGCAGATGCTGCGTAAAACTTTCGTGGGTCGCGCGAATCTGTTCGAGTTTCTTTTGCGAATCGTAACCTTCCCGCTCGAGGATCACGAGTGAGCGCGAAAGTTTATCCGTCATCTCCGCGCGCCCGCGTTCGAGTTCTTCCTGGCGGCGGCTCAGCTCTTCGAGTTCGCGCTTTTGCTTCTCGATCTGCTCCGACTGCCGTTTTAGTTGGAGAAGTTGTTCCTGCGCTTTTTGGACTTGGGAATCGAGATGTTCCGGCGACATGGCCTCTTCTTCGCTTAGCTCCAGCATTTGTTCGATCGGTCGTATTCGTTCTGCCATGACAATGTTGGCGCGCGGCGCGATCTGGCTTCATTCATCGCGCGCGACTGAGTGATATTAGCGGGCGCACTTCAGAATTCCACAAATTTTCCCGGCGGATTTTCGAATCGCGCCATTCGAGGGTTGCACACTAGCATATCGATACTGCTTAAAGCGCGCTCCGATTTTATGTCCGATCAAAATTCAAAATCAGGTTTGGAGTCGCCGGCGTCTGGGCAAAAAATTTACGACGAGGCGATCTTCATTGCCGGTTGGTTTCATTCGCCGGAGCGTGATCCCGGGTCCTGTCTTGTCCGCGCTTACCTGGATGACGAGTGGGTCGCTGAGACCCGGCTGATTTTCGATCGCGGCGATGGATCGAGTGGTTTCAGAATGCTGGGCAAAATTGCCTCGCCAGCCAAAGAATCACGCGCAGCGCTTTTGCGAGTCACCGCATCGTGGGATGGCGTCACCGAAAACGAAATAGCCAGGCAATCGGTGCGACTTGTGCCGGCCTCGTTGTGCGAACGGCCCTTCGGCGATGTTCTCTTTTCTGGAAATGAGACTCTCCTTCACCGCGAAAACATTTATGGATCGGGTCCGCCGATCGAGGAGCCGGGAGTCGAAGTCATGAATTTGCTCCGGCAATATCTGCCGGCGAAATCCTCGGTCGTGGATGTGGGTTGCGGCGCGGGCGCGTATGGAACGGATTTGATTGCCGCTGGGCATGACTGGCTCGGGCTCGAAGCAAATGCCTACTGCTGCGAAATTCTCGAGCGGCGGCAGTTGCCCTTTCGCCGCGTCGATCCGGAAATTCGCGAGTTACCAGCCGCCGACGGCGAATGGGACAACGCGATCTCCATCGAGGTGCTCGAGCACGTGAAAGATCCCGACGTTTTTCTGCGCGAGATCGCGCGGATGATTCGCACCCGCGCGCTGTTCTCGGTTCCGAACCTGGAGGTAATCCCTTACCTCTATGACTGGCGCGTCGCCCCCTGGCATCTTCTCGAAGGTGATCACAAAAACTTCTTTACCCGCGCGAGCTTGCACAAGCTTCTCTCTCGCTTTTTCTCTCGTGTGGAAGTTTTTCCCTACGGCGAACATCCTTTGCGAACCCGGGATGATGTCGCGGTGCATGTCCACCTCTTCGCCGTCGCGGATAAGTAGGGCATCGAATTGCCCGCCTCTCTTTTTTTTGTCATGCTGAGCGCAGTCGAAGCATCTCTGGCTATTTCAGGGAGCGGGGACGCGCTCAGAAATGATGAGATTCTTCGACTGCGTTTCGCTGCGGCGAAACTCCGCTCAGAATGACAAGAGGTAAGGAGCGACTAACGCGCCTCTGCTAAGAGCTTGGACCACTGCTCGATCAGCGCGGGAAATGCGCCGCCGGTTAGCGGTTTGAGCTCCGGCCACGTCGAATCGATGTGGTCCCGTTGAAAAGGCTTGGGCCCGTGGAAGTGAATGATTTTCGCCTCTGGGTTTTCTCCCCAGTACGGTTTCCAATTCAGCTCCGGGCGCAGCCGATCCCAGAGCGGGCCGTGATCGTCGCGATAGAACCGGCGATACGCCGCCTCATCCCACGATTCGCTTTCGAGCGCCGCGAGATTTTCCGAAATGTATTCACGCAGCTTCGGCAGACTTTCGCGTAACCGGACGGTGTTCATCAACATCACGCCCGTGTTCATGTTGATGTAATCGTCCTGCGTCGATTCAGGGGCGACCGCGAAATATTCGCACGGATTCGCCTCCAGCTCGGGCACCACTTCACTGGCGAAGAACACGTCGCAGTCGGTGTAAAGCACGCGGGCAGCGCCGCCGAGATTCGTCACAAGCCCCGGCAACTCCACGCGAGAAAACGCTCCCGAAAGCGCCGCTGCGAAATGAGGATTTCCTTTGCGCTGGCCGAGCTCCGTCAGCTGCTCACGCAAGAAACTCCGGTGCCGAACGATCCGGACATCGTGCTTCGTCAGCCAATCGGTAAAATCGTTTTCGCCGCCATCGTAAATGCAATGCGGCTCGAGCGACGTGTGCTGCCTGGCGGTATGCACCGCCACCATGATCATCTCAGCATATTGCCGAAACGCGGTGGAATCCTCCGTCAGCGCAAAAAACCACTGCATGAAATCTTAGCGGCTGGCCGGTTTGCGTCCCCACACCGCGATCAGCTCATCGCCGGGTCGGCTCTGGATTTGTTCGAAGCCGGCCCGCTTTAAATATTCCTCCAACTCCTGTGGGGTCGAGCAGACCGTGATGTGATCAGGGCGTTCCGAGGGCGGGAATTTGCGGTGCGTTTCAAAGACGGCCCAGCCCGCATCGGAGCAAAGATTGACGTTGTCGACGTAGAGCTTTCCGCCAGGCCGCAAAACGCGAAAAGCTTCCTCGACGTATCCGTAGCGGTCCCAGCCCTCCAAATGCATGAAAACCACCGTGCAATAAACAACGTCGATCGAGTTGTCGGAGACCGGCCGCAGATCATTTCCCGAGAGCTCAACAAATTCCACGTTCGCGAAGTCGCGTAGCCGCTCCGCCGCAAACTTGAGCATGTTCGGTGAAACATCCGCGCCGATCCAACGGCGGCAGCGCCTTGCCAAATGTTTACCGACGCGGCCAATGCCGCAGCCGATTTCGAGAACGACGTCCGTCGGAGCGATGCCCACGTTGTTCAAAAGGAACTCGCTCGTCCCGGCGCCACTCGCCTCGAAGATAACTTCGTCCTCGGTGCCGCTGACGTGCATCTTCGCACTGGAAAGCGATCCCGAGAGCGCCGTCCAAACGCCCTTGTAATCCGAACGCATCGTTAGGCGAACGGCTCGCAGCAGCCACGCCGCGCGTCAAGCGGGCTTTGCGCGTGCGTTTTTCCGGAGAGCGATCATCTTTCCTCGCTTGGATACCGAGATGCTCAAGGCGGAGTTCGCCAAACTACAGCCCTGGATTTACCGATTCCGAATCGGCGGCACCGATTACGGCGGGGATATCAGCGCCCATGACGACATCCGGATCCGGCATTTCCATGAGTTCGCGCCGGAAGCGCAGACGATCCTCGAGCTCGGCGCGCTCGAAGGCGGGCATACGTTTATGCTCGCGCAACATCCGGGAGTGAAGCGCGTCGTGGCCGTCGAAGGCCGGGCCGTGAACATCCGCAAGGCCACTTTTGTCCGCGACCTGCTCGGGATAAAAAACGTGGAGTTTGTGCAGGCCAATCTCGAGGAGTCCGAGCTCGCGTCGCTCGGCAAGTTCGATGCGATTTTTTGTTCCGGCCTTCTGTATCATCTGCCGCGGCCGTGGGAATTGATCGAACGACTTACATCGATCGCGCCGAAATTCTTTCTCTGGACCATGTATTCCGATGATGTGGCCGCCGATACCACCGTGGATGGATTTCGTGGCCGCAGCCAGGGAGAGGGAGGTTTGGATGAGCCGCTCAGCGGGATGTCGAGCCATTCTCTCTGGCTCACCCTCGGATCGTTGACGGAAGCTCTGACCAAGGCCGGGTATGAACCGATCGAAATAATTCAGAACGATCTGAACCATCCGCAAGGTCGTGCCGTGACCTTGGGGGCCAGGGTTAAGGCGTAGTTCCGTTACCTGCCCGGCATCATCTCGAGCAGCACTCCCTTAAAGTATTCCGTCTCCGGCAACGTCGGCAGCACGGGATGATCGAGCGCCTGTTCGAAGCGAAGCAACCGGCGCGCGGAACGGCGCGCGTCGACCAGCGCATCCGCGATCGTGTGGTCGAAGATCGTTTCGCTCACGTGATGCGAACAGGAAAACGTCGCGAGGATTCCGTCGCGCGAGAGGAGCTTGAAGGCGCGTACGTGGAGCTCGCGATAACCACGCAACGCGTCGCGCAACCCTCCCTTCGTTTTCGTGAAGGAGGGCGGATCGAGAACGATCAGATCGTATTCGGCTTCGCTCTTTTCCGCCGCGCGCAGAAATTGGAAAACGTCCTGCTCGACCCACTCGACCGACAGATTGTTGCGCTCCGCGTTTCGCCGGGCGGCCGCGATACTTTCGGCGCTCCCTTCCACCCCGGTCACGTGGGCCGCGCCGGCTTTTGCGCAGGCGAGGGCAAACGCGCCCTGGCTTGTGAAGCAATCCAGCACGCGCCGGCCCGCCGCATGGCGCGCGACAGTTTTGTAATGCGCCAGTTGGTCCAGATAAAATCCGGTCTTCTGCGCGCGGAGGAGATCGAGCGTAAAACGCATGCCGGCGATCTCGATTTCGGTTTCGCCCGGCGCCTCACCCTCCAGCACGCCAACCTGCGGCTCCATTCCTTCCGCGCGCCGGACGGGCGCGTCGTTTCGCTCGATGATTGGCCTCATGGCAGGCGATTCGCCCGCTGACTTCAGCGCTTCCACGATCAGCCCCTTCCGCATATCCATCGCAAGCGTGAGCGTCTGCAAGACCGCGTGATCGCCGTATCTATCTACGATCACCCCCGGCAATCCGTCGCTTTCGCTCCAGACGAGACGGCACAAACGCAGATCGATTCCGCGCCGTTTTCGGTATTCCAAGGCCTGCGCAATCCGGCGCTGGAAAAAATCAAGATCGAGATCCTGCCTCCGCCTCGAGAATCGCCGCGCCACGATTTGCGATTTGCTGTTGTAAATCGCGCTGCCGATCAGGTGATCCCGTCCGTCCTTCACCGAAATGACATCGCCATCCGCCGGATTTCCAAATGCCTTGAGCACTTCGCCGGAAAAGACCCAGTCGTGCCCATGCAAAATTCGCGCGCGCGGTTTGACGACGATTCCAGCCATGGGCTAATGATGTCGCACTTATGCCGACCGCTCCACAATCGAATGTCGATCTTCCCGAAATCAAAAAACTCCGCAGCGGCAAAGTCCGCGAAGTTTTCGATCTCGGCGCCACGCTGCTCTTCGTCGTGACCGATCGGCTTTCGGCCTTCGACGTGATTCTCCCCGACCCGATCCCGGCCAAGGGCGCGGTGCTCAATCAACTTTCCGCTTTTTGGTTCAAGCGCTTCGCCAAGATCGCCAACCATTTCGTGACGGCTGACTTCGATCAGTTCCCCGCCGAGCTTCAACCGTTTCGCGACCAACTCGCCGGCCGCTCGATGCTGGTGAAGAAGACAAAACCGCTCGCGGTGGAATGCGTCGTGCGCGGTTATCTGGCGGGCTCCGGCTGGAGCGAATATCAAAAAACGCAGAGCGTTTGCGGAATAAAACTTCCGGCCGGTTTGCAGCTCGCCTCGCAATTGCCGGAGCCGATCTTTACCCCGTCGACCAAAGCCGACGAAGGCCACGACGAGAACATCGACATGAAGGAATGCGCGCGCATCCTCGGCGACGAAATGGCGAACCGGGTCAAGGAATTGAGCCTCAAAATTTACTCAGAAGGGCGCGAACACGCCGCGGGCCGCGGCATCATCGTCGCGGATACGAAGTTCGAATTCGGAACGATCAACGGAGAATTGTTCTTGATCGACGAATGTCTCACGCCTGATTCGTCGCGCTTCTGGCCGGCGGATCAGTACGTAGTGGGCCAGAGCCCGCCAAGTTTCGATAAACAATTCGTGCGCGACTATCTCGAGACGCTCGATTGGAACAAGACGCCGCCCGGCCCGCGCTTGCCGTCCGATATCATCGAAAAGACTTCCGCGAAATACAGGGAAGCGTTCGAGCGCCTCACTGGCGTGGCGTTAGCTTAGCGCTGTCATCCCGAGGCTGGCGGAGCGCGCCGGGGGGCCACACAGATGGAAGTTGCGGCACGCAAGCGAAGGCGGAACGCCGCCCTGACGTAGTCGCTAACAGACTTCGCGGAAGCGATTCAGCGTTTGCGAGATCCCTCGGCGCGCTTCGCCAGCCTCGGGATGACACGCCTTTCTGTTCGCTCACGGATCGGCGGTTAGCCGAGCAACTCGCTCACCATCGACTTCTCTTCTTTCAGCTCGGCGACTGACGCATCTGTCTTCGCACGGCCAAATTCATTCAGCGCCACATCCTGCACGATCTCCCATTTCCCGCCGCGAGCTCGCACCGGGAACGAACAGATCAATCCTTCCTCAATCCCGTAGCTCCCGTCGGAGCAAACCGCCACGCTGTGCCAGTCACCCTCGGCCGTATCGGTCGTGAGCGAGCGCACCGTATCGACGATCGCGTTCGCGGCCGATCCGGCGGAGGAAGAACCGCGCGCCTTGATGATCGCCGCGCCACGTTGTTGCACCGCGGGGATAAATGTCTCCTTCAGCCACGATTCGTCGCCAATCACTTCCGCGGCGGAACGTCCCTTGATCTTCGCGTTGTAAGCATCCGGATATTGCGTCGCCGAATGGTTACCCCAGATGGTCATATTGCTGACCTCGGTGACATCGACGCCTGCTTTCTGCGCCAGCTGCGCCTTCGCCCGGTTCTCGTCGAGCCGCGTCATCGCAAACCAGCGATCGCGCGGGACCGACTTCGCGTTGTTCATCGCGATCATACAATTGGTATTGCACGGATTTCCGATCACGAGGACGCGCACATCCGCCGCCGCATTCTTTTCGATCGCCTGTCCCTGGCCGATGAAGATCTTGCCGTTGATCCCGAGCAGATCCTTGCGCTCCATCCCGGCTTTCCGCGGCACGCTACCCACGAGCAATGCCCAGTTCACCTCGCGAAATCCTTCGTCGAGATCGGTCGTGGGCATGACATTTTTGAGAAGCGGAAACGCGCAATCATCCAGTTCCATGACCACGCCCTTGAGCGCCTCGAAGCCGGCTGGGATTTCGATCAAATGCAACGCGACGGGCTGGTCCGGACCAAACATCGCGCCCGACGCCACGCGAAAAACGAGCGCATAACCAATCTGACCGGCAGCTCCCGTGATCGCGACTTTGATGGGTGAGTTCATGATTTATTTAGCCACAGATGAACACGGATGAAACACGGATTTTAAGAAACCCAATTCTGCATCCGTGAAAATCCGTGCCTATCCGTGGCTAGTTCTCCCCGTCTTCTCCAAAAGCTCGTGGACGAGCTGTAAGCGCTTTTTGATCGCCGCACTCGTGTCGAGGTATTTCACCGTCTTTTGCATCCGCCGGCTCCAGTTCGAACTCGCCGCCGTCCCCGGGACGTTGAACCGATCTTTCCGCGCGAGCAGATCGGTGATCATGACGACCGCGATCCAGGAGTTGCACTCAAAGAGCGCTTTCATCATCGCAGGGTAAAAATCCGGCAAATAATCAAGTCCCTCGCGGGCCTCAATCCCGGCAAACTCCGCGATCTTCCAGAGGTCACCGCGCGCCTGATCGCGCGTAGACGATCCTTCATCCTGCGCCTCGTCCCACAAGGCGCGGATTGGTTTATGATCGTGCGTCGCGTAGGTCGCGACCGACAACCGCTCGTAATCTTCCCCTCGCTTGACCCGTTCCTGCTTCACTTCCCATTGCGGGATCTTGAAGCCGGCCACGCCTAACGAATGCAAACTCGGCCGGACGTAATCCGGAACCGTCCCAAGGTCTTCGCCGACCACCCGCGTGTCGCCCGACTCATCCAGAACCGCGCGCAGATAATCTTCGCCCTCCCGCTGATTCGCTTTGCAGCTTTCCCAGGTGGAATCATCGCGCGGATAGAATTGCGGGATCGCCCCGCCGGTTCTGGCCCACATTTCATCCCACGAGAGCGGCAGAAACTCGTGATTTCGTTCCGGCCGCCAGGGGAAAGCGTAGATCCGGTAAAAGCCGAGCACGTGATCGATCCGGAAGACGTGGAAAATCTTTCGCACGCCGCGAACCCGCTGCCGCCACCACGAAAAATTGCGCGTTCGCATCACTTCCCAACGGTAAAGAGGCAGTCCCCAGTTCTGTCCCCATTTTTGGGTAAACTCGTCGTCCTTGAAATACGGCTCGGGCGGCGCGCCGCCGGACCATTCCAGGGCAAACTCATCGCGGTGCGAATAAACATCGGCACTGTAGAGATTCACACCGAACGGAATGTCGCCCATCAGAGCGATCCCGCGCGTCTCGGCGAACGCTTTCATCGCGATCCATTGATCGAAGGCCACCCATTGGACGTATTTGAAAAATGACTGGCGCATGGCAAAGCGTTGCTGCACTTCGGCGGTCTGCGCGCCAAGCCACTCATGAGCCGCGTCCGCGGTGCGATGCTCCTCCAACCATTGGTCCCAGGTTTCCCTGTTCCCATTTTCTTCCATGAGCGCGCGAAAGAACGCGTACTCCGCCAGCCATGCGCCTTCACCTTCGCAAAACGAATTAAACACCGCCGCATACGCGCCATCTTCGCCTGCGCGCCGGGAAAAATTTGCGAAAGATTTTTCGAGAAGGGCCATTTTGAGACAGCGGACGTGATCGTGCTTGACCCCACCCTTGCGCAGCTTCTCGAGATCGTGTTGCGCGATCACCTCGTCGAAATCTTCCTCCGCGAGATCTTCAGGCGACCCGGGCTCGAGGTGGAGGGTCGTCGGCTCCAGCGCGATGGCGCTGATCGCGTTGTATGGGCTGTGGTCGCCGCCCATTTCATTGATCGGCAGCAGTTGGACGACCTTGAATCCAATTCGCCCCGCCCAATCGATAAATTGTCGCAGCGCTTCCAGATCGCCGATACCGAGGTCGTTCTCCCGCCTAAGGGCGAAGAGCGGTGCGAGCACTCCGGCGATTTTTCTCTCAGGAGAAAGGTTCATCTGTGTCCACAGATTACACAGATTTTCACAGATTGAATTCTGAGCATTCGATCAATCTTTATCTGTGTAAATCTGCGAAATCTGTGGAGAATTAACCACGCCGCACCTGCCAGTCCTCGACCAGTTGTGGCGGGATTTCCTTCAGGAAACGCGAGGGGCGCTGAAACATGTCGCCGTAACCCGCGTTCAGGCGCATGTGCGGAAATGTCAGATAAAGCTCATCGCGCGCGCGGGTGATCGCGACGTAAAAGAGCCGGCGTTCTTCCTCAATCGCGTCGCGAGTTTCGAGCGAACGTGTGCTCGGGAACATTCCGTCCGTCAGCCAGATCACGAAGACGGTGTGATATTCGAGCCCTTTCGCCTGGTGGACCGAGGAAAGGTTGACCGCTTCGTTGTCCGCCGACTGGTCCAGGGCCGGCTCCGCATCGATATTGCTGATCAGCGCGAGCTGCGAAAGAAATTCGTGAACATCTTTGAACTGCCGCGCGAAGGCCGCGAGCTGGTTCAGATCTTCCCGGCGCAACTCGTAGTTGGTGAAATTCGCCTTCGCGTAATCATCGTAAACCGCTTCCACGATCGACGTGATCATTTCCGACGGCGGATTCGGTTGTCCACCCGGCGCAATCTCGTCCAGCGTATGCGCGAGCTGCTCCCATGACTTCTTTGATTTCGCGCTGACCGGCATTTGGCGCAGGCGTTCCCCGAAAATTACGTTGTAGCCGGGATCGGTGACCCCGGTAGCGGTTGTGGTAGCGCCATCCTGACCGGGGTCACCGACCCCGGCTACAGGGGAAGGCGGAGCTTCGCCGAGCGAAGTTTCCCAGGCGCGCCAAAGGTTGTCGGCGCTCTTGTTGCCGATGCCTGGCAGCAGCTTCACCATCCGCTTGAAGGCCACCTCATCGCGCGGATTCGCAATGAAGCGGATGAACGCCGTCACGTCCTTCACGTGGGCCTGCTCGAAGAACCGGACGCCGCTCGTGATCACGTACGGAATCCCGCGGCGCGAAAGTTCGAGCTGCAATTCGATCGCGTGATAATGCGCCCGATAGAGGATCGCGATCTCCTTCAGCTCGATGCCTTCATCGCGCAGCTCCAGGATCCGCTGGGCCACGAACTGCGCCTGCTCGCTCCCGTCGTTCAGTCCGATCACCGCCGGCCTGACCGCGTTGCTCGGCCGGGTCGCGCTCAATTCCTTTCGGAACTGTTTCACGTTCGCGGCGATCGCCGCATTCGCGACCCGCAGGATCTCCGGCACGCTCCGATAATTCAGCTCGATCTTGAAAACCTGCGCGTCCGGATAGCGCTCCGGGAACGCGAGGATGTTTTTGAAATTCGCGCCGCGCCACGAATAGATCGATTGCGCATCGTCGCCCACCACCATCACATTGCGATGCTCGGCGGCGAGTGTGTCGATGAAGTCGGCCTGGATCTTGTTCGTGTCCTGATATTCATCGACCAGGATGAATTGGAACTGCCGCCGGTAGAAATCGGCGATGTGCTCGTGTTCGATCAGCATGCGCAGCGTCTTTTCGAGTAGGTCGTCAAAATCCATCGAGTTCGTCGCCTTCTTCTTCTTCTCGTAGCGCGCGTGCACATCCTTGATCTGTTCGAGCAGCGGCAGGAAGTACGGAAACTTTTCCGCCAGGAGCGCATCGATCGGGGTCTCGGTATTAATCACGAAACTAAAAATTTCGGCGAGGACATCGCCTTTCGGGAACCGGATCTCCTTCGGGTTGATCCCGGCCGCGGCGACCACCGTATCGATCAGATCCTTTTGATCTTCCCGGTCCATGATGCTGAAGCCGCTCGGATAACCGAGCGCGCTCCCGTGCCGGCGCAGCATCCGGTTTCCGATCGAATGAAACGTGCCGCCCCAAAGTCCGCTCGCGTCGACCGGGAGGAGGTTCGCGACCCGATCGAGCATCTGGCGCGCGGCCTTGTTCGTGAAAGTGAGGAGCAAAATGTTGCGCGGATCGATCCCGTTCTCGAGCAGATACGCCACCCGATAAGTGAGCGTGCGCGTCTTGCCGCTGCCCGCGCCCGCGATCACGAGCAGAGGACCTGGCGAAGCCGTGACCGCCGCGAGCTGCTGCTCATTGAGCTCCGCCGCATAATCGATATTGATCGCCGACGAGTTCGGGGCGCGCTGAAGCGTGTATTGCCGAGACATGCGGCTATACCAGTAGCGGCGGTCGATTCCCGTCGCAATTCATCGCGGCGCGACGATTCAAATGCCCAAGCGGCCCGGAAGAATTGCGCCGGCCAAAGTCGGGGGGTTCACCCGGTACGAAGAAAAGCATGGCCCTTTACGTAAACAAACTTTCTCGATATATCTGACTCGTGCCCTCCATTCCCAAGAAGGTTATCGAACGGCTTACCGCCGGCCTGAAGCAGTTTCAGCCCATTCTTTCCACGGCAAAGGCGCGCGACGACGGCGAGGCTGACACCGTAATGATCGTGACTGACATGCTGGCTGGTGTCTTTGGGTACGATAAGTACTCCGAGGTCACAGCCGAATACGCGATTCGAGGAACATACTGTGATCTCGCTACCAAGCTCGAAGGAACGTTACAGGCGTTAATTGAGGTGAAAGCGATTGGATTGGAGCTCAAGGATTCGTATGTCAAGCAGGCGGTTGATTACGCCGCGAATCAAGGGGTGGATTGGGTTGTGTTGACGAATGGAATCCACTGGCGCGTGTACAACGTGATTTTTGGAAAACCGATCGACCAAGAACTCGTTATCGACATTGATGTTTGTGCGCTGAGTCCCAAGAGCAGTTCTGATCTCGAATCGCTTTACCTTTTCTGTAAAGAGGGCTGGGTCAAGTCGGTCTTGGGCGATTACCAGTTGCAGAAGCAAGCTCTCAGCAGGTTTTTCCTCGGCGCACTCGTGCTGAGCGACTCCGTCCTTGAGGTCATTCGAAGGGAACTGCGGCGTGTTTCACCTGACGTAAGAATTGAACTTGAACAGATCAAGAACGTTTTAGCGTCAGAAGTTCTGAAGCGAGAAGTAATCGATGGTGATAAAGCCGTCGAAGCCCGCAAAAAAATTGCTCGGGCTGCCAGTAAGCTACTCCGAAAGCGATCCAAACTGGGAGCTGAAGGGGAAAGCGCGTTACCTGCAGATTCGGCGATGCCCTAGTTGAAAGTGGAGAATGCGCAGATTCACGGACTGATGCATGCGTGCATCCTAAGACATCGCAGGGCTCGAGCCGTTTCAAACAAAGGAATCGGATAGCATTGCATGTTAAGCTAAACCATGGCACGCAGCATCCCAGCACTCGTAAAGCCAATGCTTCTGTCTTGGGCGCGGGAACGGTCTGGCCTCAAAATCGAACAAGTGGCTGCAAAGCTGCAGCTTGATACCAGTCTCCTCCGTGATTGGGAGAGCGGAGATGAGCGTCCATCGATCGCCCAAGTTCGAAAGCTTGGTGAAATCTACAAGCGACCACTCGCCGTATTTTTTCTACAGGAGCCGCCTAAGGATTTTGACGCTCAGCGTGAGTTTCGCAGACTGCCTGGCATCACACTGCAGAACGAGTCCCCCGAGATGCGATTGGCCCTGCGAATAGCCCTTTTCCGTCGAGAGGCTGCGCGAGAACTTTACGAGCAATTGGGAGAAGCGATTCCAACGCTGAAGGCGAAGGCCGCTCCCTCCGAAAACGCGGATACAGTTGGTGCCAGGATTCGAGAGATTCTCGGCATCAGCTGGGAAACGCAGCTCGCGTGGCCTAATGCTTACGCAGCTCTAAATGCATGGAGGGCCGCAATCGAGCAACTTGGTATTTTGGTTTTTCAAAGCGGGGAGATGTCCGTCGATGAAATGCGGGGAATCAGCATTCCGCATGGTCCGCTGCCCGTCATTCTGTTGAACAGTAGCGATGCACCGCATGGCAGGGTTTTCACTCTCCTTCATGAGTTCGCGCACATTCTGCTTACGAATGCGGGTTACGAGACCAGTTCGCTTGAAGGACAACGAAAGCCCGAAGACCAGAAGCTCGAACGAACTAGCAATCGCTTTGCGGCCGCGGCGCTTCTTCCCCGAGAGGCATTCTTAACTGAGGTTGGACGATATCCGGATGCGATGCGGGGGGATGAAGATTCGTTGCGCAAGCTCGCTTTTCGTCGATTGAAAGTCAGCCCCGAGACGATCCTGCGGCGATTAGTTGAACTTGGCCGTACGCGAAGCGGGATCTATCGTACGATGCGTCGCGGGTGGCAGAAACGATCCTGGTATTCGCCGCCGCAAGGCGAGGGCGGCCCTCCGCTTGAAGTACGGGTGATCGCATCGGCGGGACGGCCATTCGTGTCACTTGTACTCGACAGTTACAGGCGCAATGCAGTCAGCAGTTCCGACGTCTCCGACTATTTGGGGATGCAGCTCAAGTATATCGGACGTCTAGCACGGCAGCTTGCCCCCGGCCCAGGAGCCGCCGAACTCGCAGTCTAGTTGATGCCGTTTTGTGTCGATAGCAGCGGGTGGCTGGATGGATGGACACGTAACTATCCGCGCGATGTCTTTCAAACTTTGTGGCAGCGCATCGAGGAACTGATAGCTGCAGGCGAAGTCATCACATCCGAGGAGGTGTATGTCGAACTGGCTAAGAAAGATGATGATCTTCACGCCTGGATACACGCGCGCAAATCAATGCTCGTACCGCCTGAAGAAAAAATTCAGCAGAAAGTAGCAGAGCTGCTCGGGAAATATCCACGGCTGGTGGATACACTAAAGGGGCGCTCGCAGGCTGACCCTTTCGTCATCGCGACAGCGATCGAGCGTGGCGCTGTTGTCGTCACCGGCGAGTTGATGGGGAGCGCCACCAAACCGCGGATTCCATTCGTGTGTCAGTCGGAAGGTATTCGGTGCATTACGTTCCTCGAAATGATCCGTGAGCTGAAGCTTACTTTTTGAGCCTACTGCTCACCGCAATGTCACCGAGCGCGAGGCGGAGCGGCCGTGATCGTCCAGGGCGGTTAGTTGATAAATGCCGGGGGTTGGTTTCCAGCAAAGCACGTCGTGAGCGTCGCAGGTGCCGATGAATGTCTTGTCGGCAAACCAGTAGAGTTTCCGAACGCCGCTTTCGGTTTGGGCTCGGAGTGGAATGCCGGGTGTGGCCGCGGAGAATTGTGAGAGCGTCATCTCGTTTGCGGGCAAGGTGATTTTGGGCGGATGACCGCCGCGAGCGAGAAAGTCGCTGGCGATCATGGGCAGGAAGGGCGGCGGCAATTTTCTCGGGACCCCGGCCCGCTCGAAGAGTGCGAGCAAATCCGAGGACCAGAATTCGTAGACTTCACGTTTCAAGACGCGCGTGCCGTCCTCCTGATCGACCCGCAAACCGGTCGCGGCATCCACCAGAACTTCGCGATGCACATCGCAAGTAGTGATCGGAGAAATGCCGGGAATGAACCAGCTCTCACTGCGATGCGGACACGACGCGCCGGGAAGCTGGCCGGAGACAGAACAGAATTCCACGCGCTTCAGGTTCGAGCCGGGTGGAGGCAGATGCGGCTCGGAGCGCGAAGGCTGGTGCGCGCGCAAGCCGTCGATCATTTGAAATGACAGCGGCGCGGCGCCGGTGCGCCCGATGAACGCCGGGTTTCGGCGACCGTCGAAGTTGCCGACCCAGACCGCGAGCACATAACGATCGAAAACCGCGACGGACCAGGCATCGCGAAATCCATGCGACGTGCCGGTTTTCCAGAAAACTGGCGCACGCTGACTGGAGTCGGTGTTCGTCATTCCCGGCCTCGGGATTTGTCCGAGCATTTCGAGCGTGAGGAAAGCGGCCTCGGGACTGAGCACGCGCTGGCTTGCACTCTTGGGCTCCTGCAAAAGGCGGCGCAACGGCTGGAGCCGGCCCCCGTTCGCAAGCGTCGCGTAAAGGCGCACCAAATCTTCCATCGTCACTTCGGCGCCGCCCAAGGGCAACGAGAGTCCGTAATACGACTCCGGCTGCGGCAGCCGGACATCGGCGGCGCGAAGAAATTCGTAGAGATTCGGGTGCGCGAGTTCCGAGGCGAGCGTGACGGCCGGCACATTCCGGCTGCGCGCCAGAGCGTCGGCGGCGCGGATCGGCCCGAGAAATTCGCGATCGAAATTCTCCGGATTGTAATCGCCGAAGCTGTGCGGCGCGTCCTTGAGCAGAGTGAGGGGATGAATCCGCCCCTGATCGAGCGCGAGCGCGTAAACGAACGGCTTCAAGGTCGAGCCAGGCGAGCGCGGCCGTCGCGTTCCATCGACCTGCCCCTGGATTTCCTTGTTCCAAAAATTGGCGGACCCGACATCGGCGAGAACTTCCATCGTCCGGAAATCGATCAGGAGCGCGGAGGCGTTTTCAATCCCCCGCTGACGATGTTGAGCGATGTAATCGGTGACGCGGCGCTCGAGGATTTGCTGAAGCGAAAGATCGAGCGTCGTGCGTATCTCGGTCCCACGAGTCCTGGTCGCGAGCACGCCTTGGACGAAATGTGGAGCGATCAAGTCAGTTCTCGCCCGAGCTTCCGGACGAAAGAACTCTTTCGAAGATCGACGTTGTTGCGCGGCGGTGAGTAGTTCATTTTCGCGGCCCGCAAGCAAAGCGCGGCGCATGGGGCTTTGCGGAATCAAGCTGAGCGCGATTGCTTCCGGTCCGCTCAAGCGCACCGCCGTTTTGCCAAAGTAAATTTCACTGGCCGCGCCGGCGCCTTCGATGTTCCGCCCGTAGGGCGCAAGATTCAGATAGGCCTCGAGGATTTGATCTTTGGAATAATGACGCTCGAGCTCGAGCGCGTAGAGAATTTGCCGAAATTTTCCGCTGAGCGTGCGCGTGTGCAGATGAAACCGGAGCCGCGCAAGTTGCATCGTGATCGTGGAGGCGCCCGCTCGTGGATGACCGTAACGAGCAAAGTTCCAGGCAGCGCGAAATAGCGGGACCGGATTTACGCCCAAGTGTTGCCCAAAATATTTATCCTCGAACCGAACCGTGGCGTTGATTAGCGATGGCGAGATCTCGCGCAGCGGCGTCCAGATTCTATATTTCTGATCCGCGGTGAGCGTGACGCGGAGAAGGTGACCGTTTCGGTCGCGGACGCGCGTCGAAAAATCGATCCCGTCGATTAGCGATGGCTTCGGAAGCGCGAGCCAAACCGCGGCGAGAACCAGCGCAATAAAGATGAAGCGACGAAGCCAACCAAGGAGCGGCGGCCTCCAGACCGCCGATGAAGCGACGGCGGTTTGGAAAGCGCCGCTCCTTGATGATTTCCCTGATGCGAAGGTCTTCACTCCGGCAATCCGTAATTACTTTGTGACACTGATCTTCCCGCCCAGGCCGCGGGCCTTCAGGTTGCGGTCGTACATCGATTCGGCGAAGACCGGCGGCACGACGAAGCTTCCGCGATTGCACGATTTGATTTGGTAGGTGATCTCAAGCGTCTGCTCCGGAACCGTCGCGTAGAACACCGCGCGATCCTCACGGACCTCGACGTAATCGACGCCGTTGATCGAAGAGATTCCCGGCGACAACGATGAGCCGACGATTTCAAAACCACCGGGCAGAAGATCGATCACCGCCACGTTCGTGATCGATTCGTGCCGCAGACTTCGAACCCGCAGCCGCACCGTCACCACGTCGCCGAGTTGCGTGATCGTGACCGGCTTGCCGGCTTTATCCAAGAGCTCGCGATAAATTTCCAGACCGTCGGTGATTGCTTTGCTCGAAAGCTGGCGATCGAAGCCCGCCTCCACTACCTGGTAGAATGCACCCGGCGGGTTCAGAGCGGTCGCGCTGCGGAAACGCGCTCCGCCGGCATCGCCCGAGAAATTCGTGCGTTGCAGCAGTTTCTTGCCAGTCGTGAGGCGCTTTTCTTTCTTCGCCTTGTCGATTTCGTCAATCGACAGCTCCGGCAGATTTTGCGCGACCATCTGGGAATAGGATTTGAGTGCGAGGACTGCATACGCGGCTGAGAGCGTATTGAACGTGCCCTCGCTCACCGGCTTGAGGATGTTTTCAAACTCCGCGCCCGAAAGTTTCTTCAAGCGCGCTGGAAACTCGCGGGCGAGAATCGCGATGTATTGCGAGTCAGCGCCGAGCGGTTGATAGAAGTCGGTAATCTGTTTCCGGTCGTGCTGCCCGATTTTGTAGCGCGCGATCAATTTCCCAGCGTCATCCTCTTTCTTCAGGATGTGGAGCGCCCCGGCGAGATAAACGCCGGTAAGATCGCCGGTCCAGGTCTTCTCGAAATTTTTATCGAGATAATCGCGCAGGTTCAGAATGTAATTCGTGGTCACGACCCCTTCGCGACTGAGTAAATAGATGGCGTAGGCAACCGTGCGCGCCTCATCCAGGCTCGACGGTTCCTTCGCGACCATCACTTGCAGATTCCGCTGGCCGCTCGCGAACATCTCCGGCGGAGGCGCGAACCCGGCCGCCTTCGCTTCGATCAGAAAATGCATGGCGTAAACCGACATGAAGTCGATGCCCGCGCCCTTTTCCGGGCCCCAATAACCAAACGCGCCTTGATCGTTTTGCCGGCGGCGCAAAACCGCAAAGACTTTTTCGAGCTGCGCGTTCACCTCTTTCCGGTCCAGGCCGAAATCGGCTTCGTTCGCGAGGACGAGCCGGCAAAATGCGCCGCTCGCGATCTGCTCGCTGCAACCGTGCGGAAATTCCTTCAGGTAAACATCGAGGCCGTGCGCGAGCCCAAGCGGCAAGGCCGAGACGGATGCGATCAGTTTGCGGAACTCCGGATACATCTCCCGCGACTTCGCGACATCGACGCTCGTTTTCGTGAAGTTGCCGCTGCGCACCTGCGTCATGAATGTCGCCGGCGGCCGGACGCTGATGGTTGAACGCAGCCGCGTTTCCTTTCCGCCGGCTGTGGCGATGAAGGTGATCGTGCCCGAGCCGAGCTTGTCATTCACGTGCACTGAGAACGAAGTGGTTTGCTCGCGGCCCTCGGCAATTTTTAGCGTTTGCGACGGCGTCTTCACGATCTGGACGTGCTCCGAACTTTCGGCGCGGATCTGCACCTCGGCGTTTTCACCGGAGCCTTCGACATTATTTGCCACAGTCACGCCCACCTCGAAATCGTCCCCCGGCGCCGCCAGAACCGGCACGCTCGGTGTGATGACAAACGGCCCGCGAATCAACGCATCCTTTTGCGCCGCGCCCGTCGCTTCATCCGCAACCGCGACCGCCATGACAGTGAGAGTGCCGCTGAAATAATCGGGCACATTGTAAATCACTTCGCGCGTCGTGGCGTCGGCCTCCACGATGCCGGACCAGTAAACCACCGGCTTTTCCGTCACGCGCCTGAACGGATTCAACTGCTTCGGATTATCGCCGTCGCCGCCGAACGCAGACATCGAGCGCAGGATCGAAAATTCCGGCATGATCAAGTCCATGATCTGGCCGGTCTCGACGCCGAGCGCGCATTTGCGGAAGAAGAATCCGAGCGGGTCCGGCAACTTGTAATCGCTCACCTGGAGGATGCCTTGATCGACCGCGAAGATGGCGATCCTGGAGGGCCGGTCGGTCTTGTAACTGATGTGGAATGGCTCGCCCGGTTTCGCGATCGCGGCGGTTTGCAGATCGACCTTCAGTCGCCGCTTCTCGATGTTCGCGGTGAACGGCACCACCCCGTAGCTGAGCGGGCTCGTGAAAATTTCCTTCGAATCGAGGGCGCGAATGAGGGCGACGTTGATGTAGCCGCTGCCTTCGAACGTATCCGGCACCTTGATTTTCTGAACGCTGCTGGCCGCGTCGGTTTTGAACCACTGGAGCGCATAGACTTTGTCGCGCTCGATCGTGATCAGGCCGCTGCCGGCATACGGCGCGGTGATGCTGATCTCGATTTCTTCGCCGCTGTTGTATTGCTTGCGCGCGAGCTTCACCTGCAGCTCCGCGTTCTTGTCGAGCGACCGCTTCACGATTCCGCTGCCGACAACCGAGAAACGAATCCGGCTCAGCTTGCGGCCGCCGTCATCACGGAGCTCGACGATGTAATCGCCCGGCTCGCTTGTCGGGAGCTGATAACGAAGTCCATCCGCCGCGATGGCGATCTTCTCGGACTTCGCGACGCGCGCCTTCAAGACCGACTCGTAGCCATAGCTGCCGTTCGGTTTTTTGGCGACGACTGAGACGTGTTCCTCCGCGATCACATCGGCCGTGATGTTTTCGAGTGGGATCTTCTTGAGTTGCGGATTGACCGCGAGCAAATCGACGGTGCGCGGCGTGTTCGCGTTGATATAACTCAAATTCCCGTCGCTCTTGTAACCGACCACGCAAGGCAACGCCGAGACGAGCACCGAAGCCTGGCCGGTGATACTGCGGCCGCCTTCGCCTTCGAAAGCTTCGGCGTAGAATTGCATCTGGTAAGTGGCATCGGCAAAGCGGTCCAGCTGCAAATCGAACTTCGCGGCGCCCTCGGCGTCCGTGTTCTGCTCACCGAGGTCGACGGTTTCGTGTTGCCGGTCTTTCTTCTCGTCGAGAAGGGCGTCGTAAAAGCTGTAGTCGGGAAATTCCGAAAACGAAAAACTCGCGGGCGAAAGCTCGACCCGGCTCTTGACTCGCCGGTCCGAAGCCGGCGTCCCGTAAAGATTCGCGAGCGCAATCGAAGCGCTCATCTCTTTAGGATCAACCCAGCCGTGCGCGGAAGTTTTCGAGAGGCGTGTCTCGATCTTCATGCGATCGGGCAGGAACTCTTTCACGTTCACCGTGGTCGAGCCGAGGAGCGTAGAGCGTTTGTTGTTCTTCACGAGATAGACGTTGATCGTGTATTCGCCGGTGGGCGATTCGTAGGCGGTCGTGTAGCTGACTTCCGCGAAACCAACCGCGGGGAGCGCGAGCTTTTTTGTTTGGACAATGAGCGCGCGTGCATCGACCACTTCGGTTTCGACGGGCAGGCCGGTGAGAGTGCCCTTCCAATTGCGCTGTTTGATCACGAGGCCGATGTGCATTTCATCGCCGGGGCGATAGACGCCGCGCTCGGTGAAAACGAACGCGTCGAGGTCCTCCGCCAGGACGGTGGTCACGCCATCGACGTCGAACCGCGAGAAGTTGAGCATCCGATCGTCGCGCGCGTACGGGATGAAACTGATGTCCTCTCCGAGTCGCGCGACATAGACGACCGGTTTTTTCTCGTGCTCGTTTTTGTCGACTGACGCGAAGGTGACGCGCCCATCAGGTGAGGTCTTCGCGCTTTGGACCGGGAGCCCGTTCCGGCCGAGCAGCTCAACCGTCACTCCGCCGACCGGCTGGCCGGTCTTGATCGAGGCGACAAAAACATCGCTGGTGTGATCGGCGTTTTTCTTAATGAGCAACCCGAGATCGCTGACGAGGATGAAGCGGTTCGCGGTCGCGCCCTTGATGTATTTCTTCGTTTTCGGATCCCACCCCCGCGCTTTCACGAAGAAGAGACCGCGTTCGCTGCCGCCGTCGGCAGGCTTTTGGAGATACTTGGAGAAATCGAAGGCGGAATAATTCGCCTTCCATTTATTTTGGAGATTGATGGTCTGGTCCTCCCGAGCGATCCGCGAGATGTTGTCCTGGTCGAACGAGCCGTGCTTGAATTCCGGCGCCTGAAATTCGCCCTCGGTCTGGCTGACGAGATGATTGATCTGGGTCGAGAGGACGCGATCGATCTCGAACTTGATCACCGGGACGCCGCGCGAGCGGATGGAGAGTTTGCGTTCGCCGCTTAAGGCGAGCAGCCCGCCGTCGCCCTGGATATCGATTTCCTGCGGCAGCTCGGGCGCGACCAGGACGTTCGTGAAATTCTCGGCGAGATCGTAACCGCTCCGCGCGCGCAATCCTTTATCGATGCGGACGTAAAGCTGTCCGTCGCCTTCGAGTTTGAATTTGAAATGGTGATCGCGGGAATGATCTTTGTCGGACGGAATCGCCGTGAACTTGACCACGGTGGATTGCTCGAGGATTTCGTCGGTGACTTCTTCCGCGTTCGCCCATTTGGCCTCGGGTTTCTCCGCACTGCTTTCTTCTTCCTCGTCGCTGCTGCTCTCTCCCTCGTCGGACTTCGACTTTTCCTTCGTCGCGCTTTCTTCGCTTGCGTTCTCTTCAGTTTCTTCGCTGGATTCCTCCGACTCCTCAGTCTTTTCCGGCTCGCGCTTTGGCAGGAGATAGATATGGAGCGATTTCGCCAGTTCGGCGGTGTTGATGTCGCCGGTGGTTTCGACGTTGAGGATTTGCTCCGGCTCGCCCTCCTTGTTGCGGACGACACTGCCGTCGACCGACTTGATCTTGAAGACGGTTGCCTTCGAAGGGATCAGCGTTTTTTCTTCGGCTGCGTCCTGCAATTCCGCGCCGCCCTGCGCGGTGTGGAGATCCTTATTGATCGTGACCCGCATGAAATCTTCATTGGCCGGCAGCACGATGGGTGAACTGCGCAGATAGGCCTGGCGATTGTGCAGGCCGTAAACGACGGAGAAGTGCGGCGCGGGGTCGTTAGGCGGGAAGACGTTTGAATCGCCGAGCATCTTGAGCACCGCATGCTTGTCGAGCTCGCCCGGATCGACGGCGTGGGTCAGGTCGATTGTGGCAATGACGCGCTGAACTCCCGGCTCTTTGGCATCTTCAGAAAGAACCACGCTTTTGATCTGGGCGCGGAAAGGAGGGGTGGAGACTTCGTATTCGAACTTGTCCATCCGGACGTGAGAAGGGAAGAGCTCCTTGTCAAAAATGATGCGGAACTTGCGGTCCGCCGGCCAATCCTGAGCCGGGGTAAAGACGAGCTTTCTGTCGTTATTCCACTTCCAGGTCCCAGCCGTGGCGGGGTCGAGACGCACGCGTGGCAACGCCGGATTCTTCAGGTCCTCCAAACGCGCGGCCGACTCGCTGAAATCGATGGTGAGCGGTGGAAACTTCAGCTCCTTGTCGAACGGAGTGACTGGAATGGACCCCACCGTTGCGTAAACCTTGTGCGGTTTCGGCTGGCGTTGATACCACTTCCAGGTCCAAACCGAGCCACTCGCGATCAACAACGCCAGCAGAACAATCGTGGCGGCGAGAACGGGATGCCCGCGCCGGAAGAGAACCACGCGGGCGAAGCCGAGCTGGAGCCAGCGCGGCGGGTTCCAGGAGAGCTGGCCAAAGGCCGTGCGAAAAATCTTTCTGAGCCACCGCGCCAGCCAGGCGAACGGGCGAATCAACGGCCACAAAAAATTGAGCATATAGGGTGCGTCCTTTTCGGCGCTGACTGAGAGACGTTCAGTCGCAGGGCTCTTGCATGCGTCCGCCAAACGCTATCGAGCCCTGACAAATCGGGGAAGAACGAAATGCCTTTTCACCGATCAGTGCACTTTCAAGACGGCGATCGCGACGCGCCACGGCCTGGAATACCATAGCCAGCGATGAAGGCGCGCGGCGGCGCTGCGCGGCCTAACGAAGAAGATGAGCGACCACAAGACCGTGCGCATCAGCTCGCCCACGACCGTTAGTCCACGCGCTTTCAAGTCCTCGGCATAGGTTAGCCCCGCCACTTCCTCGGTAATCAGCGAGTCGCTTTTCTTGAACGCGCGCGCCAGTTCCGCGGGCGAGGGGCGATAACTGGTGTCGATCGGATCCGCATGATAGGGGTAGCTCGATGGCACGGTCGCCAGAATGAATCCGCCCGGGCCCACGATCTCCTCGCAGGCCGCGGTGACCGCCTCCCGGTCGCGGACATGCTCGAGCAGATTCGAAAGGAGGACGCACTTGAATCCCATTGCCTTGAGCCGGCGGGTCATCTCGGGATCCAGAATGTCTCCGGCGAAATCGACACCCTCATCCTCTTTCATGTCGGAGTGAACGACATTCACGCCGGCCTCCCGCAAGGGCGCGAACAACTCTCCTTCGACGTGCGGCTTGATTACTTCGCGGAAATGACGGGTGGAGGAACCGAGGTTGAGCAGCGGCGAGATGGCTGGCAAATCGAGGAGGATTTGTCGGAGCCGGATTGCTTCGGCTTTGAACACCGGAAGAAAGTCGCGTCCTCGCAGAATCCGTCAAGCGCAGCGGCTAACCGAGTGAGTTCTTCTTGAACGACCTGCCGCGGAACTTAGACTCCATCCGTGGAAGAAGCCGAAGTTCCGCTCGAGCATTTGCACGAGCACATTCATCATCACGCGGAACACGGCGGTCCGCCCTGGATGTCCTGGGTGGCCTTGAGCACAGCGATCCTTGCCGTCCTCGCTGCGATCTCCGGCCTGCTCTCCGGCAAACATGCCAACGAAGCGATGATGAGCCAAATCCAGGCGTCGGATCAATGGAGCTATTTCCAGGCGAAGAGCATCAAGGGCGCGATTCTGGAAGCGAAGACAACTCTCGCGGAAGCAGCGACCGAGAAGGACAAGGAAAAGGCGGCCCAGTATCAAGAGGAACAAGCCGATATTAAGCGGGAAGCCGAAACCAAGGAGACGGAAGCGCGATCCAATTTTCACAAGCACGAAGTTTTCGCCCGCGGCGTTACCATGTTTCAAATTGCCATCGCGATTGCGGCGATTTCCGCGCTGACAAAGAAACGCCGGTACTGGGTCGTCAGTCTCGTTTTCGGCTTGGCGGGCGTAACTTTTCTCGTCCTTGGGTTGATCGCGCCTTGAGTTCGATGCGCGTTCTCTCGATCGATGCTTCGCTCCGCAATACCGGCGTGGCCGTGATCGATGCCAATGGCGGAAAACCGCGGGCGCTTTATTTCGGCGTGATTCATAACGGCACCAAGCTCCGTCCTTCTTCGTGCCTGGTCGCAATCCGCGATCGCCTCGCGGAGTTGATCCAGACGCACGAGCCGGATTGTTGCGCGCTCGAGTCGGTCATCTACGTGCAGAGTTATAAGACGGCGATCATGCTCGGCGCGGCGCGCGGCGCGGCCATTCTCGCGGCGGCGGAACGGGGACTGCCGGTTTTTGAATACGCGCCCACGCGGATCAAGCAGGCCACAGTCGGGCGAGGAAACGCAGACAAGAACCAGGTGGCGTTCATGATTCGCGCCTTGCTCGGGCTGACGGAAACGCCGGGACCTGATGCGGCGGACGCGCTCGCAATCGGGCTTACGCATTTGCGCTCGCAGGAAAGCGCACGGCTCGGAGTGCCGGGAGGCGCGCAGATATGAAGGACAATTCGTTGTCGATTCGATGGCTCGGGCGCGTTGCATTTGCCGACGCGCTGGCATTGCAGGAAAACCTTGTCGCGAAGAAGCGATTGGATCGCTCGTTAGGCGACGAGCTGCTCTTGTTGGAGCACGAACCCGTTTACACGATCGGCCGCACCCCGGACCAATCGAGTCTACGCACCGTCGCGCATCTTCCGCATCCGCTCTTTCCCATCAATCGCGGAGGACAGGCGACCTATCACGGCCCCGGTCAACTGATCGGCTATCCGATCATCGACCTGCGCGAATGTGGACAGGATCTGCATCGTTATCTGCGCTGGATCGAGACGTTGCTTGTCGAAACGCTAGCCGAAGTGGGAATCGCCGGCACCACGCGACCCGGTCTAACCGGCGTCTGGGTTGAAGATCGAAAAATCGCGTCGATCGGCGTCGGAGTACGGCACTGGATCGCGATGCATGGATTTGCCCTGAACGTTTGCGGCGATCTCACGCCCTTCGATCAGATCGTGCCCTGCGGGATCGCGAACGTAACGATGACGTCAATTGAACGGGAGACAGGCCGTGAAGCTTCGGTGGCCGCAGTTGCTTCGCGGGTGGAGAAAATCGCGTTGAGAGAGATCCGAGCGTTGCGCAACGTGGCCACGCTCGTCACATCATGACCATTCCGCTCGAAGACAACGTTTCTGACATCGTCGGAAAAGCGCAGCGTGGACTGGGCATCTCCGACAGTCAGCTTGCGGAAAAGTCTGGAGTCAGCGTGGAGAAAATCCGACGTGTGCGCGATGGAAATTTTGATGACGCAGCGGTCGAAGGCATTGCTTCGATTTTGAAATTGGATGCAGTGTCCCTTCGCAAATTGGCGGATGGCAAGTGGCAACCGGAAGCGGTCGGCGAAATCGAGGGCCTCTCCCAATTCAACACGACCTATGGCGACATGACGGTAAACGCGTATCTCGCCTGGGATCCGGCGACACGCGAGGCCGTGGCGTTCGATACCGGCGCGGATTGCGGCGACATGCTGCGGCAAATCGAAAACAAGAAGCTCAATCTGAAACTGATTCTGCTCACACATGCGCACCCCGACCACGTGGCCGATTTGCGCCGGCTGGCGAAGGCGACGGGTGCCCCCGTTTACATTTCAGAGCTCGAAGCGGAAGAGGGAGCGCAACCGATCGCGGAAGGAAAACGCTTTACAGTAGGATCGCTCGAAATCGAGGCGCGATTGACCTCAGGTCATTCACCGGGGGGGATGACTTATGTGGTCACCGGACTTGCGCGTCCGGTCGCGATTGTGGGCGACTCGCTTTTTGCCGGCTCGATGGGAGGCGGCAATGTTTCCTATGAGGATGCGTTGCGAAACAATCGCGAGAGAATCCTGACGCTACCGGAGAATAGCATTGTTTGCCCGGGGCACGGTCCGCTCACCACGGTTGGAAAAGAGAAACGGGACAATCCGTTCTTTGCTACCTTAGGCGTATGAACATCGGATTCGTAGGCGTAGGAAGAATGGGCGCGAACATGGCGCGACGATTAAAGGATCGCGGTTTTCACGTGACGACACTCTTCGACGTGAATCGGGCGGCGGTCACGGTCCTCGCGCAGGAATTGGGAAGCTCGGCCAGTCCGACCCTGGGCGATGTGAGCGCTGGTGCCGATGTGATTTTCACCATCGTGACCGATGACGCGGCCACGCGTGAAATCTTTACCGGCGCCGATAATCTATTGGCGAACGCGCAGGGCAAATTGTTCATCAATTGCGCCACCGTCTCGCCGGGGACTCATCTGGAAGTCGAGCGCCTGGCCGAAGCCGCTGGCGCGGCGTCGCTCGAAGCTTGCATGGCGTCGAGTATCACGCAGGCGCGCGAAGGTTCGCTCTATCTGATGTGCGGCGGGCGCGAGGAAAACTTCCGCCGCGCCGAACCGATTCTGAAGGAGCTGAGCGCGTCACTGCGCTACATCGGTAAGGCCGGCGAAGCGGCGAAAGTGAAGGCGCTGGTCAACATGGTGATGAACATCAACACCGCGGGACTCGCGGAAGGGCTCGGCCTCGGCGATGCGCTCGGCCTTGATCTCACCATGCTGCGCGAAGTCTTTTCGCAAACCGGCGCTGCCTCTCGGGTCCTGCAAACGGATGGCGAAGACATGCAAAATCGAGATCATGCCTGCTTCTTCTCGGCCGCGCATGCGGCGAAGGACAGCGGGATTGCGCTTTACCTCGGAGAGGAAAACGGACTCGATCTGCCACTCGCGCGCGAGACGAAAGCGCAATACGACCGCATGGTCACCGTTGGTCTGGGCGACTTGGACAAGTCCGGCGTGGCCGAGCTGACCTTTAAGGGACGATTGACGGCGCAGACCGGACCGTAGCCTTCGCTCAAATCAGCGGCGGTTCAGCGAGAAGAAGCTGCGCATCGCCCACGCCGATCATTCCATCGGACAAGATCTCGGCGCGCAAGCCGCCATTACCTTCGAGAAATTTCTCGGTTCCCGGCGCAAAAGCCTGGTCGAGCCAGTAACACGGTTTGCAATGGCCAGTGCCGCGAAGACGAACGCCTTGGATCGCAAACTCCTCACCGATCAAGGTATTCAGATCGACCCCGGAGACGATGACGTTGCGCCGCAACACGCCGACCGATTTACTGGTTAGGTCAAAATGCCGCGACAGCTTTTCGAAAACCTCGAAAGCGAAGAAGGTGATCTGTCCCTTGTAATTGTCCCGATAATCGTAAAAGCGATCGCCGCGAATTCCGTGTCCGGCGACGCAATCGATCCGCGGCACTTCGACCAGCGGGTAATCATCCGGCGGCTTACCATGGTGGCCGAAATAATTGTGACCGGGCGAAATGAAAATCTGCCGGATCAGCATGGAATGGAGAGGTTATCCGACGCGGAAACGGATTTCGCGGATGATCTTGCCGCCGAAGCGCTGTTTCAATTTGCGCAGAATCTCGGCCTTGGAGATTTGCTCGAATTGATAGTGCAAGGCCGGTTGAAGCACGCGTACCGACAGCACTCCGGCGCGCAAAGTCACGGGACAGGAATGAGCCGCGATAAATTCGCCGACAATTGTTTTCCAGGCCTCGATCACTTCGGTCTCGCGAAGGCGGTCGCTCAGTCCGAGTTGCTGCATCAGCTTCGGCAGCAAATCCGCCGGCGCCTGCCAGCGATCGGGCCGGGTTTTGTTGGCCGGCAGTCCGCGCCATTCGGCGATGACGGCAGCGCGGAGGGATGCGTTCATGAGCGCGATCCTAGTATTTCCGCCGCATGTTGCTCGGCAAAATATTCAACTCGGTCCGATATTTCGCGACGGTCCGTCGGGCGATCGGGATGCCGCGTTCGCTCAGGATCTCCACAATTTCCTTGTCGCTCAGCGGCGAGCCTGAATCTTCGGCCTTGACGAGATCCATGATCGCTTCTTTCACGCTGGTGTTGCTCATCGATTCGCCACTGGAGGTTTGATAGCCGGGGGTGAAGAAATATTTCATCTCGAAGACACCCTGAGGCGTGGACATGTATTTGCCTGAGATGGCCCGGCTCACGGTGGTCTCGTGCACGCCGACGATAGCGGCGATCTGCACCATGGTCATCGGTTTCAGATGGGCGGTGCCGTGATCGAGGAACTCTTTTTGCCGGAGGACAATCTGGTGGGCGATGTTCGAAATGGTTTGCTGACGTTGATGGATTGATTTGATGAGGAATTTGCCGCTCCGGATCTTGTCCCGGATGTAATCCTTCACTTCGCTGCCGTTTCCATCCTGCGACATGATGTCTTTGTAGGTGTTGCTGATGCGCAGGTGCGGAATTTGTTCGCCGTTGAGGATCACCTGATATTCGCCGTCGATCTTCTCGACGGTGACATCGGGCAGGACGTAATTCTGGGGCGCGGCGGCAAAAATCTGGCCCGGCCGCGGATCGAGCTGCGCGATATTATTAGCGCATTTTTGCACTTGCTCGACGCTGATGCCCATCCGGCGCGCGATTTCAGGAAAGCGCCGTTTCCCCAGGTCGGGCATGTGGTCCTGGATGATTTTGTATTCGAGGCTGTTTCCTTTGCCTTCGCGTTTTAATTGAATGAGCAGGCACTCGCGCAAATCGCGCGCGCCGACACCGGGCGGGTAAAAGCTCTGGACCAGCAACAGCATCGTTTCGAAATCCTCCTGGGCGATGCCGGTGTTGAGCGCCATGTCTTCGGGCGTGACCTGAAGGAATCCGTTGTCGTCGATATTGCCGATGATGAGCTCGGCGGTCTTACGATCGTCGGCATCCAGGGGAGCCTGATTGAGCTGCCCCATGAGGTGTTGTTGGAGCGTCTCCTGGGTGGCGATGGAATCGAAAAAGAACTGACGCTTTTCTTCTTCATCCTGCGAACGCGCGCTGTAGCTGCCGGATTGCGCCATGTAATCGCGCCACTCGTCGTCGAGCTTCGCCAGTTGATCGAACTCGGCCTTAAATTCCTCGTCGGCAGTGGGTGTGGGCGGCTCTTCCGAGCCATCGGCGTTGGGTTCGGTAGCGAGCTCCTCCAGGACCGGGTTGGTCTCCATTTCCTGCTGGACCAGGTTGCGTAATTCAAGCAGAGGCGCCTGAAGAATGAGCAAGCTTTGCTGGAGCTGGGGCGCAAGGACCTGCTGGAGCGAGAGGTTTTGCGATTGATGCATCCCGGGGCCGGCCATAAGTCCCTTGAGGGTACTCGCTACGAGGCCCTAAAAGCAAGCAATTACCGAGCCGCGAACCTGGCGGGAATGTCAGGAATACGACTTGCTTTGAAACAAAGCGAACCTAGTTCAACTCCATGAAATCCTTGTCCGCTCTTGTTGCTGCCTGCCTTGCCGCACTGCTCGTCAGCGCTTCCGCCGTGGAGCCTTCGAAGGAAGACCAGCAGCTGATGGCTCTCGTGAAAGAAGTCCAGGCCCAACAGGCCGCGATCGCGGACAACCAAACCAAGATCGATGCGAAGATCGTAACGATCGCGGAGGCAATCCGCCTCGCTCGGATCTACGCCAGTCGTTCAGGGAAGTAATATGCGCGCGACCATTTTTTGTTTGATAGCGACGACGGCAGCCATCTCTGTTCTGCATGCGCAATCGCCGATGCCGGTAGTCGTCCCCGCGATGACGCCGGCGGCAACGACAAAGGCGCCAGCTGCGGCGGTCGCCCCCGCGAACTCAACTCAAGACGCCTTGAAAGCATTGCAGGCGTTGAAAGCCGCGAACGACGAGATCCTGAAGCAGCAGGCGGCGACCCTGCAAAAGTTGGACGAAATAGAAAAAGCCGCGAACGAGCTTCGGATCTTCTCGAAACGTGGGTAGTAGCCGGCGGGTGCCGGATTTCTCACAACCCGGCCATGTCCCACTTGCGGATGGTTTCCTGGATTAGCCGGGTCAGTTTGTCGTTCACTTTCGCGAAGTAAGTCTTCGCTTTGGCGAGATCGAATTTCGGGTAGCCCTGTCCATCCTTATAAAGGGTGATGCTGGATGGGTTCGGATACGCGCTCCAAGTCCCGGGCGAAGGGTTCGCCGTCACCATGTCCTGGTTGTAGCGCTCGCGATGCACGAGCGAAGGGTCGATCGCCATCATGAATGCGTTTTCGTTTTCGGCGGCGTGGCCTCCGTCTTCGCCGAAGACCTCGATGGTCACGTCCGTGCAGTAGGCCCACCAATTCACTACCAGCATCCGCGTGCCGGTTTCGCGGCCGACCTCCTGACTCAACGCATTCAGGATTGCGGTCTGACCGCCGCCGTGTCCGTTGATCAGGATGATGTTTTTGAATTTGTTTTTCGCGAGTCCGACAAGAACGGCGCGCACATACGCGCGATACGCGTCCTCCGGCACGGTGAAACTTCCCGGATATGCGTCCATCACGCCGGTAAATCCGTACGGAATGACGGGCGCGATCATCGCGTTCAAGCGGGGAGCGATTTCCTTCGCAATGGCAACCGGCGCGATGATATCGGCGCCGTTCGCGGTCACTCCATGTGGCTCGATGGTGCCAAGCGGAAGTAGAACAGTGTTGATCTTACCCGGCACCCATTCGCGAAACTCCATCCAGTTGATCCGTTCCATCTCGCGCGTGGTCGGCGCGGGCGGATCTGCAGCATAAACCGCAATCGGGATGAGCGAAGCGAACAGAACACACAGGCGAAAGGCCAATCCGTTCCGGGCGCGCACTCTACTTCTTGCTCTTGGGCTCTACCTTGCGGTAGAGCGTCGCCATGCTGATGCCGAGCATGCTCGCAGCTTTTTCCCGCGAACCGCCGCACTGGGTCAGGGTCGCGTCGATATAGCCGCGTTCCTGTTGCTGGATGAATTCATCGAGGGTCTGACCGACCGGCATGGCCGCGATCGCCTGCTCCGCTTTTTCTCCCTGGGCCGCGGCCACAATTTGCGGCGGAAGATCGGTCGTCAAGATCAAGTCCTCTTCGCATAAGGCGCATCCGCGCTCGATTGCGTTCTCCAGTTCGCGCACGTTTCCCGGGTAATCGTAATGGCAAAGGATGTCGACCGCCTTCGGATCGATCTTCTTCGGTTCACCGCCTGAGGCGCTGGCCTGCTTCTGCAAAAAGTGATTCACGAGCAACGGCACGTCCTCGAGTCGCTCACGCAACGGCGGAATCTCGACTGGGATAACCGCGAGCCGGTAATAGAGATCTTCACGAAACGAGCCGTCCTTTATCTTGCCTTGCAGAACTTCGTTCGTCGCCCCAACCACCCGAACATTTACCGGCACGCTTTTGTTATCGCCCACGCGTCGGACTTCGCGCTCTTGCAGAACTCGGAGCAGTTTCGTCTGCAGCGGCGGCGCCATTGAGTTGACCTCATCGAGGAAGATCGTCCCGAGATTCGCCTCTTCGAAAAGCCCGCGCTTGTCAGCCACGGCGCCGGTGAACGCGCCTTTTTTGTGACCGAACAATTCTGATTCGAGCAGGTTCTCCGGCAGGGCGCTGCAGTTGATCGCGACGAAGGGATGATGCTGCCGGTTGCTGTTAAAGTGGAGGCCGCGCGCGACCAATTCCTTGCCTGTTCCGCTTTCCCCTTGAATCAAGACGGTGCTGTCGGTATCGGCCACCTTGTTAATCAGATTGTAAACCAGCTGCATTTTCCGGCTGGTGCCGATGATGTTCTCGAATCGATACCGGTTCTTGAGTTCCTTGCGAAGATAGACGTTCTCGCGCAGGGCAGCCTGATAATCGAGCGCGCGCTGCACCGTCATTTGCAGTTCGTCGATCTTGAAGGGCTTGGTGACATAATCGTAAGCGCCCATCTTCATCGCCTCGACCGCAGTTTCCACGGAAGCGTAGGCGGTGATCAAAATGACGGCCGTTTGACGATGATGTTCGCGAACGTGGCGGAGAACATCGAACCCCGTCATCGTCTCCATCTTGATGTCCGCAATCACGACTTGGGGGCCGATGGCATCGAGCTGCTCGATGGCTTTTGGGGCGGAGTTGAAAGGGAAAACCTGGTGCCCTTTTTCCCGGCAGAGCGTCACAATGACCTCCACCATCGCGGGCTCATCATCGATAATTATGATCTTCGCCATAGTCGCAAGGCGGAGAATATTTCAGAATTGAGAAAAGGAAAGCACAAACGAGAAAACTACGAAGCGCACAGCACCTCGCCATTCGCCATCATCCAAGGAACGATTCCTTCGTGTCCGATAACTTTCTCAAATACGTCGCCTTCAGAGGTTAGAGCCGGGAGGCCAATCAAGTCCGCGTAAAAACCTGGTCGTATTCTGCCGAGCGAATTGGACTGACCAACGGCCGCGGCTGCGTTCACCGTGACCATTGCCAATACCTCTCGCGCCGGCAGCCACGGCTCTTTGCGCTGTAATTCCCGCATCTCGGCAAAAAGGCTCAAGCTCGAGTTGCTCGCGAGGCTGTCGGTCCCGAGGGCGATGTTGAACCCGAGCGCGCGCAGCTTTTCCCAGGCAAACGGCGCGTGAGCGAAAAACGTGTGGCTTCGGGGGCAGTGCGTGATCTGGAATTTTGGCCCGCGCTCCAGGAGCTCGAAGTCGCCTTCGGTCAGTTCGTTCAGATGCGCGACGATCCAATGTTCGTCGATCGCGGCCGTGCGCATCAGGTGCGCGACCGGAGTTCCGTCATCGGACATCGGCCGGCCGATGCTCCTCAAGAACTCAAAGAGCGGGCCGCTGCCATCGCGAAACATCTGCATCTCTTCGTGAGATTCGGCAAGATGTGTCGTGAACGGCAGGTGATTCGTCCGCGCGATTTGTGCGGCTTCGGAATAAAGTTCCGGCGACGCGGTATAAGGCGCGTGCGGAGCCAAACCAAAACCTCCCAGCCAATCCTGGTGGGAATGAAACCACGCGCGCAACATTTCGGAGACGGCATTTACGTCAACTGTTCTGCGCAGATCAATCAGCTCGGCGCACCACCAGACGCGAAGTGGCGGGCGCGACAGATGCGGCAGTAATTCCGGAAACGCCTCCAGATTCAGAAGTGTCGTCGTCCCGAAGCTCTGGGCTTCGGCCAGGCCTGCCGTAATCGAGCTGACGTAGTCGGTTCCTGTGAGCGCGTCCTTCTGTGCGTTGATCGCAAGGATCCAATCGGCGAAGGAACGCTGCGGGCCGATCTTTCCGCGCAACGCCGTGTAATCCAGATGGCAGTGCGCGTTGATCAAGCCTGGCAGCAAAATCTGTTCACCGAGGTCGAGAACTTCTCCGCGATGGTCTCGCTTTACCTCCACAAATTTGCCGACACCGGCGATCCTGTTTCCCTCCACGGCGACGGCGCCATCATCGATCGGCTCGCCCGCCATCGGCGCCACGACGCGTGATCGGATAATCATCGACCTGCCTGAACTACCTTGCGTGCCTCGGCAATGAGCAGGTTGCACGCTTCCTGACAAAGCAGCGGCACGACCGGCTTTCCGTCGCCGGTTTGATCGTGAGTCAGATCGAATTTTTCGGCCGGCAGTTGAGTGGAGGCGATGGTCCCCTCCGCATCCCGCCGCCAAAGAATCGTGCGGAGACATCCGCCATCGGACCGGCAGAAGTTGCCGATCAGTTCATCCGCGGCTGGATCATCGATCTGCGCCGCGATTCGATACATGCCCGATTGCCGGCCCAGCGTTTCCCGCAAGGGCGTCGCGACCAGCTCATCCTTCTCAACGGCGAAGAAGGCCGCCAGCCGTCCAGGGTAAAAAAGACCGAGCGCCGTCCGAAGCTCGGCCACGCTGCGCAGTGCCAGCCGCCATCCATGGCGTAAATTCGGAGCGGTCTTGAGCGGACGGTAAGACCCTGCGTCATCGAATCGCGCCAGGTCAGCCGCATCCTCCGCAGCATCGTGAATCGCCAGATCATTTCGCGCCGAGTCATCCCGATGCACGAGCGCAAAACTTCCGTCATCCAGGCACTCGATCGCAATTTGCCCGATGTGACGCAGACCCGCTGCCACCGATTTGCCGAGCGCGATTTCCTCCGCAACCGCGCTCACTTCAACGCGCGCGCAATGATAAACGCCACGTGTTCGAGAAAGTCCTTATCGCTCTCGGTAAACGCATCCAGCTTTTCGCTCTCCACGTCGATCAAGCCGACCGGTTTTCCCGATTCCGTCATTACGGGCACGACGATCTCCGAGTTCGTGCTGCCAAAAGTAGGCAGATAGCGCGGATCTTTGTGCACATCCGCCACCATCACCGCTTGTTTTGATTCGACCGCCGCCGCCGCCAATCCCTGGGTGATCGGAAAGCGCGGATACGCCGGCGGTTCCTCGCCGGTCCTCGCCACGATCACAAAATCGCCGCGGACAATTTTATAAATGCCGACCCAGCGATAGCCGCAGGCGGCGCGGATCATCTCCGCGATCTCGCACAATTGCTCCGGCTTCCGCGCGCCCGCGAGAACGAACGCGCCGATCTCCTGGAGCTTTTTGCAATTCGTGCTGGTCGCTTCCATTGAGAACCGTAACTCCGTGCGGATAAATTACGAGGCCGATTGCGGCCCCTCCGTTTGCCGCGCCTTTGCTTGTTCGATGATCACGTCGGCAAATTTGGAATCGGTTCCGATCGCTGTCGAATAAAAGAGTGAGCGGCCGTGAAGCTGGTGCGCCTGGCCCGATGTCGCGCCTTCAATTCCGAGCAACGCCGGGATGTCCTCGTAGCTGTGTAATCCATCGGAAATGAAAAAGGGCACGACAACAACGTTGCGCGTCTTGCTTAGGATCAACCAATCGGAGACCAGCGGCGGTTCTTCCATGTAAACGTTGAGGACGGCCGCGTAACGGCCAAGCGCGCGGATTTTTTCCACCTGTAGTTTGGCGGCGAGCGCGCTGTTGTCGTTGAGTTCGGTTCCATGGCCCACGATGAGGAGCGTGCTTTCGGCTTCCGGGACATCGGGCGCTATTTGGAGGGCGCGCTGAAGCAACCGTTCGGTCATGCTTTCGTGGCTACCGACGGGCTCGCAATATTTCCAGACCTGGCCGCTCGGGCGCGCCGTTTCCCGGCCGGTTAATTCCAATTCACGCGGAATGACCGTCCGCGTGAAATACCCCTCGCTGATGAAATTTGGAACAACGTAAACCTCCTGGATCGACGGGTCGTGAAAGAAGAAGAGCGCATCGCGCAAGCTCGGTTCCTCTTTCCAAAAGGAACATGCGACATCGGCGAAAATTCCCCGACGCCGAATCTCGGCGGCGTGCGCGAGCGTCGGCGCGCTGGAGTCGGCGTTTACGGTCGAGCCGTGGCCGACAATGAGAAGCGCGCTGGAATTGAAAGGCACGAAGAAAACGTCGAACGCCCAACGCCGAACGTCCAACGTCGAATTACAGAATTGCTGGGTGTTGCGAGATATCTCTCCGACCTGCTAGATTTAAACGATGCGCTACCGCACCTACAAAAACACCGACCTGCGCGTGAGCGAAGTCGGCTTTGGACTTTGGACAATCTCGACCGGGTGGTGGGGGCAATTCACCGAAGGCGAGGCGATTGCGCTCATGCACAAGGCGCTCGATCTGGGCGTAACGCTCTTCGACGCCGCCGACACCTACGGAAATGGCCTGAGCGAAGAGCTGATCGCGAAAGCTTTTCCGAACCAGCGCGACCAAATCGTGGTCGCGACCAAAGTCGGCTACGATTTTGTGACGCACGGTGAATCACGCGGGCGAGGACAGCGCGAAATTCCCCAGGATTTTTCGCCGGATGCGATCATGCGGACCACGGATGCTGCGCTCAAGCGCTTGAAGACCGATCGCATCGATCTCCTCCAGTTGCACAACATCCGGATGGAACAGATTTACGACGATGCGCTCTGGACCACACTGGAAAAATTGAAAGCGAGCGGGAAGATTCGATATTCCGGCATCGCTCTCGGGCCGGCCGTGGGCTGGCTTTACGAGGGGGTGAACTGCATTCGTGAGCGGAACGTCACGAGCGTGCAGCACATTTACAACCTGCTCGAACAACATCCCGGGCGCGCGATGCAGGAAGCCGCGATCGAGGCCGGCAAGGACACAATGTTCCTCATCCGCGTGACCCATTCGTCCGGCATGCTCGAAGGCAAATACACCGCCGAAACGGTTTTTCCGCCGAATGATCATCGTAATCATCGTCCCCGGAGCTGGCTCCTGAACGGTGTGAAAAAAATCGATCGGCTGCGTTTTCTGGAAAACTCCGATCGCACGCTCGGCCAGGCCGCGTTGCAATGGCTTCTCGCGGATGACCGCGTAGCGTCGACGCTGCCGAACATATACGAGGAAGCGCAACTGATCGAATTCGCGAAAGCGCCCAAATGTCCGACGCTCACCGGCGAAGAGATGGAAAAGATCGCCGAGCTCTACGCGGAGAATTTCGGGGTGGAGCGCGAAGAACCGAAATTCAAAGGCACAATGGAATTGGCGGAACCGGCTGAAGCGGCCGCAGTTTAGCTGACCGGCACGAGGGCGTGCCGGCTCCATTTTAGGCGTTCTTGGAGACGGCCTGCCCTCAGGCCGTTGAGAGCGGCCCTAGTCCCCTTCGTCTTCTTCCACGGGCTCAGCCCGTCTTACCGGCGTTTCCCCTGGCGTCCGCTGCTTCTTGTTTCCCTTCGTATTTTCTTTGTAAACGTCTTTCAGAATCATCCCGATCATCGGGGCGGCGAAGCTGCCCCCGTGCGCATTGGCGCCGACATCTCCTTCATACAGCGCTGCGAACGCATACTGCGGTTTTTCCGCCGGTACGAACCCCGCGAACCAGGCCGCGGTGCGCTCCTTGTTCTTCGGTCCCCATTGCGCCGTCCCGGTTTTCCCCGCGACCTCCACGCTCTCGAGACTCGATTGATGCGCTGTGCCGGCCGGCGCGTTCACCGCGTTGATCATTCCCGTACGCAATTGCGCCATGGTGTCGGCTGACGCACCGAGCGTCTTCTTCTCCCGCACCTGGAACGCCGTCACGATCTCGTTATCGACCGTCTGCACCTGTTGCACCAAACGCGTCTGATAAAACGTGCCGCCGTTGCCGATGATCGCCATCGCCTGCGCCATTTGGAGCGGGGTAGCCTGAGTGTCGCCCTGGCCGATGGAAAGATTGGCGATGTCGCCGTTGAGCAGTTTCCGGCCGTGCGTCGCCTTCATGTATTGGTCGTTCGGCACGCGCCCTTCTACTTCGCCGCGCAATGGAATCCCGCACTTCGCGCCGAACCCGAGCCTTTGCGCCCAATCCAGAATCGGATCCGCGCCCGTCTTGATGCCGACCTGATAAAACCAGGTGTCGCACGATTCGGTCAACGCCTCGATGAAATTCATCGGGCCACGATCGGTTTTCTTCCAGTTGTGAAAAACGATGTTGCCGACCGTGATCGCCGGCACGCAATCGAATTGGTCGTCCGAGCGGACGGTACCGCTCTCCAGGGCCGCGATGCCGACCGCGACCTTGAAGGTTGATCCCGGCGGATACGACGAGCGGAACGCGCGCGGCAACAGCGGGATATCGGGATCGTCCTGGAGCGCTTTGAATTTCTCGGCGGAGATCGTCGGCGTGAATGCGTTTGGATCGTAGGTCGGCCACGAAGCCATCGCCAGGATGTCGCCGCTGTTTGGTTCAACTATGACAATCGCGCCGCGCTTTGCTTTTGCCTCGAGCGCTTTCTCGGCGAGCTCTTGCAAATGAAGATCGAGCGTGGTCACAACGGTGTGCCCTGGCACTGGCGGCGTCGTGATTTTCTCGGAAGTTTTGCGCCCGTCCTTGTCGAACGTGATTTTGTATTCGCCGTGCTTTCCGGTCAGGACCTGGTTGAAAGTTTGTTCCAGCCCCTCGCGGCCCTCTGTTTCCGGCCAAAGCACTTCGTGGTTGTCGATAATCCCGTCAGGATTCCGTCCGGTCTTGCCGCTGTAGCCCACGATCTGCCCGGCTGTTTTTCCGTTCGGGTACACGCGCACGTAATATGGCCGCAGCGCCATCCCGGCGGGTAGCCGCGACTTAATCGACTCGGACTCTTTCGTCGTGAGGTTCTGCGCGATCTCGAATGGAAGGATCCCGCGGTTGCGATAATGGCGCTTGATCAGCTCGTCCGAAATTTTCAGCGACCGCCCTAGTAATTTTTCGGCGGCCTGAATTTTCTCGCGCGCGAAGGCGAGCAGTTGCGGGTCGGAGAAATCGAGCGGCGTCGGGAAGCTGATTGCGAGATTATAGCTCAGCCGGTTTTGCGCGAGCGGCACGCCATTGCGGTCCGTAATCAGACCGCGCGGCGCGGGAATATCGAGAACGTAGGTGCGCGCGAGCTTCTGGGTTTCAAAGGTCGGAACGATTGTCTCTTCGAACGGCGTTGTGCCCGGCGCGGGCGAGGAGCTTTCCAGTTGCGCCTGAGCCGAAGACGTTGCCAGCGCCGCTACCAAAGCAAATCGCAGGAGAGAGGCGCGTTCCGAATTCACAACGGCAACTGTGCTGGCCGCGCTCTAATCGACAAGCGGAAAGGAGTTCAAAATTTCAATGTCGCTCCAGGAAGCGATGCACGTCCTCGGCCAGTTTGGGACCGATTCCTTCCGTGGCCGCGATCTGTTGCACCGTCGCTTTCCGCAGCCGGTTCACGGATCCGAATTTGCGCAGCAGCAAATTCTTTCGGTTCTGACTTACCCCGGGACAATCGTCGAGAATGCTTTCGCCGATCCGTTTCTTCATCAGAAGCTGGTGATACGTATTCGCAAACCGGTGGGCCTCATCGCGAATCCGCTGGAGCAAACGGAGCGCGCCGGAATCCGGCGGTAACACGAGCGGCAGGGCGCGTCCCGGCCAGTAAATCTCTTCATACTCTTTCGCGAGACCGATGATCGGCAGATCGTGCAATCCGAGCCGCTGCAGTTCGCGGCAAGCGGAGGAAAGCTGTCCCTTTCCGCCGTCCACGATGATCAAGTCGGGCAATCGAACTGGCGCAAACGTAGTTGCGGTGCGGTTGAGGGCTTCTGTCGGATTTTCCTGGGAGAATTCGGCCGCGTCCGGATTGGCGTCCCGCGCTTCGAGCAACACGCGCGAATATCGCCGCCGCACCACCTCCGCCATGCTCGCGAAATCGTCCTGGCCTTCCACCGTTCGGATTCGATAACGCCGATAATTGTCCTTGTCCGGAACGCCATTGCGAAAACAAACCATCGAGGCAACGACATGCGTCGTCGAGATGTTCGAGATATCGAAGCATTCCATGACGACGGGCGGACGGGTGAGCTGGAGCGCATCGCCCAACCCTAGGACGTCGCTCGCCGGATCGATCGAACTCGGGAGACTGTGCCGGGTGAAGCGCCGCGTCGGCTTGGTCGTGCGGCGCAAATCATCCAGCATGTTCCGCAGCTCAGCCGCCTTTTCGAAGTCGAGCTTCTCGGCTGCCTTGCGCATTTCTTCTTCGACCGCGTTGATCATCTCTCGCGAATGTCCCTCGAGAAAATCACATGCCTGCGCGACGCGCTCGCGGTAAAGCTCCGCGCTGATCTCGCTCAAACGTGTCGGGACCTGGTAGGTCGCCGATTTCAGTTCACGTTCCGTCGGCGAACCGCGTCCGAACGTGAGCACGCCGAATTTCTTGCGCATGAAATTGAGCGTTTGCCGCAACGCGCCGGCATGCGCGTACGGACCAAAGTAACGGGCGCCGTCGTCTTTCTTGAAGCGGGCGAGGCGAAACCGCGGCCACTCTTCCGTCGGATCCACCTTCACGACGAGGAAGCGTTTATCGTCGCGAAACGAAATATTGTAGCGCGGCCGATATTCCTTGATCAGCTTCCCTTCGAGGAGGATCGACTCCGGCTCGCTCTGCACCGTGTGGGTCTCAAAGTCCCAGACCGCGTCGAGCATCGCGCGCGTTTTGATGTCGGCCTGGGCCAGCTTTGACGGCATGAAGTAGGAGCCGACCCGTTTGCGCAGATCGCGCGCTTTCCCAACATAGATGACGCGGTTGAACCGATCGCGCATCAGGTAGACACCGGGTTTGTGCGGCACCTCGTGCACCTTTTTCGTCAGGTCGGGTTTGTCTTTGTCGGGGCGAGGCACGGATAATTTTACGTCAGAAAAAGACGTTCTGCATTCACGGCCCGTGGAAGATAGTCGGATATGTTCGATGTAGCGATCGTCGGAGGCGGTCCAGCTGGCTCGAGCTGTGCCGCCTTTTGCGCGATGGCAGGCCTGCGAACCGCGGTTTTGGAACGGGAGAACTTTCCCCGTGAAAAAGTTTGCGGCGATTGTTTGAATCCCGCCTGCTGGCCGATTTTGCGGCGGCTTGATCTGGCGGAACGCATTCGAAGTTCCGCGCACGGGAAGCTGGACCGGGTTGAGTTCATCGGAATCAACGGACGGCGCTTGGGCATCGAACTGCCGCGAGGGGACAACAGCGAGATCGCGATCAAGCGCAGCCTGCTCGATCAACTCCTGCTCGACCGCGCGCGAGAGTTAGGCGCGACGGTTTTTGAAAATACGACCGTCACCGCGCTTTCATCTCCCGATCCACGCAAAGATCATTGGTCGATTTCAGCCGGCAAGCGGACGTTGCGATCCTGCATAATTGTAGCTGCCGACGGTCGCAACTCCACGGTGGCGCGACTTTGCGGATTGCTGCCGAAAAGCGCGAAGGAGCGCATCGCGTTGCAAACTCACCTGCCCCTGCCGCCCGGTTTTGGCGATCGTGTCGTACTGGAATTTCGGCCGGAAGGTTACTCTGGCCAAGCGCCGGTTGGCCGCGAGGAATTGAATCTTTGTCTCGTGAGTGTTGCGTCCCGGATGCCTGCGTTGCGCGCCTGGGCAGAAGCGCGCTTCAAGCTGTCGTCCGCTCACGCCTGGCGCACAATCACGCCACTGACGCGGGCCCCCATTCCGGCCGGCCAGCCCTCGCTTTTTTTGGTGGGTGACGCCGCGCGGGTGGTCGAGCCTTTTACGGGCGAGGGAATTTACTATGGGCTAGCTTCCGGTGAGCTCGCGGCGAAAGCGATTGCTTTGCAATGCAGTGACGGAGGCGCCGAAGACGTATCCACCGCCTATTCGGCGGCGCACGCGCAACTTTATCGTGGCCGACTCTGGATCAATCGGCTCGCGCGTGCCGCGGTGTTGTCACCGCGAGTTGCCTCGGCGCTTCTCGAGGTAGCGCGGTTCCAACCCGGGCTGCTTCGCATTCTCACCGCGAAGATTGCCGGCATGCCCTAACCGTGTTCGCCATCAACATCGCGATCGTCATCGGGCCGACGCCTCCGGGCACGGGTGTGATGGCCGAGGCCTTGGCTGACACTTCATCGAACGCTACGTCGCCGACGAGTCGGTAGCCACGCTCCATCGTCGGATCGTCCACGCGATTGATTCCGACGTCGATAACCACAGCTCCGTGGCGCACATGTTCGGCCCGGACAAATTCGGGCTGGCCGATCGCGGCGATCAGGATATCGGCAGTGCGCGTGATCTCCGCCAGATTACGACTGCGCGAATGAACCACGGTCACGGTGGCATCTCCGCCGCGGCCTTTTCGCATGAGCAATAACGCGAGCGGCTTTCCCACGATCATGCTGCGTCCGAGAATAACGACGTGCGCGCCGGAAATTTCGATTCCACTTTCGATGAGCAAGCGCTGGCAGCCGAGCGGCGTGCAGGGAATGAAGCCGCTCTCATCGCCCAGCGCGAGCTTGGCGATGTTTTCTGGATGAAAGCCGTCGACGTCCTTGGCCGGATCAAGTGCGCGCAGAATCACGGCTTCGTCGATTTGTTTCGGAGGCGGTGATTGCACCAGGATCCCATGAATCGCCGGATCGCCATTTAACTCATCGACGCGCGCGAGCAATTCGGCCTGCGTGGTTTCCGCCGGCAATTCGAGCTTCACGGAATGCAGCCCGAGGTCCCGGCACATTTTGTCCTTCGCCCGCACATAAGCGCGGGACGCGGGATTATCGCCCACGAGGAGGACCGCGAGACCCGGCGTGTGGCCGCGCTTCTTGAGGTCGGCGATTTCGCCCCGCAATTCGGCGTAAACTTTCTCGGCAATCGCGCGGCCGTCGATGAGATGGGACATGAAGCAGAGATTCTACGAAGGTCTTATGGTTCTTCCACCAGGCTCATCATCGCATTTTGCAAACGGAGACGTTCGGCCTCGGATTGGTCGGTGTTCTCCATCGGCGGCATCTGGATCGGTGCGCCCAAAATCGCTCGCAGCTTGGCGAATGGCCGTGGCACGACGAAGCGGTCCCAGCTCTTCAGACGCCAGCAGCTTGAGTATTCCATATGGATCGGGACCACGGGCGCGCCGCTTTTTTGAGCAAGAAAAACGACGCCTTGGCTGGCTTGATACACGGGCCCGCGCGGACCGTCCGGGGTGACGAGGACGTTGCCGCCGGCGGCGAGAGTTTCGACCAACTGGCGCAATGCGATCACGCCTTTGCGCGAGCTCGAGCCGCGAATTGTGCCGTAACCGGAGCGCTCGATAAAGATCGCAATCAGGTCGCCGTCCCGGCTGGCGCTGATCAAGCCGTAACTTTGCCGGGTGGGAAAAGAGGGATCGAAGACCCGCGGCAACATGAGGAGGCGATTGTGCCAGATGGCGAAGATGACCGGTTGTTTCCGGACGAAGCTCATGACGTCGTGCGGATCTTCCACCTGCAAACGAAGCGTGCGTGCCCAGAGGCGATACAACCCGAAGCCGAGCACGATCAAGACACGCGCGCGCCAGCTATCGAGCTTCACGTTGATTTGGAGTGCGCACCATCATCGCGCCAGCGGTACGCGGAAGGATTAGGAAGGCCAAGTTGATCCAGGATGCGCCAGACAACGGTGTCAGCAACTGCGTCGACGGAACCGGGCCGGCTGTAGTATGACGGAATGGCCGGGAGAACGATGGCGCCGGCTTCGAGGAGCGCCACCACATTGCGCGCGTGTATGAGGCTCCACGGCGTTTCGCGCGGGACCAGGATCAGCTTGCGGCGCTCCTTTAAGAAGACATCGGCGGCGCGCAAGAGCGCGGTGTCGCTGCAACCTGAGGCGATCCGGCCGAGCGTCGCCATCGAGCAAGGCACGATCACCATTGCATCAAAGCGCGCCGATCCGCTGACGAACGGCACATTCAGATCGTTGTCCGCATGCTCCTTCACGCCCGCGGGGATGGTGATGCGCTCTACTTCCTGCGCAGCGACCTGTTTCGCGTGGCCGCTCATGACGAGATGGACTTCGTTCGCCGCGCAATCGATCTGCGAAAGCAACCGCTGCAGATAAATCGTTCCGCTGGCGCCGGTCGCGGCGATGACGAGCTTCATGCGCCTAACCAATCACATTCGGGGCGGGAACACTAGTCTCGGGCATTTGTGTTTGAAAATCCCCGGGAGCACGCGCAATTAGTGACCGCATGGTTAAGAAACTTCTTCATACCCGCTATCGGGTGACCGATCTGGAGAAAACCGTCGCGTTTTATCGCGATGTTCTCGGACTCAAGGAAACGAGACGCCACACTTCCGGCCGCGAGTCGCAACTGGTTTTCTTCAAAGCGCCCGGAAGCGAGGAGGAAATCGAAATCTGCAAGTTCGATCAAAGCGGTCCGGTTGTAGTCGGCCCCGACCTCACCCATCTCGCCTTTGAGGTGGATGACATCGAACAGTTCGCCCGGGAGAGTGCGAAAAAAGGTTATCCGCTTTCCGACGGTCCGCACCCGAATGGCAAGAATGGCGCGATTGCCTTCATCGATGCGCCGGAAGGCTACGAGATCGAACTGATTCAACGTGGAATGGACGATTAGCCCGATTCGAGCGCTTGCGTGCACGAAAATTTTACCACTACATTGCTGCCCATGAGACGCCGAAGCGAGACGATCGCACTTTTTTGCGCACTGGTGTTTGCGCTGCCCTGCGTCGCCGCGAAGTCGAAACACCATTTCAACGTCGTTCGTCCGACCGGCATCCCGGATTCCATTTCGCAAGCCCCAAGAGCCGAAGCCGTCACCAATGTGCCTCCGGGTGTGGTCTCAAAAATCGCGCCTCAAACGCGCGCGGCCGCCGTCATGGTGATTGATGCGAGGACCGGTGAGATTTTCTACGAGAAAAACGCGGACGCGCCGCGGGCTGCGGCCAGCACCCAGAAATTGTTAACCGCGCTGATAGTGGCCGAACGCGGATTTCTCGACCGAACCGTGACTGTCCAACCGGTGGATACCCAGGCCGAGCCGGTAAAGTTGAACATCAAACCTGGTGACACCTATCAGCGAATCGATCTGTTGCGCGCGCTGCTCGTGAAAAGCCCGAATGATGTGGCCCGCTGTCTGGCGCGCGACGCGGCCGGAAGCGTGGAAGACTTCGCGGAATTGATGAACCAAAAGGCGCGCCAACTGGGCGCCACGCATTCCCATTTCGTCAACCCGAACGGTCTGCCGATGCCCGGACAATACTCTTCGGCGCGCGACCTCTCGATCATCGCGAAAGCGGCCTACGCGAACTCGACCATTCGCTCAATCGTCTGCCTGCCGAATCTCATCTTCCGTTACGCCAATGGCCGCACCCGTGAGCTGGAGAATACGAACAAAGTTTTGAAGCGGCTTTCCTACTGCAACGGAATGAAGACCGGATACACCGAAGCCGCCGGCCACTGTCTGATCGCGAGCGGGGCGCGGCCGGGGCGTGATATCATTGTGGTCGTACTCGGCGACAGCAAGTCGGGCGTCTGGCAGGACGCTTCAGCCCTGCTTTCGTGGGGCCTTTGGATGTAATCGTCTTCGCCTACCGCGAAGACACTAATCGAACTTCGTCGCCCGGGTTAGGGGCTGCGGGCCGCGTTGACGCGCAGCAACGGCGATGGAAGGAGGGCCGGGTTGCGATTCGGATCGAGCGGGCCTTCCGCCGGGACATCCTCGGGTCCTTCAGCCGGCGGGGCCGGCTCATTCAAATTCGATGAAGTGTCGTTGCTGGCAAGGCGAGCGCTGTTCATCTCGCGGAGGGTCGTGCGTTGAGTTGTTCTAGTCGTCTCGCACGAGGCAAGAAAGGTTACTGCGAGCAAACAGGCGGCAATTTTGATCATCATTTTAGGAACTCCGTAGTGGCTTATTCGCCGGGTTTCCCCCGACGGTCTTTATAATTACTATATTTCCGTCCCGATTGGCAAGAAGGATTTTTTCTTTTCGCGACTCATTTCTGCGAAAAGGCCCTTTGCCTAGGTAAACCGGCCCAAAATAGCCCCCAATTTCTCCATCGTGGAGGCTGGCCAAAGCTGCCGATCGGTCACTAATGCGGAATCGAGCGACCGATGTTCCGGCCAGTTTGCCTCGGTCGGGATCTGCGGTATGGCCTCAGCCAGGATTCTCTTGGCAGTTTCCGCGTTCGCAATCAAATGCTCGAAAACCGTGTGGGCCGAGACCGGCTCTTCGTCGACCTTCCAGCAATCGTAGTCGGTGATCATCGCCATCGTCGCGAGAGCGATCTCGGCCTCGCGCGCCAGCTTCGCTTCGGGGAGGTTCGTCATGCCGATGACGTCGAAGCCGTGGCGGCGATTCAGCTCGGACTCGGCGCGCGTCGAAAAGGCGGGACCGTCCATGTTCACGTAGGTTCCGCCGTTGTGGACCTTGATCGCCAAGGTGCGGGCTGACTCCGCCAGAATGTTGCGCAAGTTTGTCGAGATCGGTTCCGCGAAGCCGACGTGCGCCGCGATGCCGCTCCCGAAAAAGGTGTGACTGATCCGCTGGCTGGTCCGATCGAAAAATTGCGACGGCAGGAGCACGTCACGCGGCGCGTATTGTTCCTGCAAGCTGCCGACCGCGCTGACGCAGACGATCCAGCGGACGTTGAGCGAACGGAGCGCGTAAATGTTCGCGCGATGATTCAGTTCATGCGGAAGCAGGCGATGCCCGCGTCCGTGCCGGGGGAGAAAATAAATCTGCCGCCCATGCATTTGCCCGCCGATCAGCGCATCTGAGGAATCGCCGAAGGGCGTTTCGACCCGGCGCTCGGTCGGATTCTCCACGCCTTCCATTTGATAGAGGCCACTTCCGCCGATGATGCCGATTGCGGGTATATCTTGATTCATCTTTCAGGAAAAGTAGCGCAAGCTTCCCGCGTGCGACCCCGTTAAGGCAAGCCGCAAGGTTGTGCTGGCGTCGATTTTATTCGTGCGTGAGTTTGGGATTCGGTTCAATCACCCAGATATGAAATCGTCTCGTTTCCTTGCGCCGATCGCGATTGCATCTCTCCTGGTCTCTTGCACCGGCCCGGAAGTCGGCCCGAGTCCCAATCGGTCCTCCACGGCTCGGGAAAGCGCGGCGTTCTCTCAGCCGCCGCAGGATCGACCCGGTCTCGGAACAAAATGGGGCGAGACCCGAATTTCACGCGTGGCCTCCACGGCATTCGATCGCGCGAGCAAGCAGCCGCTCGCAGTGGCCGCCATCAATTATAACGATGCTGCTGGAATCCGCGCCATGATTGGAGCGGTGGAGTGGCGTCGCGGGTGGCCGCTCCTGCGCAGTCCGGCCGGGAGTTTGATTTCCGTCGGCTTGCGCGATCAAAGCGGAAATTTTCTGCCGGGGCTAATGGTCGGCGACCGTTGGTTTGTGGTGGGCGAGGAGGGCCGGCGCTACTCCATCGTCGTTCGCAATCGAAGCAGTCTTCGTCTGGAGATCGTTCTTTCCGTGGACGGGCTCGATGTCATCGATGGCCGCACCGCCTCGTTTGGAAAACGCGGCTATCTCATTGATCCACATCGGCAACTCGTGGTGGAAGGTTTTCGGCAAAGCAGCGAGGCGGTGGCGGCATTTCGGTTTGGGCCCGTGCGGGAATCGTATGCGAATCAGAAATACGGCGATACCCGCAACGTCGGGGTCATCGGAATCGCCATCTTTAATGAGCGCGGCACGAATCCCTGGACCGACCGCGAGGTGGAAAAGAGGTTGAAGGCCGACCCCTTCCCAAGCCGCTTTGCCACGCCCCCTTAATTATCGCTTCGAGCGTGCGATATGGCGCGTCTCGGCGGGTTGTGCCATTTTCCCGTCCGCCAATGCCAAAATTTTTCATTAAAACCTACGGCTGCCAGATGAATGAGCGGGACTCGGAACAAGTCGCGCACTCACTCATCGCGCGCGGTTATGAACGCACGGCCGAAGAAGCGGCGGCGGATGTCGTGCTCCTGAACACCTGCAGCGTTCGCGACATGGCGGACCAGAAGGCACTAGGAAAGATGGGAATGCTTGGCCAAATCGCGAAGCGCCGGCGTGACGTCGTTTTTGGCTTTCTCGGCTGCATGGCTCAAGCGCGCGGTGCGGCGTTGTTGGAGGGACTCCCTCACGTCGATCTCGTTGTCGGGACGCAAAAATTTCATCGCGTCGCGGATTACATCGAAGAGTTGGTCGAGAAAAAACGGACGCGTGGAATGGACGATCCGCGCTTTTCGATCTGCGACACCGAGGACGAGGCCGGTTCGGTTGAAACCATTCGCGATCACGACCTCAAAGTCGGGCAGGCGACCGCATTTGTTTCGATCATGCAGGGCTGCGACATGCATTGCACCTTTTGCATTGTCCCGCGGACGCGCGGTTCCGAACGCAGCCGCGCGATCGAGGAGATTGTGCGCGAGGTGCGCGATCTCGTAGCCGGCGGGGTGAAGGAGGTCACGCTTCTCGGCCAGATCGTGAACCTCTACGGCCGGCATGAATTCCCGCCGGTGGATGGCAAGAGTCCGTTCGTGCAATTACTCGAAGCCGTTCACGAGATCGACGGCCTCGAGCGCCTCCGCTTTACTTCGCCGCACCCAATCGGATTCCGCGACGATCTGCTCCGGGCGATGGCTGAATTGCCGAAGCTCGCCGAGCACGTGCATCTCCCGCTCCAGTCGGGTTCGAATCGCATCTTGAAGGCGATGCACCGGCCGTATACCGCCGAGAAATATCGGGCGTTGGTGGAACGCATCCGACAAACTCGCGACGAGATCGCGATCACGACCGATGTGATTGTCGGTTTTCCAGGCGAAACAGAGGACGATTACCGGCAGACGCGGGATTTGGTCGAGGAGATCCAGTTCGATAACGCGTTCATTTTCCGCTATTCCATCCGCAGCGACACTCCCGCCGCGGCGATGGAGCAGATCGACCAACGCGTGAAAGAGGAACGCAATCGCGACTTGCTCAGCGTCGTCGATGCCTCTGCCCATCGCGCGAACGAACGCCTCCTCGGATGCGAAGTGGAAATTCTCTGTGAAGGGCCAAGCCGCACGAATGCCGCGCGCATGATGGGACGCACGCGCACGAACAAGATCGTCGTCTTCGAAGGAAAACCCGAGCACGCGAATCAAATTTTCGACGTGAGCGTGACGCAGGCGAACGGATTCAGCTTGTATGGAACGCCGGTCATGCCAACGTCCACGGTTTTCGCATGATCTATCATTTGTCTCTTCAGATGGCGGGGTTAATTGCGGGTTTTTTCCTTTTGCTCGTGAGCCTCCCGGGATTGATTAATCCGAATCGCTCGCAGCAAATTGCCAGGAGTCTGCCGCGATCCCGCGTGACTGGCTTCGTGCTTTTGACCTTGAGTTTCCTTTGGAGCTTCTGGCTCCTGGCCACGATGGAGATGGGAGAATTCTCCACCTTTCGCAAGCCGCTCCTCATCGTCCTGCCGATCGGTTTCCTTCTTGTCCTGCGCTTCGTGGACGAATTCCTTGCCGTGCGCGCTCTCGGCATTCTTTTTCTGCTCGGCGCCGAACCGCTCCTCGATGCGGCTTTTTTTCGAAACGAAAACAGCCGGCTTCTCGTGACCTTCTTCGCGTATCTCCTGATCGTGCTGGGCTTATTCTGGGTTACGATGCCGTACGTTTTACGCGACCAGATCAACTGGAGCGCGCGGACGACGAGCCGCTGGCGTCTGACCCACGGGCTCGCCTTGCTCTACGGGATGGCGATCCTCGCCTGCGCGTTTACGCGCTATTGAACCGGCTTCTCGTCATCCGCGGCGGCGCAATCGGCGACTTCGTCCTCACGCTGCCCGCGCTCAAACTCTTACGCGACCGTTTCCCGGACGCGCAGATCGAGATTCTCGGTTACAAACACATCGCCGCGCTGGCGGAGAAACGGTTCTACGCGGACGCTGTTCGTTCGATTGAATCGGCGCAACTGGCAAGGTTCTTCGCGAAAGATTCCGAGCTTCCGGCCGATTTAGCCGATTACTTCGCCGGTTTCGATTTGATGGTCAGTTACCTCTTTGATCCGGATGGAATTTTCGAAGCCAATTTGAAGCGCTGCCGGATCAGGACTTTCATCGCGGCGCCGTCAAAGCTGGACAACCGGGAACACGCGGCGCTTCAACTCGCCCGGCCACTGGAAGCGCTTGGTTTGCATTTGGAAGATCCTGCGGCCCGAATTTATCCAAGTGATGCCGATCGCGCGTTTGCCAAACATTTTCGTTTTGATCGCGTCATCGCGCTTCACCCGGGCAGCGGAAGCGAGACCAAGAATTGGGCGCTCGCGTCCTGGCAGGAACTTGGAGACGACCTTCTCGCGCGGGATGACGAGCTGATCGTCGTCTCAGGCGAAGCCGACGAAGAGCGTGTTCAAGCATTGGAGTCGGCCTGGAAAGGGAAGGCCGTGAAGTTCGCAAGAAATCTTCCGTTGCCTCACCTCGCCGCGCTCTTTGAAAACATAATCTTCCTTGGCCACGATAGCGGCATTTCTCACATCGCCGCCGCGGTCGGCGCCCGCTGCGTTCTGCTTTTCGGCCGCACCGATCCGGCGATTTGGGCGCCGGCGAACGAGAACGTGACGGTCCTTCGAGCGCCCGAAGGACAAATGCGCTTGCTCGATGTCGAAGCGGTGATCGCTGCGATCCCTACGAACTGATGCGCATCGGCATCAACACGTAGAGAAAAGGCGTCTGGATCTTCAGCACGCCCGGGCTCATCTCATCGATCAAATCGAGAAAGACCTCGTCCTCGGTCAGCGCCCGCAGCGGCGCCATGAAAAATTCCGGATTAAACGCGATCGAGAATTCGCGGCCCTTGTAAACCACCGCCAGCGATTCCTTGGCTTCGCCCACTTCCGGGGTGTTCGCGGTGATGTCGATATTGTTCTTGGTGAAATTCAATTTGATCGAATTCGATTTATCGCTCGCGAGCAACGACACCCGGCGAAGCGAATTCAGAAACGTCTCGCGCTCGAGCGTCACCCGCTCTTTCGTCTCCGACGGAATGACCTGCTTGTAGTTCGGATAATTCCCTTCGATCAACTTTGAAACGAGCAGCGTGTTATTCAGATCGAATGCGATCTGTCCGCTGCCGACACTGACCTTCACTTCCCCATCGTCCGTTAACAGTCGCTGCAATTCCGTCACCGCCTTGGTCGGCACAATGATGTCCGCCTCGTGGCTGCGCGGAAATTCGAGCTCGATGTCCACCATCGCGAGACGACGTCCATCCGTGGCGACGAGCGTCAGCTTGTTTTCCTTTAGGCTAAACAGCAGACCATTCAGAACGTAACGCGTCTCATCGGTTGAGATCGCGTAGGAGGTCTTGCGCAACCCGTCGCGCAAATCTTTCTGCCGGATGGTAACGACCTTCGCGCTGTCGAATTTCGGCAGCGGCGGAAATTCCTCCTCCGGCAAGCCAAGGATCTTGAAGAAACTCTGGCCGCTCCGGATTGAGGCGGCATTTTTGCCGTCCACTTCTACCTGCACTTCGCTCGAAGGCAGCTCGCGGATGATCGTGAACAGCCGGCGCGCCGGCAAAGTAGTCGCGCCCTCCTTCTCGACATTCGCTTCAAAACTTCCGCGCACGCCGACGTCGAGATCGGTCGTGGTCAAATGGACTTCGCCGCCTTTGGCCTGCAAAAGGACGTTGGAGAGAATCGGAAGCGTCGTCCGCGTGCTGACGACGTTCTGCACCTGTTGCAAACCCTCGAGCAACTTTTCTTTCGTGGCGCTAAATTTCATGACGGAACGGAAAGCTAAGATGTAAGGCTTACGATTTTATTCGGCAACCGCAATCTCGCTTTGGGCGCGGGCGGAATTCTCCATGCATCAACGCTGCAGCGCGCTGTCGATGAAGGAGATCGTCTGGCGGATGTTGTCCTGCTCCTGCATCCGCCGCTTCACCAGCTTGCAAGCATGCAGGACGGTGCCGTGATCGCGCCCGCCAAACGCATCGCCGATTTCGTTCAGCGACGCTTTGGTTAATTCGCGCGCGAGGTACATCGCGATCTGGCGCGGGAAGGCGATGTTGGCTGGGCGGCGTTTGCTCGTCATGTCCGCGAGGCGCACGTCGAAATGCTCCGCCACCCGCCGTTGAATTTGCTCGATCGTGACCGCGTGCCGGGCCTCTTCCTGCAAAATGTCTTTGAGCAGATGCTCGACGACTTCGTTGGTCAGCTCTTTGCCCATGCTGAGCGAGGCGAACGACGCCACCCGCATGAGCGCGCCTTCCAGCCGGCGGACGTTCGTGCGGATCCGCGTCGCCAGAAATTCAAAAATTTCGTCGCGCAATTTGATCCCGAGCGTGTCCGCTTTTTTTCGCAGGATCGCCATCCGAGTCTCGACGTCGGGCGGCTGCAGTTCCGCCGTCAGCCCCCATTCGAAACGCGAGACGAGACGATGCTCGAGATTGGCAATCTCCGAGGGCGGCCGGTCGCTCGAGAGCACGATTTGTTTATGTCCGTCGAAAAGCGTATTGAAGGTATGGAAGAATTCTTCCTGCGATCGTTCCTTGCCGCCGAGAAACTGGATGTCGTCGATCAGAAGCAGGTCCGCCTGGCGATAACGTTTGCGAAACTTGACGAGGTTGTTGTGCTGGATCGCGTCGATGAATTCGTTGATGAACACCTCACTGGAAAGGTACATGACCTTGGCGTTCTTTTTGTTCGTGCCGACGTACTGACCGATCGCCTGCATCAGATGCGTCTTGCCGAGGCCGACGCCGCCATAAATGAACAGCGGGTTGTAGGTGCGGGCCGGAGTTTTGGCGACAGCGAGGCTGGCGGCGTGCGCGATCTCGTTGTTCGGACCGATCACGAACGATTCGAAGTTGTTGCGCGGATTAAGTCCGAGCGCGGTGCTCGATGCCTTCGCCTCTCGCGCCGTTTCGCGGGCCAATTCCTTGACGGAGATTTCCACGACTTCTTCAGCGTCCGTTTTGGTTGAGCTGTCCGACGCCGTAGCAAATTTAATTGCGCGCGGCGTGCCCAAGGCGACGACAACGGCGTTCTGCAACGCCGCCATATGATTACTTTCGATCCAGAATTGATAGATGTTGTTCGGAACGCGAAACGTAAGGGCGTCGTCGGTCGCGTGCACAAGCTTCACGGCCGAAAACCAGCGCTTGAAAGTATCGGGGCTAACCTGCGGCTTGAGCGCTGCCGACAATTTCTGCCATAGCTCTGAATTCTTCTCGTCCATACCGACTTGTTAACAGCGTTAGGCAACCTGCTTCGCGAGGGGCGAGGGCGAAAGCTGCCGGGTGAAATGTGTTTTGGTCGCCTTCTCTCTTGTGAAATAGAAAGGCGCGGTTTGCAGCGGAACTGGGCTCGAGATTCGAAAACACGAGGGGAAAACCGGATGCGCGCTCTGGGAAAAACAATCCGAGGCGCGCAGAAATGTAGGGAGAGCAGCGACGGCGCTCGCTCTGGCGGGTCTTATACTCATTCTAGCTCTTCGTATTCTTGGAAAACTGTTCACATGTTGTTAACACCAGCCCTCGTTGCTCCCTGCCAGCGGCTTGAGAGTAGAAACCGCGCCGAGATGCGACAAGAAAAAACCTGAACTTTATTTTTGTTTGCGAATCAAAAAAATCTTGACGAAAAAATCATGCTGGCGCTTGCGCCGATGCACCACGAGGCATGCATCGGCGAAGTTGACCCGATCCTTTCGCTCGCGCAACGTTGCCTCTTGGATTCGCGCTGATCTCACGCGAGGCACACTCAAAAATGCCGTTCAATTCATTGCGCAAAACCAAAACAAGGCCGCGTGCGGCTCGCTTTCTCCTGTCGATCCTGCTCGCGCTTTTGTTTTCAGCCGCTCCCGCGCTGGCAGTCGACGACATTCCGCCGCCGTTCGGTTTTAAGTGGAACGATTCCATGACGAAGATCGAGCAGGCGCTCCTCGGCGCCAAAGCGAAGATCGTCAGCCGCGACCGAAAAGAGAAGCGCGATGTCTGGACGGTCGAAGGCCTGGTCCAGCCGGGCCTGAAGCGGACGCTCTTCACCTTCAAGGAGGGTTTTCTGGTCGAAGTGGAACTCCAGTACGAATATCCGGAATGGACGATCGAGCGTTACAACGAACGGATGGGAGAAATCCGCCGATACTTTGACGCGAAGTTCGGCACCGGCAAGCTCGTGTCACGCTCGCGCGATACCGACTCGGACGTGATCCAGACCCTGGTCGGCTATCAATGGATTGTCGGCGGAACGATGCTGGAGCTTTTCTATTTCTCCGCGCAACGCGACCAGATGATCTTCCGCAGCATCACCGTGACCTACAAGGCGATTTAGCGCCCCGCCGTTTCCTTCTGCAACCGCTTAAGCCGGCTCGCCAGACTCGCTTTTGCCGCGGAACTCATGCGATCGACAAACAAAATGCCGTTCAAGTGATCGACCTCGTGCTGCAAAGCGCGTGAGAGCAATCCCGACGCATCGATCCGGATCGTTTCTCCTTCGAGCGTTTCCGCCTCCACTTCCACCGACAGGGCGCGGTCAATCTCGGCAGTGATATCGGGAAAACTCAGGCAACCCTCGCTTCCGGAATCCTTCTCGTCGCTCAGGCGCAGTTTTGGATTGAGCAGCACGAGCGGCATTGCGCTGGCGAGATCAACCGGCGCTCCATTCAAATCCATCGTGCTCGGCCGGTCCTCAACTTGCGAGACATCGAGCACGGTCAACTGCAGCGCCTGTCCCACCTGTTGGGCCGCGAGCCCGACGCCATTCGCGGCGTGCATTGTTTCGAGCATGTCCGCGGCGAGAGCACGAACGCTCTCATCCACTTCCTCGATCCGTTTGCCTTTCGCGCGCAGGATCGGATCGCCATATTTCCTGATCGGCAATTTCATTTCTCGCCGTGGGTGAACGCCGGCAGGTTCTTTACCCCCGCCAGTTTCAACGCGTCCATCACTTTGATGATCGTGCCGAAGGACGCCTTCTTGTCAGCTTGCAGCGCGAGCGCGGATTTGCGGGAGGCGGGCAAATTTCGCACGGACGTTTCAAGCTCTTCGACGTTCACGACGTTGCCATCGAGCCGGATCTCATCGCTTTCGTTCACGCTCACGATGGCGTGTTCCAATTCGGATGCCGCCATCGTCGCTGTTTTCGAGTCCGGCAGATTGATCTGCACTTCCGGCTGATCTTTTTTGAACGTGGTCGAGACGACGAAAAAGATGAGCAGGATCGTCAGGATATCGACGAGCGAGACGATGATGATGGAAGGCGCGCGCCGCTTTCGGACTGCGATCTTCATCTCAGGAAAACAGGTGCCGGCTTCACGCGATAGGCGCGCGCGCCGGGGCCGGTATGGTTGATCTCGGGGTCGGCATCGCCTCACCGCTCGGGACGCGGCCGTAGTAACATTTCGCGATGAGGTCGGAGACGAGCGATTCCATTTCCACCGACATCACCTCTACTTTCTTCGAGAAATAGCTGAAGGAAATCAGCGCCGGCACCGCGATCGACAAACCGAAGATGGTGCAATTGAGCGCTTCGGAAATCCCGAGCGCGACTGCTTTCGTGTCGCCCCCGCCGCTACTCAGGCCGAGACCGGAGAAAACATGGACGAGACCCGAGACGGTGCCGATCAGACCGATCAACGGCGCAATTCCGGTCACCACTTCGAGCACGATCAAGCCGCGCTCGAGCCGAACGAGCTCGCGGCGCGCGCGCGTTTGGACCGACTCGATATTTTCCGCGCGCGGCCAACGCATATGCTGCAGAGCCGTGCGCACGACGCCGGCGAGCGATGATTTGTCTTCGTTTACGATGCGCATCAATCGCTCGGCGCTTCCGCCCGGCACAAGCCGTTCGATTTCGCTCTCGATCACCAGCGGCAGCACCTTTTTTTCGCGCAAAGTCAGCGCCGCCAAAACGATCGTTGTGACGGTGACGATGGAGCAGAGGAGCAGCGGCCACATGAAGAGACCGCCCTTGGTGAAAAATGTCACCATGGTGTGCAAGGTCTCGGTCGTTTGCATGGCCAGAAGCGCGCTCATTAATTCGAGTAAGTCGTGAAGAAAATGTCCACCGGCATCCGGCCATTGGGCAACGTTGCGATCAGATCAGGTGGAATCGGGGGAAGATGCGCCTCCTGAAATGATTGCAAGCAGATGTTGGCGAAAGCTTCGTTCGCATTGTTCGAGAGGACTCGCAACTTTTGCACGTGCCCCTGCGCATCCACTTCCGCCTCAAGATGCGCGGTGCCGACACTGACCAAGTCCATTTTCCTACCCATATAATGATACCAGCGCGAACCGATCGCATCGGATACCGCTTTTTGATAGCGCCCCAGCGGAGTTCCGACCGCGTTCACGGAAGAGGGGCCGCGATTGGTGATGCGTCCCGTGATCCGCGTCTCCTGGGTTTGCGCCTGAAAATTGGAAGCCGGGTTCTCCGGCTTCGGCCGCGGAGCAAGTGGGGCCGCGGAAGCGGCGACGTCAGGCGGCGGCGACGGCTCGGTTTCGTCCGGCGCTTTAATCGGCGGCGGCGGCGTGGCGGTGAGCATGGCGAATTGTTCCGGCTCCGCCGTCGCGGAAGGCGCAGCCGTCGGGGTGGTCTTGGGCGGCTCGGACGCCTTTGGTTGTGGTGAAGTCGGCGGTTTCGATTCGGGTGCGGGAGATTGTTGCGGCGGGGCTTGGGGCTGCGGCTGCGATCCCTGCGTCTGAAGCGAAAAATCGTGCGTGTCGAGTTGAGTGAACGGCCGCTTCTTTCCGTCCTGGCTCGGCAACGGCATATCGCCCGTCGCCGATTGCTTGCTGGCCGCGATGGAGTTCGCGTTCGATTCGAAGGTCTGTTCCTTCGGTTTCTCCGCCGATTCCTTCGAGGGATCCGTCTGCATGTGAGGCGGATTCTTTGGAACGAGCGGCGGAGGCGGCGGCTCTGAGAGGTCGACGATCGTCAGCTCGGACGGCGTGTCTTCGGGCGGAGGCGTGGGCGTGAAAACACCGCCGAAAGCGGCGAGCGAATATCCGACCGCCAGGTGAAGAAAGAGCGAAATCAGAATCGCTACCGCGAGTTTTCGCCGCTCTTTTGTTTGTTCCATCATTCAGTCTTGACGACCGCGTCGTCCGATTTCGCAGCGCCAAATCATATCGCAGATCGACTGGCCTAACAACCGGCCCTCATTTCGGGTTGGTTGCCAGTGCGCCGCTGCCTTTTCGCGCGTGATGAAAAAGGTATTGCTGCGCATAACCGCCTTGTTCCCCGAAGTAGGTCTCGCAAAACGCGCGAAGCTCCACCGCGCTTACCCTGCGTCTTCGCGGAAAATATTTCTGCTTCAGGACGCGCTCGATCCAGACATCGATCGGAAAGGCGCGCAGCCGCTCGTAGGCAAAAAGCATGACACAATTAGCAACCTTCGCACCCACGCCAGGCAGCTGGCATAGGCGCGACCGCAACGATTCGTCGGGAAGCTTCCTCCATTCGTCCAGGTCCGCCTCGCCGCCGCGGACGAGGCGCGCCGTTGCGAGTAGATTCTTCGCCCGATAGCCGAGCGCGCAGGCCCGCAGATCTTCCTCGGTAAGCTGCGCGATTCGGTCCGCGGACGGGAAGGTGTGGACCGCGCAATCCGATATCCGAAGCGGCGTTCCGTATCGTTGCCGCAGCGTCTGCGACATCTGGCGGATGTGCGCCACTTGTTTCATCGACGAAGTAATGAAGGTGGCGAGACATTCCCAGCGCGGTTGTCGGATGATGCGCAGGCCCCGGCAGAATTCGCGCGCCGCGGACATCGCTGGGTCGCTCGGAAATGAGCGGCAGATTTCCGCGAGCGGGTGATCGAGCGAGAAATACCGCCCGAGCGTCTTGGCGTTCACGCCACAAAACGAAAGCGTTTCACCCCTCTGCTCGACGTAGACAGCCTTCTCATCAATCGCTCCGACAAATCCCGCTCCGCACATCTCCCAATGGAACACCTGACCGGAATCCAGGGTGCGCGCGAGATCGAAATTATCCGCAGTTATGTTCGCCAGTCTCATGAAATTCGGGCCACAGATTAACACGGATAAACATGGATAGGGCCGAGGGCGGTTTCTACCGGGCGATGAAAATCCCGGTTTCATCCGCGTTCATCCGTGGCTAAGTAACCGTCAATTACCTGCAATAAATGCCCGAGCCCGTCTTCAACTTCCGGCTGCTGATCGATACAGTCGTTCTGCTCATTTATTTTTTTGGAATCGTCGCGCTGGGACTCTGGGCCGGACGGCGCAACAGGAATCTCCAGGATTTCGCGCTCGGGGGCCGGTCGATTCCGTGGTGGGCGGTTCTGGGCTCGATCATCGCCGCGGAAACGAGCGCCGCGACTTTTCTGGGAACGCCAGCCGAAGGCTTTAAGACCCGGGGCTACTTCTACGGCCAGCTCGTTATCGGCACGATCCTCGCGCGGATCGTGGTCGCCTGCACCTTCATCAAACCCTTCTACGACTATCGGGTTCAAAGCGTCTACGAATTTCTCACCGTCCGCTTCGGCACCAAGACCAAGAACATGGCGAGCGGGATTTTCCTCTTTACCCGCGTCCTGGGCATCGGCGTCCGACTTTACCTCGGTGGCGCAATCATGGTCGTCATCTGGCGTTACCTCTTTCCGTCGCTGCCAGTGAACTTGAACACCTACGTCTGGGGGATCATTTTCGTCACCGTCATCACGACGATTTATACGGCGGTTGGCGGAATCAAGGCAGTCGTGTGGACGGACCTGATCCAGGTCGTGGTGATGTTCAGCGCCGTCCTCTTCTCGATTGTTCTGCTGCTTCGGCATATCCCCGGAGGGTTCGACACGGTTAAGGAAAACCTCGGCGGCCTCGGCAACATCAAGATTTTTCAAACCGGCTGGGATTCCCAGTTGCCGTTCGGCGCGGCCCTGAAGGCGATGTTTGAAGAACCGTACACTCTGTTCGCTGCGTTCATCGGCTCCACCCTGATAACGATGGCCACGCACGGCACCGATCAGGACAACGTGCAACGAATGCTGACCGCGCCGAACTACCGGAAATCTCAACTCTCGCTGATTCTGAGCGGGGTGATGGATTTCCCGATCGCGATGGCGTTCCTGACCGTGGGTATCCTCCTTTCGGTTTATTACTCGGTCGTTCCCGGCGTGACGATGCCTGCCTCGGATAACGAGATCTTCGGCCATTACATCGTCCACGAAATGCCGATTGGTTTTCGCGGGCTGATCATCGCGGGCGTCTTCGCCACGATGATGGGTTCGACGTCCGCTGCGCTCAATGCGCTCGCCACCAGTTTCACGAAGGATTTCTACCTTCCGTATATTCGCCGCGACGCGACGGACCGTCAGGCGATCCGCGCGGCGAGAATCGCGACCGCGGTTTTTGGCGTCCTGATGATCATCGTGGCGACCGTGGCCGCCAACGCGGTTCTCCACGACGCGAAGCTCACCATCATTCCGATCGCAATCGGAATCCTTGGCTACACTTACGGCGCGCTGCTGGCCGTTTTTCTCCTCGGAATGCTCACGCGCAGCCGCGGACGCGACGGAATGAATGTGGTCGCGATGATTGTGGGCATCAGCTCGGTGCTGGTCTTATGCAAGATCACCATTCCGGCCTTCGACGTTCTCGCGCTCTTCACCGGAAAGCTGGTGGCTGCTGAGTGGAACTTCGGCTGGTTTATGCCCGAGTGGTGGCCAAAGATTGCGTGGCCTTGGTTTGTCTTCGTCGGTTGCGTCGTCACGCTCGCGCTCAGCATTCTCTTCCGCACGCCCGCGAGCCAGATCGCAGCCGCGAAGGCGCACGTTGCGGTTACGCCCGAGCCGCGAAGTTAGTCTGTCGAAAATCTGAGACGCTCACGCCCGTCTCACTCCACTTCTACGCCGGCTTTTCGCCAGCGAGCTTGATTCCGAGATCGCGTAACTGCCGCGGATCGACCTCGCTCGGGGACTGCGACATGAGATCGATGCCGCGGTTATTCTTTGGGAACGCCATCACCTCGCGGATGCTCTGCTCGCCGCAGATCAGCATCACCAGCCGATCCAACCCCATGGCAATGCCACCGTGCGGCGGCGCGCCCAGTTTGAAGGCGCTCAGCAGGTGGCCAAACATCGTTTGCTGCTCTTCCGGACCGATGCCGAGCGCGGCGAACATCTTTTCCTGCAACGCCGGCTCGTGAATTCGCAGGCTTCCGCCGCCGACCTCTACCCCGTTCAGGACCACGTCGTAGGCTTCCGCGCGAACCTCGTCGAACTTCTTTGCTTCCAACAACGACACATCCTCCTCCTTCGGCCGGGTGAAGGGATGATGCACCGCGTTCCATTTGTTCTCTTCCGCGCTCCACTGCATCAGCGGGAAGTCGGTAACCCAGAGAAAATCGAGCTGTTCCTTGTTTTGGACCAGCTTCTGGTATTCAGCGACGCGCAAGCGGAGCCGGCCCAGGACTTCGCAGGCGATCGCCCATTTGTCGGCCGCGAACAAAAGCAGATCACCTTCCTCGACCGCCAGCTTTGATTGCAGCGCCGCCTTCTCCGTGGCACTGAAAAATTTTGCGATCGGAGATTTCCATTCGCCCCCTTCAACCTTGATAAAAGCGAGGCCTTTCGCGCCAAAGTTTTTGGCAATCTCCGTGAGCTCGTCGCTTTGACCGATAGTCAGCCCGGCAAATCCTTTGGCATTGATCGCCTTAACCACACCGCCGGCATCGAGCGCGCCGCGGAAAACCTTGAAGCTGCTCGATCGAAAATCTTCGCCGAGATCGACCAGCTCCATTCCGAAGCGGCGATCGGGTTTATCGCTCCCATAACGACCGACTGCTTCGCGATACGTCATCCGTTCGAAGGGCGTTTTGATATCGACGTTGCGCGTCGCTTTGAAGACGGCGGCGAGCATTCCCTCGGTCAGCGCGAAGATGTCGTTCGGTTCGACGAAGGACGCTTCGATATCGATCTGGCTGAATTCGGGTTGCCGATCGGCGCGCAAAGCCTCGTCGCGAAAACATTTCGCGATCTGAAAATACTTTTCCAGGCCGGCCACCATGAGCAGTTGCTTGTATTGCTGAGGCGCCTGCGGCAGGGCATAGAATTTTCCAGGCGCGAGGCTGCTCGGGACGAGGAAATCGCGAGCGCCTTCGGGCGTGCTCTTGGAAAGAATTGGCGTTTCGACCTCGATGAACCCCTGCGCGTCGAGATAATCCCGCGTCGCTTTCATGGCCTTGTGGCGCAATCGCAGATTGCGCATCATCCGCGGCCGGCGCAAATCGAAGTAACGATAGCTCAGGCGCAGATCTTCGTTGCTGACTTCGGCGTCGATCTGGAACGGAAGAACATCGGCGCGATTCAAGATGCGCAATTTGTCAGGGAGGATCTCGATGTCACCCGTCGGCAGTTTCGGATTTTCTGTTCCGGGAACTCGAGGCGCGACTTTGCCTTCGACCTGAATGACGTCTTCGTTGCGCAAGTGATGTGCTTGCCCGGCGACTTCAGCGTTTTCTTCCGGCCGGAAAACAACCTGCGTCAGGCCTTCCCGGTCGCGCAGATCGATAAAGATCACCCCACCGTGATCGCGCCGGACATGAACCCACCCTGCGAGCATGGCCGTTTGGCCGATGTCGCTTTTGCGAAGCTGATTGCAGTGATGGGTCCGGTACATCGAGTTTACAAAAGAGTGGCAACTTTCGCAGCGACTTCCTCGTGCGCCACCAAAGTTTGTTCGCCGGTGCGGAGGTCTTTCAGCTTCAGCTCAGGCCACTCATCCCCGAAGAGAATCGCGACGCGGGCGCCGAGTTGTTCGGCCATTTGAAATTGTTTGCCGACCTTTGCGGGCGACAGCGAAAAATCGACGCGGTATCCGGCATCGCGCAGCGCTTGAACCTGAGCGAGCGCATTCAGGCGGCGCTCCTCCTTGGCGATCACGATGTAGATGTCGAGATCGCGTTGCGCGGCGATCGCCCTTTCCATTTTCTCTTTCGCTGCCGGGATCTCACCGATCAATTCACCCAGGACAACATCGCCCATCGCGAAACCGATCGCAGGCAGCGCCACAGCGCCATCGCTGAGTTGGTGAATTAAGTTGTCATAACGGCCGCCGCCAGCGAGAGCGCGAAGCTTCCCGCCGCGATCGAATGCTTCGAAAACCACGCCGGAGTAGTAGGCGAGTCCGCGAACGATCCCGAGATCGATTTCGACGTAATCGGCGAGACCGCGGATTTTCAGGGCCGCGAGGAGTTGATCCAATTTTTCGCTTCCGCCTTTGCCATCGAGAATCTTAAAAGCGGGTTCCGCCAGTGAGCCAAGTTTGGCCGCTGTTTTTTCCCGCGGTTCGCGCTCGCTCTTATCGATGATCTGCAAAACCTCCTGCCATTTTTCTTCCGGCACGCTCTCGCCGCGCAGGAAATCGATCCAGAATTCCCGGTCGCTCACGCGGACGACGAAGTCGCTCGCGCTAAAACCAAACGCGCGCAAAAGATCGACGCAGAGCGCGATCAATTCGACATCGGCGTCGGGCGATGTCTCGCCGATGATGTCGGCGTTGAATTGGAAGTGCTCGCGGAGCCGGCCGCGCTGCTGTTTTTCGTAACGAAAACATTGCGGGATGGAAAACCATTTGAGCGGCTTCTTGAATTCGCGGTCGTGCGCTGCCACGACACGCGCCAGCGTCGGGGTGAGCTCGGGACGCATTGCCACTTCGCGGTCGCCTTTGTCGGTGAAATTGAAAAGCTGCGCGACAATCTCGGGGCCGCTTTTTCTTGTGTAGAGCTCCGTCGGCTCGACGATCGGCCCGTCCCATTCGACGAAGCCATAGCGGTGCGCGACCTTGCGCCATTTTGCGAAGATGTAGTTCCGTTTCGCGCAATCTTCCGGCAGAAAATCGCGAAATCCGGGCAAAGGCTGCATGAGAGTCATAGTGAAGTGCGACCGGAGCGGCGATGGATTACGAAAAGTAAGTGCGGTTGAATAAACTCCAGCTTCGGGCAGTCGGATAATTGCACGACGGAGAGCATCCGTTTAACCAAAGCAAAGGACAAATATGAAAGAAAACAGATTGATCACATTATTGGCAGCCGGAGCCGTCAGCGCAATCGCGCTCACCACCGCTTTCGCGCAAACTTCATCGACTACGACCACCACCACCAACCCGGCGGTGACGAGCAGCTCGACGACCACCGCGTCGACGAGCACGATCGACGCGTCGGGCACGATCACGGCCTACACGCCGGGGACGGATTACGTCACCTTCCGCACCGAAACGAGTGCCGAGCCGGTGAGATATTACTACAGCCCGAAGGAAACCGTCCTGGTTGATTCCGAAGGCGCCACGGTTGAGTGGAAATATCTGCGCGCAGATATGCCCGTCAGGTACACCTACGTGAAGGAAGGCGATCGCATGATCGTTCGCAAAATCACGCTCCAGAAGCCATTGGCGTATTACGAAAAGACGACAACGACCACAACTACGACTAAGCCCTAACGGCAACGTCAGTAGCTAAGAGAAAAATCCAAAGCACCCGCGGAACGTGTTTCCGCGGGTGTTTTTTTATCTCAATCAATCCCCGTAGCCATTTGGGAATTTTTGGTGCCACTTCCAGGCGCTCTCGATGATGGTGTCGATGTTCTGGAATTGCGGGCGCCACGCGAGTTCGCGCTGGATCTTTTCCGACGCTGCAATCAGGCGCGGCGGATCGCCGGCACGCCGCGGCTTTTCGACGACTGGAATCATGTGCCCGGTGATTTTTCGACAAGACTCGATCACTTCCAGCACGCTCGTCCCGCCGCCCGTGCCGAGATTGTAGAATTCACTTTTCGGCGTCTGCAAGGCGAGGAGATGAGCGCGCGCCAAATCGAGAATGTGAATGTAATCGCGGATGCAGGTCCCGTCCGGCGTGTCGTAATCAGTGCCGTAAATTTCGACGTGCGGAAGTTGGCCGAGCGCGACCTTCAGGACATTCGGAACCAGATGGGTTTCCTGGCGATGTTCCTCTCCGAAATTTTCTGAAGCGCCGGCGGCGTTGAAATAGCGCAAGGCGACGAAGCGCAAGCCGTGGATCTCATCGAACCAGCGCAATATTTTTTCAAACGCGAGCTTGGATTCGCCGTAGGGGTTGATCGGTCGCTGCGGCAAACTCTCGTCAATCGGAACGCGCTCGGGCGGGCCGAAGGTGGCGCAGGTGGACGAAAAAACGATCCGCTTAACTCCGGTCGCGATCATGGCGTCGAGCAGGTTCAAGCCGTTGCCGATATTGTTGCGGAAATATTTCGACGGATTCGCCATCGATTCCGCCACCAGAGCGCTGGCCGCGAAATGCATGACGGATTCGGGTTTAAAGGCATCGAGGGCCCGGCGGATTTGTTCGCCATCCGCGAGATCGCCCTCGAAAAACTCGGCGCGAGAATCGACCGCCCTGCGATGCCCTTCCGAAAGGTTGTCGAAGGTCGCCACGGGGTGGCCTTCATCGAGCAGCAATTCGGCGCAAACGCTCCCGATGTAACCGGCGCCGCCGACAACCAGAATTCGCATCGCGCAAGTTCTCGCGCTCCGGCGCGCCGTGTCAAAGCAAACTGCGCGACCGGCAGCTTATGTTTTTTGCAGGCCTACGATCATTCGTCGAATCAGGCGATTTCGTTTCCGGGGTTCGAGGACTTTGAGACTCTGTACTTTCGAGCCCCATTCAAGAACGTCGATGTCGACGTGACGCACGCCCCATTGGCGCATCGCGGCGCGACTCGTCTTGTAAAGGTCGATCGTGTTCGTCCCTATCAAGGCGCCGCCATAATCGTCGATGACGTAGCGGTCGGCCGTTCCCACGATTTGGAAGCGCGTGCCGAGCGGATATCGCGACCAGTCGGCGGCCGCGCTCATGACATTGGCGCCGGACAGGCGCACGCCGATCGCATTCCGGCGGCCCCCTTTTTCGGTGTGGGTGTAGGCGGTGGTCCGAACGTTGGCGATCCGCCGCGCGCCGGTGATCGTGGCCGGACGCATTTGCGGGCCTTGAACCGATTGCGGCGCTTCACAACTCGCTACGACGCAGGCCAGAGCCGCCAACGCGATCCACTTCTGAATTGTTTTCATGCGGGACGAAAACGGGTCAATACCGATTGAAGCCCACTGACGCAAGCCATAACTTGGCCGGGAAATTCCATTTCCATGACCTCTTTGCGTGCGAATCAGGCGCTCGTCGCCGACCAAATTTTGCTCGATGGCCGGCTCGCGCTTTTTCATCAACGCGAGCGGTGGCTCGCGGTGGCCGATCTGCATTTCGGCTATGAATTAAGCCAACGTGCTGCCGGTCGCCTCGTGCCGATGTGGGGAATGGCGTCGATCTCCGAGCGGTTGCTGCAATTGGTCGACGAATACGGGCCGCGCCGTCTGATTATTCTGGGCGATCTCGTGCATGATCAAACTGCTGCGGTGGAAGCTGCCGAGTTATTGAAAGGCATCGCGACGCTGTGCGAGCCAATCGTCGTGGCCGGGAATCACGACCGGCGGTTGCGCGGCAAAGTGGAAATGGTGGATTCGTGGGAGACTGACGACTTCCATTTTCATCACGGTCATTGCGCGGCGCAGCCATCAAACCGGATCCAAATCATCGGGCATCATCATCCGGCGGGAGTGGTGACGGATGGCGCCGGGCTCCGACTGAAATGTCCGGCGTTCGTTCAGCAATCCACCTGCTGGATCATGCCGGCGTTTTCTCCGTGGGCCGGTGGAACGAAGTGGACCCACGACGAGCCGAGCCGGGTCTGGCTTTGCACGCCGGAGCGAATTCTCCGGTTAAACGGCGATTGCGTAAGCTGATTGCTGATTGTTACGGAGGATTAATCTTCGGAGGTGCCGCGGTAAGGCTACCGATGATAAGAGGAGCGCTAGCACCCACGTTGACTGCGAGCAAAGGCGATAACGAAATACCACTCTTAACGTAGACCAAAGCGACCACGCCCCCGCTTCCAATCATCAACAGCGTCATGAACCAATAAAACCACGAACGAAGATATGGCGGCAGATTGGCTTTAAGTTCCTGACGAAGCTTCCATAAACCAAACAGCTCGGCGAGAAATCCCCCGACAATCCCGTACAGGAAGGCCTCTTTCACCGTCAGAATTTCTTAGCATTCACGAAGCGAAATGCCTGCCACGCATCGGCGAGGCCACTCAAAGGCGTATTCAAAGTATAAAGAGTATCTCCACCGTCAGTTTGGATTTTTGATTTTCTGACTTTTTCTGGATGGAGGGCTACATACTCCTGGATAGTCTGTGGGGGCGAGCCTGTTTTCTGGGAAAGGTAATTAATCGTCACATAACCGTCGTGGCTCTTGAGCGTATTGACGATCGTCTCTCCAACGGCGGCTTCTTGCAGCGCTTCCATGAACTTATCATATCGACAGGGGGGTGCGGGGTCAACCCTCATATCGTTCCGGTTTCCCGCATCTCGGAGGTGCAGTGCGGGCAGCGCGTGGCCTTGATCGGGATCGTCATCGAGCAAAACGAGCACTCCTTCGAGACGGGCGCGACAGTGCCTGGTTTCGGTCGCTTCAAGTTATTGAGCGCGCGGACGAGCAGGAAAATGCAAAACGCCACGATGAGGAAATTCACGATCAGGGTGATGAAAATTCCGTAGTTCCAGGTGATGGCGCCGGCTTTCGCAGCATCAGCGGCCGTGGCGAAGACGGCGCCGCCGGGCGCGTCGCGCAGGACGACAAACTTATTCGAGAAATCGAGTCCGCCCGTCACCAGGGCGATCGGCGGCATGATGATGTCTTTCACCAGCGAGGTGATGATGGAACCGAACGCCGCGCCGATAATAACGCCGACCGCCATGTCGACTGCATTTCCTTTGACCGCAAATTCCTTGAACTCTTTCAGCATGCCCAAGGATGCTTATCCGGTCACGATATTGACAAGCTTTTTGGGGACGACCACAACTTTGCGGACCGATTTGCCGGCAATGGCGTTTTGCACTTTTTGATTCGCAAGCGCGGTAGCTTCCAATTCAGCGTCGGTGGCATCGAGCGCGACCGTGACCTTGTCGCGCAATTTTCCATTTACCTGTACGACGATCTCGATTTCGTCTTCGATCAGGAAACGTTCGTCATACTCCGGCCAGCTTTGGGTGGTGATGTCGCCGCCGAGGTTAAGCCGCTCCCACAACTCCGAGGTGATGTGCGGCGCGAACGGATTGAGCAGGACGAGAAATGTTCGCATCGCCGACACCGGAATTTTCTCGGCGGTTGTGAAAGCGTTGACGAAAATCATCATCTGGGAGATGGCGGTGTTGAAGGAGAGCGACTCGATGTCCGCTGTCACTTTTTTCACGGTGGCGTGGGTGATTTTCTGCTGCGCTTTTGTTAGTTCGACATTCTGAACGGCGGCAGAGAGCACCCATTCGCCCGCTTGGTTTTCCTCCATGATCAAACGCCAGACGCGCGCCAGAAACCGCGACACGCCTTCGACGCCTTTCATGCTCCACGGCTTCATTTGCTCGAGCGGGCCCATGAACATCTCGTAACAGCGGAACGCATCCGCCCCGTAGATTTCGATTACATCCAGCGGATCGATGACGTTGCCCCAGCGCTTCGACATTTTCCGGCCGTCTTCGCCGAGGATCATTCCCTGGTTCACGAGGCGCTGAAACGGCTCCGGTTTTGAGACATGACCGAGATCGAAGAGCACCTTGTGCCAGAACCGTGCGTAGAGAAGATGAAGAACCGCGTGTTCCACTCCGCCGATGTAAAGATCAACGCCGCCAGTTTGATCCCCGCCCATCCAATACTGCTCCGGTTCCTCGCCGACGAAACGTTCGTGATTTCCGGGATCACAAAATCGCAGATAGTACCAACAGGAGCCAGCCCATTGCGGCATCGTGTTTGTTTCGCGGGTGGCGTTTTCTGAATACCGGATCCAATCTTTCGCCTTGGCCAGCGGCGGTTCGCCGGTGCCGGTCGGCTTGAAATCTTCCAACGCCGGGGGTTCCAGCGGCAGGTCTGATTCCGGAAGCGCCTCATGTTTACCATCGCGCCAGATGACCGGAAATGGTTCGCCCCAATAACGCTGCCGAGAAAAAAGCCAATCGCGCAGTTTGTAACGAATGTCGCCACGACCGCGCCCATTCTCTTGGAGCCAATCGATAACTTTCGCAGTCGCGGCCTCGCGCGAAAGCCCGTCGAGCAGCGGCGAATTGATCGCAGTCCCGACTTCGAGATAACCGATCGATTCTTCTGCGCTCTTCCCGGGCGCTTGAACTACCGGGATAATCGGGAGATCGAATTTGCGCGCGAATTCGAGATCGCGCGTGTCGTGCGCCGGCACCCCCATGATCGCGCCGGTGCCGTAGCCCATCAGGACGTAATCCGCGATCCAGATCGGGATGCGTTCGTTGTTCACGGGATTGATGGCGAAGCCGCCGGTGAAGACGCCGCTTTTTTCCTTGGCGAGATCGGTTCGCTCGAGATCTGATTTGGCCGCGATGCTATCGCGATACTTTTCGACATCAACCCACTCGACGCTGTTGTCGGGCGCGATTAATTCGACCAATGGATGCTCTGGTGCGAGGACCATGTAGGTGGCGCCATACAGTGTGTCTGGTCGCGTCGTGAAGACTCGGATTTCGTCAGAGCCCAATCCGTCGACTTTGAATACGATTTCTGCGCCTTGGCTGCGGCCAATCCAGTTGCGCTGCAAGGCCTTGATGGAATCCGGCCAGTCCAAGCTCTCGAGTTCGTCGAGCAAGCGATCGGCAAAAGCGGTGATGCGCAGCATCCATTGGCGCATCGGACGCCGCACTACGGGAAAGCCGCCGACCTCGCTCTTGCCATCGATTACTTCCTCGTTGGCGAGCACGGTGCCGAGTTCCGGGCACCAATTTACCGGGACTTGGGCGACATAGGCGAGCCGGACGTTGTCAGGATCGGTGCCGCGATAAGTCGAGATCGGCTCGGCTTTTTTTTTCTCCGGATTGAACCAGGAATTGTAAATCTGGAGGAAGATCCACTGCGTCCATTTGTAGTAGCCGGGATCGGTCGTGTTGACTTCGCGTTCCCAATCGTAGGAAAACCCGATCCGTTTCAGTTGCGTCTTGAATTTCGCGACGTTCTCGCGCGTCGTGACCACGGGATGCTGGCCGGTCTTGATGGCGTATTGCTCGGCGGGCAAGCCGAAGGCGTCCCAGCCCATCGGGTGGAGGACGTTGAAACCGAGTAAACGTTTGTAGCGTGCGATGATGTCGGTGGCCGTGTAGCCCTCGGGATGCCCGACATGCAAACCCGCGCCGCTCGGGTAGGGAAACATGTCGAGCACGTAGTATTTCGGTTGCGCCGGATCGAATTTTTCTTCGCCCGGATTCGGCGCGTGAAAGGCGCGGGTCTCATCCCAGATCGTCTGCCACTTCGGCTCGAGGCGATCGAATGGATAAGGTTTGCGGCGCTCGCTACTCATCGGAATATCAATCTGGAAGCCAGGAACCCATGAAAGGAAACTAAAATTTTCCTGGATTCCTGGTTTCCAGATTCACTTGGATTGTGAAACGACTCCTCCTCGCGACCCGTAACCCGCATAAGACCCGGGAATTTGCCGAAATTCTCGGTGATGAGTTTGTCGTCCGCGATTTGTCGGAGGCATTGGATCTGCCAATCGTCGAGGAGACCGGCGCGACCTTCGAGGAGAATGCGATCCTGAAAGCGGTCGCGATCTCCAAGCATTTCCCGGGACTGATTGTCGGGGATGATTCCGGTCTGGAAGTCGATGCGTTAAATGGCGCGCCTGGAATTTTCTCGGCGCGCTATGCGGGTGAAGGCGCGACCAACGCCGAGAAAATCGCAAAAGTTCTTGGCCAGCTCGTAAGTTCTGACGCCGGGTCGCGTGCGGCCCGTTTCCGATGCGTCCTGGTGCCCGCACGTCGTGGAAAAGTGCTCAGAATTTTTGAGGGAGCGGTTGAAGGTATCATCGTCGCGGCCCCACGCGGATCAGCCGGATTTGGCTACGATCCTATTTTCCAACCGCGCGGATACGATCGGACATTCGGAGAGCTTTCGGCATCCGAGAAAAACAGGATGAGCCACCGCGCTCATGCTATCCAGGCGATGCGCGCGGCGTTGATCGCCGAAACGTAATCGTCGTTGTCCCGCTAAGGCTTCGGCGGCGGCGGCGGGACGGCCGGCCCAGGCGGCGGCACGGTCCCGGGCGCTCCGGTGACCCCCGCTGCCTTGATTTGGTAACCGATCTTGGTGATACCGGCCAAGCGGATCTTATCAAGGAGCGTGATCACGTCGCCGTGCATGGCGAGCGTTTCGGCGCTGAGCGAGATTTTCACGTCCTTGTTGGCTTCGTGAAGTTGATAAAGTTTTGGCAGAATGTCGGAGTCGAGCACCGGCGCATTATCGAAGTAAACGAGACCGCCTTCCGTGACCCGAATTGCGACATAATCCTTCTTCTCATTCGGGGGTTGCGGAGGCGAATTGGCGCTCGGCAGATTCACGCGGATCCCCTTCATGTGGGTCTGGCTCAAGCTGACCATCATGAAACTGGCCAGGAGAAAGAACATGATGTCGATCAACGGAATGATCTCGATGCGCGCTTTTTTGTGCGGGATGGGCGATCGCATTCTCATGGTTCGTGCTTCCCTTTAGTACTGAGCTCCGCTCATCGTGAAGGTAATGGGGGTGCGGACTTTTGAGACGGTGCCGGGCTTGAAACGCCAGCGCCGAAACGCGCTTACCGCTGCATTATCCAGAATTGGGCTGCCGGTACTTTGCGCCATGTCAGCGCTGGTCACCGCACCGCTGCCCGTATCGACGGTCATCACGCAAACACCGCTGCCGGTGACTTTCGAGCGACGCGCTTCGTAAGGATATTCCGGGCGTGGCGCGCTGATGGCCACGGCCTTGGCCGAAGACATCGACATCGGGCCGACGGGTCCCACCGGTTTCGGTTTGGCAATGGGCGCGACTGGTTGGTTGCTCGGGGTCCGTTTGGGCGGCGGGGTGGGCTTTTCTTCCACGAACTCCGGCTTCTCCTCAGGAATGGCTTCCGGCGGCGGCGGTGGCGGTGGCTCTTCCTCCGGCGGCGGCGTCGGCTGCGGCGGCTCGGGCTGCTGTTCGATCGACATCTCGACCGTTGCCTCGGGAATGTCGCTCAGGTCGACGATCTTTTCGGCCGGCTTGATCGCAGCGATCGCGACGGCCGCCAGGTGAATCGCGACGGCGCCGCTAAACGCGGTCCAAACCTGCCATCTCGGCGGTGGGCGATAAAGAAGTGGCCCGGGCATATTATCTTACTTGGCGGCTCCGGGCACACCCGCCGAAGCCTGGCTCTTGATTTCGAACGATATCTTGCTGAATCCCGAGGAGCGGATCTGGTCGAGCATGCGGGTCACGTTGCCGTGAACCGCCTCCCGGTCGCCGCGAATGAAAATCTTCGCCTCGGGATTGGTCCGCCAAAGTTGCTGAAGCTTCGGCAATATTTCCTCGAGCGCGATTCTCGTCTTGTCGAAGTAATAATATCCGTCCTTATCGACCGACAAGCTGACGTAATCCTTTTTCGATTGCGTCTGGCCGGAGGCGCCGACGGGCAGATTGACCTTCATGCCCTTCATGGTCGTCTGGCTCAAGCTCACCATCATGAAACTCGCGAGAAGAAAGAACATGATGTCGATCAATGGGATGATCTCGATCCGCGCTTTCTTATGCGGGATGGGTGAGGTGACGTTCATGGCGAACCTTTAGATGGACGATTTTGTCGCCGAGCTCGGGGTCGCTCCCGGGATTTCCACCTGGCTGTGACCCGCTTTGTTTTGGGCTTCCAACATAACTTCGAGGTTCGTCGCAGCCGTCTGCAATTCGAACTCTAAGTTAGACACGCGAGACGTGAAAAAGTTAAACGGAACCAGCGCGAAAATCGCGATGCCGAGACCGCACGCCGTGGCGATGAGCGCTTCCGCGATACCGCCCGTGACCGCTTGCACCGCCAGCTCTTCGTTGCCGAGGAAGCTGAACGATTTCATCAAGCCCGTGATCGTGCCCAAGAGACCGAGCAGCGGGGCGAGGGTGACCAGGGTGTCCATGACGACGAGGAACCGCCCGGCACGTTTGATCTCGATGCCGGCGGCGACCTGAAGCGCGCCTTGAAGCGACGCGTGCTGATGGTTCAATCCATTCCACATCATGCGCAGAACGGGATCGCGGGAGTCGCGGGAGAGCCGCGAGGCTTCCGCCACGTCGCCTACTTCGATCGCCGTGAAGACCTTCTCGATGCGTTTGGGATCACGGCGCATCCAGCGTCCAAGCCACCAGAAAATACGCTCGAGAACTACCGCCAGGGCGGTGAGGGAGACGACCAGGATCGGCCACATGATCGGGCCGCCTTTGCGGAAGTTATCAACGAAGAAATTTTTATCGAACGCTCCTTCAGGCACGGGGGCGGCGGTCGGTGATCCGCTGGGAGATGGAGAAGCGCCGGTTGTCGTGGTCGCGGTGGTGGTGGCGGGCGACATAGCCGTTGTGGTGGTGGTGGCCGGTGACATTGCCGAGGTGGCCGGTGTCGTGCCGGGAATCGGCGAGATGCCGGGAGCAGTCGCCGCGGGGGCAACCGCACTTGTGGTCGCGGGAGACATTGCCGGTGCTGCCGGAGTCGTCGCCGGAATTACCGGCGCAGTCGCGGCGGGACTCGTCGCGGGAGGCGCTCCAGGCGGACGAGTGACAGGCGACGTCGGAGGCGGAGGCGGTTGACCGAACGAGGTCAGCGCGAGAGTGACGGAGCAGAGGCTGGCGATTAGCAGTGTTTTCATAGGATTGATTGGAGAGTTTCTCCCGGCTCGAATTCAAATCGAGGATGTCGTTTATCCTCAATGAGATTAGTGCGAGTCGAGCAAAACTTTCACATTTGTCTTTTGGGACGGTTCGGATCGTGGCGGAACCACATATTTATTTCGCATCATCCGCCTTGGTGGGATGTAGCTTAGGGTCAGGAAATTGCGCGAGGGAAGGTTTATTTTTCGGCCGCTGGTGCGCGCACGACCGAATTTCGCAGCGGCGGCCAATCCCCGATCCGGGCTTCCAGCTCGTCGCCTTCCTGAATCGGGCCGACGCCGGACGGGGTGCCGGTCAGAATCAGATCTCCCGGCAGGAGGGTCATCGCCTGGCTGGCGAAAGAGACAATCTCCGCGACGGAATAAATCATCTGGCTGGTGCGCGCCTCTTGTTTCACCTCCCCATTTTGCCGGAGGGTAATCGGCAGATCGCCGACTTCCACGTCCGTATAAACGAACGGACCGACCGGCGTGTAGGTGTCGAACGATTTGCAGCGCGCGAATTGTTTCTCGGACTTTTGCAGATCGCGGTCGCTGATATCCTCGCCAATCGTGTAACCGAAAACATGATCGAGGGCGCGCTCGGCCGGAACATTTTTTGCCGGGGCGCCGATCACGATGCCGAGTTCCACTTCGAAATCGGTTTGATGTTCGGAGAACGCGATTTCGATCGCGCCGCCGTGCGGGAGCAGCGAAGTGGGCGCCTTGAACCAGATCAAGGGAGTGCCGAGCGGCGTGCGTTTCATCTCCGCGATGTGATCGGCGTAATTCAAGCCGACGGCCATCAGTTTGCTCGGCGCGACGGGGAGATGGATTTGCAGCTCGCTTAACGGAATGCTCTCGCCAGTGAATTCGAGGCCGAACCAGTACGGTTTCGTGAGGATATGAACGGCATCGCCGCGCAGTTCGCCGTAAACCAGAGTGCCTCGTGAAATAAAACCGCCGAATGTTTGCATCTGACTGCGAGCTTCGCGCTTACTTCGGCACGACCGCAACAAAATTGCGCACCGTTTTCTGCTCGGGAATCGAGAAATTCTCTTCGTCTCCGGCGACCCAGAAGGCGCTCGACGATCCGCCGTCGAGGTTCAGGGCGCGCTGCACTTTCAGGTCGGGCGCGAGACCCGGTCTCGTGAGGATTTTCGCCAGTTGCGCCAGGGTCACAGGCGAACAAAAACCGATCATGGCGCGATCCGATCCGGCCATCGCGATAAAGGTGCGGCGCGCGCTCCTGGTATCGTCCAGCCCCGGGACCGGCTGAGCGCGGTCGACCAAAAATGGTCCGCACTGCAGCGCGGCGATCGCTTTTTGTTTCGGAGAATATTCCGCGACCCGAAGCAATTGGATTCGCCCTTCCGAAACAACGGCGATGCCGCTGAGTAATCGGGCCTTGCGCAGCGGCGCGATCATTCTCCCGTCGCTGATCAGCAATCCCACGGGCTTGTCGGCGGGATCGAAGTAACCACCGTTGACGCCGGCCAGGCCATGCTCGCGCTGCATGGCCGCCGCGAGATCGAGCTGGCCGGTCGGATTGTCGATCACTCGCAGCGTGGCCGATTTTGTCGGGAAAAGCGCGAGCTCGACGGTGGCCTCGTCGCCGTTCTCAGTGAGCACAATATGACGCCGCTCCACGCGGCCGCTGCCGGAGCGCTCCTTTTCCGTGGCCGCGACCGTCCAATCTGCCTGCGCCGATCCGAGCAGGAGAACGGCAACCGCGAAGAACAAGACCGGCTTAACCACCGTACCTTTTCAACATCTCGATGAACCGCGGATTATCGCGGAGGTGATCCCAAATCGGAATGACTTTGAGTGTTGCGGTCGTCACCGGGCTCGGTCGCGAGAGAAGACCATCCAGCAGATCAATCGCCTTCTCGTGTTCGCCGAGGATGGCATAAACTTCCGCGAGCGATTCCGTGGCGTTCGGGCCGTCAAAAGCGTCCACGCTTTCGGGCAGAAGATCCATGCCGCGTTTTGCTTCGGCAATCGCAGCGTCTTTTTCTCCCAGCCACGCCAGAATCCCTGCGAGCCTCGAATGCCGCAACGCCTCGTCCGGTGCATCGCTCACATATTTTTGGGCCAATTCCTTCGCCCGCAGCAACGCCTCACGCGAGCCGGCTTCATCCTTCAACATTTTTTTGGCAAGGCCGATCACTTCATATTTCGAAATGAAACTCTCGGCCGCATCGTGTCCGGGTGCTTCGTCCTTTATCTTTTCCGCTTCGCGCAACGCCTCGGCGTATTTGCGCTGCAAGAGAAGGACCTGCGCGAATTCGCCTGCCATTCGGGACTCGGACATCTCCGGCTTTTCCTCCGTGAGGAAATTCTTCAGTCGGCGCTCGACGATCTCGAAACTTCCCGTTTCCGAGATCGCGAGCTTCGCTTTGATCGACCAAAGGCTTAGCGAGGTCGGATCCAACTTCAGCGCCCGATCGATTGTCTTGTTCGCGAGGCCGAAATTCCGGAGGAATCCGTAATTCAGCGCCAGATTTTGCAAAGGCCACGTATCGTTTGGACTCAGGCTCACGGCCTTCTCGATGTTCGCGTTCGATTCGTCCCACCTTCCCTGCCGGCGGCGGATGGCCCCGATCGCCAGATAAACGTCCGCTTCGTTCGGCAGACCGCGCTCGGCGATGGCGAATTCCTTCAACGCGCTCTCGTAATCGCGCTCGCCATAATACGCAGAAAAGCCGAGCGCGAGATGGCCTTCAGGCAGGGGCGGGTAGAGCTTCAGCGATCGCTCGGCCAGGACGCGCGCTTTGTTCTTGCGAAATACCGTGGGGTCGAAGCTGTGGTAAATCCAGCTCTGCAACCGCGACGCGCTCGCCGCCGCCAGGGCGAAGCGCGAGTCCAATTGCAGGGCGCGATCGTAAAGTTGCTCCGCCTGTTTGAGCTTCACCAAATCTTCGCGGTGCGTTTGCAAATCGTGCGCCTGGACGAAAGCGAGATAGGCCTCGCCGTTTTGCGTCGGCTTCTGCGTCATCATGATCTTCTCCTGCGGCGAGAGCTGGGCCCGCAGTTCGTGGGCGATCTTCTGCGCCAGATCGGTCTGGATCGCGAAGACGTCGGTCAGATCGCGGTCGTAAACCTCGGACCAAATGTGCTCGTCGTTTACGGCATCGATCAGCTGCACGTTTACCCGCACTCGGGTGCCGATCTTGCGGACGCTGCCTTCCAGAATGGTCGAGACGCCGAGAGCTTTGCCGATTTCGCGCACATTTTTTTCCTTGCCGCGATATGGCATCACCGACGTGCGCGAAATCACCTTCAGGTCGCCGATCTTTGCCAGGTTGGTCAGGATGTCGTCCTGGATTCCGTCGGCAAAAAACGCGTTTTCCTTGTCGTCGCTAAAGTTTTCGAACGGCAGGACGGCGATCGATTTGTCGAGTTTCCGCGCGGACGCGCGCGGCAGAAGAAAGAACCCGGCGGCGGCTGAGACAATGATTCCGGCCGCAACCAAGGCGACGACATTCCGCTTCAGCCGCGGAGCGGAAGCGGGCGCGGGCGTGGTGCGAATCCCTTCCGGAGTGACTTCGAGCACCCAGGCGAGGATCAGCGCAATGGGAAACCCGACCAGCAGGAGAATGATGACGAGGCGCAACGCCCAGGTCGGTAATTCCCAGGCCGGAAAGACCGCGGAGGCGAGCTGGATCACTCCGCCCGCCACGACAATGTAAGCGACGGCGGCGCGATAGACTTTGCGCCGCTTAATCTCTTCGAAAAACCCGCTCATTTTCGCTCAACTGTTGCACGTTCCGCAGCGGTTCGCCGAGCTACTTCTTGCCGCCAAACTTCGCCAGCATTTGCTGAAACCGCGCGTCGTTCCGCAGCGGGTCCCAAATCGGATCGAGCCGCAGTTCGTAAATGGTGACACCGGACGGCGTTTGCAACGATCGATCCAGCAAGGCGAGCGCCGTATCAAGGTCGCCGCACATCATCGTGATGCGCGCCCGGCTGATCACCATGATCGGGCCGTCGAACGCGTCCTTCGCTTCCGGCAGCAATTCGACCGCGCGTTTCCCCTCCGCCACCGCTTCATCGCACCGGCCGAGTCCGGCATAAATCAGCCCGAGCAACGCATGTCGCGGCCCGTCGTCCGGACTTTCGCGCACCGCCGTCTCGGCTTTCTCGCGCGCTTCTTCATAACTGGCCCGGGCTTTCGCCTCGTCTTTCACCGCCGCATAAACCGTTGCCTTGAGGAATGCCTTCGAAATCGGCGCGCTCGTTTCTCCGCGCGACTTTTCCGCGGGGCTCCTATCCAGGATCGCCAGGAGTTCGGCGAATTCGCGCTGGTACATCTTATAGCTGTAGCGCGACAGTGTGATCGTCCCGTTCGGATCCACGTTCTCGGGATAGGCCGCGAGCAACGCCGCCATCGGTCGCAGATCGCCTTTCGAATAAAATTCCACGCGCGCCCGCAGCTCCCGGATCGTGAAGGTATTCGGCGCGGCCTTGATCGCGCGGTCGAAAACTTTCGCTGCTGTGGTGTAATCTCTCACTGCCAGGTAATTCATGCCCATGTTCTCGAGGAGGATTGGGTCTTTCGGATCGAGCGAGACCGCCTTCGCGTAGCTCGCGCTCGATTCGTCCCATTTTCCCTGCCGGCGCTGGATCGCCGCCATCGCCCGGAAGACTCCGGGATCGTTAGGCAAGCCCGCACGAGCCGTCGCCAGCTCATTCAGCGCTAAGTCGTAATCGCGATCGACGTAGTAATTCACGTACCCCATCGCGAGGTGACTCTCGGGCAAGTCCGGTTGCAACCGGAGAGCCTCTCCAGCCGCGTCTCGTGCTTTTTGCGCCCGGGCCGGCAGCGGCTCGATCGCATAAAACATCCAGCTCTCAACCTGCGAAAGACGAGCGTAAGCCAGCGCGAACGCCGGATCGAGTTGAATGGCCTTTTCGTAAAGTGTTTCCACCCGTGCCACATCGTCGTGATGGCGATCCGGACGCCCGAAAATTTCGTGCGCTTCCAGGTAAAGCAGATACGCGTCGCCGTTCTGGGTCGGTTTGCGTTCGATCCGTTCCTGTTCGCCGGGAGAAAGGGTCGCTTTTAGGGCCGAAGCAATTTCCTGTGCGAGCTCGCTCTGGATCGCGAAGACGTCCGTCAGTTCACGATTGTAAACCTGCGCCCATAAATGGCGGTCGTTAGCGGCATCGATCAACTGGACATTGATCCGCACGCGTTTTCCTTCGCGGCGCACGCTTCCCTCGAGAATTGTGGCCACGTTCAATGTTTTTCCGATCTCGCGGAGATTATGGGTCTGCCCCCGATACGGCATCACCGAGGTGCGCGAGATGACTTTAAGATCGCTGATCTTCGCGAGGTTGGTCAGGACATCATCCTGAATGCCATCCGCGAAAAAGGCATTGTTCGGATCGTCGCTGAAATTCGCGAAGGGCAGAACGGCGATTGATTTTTCCAGTTTCCGAAACGAACCGCGCGACAAAACGAAATAACCGATCACGCCGGCAATGAGCAGGCCCACGAGAGCCAGCGCGAAAATATTTTTCCGACGCCCCGGCAGGGCGGGCGGACACTCGATGTCCGCGACCGGCTCTGGAGTTGCGTGAATTCCTCCGGCGTCGATATCGAAAGCCCAGGCCAAAATCAGCGCGATCGGAAAGCCCGCGAGGACGAGGACAATGACGAGCCGCGTTGTCCAGAGCGGCAAGGTCAGGACGGGCAGGACCGCGACCGCGAATTGAATGACCAGCCATCCGACAACGCTGTAACCGGCGGCGACGCGATATACTTTTCGCCGGCGGAGCTCACAGAAGAATCCGTAGAGGCGTGAAGATTTAAATGAGTCGGCCAAGGCGAGTCCGTTTTTTTACCGCCGATCACTTTACACCGGTAGCAAAAACCGTCTGGAAATGCGGGCTCTGTTTTTCCCGTGAGACCACGGTCACTTCGATGTTCCTGAAGCCGGCGATTTCGAGAAACTGATGGAGCTGCACCTCGCTGAAGCCGAGCCAATGATCCGCGTAAAGCTCGCGGGCGCGTTCGAAGCGGTGGCTGAGTAAATCCAGGATCACAATCCGTCCGCCTTTCCGCAGCATACGGTAGGCGCTCGCGATCGCGCGCTCGGGATGAATCGCGTGATGCAGCGCCTGGCTCAGGATTGCCAGATCGACGCTCGCTTTGGCGATCGGTGGATCTTCAATATCTCCGAGCCGGTATTCCAAATTTGCGAATCCGTGGCGCTTCGCCAGTTGCGCTCCGAACTCGACCATCTTCGGCGCGTTATCGATCGCGATGACTTTGCGTGCGGTCTTGGCCAGGAGTTGCGCGAGCGTGCCTTCACCAGCCCCGAGGTCGGCCACGGTCAGGGCCGGCAGCAGCGAGATCAGGGTGTGGGCGAGTGCCTGCCAGGAGCGGCCCGGCACGTAACTCCGCCCGAATTTCCCCGCCAGCTCATCGAAATATTCGCGCGCCTTGTCGCGGCGCTTGCGCAGCGCGAGTTGCAGGGCCGTGCGATCGCGCGCCGTCTCCGGCATTTCTCGCGCGAGCGCTCGGATCAATTCACTCACCTTGGCGCGCGCGGGATTTCGTTCTTCTTTCGCCGTTAGCCCGTAATAAACATTCTTGCCCGCGCGACGATCCTCGACGACGCCGGCGCGTTTCAATTGCGCGAGATGGCTTGAGATCCGCGATTGCCCCATGCCCAGAATTTTCTGGAGCTCGGCCACGGAAAGTTCGTCTTCCTCCAGGAGTAAAAGGAGCCGGAGCCGGGTGGGATCGGCCAGGAGGCGGAGAAAATTAATGGTTGACGCCATTTGGCACCTCCACGATATATCGACGTATCATGATCGGTCAATATGTTGGTCGATCGTGAGTGGTTGAAGGGTTGAAGCGTCAAAGCGGTTTCGTCTTTCAACGCTGTAACTCTTCAACCCTTTATCGCTTAACGTTCATTCCATGCTCCGACGTTTCATTTTTGCTTCCGAATCCGTGGGCGAAGGCCATCCGGACAAAGTTTGCGACACCATTTCCGACGCGGTCCTCGACGCCTGCCTCACGCAGGACAAAAAGAGCCGGGTCGCCTGCGAAACCTACGCCAAAAGCAACGTCGTCGTCGTCGGCGGCGAGATCACAACGAAGGCGAAGCTCGATTACGTCGAGATTGTGCGCGATGCCGTGCGCGCGATTGGCTACGTGAACGATGACGATGTCTTTCACGCCGATCGCCTTTTCGTGCAGAACATCATCACCTGCCAATCGCCCGACATCTCGCAGGGCGTCGATGCGAAAAAGGCCAAGGGCAAAAAGACTTCGGAACAGGGTGCTGGCGATCAGGGTTTAATGTTCGGTTTTGCGTGCGATGACACGCCGGAATTGATGCCGGCGCCGATCATGTTCGCGCATCGGCTCGGACGTGAGCTGACGCGCATCCGCAAGAGCGGCAAAGCAGAATGGTTGCGGCCGGACGCGAAGTCGCAGGTCTCGGTGATCTATGAAAACGGAAAGCCGGTCGGCATTTCCAACGTGGTCATCTCCACTCAGCACACCGAGAAAGTCGGCCACAAGGAGATCGAAAAGTTCTGCGTCGAAAAAATCATCCGCAAGGTGCTTCCCAAGTCGATGGTTAATGGCACCACTCAATTTCTGATCAACCCGACGGGGCGATTCGTCGTGGGCGGTCCGCAAGGCGACACCGGTCTGACCGGCCGGAAGATCATCGTCGATAGCTACGGCGGCTGGGGCCGGCATGGCGGCGGAGCGTTTTCCGGAAAAGACCCGAGCAAAGTCGATCGCAGCGCCGCTTACATGGGACGCTGGGTCGCGAAGAACGTGGTCGCGGCCGGGCTCGCGACACGTTGCGAGATCCAGTTCGCCTACGCCATCGGCTATCCCGATCCAGTCTCCATGAATATCAACACTTTCGGCACGAACACCGTGGCCGAAGAATCGATCGAGCACGCGGTTAACCGCGTCTTTTCCTTCAAGCCCGCCGAGATCATCCAGCAATTGGATCTCCTCCGCCCGATTTACAGCAAGACGACCAACTACGGCCACTTCGGCAAAGACGATCCCGATATCACTTGGGAAAAAACCGATAAAGCCAGCGCGCTGAAGCGCGCTGCGCGATAGTTTTAAGTGTTAAGTCTTAAGTTTTAAGTATGGCGTATCAATCGTTCGAAGATTTGGAGGTTTGGCAGCGCGGATGCCGACTCACCGTCGACCTCTTCAAAGCTTTCTCGAACTGCAAGAACTTTAGCTTCAAGGATCAGATCCAGCGCGCCGCTTTGTCGATTCCCTCAAACGTCGCCGAAGGATCTGAGCGAGGCAGCGGCAGGGATTTTGCGCATTTTTTGAATATCGCAAAAGGATCCTGCGGCGAATTGCGCACGCAACTTTACATCGCGCGGAAGCTCGAGTTCGTAGCGAAAGCTGAATTCGACCGGCTCGTTGCGGAGTCCAAAGAAGTATCAGCGATGCTCGAAGGTCTGCGCCGTTCAGTTCTTTCGCGTGTTGCAAAACGTTCCACTTAAAACTTAACCCTTAAAACTTAAACCTATGCCCACTAACACTACTGACCTCCAAACAACGAAAAGCGCCGACTACAAAGTCGCCGACATCACTCTCGCAGACTGGGGTCGCAAGGAAATTTCGATCGCCGAGAAGGAGATGCCGGGCTTGATGGCGATCCGCGAGAAGTACGCCGTCGGTAAACCGCTAGCAGGCGTGCGCGTGACTGGTTCGTTGCACATGACGATCCAGACTGCGGTTCTCATCGAAACGCTGGTGGCGCTCGGTGCGCAAGTTCGCTGGGCGAGCTGCAATATTTTTTCGACGCAGGATCACGCCGCAGCAGCCATCGCCAAAACTGGCGTGCCGGTGTTCGCGTGGAAGGGCGAGAGCCTCGAGGAATATTGGTGGTGCACCAATCAGGCGATCTCGTTCCCGGATGGCAAGGGTCCGCAACTCGTGGTCGATGACGGCGGCGACGTGACCCTCTTCATTCACAAAGGTTACGAGCTCGAGGAAGGCGCCGAATGGGCGAAATCGAAGGCGGAGAGCAAGGAAGAGCAGGTCATCAAGGATCTCCTCCTCGAAGTGCAGCGCGAGGACCCATATCGCTGGCATGAGATGGTGAAGGAATGGCGCGGCGTCTCGGAAGAGACAACCACCGGCGTGCATCGTCTCTATAAAATGCAGCAGCAAAACCAGCTGCTTGTTCCGGCGATCAACGTCAACGACTCCGTCACGAAATCGAAGTTCGACAATCTTTACGGCTGCCGCCATTCGCTCGTCGATGGCCTCAACCGCGCGCTCGACGTCATGATCGCCGGCAAGGTCGCGGTCATCTGCGGGTACGGCGATGTCGGCAAGGGCTGCGCGCAGTCACTGCGCGGCCAGGGCGCGCGCGTTGTCATTACCGAAATCGATCCGATCAATGCGCTCCAGGCGGCGATGGAAGGATACGAAGTCACCACGATCGAAGACACACTTGGCCGCGGCGACATTTACGTTAGCACCACCGGCAACGTCGACATCATCACGCTTGAGCACATGGAGCGAATGAAAGACCAGGCGATCGTCTGCAACATCGGCCATTTCGACAACGAGATTCAGGTCGGCCCGCTGAGCGAGCGAAAAGACATCAAACACACCAACATCAAGCCGCAGGTGGACAAGTACACGTTCCCCGACGGCCACGAAATCTTCATGCTGGCCGAAGGCCGGCTCGTGAATCTCGGTTGCGCCACGGGACACCCGAGCTTCGTGATGTCGAACTCCTTCTCAAACCAGGTGCTCGCGCAACTCGATCTTTGGAAGAACAAGGACACCTACAAGATTGGCGTCTACGTCCTCTCCAAGGCGCTCGACGAAGAAGTGGCGCGGCTCCACCTCGAGAAGATCGGCGTGAAACTGACGAAGCTGACGAAGAAGCAAGCCGACTATCTTGGGGTGCCTATTGAAGGTCCCTATAAGTCGGAGCATTACCGCTACTAAGCAGAGCGGTCCTAGGCGCGCATCGCCCTAATCGCCCTCCTCACTTTCCCACGGCGTGCTACTGCCACTTGGACGATTCCGTCGGGTAACATCAGCTCGCCAGTGGGGCCTTGTTCGACGAAATGATGCGCTCGAACATCTCCTTTGCGTGGGAAAAAGGCACGCGCTCTTGCTCCAACCATAGCCCTTCCGAGGCTAGCCGCTGGAGGGCTGCATTTTCTTCGGGCGTGAGCGTTGGTATTTGTCGTTGATATCGCGCTACCTTCACGGCGAAGCCTCGGTGAAGTTCGAGCGTCGCCAAGTCCATCATGACACTCTCGGCTTTCGAATAGGAAGCTCGTAAGCGAGCGAGAATCGCGAATCCGCGTGCATCCAAATCACCCCAGTACAAAATCCGAGATTGCGCAAGCCACGGTGCGTCGCTGAGCAGTGCAGCCGCGTCGCCACTGCCGAAAATGCCGATGGAGTTACAAAGCGGCGGGAGCGCCAAGAAGTTGCGCAGGTTTTCAGTGACGATGGCATTCGCCCCGTGGAACGAGAGTTCTCGAAAAGTCAGCGCTGGCACGGCCAAATCAGCGACGGAAAATCCATGCGATTTTTGCAGTGCTGGATCGAGAAACCGAAAGCGTACCAATGGTTGTTCCCAGCACAGGCCGTGGCGCAACTCGAATCTTTTCGCGGTGACATCAACGTCGCGTGGCGTCGTGTGCAGCAATAGCGCATCAAGAATGCCGAGGTGTTGTTCAAAGAACTTCGTGTCTATTCCATCGACGGGAATTTGCCGTAGATACAAATTTGAACGCGGATGCTTCCGAAACCAACTCACGCAACGCAATAGTTTTGCCCAAGCTCCGTGATGCGTGATGACATCAAGGGGGTGTTCTGCTGCCCACGAGCGTAGCTCCGGTGGTAGCAGCGCTAAATCTTCGCGAAACGCTCGCGCCGCGGCAGTTCTGTCGAGCGCTTGCAGATAGGCTGCTTCGTTTTTCCATGCGGCACTTGTCGGAAGCTCGTGAATTTGAAAACGTCGGTGACCGGTTTCTGCCCAATGCACCGTAAGGCCGAGCGCTGCGGCGTCGCGATCGAAGACTTTCAGTTCCGTTTTGCGCGCGGCGTAGTCGCCCGCGAGGCGCGTCTTGCCGATGCGGACAGTGAGCGGAAAGAAAGCCTCGCCCGTAACGAGCGAACGCAGGAAGCGCGTCCATGCGCGCTCCGCCTGCGCCAGTAATTCACGCCGCGTTCGCATTCGGCTGGCGGACGGCGTCGTAACGCTCGCGAGTTGCGGCCTGTAGCTCGGAACTGTCACCGTTTGGATTCACCGTGAGATGGAAACTGTCCACATAGCTCTCAGCCACGCGCGCTTTGGCTTCCCACGGCACGATGACGATGAGTTGGAAACCCATGCTCTTGAAAAGGTTGAGCGCCCGCCGCGAGTTCGGCTCATCGGTGTGCGCAAAGACCTCGTCGACTGCCACGAGTCGCAGGCTGTCCGGGCGATCCGAATCGTCCGCGAGGCCGTATTGCGCGAGCAGCGAAGCGGCGAGGATCGTGAACGCCAGCTTTGCTTTCTGTCCCGTACTCTTGCCGATACTGCTCTCAAAATAGTTCACTTGCGCGCCGTCGGAGCGTCGTTTCTCAGGAATGCCGAAGTCCAGCCACCGCCGTGTGTCGGCGACGTGAGCGGTCCATTCAGAGTCGTTTTTGAAGCGCTCCACCAAGTCGCGAATCTTGAAGTAGAGCGCCTTTCGCGAGTGTTCGTCCTCACGCTTCAAGCCGGTACTCAAGCAATCGCGAAGCTGGCCACGGAAGTTTTTCACTTGCACGTCGCGCGTGTACCTCTGGTCCAAGGCGACAAAGGTTCCGGGAGAATATTCGAGCTTTTCGAGCGCCGCATTCACACGCGCCACGCGCGCTTCGTGAACCTGTCGCTCCTCGTGTAGCTTCGATTCAAGCAGGGCAATGCTTTGCGTGAGATTGTCGTTGAGAAAGTCGCGAAAACGCTCCTTGAGCGCGGGCAGGTTTTCATCGCGTAGCCGATCGTGAAGCTGCACGAAGTCGGGACCGTACTCGGGTTTTGGTTGCAGATTCTTCGTCTCGTCCGGGTAGTCGCGCAGGAAATTGGTCATCGGTTCAATCATCTCCTCGCGCGCTGAATTAATACGTTGGCTGAAGCTACTGCTTCGTCCGGTAAGGGACGCTTTCAACGCGTCAGCGAACTTTTCGATGTTCTCGTGCGATACGTCCCCCCCACGCCAAGCCGTTTCTGCTTCGGCAGCCGCGAAACGTTCAGCAAGTTCGGTGAAATCCTGCTCCGGTGACTTGGCCAGCTCGTCTCGCACCGTCTTCAGCTTTCCGCTTGCATTGTCGCGCAGCAATTCGTGTTTCGTCTTCTCCGTTCGCAAATCGTCACGGCTCTCCGAGAGCTTGTTGAGTGCGCGCTCCGCGGCGTCGAATTGCTTCTTCAACTCCTTTCTTCGGTCGTCCGCGGCTTCGAGGTCCGCCTTCTCCTTCGTCAGCCGCCCGATCGCGTCGCTCTCGCTTTGAAAATCAATATCCGCAAAGCCGCTCAGCTCGCCGATCAGCGTCAGTGCCGATACCGCCTGATCTGCTTCCCGTGCGTTTGCCCGGCAGTCGCTCTCGGTCTTGCGCACATCGACGAGTAATTGCGTCAACCGGTCCCTCTCTTCTTCGAGCGCGCGGATTTTTGCCTCGGGACTCCAGCCAAGCACGAAATTTGTCCGGTCGTGCAATCGGGAGCGGTCGTCCTTCACGTGTCGGGTGCCGCCGCGAATGAGTCCCTGCGCGGTTAAGCCGAAAGGCTCTCCTTCGAGCTCCGCAGTATCGCGGCAGCATACGTGCGGGAAGGCCCGACGCACTTCCGCCGCTACCCAAGCGGCCAGCGGTAGTTCATCACGAAAATTGAGCCGCCGCACGACTGCGCGGGGATCGTCCGTTCGCTGGCTCACCGGCGTGACGCCGACGCGATGAAAGAAAAGCCGCCGTCCCAGATGCCGCTCGTTTACCCATTTAGCGACGATTCGGTAATGACGCTCCGGCACGAGCAACGAGATGCCAAAGCCGTGTAGCAGGCGCTCGATCGCGCCAGCCCAATCCTTGTATTCCTCGGGCTTCACTTCCATTAGCTCACCGGCGAAAGGCAATTCCTCTTCCGCCACGCGAGTGTCGCCGCAGAGCGCATCGCGCAAGTCCTGGAGCTCGGTGGGAATCAGCGCGCGCCGCTGCTTGAGCATGTCGATGTCACGTTGCGCGGCGATCACCCCCGATTCGATTTTCTCCTTCTCTACGCCCGCCTTGTTCGCCCGTTCGTTCGCTAAGTCGCGAGTCTCGCGCAGCTTTGCGACCTTCGATTCCGTTCGTTCGCACAGCCCGGCAAACGTGGCATCATCGATTGGCATCGGTCCTATGGCTTGCGCATCGACGAGCGCGGAGAGCTGTTCGTGGTTGTCGCGACGTTGCTTCGCGCTGAGTTCCAGCGACTGAATTTCCACTTCGATCTCGCGGATGCGCTGCCCCGTCTTATCCGCATCAAGCTGTGCGCGCAGCGTGTCGCGTCGCTGTTGCTCGATATCGCGCTTGCGTTCCACCTCCGTGATTTGGCTGCCAAGTGATTCAACATTGCGCTCGCATGCTGCGAAGTGCGTGGTGAGCAACGTTTCCTGCTTGCGCAGATAAAAGAGCGGCAGCGCCTCTAGCAGCTCGCGCAACTCGGCGCGCGCGTTCTCTGCTTCTACCGCGCGCGCGTGCGCGGTAGCAATTGACGATAACATCTCGATCTGGCGTTCCGCTTTCTCAATCTGATTCCAGCAGTCATCGAGATTTGCGAATTGCGGCACCACGCGCTCGCGAATAACATCCTCGGCCTCGCCCGGCGCGAGCAGGTGGTCGCGCAGGAAAGTGTTTACGTCGCCCACCTCCTTCACGCCAATCGCTTGATTGAAAATCTGCAGCGCGCCGTCTCCGGGAATTCCCATGCGTTCGCAGAATTCGGTGCGATAGCTTTTGCCTTCACACACCTGCCAGCCGCATTCACGCAGCTTCTTCACGAGCTCGCGGCCAGTGCCCTGCACCTGCAAATCGGCGATCGTTTTCTCGCCATTCGCGATGAGGAAATGCGCCTCGTCCTTGCCGTTTGCGATCCAGAGAATTTGCGCGACCGTCACCGCCGCGCGGCTGCGCTTATTGCGAAAGACGGAGAGCAGAAAGGACGGCTCTCCCTCCTTGCGTAGATATTGCGTCGCCGTCTCCGCGCTGCCTTCATCGCGCGAGGCACTCCATGCGCCGCGGATGTAACTGACGAGTGAGCGGTCATGCTTTTTCTGCCCGCCACCGCCAGTGTTGAAGCTGAAGCGCACAAGCCGGCGCGGCACAAGAAGCGTGCGCAACGCGTCCACCACTGTGGTCTTACCGCTTCCATTTTCGCCCGTGAGTAAAGCCCAGCCGCATTCCGGCGTGAGTGAATGCACTCGCTGGCCAGTGAACGTGCCCCAATTCGCCATATCAAGGCGTGCGAGCCGCCACCCGCCGGGGGCGCCGCCGTGCTCGCTGAAATCAAACTCCGTCGGCATGGCGCGAGAGTTTCTCCTTTACCATTTCGAGTTCGCCCGCGCCAAAGCGCGCTTTTATGATACGACGCACTTCAAAGCGATCGGCATCTCCCGGCAGCGCTTTGAGAAAACCGAGCGAGCGCAGGCTTTCGATGGCGGCGTCGAGTGCCTTTGCGTCGCGCACTTCATTGTGCGATTCACGCAGGAACCCGCCCACTAGCTCGTGCAGCTCGCGCTTCGAACGGATGAGACGCGTTTGATCGGCGGTCTGCGTGTCGAATCGATCCAATTCATCACGTAAGCAGACGAGCAGCAGCGTCGCGTCGTAACTCAGCTTCTGTCGCCGAACCAGCCGCGGCACGCGCTCTTCCCCTTCTGGTTCGACCTGCCGAAGAAAGGCGAAGCCCTCGCCTTCGTCGAGCATCAATTCTAAACCGATTTGCCAGAAGTATTGCGCAATTTCGTCCTGCTCCTTCACGAGTGTTCTCCACGCATCGCCGTCCTCGATGTAAACCGGCTCACGGAGCAATGCTGCTTTTACGAAAGCGGACGATGGAAATGATCTAGGGGGATTCTCGTTCATGCGGCCTCATCGAGGGAGCGCCGGCCGAAGACTACGCGCGGGAGACGCCAACGTGCGCCATCCGGAAGTGTGATGACATCAAAATCGCGAGAGATATAATGCCGCCGCGGTTCTCGCGCTGCGAGTATAAGATAGCCGAGAACTTCGAGCAGACCGTGCGCTGGTGGGAAAGTTTCCAGCACAGACGTTAGCAGCACCAACTCTTGCGCGCGCAGACACGTTTCGAGATTGTGAATGGCAGTGTCGAGCGAGAGGTGGGGCAGATTTTGGAAAGCCAGCAGCTTCTCGAGGTCAAGCTCGCCATCCGCTTGTGCGAAGACTTTGCTTAATTCGATCGTTGCGCCTTCGTCCCAAAGCGGACGTGACATGCCGGCGTATGCGCCGGTCAGCTCTGAGATCTCGAAGAAGCTCTCGCGTCGCGGGGGTGCATCTTTCACGCGCAACGCTAGGCGCTGAATTTCGCTCACCAATTCCCGCACGCGTCTCCGCTCGGCAAGTCGAGTCGATTCGAGCGCTCGACGCAGATTTGCCGTCAACCGCTGGGTAGACGCGCTCACTTTCTCCTGTTCGATTCGCAACCGCGGCAGCAGACGAGGCAATAGTGGGTCGGCGCTTAGTGTCGGGGAGAGTGCCGGCAGCCGCAGTGCTTCGGCCACTTGCGTCTCAAAGCGTTCCCGGCGTTCAGGATCAAGCAACAGCATTACGAATCCATAAAAGCTGCGGCCCTGTGGCGACTCCCGCACACTATCATGCGAGTCGAGTGCCCGGCCAAGAATCTCTCCTTTTCGTTCATCCTGCCCGGTCTGCTCTTTCACAATCTGCTCGGCGATACGGCGGAAGTTTTCCTCCACTTGGCGAAAGTCGCTTACTAGTGAGCGCGCGGCCTCAAGCACGCGGGCGTAACGCTCATTTACCTGCCAAGGCTCCAGGGTACGCACCTGACCAGTGGTAAGGATTTCCGTGATTTCGGTGTCGAGCCGGTCGCGTTGCGCCTGCAATTCCGCAAGCCGCGCTTCCTTGTCGCCACTGGCCTGAAGCAGCAACTCGCCCAGTTCGCGAAAGATCCCTTCCATACGCGACTCCGTGCCAACGAACGCAGTCGTTCCTTGCAGGTCTTCGAGCCACCGCAACGCTTTTTCCGACGCCGGAGTCAGTTCATAACTCACGCCTTTGGGAGCGGTCGTCTTGCGCAGCCATCCGCATGCATCCGAACACCATTCGTCGAGATACGCCGTCGCGGTCCGTTCCCAGGTAAATGATTCATCGGCTCGCCGCTCATCGAGCCAGCGCTCAAGTCTCATCCGCAAAGAATCCTCTGCTACTGCCGCGTTCGCCATCGCGTGAAAAGCTTCGTCGAGAAATGCTAAAACGAATGCCGCCGTCGGCAGGCGCAACAACCGCGCCGCAGGGTGGTCGAGAAGCAGATGCGCCTGAACAAACTCCATAATTGCAGCGAGGTTACCTTGTCCGGGATCACGACTCAAGCCTCGCGCGGGCCCTCAACGATTCGCGGGCCGGCAAAAACAAATACAACCGGGCGTCTACATTCTGCCGAACAGCTCGATGAAGAAAGCTCGGCTCCATCTGCAAAAGATCGGCATCAAACTAACGAAGCTGACTCAGAAGCAGGCCGATTATCTCGGCGTGCCGATCGAAGGCCATACAAGTCAGAGTATTGGCGGTACTAAGGCTCAAGAACCTCTCGCGACAGTTTACCGCTCTCTTTGCGAGGACGCTGTCTGCTAGGATCTTCCGTCAGAGTTTCTCTTCCCGCCAAATCTCGCGGCACTGCTTGCACGTCAGCCAAGTCGTATACTCGCGTTTTGTAGCTGGCACCTTTCTCAGGTACTCGGAATAACCGGTATATCGGTCGTCGCTATCGTGGTGAAGCACGTAATCGGATTCTACTTCAGTGGTCTCGTACGTACGAACGTCCGTCTTCGATTCAATGTCGGTGGCGTTGCACGCCGGACAGTGGGTATTCCGATATTCGATCTCCTCACGCTTTCGTTTCGACGCGAGCACGTTTTCGCGTATTCTTCGCCGCTCGCGTCGCCTCGCCACTAGCGAAGAGACCGTTAACCACAGGACAGGAATAGCAACGATCACCGCCCCGAAGTAGAGAGGATCGCTAGACCAGCCCTCCGACGCAGACACGACGACCATCCACAATCCCACGAGGAGTGCCGCTAAGAGAACACAACCTCCGAATTCACCTCGCTCCAGCTCGCGTTCTCTATCGGCCTCGTCCGACCGATGGAGCGCTCTTGCTGTTTGAACGAGCACGACAATCGGTAGACCGAGCCAAAACAATAGGCCTAAACAGGCACCGCAGTCGCGAAGTCCGCCGGGTTGTGATGCAAAGACCGCCTTCATCACCAGACTCGTGATGCCCCAGGTAGCGGCACCGGCGAGGATCGGGATAAGTATCTTTTTTGGTGTCGTCACGTTACGAGATAACCGAAAGGAAATTGGCGGTGCTCCCGACCAAGTCCGCCGCAAGAGTCGAGCTGGAGGGGATCAAACGCTGCCTCTTACTTGGAGTTTTTCTTCTTGAAGCTGTAATCGACTAGCTCAGAGCCGTACTTGATTTCACCGGCTTCGGTCGTGGTCTTTACCAGACCGACGCCGTCGGCGTACCAATAGGTCTTTGTCATGACAGCGGCTCCGCCGGTGACTTTGCTTACGATTTTCATCGCGCGAAACTTGCCGGCAGGCACGGAGACCTTCTCAAACCCGATCACCTGACTGCTTTCTGTGACCTCATTGTTGCCAGTGTCCTTTCCTTTCCAGTTCCATTTGAATCCGGGCACAAGCGGGTTCTGGAGATACTGTTTGGGCGGCTCGTATTTTGCCTCCAAGCCTTCATGCTCGGGGTAACGCTCCATATGTAGAAGGACCCAGCCGCTCGGTTTCGAGAAGAACTTGCGGACTTGCACGCCGGCCAGGAGCTCCATTTCGGAACGGATCGAGCTGTCCGCCTGCTTCTCTTCGCTGAGGACTTTGAGGGTATATTGGCTCTGGCCGTCACTGTTGCGATACGTCCAGGAATCGCCGACGCGTAACGGGAAGAAGTCGGCAGCAGCAGGCTTCGGCTTCTTGGCAGCAACGCTGAAGCTCAAGACGAAGAGGGCGAGGGCGATGCCGGTAATGCGGCGAGCTTTAGTCATTGTTTTCACCTTTCTGGGACATGGGTTGCGCTGGCTTGATCCGGAAGAGCCAAATGAAAAAGAGGGTGATGAGAGCGGCAATCGCAATCGAAGCAATAACATCACTTCACCAATGGTCGTTTACCCCGACGCGGGCGACAGAGATAAAGAGCGGCACGATCAAGAGCGGAATGCGATAGCGCGGAAAGAGAAACGCGAGCGGAAAAAAGAGACCCCAGAAATGCGCGCCGTGACCGGAGGGAAAGGCGCTGCCGCGTTCGCCGAAAAACCTCCAATCCCAATTGCCGGCTTGGATGACCTCGAAAGGTCGCAGCCGATAAAAAACATTTTTCAGCGTGCCGCCAGTCAGGCGAGTCACAAGATGCGCGCAAGCGACGAACAACAGCATCCACGCGATCGGCCGGGTCGATTTCGAGATAAACAAAAGGGCACTCGCGCCTAGCATTAGATAGGTCAGGAAATATCGGTGGATCGGAAACCCCGAAGCCACTTCCAGCCAACGAGTGCCTTCCTGCAGGATGACAGATTGCCGCCCGCCCGCTCGCTGGACAAAGGCGGCGATCGGTTGATCGAAAAAGAAAATGCTCAGGAGCGTGAGCAAGAGCGCCACGCAAACGCTGTAAATGATCTGCCGTTTATTCATTGGAAGCCGCCAGATTCTCGGTCTTGCGCACGATTGGCAAGCTCCGGTCTATTCGCGACGCGCGATGATTTCGAGAAAAAGCGGGGTGGTGAACCACGATTGCGGATCGGCATCCGCCGCCCGGAATTCGCGCAGCACCTCGGCCCCCTCTTCCTCTGTGAGCCGGCCCAGCTCCTGCAAACGCACGACATTGATCTCGATGAAACTGGCCGGCCATTGCCAGGCGTAATCGCGTGGCGCAATGGTGCGCACGCGCGGATGGATCTCGAGCACGCGCATTCCGGCCTCGCGCAACAGACCGGGCAAGGCCCGAGCCACGTTCGGATCGCCGCCGCTCGCGCGCCAGCTTGTGTCGACTTCCTGCTGGAACTTTTCCAGCGCCGGCCGCCTCGGCATGAAGCAAAAAGTTCCGTAGTCGCTGTATTCGTGAAAAATGGCGAGCCCGCCCGGCCGCAGCGCGCTCGCAATGTTGTCGATCAGTTTTGCCGGCGAAGAGACAAAGGTAGCCACCCAGCGGCACCAGCAGACGTCCAGACCGAGTTGGCCTAACGAGACCTCCATCAAATCCGCTTCGCGAAACTCCACGTTGGTCAAACCGCGCCGGCGGCATCTTTCCCGCGCCGCGTCGAGAAAACGAACCGAACGTTCGATCCCCAGGACCGAGCCGGTTGGGCCGACAATCTCTGCCAGATCAGCCGTGGCGTATCCCGGGCCGGCGCCCACGTCGAGCACGCGCCAGCCATGGGTGATCCCGACGCGCTGCCAGCATTCCGTTACGATCGGTCGCCAGACGCGATGCTGCAGGCCGAGGCGCGCGACTTCATCATCGTGCGTGCCAAGGATATAATCGGCGTCGTTTTCTTGCGTCATGCTTCGAAGTCACGCTTGAACGACTGGAAAAACAAGGACGGAATTCCGGCAGCGAATGATATCATCCTGTCGCAATGAAAGGTCGCGTGGCTGTTGTTGGCGCCGGCGTCTCGGGATTGACCTGCGCGGTTGTCTTCGCCGAGCAGAGATACACGACTTCCATCCTGGCGGACCAAATTGGCGACCGGACAGATTCCGCCGCGGCCGCCGCCATCTGGTATCCTTACGATGTTACGCCGGCCGAAACCGTGATGCCGTGGGCATTGATTGCCTATGACCGCTTTCTCGAGCTCGAGCGCGATCCCTCCGCCGGCGTTTCCCTGGTGGAACTCCGCACGTTCTCCCGTTTCGGCCCGATTACACCGCCGGAATGGGCCCGGGCGTTTAGTCCGCGCGCCTTGGTCGCGAGCGAAATCCCCGCAGCCTTCGTCAATGGATTTTCGATGCGGGTTCCACTTATCGAGACGACGAAGTACCTCGGGTATTTGAAAACGCGCGCTGAAAACGCGGGCGCGTCTTTTGAGGTTGGCGTCCATCTGGAAAATCTTGAGGAGGTGGAAGCGCGTTTCGATCTGGTGGTGAATTGCTCGGGAATCGGCGCGAAGGAACTGGTGCCCGATCCCGCGATGGAGCCGCATCGCGGCCAGGTCGCGATCGTCGCAAAGATGGATCTCTCCCATGCCGTCGTCTGCGATGATCCACCTTTGATGTACGCGATTCCGCGCTCGCAAGATTGCGTTCTCGGTGGAACGAATGACGTAAGCGAAAACCGCGCGGCCGATTCAATGGCGACGGCGCGGATCGTAGCGGAGTGTCAGCGCGTGCTCGGCTTTGCCAAACCAACCATCCTGGCGGAACGCGTTGGTCTGCGGCCCTGTCGCAAAAACGGTGTCCGGGTCGCTGCGGAAAAAATGAGCGATGGACGCACGGTCATTCACAACTACGGCCACGGCGGTTCCGGCTTCACTCTTTCCTGGGGCTGCGCCGAAACCGTTCTGGAACTGGCGCGCGGATATTGTAGCCGGGATCGGTGATCCCGGCAGATGCGGTCAGACTTGGGCCGGGATCACCGATCCCGGCTACAACTTACGTCAGCGAGATTGCCTGAAAGGAACTGACCACGTCATCCGGGCCCTTGTCCTTGAAAAAGCATTCGTAGAAACCGGGGCCGAGATCCCAATGGTCACCCTTATAATATTCGTCACGATAAAAACGCCAGACGCCGCTCACGATGATGAGGGAGCTGATCCGATCGTTCCAGAAGTCGCCCAGAAAGTGGAAGCTCAGGTTCGTGCGCGCATAGGCGCCTTTGAACCCGACGTGATCGTAGACCACGATCTCCGGCATCGGGGCGTTGTGGATGGCATGGACGGAGCCGACCTCACTCGCGCACGAGTGATAACTCAAAGGTCCGACCTTCCATTTCGTATCGACGATACAGCCATTGTCTGGCGACAGCTCGGTTTTCGATATTTGTCTCATAAGCGAAGTTATTGGCGATTTGACCAGACGATTTGAGGGATGTCGAGGGCGATGTTCGAACTCGTTTCTAGGCAATCTCAATCGGCGGCCGCGACCAGCGCATGGCGCGGCCGGAAGTGATCGACATCGACATCGTGCTGCTGGCGGATGCTGTAAATCGGCGTGGTGACCGCATACACCACCTTGAGCTTCGCATGTCCCAGGATTTCGCCGGGCTCGATCAACTCATATTGGATTGAGCATTCCTTCAGCACCGCCAGGATCCAGAAAAGTTGGAACGGCTGCACCAGCCGCATCTCGAATTTCACCAGCCGATTGCTGCCTTCGCTAACCCAGGCGGTCCCGGTAATGGTGTTCAGAAACCGATCGGCCGTATTTTTTGCCGGCTGGTTTTTTCTGGGAGTGAACTGAATCTGCAAGGCCGTGTTGCCGTGAATCTCCTCTTTGCCGCCGACCGTAAACTCGAATCGATCGGCGATTTTGTGTTCGCGCGCGAAATCGAGCAGCGTGCTTTTGTCATCCTCATCTTCCTTGGACCCGTCCTTCTCGCTCGGCAGCCGCACCTTTCCGTGGACTTCGCGTGAGACAAACGTCATGGGATGCGCGTCACCCGGCCGCATGATCGCGGTCGCCTTCGCGGTCCCCCGCAAACGGCCGCGGCCGTCCCATTCCTGGACGAACATTTTCGCTTCGTATTCGGACTTGCGAACCTGCAAGCGAAAATTTTCCGCGTCCTGCAACGCGCCCTCCATCATCCGCGCGATCTCTGGGTTTATCGGTTCACTGCGACCGGCGGGCGCGATCGCAAGGGCTGCGCATAAGATAACTGCTCCGATATTGAGCCTGCAGAAACTCACCCTGATGCAAACTAATCAGATTTTGCGGGCGATCCAAATATGCGTTGTCATCCTGAGCGAATGCGAAGGATCTCTGATCATTTCTTCGGGCCAGCGAAAACAATAGTCAGAGATCCTTCGCATTCGCTCAGGATGACAGCGGTTTGCTCGGAACCTTTCCGCCGCGCCGCGCCTAGATCTTGTGCTCCCGATTATCCGAGCGCAACCGGATCGTTTTGTTCTGGAGATCGTGAGAAGCGCGGATGAAGCGCACCGTCCGGCTCTTGGCGCGCATTAGGAGGGAATAAGTGATCGCAGTCGCGCCGTGCGATTTCACGCCGCGCAACATCGCGCTGTCACTGATCCCCGTGGCGCAGAAAATAATGTTCTTCCCGTTTGCGAGATCGTCGGCAAAAAAAACGCGGCCGAGATCGGCCTCGTGCCCGTCGGCGATGAGGCTGTTGCGCTCCTTGTCGTCGCGCGGCCACATCACGCATTGCATGTCACCGCCGAGGCATTTGATTCCCGCCGCCGCCAGGACCGCCTCGGGCGAGCCGCCGATCCCGAGATAAAGATCGATCCCGCTGTCGGGAATGGCGGGCGCCATCGCCGCCGCGATATCGCCGTCGCTGATCATCCGCAGGGACGCGCCGACGCGGCGGACATCGGCGACGATATCCTTGTGCCGCGGCCGATCGAGCATCATCACGACGACATCCTGGACCCGCTTGTTCAAGGCCTGCCCCACGGTCAGCAGGATTTCTTCGACCGGACTCTCGATTTTGATCGTATCGATCCCGGTCTTCTTCATGTGCTGAATTACGCGAGGCCCGTAGGAGAGCTTCATCATATAGAAGGAAGGAATGTCGCGGAGCGCGACCTTCACTCCCTGCTCCGGACTGGCCGCGGCGATGCAACTGATCGAATTCGGCGCGCCCTTGGAGATGTTCGTCGTGCCATCGATCGGATCGAGCGCGATATCGAACGGCGGCGACCCGGGGAGCCAGGTGCCGAGTTGCTCGCCTTTGAAAATCCCGGGCGCGTCATCCTTGATTCCTTCGCCGATGACGACCTCCCCGCAGATGTTCATGAGATCGAACATCCCGCGGAGAGCGTCACACGCCGCTGCGTCCGCTTTTTCTTTCTCGCCGCGGCCGAGCCACTGGAGCGAGTTGAGAGCCGCAGCTTCAGTCGCCCGGACGAAGTCGAACTCGATAATGCGTTCGATGTCCTGGTAGTTTTGCGGGCGAAGTCGCATCGGGGGTATTCTGCATTCCCGCGAAGGATCGGCAAGCCGGGAAGAAAGCTCCAAACTCCAAGCTCCAAGCTCCAGAGAAGCTCCAAGCGCCAAACATCAAATCGGGCGACGCCGCTCTTTGGAGCTTTGGTGTTTGGAATTTCTCTGGAGCTTGGAGCTTGGAGCTTGGAGCTTGGTGTTTTTCCCCTAATTCCCCGGCGGCTTCGGTTTCGGTGCCGCGTTTGGTTTCACGGGCACTTCGCCACTCGGCGCCACGTCATACTCAGGTTTCGCCACACCCATCAGCCATTTGTCGAACCAACCCACCAAGTGCTGTAACCGCTCGATCCGATGCCAGGGCTGGCCGGCGCGCGACAGCTCGTGCGTTTCATTCGGGAACTTCACCATCACCGCCGGAATTTTACGGAACTTCAACGCGCGAAACATTTGTTCACCACCCGCGCCAGGCGGCGTCCGCGAATCGTTCTCGCCCAGAATAAACATCATCGGTGTCTTCACATCGTTGATGTAGGTGATCGGCGACCGCGCCTTGAAATCTTCGAGCTCTTGGAACGGCGGGCCCTTAAACCAGCGCGGCTGGAACAGCGTGAAATCGGCCGTGTACCACCAATCGGCCCAGCTCGCGATATCGCGCTGCGAAACCGCCGCGGCAAATCGATCGGTGTGGCCGACCACCCAGTTCGTCAGCAACCCGCCGCCGCTGCCGCCGGTCACGCCGAGTTTTTTCGCGTCGACGTACCCGCGCTTGATTGCGTCATCCACACCGAGCATCAGGTCCTTATAATCGTCGCCGGGATAATGATACTGGATCACGTTTCCAAATTCCTGGCCGTAACTCGTGCTCCCGCGCGGATTCGGATAGAGCACGACGTAGCCCTTCGCCGCCATCCATTGAAACTCGTGCGAAAAAATGAATCCGTAAGCGGTGTGCGGCCCGCCGTGGATGTTTAGAATGAGCGGATATTTTTTTGCCGGATCGAATCCGGGTGGCTTCTGCAACCACGCCTGAATCATTTTTCCATCGAAGCTCTTGTAGCGGATCTCTTCCGGCTCGGTCAGGTTAAGCTGGCCGAACAGTTCGTCGTTGTTGTGGGTCAACTGCCGCGCTTCGCCGCTTACGCGATCCAGCCAGAACAGGTCGCCGATCCGCGTCGGCGTGGAGAGAAGATAGACCAGCTTCGATGCGTCCGGGGCGGGGCGGAAACGCGGGACGGCCTGGTTGCCTTTCGTGATTTCGCTGGTGAGCGCGCCGGTGGCGACGTCAAAAACGCCCAGGTTCGTTTGCCCTTCCTTCTCGAAATTCTCGACGATGCCTTTACCGTCCGCGGTCCAGATCGGGAGGTTGCCGCCGCCCGCGCGCGGTGAGCCGTTGTCGCCGAAGACGCTGCTGCCGACATCGAAATCAAACTTCTCCGTGAGATTGCGCGGCTTCGCGTCCTTGACGAGATCGAGCACCCAGAGATCGGGTTGCGTGTAAGAGTTCACCGGCTGCTCGACCGACGCCGTGAAGGCCACCTGTTTTCCGTCCGGGCTGAGCGCCAGGTCTCCCATGTTCATGTCGACCGTGGTGAGTTTGACCGGCTCGCCGCCGTTCGCGGAAATGGAGTAAAGCTCAGTTTTTTGGGTATCGTAATAGGGCTCGTCGTTGCGCAGCGTCGTGAAGTAAATCTGAGCGGCATCCTTCGACCAGACCGCGCTGTCTTCATCGAAACGGCCGCTCGTCAGTTGCTTCGGTTGCACCTTTTCGTCCGCATTCCGCGGCGCCTGCACAATCCAGAAATGCTGCGGCCGTTTGAAATCGAGATAGCCTTCATTATTGGAGCGATAGACGGCGCGGGTGACGACGTGGATATCGCTCTCCCGCTCGCTCTCGGGCTCGGCCGGCTTCGGTTTTTCCTCTGGCGCTTTTTTATCTTTCGCGGGGGATGACGGCGCTTCCGCGGCCGCGGCGCGTTTTGCTTCTTCCTCTTTTCGCTTTTTCTTTTCCTGTTTGTCGAGGTCTTCCGGATTACTCGAGCTCGCGAAAAGAATCAGCTTCCCATCGGGCGACCATTTCGGATCGCCCGCGCCTTTCGGCAAAGTGGTGAAGGAAAATGCGTCACCGCCCGCCATCGAAAGCATGAAGAGCTGCGGGGATTCCGGCTTCCCGTCTTTTTCGGTGGTGCGAGTGAACACGAGAAATTTTCCATCGGGCGACCAGCGCGGAGAGGAATCGCGCTCTCCGGTCGTGAGGCGATGAGGAGCTTCATTACCCGCCGTGGGAACGATCCAGATGGAGGTGTTATAGCCTTCCTTCTTTTCGTTTACGGTCACGCGGACGAAAGCGACGCGCGCGCCATCGGGCGAAACCTGGGCGTCGCCGGTCCAGACGAAATTAAAGAGATCCTTTTCGGTGATGTTGCGTTTTTGGGCGAACGCGCTCGCGGTGAAGGCCGCGATGACAAGCGGGAAAAGGAAAAGGAGACGGCGTCGGCGAGATGGATGTTTCATGCAACCGTGAATCTGGGCGGGGTCAGGTAACGCCACAAGCTTTGGTTGGAGCATAGGCATCGTGCCTGGGCTCGCCGCTTAATCCCTAGTGGAAAATACTCCGGAAAACCTTGTGCACGGTCCGGCCGACCGCTGCCGGGAAATTCGGTGGACGCCGGCGGTGCCGCGAGGGACGGCGGACGCGGGCTTCCTTGACCGAAATGATTTCCAGAGAATCGCCGCGCTTAGCCAGACCGAACGTGTCGTCAGTCCGCCCGCTGGCTTTTCGATTATTTGGCGAATTGGCCACATTGAAGGCGACGCGGATCCTGGCGATCGTATTGTTTTGAACTTTCAACACCCGCACCGAATCACCCAGCGTATACTTCCGGCTGGGCCAGCGTTGATCGTAAACCGCGAGCTCGTTTTGAATGTACGGTTTGTCCACCGCGCCGTGGTCGAAGTACTCGACGCGGTCGGCGTAAAACCTGAGTTCATCCTGCGGGTTCGGGGATTCGCACGCATCAAAATAGCGCCGGAGAAAAGCGCGGATTTCCGCTTTGGTCGCGTCTTTGGCATTCGTCTCTTTGGTGGGGACCGGGGCAGGCTGGGGCCGCGACTCGCGCAAAGCCGCGTCGCTTTTTAGAACTGGAACATCGGGAAGATTGGCCGCACCTTCCGCCGGCGGCGCCGGCTCGCCGATCCCGAGCGAATAGAGCGTCATCTCATCAGCCACGCCCGAAACGGCGAAGCCCTGGCGCGCCTGATAACGCTTCAAGGCGATCGCTAAATCCAGACTCGGCCGGCCGTCGATGTCGCGAAAAAAGAGATGCCGCTTGCGCAATTCCTCCTGCACCTGCCGGGTCTCTTCGTCGGCGTGCACCGCGGTCCTTCCGCCCAGAGCAAGCAGCAGAAAAAGGAGAACAGCTTTCTTTAACACGTTGAGAATTCGTTAGTTCACCCGAAGCCGGCGTGGATTCAAGCGGCCTTTCTGAACAGCAACTCTTCTGCCGCTCGCGCTTACAAAGCGGACCGCGCGTCGCGTTCCAACGACTCGACCACCGGTTCCGGGCCGATCGTTTCTGAGTGAGGAGGGAGTCGCGGGATCCGCGTGGCCAGCCCCATCGCCACGAAAAGCAAAAAGGCGCCGAGATACCACGGCGCTCCCGGAAAGTTCCATCCCTTTTGTTGATCGATGAAATACGCGAAGGTGAAGGTGAACAGGCCCGGACCCATGATCCACGCCAGGCTGCACAGGCTGCTGATCGCGCCCTGCAATTCGCCCTGCTCCGATTCGCTCACCCGCCGCGTCATCATGCCCTGCGCCGCCGGAGTTGAGATAGTCCACATCATCATCACCGGAATCGAAAAGAAAAAGAACCCGGTCGTTTTCGCGAGCCCGGCCAGGGCCATCCCGAGCGCGCCGAAAAATTGGCCGATGTAAAGTGTCCGGCGTTCGCCGAGGCGTGAGACCATCGGCTGCACAATCCCCGTTGAAATCACGACCGAACAAAGTCCGACCAGCGCAAGGGAAAGCCCGATCGTTCCTTCCTTCCAGCCGTAACGAAAAATCGTGTAGAGCGCCCAGACGTTAAACACTTCGTGCGCGATGTAGCCGATGAATTGGATCGTCGCGAGCCGGAACAATTCCGGATGCGAACGCAACAGCACGAGCGAACCGATCGGATTGGCGCGGCGAATGGTGAAGGCCTTGCGTTTCTCCGCCGGCAAAGATTCGGGCAGAACAAAAAAACCGTAGAGCGCATTGGCGAGGCTCAATCCGCCCGCGACCCAAAACGGCAGGCGCGGATCGGAATTGCCGAGCAAGCCGCCGAGCGCCGGCCCGAGAACAAAGCCGACGCCAAAAGCCGCGCCGATCATGCCGAAAGCTTGCGCGCGCTTTTCCGGAGCGACGACGTCGGAAACGTACGCAGTGCCGGTGGTGATGCTGGCGGCGGTGATGCCGGAAATGACGCGGCCGAGAAAGAGCCAGCCGAGCGTCGGCGCGAGCGCCATGACGATGTAATCTAGACCGAGCCCGAGATTCGAGAGAAGAATCACCGGCCGCCGCCCGAACCGGTCCGACAAAACGCCGAGGACCGGCGAAAAGATGAACTGCATCAGGGCCCAGACCGTGCCGAAAATGCCAAACATTTTCGCGGCGTTGGGCGCATCGCCGCCGAGGAAATTGAGAACGAGTTTCGGCAAGACCGGCGCGATCAATCCCAGCGCCAGCATGTCGAGCGTCACCGTGATGAAAATGAAAATGACGGCGGCTCGGCGTGGTTTCATGTTCTTGCGGTCATTCGCAGAAAACTTAGGGGTTGTCATCCTGATCCCGCGACGGCGGGAGAAGGATCTCTGAATATTTCCGGTCCTCAGCGCGCAGAAATAGCCAGAGATGTTTCGCTTCGCTCAACATGACAAGATGCTATCCGCGCCATCCATATCAAAGCCCGTGCGCTCGATCCACGCGAGCAGCCTTCTCCATCGGCGGCTCGATTCAAAAATAGACGAAAGAATGTTCGCCTTTGAATACGAATATTCGTCTAATTCTCGTTAGAATCTAAAGGGCTTTGTCACTGCCGCAGCCGCCATCGTACTAGTGGCGTTGCCCGCAATCGCAGGACGGAATGCTGACCCATTTGTAGGCAAATGGAGGTGCAAACATGATCGACTTGTCGATGAGGTCTTGCTTCTGAATGCGGACCATTCCTTTCGGGCATTCAGGCGGGAGAGATACGAGCTCGGTACGCCGGAGTGGGCTGAGTATCGCGGGACATGGCAGGCGACCGGCACGAGGCTGACCATTCGGGCCGAGCTCGTATACATCCCCGGATCATTCAAAACTCGCGTCGGTTACTTAGAAAGCTCTCGACATGTTTTGGTCGTTCAGGATGTCGAGGGGAAGCAGACTCGCAGTTATGAACGCACGAAATGAGGCGCAGAACGCATCTAACCATGGAGCGAACGGCGGACCGCTATGCGTTCACATTTGAGATGACTTCCACATTCCCATCCCGGGCGACGCGCGCTCTCGTCCGCCGTCGCTCATCTTGTTCTCGTTAAACCTAATATCATGACCAAATATCACACCGTCTTTATCGCGATTGCCTCTCTGTTGACCTTCACAATCGGCGCCGCCGCCGCGGATCAGTCGGGTCCGTCTGCTGCCGACCAGGTTCAGGTAACAGAAGCCGTCCGCTCTTTTTTTGCCGCCGCAGCGACCGATGATCTCGCTAAGTTTCGCGCCGTTACCACTCCCGACTTCTACGCCTTCGATGCCGGAGGGCGGTCACCAGCGATGCCTTGATGGATCTCATCAAGGGCGCGCACGCCGCAGGCAAAGTTTATGTCTGGACGGTAAACGAACCTGAAGTTCACATCTCCGCGGACATCGCCTGGATTACCTATATCAATCGCGGCTCGATCACGGACGCGTCCGGCACAAAAGAGATGACCTGGCTGGAATCGGCTGTTCTTCAGAAAGAGAAGGGCATGTGGCGCATTCATTTCTTTCGCAGCACGCGTGGCCCTGAGAAAAAATGACTGCAACTGACGCAGATGAAATTAGCTTTCCGATCCTGGTCTCTGAGTATTTCCGGTTCCCAGCGCGCAGAAATAGTCAGAGATGTTTCGCTTCGCTCAACATGACAATAGTAGAGACGCCTTATCACGTCGGTCGCGCCCAATAACAACATCTGCAAGACGGTGGGTTCTCCTCCGTATTGTTGTTGCTCACGCGGAATGACTTCATCAATCTCACTCGATGCCTGACGCGCCTCCTCCATTGCCAAAGTCGCAGCCGTTCTTCAGCCGGCGTAACAGCACGATCCTGAAACTGCTCGGCGTGGGCGGGCTAATTTTGCTGCTGCTCATTCCGCTCCTGATGATCGGCGGCGTGTTGAGCGATCGGCTGGCGCGCCGAAATGAAGCGGTCATCGACATCACTTCGTCGTGGGGGCGGGACCAACAAATCATCGGGCCGGTTCTCTGCATTCCGTATCACCATCACGGCACCGTCGTGCGTTCGGTGACGCTGCCGGATGGGCGGGTCGAGTCGCGCGAGGTGGAGGAAACCACGGTCGCTTGCGCTTATTTTTTGCCCGACACCCTGGAAGTCGTCGGCGATGTGCAAACCCAGACGCTCCACCGCGGCATCTACGATGCAGCGGTGTTTCGCGGGCAGGTGACGCTGAGCGGCGGATTTGCCGCGCCAGATTTCGCCGCGCTTAAGATCGATCCGAAAGACATTCTCTGGCAGGACGCCGCCGTCACGCTCGCGGTGAGCGATCTGCGCGGAACCCGCGAAGGGTTGGTTCTCGATTGGGCCGGAACGAAGCGGCCGTTGCAGCCCGGCTCGCAGTTGCCCGGCTACACGACCGGAGTGACGGCGCCGCTCGGCAGCACGCAACCGATCGTAACCGCCAATAAATTTTCGATCGCGCTCGACTTCAATGGCAGCGGCGGGATTTTTTTCGCGCCGTTCGGGATGCAGAATCAGGTCACGTTGAAATCCAACTGGCCTGATCCGGGATTCCGCGGCGCGTTTTTGCCGACGGAAAGATCGGTGCGCGCGGATGGATTCGACGCGAAATGGAAGGTCTCGTATTACGGCCGCGATTATCCGCAACGCTGGACCAGCCGCACCGGCAACGAACGTTTTTCGACCAGCTCGGTGACGGCCTCGCTCTTCGGCGCGCAGTTCCTGAGCGTGCTCGACGCCTATCGTTACGTCGAACGCTCCATCAAGTACGGCGTGCTTTTCTTCGTCCTGGTTTTCACGACGTTCTTCCTTTTCGAAATCACGGCGCGCCAGAAAATCCATCCGTTGCAGTACCTCATGGTCGGCGCGGCGCTTTGCCTCTTTTATCTCGCGCTCCTTTCGGCGTCGGAATTCATCGGCTTCAGCCTCTCTTATCTAATAGCGGCGGTGGCGGCGACCGGGCTCATCACCTGGTATTGCAGCCATTTTTTGGGCGGCGGAATGCGCACGCTCATCATCGGCGGCGGGCTTCTTGGCGTTTACACTTTTCTCTACATCACTTTGCGACAGCAGGATTACGCGCTTCTTATGGGAACGATCGCGCTCTTCATCCTGCTGGCGGTGGTGATGTATGTGACGCGCAGGATCGATTGGTACGCGCGCGATGTGGGAGAAGGTTGAAGCGTAAAATGTTGAAGCGTTGAAGCGTAGAGGAGACAAGCCATTACCCCGATGTAACGCTTCAACGCTTCAACCTCTCCCATGCGCAAGGTCAATCTCTCCGAAATAACGGAGGAGGAAAAAAAGTCGCCGAAGGGAAAGTTTCATTCTTACCGCAAGAATATTTCCATCGCCCTGGGGCGCGAGCCGGACTCGCTCGATCTCTCCAAGCGGCAGCCTTTCGATTTGATGCTTGCCCGGATTCCGCCGGGCGCGTCGTTCTGTCCGTACCACGCGGAGTCGGCGCAATTTGAATTTTATCTCGTTGTCTCGGGTCGCGGCAGCGTGCGCGACGAGACAGGCACAACCGATGTTGGACCCGGCGATGCATTCTTCTTCGCGCCGGGCGAGGCGCACCAGCTTACGAACCCTGGACCGCACGAGCTGACATATTACGTGATCGCGGACAATCCGATCGGCGACTCGTGTTATTACCCGGACAGCAAAAAGTGGGCGGTGTCGCGGCCGCCCGACAACATCATCCTGAAAGGCGCCGAGACGAGTTACTTCGACGGCGAAGAATAGCGAGCGCCGGTCCAGAGGATAGAGGTGCCAAACGCGGCCGGGTCGGCTAGAATACCGGCATGGTCGCCTTGTCGCAGGAATCGCTCACGGAGAAAGTGCTCGCGGGCGAGCGCATTTCCGCGGCCGAAGCGCTCGAGCTTTATGGCCGGCCGCTGGAAGAACTCGGTCTCCTCGCCACGGCGCGGCGCGATGCGGCGAAGGGAAAAAGCTACGGCGGCCGCGGGAACGAAATCGTCACCTACATCATCGATCGCAACATCAACTACACGAATGTCTGCAATGTTTACTGCAAGTTCTGCGCGTTTTACCGGACGGAGAAAGATGAAGACCACTACGTATTGAGCCGCGAACAGCTCGATCAAAAACTCGACGAACTTTCCGCCGTGGGCGGTGTTCAAATCCTGATGCAGGGCGGGCACCATCCAAAGTTATCGTTCGACTGGTATCTCGAATGGCTCCGGCATATCCGCGAAAAATATCCGCATATTAATATCCACGGCTTCAGTCCGCCGGAGCTTCAGCATTTCGCCGGGCTCTTTGGAATGCCGTTGCGGGAAGTGATCTCGCAATTCATGGAAGCCGGGCTGGGCTCGATTCCAGGCGGCGGCGGGGAGATCCTGGTCGATCGGGTGCGGCAGCGAATTTCGCCGCTGAAATGCGATTCGGATTCGTGGCTCGAAGTGATGCAGGTCGCGCACGAGCTTGGTTTGAAATCGAGCGCAACCATGATGTTCGGTCACGTCGAGACAATTGAGGACCGGATCGAGCATCTGCAACGATTGCGCGATCAACAGGACAAGAGCGGCGGGTTTACCGCTTTCATCTGCTGGACGTTTCAACCGGAGAACACGGTCCTGAAAGTGAAGCGGCCGACCGGCGTCGCCGAGTATCTGCGGATGCAGGCGCTCTCCCGGATTTTCCTGGATAACTTTCCGAACGTGCAAAGTTCGTGGGTCACTCAGGGGCCGGATATCGGCCAGGTGGCACTGCGTTACGGCGCGAACGATTTCGGTTCGGTCATGATGGAAGAAAACGTCGTGAGCAGCGCGGGCACGACGTTTCGGCTCGATGCCGCGCAAATCGAGAACCTCATTCGTGAAGCCGGCTACGAACCGCGCCGGCGGAATAATTGGTACGAACTCTTGAATTAGCGGCGACTGGTGCGTTCTTCTCCGTCCAGCCGCTCCGCGCCACCGCCAAATCCGCCTTGACGATACCCACCTTCTTACCCATCAATACCGCCTGCGCGGCGTCGGCTACGAAGGACGCCCGGGGATTTTACGCTATGAAACAATTTGTTGGTTTGAGCCGTCGCCTGGGGACGGCCCTTTTACTCTCTCTGGTTTTTATCTTCGCCGCCGGCCGTCCCGTTAGTGCGCAGACTGCACCGCCAGCCGAGCAGGGCCCGCCGCTCATCAGCTCGGTCGAGGTCGAGTATGTCGGTCCGCAGACGATCTCGCGCGAGCGCGTCCTCGCCCAGATCCGGACCAAGCCGGGACAGCCGTATTCGGAATCGCTGGTCGAACAGGACATTAAGGGCCTTTACGAAACCGGTTTGGTACAGAACGTCAGGATTTTCGGAAAACAGGATGGCCCCGCCGTGAAGGTGATGGTGGTCCTGCAAACCCGTTCACTCGTAAACGAAATCGAGATTGTCGGCGCCGAGCGCGTCAATGCAAGAACGCTGCGCAAATCAATCGCGCTCAAGATCAACGGCCCGCTGAGCGAGGACGAACTGGAAAAAGGCCGGCAAAAAATCATCGAGACCTATCAGGGGAAGGGGTTCACCGACGTCGATGTTAAGTTCACGATTGAGACCGACGAAACCCGCGCGACGTCGCGTGTCGTCTACACCATCACCGAGGGGACCAAGGGCGCGGTCAGCGCCATTCGTTTCGAAGGCAATACCAAATTCAAAGATAAAATTCTGCGCAAGCAGATGAAGACCAAAGGCCGGACGTTTTATTCGATCATCGATAAATCGGGACGGCTCGATGAAACGCAACTCGAGCAGGACATCAATGCCGTCCGCGAATGGTATCAGGACCACGGTTACATCGACGTGGAAGTCAAAGAGGTCCGAAGAGAGCGGCAGAAGGGCAAGCTCAATCTCGTGATCGTGCTGGTGGAAGGGCCCATTTACAACGTCGGCAAAATCACGGTCACCGGCGCCAAGGTCGCCAGCGTGGACAAGATTCGCGCGCTGATGAAGTTAAAAGAAGGCGGCATCTATTCTCCGAAAACGATCCGGGAGGATTCGAAAAAAATCGCCGATGCCTATGGAAGCGGCGGATACGTCGATCTTCAGGTGGTGCCGCAGGGTGTTCCTGCCGGGGGCGGCAAGATCGATGTCCATTATACGATCCAGGAGGGCGGGCCATCGTTCGTTCAGCGGATCAACATTGTCGGCAACACGCGCACGAAAGACAAAGTGATCCGGCGTGAAGTGTTGATCGCACCGGGCGATATTCTCAACAGCGTGCGGGTGGAAACGACCAAGAAGCGCCTGGATAATCTCGGCTACTTTTCCAAGGTCGAAACCTATCCCGAAGACACCGGCGTGAATGGCCGGAAGGATCTCACGATTGAGGTGCAGGAAAAACGCACCGGCTCGCTCAACTTCGGCGCCGGCTTCAGCACGATCGATCAACTGGTCGGTTTCATCGAATTAACCCAGGGAAATTTCGACATCATGAACTGGCCGAACTTCACCGGCGCCGGCCAGAAGTTTCGGGCGCGGATTCAATATGGAACCAGGCGCAAAGACGTTGTCCTCTCCCTTACCGAGCCGTACTTTATGGACCGGCGGCTTTCGCTCGGCGGTGAAGTCTATTTCCGCGAAGCGGATTATCTCAGCTCGATTTATGCGCAGCGGAACTACGGTTTCTCGCTCGAAACGCGCAAGTCAATCGGCGCCTTTTGGGCGGTAAGTCTCGGTTATCGCATCGAGAACACCGAGCTCTTCGACGTCCAGTCCGACGCCTCCAGTCTAATTCTGCTCGAGGAAGGCTCAGTCACGAAGAGTCAGATCACGACGACCATCGCTACCGATACGCGCGACAATCCGTTTCTGAGCAGGCGCGGACATCGGGTGGCGCTCACGCCTTTCATTGCCGGCGGGTTCCTGGGGGGAAACACCCAGATTTATGGATTCGACCTGGATGCGCGGCAGTATTTTCATCTTTGGAAAGACACGATCCTTCTTTTCAGCGGTGAGATCGCGACCGTGGATACGTGGGGCAATGGCGATCGCGTCCGCATTTTCGACCGGCTCTTTCTGGGCGGCTCGAATGATTTGCGCGGCTTCGATTTCCGCGACGTGAGCCCGAAGGACATCAACGGCGAGCCCCTGGGCGGTCGCACCAAGGCAGTGTTCACCGTCGAATATACATTGCCGATCATCGAGAAGGCGCGCTTTGCGCTCTTCTACGATACCGGCTTCGTGAATGTTAAATCATGGGACTTCGGCACGAGCCACGTGGTCTCGGATGTCGGGGTGGGTCTGCGGCTCGATCTTCCGATTGGGCCGATCCGGATCGATTATGGAATTCCGCTCCAAAAAGATCGAAATAGCGGGGGCGGTAAATTCAACTTCAACGTCGGTTATCAATTTTGAACGAATAATAGGGGTTGCGGTCTAAACCGTTTCCACCGATCTGTCTTACCCTTGTTATGAAAAAATTTCTCCTCTTCGCAGTCGCCGCCGGTCTCGTCTTCCCAGTCGCAGGCTTCGCTCAAGGCACTCTTAAAGTCGGCACGGTCGACATGAATCGCGCCTTCAAGGAATACAACAAGACGAAGGACTCGGAGAAAAAAATCAACGAGGCCAAGGACGCCGCGAAAAAGGAATACGATGATCGCGCGGAGAACTACAAAAAGGCTCTCGAAGAAATCAACAAACTGAGCCAGCAACTCGACGCCCCGGCCCTGAGCGCGGACGCCAAGACGCAAAAGGCCAAGGAGCGGGACGAAAAGATCGCGAACATCAAGAACATGGAGCGCGAGATCAACGAGTTTCGCCAAACCCGTGAGCGCCAGTTGCAGGAACAAGCGATGCGGATGCGCGAAACGATCATCAAAGAAATCACCGACATCGTGGTCGAGCGCGTCAAGACCATGGGGCTTGATCTGGTTTTTGATAAATCCGGCCCGAGCATGAATGGGGTCCCGGTGCTTCTCTATTCCAAGGACAACGTCGATTTCACAGGCGAAGTCATTACGACCCTGAACAAGGCGAGCAAGCCGACGACCACAACCGAGAAGCCGGCCACCAGCCCCGCTGCTGCCACCACAACTTCTCCGACCGCGGCCACGTCCCCGAAGAAGCCGTAATCGATTAACCTGTTTTTGGAAACACGCGGACTCTCCGCGGGTCTTTTGGATGCCGGCCTCTGAGGCAATGACGCTGGCATTTTGAATTTGATTCGGCTGCGCGCATCGGAACTTTCCGTAAAAGCATTTATGGAAAGAGGAGCGCTCATTTTTTTCTCCATGGCCATTTTCGCCACCCAATCGTGGGGGGCGCCATGGGAAGCGACTGTGACAGCTTCCTCTCCGCCCGCCTTCCCGGTGCCGCGACCGATGCATGCAAAATACGGTTTCGGATGGAGCGGATTTCCCGGCGCGACCGCTGACATTAATTTGAGCAAAACATCGGGGGACCGTTTGCAGCTCGACGTTACCGGCCACACGATTGGATTGGTTCGAGGGCTTTGGAAGTTCGACGCGAACCATACTTCGATCGTCGACGCCGCCACTCTTCATCCGGTGGAAGTGCGGCAGCTCGAAACCGTTCGTTCGAAGAAAACGGTGACCAATTTGTCTTTCAGCCCGAGTGGCGTCATCTCGAAGGAGACCGAGACGCCGAGCAAGAATCCCGGGACCAGAACCCGGCGGTTCGATCTGCCTCATCTCTTCGATTTGCAATCGGCTTTGCTGTATCTGCGGAGTCAACCGCTCCAGCAGGGCAATGTGCAACGGATCGTCGTTTATCCCGCGACTTCGGCGTATTTGGCTACCGTCACGGTCCTCGGCCGCGAACGTGTCACCGTTCCGGCCGGAACTTACAACGCAATCAAGTTCGATTTGCAGCTGAGCAAGATCGGGAAAAACCGCGAGTTGGTGCCGCACCGGAAATTCCGGCGCGCGACGGCGTGGATCTCCGACGATTCCGATCGACTCCTGTTGCGAATCAACGCGCAAGTTTTTGTCGGCACGGTCTTCGTTGAGCTGCAATCGGTTGAATTCGAAACCGGCAAGCCGCAGCTGCATCCGGATTGACGTTACGAAAATCGATTTAGTTCGGGATGTAGATCCGAGTCCGCGGAGGATAAGGTCGACGCCGCGGCGGACCAAAGCCGGGATTACGGCGTCCGCCCAGCAGACCTAACGAGGTGAGCGTTTCGGTATCGAGACGGCCACTGGGACGCAGACCGATTTGCATTTGATAAGCGCGAATCGCCTGCTCCGTCCCGGCGCCGAAAAGGCCGTCGATTCCGCCGTTGTAAAATCCCTGGCGCATCAAAAGCAGTTGCGCGCCGGCAACCACCCGCTGCTGTGCATCGAGCGGCGCTGTTTCAAATAGCGTCCCGCGAAATACGCCGCTCGTCTCGGGCCGGATCACGCGCGGGCTCGGCTCATCAGCAATCTCATCTTCCGAATTGTTGTCCGGTGGCGGCTGCGCGGCCGGATTTCTTGGGGCGGGAGATTCCGCCTGATAATCCGGCGGAGTCGGACCTGGCGTGGCCGTTGAGCGAGGCCGCGACGTCGAAGCCGGTTTCGAAGTCAGCCCGAGTGAATGCTGAGTCGCCGCGTCAATCTCGCCGGTGATCGGAAGTCCATTGCGGATTTGATAACGCCGAATGGCGGCGGTCGTATCGCCGTCCTTTTTCCCATTGATCTCGCCGTAATAAAATCCCTGCTCCGTCAACTTTTGCTGTGCCGACTCGATCGATTGATCGGCCCGCGCCGCCGAACAAATTGCGAGAGAGAACAAAGCCGCGGCGAGCAGTTTGAGATTCATCGGTCAGCTCGTTTTGACGCCTCACCCGCCACGCTATTCATCCGCCGGGGAGGTTCACCGGGAGCGGTGTTCGTTGCTGCTGTAATATCTCGCGATAACGCAGGACCCCGTCGCTGATCGCGGCCGCGATTTGTTCCCGGTAATCGCCGTTCCCGAGTTTGCTGACCTCTTCTTTGTTCGTAAGAAAGCCGCCTTCCACCAGAACCGCGGGATGACGCACATTCGTGAGAACGAAGAACGGTTGCGGCTTCGTGCCGCGATTCACGGCCTGCGTATGCGCGACGAGCGCTTCCTGGATGAACGCGGCGAGGCTCTGACTTTCCGCGATGGTCGAATCCGAGGCGGCGGGATGCAGAAACGGCAGCCAGCTCGCGACGCGCTCCGGAATGGAGATCTGTCGCGCCGCATAATAGGTCTCGACGCCGGTCGCGGCGGCCCTTGTCGCTTCGTCGAAATGGATGCTCACGAAAACACACGCCGGTTGGTCGTTCGCCAAGCTGACGCGTCCTTCCAGCGGAATGTAGGTGTCATCGGTGCGGGTGAGGAGGACGGCCAAACCGCGTTGCTGCAAAAGCCGCTCGACCCGATGCGCCACGTCCAGGGTCAGCTCTTTTTCCACCATACCCGCTTTCATCGTCCCGGAATCCTGACCGCCGTGGCCGGGATCGATCACGACAAGAGCAAACGGTTCGCCGGCCGATTGGATCGGCGCTTCTGTTTGCGGGCGCGGTCCGATTGGGATCGTCAATTGAAGCCAGACGAACGAAATGGCCACGAGCAATAGGCCGAGCCAGGCGAGAACGGGCCGCCCCTCTCTTCGATCCCTCTGACCTCGCCCAGACATGGCGTGACGGTTAGTCGCCCAGAGCGGAACGAATTTCCGCCTCGGTCAGCGCGCGATAACGGACCGCGATCTTGTCGTCGCGTTCCAGAATTACCGCTTCGATGCCGGTCGCGCGCAACCGTTCCTTGCGCTCAGCCAGAATTTTGTCGCGCCCGGGCAATTCCTTCGCGCCAGCGTCGCCGAGCGCGAGATGGCCGACGGTCCAGGCATCGAGTCCAAGCTTCAAAGTCCGCTCGAAAGTGGCGCCGGACGAATGTTCCGCGGCCAGAAATGCCTCCATTAATTCCGTGGATTGACGCGTGCCGCTGAGGGCTCCGAAATCCTGCCGCGTCTCGGCAAAGCTGGCGTTATTGGTCGCGATCGCGCCGTCGTAGTCCACTCGCAGAAACAAATCGTTTTCCTGTTTCGCGCCGATCTCGGCAAAGAGAAGGCGCGCCAGATAAGGCGCTCCGTAGACTTGTTCGAACGCCGTTTTCAAAACCGGGCTGAGAGAGTAGTGCGCCAGGCGCCGCAACGAAACATCGGCAGCGGACCGGGTGAAACCTTCGGTGCTGGCCAGTTCGATGGCCGCCATCCGCAACCGCTCTATGTCGCCCGGATGACCGATCGCTCCCATCGCGATGCGGTCGTAAATCTCGAAAAGCTTTTGCCGGGTCCGGCCGAAGGTCAGGAACAGGATCCCGTCCCGATAACCGAGCGCTACGATGGGACTGCCGGTCGCGAGCTGCGTCTCGATGTATTCGGCGCGATTCGCAATCGCTTCCACCCAGCGATACGGCTCTTCGATCATGCGACTCCTCGTTTAAAGATTTTCGCGATCTTCTTCTCAGGCAGCGTGGTGATGCCGGCGCGAGAAACAATCTTGATCACCGGAAAAATTTTGGCGCTGCGATTGACGCCACCGGTGGCCGTGTCCGATTCGGCGGCCGTATCGAGCGCGCGCAACGCTAGTGTCACCGCTTCATCTTCGCTCAGTTTCAGCAACGGCTTTTTCCCCCAGTTGTTTTCGTAATAAAGAATTCCGCGCACTGCTGGCGATCCGGAGCCGGTCGCGGCGTAATCGGTCACTTCGAATTGCGCGCCCATCGCGTCGTAAAAATAAAGCCGGGCCGACGGGTCCGCGCCGAAATCATAGGTCGCGAAGATCGGCACGACGATGCCGACGCCTTGCAGAACAAATCCGAAATTGTCCCGGAGCAATTTCGAGAGCGCGCGCACTTTTCCGTCCACGCTCATTTCCTGGAGTTGGGTCCGCCGGAAAAATTGGAAGGAATGTTCGAGCACGCGCGCCATTTCCCAAGCCGTCGCCGGCACGCCCGCGATCGCCATGATGGAGTGCCGATCGATTTCGAGAACTTTATCGGCGCGATCGAAGACGACGGTATTACCAGCAGTCGCGCGGCGGTCGCCCGCGACGAGGACACCGCCTTGAAACTTGAAAGCGAGGATCGTGGTCGCCTGCGTCTGCGGAATTTCGGCGCCTGGCGCCACAGGACCTATCGGGCCTGTTGGTCCCATATGTCCCAGTCGCTTCAGCAATCCCACAAAATCCACAGCTCCGCCTCCGTCCGCGTCCATCACTGGCCGGTGCGCTGGCGATAACGCCTGGACTGGTTGGGATCCACTTTGCGCATCTTTTTTAGAAGGTCCCTGGTGTCCGGTCTCGAGATATCCGGCGGTCTCGGACCATCTCCATCCCCCTGCTTGGGCCCCCAGGGAGCCGGAGGCTTTTGGATGCGCTCAGGCATGGAAAAAAGGTTAGAGATAAATTTTTGAAAGGCAAGAGCAGGGCGGCCGCGGAGGCTTGCCACCGCCGCGCCTCAATGCCAAGATGATGGCCCATGCGTCGCTTTGCTCTTGCTGCATTCGCAATCCTTTTGGCGGCCGTGCTTTGCACGAACGCCCGGGCGCAAACGCCCTCGGGAGACAAATCCGAGAAGTCGTTGCTTGAGGCCTTGAGCAAGAAAATCGACGAGCAGAACACGAAGATCGACACCCTTTCGCAGCAGATTCTCAAGCTTGAGCAGCAGATCGCCAAGTTTCGGCCGGGAATCATGATCGGAGAGACGCCCTTGCCATCACCCACCAGCACCACAACCGCTGACGCCTCGAAGCCCGCGGCGACGCAATCGGGCAACAGTCACGTCGTCGCGAAAGGCGAAACCCTGACCTCGATCGCGAAGATGCATAAGGTGAGCGTAGAAGAGTTGCAGAAATTCAACCACATCGAGAACGACCGGAAGTTGCAGATCGGCCAGACGATCATGATTCCTCCCTCGGCCAGCTCTCCCGGCGCGTCGCCTAGCCCTCCCTCTCCGAACGGATAAAGGGCCCCTGGAATTCTTGAGCCGGTCGCACGCGGCCGCACCACCGACCTAACGAGTCATGGATATATCTGCCGAGCAACAGCAATGGTTTCTTCGGAAGCACGAGGATGGCCACACTTTTGGCCCGCTCTCTTTCGAGCAGCTCGCGCGCTGGGCCTCATCGGCGCAGATCGCCCCGCACGATGTTGTCTCTACCGACGAGGTGACCTGGATGAAAGCTCCGATGCTCGAGGAGCTCGCGATGGATTGGCTCGTGGAGTTGACGACCGAACGCTATTACGGCCCGACCACCCTGGGCGCGATCCAGGAGTTCATGCGCCTGGGAGAAATAAACGACCGGATGTTTGTCATCAATTCCTGTGACGGTCTCCGCAAGCAGATCAGCGAAATGCCGCTGGTGCTCCCGGCGCCGAGCGTAGACGAGAGGAGCGATTTGGCCTCCGCTCCCGAGGAGATCGCGGACGAACCTTTGGCGAGCGGGATGGCGATCGACGTGCAGGACCGGATCCGCGATCTCGAACAGACCTTGAGCGAAGAGCGGCGTGCGCTGCGCGAACTCGAAGAGCGCTATCGCGCCTTGGAAGCGAAATACCAGGAGCTTCTGGCTCGTTAGGCCGGAACGTCGAGCGTCTCTTCTGAAATCGGGCGGTCGACGTTCGGCGTTGGGTCCCGCTCTGCGGGAACGTTTTCCCCTAATTCCTCCACTGGCTTCTCCAGAAAACTCTGTTCCCAAAGCCGCGCGTATTTCCCTCCCAGCTCGAGCAACGAAGCATGGGTGCCTCGCTCGATGATCCGTCCGCGCTCCAATACCAGGATCTGATCGGCCCGCAGAATCGTGGAAAGCCGATGAGCGATCACGAAACAAGTCCGGTGCGCCATCAAATGTTCCAGCGCTTCCTGAATCAAACGTTCGGTTGTGGTGTCCACGCTTGCAGTCGCTTCATCGAGAATCAAAATCGGCGGGTCCTTCAAGAGCGCGCGCGCGATCGAGAGTCGCTGCTTCTCGCCCACGCTTAGTTTCACCCCGCGCTCGCCGACCACGCTATCCAGTCCTTTTGGCAGCAGGTCGATAAACCCGCGTGCATTCGCCGCCTCCGCCGCGCGAAGAACTTCTTCGTCCGTCGCATCCGGGCGTCCCATCAGCAGATTTTCACGGATCGAACCGTTGAAGAGAAAACTTTCCTGCGTCACCACGCCAATCATCTCGCGCAACCGGCGCATCCCGAAATCGCGGATTGGCGTGCCATCGATCAAAATCTCGCCCGTTTCGTACTCGTAGAAACGGGTCAGCAAGTTCACCAGGGTCGATTTGCCCGCGCCGGTTGTCCCGACGAGCGCGATGGTCTCTCCCGGCCGCGCGTGAAAGCTGATGTGCTGGAGCGCAGGCGAACCTTCCTTACCGTAGCTGAAGCCGGCGTCGTCATATCGAACGTCGCCGCGCACCCGCGCCGTGGGCTTCACGACATCCCATCCCGGCTCGATCGGTTCGTCGATGATCTCAAAAACGCGCTCCCCGGCGGCGCGCCCGGCCTGCACAAGCTGATTGAGCTGGTGCAATTTATTGATCGGCTCATACAAAAATCCGGTGAGCATCAGGAACGCGATAAAATCGCCCACTTGCATGACGCCACTCAGGACGGCGTGCGCGCCGACCCAAACGGTTAAAACGATGCCGAGCGAGCCGATGAGATACATCGACGGGTGATAAATCGCCCAGACCCGCATTACGACGAGCGTCGCGTAGCGAAGCTGGTCGCTGACCAAATTGAAGCGCATATGCTGGTCGCGCTCGCGCACAAAACTCTTTATCTGCCGGATGCCCGCGAGATTGTCGTGGAGCAGAGAGTTCATGGCCGAAGAGGCGCGCCGTTGCAGCCGGTAACGCCGGTGCGCCGTGAGCGTGTACCAAAGCGCGCCTCCCGCTAGGAGCGGCAACGGTGCCAGCCCCACGGGCGACAACGAAACGCTGAAATAAAACATCATACCCAACACGATCACGAGCTGAAGCACCGCCACCACGCCCTGTTCGATCCCGTCGATCAGCATCCGTTCCACCGAATTCACATCCTCCAGGATGCGCGTCATCAAATCGCCCGTCGCCCGGTTATCGAACCAGCGCAGCGGCAACATCTGGATGTGCGAATAGAGATCGCTGCGCAGATCGAAAATAACCTTCTGCTCGAAAGTATTGTTGAGAATGATCCGAACCGAATTGAGCCCGTGCTGCAGCAGGAACGCCAGCGCCGCGATTAGCACGAGCGGATTCAGGCGGTCCGCGCGGTGTTGAATAAGCACCTCGTCGATGACCAATTTTGTCACCCCTGGAAATACGATCACCATCAGCGTGCTTAGGATCGCGCACCCCAGCGTCCCAGCGGCCATCCAGGGATAGCGACGCAAGTAGGCGAAGACGCGCGGAACGGTGTTCATCTGCTTGAAGATAACCTAGGAGGGAGGTTTTAGAAGAGCGACGTCCCGAGATTCGTTTTCAAAACCCCGATCTAAGTCGTCGCATTCCGAGCGCCTGCGCGAAACCGACGAGCTGCGCCCAGCAAAGGCGTTATGACGCGAACAGCCGCCGCTGTTTTGTGCGGCAACCGGTAAGTTGCCGCATTGGCTCTATTTGGCTGGTCGCTCGCATTCGCCACGAGCCGCAACGCGACCTCCGCTTGCAGACGTGCCACAAGGTGAGTTGGGACTTGGGGAATGTTGCGAGATTTCCCCATTGTTTCTCTTTACAACATCTTCTGCACTCTGCGACGATGCTTTGACTGGTCTGGCGGGCAAACAAATGCGAACCGCGAGACCGGCGGGTTACTCCCAGTCAGTATGTCGCCTCCAGCTGGATTTCCAATTAGGCCGCATGCAGCTGCCGCGGCAGACCGATATTGCCGGCTATTTCCCGAAGCTACTGATGCAGCGCAGCAACAAATGAGCGTGGCGATGCTGGAAAAGCTTGCGGAGTCGATGCGCAGAAAGGACTGGTCAGGGCTGCAAAGGCCAAGACTAGGACACGCCCCTTCAGTCGTCCCGGTGACTTATTTTGGCCAATTCGTTGATCACGATCTCACGCTGGACATGACACCTCTGCGAGAAGCCGGATGGTCCAAGCCGATCCACACGATCAATCACCGCACGCCGTGGCTGGATCTCGATCACCTTTACGGCGATGGGCCCTGCTCCAGCCGACATCATCATCTTTATGAATCGGATGATGCATCATTTCGCCTCGGCTACTCTCCCTATGGGGGAGAACCTTTTGATGTGCCGTTTACCTACGACGGACGTCTCGCTCTCGCGGATTCGCGCAATGGTGAGAACATTATTTTGCGCCAGATTCACGCGATGTTTTTGAAACTACATAACGTCGCCGTGCGAGACCTGCCGAAAACTTTGCCGCCACGCGAACGGTTCGATCGCGCACGTGATCGCGTCCGCTGGCAGTATCAGTGGTTGGTCCGCAACTGGTTTTTGCTGGAAATTTGCCATCAAGAGATTTGGGACGCGGTGTTCAAAGACGGGGATCGTCGGATTGATTGGAGCCACGACGGATTCGCAATCCCTGTAGAGTTTTCTGTCGCGGCCATGCGTTTCGGCCACAGTATGGTGCGTGCCAAATACAAGTTGCAAACAGGCCCCAAGGTTCACCAGCTTCCGGAACTGTTCGGTGTGCAGAACAATCGCGCGCTCGATCCGAGTCTCAAGATTGATTGGGTCTTCTTCTCGAGCTCAGATCCTACAGCGGAAGCGAACCCAATCGATACAACAATGGCGGGACCACTATTCGAGTTACCCGACCTGCACATCGATCTGTATGTCCGCACGCCCGTACCACACCCGCCACCGAGTTTGGCCCTGCGCACGCTGGCGCGGGGTGCCGCTATACGACTTCCAACCGGCCAAGCGGTCAGAGATGCTCTTGGCGAAGACGATATTCCGAGGACGCCCGGAGGGGTTGCCGACGATCCTTGGGGACCGCTCCGCAAAGCAGGTCTTGATGGGGACACGCCGCTTTGGTACTACATCTTGCTCGAAGCCCAGTTAGGCTTAGGCCTGGCTGCAGGCAGGGAAGCTACGAGAAAAAGGGGCGGATTCGGCGCTACCTTGGGCAAAGTGGGAAGCCGACTGGTCGCCGAAGTCATCGCCGCATCGCTACAGGAGGATCCGACCTCTTTTGTTCGACGACATGGGCCAGATTGGCCGGGCGACCCTTGGACAACCCCCGACGGCAAACAGATCAAGGTCGAAAACCTAGCTCATGTCGCTAAGGTCGTTGGAATGTGACAGGGCTCGTCTCATTGGGGTCCGCTGGCTTTCTCTTGGAGAAGCCTCGCGAGTCTCGCCTCAAGCTGCGCGATCATCTCGTCTATCGGCACCCATAGGGGCCAGGCAGCGATCCAGACGTCGGTCGGCTCCGGGGACATTTCTCCTTTTGACGATGGCAAAACCAGCACCACCAAATCGTTGCGCCTCTCGTCCTCTGAGTCGTACACCTTGAACTCCACGGCTCTCGGGATCTGGATTTCCTCCACGTTTCCCGGCTTGGCCGGCTGGTTTGGCAAGACTACGTCTGGGAGGTAGAATTCCCCTATGATTGCGAACTGTCGCTTTGCCTCTTTCGGATAGTCGCAACAGCTCTTCTTAATTTGAGCGTTTGCCGGCTGCTCCATGAAGTCGCGGAAGAGGATGGTCGCCTTTCGGCGGTCGTGTATATCTCTCCAATCTCTCATACTAATTTTCCTTTCATTGTTTTGTTCTTTCGGCCATGTGACGCACAGCCTGTTCAAGCTGGGCGATGTCTTGTTGAAAACGTGGTGTAGCGCGGATGGAGTCAAAGCGGGGATCAAGATTCATCGAGTGATAGTCGATCCATCCTGTCTCGATCGATCTTTCCAACGCCGCCAGAGCAGCTTCCTTATTGCCGAGGGCCGATTCATCGGCAGCCAGGCTATACCAACTTCTTGGATTCTCGGGTGCCGACGCTGTTTCCTGTTGGTCAACCGCACGGCTCTCTTGCAACAGGGCTGTTCCTTCGCTGGCGCCTTCGCCCGAGAGTTGTTGAAGGAATCCCAGAGCGGATGTGAACCGGACGCATCCAGGAAAATCAACGCCGCCATTTCGGCCGAAGGCAGAAGCTTCACGATAAAATTGCTCGGCCGCATCAAAACGCCGCGTAAAGAACTCAACGAGCGCAGCCGCCATAATTGGCTGTGGATCGCCTTTGTATTTTGACCGGGCCATCTCGGATTGCTTGCGCGCCTCGTCGTGATTGCCTCGAAACAAAGCCAGCCGGGCGAAACTTGCGGCAGTGGCCGGCAAATCAGGGCGAAACACTGCGGCAATTTTGTAAGCCGCCTCGGCTTGTTCAAAATCGCCCAAGTCCATCCAAGCGTCACCAAGCATATCAGCACACAGCGGTTGAGCTTCTCGACGTGTGGCTTTTTTGTACCACCGAATGGCCAGGTCTGGCCGGCCGGTGCGGGAGTATGAGTCGCCGACTTTGCCCGCTATCCGCGCTGTAGCTGGATCGAGCTCATATGCTGTCACACATTCATCGATCGATGCGCGCAATTGTCCATGGCGTGCGAGAATTTCTCCGTGCGCGAGCCGACTCTCTGGAAGCATGGGCGCCAGCTTCAAAGCGGTCGCCGTTTCTTCTTCGGCCTGCGCGAGCCAATCTCCGCCTGGTTGCAGCGCCATCAGGCCATACAAGGTGCCAAGGATCGCATGTGGCTGTGCATAGGCCGAATCAATCTCAATTGCTTTGCGGAAGGAATCGATTGCCCGAACCAAATCGCGAAAATTGTTGTGCTTGTGCAATTCTTTGCCCCTTTCGTAGTAACTTCGCGCTTCCGCATTGTCGGTGCCGCCAGCGGAATTGACGTCTCCGTTTACCATCAGCAATAAGCCATCGGAGTCACGCAGGTTACGCTTGGGATTGTTGATCACATCTGCAAGCTGAGTCGCCAAGAGTTTCGCGACGTCGGAAGACGAGTCTGCGTCGGACAACCATGTTTTAATCACCGTCCCGGTTGCTGTATCAATTATCCGGAGCACCAGGCGCTGTGTGCCCTGACGCAACCTGATGCTGCCGTTCAGGATGAACCGAGCTTGGGATGCGTGTCCGATCTGTTTCCAATGTTCGGGGCTCCATGGATCTCGATCTGATGGCATTCCCGCTAGCGACCGTAGATAAACACCTTTTGCAGCCTTTAACGCGGCTGTGAGCGTATTGAAGAAAGGCGTAGCGGTGGATGAGCTACTCGAAGGCTCGCTCAAGTCTTCCAACGGCATGATTGCGATCGTGCGCTGAGCGATTTCGGCTTCTTGCACAATGGAAGACAAACGCGAGCTCGCGACGATGGAAACGATACCGATTGAAGCGAGAATAAGAATGGACAGGAGCGATCCGGCTAGCTTTCGGTTTCGCCGCGCCCAACGCCACACGCGCACCGGCGGCGCGACTGGGCGGGCGATGATGGGCCTTCCTTCAAGCCAGCGTTCCAGGTCTTCGGCAAGATCGTGGGCGGAAGGGTAGCGGGTGGAAGGTTCGCGTTCGAGGCAGTGGGCGCACATGGTTTCGAGGTCGCGATCGGCGAGCTTGGAGAGGGTGCGGAGTTTTGGGGCGGGGGATTCGGCGGCTTGGCGGATGACGGATAAGGCGTGGGCGCCCAGGAACGGCGGGCGGGCGGCCAGGAGATCGAAGAGAATGGCCCCGAGACTGTAGACGTCGGCGGCGGGTTTTAGTTGGGCGGCTGAACCGCTGGCTTGTTCGGGGGCGATGTAGCCGGGCGTGCCGAAAATGGTGAGGGTGCGGGTGAGATCGCTGGTGGTGTCGAGCCATTTGGCGAGGCCGAAATCGCTCACGAGCGGTTCGCCGCGGCCGTCGAGCAGGATGTTTCCGGGTTTGAGGTCGCGGTGGAGGATGCCTTTGCCGTGGGCATATTGAACGGCGCGCGCAATCTTGGCGACGAGCGCTACGCATTGGCGCGGATGGTTCCTGAGGGCGGGGCCGACTTCCTGCAAACTGCCGCCCGGCGCGAATTTCATGCTGAAGAACGGGAGGCCGTCGTCGCTCTCGCTCACCTCGTAGATCGGCAGAATGTTGGGATGATCGAGGCTGGCGGCGGCTTGGGCTTCGCGGCGAAAGCGCGCGAGGGTTTCGCGGGAATCGGAGTGATAACTTAAGACGCGCTTCACCGCGACGATACGGCGCGAATGGCGTTGGCGGGCGCGGTAGATGACGCCCATTCCGCCGCGGCCGATTTCCTCGAGGATCTCGTAGTTGCCGAGGCGCCAGTTCTTGTCGGGGAGAGAGATTTCGGCGAGCGCGCTGACGAGTCCGTCAGCCGCACATTCGTCGTCCGGATCGAGTCCGGCCTGGAGCAAACAACCGACGCACAGGCCGCCGGCGATATGAGACGAAGAATCGCAGTGCGAACACGGCTGAGCGTCTGCGATCACGCCGGCGATCGAATCGGAAAGTCCGGAGGGAATCATGGGAGGAGGTCGGAGGTCAGAGGTCGGAGGTCGGAGGCAGGCAATCAGATTCCTGTTCACGAGGCTTTTTCTCCTGCGGCCAGGACGCCGCACAGGTGGCGGATTTCGTCATCTACCTCGGCGGGATCGGCCACCGTCTCCGCGACCTCATCGCGGAGAAGGCTGCGGTAACGTTGGCGGAGCCGATGCACCAGGCGCTTCACCGTTGCCTCGGGGACACCGAGAGTTTGCGAGAGCGACGGATAAGAAACATCTTCGCGTTCGGCGCCGAGGCAGGAGCGCAACGCTTCAAACGCGCGCAGCTTTCCCTGGCTTTCGCATTCCTCGCGCAAACGCCGCAGCGCTTGTTCGACGACCGTAGCGGCCCAGCGCAAATCGAAAAGCCGTTCGGCCGGCCAGGATTCCACTGCTTTCGCCGAGACCGTGAGCTGCGACGGTGCTTCCGCCATCCAATCATCCCAGGAGACAAACTGCACATCGCCGCCGCGTTTGCGCGCACGCCGTTTGTCCGCGGCATCGTTCAAGAAGTTCTGCAGTGCCTTCAGGAGGAGCGATCGAAACCGGCCGCGATTTGGATCGGCTCGCTTGAGGAGACTGCCTTCAAGCACCATAAGAAAAAAATCCTGCGCCAAATCCTGGGCATCGTGAACAGAGCGGCCATGCCGGCAGATGAAAGCAAAGACGGGGCGCCAATAAATCTTGCAAAGCTCGGCGAGCGCCTCGCGTGCGGCCTCTTCTCCGAGATTCGGGTCGGCGCACGAGAGCACGACACTCCAGCGAGTGGTGGCGAACCGTTCCGGGGAGCGGCCGCCGGTGGCGGAGGCGTCCGGCTTCACAGGCCGGGATGCTGACGCGTTGCCCTTCGTTACTCAAGAGAAAACTTGTGTGCGAATAAAGAAGGTATGCATCATCCCAGCCTAACGAAACAAAGAGCGCAGGCCGGGTTTTCATTCTTCTCCTGTAAGGCTCAAGGCGACGTCGCGGTTGCCGCCAAATCACAGGATTCACGTCGGTTTCTTCTCCGTTTTTTTCGTTGGCGGTTGGGCGTCCAAAATATGTTGAAAGCCGGGACCGGGCTGCGCGCCTTTTTCCCGTAGAGTAAGCGGCCACTGCGCTTTCAGCTCCTGGGTTGTGCCTTGGAAAATATTCCGGTCGGCGCCACCGGCCCCCGGAGTGTCGTGCGGCCCGGCAAAGCTAACGTGGCCGTCTGTGTATTGCCACAGAGTGTAGGTCGACCAGACCTGGGTGGGGATACCGATGGGAGCCGGGGCGTAACGCGCATACCAGAGCGGACAATTCCCGAGAATCGGGTCCGGATTGTGTCCAATCGATTCGCGAAGGAGATGACCTCCGTAGAGTACCGGCCAGCGCCCCGTCTCGTCGCGGATCATCTGCACGAAGTGGCGCGCTTGGTCCAGGTCCATGTCGGGGCCTTCGCTCGGTTCCCAATCCAGGGAAATGAGCTCGTCATCCGTGGGGCGGGCGTGATCCAGGAAATTGTGGACTTGGTCGGAAATCGAACCTCCGGTCGAAAAGTGATATGCGCCCCACAGGAACCCGAGTTCTTTGGCGTGTTGACGGCGTTGATGATATTTCGAGTCGCGCATGGTCGCACCCTGGGTCGCCTTATGAATGATGGCGACGATACCGCCCTGAAAGCACTCCTCCAGGTTGATGCTGTTGCCGTGATAAATGTCGATGATGGTGTTGATCATGAGCAGTTTTGGTTTGGATTGTTCCGGGTCGCCTTAGTCTCGGTTCCGGAGACTGCCGGGTCTCGTTGTCTACTCCGGGTTCTGGGGGGCGAAGTTCTTGTAAAAAGCCGAATGTTAGAGCAGGCGTCAGCTATCGGAAGTTTTGGCATGCTCGGCTTTCTTTTCTTCCTTTGTCTTTTCCTCGTTAGCCTTGGCGTCGATCCCGCGCAGAGCCGCATCGAGAGAACCGCAACGACCGTATTCTTCCAGATCGGCGAATGCTTCCGCGACGGTGTAGGACGCGAGGCGCGGAGTTCCCGGGCAACGTCCTAGCTTGCACAGGATGTCGTTCCATTTCGCCAGTCGCAGGCCATCCATTTTGGTGATGAACGTCGTGATCGACTGATCGAAAAGCACATTCTTTTTGATCGAGGTCGTCGCGCCGGTGACGCCGGCGGAGGCGGCACCCAAAGCGGCTTTCGTTCCTACGCCGCCGGTGACGGCTACGAGTGAGTCCAGAATGATTTTGACCGAATCGGACGCAAATTCACCCCAACTCGTGGCTCGGCGGAGATTGCGCACATAGTTGCCAAATTCGTAGTCCTTCACAGCTTTCATCCGAAAGACGAAGGCAGGTGTCGCGGCAGCATTTAGATCATTCGGTACCTCGGAGATCCTGCCTGTTCGGACGTCGGCCAGCCATTGGTCATGGACATACTTGCCGCCGGTATCGTTCATGGCACCCGCGCACCCCGTGAGAATCGTGCAAACCCCCGCCAGGAACAGAGAAATTGCAGGATGTTTCTTTCTTACGGAGACCCACGCTTGTATCAGGATGATGTAGGGCAGGATTCCGCTTGTGAGTGCTTCTCTCCGTTTCAAATAGGTTTGCATTCACTTTCCTTCTCCGGGATTTGACGGCGGCAAGTTCCAACATTTGCCGAAGATTAATTTCTGAGTTCGAAAAGATTCTTGTGTCCCGCGCGCGGCAGCAGCGAGCTTTTGCCGTAAGCAGCCAGCTGGTCGCGGTACGATTTTGTCCTTGCAATTCAGCGGCGGCGGCGTCAAACCCGCTCCTTATGAAGTCTCTATCTGTGACCCTGAAGTTTATCGCGGCGGCCGCAATCGCTCTCGCTTGCCTTGGAACGTTTCCGGCTTTGGCCGACAGCACGTCTGATCCGGTGACAATCGAGAAGAACCGCATCCTCATTCCCGGCACAAACATCTCCGAAAGCGACCAGCGGGCTATGAATGCCATCCTCGCCCAATACGATAAGTCGCTCTACAAGCTGAAGGGTTACGTAAAGGGAAAACCGGGGAAGCAGCAAGGCACGTTAAAGGATGCCGCGATCGACAAGGCTACGGCTGCTCGCGCGGCCATCCATGCCAAAGATCCTCAGTTCACCGGCTCGACATTACAAATCGGCGCCACCGCGAACCAGGACATAGCGAGAAAGCCCGGCAGCACCGCCAACCAGGACTGGACAACGAAGCCAGGCAGCAGCGTCAATCAGGATTGGACGATAAGGGCAGGCAGCGCCGCCAACCAGGAATTGGTAAAACGTCTCACGCCGATTTTGCGGAAGTACAGCAAGATCCAAAGCACGAGATAGGGCTCGAAGCGGGTCCGAGAGCGTAGCGCCTTTGTAGCTGGAGTGATGCGACAAGAGGTGAGGAAGAAGAGCCACGCTTTCTACCTGGCCTTTTTTGTTCTCCACCTTTTCCTCATCCTACTCGTCTGCTGCCGGGATACATTTTATCTTTTGGGAGCGGGTTACACGATCGTCCCCCATTTCCTGGATCCGATGTGGCAGAAGGCTGAGACGGTGACGGCCACTGTTCTGGGGGAGCACCTCGATAGTTCCAACCCGCTGCGTCAGACCCTGGCTCTCTACACTCATTCTGCCGGGACCCACGCGGGTTATAGCTTCTTTGCCCCGAACGTCCCGAGTAGCTACAAGGTTGTCTTCGAGTTTCATAGTCCTGACGGACGCGTCGAATACGACCTGCCGGAAATCGCCGCGGACGCGACCGGCTTGAGATTCGGCAACTTGCTGGATTTTATCGGCGAGACCCATTACGCGGGCTTGCGTGAAGCGATGTTGAGAAGGCTGGCTTACGCAAGCTGGCAGCAACATCGAGACGCCACTTTGGTTCGCACCGTCTTCGGAGTCGTCAGTTTACCGAGCGCCGCGGAGTTTAAGAATGGCGAGAGAGAATCGTATGACGTGCTGTATGCCTATGACTTTCGGTTTGTATCTCAATGAGGGCGGTGCGCCGTTGCCAGCGTTGGTTAGCAGAGTTTCTGTTCCCGCTAGAATCCGATCTGTGGCTGGCCTGTTTGCGAGTAGGTCTCGGGCTTCAAGTTATCTTCTATGCGCTTTCGTTGCGCGGCGATTGGAGAGATATGTTCGGCCCGAACGCCAATGGTTTGGTCGGCCGCGAAATTGCAGAGGCCATCCTGGCCTCGGATAGCGTCTTCGCTCCCAGGATCACTTGGTTAACCACGATGGGAAGTCAGGCGGGTCTTTCGGAAGAGGCAGTGCTTTCGCTGATCTGGTGGCTTCTTCTTGTGGCGGGCGGTTTTTTGTTGATAGGTCTTTTTTCCCAGGGCGCGGCGATTGCGGCCTGGTTTATCCACCTTTGTGCCGTTGGCAGCGGGGAACTGCTTCTTTATGGCGCGGATAGCTTCACCAGCATAGGGCTGTTCTACCTTATGCTGGCCCCTTTGCCGGATGGTTATACCCTGGACGCGCGCTGGCGGCGGGTCCGGCGGGACGATCCCCGGCTCCTGGGGTTATTTCGGCGGGTCTTACAATTACATCTTTGCCTGGTCTATTTCTTTGGCGGGATCGCCAAGAGTCTGGGCAGTGGTTGGTGGAACGGCGAGAGTGTATGGCGCGCTCTCACGCGCCCGCCTTTCAACGTTATCTCACCAGATATTCTGGTGTCCTGGCGATACCTGTTTCCCGTGGCCGGAATTCTGATCTGTATTCTCGAGACAGGTTATATCTTTTTCATTTGGCCGAAGAGAACACGGTTGCTCTGGCTCATTTGCATGCTTGGCGCGCATGTCGGCATCGCCATCACCATGGGCCTGTACCTTTTCTCGTTTGTCATGATTGTCTTGAACATCGCGGCGTTTGGCGCCGGACTGATTCGCCTGCCGTTCAGAACGAAGCGCCTTGCTGTGCCCGCGGCGATTTGAGATAACCCGGTCTGGTGGGCGGCGCGAGAGTGGCATGAGGACTTTCCTCGAGGAACTAAAGAAACGGCGCGTTTACCGCGTGGCGATTGCCTATGCGATCGCTGGCTCGGCCATCGTCCAACTTGCCGGCACGGTTTTCCCGATCTTTCACGCTCCGGAATGGACGCCACAAGTTTTTGTCGCACTCGTCGCGCTGGGTTTTCCGGTCGCGCTCGTCCTGGCCTGGGCATTCGAGCTGGAGGACGGTTCCATCACCCTGACTCCGGGCCCCAGTGGTCCTCTGGCCGCGGCGCATGGCCGTCGCGTCTGGGCTCTGGGCCTCGCCGGCGGTTGCGTCGCGCTGCTGGCCCTGACTGCATACTGGTTTTGGCATCCATGGAAAACGATCCGGCCGGCGGCGAGCTCGCAAGTCGCGGAAGCACCGCTGCTGGCTCCGTTCACCGCGAAGAGTATCGCCGTGTTGCCGTTCGAGAACTTCAGCAACGACAAACAAAACACCTCGTTCGCCGACGGAGTGCAGGAGGAAATTCTGACCACCCTCGCGAAGGTATCCGACCTCAAGGTCATTAGCCGGACCTCGGTGATGCAATACAAGGCCAGCGCGCCGCGCAACGTGAAAGAAATCGCGAAGCTGCTCGGCGTAGCGCATATCCTGGAAGGCAGCGTCCAACATGACGGCGGACGGATTCGCGTGACCGCCCAGCTCATCGACGCTCGTACCGACACGCATATTTGGGCGGAGCGCTACGACCGCGAACTGGCTGACGTGTTTGCGTTGCAGAGCGAGCTCGCCCAACAAATCGTTTCGCAACTTCAGGTCAAGCTCTCGCCCGAGGAGAAGGCGGGCATCGAAGAGCGGCCCACTAACGATCTCCAGGCTTACGACCGCTTCGTGCGAGCGAGAGCGCTCGTCGCCGACACCAGCTTCAATGCCCGGGCCGAGGCGAATCTCCTGGAAGCAGCGCGCCTTCTCGGCGAAGCGATTGCGCGCGATCCCAAGTTCCTGCTGGCCTACTGCCTGTTGGCCGGCGTTCACGATCGCCTTTATTTTTTTGGGACCGACCACACGCCGCAACGGCTCGCGCTCGCGGATGCGGCAGTGAGAACGGCGCTCCAATTGCGGCCGCAGGCCGGCGAAACCCACCTCGCCATGGCCGCGCACCTTTATTACGGTTACCTCGATTGCGATGGCGCCCGGCGGGAATTGGATCTGGCTCGTCCCGCGCTGCCGAACGAGGCATTTGTTTTCGAACTAGGCGCGTACATTGCCCGGCGCCAGGGTCGCTGGGAGGAAGCGGCGCATCAGTTCGAACGCGCTCTCGAGGTCGACCCGCGAAACTTTCATACTCTGGAGCAGGTCTCCTTTCTTTATGAGGATCTCCGCCGTTTTGCTGATATGGCAGCGGCCCTTGATCGCGCTCTGGCGGTCAATCCGAAGAGCTTTACCACCCGCGTGCAGCGAGCTGATGTAGAACTGGAATGGCGCGCTGAACCGAAACGGTTGCACGATACCATTCAGGAAATTGTTGCCGCGAACCCGGATGCGGCAGGCGAATTCGCAGGCGCATGGCTTTTCCTCGCGCTCTGTGAACGGGACCCTGCGCAGGCCGATCGCGCTCTGGCCGCGATGGGGCCTGACGGTTGCCGGGATCAACGCATCGCTTTCCCGCGTTCCTGGTGCGAAGGCCAGGTCGCTCGCGTGCGAGGTGATACCACTGCCGCGCGCGCCGCTTTCGTCATGGCCAGGAATGAATTGGAAAAAATCCTGCGCCTTCAACCGGCCTATGCGGAAGGCTTATGCGCTCTTGGTGTCATCGATGCCTCGTTAGGCCGGAAAGACGAAGCTATCCAGGAAGGCCGCCGCGCCGTTGAACTCCTTCCGGTTACGAAAGATTCGATCAACGGGGCGCTGGCGATTCAATATCTTGCGGTTATCTATGCGTGGACAGGCGAGAAGAATCTTGCGCTCGACCAACTGGAAATCGCCGCTCGTCTCCCCGGACTGCTCAGTTACGGGCACCTAAGGCTGCATCCTTTGTGGGATCCGCTTCGCGGCGATCCGCGCTTCGGAAAGATCGTCTCCTCTCTCGCGCCGAAGTAGTGGTAGCGAAGTGCTGCAAACAAAGCAATGTCCGGGGCTACTCTCTCGATGATGCCATGATTCCCGAGGCCGGATTTACGATTCACGTTGAACAACTGGAGTTGATGGCGCACATCGGCGTGCCGGACGAAGAACGTGCCAGGCCTCAGCGGCTTACTATTAACATGACTCTTTGGCCGATACGGGAAGGCGGGTTGAATGACGACATCCGACACACGGTCGATTATTCCACGGCGTGCGAGGAGACGAAAAAATTCGTCGAAACGCGCCAAGATAAGCTGATCGAGACTCTCGCGGATGCGCTCGCGAACCATTTGCTCGAGGTTTTCGAAATTCAGCGGATTGCGGTCGAGCTTCGGAAATTTATTCTGCCGGATGTCGAGTTTGTTTCCGTGACTTTGACGCGGGAGAAGTAAGGGCATGCGAAAAGGAAGATTCGAAGAACCGGTGAGCGAAACGGCGCAGCTCTATGGCGAATCGGTTTCGATCGATTGGCGCCTCTATCGTTACGACATCAAAGGCTCGCTCGCGCATGCGGCCGCGCTCGCGGCGGCGGGGATTCTGACGACAGAGGAGCAGGAGCAGATCGAGGCCGGTCTGACGGTGATAGAGGCCGAGATCGAGGCGGGCGATTTTCGCTGGGAACGCGCGCTCGAGGATGTCCACATGAATATCGAGGCCGTGCTCACGAAGCGAATCGGCGCGGCCGGCGCAAAACTGCACACGGCCCGCAGCCGCAACGATCAGGTGGCGCTCGATCTGCGCTTGTACGTAAAAGCGGAAACGGCCGAAGTCTGCGCAGGTTTGCGCGCGGTCCAGAAGGCGCTGCTGGCCCTGGCAGAGCGACATCAAAATGTTGTGATGCCGGGCTACACGCACTTGCAACGGGCGCAGCCGGTTTTACTCGCGCATTATTTGCTGGCGCAGATCGAAGCCCTGGAGCGCGACTTCGGACGCATCACCGATTGCGCGGAACGCGCGGATGTTCTTCCCCTCGGATCGGGCGCCATCGCGGGATCGACGATCGTGCTCGACCGCGAATTGATCGCGCGCCGGCTTGGGTTCTCGAAGCTCAGCCAGAACAGTCTCGATGCGGTCAGCGACCGCGATTTCGCCTGCGAATTCCTTTTTGGGCTGGCGATGATCGGCCTCCATCTCTCGCGGCTGAGCGAAGACTTGATTCTCTGGGGCACAAGCGAATTCGGCTTCATCTCGTTCAGCGACGCCTTTTCCACCGGCTCCAGTTTGATGCCGCAGAAAAAAAATCCCGATATGGCAGAGCTGACGCGCGGGAAAACAGGTCGGCTCTACGGCAATCTCATCGCTTTGCTTACGACGATGAAAGGGCTGCCCGCTTCGTACAATCGCGACCTCCAGGAAGATAAGCGACCGCTCTTCGATTCCGTCGATACGGTGAAGGATGCTCTGAAAATTTTCGCCGCGATGTTGCCGGAACTGACTATCAATTCCGCGCGAATGGAGACGGCGGCGAGCGACCCAAATCTGCTCGCGACCGATCTTGCGGAATATCTGGTCAAGAAAGGCATGCCTTTCCGCGAGGCGCATGAAGCGGTGGGGAAATTGGTCGCGCGGGCGGCGACCGCGAAACTTGCGCTGAACAACATGTCCATGTTTGAAATGCAGGAGGTATCGCGCCTCTTCGAGGAGGATGTCGTGAAGATTTTCGATGTGCGCGGTTCTCTCGCGAAACGCACCGCGATTGGCGCCCCGGCGCCGGAAAACGTGGCCACCCAGATCGCGCGCTGGAAAACTCTTCTGTAGCCGCTCCGCTGCGCGAAGCGTCAAAGACGATTCGCTTTTCGTGGTGCTCCCCATAATCTTCCGGCGTGACGAGCAGGAACGCAGTTTCTGAAGGCGACGGCTGGGAAACAGTCTCCACCGAAACTCATTTTCAAAACAAACATCTCGAAGTCGTGACGGAACAAACGCGGACACCGTCGCGCCAGTCCCCGCAGCCCTGGACGATCGTACGCCGAAAACGAGCGATCGCGATCGCAGCCATGACTTCGGACGGAAAGATGATCCTGATCCGTCAGGAACGAATCCCGGTTCGCGCCGCGCTCTGGGAGGTGCCAGCCGGCCAGATCGATGAAGGGGCAGCCGGCGCGAAAGCGACGGCGGAAGTCGCTCTCCGCGAGTTGCAGGAAGAAACCGGCTTCGAGCTCGCGGAAGGCGGAGAGCTGATCGCGCTGGGAGACTTCTTTACCTCGCCGGGCATGACCGACGAGCAGGTTTATTTTTTCCTGGCGCGGCCGGTCCGGCAATGCACCGCGGGTCATGCGCACGAGGAATCGGAGTCGATCGTGGATTGCCAGGCCTTCGCGCCGTCCAAATTGCGCCGGATGATCGATAACAACGAAATCCGAAACGGAAATACCCTCGGCATCTGCGCGCATTTGATCGTCCGGGGTCTGCTCTCTTTCGATAAGGAGTAATCTCGATCCATGGCCCTGCGCGACATTTTCAAATTTCGGGACCTGCCCGAGAGCGAAACTTCGAAGCCGTTCCTCGAACACCTCGAAGACCTGCGCTGGACGATCGTGAAGATGGCGATCGCGCTGATCGGGTCGATGATCATCTGCCTCGCCTTCCGCACCCAGCTCGTCCACATCATGCAGTGGCCGATGCACGAGATCGATCCCAAGATCGGCGCGCTCCGGGCCCTCGGCATCACCGATTCGATCACGATCTCGTTTCGGCTCGCCTTCTACGCCGGCATCGTCCTTTCCTTTCCGCTCCTGCTCTACTTCGTCGCCGAATTCGTCCTGCCGGCGCTGACGGCGCTGGAGAAGAGATACATTCTCCCGGCGATTTTCGTCAGCTTCGCTCTCTTTCTAACCGGCGTGCTCGCCTGTTATTTCTGGCTCCTGCCGAGGACGATCGTTTTCTTTTTCAACGACACGGTGTCGTTAGGCTGGGCCGCCGCCTGGACCGTGCAGGAATATTATTCGTTCGTGACCCGTTTCACGCTCGGGTTCGGCCTCGCCTTTGAGCTGCCGATCGTGGTGCTGGTAATGGTTCGTTTCGGGCTGGTGACTTACGAATTCATGGCCCGGACGCGGCCTTACGCGGTTGTCCTGATTGTCATCCTCGCCACCATCATCACGCCGACGCCGGATCCGTTGACGATGATCGCCATGGCTCTACCGATGGTCTTGCTCTACGAGAGCTGCATCTGGATCGCGTGGTTCGTGCGGCGAAAACGCCGGAAGGAACTCGAGGCGCGCAATGAATAGTCCGCTCGCCAATTACCAGCTCTTCTTCGGCGTGGTGGCGTTTCTTCTCGGCGCGGTGGTCGGTTCTTTTCTCAACGTCTGCATCTATCGGATGCCGCTCGATCTTTCGGTGAACAAACCGCGGCGATCGTTCTGTCCGGCCTGCAAAAAACAACTCGCCTGGTACGAGAACATCCCGCTCGTCAGCTGGCTCTGGTTGCGCGGCCGGTGCGCGAACTGCGGGAGCCCGATCGCTTTTCGTTACTTCGCCGTCGAACTCCTGACGGCTCTTCTCTTTCTCTGCGTCTGGCTGATCTTCCCGTGGCAAATCGCGATCGCCTACTGGGTTTTCCTTTCGCTGCTCATCGTCGGCACGTTCATCGACTTCGAGCACTTCATTATCCCGGATGAAATTACGATCGGCGGAATGGTGGCCGGCATCGTCGCCAGCGTTCTTGTCCCGGAACTAATGTCCACGGACGACCGTTGGAGAGCGCTTTTGACATCGGCGATTTCGGCGGTGTCTGGTTACGGGATTTTGTGGATCGTGCTCGAAGCCGGCAAAAAGGTCTTTGGCAAAAAGCGAATCCGGCTCGATGCGCCCACGCCGTTTAGCTGGACCCGCAAAGGCGACGATGCCGATTTTGTTGTGGGCGAAGAGCAGGGTCTATGGAGCGATTACTTTGCTCGCGAAAACGATCTGCTCATCCTGCATTGCGACGAAGCGCGGGTCGGAGGCGCTGATCTCGGCAAGACCGATCTTCGGTTTCACTACAATCGAGTGAAGATCGGCGGCAACGAAACCGCGCTCGATACGCTCGACCAAATCTCCGGCATCGTTCGCGAACTCGAGATTCCCCGCGAAGCCATGGGCCGCGGCGATTTGAAATTTCTCGCGGCCATCGGTGCGTTTTTGGGTTGGCGCGCGGTCTTGTTCAGCGTTTTCGCCGGATCGCTCCTCGGCTCGCTCGTCGGTATCTTGACGCTTGTCATCGGCCAGCGCGTCTGGTCGGCGAAATTACCCTTCGGACCGTATCTCGCTTTCGGCGCGCTCGGCTGGATGTTCTTCGGCGAGTCGCTTCTCCGTTGGTACACCGGCCTGCTCAACCCGTAGTGATCACTTCGATTGCGCTGTCTGCGCAATAGGTCGCGTGCAGCGCGTGATTGATCTCGGCCAGACGATCCTGAATCTGTTCCAGATATTCGTGCAGTCCGAATTTAAAAATGTCGCCGATGGCGGCGTAATCGAGTTCAGAGCGGAGCCGGCCGGATAACCGCTCCGCTTCATTCGCGTAATTCGTTTCGTTCGAGCCTGAAATATGATGGAGGGCGGCGTCGAAGCAATCGACGCTGAAACGGATCGAACGCGGAAAGGCGGAATGCGTGATCACAAATTCCGCCACTTTCCACGGCGCGACCTGGCCGACGTAAACTTTCCGGTAGGCCTCGAGCGCGCTGCACGATTTCAGGACCGACATCCATTGAATGGTGTCGATATTGCCGCCGACCTTTTCTCCCGAAGGCAAGAGGATGTGATATTTCACGTCGAGGATGCGTGAGGTGCAATCGGCGCGCTCGAGCAATCTCCCGATCCGGATAAAATCCCAACCTTCACCGTGCGTCATGGTCGCGTCGGTGATGCCCTGGAACAGGTGCGAGCCCAGGATGATTCGCTTGAAGAATTCGTACGGGCTCGTCCGCACCAACTTTTTCGCCGCGTCGCTTTTCACGAACAAATAGAGGCGATTGATCTGCTCCCACATCTCGCTCGACACCTGCTCGCTGGTGGTGCGGGCGTTCTCGCGCGCGAGAGTGAGACAGGACTGAATCGAGTTCGGGTTCTTTTTCTGAAGACTGACGAAATCGATCACGGCCTTGCCGTCCGGTTTGTCGTAGAGCGACGCGAAGAGCTCGTTTTCCTCGAGCGAGCTGATGATCGGGTCCCATTGCTGTTGCGGATCGGACTCGTGTTGATTCGTCAGGTCGAGGAGCATCTGGAGATTAACGTCCGCGATGCGCGCGTTGTTTTCCGCGCGTTCGATGTAGCGGCTCATCCAATAAAGGGAATCGGCGACGCGGCTCAGCATTACTCGGGTTCCTTCGCCCCGGATTCGTCTTCGAGGATCCAGGTATCCTTGCTCCCGCCGCCCTGCGAGGAATTCACGATGAGCGAACCTTCACGCAACGCCACCCGGGTCAGCGCGCCGGGAATGATCGTGACCTTCTCGCCATAAAGAATGAATGGGCGGAGATCGACGTGTCGGCCCTGCATGCTGTTGTCGCAAAAGGCCGGCGCGCGTGAGAGCGGCACGACCGGTTGCGCGATGTAGTTACGCGGATTCTTTCGCACTTTTTCGCGAAAGCGTTCGCACTCCGCTTTGCTCGCGTGAGGACCGATCAACATCCCGTACCCGCCGCTTTCGTTGACCGCTTTCACCACCAGTTCGTGGATGTGTTCGAGAATGTAGGTCAGGTCCTCTTTCACCGACGCCAGGTAGGTATGCACGTTCGGAAGAATCGGGTCCTCGCCGAGGTAGTACCGAATCATCTTCGGCACGAAATGATAAACCGCCTTGTCGTCCGCGATCCCGGTCCCGATGGAATTCGCGAGACTCACGTTTCCGTCGCGGTACGCTTCGACCAAACCGGGAACGCCCAGACCGGAGTCTTTGCGAAAGACCTGCGGATCGAGGAAGTCGTCGTTGATCCGGCGATAGATCACATCGACCGGCTTCAGGCCCATCGTGGTGCGCATGAAAACCTTGCCGCCTTGCGCGACGAGGTCGCGGCCTTCCACAATCTCGATCCCCATCGACCGCGCGAGGAAGGAATGCTCGAAATAGGCGGAGTTATAAACTCCGGGCGTAAGCAGGACGACGGTCGGTTCCGTTTTGGCGTGCGGCGCGATGTGGCGGAGCACGTTCAACAATTCCTGGCTGTAATCTTCCACCGGCCGGACGCGATATTGACCGAGCAGACTCGGAAACGTGCGCTTCATCGTTTGCCGATTCTCGATCACGTACGAAACGCCGGAAGGGCAACGCGCGTTGTCTTCCAGGACGAGATAGGCGCCCTCCTTGTCGCGAATCAGGTCCGTGCCGCAGATGTGAATGTAAACGTTGCGCGGCACATCGAAGTGCATAAACTCCGGCCGGAAATGTGCCGCTTCCCAGACAATCTGTTTGGGAATGACGCCGTCGCGCAGAATATTTTGGGAGTGATAGATGTCGTGCAGAAACAAATTCAGCGTCGTAATGCGCTGGACAAGCCCGCGTTCCACCAGCTCCCACTCCTGTGCGGGAATGACGCGCGGCACGAGGTCGAACGGGAAAATGCGCTCGGTTCCCTGATCGTCGTTGTAGACCGTGAAGGTGACGCCCTGGGTGAGAAAGGTTGAGGCGGCGAGCGCACGCTTGCGTTCGAATTCGTCGCGCTCCATTTCCTTGAAGCGCGCGAATAACTTGCTGTAATGGGGCCGGGCCACGCCAGGCGCGGCGAACATTTCGTCAAAAAAATCTCCGACCTGATAGTCGGAGAAAAAATCACCCATCAGTCAGTCTGGCAGTGCGATAATTCGAAGCAAATGGAAAACCCGAGCGCCGCTCCGGCCAGCCACGAACAGGCCTGCGCGCGTGTTGCTGCTCGCTTTCCGCAGCCGTGGCTCCGCGGTTATGTGCGCGGCAAGCTGCGGCGGGATGAAATTTTTCCGGCCGCGTGGGAGCTCCTTCGTTCTTCGGCCGAGCCGATCCTCGATGTTGGCTGCGGTGTTGGCCTCCTCGCGTTTTATCTGCGGGAACGCGGAGGCCGCCAGGCGGTTACCGGCATTGATGTGGACGCCAGAAAGATCGGGCAGGGTTCGAGGATCACGGAGGCGTGTTATGACGATGTCGAATTTCGTCATGAAGATGTGCAGAATTCGATCCCCGAATTTTGCGGAAACATCACGCTCTTCGATGTGCTTCACTATTTGCCGGTGGCGAAACAGAAGGCGCTGCTCTCGCATCTGGCGCCGTGCGTTTCGCCCGGTGGCCTATTGATCATCCGCGATTGCCCGCGCGACAAAGGGCTGCGTTTCTGGACGACCTGGTTCGCGGAAAAATTCGCGCAGGCCATCTCGTGGAATGTAAACCGGCCGCTTCATTTTCCGTCGCGCGCGAGCATCGACGAATGTTTCCCAGACGAAGAGTTTGAGCGCGAAAGCCGTCCACTCTGGGGAGCGTCACCGTTCAATAATCACATCTTCATTTTCCGCCGGCGCGAAGCTGGTCGGGACGCGGGATGACACATCGATAGCCGAGCGCAGCCAATCCTTCGAGGGTCTGCTCGAGACAGCGTAGATGGAACTCAGGATCCTTCGCGACGCGATGTCCCTCATGGAGGAGAACGATCGCGCCCGGCTTGATCTCGCGCACAATCCTGTTCGCGACCGCGGCTGGATCGCGCTTCACCGTGTCCAGCCCTCGAACGGCCCAGCCGATCAAAAGCAATCCACGCCGGTCGAGTTCCGGATGAAGGAACAAATTCTTTAAACCGGCGGGCGCACGGAAATAGCGGGCCGGGCGATCGGGTCCGCTTCTCAGCATTTCCGCGCAACCGTCGATTTCAGAAAAAATTTTCGCGGGACCGGCGCACCAGAACGTTCTGCTCGGATGCGTGTGGGTGTGGTTCGCGAGCTCGTGGCCGCGACTCAGGATTTCCGTGATGAGATGCGGATATTTTTCCGCGCGCCGTCCGATCACGAAAAAAGTCGCGCGCGCCTGAAACCGATCGAGCAGATCGAGGATCTTCGGGGTATGGGCAGGCGAAGGACCGTCGTCGATCGTAAGCCAGACTTCGGCTTCCGTGGTTTCGAACGATCGGATAACGGGCCCCCACCACTGGCAGTTGGGAACCAGGGTGGCGTAGAGAAGAAAGAGATGGGAAACGAAAATCGGTGCGAGCGCGATGAAGAGATTTGTGCGGGCGAGATAGAGGGCGAGGCAGGGAGCGACGACGGCGAACCCGATCAGCGCGGCCCTCGGCCAGCGCGAACTATTCTGCGCGGCTGCGGTTTCCATGAATGAAAAAGAGAACGGCCGCGGCGAACAGGTTCATCGCGACCATGACCAGCCAGACCGAGGCGATTTCGCGGCTCCACGAATCGGTTTGGATTAAACCGCATGCCATGGCCGTCGCGGCAATTCCGAGGAGGACGCTTTGCATGCGGCGGATCGGGATTGAATGAAACAGTCCACACAGGCGCACGAAGGTGATGATCAAAGAATTGATGTAGAGGACGACGAGCCAGAAGAGCCAGACGAAAAAGGCCAGGAGCACCAGCAATAACGCGCTCTGCCAAATCTTCAGGTCGCCGGGAATGAACTGCGCGAAAAATAGGTAGCTGATCAGGTTGATCGCGAGTCCGCCGAACCACGCTTCGATTCCATTGTTTTCGGCGCGCCTCGCATCGCCGCCGCGGAGCAGCGCCAGAAGGCGGAACAGCGAGAAATAAAAATGCGGCTTGGGTTTATCGAGGGCGTTCATCAGATGGAAAGATCGGGACGAAGGCGAACCATTGGTCCCAGCAGAGTGCAATTATTTCCTCGAGGACTTCGCACCACTTCGCGACTGCGTCCGCGATGTCGTCATCTCTCGCGCGGCCCGTGCGGAGAACGGTGATCGGTTCGCGAACGATGACCTGGTAGCTGCGATATCCCGATCTGGCGATGAAGAGGGGATAGACCGGCACGCCGGTCACAAGCGCGAGAACAAAAGGGCCGTTCGGCAACCGCACCTCTTTTCCGAAAAGGCGCGCGCTGACTTCGGCCACTCCGCCTTCCAGGCGGTCGCCTTGAATGGAAACGATCTCGCCGTTGCGCAGCGCGTTGAGCAAATCGAAGGAAAGCAAAGCGCCGGCCGTGTTGTAATCGACCTTCACGGCGCCTTCGCCGGTCTTTTCGAGCGAAGCGCTGAGATGTTCTGCGGTCTGGCGATCGGGTTCCGGCGCGCGCACCATCCGGATCTCGCGGTTGAATTTTTGGGCGAACAACGCCGCGCCGAGATCGTAGTTCCCCATGTGCGCGGTGAGAACGATCGCGTTCGGCGCCGCGCCGAGTTGCTCCAGCCATTTTTTGCCGGTGATCTCGTAGGCGAATTCTTCCCGGATCAGCTTGTAGATGGCGCCTTCCGAAATCGTCCAGGCGAAGTTGCAAAGGGTGCGAAAGGCGCGCAGATGATTCATCGCGCGGGAGGATCCCGGCAGAACTACGGCAAGATTCGCGACGATCGCGCGCCGCGCGGGCGCGGCGAAAAAGAAAAAGAAGAAGCTAAAGAAGAGAACATTAACCGGGTAAAAGTAGAAGGGGAGATTGATGGTCGCCCAATCGAGATACTCCCTCCAGAATACGCCGCGGACGGCGAAGCGGCCCAGCCGATTTGCGGAGGAGCGTTCCATCACGCGCCTCACAGAGGCGCGGCTACAGGCGCTGAGTTCGCCGCGGCGCCTGTAGGCACATGCTGTTTCGCACCAGGCGTCAGAATGAGCCGGAGATTCGTGAGCTCCGCTCGCCACCAGCGGAACACTCCCTTCCGGATCAGTTTGCCGACGCGAGCATCCGGAACGAAACCGTCGTAGAGTTCGCGCCAGCCGGCGTTCCGCCTTCCATAGCAGCCGGTCGCGAGCCGCCGTTTCGCCAGCGCGACGAGCCGCCGATTGTAAAACTTCATCATCGCACCGAAGACACGCCCCGCCCGGCCTTCGAAGGGCAGATGGAGAAACTCGCGCTCCGGATCGCGATAAACCGGAATGACGAGCCCGATAAAATAAGTACCGACGTCGAGAAGGAGCGCGGCCGACATCAGTTCGGCGTCGCCCATGTAATAGTATTTGTCCTTGTAGAGCGTCTCGAACCAGAGCCGGTAGGTTATCGGGAATTGCTCGTTGTAATAAGTGAGCGACTCGGTGACGTCTTCGCCGGCGAGATTTCGCGCGAGAAGGTCGGCGACGTAGTAACTGGTGTAAGAACAAAAATCGAGACCCGGGCTGTAAAGCGGATCGATGAATCCCGCGGCATCGCCGACCGTAGCCCAGCCTTCCGCGCAAACTTTTTTACTGGAGTAGGGCATCGCGGAATAGGCGTGGACATCGTGTTCGATGATTTGGGCGCCCCCAAAAATTTCCGCGCCGACCGGATGCGAGAGAAGATGCGCGCGGAGGCGTTCGCCGAGATTCGGGCCTTCCGCGAGTTTGAAAAGGCGCGAATCATAAACGATCCCCGCGCTCACGTCGCCGCCGCGCAACGGAATGATCCAGCACCACCAGCCGTAACCCATAAGATGGTTTGTGGCCCAGTTGCGGCTCGTCCGGCAGGCGTTCGCGTAATCGCGAAACTTTTCGCGCCACTCATAACTGTCCCAGTCCTTGACGCCGGTGAACCGCGCCCAGACCGCGTTGATCGGGTGCTCGAGGTTCGGTTGGAAATGGCCGAGCTTTCTGGCGATCATGGAAGCGCGTCCGCTGGCATCCACGAGCCAGCGGGTGCTCACGCGCGCTCGCGACCCATCGGTCTCATAGGTCACATGGGACCTATTCGTCTCCAGCTCCAAACCCGTTACTTTGGCGGGACGCTGCAAGTCGCAGCCGGCCTGCACCGCCAGATCCAACATGTGCTGGTCTAGCGTGCTGCGATCCACCTGGAAAGTCGGGAGCCGCGCCTGATAGCGGGCGCCTAGTTCCACGCAATCATCGAACGTCTGACCGGGCCTGTTCGAGAACCACATCCGCAACCCCTGCTTCGCCAGATGATGGTGCCCGAGGTAGTTGGTGAGGCCGAGCAAACGCGTCATGTAGCAACTGCTCAGCTCGGTGGTCGATTCGCCGACTTTGCGATCGAATTCCGCGGCCTTTTCTATGATCAGAACCCGTGCCGCGGGATGCTTGCGCTTGAGCATCAACGCCGTGGCCGCGCCCGAGAAGGCGCCACCCACAATCACGGCGTCGTAGTCGAATTTCATGGCAGCGAAGATGATGGACTCAGGGCCTCCTAAACGCAACGCTTCCCGGTTGATGGAGCCCTCGCTTCCTGGAAAAAGTCAGCGGATCGACATGCATGTCCACATGGTGGGCAATGGCGTGGCTGGCTCCGGCGGCTGGCTGCGTTTGACGGGCTGGCATCGCTGGCTCGCCGGTTTCATGCTGCGGCAGCTCGGAGTTCCGGCCAGCGCGCTCGAAGGCGATCTTGAGGCGATCTACGCGGAGCATCTCGCAAAACTGGTGCGCGAATCTTCCATGGATGCAGTCGTCCTGCTCGCGCACGAGCGGGTCCACGATCCGGACGGAACACCAAGAGAAGATCTCGGTTCCATGTTCGTGCCGAACGATGTCGTGCTCGGATTGGCAAAACAGTTTCCCCAATTTCTGCCCGGCGTTTCGATTCATCCGGCGCGCCGCGATGCGCTCGATGAACTGAACCGCTGTCTCGAAGCCGGCGCCGTCGCGATGAAATGCCTGCCGAATTGTCAGAACATTGATTTCTCCGACAGGCGTTACCGCTCGTTTTGGGAACGAATGGCGGAGGCGGGCCTGCCGCTTCTCGCGCACACCGGCGGTGAGCACACCGTCCCCGTGATCAACGCGGCCCTGGCCGATCCGCGGCTTCTGCGCTTTCCGCTCGAGTGCGGCGTGACCGTGATCGCGGCACATTGCGCGACCAAGAGCGGCGCTCTCGACCGCGATTACTTTGACAACTGGGTCGAAATGCTAGGCGAGTTTCCGAATCTCTACGGCGACATCAGCGCGATGGTTTCATTGAATCGCTGCGGACATTTGCGCGATTGTCTCCGACCCGAAATCGCGCCGCGGATTTTGCATGGGAGCGATTTCCCGGTGCCGGTGCTTGGGCATCGGATGTGGCTGCAAGGCTGGATCGATCGCGCGACGTTCAAACGCTGCCAGGGCATCGCGAATCCGCTGGATCGCGATTGGGAATTCAAGCGCGCCCTCGGTTTTGGCGATGAGATCGCAACGCGCGTAAACGAACTGCTGCGGCAGTCGTCTTCTTTCCTGTCATGTTGAGCGGAGCGAAACATCTCTGACTATTTCTGGTGGTCTAAATCGCAATGGCCGGAAATAGTCAGAGATTCTTCGCTCCGCTCTGAATGACAGCGGTACTATGACGATCCTTTCGAATGCGCGCCTGATTCTGCCGGATGGAACCCGTGATGGACTTGAGCTGGTCGTGGAAAACGGAAAGATCGCGGAAATTCGCCAACGGTCGGCCGCTGCCTCGATCGATCTCGCGGGAAACTATCTCGCGCCAGGTTTCGTCGATCTTCACATTCACGGCGCGCTCGGCCGCGATACGATGGAAGCGTCGCAGGAAAGCTTTCGAGCGATCTGCGATTATCACGCAAGCGGCGGGACGACGTCGCTGCTCTTGACGACGGTGACCGCGCCAATCGCGGAAATCGTCAAGGTCCTGCGCGCGATTCGGGATTCGGCCGGCGCGATCCGACAGATTGCCGGTGTGCACGTTGAAGGGCCTTTCATTTCGCGAGCGCGGCCCGGCGCGCAA
>JBBWZL010000021.1:0-165307 GCA_039649045.1 Verrucomicrobiota bacterium | reverse complement strand
GTCCTCAGGCCCGCCCGCAGGAAGAAGGCCCACGGAAAGATCAGGGCGACGTCGTCGACGCCGAGTTCGAAGTCGTGGACGAAGACAAGAAGAAGTAACTTTAACAATTTGCCGGCACTCATAACAGCGCCGGCATTAACCAACCAAAGCAGAAGAAGGAGTAACTAACACATGGCAATTAATGTAAGACCCCTCGGAGATCGAGTGCTTGTGCAGCCGATCGAAGAGAAAGAAAATAAAAAGGGCGGGATTATCATCCCCGATACCGCCAAGGAAAAGCCGCAGGAAGGGCAAGTCGTCGCTCTTGGGACCGGCAAACTGAACGAAGACGGCAAGAAGGTCGAGTTCACCGTGAAGAAGGGCGACAAGGTCCTCATCTCGAAATACGGCGGCACCGAAATCAAGGTGGACGGTGAGTCCTACTTGATCATGCGCGAGGACGATATCCTCGGCATCATTGGTTAATCCCGTCACTCAACTCTCAACTAGAAACTACGAACTAACTGATGGCAGCTAAACAACTCCAATTTGATGAGAACGCGCGGCACGCGCTTCTCCGCGGCGTCGAGAAGCTCTCTCGCGCTGTGAAAGCGACGCTCGGACCGAGCGGACGCAACGTCATCCTCGACAAGAAATTCGGCAGCCCGACGATCACCAAGGATGGTGTGACCGTGGCCAAGGAGATCGAGCTCGAAGATCCTTATGAAAACATGGGCGCCCAGCTCGTGCGCGAAGTCGCCTCCAAGACTTCCGACATCGCTGGTGACGGCACCACCACGGCCACCGTTCTCGCTGAGTCCATCTACAAAGAAGGTCTCCGCAACGTGACGGCCGGCGCTAACCCGACCTCGCTCCAGCGCGGCATCAACAAGGCTGTGGAAGCCGTTGTGGCCGAGCTCGCGAAGATCTCGAAGAAGGTCAGTGACCGCACGGAGATCGCGCAGGTCGCGACTGTCTCTGCTAACTGGGACCGGACGATCGGCGAGATCATTGCCGACGCGATGGACAAGGTGGGCAAGGACGGAACGATCACCGTGGAAGAAGCCAAGTCGATCGAAACCAGTCTCGACGTGGTCGAGGGCATGCAGTTCGACAAGGGCTATCTCTCTCCTTACTTCGTGACCAACGCGGAAGCGATGGAAGTGGTGCTCGACAACCCGTATATCCTCATTCACGAGAAGAAAATCTCGAGCTTGAAGGACATGCTGCCGCTGCTCGAGAAAGTAGCGAAGGCTGGACGTCCGCTCCTCATCATCGCGGAAGACGTGGAAGGCGAAGCGCTCGCGACCCTGGTCGTGAACAAGCTCCGCGGCACGTTGCAAGTAGCGGCCGTGAAGGCCCCGGGATTCGGCGATCGTCGCAAGGCGATGCTGGAAGATCTCGCAGTGCTCACAGGCGGTCAGTGCATCACCGAAGACCTCGGTATCAAACTCGAGAACGTAAAGCTCGAGGAATTAGGGCGTGCAAAACGCGTCACGATTGACAAGGAGAACACCACCGTCGTGGAAGGCGAAGGCAAGAACGCCGACATCCAGGGCCGGGTCAGCCAGATCCGTCGTCAGATCGAAGAGACCACTTCGGATTACGATCGGGAGAAGCTCCAGGAGCGTCTCGCCAAGTTGGCCGGCGGCGTTGCCGTCATCAATGTCGGCGCCGCGACTGAAACCGAGATGAAAGAGAAGAAGGCGCGCGTGGAAGACGCGTTGCATGCGACTCGCGCCGCGGTGGAAGAAGGCATCGTCCCTGGTGGCGGTGTGGCTTTCATTCGCGCGCAGAAAGCGCTCGATAAGCTGGACCTCCAAGGCGACGAAAAAGTCGGTGCGGCCATCATTCGCCGCGCGATCGAAGAGCCGATGCGTCAGCTCGCGGATAACGCGGGCCAGGAAGGCGCGCTCATCGTGCAGGAAGTGAAGAAGCGCAAAGGCAACGAAGGCTACAACGTGGCCACGGGCGAATACGAAGACCTGGTGAAAGCCGGCGTCGTCGATCCGACCAAGGTGACACGGAGCGCGTTGCAAAATGCCGCTTCGATCTCCGGCCTGTTGCTCACGACCGAAGCCATCATCACCGAGATGCCTGAAAAGGAAAAGGGCGGCGGAATGCCTCCTGGTATGGGTGGTGGAATGGGCGGCGGCATGGGCGGCATGGGCGGCATGGATTACTAAGCCGACCAGCTACTCGCTAGCCAAAGCAATTAACAGCAGCCGGGTTCCGAAAGGAGCCCGGCTGTTTGCTTGAGGGGCTTTCAGCCAACATTCGGCGTAGGCATCGGCTCGGTTTCGTGGAGACGACCGTAATCGACTGTGAGGCGGCCGCCTTCAAGTTCCGTGTAAACATCGACGAAGCGCTCGCCGAAGCGGACGTCCTCCCAACCGTAGTCCTGCGCGCTTTGCACTGATGCGGCCATGACAAGCTCGAGCGAGAGAGTGGAAGCGATGAAGAAGGCATCCTCCTTTTCCAAGCTCTCGCGAGTCAGGCCATATAAAGGGCTTTGCTCGTCGATCGTGTGACGGATTATCAGGGCGGCCGGGAAGCTGATCATTCGCTCGGGGTAGACTTTCAATTCGTGGAAGCGCCGGATGTCTTCACCTTCCAGAACGCGCTCGTCCCGGGAGTAAGTGATCCGGAACTCGGCCTCCGCCATGCTCGTGTGGCGGAGATTAGCAACCCGGAACATGAGACTAAGCCGCCCGTCGTGAGGGGCGATCACGAGGCAGTTACTGAAGACGATGCGCGCGGTCGGGCGGGCAAAGCGAACGAAGATCAGGCCTGTTATGACGGCGACCCAGAACATTCCGACTATGATTTCGATTGTGGTAACGATGTGTCCATAGGTCGTGGCCGGATACATGTGGCCATAGCCCACCGTAGCCAGTGTTTCGATGCTGAAGAACAACGCGGCGGGAAACGAGCCCGGCGTCATCTCGCCAATGCATGGACCGCCGAGGGCATAGGCGGTGGCGAAGATCAGATTGATCGCGAAGTAAACGGCAAGGAGGAAACCGACAAAGCCCGGCCAGCTTAGGCAAAGAATCCAATGATAGGTGTCGCGCCATCCACGAGCGGCCGCGTTGATCTTGAGGAACTCCGTGCGTCCGGCGCGTGTCGAGATGGGGCGATGAGGCCGGTGTTTCATTGGAGAGCCTAGCTCTGCGAGGCCGGAATGGGATAAATCGACGAAGGCGTCGCGGAGCTCCGCCCTCCGGGTCTATGGTTCATGGCTTTCCACCAAAGGTAACGTGATCATCGAGATCAACCAGATCGAACCAGGTCTTAATGTCTTCGCGGGTGGTGGCGAACTTGCCGACGTATTCGGCGAAGAGTTGCAATGTCTCGATGTCGCCGTCCGGGCCGCGGTGTTCCATGAAGTTGCTCCATTGCTCGATCTCCCACGCCGAGCGCTTGTGTTTTGTGTTCGCGTTAATCCAATCCAGGATTTCGCCGTCGCCTTTGCCGGTGGCCAGCTCTTCGCGAAGCGCCTCCACGTCGAAGCCGAGAAAATTGATGATGTGTTGATCGACGGGCGCGTCATAAATGAATTCGCCGTTGGTCCCGGCAAGCGTCGCGCGGCCTTTGTCGAGCATGCGGGGCAGAATGGCGTAACCACCGAGGCGGCAGCGTGGGCTGCGCGGTGGGCGTTGGGTGAGATCGGGCGCGGAGATTTTTGGAGTGTCGGGCATGTTGATTCGGGTTGAGTTGAGCGATTATTGTCCGCCGCGGACGCAGGTCAAAGATTTTGCTTCTGTTCCGTTTCGCATCCAACATACGCTCACAGCGTTCATGAAATCTATCTCGCGCAATTTGGCGATATGAACTGCGCCGGCAAATTGCCAGCGTTCCTCAGGCTCGCATAACGGTAAGAGGCCGCGCCATCCCAAGCCGCCGCGCATTCGCAAGGAACTCAAAATGAAATACGACGTTTCCGCATTGATGACCGAGGTCAAAGCCAAGAACCCGGGCGAGCCCGAGTTCCATCAGGCCGTCCAGGAAGTGGTCGAATCCCTGGCGCTCGTGCTCGATCAACATCCGGAATATCGAAAAGCCAAAATCATCGAGCGCATCATCGAGCCGGAGCGCGTGATCATGTTTCGCGTGCCGTGGCAGGACGATCAGGGCGAGCTGCACGTGAACCGCGGCTTCCGCATCCAGATGAACAGCGCGATCGGACCCTACAAGGGCGGTCTGCGTTTTCATCCGTCGGTCAATCTCGGCATCCTGAAGTTCCTCGCCTTCGAGCAAGTCTTTAAGAATGCGCTCACGACCCTGCCGATGGGCGGCGGCAAGGGCGGCGCCGACTTCGATCCGAAAGGGAAAAGCGACAGCGAAGTGATGCGTTTCTGCCAGGCCTTCATGTGCGAGCTCTTTCGTCATATCGGCCCGGACACGGATGTGCCTGCGGGCGACATCGGGGTTGGAGCGCGCGAGATTGGATATCTTTTCGGCATGTATAAGCGCCTCAAGAATGAGTTTACGGGTGTCATGACCGGCAAAGGTCTCACCTGGGGCGGCTCGGTGATTCGGCCGGAAGCGACAGGTTACGGCGCGGTCTATTTCGCCGCTGAGATGCTGAAGACGCGCAAGGAAGATCTCTCTGGTAAGACGTGCCTTGTTTCGGGGAGCGGGAACGTGGCCCAGTACACGGTCGATAAGCTCATCTCGTTAGGCGCCAAGGCAGTGACGCTCTCCGATTCCACCGGCTACATCCACGATGACGCCGGCATCAACCGGGAGAAGCTAGCCTTTGTCATGGATCTCAAGAACAACCGCCGCGGGCGGATCGGCGAATACGCGGATAAGTTCACGGGATCGACGTTCACGCCGGTAGATGCGGCGCTCGATCATAATCCGCTCTGGGATCACGAAGCCGAATGCGCATTTCCCAGCGCAACTCAAAACGAAATTAACGGGAAGGATGCAGGGAATCTTTTGCGAAACGGTGTCTACGTCGTTTCGGAAGGCGCAAACATGCCGACTACTATCGACGGCGTGAACCAGTTTCTCGCGGCCAAGATTCTCTTCGGTCCCGGCAAAGCCGCAAATGCAGGTGGAGTCGCGACCTCCGGTCTGGAGATGGCGCAGAACAGCATGCGCATTTCGTGGACCCGCGAAGAAGTCGACGCGCGTCTCTTCAACATCATGAAGACCATTCACGAAGTTTGTCATCGGACCGCCGAGAAGTACGGCACCCCCGGTAACTACGTGAACGGCGCGAACATCGCCGGCTTCCTCAAGGTCGCCAACGCGATGATGGACCAGGGGCTGGTTTGATTGTCCATCGATAAAAACAATTGCGGACGCCGCTAGTAGCTGCTACACCCATAGCTGAATGACCCCCCACGAAGCACAACTTGAGAAGCTTCGCATCCGTAGTGAGCGCGCGGTCGAGTTAGCGCGCGCAGCCTCGGCAGCATTGGGGCAATTCTTTAAGTATGCAAGCATCCTGGGCTGTTTCGTGTGCTTTTATCTCGCTATATCTGCCCTTGCTGGCAAAGCAACCGTGGCCGATATCAATCTTACCGGCCGAATGCTTACCAATAAATACTTCGCCGACATAGTCTTTTTCCTGTTTGGAGTGGGCGGAATAGGTTATGGTCATTATCAGAGAACACTTTTTCGCAAAACAACCCATAAACTAAAACGTTTCGAAAAGTATGAGAAGAAGCTCGATCCAAATCGTTCGACTAGCGGGCTTCTTGAAGGATACGAAAGTAATCCAGAGGACGTATTATGAATACCGAGATCATTCAAGCCACCGTAGGGTTCACAGGAGTAATCCTGCTGTGGATATTCTGGTACTATTGCTGGAAGCCCTACACGTTAGATCGTTTTCGCCAAGATCTTTTCGATTTGCGTGACGATTTGTTTTACGGCACCGCAAATGGGAAAATGCCGACGCATTTCGATTCCGTGTTTTACCGAGAAACACGCGAAGATTTGAACAAGATGATTCGATTTGCTCACGAAGCGAAGCTCGCAAACGCAATACTCATGATTGTACTTGACCGCGGCGTTACGCCGCGTGCGCTAGAAAAGTCGAAAGCCGCTCGAGATGCGCTTACGGAGGAAGAGCGCAGTATTTTAGCCTGGGTTGATGAACGTCAGGAGCAGGCTCTAACTCGTTACCTAATGACGTCGTCGCCGGCGCTCTGGGTGATCCTCGCTTTGGGTTTTATTCCGGTATTCGTAATCGCGATGTGCCGTTCTATCAGTGCGGACCTTGATGCATGCCGAGCAATCTTCAAAACAGAGCTTATTTCGATCGTAGTCGATCAACTCGAGTATCAAGCCGGTCAACGAAATCTACTAGGGCCAGTGCGTGCGTTACCTTGCTGAAGGCGGGTCGACACTCGACTAGCAAAAGCAGGGTTCCGGCCGCGTTTAGTCAGCTGCAGATTTAAAGCGCAAAGCCTGATGCAGGCGCTTAGGCAACTGAGGGAGATTCCGGCGTTCGATGAGAAACGTAATGATGCCGGCTAGCTCCTTGTAAATGTAGTTCTTGTTCACCGCGCCCTGAAGATACTGTTCGCCGCTGCTGCCGCCGGTGCCGATCCTAGTGCCGATCATTCGGCGGACCATTTGCAGATGGCGATAACGAAAGTTAGCCACTTGTTCGTCAATTTCGATCAAAGCGTTTAGCAGCGCGAACGGGAGCCGAAACAGCGGTTCGTCGCGGTAGAGCATAATGAAAAGAGCTGCGCGCAAAGCGGCCGCGGAGAAATCGCCGGCGCCAGTCTTAAAGAACATCTCATCGAACTTTCCAAGCAAATCCGTTCTTTCATCGCGTTCGGAGAGGCTCGCTTCATAGAGCTTCCGGTAGCGTTGCCAAAACTTTGGCATCTGAGAGTCAACCTCCTCTCCATCCCATCCCTGCCAGAAGGAATCGTCAAAGAAAGGCATCCGACGCAACCATTGTTCGACCAGTTGGAGGAGCGACGTCGTTTTCTCGGCCTCGACAATCGTGTTGTAATCCGCGGGACTAAAGCCGCCTATCTCAGTGTGCTTGTAGTAGTCGGGCCGGAAACGATTCTCCATGCGCAATCCGAGCGTCGCTTCGATTTGCCGGAACTGGGTGCTCTGAAAACCGGAAGCGCCTTCGAGGCTGGAGCGGAAGTCAAGAAAGTCGAGAGGCGTCATCGTTTCCAGGACGTCCACCTGATGGTTCAGAAGTTTCCAGATCTCCACGATCCGTTTCAGGCGATGCACGACTACATTCATGTCGGGCCCATCGTCATCGGCAGAGGGTTTCTTGAGAACTTCGCAGCAAGCATCCAGCTCGTGCAGGATTTGTTTGAACCAAAGCTCGTAGGTCTGATGGATGATGATGAAAAGCATCTCATCGTGGGCGCGGAGTTTTCCTTCGATGAGACTGAGCGGGGCCTGGAGAGCGAGGAGCTTATCGACCGCCAGATAGCTGCCGTAGTAGGCCGGCTCTTTGTCACTCTTGAACGGACACTCCATCACCGAAGTGTCGCCAAAGCAGCGACAGTGACAAGTGACAGTTTGCGAGGACGACGGAACTGCGATTAAGTCGGGAGATGAGCACCTACCCGAAGAGCCCGACGGAAATGACAGCCGGAATGATGTATTTCCCCCGGATGCTGGACAAAATCCGGCTCCACGCTCGCGGGGAATTGCCGGAGGATTACCACGCCAATCTTGGCAGACCGAGAACGGCCGACGGCGCCTGCGCGAATTTTTTGCGGGTAAACTATAACGTCTTATGCCAGCGGGTGCTGAAGGGCGGGACCGATGAAGAGATTCTGGAATGGTGTTATCAAAACGGGCGCCGGCTCAACGCGGGCGATATGACGGTTTGGAACGGGTTTATCTCGAAGCTGGGCTGGAATGATTTCGCCACGCCGCTGCTCGATGCCGAGAAAGAAAAGTGTGGGATTACGCATCGAACCGATATCACCACCATCCCGGAACTGATCGACCTCGACGAAAAGCGGAGAGACTGATGCGCCGGCTGCCGGTTTGCCTGCTTCTTTTGCTGGGGTCGTGGCAGGAACTTCTCGCGAGAAGTTATCAAGAGGTTCCGGAACTAAGCTCGATCTTTCAAAGAGAAGGCCTGCCCGGGACTTTCGTTCTGTTGGATGCCTCAAGCGACACGGTCTTCGTTTCGAATAAAGCTCGGGCGGAGCAGCGGTTCATACCTGCTTCTACATTCAAGATTGCGAATTCACTCATAGGTCTCGACACCGGCGCGGTGAAGAGTGTGGACGAGGTGCTGCCCTATGGTGGCAAGCCGCAACGGTTCAAGGCATGGGAGCACGACATGAATCTTCGCGACGCCATCAAAGCTTCGAACGTCGCCATCTATCAGGAGGTGGCGCGCCGCATAGGACTTCAGCGCATGCGCGCCGGCGTGAGAAAGCTCGGATATGGCAACATGGAGATCGGAAATGTAGTGGATCGGTTTTGGCTCGAGGGGCCGTTGGCGATCTCAGCGGTCGAGCAGACGGAGTTCCTGAACCGGCTTATCGAGGAGAAACTGCCGGTGCGCGCAGAAGCAATGCGCGCCGTGAAGGAGATCACCCTCCTGGAGAAGACCAGGATTTACGAGTTGCATGGAAAGACAGGATGGTTCTTCGATTCCAAGCAGCAAATCGGTTGGTGGGTCGGCTGGGTCGAACGGGACGGCAAGGTTTATCCGTTCGCGTTGAACATCGACATGACCAAGGATGAAGACGCCGCGAAACGCATCCCGATAGGCAGCGAATGTCTCAAAGCTCTCGGCAAACTTTGACGACGCGGTTCCCGGCCGGGGTTAATTTCCGCAAGGCTATTCTCCGGATCAAATCCGATATGTAATCGGCGTGAAGCCTGCTGCATTTTAGGGAACGAAACAACGAGAGAGGGTAATTTGAAGATGACGCGTATTTCAGCAGTGGATTTCCGAAAAGTTCTCTCGGTTGGGTTGGCACTGCTGCTGAGCGTGAGTTGGTCAATCGTTTCCGCGGCGACGCTTCCGGCCGGTTTCGTTGAAGCGCAATTTGGGGCCAACGTCGGCAGCTCCCCGACCGCCATGGCATTTGCACCCGACGGCCGGCTCTTTGTTTGCCGTCAGGGAGGGCAATTGCGCGTTATCAAGAATGGAACGTTGCTGGCAGCTCCCTTTGTCACACTGAGTGTTGACCCTTCCGGCGAACGCGGGCTGCTGGGAATAGCTTTTGATCCTAACTTCAGCGCGAACAGGTTCATTTATCTCTATTACACCACCAACGCGTCACCGATTCACAATCGCATCAGCCGTTTCACCGCGAATGGGGATGTGGCTGTGGCCGGAAGCGAGGTTGTCCTCATCGATCTGGAGAATCTTAGCAGCGCCCAGAACCACAACGGAGGAGGAATCCACTTCGGCCCCGACGGCAAGCTCTACGCGGGCGTAGGCGAAAATGCGAATTCAGCGAACGCCCAGACCTTGAATAACCGCTTGGGAAAAATTCTGCGCCTCAATTCCGACGGGACCATCCCGACCGATAACCCTTTCTTTAGCACTGCGACTGGCGATAACCGCGCGATCTGGGCGCTCGGGTTACGCAATCCCTACACATTTGGATTCCAACCCGGAACCGGCCGCATGTTCATCAATGACGTTGGTCAAAGCGCGTGGGAGGAGATCGACGATGGCATTGCCGGTTCGAACTATGGCTGGCCTGCTTGCGAAGGAATGTGTGCCCAGCCGAATCCGAACTTCCGCGATCCGCTGTTCCAGTACGGTCACACCACCAGCGCCACCACGGGATGCGCCATCGTAGGCGCCGCCTTTTACAATCCGCCGGTTAACCAATTTCCGGCCAGCTACATCGGAAAATACTTTTTTGCCGACCTCTGCAGTGGTTGGATCCGCTTGTTCGATCCTTCGACTCGGACAGCCAGCGCTTTTGCGACCGGCGTCTCAACTCCAGTGGACCTGCAAGTCGGCCCTGACGGCTGCCTTTATTATCTCGCGCAGGGCAATGGCGGACAGGTCTTCCGAGTCAGTGCCGTCGCTTCCCAGCCGTTAAACATTTCGGTCCGGTCGCGCGTCGGCACCGGCAACGATGTAATGATTAGCGGCTTTATCAGCACCACCGGCTCCTCCAAGAAGGTGATCATCCGGGCGCTGGGCCCGTCCTTGCAGTCAGCGAATGTTCCCGATCCGCTCGCTGATCCGGTCCTGGAATTACACGCCGGCGACGGCTCGCTCATTACCATGAACAATGACTGGAGGGATAATACCCCGGCGCAGCAGGAGGACATTATCAACAACAACCTCGCGCCGCCGAATAATCTCGAATCCGTCATCGTCATCACCCTTCAGCCGGGTAACTACACCGGCATCGTAAGGGGTCAGGGGAACATGAGCGGCGTCGGTCTTCTCGAAGTCTACGATCTGGATGCGGCGGCGGCCTCACGGCTCGCCAATATTAGCGGACGCGCTTCCGTCCAGACCGGCGGCAATCTGTTGTTTGCCGGCTTCATCGTCGGTAACAACATCGGCGCCGCCAAGGTCGTCGTGCGCGCGCTGGGACCGTCACTTGTGCCCTTGGGAGTTAACAACCCGTTGCCCGATCCAACCCTCGAGCTGCATGATAACAACGGCGCGTTGTTGATGAGCAACAACAACTGGCAGGATGATCCCAATCAAGCCGCACAACTTACGGCAAACGGTTTGGCGCCCACCAATCTGCTGGAATCGGCAATCTTGACGAGCCTTGTCCCAGGGACGTATTCGGCGATTGTCGGCGAAAGAAACGGCTCGATCGGCGTTGGCCTCGTCGAAGTTTATAACCTGCCTTAACTGTTGTCGGGCTCGCTCTTGCCAAGCCGACGTCAATCGGATGGAGTGAAGGGCTTGAATCCCGCCGCTCAGGAACCTTCGTTCGCGCGCCGCCTTGGCGCCTTCGACGCCACCATGATCGTCATGGGCGGAATCATTGGCGCTGGAATATTCGTCAATCCCTCGGTCGTCGCACGGCAGGTGCACACGCCGACGTTGGTCCTCGGCGCGTGGTTGATCGGCGGGGTGATTGCGCTCATCGGCGCCTTCGTTTACGCGGAGCTCGCTGTGCTCCGGCCGCGCGTAGGCGGACAGTATGCCTACCTGCGGGACGCCTATCATCCCATCGTCGCATTCTTATATGGCTGGACCTTGTTGCTCGTTGTCCAAACTGGCGGGATGGCGGGCGCCGCGATCATCTTTGGCCGTTACTTTCACGAGCTATCGGGCATTCCTATTCCAGAACAGGTTATCGCGTCGCTGACGCTGGGAATTCTAACTGTCATCAACTGTCTCGGTATCCGCGCCGGCAGCAATGTTCAAAGCGCTTTAATGCTGACCAAGCTCGGCGCGATCGTGTTGCTGATCGGCGCCGGCTGGATTTTGGTCGGTCCGGCAGCGCCAAACCTAACGACAAATGCCGCCATCGATTCCAATGGAACGACCGGAGCATGGAAAGGTCTCGCGGCAGCGATGGTCCCCGTGCTTTTCGCCTATGGCGGCTGGCAAACAGCCACCTTCGTTAGCGGCGAGATGCGCAATCCGCGGCGCGATCTGCCCCGGGGCCTCTTCATCGGGGTGGTGGGCGTCATTATCGTTTACGTGCTTGTGACCTATGTCTGTTTGCGTGCGCTCGGCGTGGCGGGACTGGCGAACACTTCAACTCCGGCATCCGAAGTAATGCGACAGGCGCTGGGCTCGCGCGGCGCTAAAATCATCGCCTGCGGGATTGCGATCTCGACGGTCGGTTTCCTCAGCCAGAGCATTCTGACAGCTCCTCGAGTCTACTATGCGATGGCTCGCGACGGCGTCTTTTTTAAAGCGGTGGGACAACTGAATCCGCGAACGAGAGTTCCGGTAATTGCCATCGTGCTCCAAGGCGTCTGGGCTGCCGTCGTGGCGATGACGGGAAGGTACGAGCAAATTCTTAACTACGTGGTCACGATCGACGTCCTCTTCTTTGGCTTAACCGGCGCCTCGCTCCTCGTGTTCCGCGCCCGGGCCCGCCGGGAGCGGACGGAAGAGGCGGAGGGCGCATTGGTCCGCGTTCCGTGGCATCCGTTCACGACCTGCGTGTTCGTCGCGGCGTGTTGGGGCGTGGCCATCAGCACGCTGGTTCGGTTTCCGCAAAACGCCGGCATCGGCGTCGCTATTCTCGGGATCGGAGTTCTCGTGTATCGCTTCTGGGCTGCGCCTCCTTCCAGAAGTTAAACACGCTCGCGTTTCCAGCGAGCGTTCGCTAGTCTGCCGCGATGAACATGAAACGCTTGCTCCTCGCCATCATCGCCGCTTTTGCGGTTATCTTCGGGACCGACTTCCTTATTCACGGCTTGTGGCTTGCGCCGGATTACGAGGCCACCAAACCGCTTTGGCGGCCGGAAAACGAAATGCATACGCACTTCTTCTGGATGCTCGTCGCCCAATTTCTTTGCGCCGCAACGTTCGTCATTATCTGGGCGAAAGGCTTTGCCGGTCGCGACATCGCCGCCGGCATTACCTTTGGTCTGCTCATGGGCCTGTTCCAGCAGATCTGGGCGATTGTTGATTATGTTGTGATGCCGATCCCCGGTTCACTGGCCACGAAATGGTTCATCAGCGGCCTGGTCCAGGCCGTCCTGCTCGGCATCGTCACCGCGCTCATATACAAATCGGAACGGCGGTCGGCTCCATAGGAAAAACGGCGGCGACCCTGCGATCGCCGCCGCCTGTTTCTCCTAAGCAAACAGAGTTACTTGCTCTTGGCGTCGTGCATCTCCTGCATCGCCTTGCGCATGTCTTCGTGCGCCTTCTTTATCGCATCGAATTTTTCCTGTTGCTGCGGCGTGAGCAACGGGCGGATCTGCGCGCCGGCGCCTTCCAGGAGTGCGTGCATTTTTTGCATCGCTTCCTCATGAATGGCCTTCATCTGCGGCTTCACCTGGTCGATGATCGGTTGCACCTTGGTTTTCTGATCGTCGGTGAGATTGAGGTCCTTGCTCAAATGCTCGAGCGGATTCCCCTCCATGTGGCCCGGGCCCGGTCCGTGATGTTCGTGCTTCGGTCCGTGCTCGCCTGGTTCCTTCGCCTGAAGGTAAACGAGACCGCCGAGCGAAAGCGCCACGGCAGCCATGAGTGTCATAAGTTTTCGTGTCATTGTTTGGTTTGTTTCTTGTTTTTTGGCGCAATCAGAGCGCCTCTTTCAGAGATGGATGACTGGCCCACGCGCTTCACGGTTACAAATTTTTTGCGACAATTTCTCGGCAGCGCAAAAACTCCCCACTTTTTTGTAACCTCGCGGCCTGCCGCGCTGTCTTCCTTAACAGCGTGGACTGGCTTCGCTTTACATGGCTGCTGATGGAGTCTCACGGGAGTTGGTGGCGGCGGTGCTGCAACAGGACGATGATGCGGCCCGCGAACTGGTGCGGCGCCTCTACCCGTTGGTGGCAAAACTGGTGCGGGCGCATCGCCCGGCGCGAAGTGCCGAGGAGGATCTTTGTCAGATGATATTCATCAAAGTCATGCAGAAGCTCTCCCAGTTTTCGGGAAAAGCGCCGCTCGAACATTGGGTTTCGCGCATCGCCATCAACACCTGCATCAACCAGATCCAGGCCGAGAAAGCGCGGCCGGAATTGCGCGAAGCGGACCTGAGCGAAGAACAGACGGCGGTGATCCAGAACCTGGCCGCGACGAGCGATGAGCTGGCCCCCGATCATAGTTTTGCCTCGCGCCAGTTAGTCGAGCATCTTATGAAGGCGCTTAAACCTGTCGAACGGCTCGTGATCGAACTACTCTATCTGCAACAGCGTTCCGCCGCGGAGATCCAGAAGATCACCGGCTGGAGCGGCGCGCTCGTGAAAGTGCGTGCGTTTCGGGCGCGGCAGAAAATGAAGAAACAAATGTCGATGATCTCGGCGAAGGAGAACGCATGAAGCCGGCTGATTTGGATCGTCTTTTGCATTCGGCCGCGAAGGCTCCGGAAGAACCGGCGCCAGAAGCCCCGTTTGGGTTCGAGACCCGGGTCCTCGCCCGATGGCGGTCCCGGCACGAAGGATTCAACGATGTCGCGGACCTGACGCGCTTCCTGCGCCGGACCGGCGCGATCGCCTTCGCTGTGGTTATTTTGGCCGGCGCCGCGGCCTACCGGCAATTCACCGAAAACGTTGCCTTCACCGCGCCGCAAACAAACGAATACGCCATTGCCGATTCGCAGATCCAAACGGAATTCTCGGAATGAACAACTCCTTGAAATGGAAACTGGCTTTCGCTTTCCTGCTTGTCTTCATCGCTGGGATCACCAGCGGCGCCTTTCTTGGAGTGCACCATCTGAGAGGCCATTTCCTCGGGCCACCGAATTCGGGCGATGTCGCGGGTCGAATGCGCGAGCATTTCCGGCGCGCCCTGGATCTAACTTCGGAGCAGGAAAGTAAGATCGCGCCCATTATCGACGCGACCACCGCAAAGCTCGAGGCGATCCGCATCGAAACGGCGGAGCGCGTGCGGACCGTCATGGAGGAATCGAAAAAGGAAGTGGCTCCGCATTTGTCTCCAGAGCAGCAAAAGAAACTCGAGAAACTCGAAGCGGAACATCGGAAGGTCATGCTGCACCACCGGTTTCCCCCGCCAAAAGACAAACCGTCGCCTTGATGACTCCGGCCGACGCCGACTTTCTGATCAAACGGTTCGAGCAGCCGGATGAGGTGCGCACGTTCGAAAAGGGCAAGTTCGAGATTCTGAAGATCGGCTCGATGACGATCGGGCGCGCCAGTTACGAACCGGGTTGGAAGTGGTCGGTGCACGTTGGTCCTACAACTGGCGCAACCTCCTGCGAAGTCGAGCACGTCGGCCTCGTTATCTCGGGCTCGGCTGCTTGTCAGATGAACGACGGACGTTATTACGAAATGAAAGCCGGTGATCTGTTCTACATCGGCCCTGGCCACGATAGCTGGGTGGTCGGCGACGAGCCGTATGTCTCGCTCCATTTTCTTGGCGCCGAGCATTACGCCGCCTGATTTTTTCCTGCTCCTGCTCTTGATCATGCTCCTGATCCTGGGCCGACGCGCAGCCGTCCAGAAAGATCATGATCAGGAGCGGGAGATAAACTCCGTTTCCAGGCTGGATACCGCGGCTGGCCCACTGCTATACCTTGCTGCCGTATTTTGAAAAACTTTCTCCGGCTCAACGTCAGCCTGCTTTATTGGATCTTCGTCGCTCCTTTTAAGGGGGAAATGTTCAAAATTGCGCCCATCTTCCGGCAGATGGTGTTCATCGGGGTGCGGGCGACGCCGATGGTCGCGCTCACTGCGTTCAGCGTGGGCGTAACGCTCGCGATGCAGGCCGCCCATTCTCTCCAACAACTCGGCGCGGAAATTTACGTTCCCGACCTGGTCATGGTCACGTTGCTGCGGGAAATGGGTCCGGTTTTGATCGCCGTGATTGTGATCGGTCGCAGCGGATCGGCCGTCGCGGCAGAGTTAGGAACCATGAAAGTGTCCGAGGAAATCGAAGCGCTGGAAGTGATGGCGATCAATCCGATCAGCTACCTAATCGTGCCGCGTTTTCTCGCCATGCTCGTCATGTTGCCCGCGCTCACGATCCTGGGAAATTACATCGGCGTCTTCGGCGGCTGGGCCGTCTGCCATTTCGCGCTCGATTTCAACACCGCCGGCTACGTGCTCCGTGCGCTCGAAAGCGCGGACACCTGGGATCTCTATTCCGGCATGATCAAAAGCGCGGTTTTCGCCTGGATCATCATCACGATCGCCTGTAACGCCGGTCTCCACGTGGAAGGCGGCGCGGAAGGAGTGGGCCAGGCGACGACATCGTCGGTTGTGCAAGCGCTTCTCGCGATGCTCGTCACGAACGCAATCCTCACCGCGGTTTTCTTCTTCGGAGCATGAGGGCGGAAACACAGCCTGTCGTCGAGGTCACCGATTTGCACCGGAAATTCGGGAACCGCACGGTAATCGACGGCATTTCGTTGCAGGTCCAGCGCGGGGAAACGCTCGTCATCATGGGGGGAAGCGGTTGCGGCAAAAGCACATTGCTCCGCCATATCATCGGTGTGATGAAACCGAATGCCGGTTCGGTAAAAATCTTCGGGGACGAAATTACGACCAAGACCGAGCGCGAGATCGGCGACATCCGGCGGCGCTTTGGGATGCTGTTTCAATCGGGCGCGCTTCTCGCGTCCCTCACCGTCGGCGAAAACGTGGCGCTGCCGCTTTTGCATCACACCGACATGTCGGCCGGCGAAGTCCAGGACACGGTGATCCGAAAATTGCAGATGGTCGGCTTGAATGGTTTCGAAAATCTGAAGCCGGCGGAAATCAGCGGCGGAATGAGAAAGCGCGTGGGGCTCGCGCGGGCCTTGGCGCTGGATCCCGAGCTGCTGTTTAGCGATGAGCCTACATCCGGGCTCGATCCAATCATGACGGCAGTGGTGGATAAACTCACGCTTGAGCTCACTAAGGGCGAGGGCATGACCGCGATCGTTGTCACCCACGATATGACGAGCGCATTTCGCATCGCGACGCGGATGATTATGCTCGGACGCGGCCGGATCATCGCGCAAGGTAGTCCGGACGAAATCCGCACTCACCCGGACCCGGAAGTGCAGCAATTCATCAATGGCGAACCCGATGGCCCCATGCCCTTGAATCTTTCCCAGGACGATCACGAGCATCATCCCCATGTGAAAGCGCGCCCGCTCGTTTCCGCTCAGCACCGCTTTCGCCACAAGATCCCATGAAACGAAACCTATCCGATTACATCGTCGCCCTTTCGGTCATCGCTTGCAGCATCGTCCTGCTGGCGGCGCTGACGATGGCCCTCTCCGGTTTCCGCCTGAGAAAACCGGCGCGGACTTTGCAGATCGACTACGAAGACGTCACGGGAATCAAGCTGCACTCGGAAGTCCGTTACGCCGGCGCACCGGCGGGACGCGTGATCGCGATGCGACACCTCAGCCGCGACCAGCGCGATTCGGCGGCGAACAAAAGAAACGCCGTTCGAGTTACCGTGAATCTCGATGAAAATATCCCACCGTTACCCGCTGATGTAGCGGCAACGTTGAGCTCGGATACGTTGCTCGCGCCGAAGTTCGTTGCGCTTTCCGCCGGCACACCCGGAACCGAAACCCTCGCGAACAACGCCGTCATCGAAGGCCATCCTTCCTACGGCATCGAGCAGATCACCGCCGCGGCCGGGCCGCTTTTCGAGAACGCGAACAAGCTGATCGACAATCTCAACGAAACGGTGACCAATCTCGACGGCACCGTGACCAGCGTGAAAAACGAGCTGGGACAATTCCTCCCGAAGTTCGCGCCGCTGCTCGATAGCGCCAAAATCGATTTGGACGAGGCGCAGCGGATCATCAAAGGCCTCGATGGCGTCGAACAAAACGCGAACAAGGTTTTTGAGACCGCCGGCAAATTTTTCGGCACGACCGACAAGCAACTCCAGGAACAGATGAAAGAGCTGCGCGTGATTTTGCTGAACCTGAAAGTGATCAGCACCCATGCGAAAGCGATCACCGAGTCGCTGGGCGAGAAGCCAAATCGGATCATCTTCAGCCCCAAAGCGAACAAGCTCACGCCCGAGGCCGAGATCCTCAAAAGCCAAAAGCCTCTGCCAGCGAAGCAACCGTAACACGAGTCCCCCGCCGGCGCTGAAAATCTCACACGACGATCACAAAGGTTCACAAAAGAGATTAAGAATGAATCGAATCCCTGCTCTCATCCGTTGTGTCCCTTCGTGTCCTCTGTGTGAGGCATTCCGGATCAATCCGCCGAAATGACGAAACGATTGCCTTCGCTGTCCTTGAACATCGCGTACTTGCCCCAGGGCTGTTTCTGCGGCGGCCCATCGAACTCTACCCCGCGCCCCTTCAATTCCTCGAAGGTCTTGTCGATGTCGTCGCACGCGTACGACATCGGCATCATCGATCCGATCCGCTTCTCCTCGCCTTCCGCCGTGAACAGCACCACCCGCGTCTCGGCCTTCGGCACCCGCAGCTCGATCCAGCGTTGTTTCTCATCGAACGGCTGATCGGTGATGATGGTGAACCCGAGTTTCTCCGTATAAAAATCCAGCGCCCGGTTCTGATCCGCGACTGGAATGCTGACGAATTTGATTTGTTTGATCATGATGAACCGAGCCTAATTCGCCGCGACCGAGACCGTCCAGCGGCGCTCTGCCTTTCGCGGTAGAAACAGTTGTCCGTTTATCGGTAGAGCTCTCAGAACCGCTGATCTGGAAGATCAGGAGTAAACTTCGAGCCGCGACGCGGTTTGCGGTCAGTCTCAAGTTCGACCGAGCCAAAATTCCGGGCGCCGGTGGCCATGTGCGATCGCGACAATCACGATGGTCTCTCCGCGAATGACGTAGGCAATGTAATGCGGAAAGGCTTGCAGATTTCGGCGTCGGTATCCTTTCGGTCTCAGACGGGGCAGCTCTGGATTCCTTTCGATCCAGCCGACCGCTTCGACCACTCCCGCGCGGAAGCGCCAGCCAAGTCCTGTTTCCTTCGCTTCGTAGTAGGCGGCTGATTCGGCAAACTCCCGCTCGGCTTCGGCGAGGATGACGACGGTCATCGTCCGAGCTGCCGGTCAATCTCTGCAACGACTTCCGCGAACGGACGGCTCTTCGCCAGCCCTGCATCGATGTTTTTGATCCGGCGCTCGATCTCTTCCTCCCAAGCTGTGTCCACGTCAGGCTGTCCACTCGCCTCGCTTCTTTCTAAAAGAGTGCGAGCAAGTCTCAACTGCTCATCTTGCGGCAGCCGCAACGCGTCCTGCGTGATCTCCGTCAACTTCGAACTCACCCTCTGATTCTACGACTGCCCAGAAGCTATGTCGAGGCAGGCGTTCTGCTTCGAGCAGGATCGGCGGCCCTGGCTGGATCGCGCAGTGACTCAGCCAGCTGATTGACGGTTTATCTCGCTTGGCCTATGAACCTCGGTGGCACGAAGAGTTTTCTTTAGTTTTCATTATCACCGCGACGTGATGCGTGCGCAGATCGTGAAGAACCATCATGTTACGAAAGGTAGCTACACATCGGCGGGATTCTTCGATGGGTCGCTCGAAGAAAAGGCTAAAAAAGAAGGCGACGACAGCGTGCGTCGTTTGATCAATGCGGGGCTCGACAGTTGTACTGTTCTTTGCGTGCTGATCGGCCACGAAACCTACATGCGCCGGTGGGTGCAATATGAAATCTTCAAAAGCATCGCGTTGGGGATGGGGGTTGTCGGCATCCAAATCCATGAGATCGCCGACCCGAAGACGGGTCGCGATCAGGCTGGGATAAGTCCTTTCGCCTGCCTCGGATTTGGTAGAAAGCAAGACAAGCTTTGCCCGATGATCCACTACGCCACGGGATGGAAGGACGCTCCCTACCAATCGCTGATCACGGAATCGGCAGCGCCATACCTCGTCGGGAAAGACAGGCCCATGTTGAGCAGCCTATTCGTCGAATACAACTGGATGGCCGAGGACGGCTACTCGAATTTCGCTAAATGGATCGAGTCAGCCGCGCGTGCTGCGGGTCGGTAGCCAGCGCCTACTGGTCAGCCGCGTTCTCACGCCGGGTGAGCCGCCTTGTAGGCTTGCTCCGCCCATTCCGCGATTTTGCCGTACTCGTAGGTGTAAACCTTGGCGCCGACATCCAGCAGTTTCTTCGGAATTGCTCCTGGCGAATCGATGTTTCCGCTCTTGTCTTTAATGCCATGTATTAGGATTCCGAAAATCCCGTTTCCACGATCGATGCTCTGCTCGATCTCATAGGTGACGTATTTCCGCGTCGACGTGACGGCCCCGATCAAGACTGCAGTGACAGTGGTTCCCACTAGAGCGTCATTAATCAGTTTTTTTATGGCAGCGTCACCCTTTAGGCGTGCCTCCTCCCAAATGGAGGCGTCATGAAATCCGGCCGCGGCCGTGCTCTCGACGACGCCGCTATTCCTCACAATGCTCGCCCGCCAAACATCGCGCTCGTAGTGGAAGCTAAAGAATATCCTCCGCGCCATAGTAAAATCTCCTTATGATAACTCAAGCGGCGGCTCCTTCAGATCATCGTCGATTTCATCAATCTCGCCGACATCGACCGCCTCTTCAGACAATGATAGATCAGTAAGTTTGCGGCGCAAGAGCGACTGCCCAAATGCCAGCTTATCAAAAATAACACTGACGGTTGTAGCTACGTCGTCAGTATCAAATAGTTGGTCGTTTTGCTCTCGTGAAAGGTCATTCTTTAATGCGGCACTCGCATCAAGACCCTTTGCGTAGTCGGCCGCCATGCCGCCTAGGCCGCCGACCAGAAAACAAGGAAGCCCCCGCTGCCGCGCGAGATCCATCTCCTCGACAACACCGGGAACTTTCCCATCAGCTGCATGCAATTTGCCGCCAACGGCGACCATCACATTCATCTGCTGGATGAGAGTGTACCGCATCCGACGCAGGCTCCTATTTCGCGTGTCTGTCTCTTCAGGTCCACCGGGACCGACCTGTGGCGTCACAACTATCTCGGCGGTCTCACTGAGCAAGTTGAGTTCATCTGTTGAGTAACCTTTGCTCCATAGTTCAGACATCACCAGCGTAACGGGCTTAGAATTCCGCCCTACGGAGTGCTGACGTGCATGCCCCAAAATAACCGGCGTAAACGTCGGATGTGCACCGTGTATGATTCGCCCTCCGTACTTAACAACGAGACTGGTGATCAGTGCGACGAACTCCAAAATCCCGCGGTCCATCGCAGGTTCCGTCCAATCATGTCGGTCGGGCACGGCGCCGGACAACCCCACTTCGTAGCCTACAAGGCTAATATCGAGACGCGTTGTTTTCATGTCGGCAAGGCAGTGAAATTGGAGTCGATCAGGGCAGCCAATTCCTGGTGGTGTAGGATGATAATGGTTTCGACGTCCGAGATATTGCTTTCCTTTACGACTTCTCGCAACTGTGGCTCGGACATGAGCTCTCCGTCATATACGTAGAGGGAATAATTTGCTCCGCGCGTCGTAGCTATGAAATCCAGAACGCGCTTTAAGGCAGGAATGTAGATCTGGTCGAAAAACGAGCAGTGAGACAGGATCTTCACCGCTACACGCGAACTGTGCTGTTTCGATGATTCGTAAACGAACAATCGCTTATCAAGATTACGCCACGCGAAATCACGCGAGACGAATTCTCGCTCGACGATGAATGGAACACGGCATTTCCGGCGAAAGATCTCACTGAGATAAGTCTCTATCTCGTCAACGATCGCATCGAGGTGCTCCATCGAGAGTGTCTCACCGTCGGGCGGCAGGGGTATGTCCAGCCACCGCTGGAGATCGCTCAATGATCGGAATCGCGGCCCTTTGCGGTGGTCGGCCTGTGGGCGGAGGCAAATCGGGAGCACGGGTAGGAGATCGGCGTTCGCGGTATCGATCTCGAATTTAATCCACCCAGATTCGCCTGCCGCGGGCGTCTCGACCAGCAACAGCAGATTGGAGGCAGCAAGTGCTTGCCGAATCTCGTCCTGAACCTGTTTCCCGGGGAGAATCATCGGCTCACGATCAACCGCGTCGCGCGCTTCGTCGAGCCAAGCTCGATAACCTAGGCTTGTCAGGTGATCGTGTAATTGCGTGGCGATTCCGGTTCCGTCAGTTGCGCGATACGACACGAGAATTTGATTGTCTCGTCGCCTCAGCTTCAGTCCCAGCATCGCACCGACGCGACGAGCAATCCGCCCTTTCGCTCCGCGAGCCTCGCCGTCATAAGGGATAGCTTTGATGCCATCCACCGGAGTCGGCGGCCTCCGAGTCTGTCTTGAGACGCTCACAGGCAGAACGAGGCTATAATCGCGGCGCTGCCGCAAGAACTCGGCAGCGAAATCACGTCCAGCCTCTGGAAACTCAGGCCGGCTGTAGAGCACAATTAGGAGATCGTCCCAGCTGACCTCGTCCGGCCATGGAGTGGGTGACGACGCAGATACGACGGCGACATGTAGTTGCCCTTTGTACGCCTCTTCCAGATCAGCGATGAGCGCCTCAGCAGCTTCGCGATCACTATCCTCGCACAGGATTCCAATCACAATCTCTCCTTGGATGAACCAGAACCTGCAGCCAACGCCGAACGCATCCGCTCGCAGGGTCCGCCAACCGCGCCCGTCCACACGAAAAGCGCGAGCGCGATAAACACATAATACGGCCAAACGGCAAACCAGAGGAATGCGGACGGTACGTCTTTCCACGGCGAGAAATCATCGCCGCAACGTATCAAAGTGCCTTGGCTATATGCAATGCTGTTAGCTACAGTAATTCCGCGACGGCAACGGCAGCCCTGCATCGACACTGATGATTCTCTCGAATTCAGATTCGAAAGGCGCTAAAACGCCAACCTGCTTTGTCATTATGCCATTTGGGGCCGTGGATGGCGTCGCGACCGCCGCCGAATGGACCTCGATATTCGAAGACATAATCAGACCTGCCGTTGAAACAGCCGGGCACAACTACGTGTGCACGCGATCAAGTCTTGCGCGCGGCAACGTAATTAAAGATATCGTCGAAAGTTTGTCTTCGGCCGATGCTGTTGTCGCTGATCTCTCCGGCAGGAAGCCGAACGTATTTTATGAACTAGGGGTCCGCCATGCGCTTGTCGGCCGGACAATCTTAGTGGCGCAACGCGACGACGATATACCGTCAGACCTGCGTAACTACGCATATCACATCTATGATTTTCGCACAGATTCTGGTCGGCAGAACTTCGCCCGGAAGATCGCAGAGTTACTGTCCGAGCTAACAGCAAACCCCGAAAAGCCCGACAACCCGGTGCAAGACTTTATTTTACAAGATTTGGCAGCACTGCCTGATTTTGGGCGGGAAAAATTTCCTACAAGTATCCAGTCGGCAGCTGCGCGCGAGGAAGCACATCGCTATGGCCAAGCGATTGGCGAGATACGAGCGGGCCGTATCCCATTGAAGGCAGATGCGACGTCTTATTTTCAAGCGTTTGTTGAGACGATGAATGCCAATACGGCTTGCGAGTCGGTACACGTATTCGCGCGCCTCTTGAATCTAGAGGTTCAAAAGAACCTCAAACGATTCGGTTTCATGAAACTGTTCCCAGGTCTAAGAAAAGCGGTCGCGGCAGGCAAGCTGGAGATCGAATATCTGGTGTTCCTTCGCAGCCCGGGCTCCGAAAACGATCCCGATGCTATGGACATTTTGCAGGCCTATAGCGAATTTGCGCGAGAGGTAACCCTCCTTTTTGAATCCGATGCTCACATTTCCTCTGAAGACACACGCGAGACGTTTGTGCTTCTTAATGGCCACCACTGGGTATTGACACATGGATGGCAGTATTCAGGCGAGCTGACTGGACCGCGACAGTGGATTTTGGAGGAAGACTACCGGCAGTTCGTGGCAACCTTCGAGCGCCTCAAGCGCAGCAGCCGCCCGTACTTCGTCCGTCCAACGTAGTTTCGGCAGTCGAACACCGAGGAGTCCAACGCGATCTCGATGCCAAATGCTATGCGCCGACCCGAGATCCTCGCTTGTATTGTGCTGGCGACGGTTGCCTCCGCGGAAGCTCGCGTGGAGCACTCAAAGTATCTCGCGCACGGACATCCTCGAAGGCCAAAACTTTCCCCGAGAGCGGGAATTGAGCGGCAAGGTGCACTTGGCGGTCAAGCCGTAGGCGGTACCTAACAAGTTCACCGACGCCGGATATGTGTAGAAGCGAGCGGAGATTAGTCACTACGTGGCCGCCAGCTGTGCTTCTCGTCTGCGGATTACGTTTAACGTGACAAGAGCAGCCAGCGCGCAAATCAACGCGCCGATGGCCATGGTGGCAGGGGTGCCAATGAAATCGGCCAGGAGGCCGGCTTCGAGGCTGCCGAGGGGGATCATGCCGCCGAAGATCAGCGTCCAGATTCCCATGACACGGCCGCGCATTTCGTCGGGGACGATGCTTTGCAGGACAGTGTTGGAAGTGGAGAAATAAAGCACGACACCAAAGCCGACGATGGCGAGAAGCAGGACGCCAAGATAGAGGTTTTTGTTGTAGGCGAAAAGAACGAGCGCAACGGAGAAAATCCAGACACCGCCCAACGCCATGACGCGCGTGGGCAGGATGTGCCCGACACTCGCGACGGTCAGCGCGGCGGCGAGGGCACCGACGCCGCTGCCGGCCATCAAGAGACCGTAGCCATTCGCGCCCAGATGCAGGACGTCGTGGGCGAAGGCCGGCATAAGCACTGAGTAGGACCAGCCGAAAATGCCGACGACGGTGAAGAGCGATAGAATCGTGAGGACGCGCCGATGCGTCCAGACGTAGCCGAACCCTTCGAGCGCCTGGCCGAGCGGGCCGGATTCACTGACGATGGTCGTTTGCCGTCTCGGCAGCCGCATCAGAAGAAGACCGGCGATGACGGCAATGAAGCTGACGCCGTCGAGGAAAAAACACATGGCAATGCCGACGTGCGCCATGAGGAAGCCGGCGACGGACGGTCCGATGATGCGCGCGCAATTGAATGCGGAACTGTTAAGCGAGATCGCGTTCATCAAATCTTCGCGGCTCGTCATCTCGATCACGAAGGATTGCCGCGCCGGCATGTCGAACGCCATCGTAACGCCGCCGAGAATCGCGAGCGCGATGATCTGCCACGACTGGACGATCTTCGTCCAGACGAGCGCGGCCATCGCCAGCGAGAGAAGCATCCAGCAGGTTTGGGTGACGAGAAGCACCGACCGTTTCGGATAACGATCGGCCATCCACCCGCCCCAGGTCGCGAAGAAAAGCATCGGCGCGGAGGCGGCCGCGGCCACGATGCCGAGCAGAGCTTTCGATCCGGTGAGTTGATAGACGAGCCAGCCTTGCGCGGTCGTGGTCATCCAGCTGCCGGTGAAGGAAATGATCTGCCCAGAAAAGAAGAGACGGAAATTCCGATGCTTCAGGGCCGAGAAAGTTTTGCGTAACGAGATGCCGCCGGTCGCGACGCGCCGCGGCCGGCCGGTCATGTCTTCCGGGACGTTTGCGGTGGCGGAATGGTGCGGATCGAGAGCGGGCATTATCAGAGGTCAGAGATCAGAAGTCGGAAATCTAGCAGGGAAGTTAAATCTCCCAAACGGGTCGGCGCCGGATAAGAATGCGAAACGTGTTCCGAATTTTTCTCTGTATCTTGATTCCGTACGCACTGGTGTTATCGGCGCTGCTCTGGCGGCGGGCGCCAGTTGGCCGCACGGGCAAACCGACAGCGCGTCCGTTGCCTGATCCGATGCGAGTGCTCGTTATTGGAGCGACCGGAGGAACCGGGCGCGAGCTTGTCCAGCAAGCGCTCGCGCAAGGCCATCAAGTCACGGCATTCGTCCGTGATCCATCAAAGCTCAAGATCGAGCACGCGAACTTGCGCGTGGCGGAAGGAGATGTGCTCGATTACGCGACGGTGGAATCGGCGATGCGAGGCCAGGACGCAGTGCTGAGCGCGCTCGGTCACAAGCGGTTTTTCTATCCGAATAGGATCCAGTCGGACGGCATGTGCAATATTCTGCGGGCGATGAAGGTCTGCGAGGTGCCGCGGTTGATCTGCGAAACGGCGCTCGGGATCGGCAGCAGTGTCGGGCGACTCGGATTGCTGCATACCTTTTTCGTCATGCCGTTGATCCTCGGGTTTTACATGTGGGACAAACTTCGGCAGGAGGAACTCATCATGGCGAGCGATCGGGATTGGGTCATCGTCCGCGCGGGACTGCTGAAGAACGGTCCGGAGCGCGGCACTTATCGGCACGGTGCTGAGGCCGGAAATTACTTCTGGCCTTTCCCCATTGCGCGGGCGGATGTCGCGGCGTTCATGCTGAAACAGCTGCGGGACGACACTTATCTGGGACTGGCGCCAGGAATTTCCGGCTAGTCTCGGAAGCGAAAAAATAATCGGATTGGCCCGCGAGCAGCTTCGTTCGGAGGCATGCAGTCCTTCAGTTCGGGCATTTCACCTCGGAGTAAGGCAGCTATTTTCTGCTGCGTCGTCGCGATCCTTTTCCTGTCACTGCCGAACGCCGAAGCCCGGCGTTCGAGGCATCGCAAGCCGACAGTTTTCTCGGTCGCGCTGCAGCCCTTTTCGCTGATCCATTCGATCGTGCATGCGACGGCGGTGCCGGTCGTTCACAACGCTCACCGTGTTTTGCGCGCCACCGCTCTGGCGCCGATCAAGGTCGCGTTCTATGCCCCGCGCCGGATCAAGGCCAGATCGCCTCGCGCCGAACGCATCGAGGATGATGAGCTGGGAAGCGGTGCCCAACCGATCCGCGTGGCTTACCCAATATCGCGGACGCCGGGCACAGCGCCGCGCGTAATAGCCGACGACGATTACGATCAGGAGCAAGCCGACCCAGAAATTGAAAGTCGAGGCGATCGCCCGACTGTCGAGGGCAGCCGGGCCGTGGTGCGCAACGGGATCGCGTATGCCCCGTCACGCGCGCCGCAAAATGTGAAGAATGCCATCTGGGCCGTGAACACGCTTCGCCGCAAACCTTACGTCTGGGGCGGCGGGCACGGCTCTTTCAATGATTACGGGTACGATTGCTCCGGCACGGTCTCGTTTGCCTTGCATGGCGCCGGCCTGATCAGTGCGCCGATGCCATCGAGCGATCTCATGCGCTACGGCGAACGCGGCCGCGGACGCTGGATCACGATTTATTCGCGTCCCGGTCACACCTTTGCCGTCATTGCCGGCCTTCGGCTCGACACGACCGATTTCCTGCGGGGCGGCAATACCGGCCCGCGCTGGCATGCGGACTTGCGAGACACCGGCGGCTACGTCGCACGGCATCCCGCCGGGACGTAAAAGGCGGATTAGACCGCGGATTCCGCGGATGAGACGGATTCTGACCGTCGTAAAGGTTCCCCATCCGTGAAATCCGCGGAATCCGCGGTAAAATTCCTCGATTTTTGAATCCAAATCGCCCCTGAACCGCATCTCACTTCCAAAGAGATCAACTATATGAACACGATTCCGATCCGGCCATTCGCGGCGGCAAAACTCCTGACCTTTGCGGCTCTGGCGCTGGGTGGTTGCCACCTGAGCGGCATCAGAGGCAATGGCCACATCACCACCGAAACCCGCCCCGTCCAGGACTTCACCAGTGTGGAAGCCGAGGGGGCATTCGATATCCAGTGGGTGCCCGGACCCGCGACGTTTGCCATCACCACCGATGACAACCTGTTGTCGCACGTGGAGACGAGTATGAGCGGCAGCAAGTTGCGGCTGGAATGGCACGGCCAACTCCGGCCCACCCATGGAATGAAGGTCAAGCTCTCCAGTTCCATGCTAAAGGCCGCGCGCCTGACCGGGGCTGTCCGCCTGTCGGCAACCAGACTTTCAGGCAAGGGGCTTTACCTCGATGGGACCGGCGCCACCCGTGTGACCGCCGATGGGGCGGTGGACGAATTGATGGCGACGATGTCCGGCGCGAGCCGGCTCCACGCAGATGGTCTGCAAGTGCGCACGGCCGAGCTCTCGATTTCCGGCGCAGGCCGAGCTGATGTGTCGGCGAGCGAGAGCTTAAAAGTGGCGATTTCCGGCGCGGGCAAAGTGACCTACAGCGGCAATCCATCTATCGAGAGGGACATCAGCGGCGCGGGCAGCGTTCGGCAACGCCGTTGAAAAAGGTTGAGGCGCGAGCCGCCTTCGCCAAGGCTACCGCATGGCAGGCGACGAATCACCGGCGGGATTTTCGTACAACACGCGGCTCAACATTCTGCATGGTCCGCTCGAGGTAATCGACGTCCCCGGGCTGGTCGATGCATGCACCGATCGCTGGTACAACCAGACGCTCTGCCAGGTGGACGAGTCCGTGGTGCGCCTCGGCGTGGTCCAGGGCGAGTATCACTGGCACAAGCACGAAAACGAGGATGAGTTCTTCTACGTGGTGAGCGGCCAGCTACTAATCGATCTCGAAGGTCGCTGCCTCGATCTCGCGCCGGGCAAAGGTGTCGTCATTCCGAAAGGAACGATGCACCGCCCTCGCGCGCCGCAGCGGACCGTGATCCTGATGGTCGAACGCGCCGGCATTGTTCCCACCGGGACGCCGGCAGCATGAGGCGAAGCGCGCTTGTTGTCGTAGCGCTCGCCGCGTGTGAGCTATGCGCAAACCTTCCTGCCGCGGAACCGGAAGCGAACGCGACCGAATGGAAATCGATCTCGAACAAAGACGGTGTCGCGCTCTATCGCCGTCAGCGTCCGGCATCGAACGAGTCCAGGGCCATCGGAGAGATCGCGGCACCGACGGCTATCGTCCATGCCGTGATCAACGACGTAGAGTCGTACGCGAACTTCATGCCTTACACCGCAGAATGCCGCGTCCTGAAGCGCGACGGCAACTCAATCGTCGCCTATCAACGAATCTCTGCGCCACTTACCAGCGATCGGGATTATACGGTCCGGATCCACTCCAGTTCTAAGCCGGCGGAGGGTGGCGTCAGTTATATGAGCCGCTGGGAAACGGAAAACGCGCTGGGACCTCCGGAAAAGTCGGGCGTGGTTCGAGTGAAGCTGTGCGAAGGGAGTTGGCTGCTCGAGCCGGCGGGGCCGAATGTCACGCGCGCGACGTACACGATCTACACCGACAGCGGCGGCGCGATCCCGGCGTTCATAAAGAATACCGGGAGCCAGATCGGGATTCGAAAAATGTTCACGGCCATTCGCAAACAGGTCCGCGACCCGAAATACGCGAAAGCCGCGCCGAAAGATTAGACAGGGTTAAGACTCTCGACGGCCTCCACCGCGCCGTAAGTGCGGACTGGCGGCCTGGTCTCTTTGTTGACGGTCCTCAACCAAAAGTTGAAGACGTTTAACAAGACGATCAAAACAAAGAAGACCAGGAGCATTCGCAGTTGCGCGGTGACCTGTTTATTTGCGCCAGTCTCCAAGGTGGCTTCCGCGGGCTTATCCGGGGCGTAGGAAACCGTCACCTCGCTTCCGATGGGGTAACGGCTCAGAATTTCATCGGTCTCTTTGGGCCGATAACCGCCAGCAAAGGAAATCCGTTGTGAAGTGAAAGGCGCGCCATTCACCGAATAGGAATAGGTAATTCGCGGTTGCCTGCGAAACATGACCTTCGCGGCCTCCGCCGCCGTAACCTTTCCGGGCGTCGTAGGCCAAACGGTGCTGGCTTTAGCCATTTGGACGTTCTGCCATGCTTTCCAGACAGCGAATGGAAAGACGACGAGGAAGATCAGTGAAAGCACAGTGTTGAAAGGCGGAAGGTTGAAGGAGGAAGGCGGAAAGTTACTCAGACGGCGCTCTGCCGGCGAGTTTTAACTTTCTTGGTCATTGTGACAAAGATCGCGATAAGTTCATTGGTTTCCTCGCGAAGAGGTTGAATCAACCGCGGTTTGATAACGCCGGAGTCCGACAGCAGTTCCAGCCATAAATCTGATTCGTCGAGTTCCTGCTGCGCCCCCTCGAGTTTACTGATGAAATCCAGATCTGATTTTGCGCGGCATGCTTCGCGATAATGGGCGGCGACCGAGGTCGCAGATCGCAACAATTGTTTTCCCAGAACATCCGCGACTGCGTCTCTTCGCGGCAGCGCGCGGAATAATCGGATAACTCTCAACGCGTATTTCTTCGTTCGTACTCGCAAATCTTCGGGCACGTTCATTCCGTTTCCTCCTTCCGCCTTCCGCCTTCCGCCTTGCGATCTCCCGCTTCCAGCATTCGCACGCGCTTGTCGAGATAGGGCAAACGGATCGTGAGCGTCAGCCCCTTGCCTTCGTTGCTTTCGATCGCCATTTCACCGCCGTGTTCGCGCACGATCCGGCGCACGATGAGCAGTCCGAGTCCCGATCCGGAGCTCTTGGTCGTGAAGTACGGCTCGAAGACGCGGCTCAAACTTTCCGCCGACATTCCGCCGCCTGTGTCGGTGAAGCTGATTTTCACATGGGTCGCATCCATGTCGGTGCGGATGCGGAGAATGCCGCGGCGCTTCATCGCTTCGAAGCTGTTCTTGATCACGTTGTAAAAGACCTGCTTCATCTGGTCGCGATCCAGCTCGAGCAACGGAAGATCGGCCCGCAGCTCCTGCTCGACCACGATGTCGCGGTCCTCGATTTCTGCGGCGAAAAAACGCACCGCCTCCTCCACGATCGCATTCACATTTTCCGGATGCAGTACCGGCTTCGACGGCCGGATCGCCTGGAGAAATTGCGAGACGATGGAATCGAGCCGCGTAATCTCAGCCCGGGAAATCGCAATCGCTTCTTCCAGCTCTTTCTTCACTTTTCCGTCGAGCTTGCGCACATTGCGCTCCATTAATTGCAGATGGATGTGGAGCGAATTCAACGGATTGCCGATCTCATGCGCCACGCCGGCGGCCAGGAGGGTGAGGGCGTTGAAGCGCTCAGACTCGATCGTCTTTTCGGTCGAGCGCCGGCTTTCGGTAATATCGCGCAAAATAATGGCGTGCCCGACCGGTTCCGCGTGGCCGTTCGCGCCATCATCGGGATTACGCCGCTCAATTAGAAGCGGCACGATGTAGAAATTCAGGAACCGGTTCGCGGGATAAAAAATTTCCATGTCCCGGCTGACTGCGCCTTCCGATTGCGAAAGCGATTTCCAATCGAGCCCGCGCACTCGTTCATCGAGCCGTTTGCCGATGGAACTTTCCGCCTCGAGCCCGAAGAGCTCGCATGCGGCATCATTCACATACGTGATGCGCCCTTTCCCATCGGTGACGATGATGCCTTCCTGGATCGCGTTGAAGACGGTCTCGATGAGCCCCTTCTCCTGCGCGAGCTGGAGCAGATAATTCTGGACGTCCTCCGGCCCGATACGCCCGAGGCGCTCGATCAGTTTATCGAGAAAGCCGGATTTCATGGGATTGCAGAGTGCAGATTTTCGATTTCAGATTGGGACCGAATCAACGGCCAATCAATCTGCAATCTTCCATCTGAGATCTGCAATTAATGCCGCGGCTCTTCGATGCGATCGGGCTCGGTGGTCTGACCGGCTTCGGTGGCGGCGCGTTCTTTGAGCGCTGCTTTCCGGCTCAATTTTACTCGGCCCTTGTCATCGATGCCGATGCATTTTACCCAGATCATTTCGCCGATCTTCGCGACGTCTTCGGTGCGGTTGACACGGAAGTCTGCGAGCTCGGAAATGTGAACGAGGCCATCCTTGCCTGGGAACACTTCCACGAACGCGCCGAATTCTTTGATCGAGACGACACGGCCGTGATAGGTCTGACCCACTTCGATCTCGCGCGACATGCCGCCGATAATCTCTTTCGCGCGCGCCATGCTTTCGGGGCTGGTGGCGTAGATGTGAACAGAGCCGTCGTCTTCGATATTAATCTCGGCGCCGGTCTCGGCGACGATGCCTTTGATCGTTTTGCCGCCAGGTCCGATGAGTGCGCCGATTTTCTCGGGGTTAATCTTCAGCGTCTCAATGCGCGGCGCGTATTTGCTCAGATCGGCGCGCGGTTTGTCGAGCGCCTGCGCCATGATGCCGAGAATCTTCGTGCGCGCTTCCTTCGTGCGCATGGTCGCTTCGGCCATGATTTTGTGGCTGACGCCCGGCAATTTCAGATCGAGCTGGAATCCGGTGATGCCGGCTTCCGTTCCGCAAACTTTGTAATCCATGTCGCCGAAGTGATCCTCGGAGCCGATGATGTCGGTGAGGAGCTCGTAGCGTTTCAGATCGCCGCCGTCACCGAACTCGGTGACGAGTCCCACAGAAATTCCCGCGACCGGTGTCTTGATTGGAACGCCGGCATCCATGAGCGCGAGCATTCCGCCGCACACACTGGCCATCGAGCTGGAGCCGTTCGATTCCATGATCTCGCTCGTGATGCGCACGGCATAACGGAAGTCCTCCGTGCCGGGAACAACGGGCTCGAGCGATCGCTCCGCGAGCGCGCCGTGGCCAATCTCTCGCCGGCTGGCGCCGCCAGTCCGGCCGGTTTCGCCGACACTGAACGGCGGAAAGCTGTAATGGAGGAGAAAGCTCTTCGAAGTTTCGCCGCCGCCGTAAGCGTCAATGTTTTGCGCTTCTTCGATCGGCGCGAGGGTAACGAGCGCGAGCGCTTGAGTTTCACCGCGCTGGAAAATGGCGGAGCCGTGGGCGCGCGGAAGCACGCCGACTTCGCAAGTGATCGGACGCAGGTCTTGATAACCGCGACCGTCCATCCGCTTCTGTTTGTCGAGGACGCTGATGCGGAAAGCTTTTTTCTGCACGTAGTCGAACGCCTGCGAGATCGCGAACTTGTCCGCCTCCGGAAACTTCGCTAGCACTGCCGTTTTCACTTCTTCCTTCAGCGCGTTCACCGCTTTGCTGCGATCGACTTTCTTCTCGTTGTAGAGCGCGCCTTCAATCCGATCGCCGGCGACTTGATAGGCCACTTCGAGGATTTCCTGGTTCACCGTCATCAACGGCATCTCGCGCTTCGGCTTGCCCACTTGCGCGGCGAGCTCGCGTTGAATGCGAATCATTTCCTTCGCGTGTCCATGCGCGAATTCGAGCGCCTTCACGAAATCCTCTTCCGGAATTTCCTGCGCGGCGCCTTCGATCATGATGACGTCGTTTTCCGTGCCGACGTAAACGAGGTCGAGATCGCTCGAGTTGCGTTCGTCATGCGTTGGGTTCGCGATGAACTGGCCATCGACGCGACCGACGCGCACGGCGCCGATCGGCCCGGCGAACGGAATGTCGGAAACGGTGAGGGCCGCAGAAGCGCCGTTGATCGCCAGAATATCGGGATCGTTTTGGCCATCCGCGCTCAGCAGCATCGAAATGATCTGCGTGTCGTAGAGATAACCCGCCGGAAAGAGCGGACGCAACGGACGGTCCGTCATCCGCGAGGTGAGAGTCTCCTTTTCGGAAGGACGGCCTTCGCGTTTGAAATAACCGCCCGGGAATTTCCCGACCGCCGCCGCTTTTTCGCGGTAATCGACCGTGAGCGGAAACCAATCCTGGCCTTCCTTGATTTGCGTGGCGGAAACCGCGCTGACGAGCACCATGGTGTCGCCGGTGGAGACAACGACCGAGCCGTCGGCCAGCTTGGCGATTTTGCCAGTTTCGATGGAGACCTGCGTGGACCCGATCTGGGCCGTGACCTTGTGTTGCATAACTGCTGTTTCCTGGAATTGGCAATCCCAGGCCGGTCACCCTGATTGTAGGTTTTAACTCCGAGTCGTGTCGGAACTAAAACCTCTAATCAAAGTGGACCATCGGCCTGAGCGCCGGGTTTACTTTCTATTTAACGGATGGCGTTCCTGGCGAAAAACCGCGGACGAAAGACGGAGCGTGAGCCGAAGACGAGCCTGCGGTTACTTTCGCAGGTTGAGTTTCTCGAGCAGGTTTTTATACCGGTCGGACTCCGACTTGCTCAGATAATCGAGCAAGCTCCGGCGCATCGCCACCATCTTGAGGAGGCCGCGGCGCGACGAATGATCTTTGGCGTGGCTCTTGAGGTGGTCGGTCAGCTGCGCGATCCGGCGGGTGAGGAGCGCAACTTGCACATCCGCGCTGCCGGTATCCTTTTCGTGGAGCTGAAACTCCTTCATGTCCATCGTGTCACTGCTTTCTGCCATAAACGAGCCGGTATTGTAGGTGAAGAACGCGCCTTGGCAACCCGATGTTGACAGAAAACCAGATAACCGATGGACTGAGGCCTCATGTCTCCAGGCGAAACCGACGGAATTGCCGCCTCAGAGAGCTCATTTACTCGGAAGCGCTTTCTTCGCTACGGTTTGCTCGCGACGGCCGCGGCTTTGGGAGGCACGCGGCTCCTTGCGCAATCACCCGCGCCGGCGAGTTCGCCGGGGAAAGCTCCCGTTATTCCCGATCGCGGGCCGCCCATCGAGAGCGGGCTCGTTAAACAATTTGTCATCGCTGGTCACGGACAACTCGATAAAGTGAAGGAGATGCTCGCCGCGCAACCGGCCCTCATCAACGCGACCTGGGATTGGGGCGGAGGCGACTTCGAAACGGCGCTTGGCGGCGCGTCCCATATGGGGCGGCCGGACATCGCGCGATTCCTTCTCGAAAATAACGCGCGGATGGATCTCTTCGCTGCGGCGATGCTCGGCCGGCTGGATATCATCAAGGCCGCCGCCGCCGCTTTCCCAAATATCCTGCGGGTGCCGGGGCCTCACAAGATTCCGCTGATTGCGCACGCGGAAAAAGGCGGCGCCGATGCGGTGGCCGTGGTGGAATTCCTCAAAACGCTGGCGAGCTAGCCGTCGTCTCGCGCTCGCGCCACTACTGTTTCATCATCTCACGCAGTTCGCCCGCGCCTTTCAGCGATACCTTGTGCGCCCGCGCGATCTGGGCCCAGCTTTGGCCGCCCTTTTTCAAGGCCACGATCGCACCGAATTTTTTTTTGGTCGCGAGCGAAAGGGAGTGCGCCACGTAGATATCGCCGAAACTGAGGCCGGTCCGCGCCTTCTCCTGTTCCAGGGTGGCGCCGGCCACATCGGTGTTGATGGTGATGATGCTGAGCATCCGGCGCTTGTCTGCTATGGCAGCGGCATTGATGTCGTCGATTAACTTGGTGATCGCCGTCGAATCGTCCGCGCCCGCGATGGCCGCCATCAACAGGAAGGTGACGGCAGCGAAGGCGGAGGCTCTTATTTTCATCCCACGCAACTATCCAGGCGCGCCCCGGGAAGCCGGCTCGCGCGGTTTGGTTTCACGCTTCCCATCGTACCAAATATCCAGTTTTTCGCGAGAGCGAACAGCGCGCTTCCCTCCAAAGACGATCGCGCACGAACGCGCCAGAACATGCCACGCCGAGTACATCCGCAGCTTCCGGCCCGAAGTGATAACCGGCTCGCGAAGTAATTTGAAGCGGCCCAGTTTCTTCAATGCCAATGTGAAATAGACTTCTTCGCCCGCGAAGAATTGTTCGTCGAAGCCGCCAGCCGCTTGGAAATTTTGGCGAGTCGTGAAAAGAAAAGCCCCGGCTCCAAGGTTGACGGCAAAATAGAGATTGCAGAAGACCCAGACGAAAATCCGCCCCCAGAGCGGAACGAAATCGTCGGTAGCCACTCGTGCGCCGCCCCCCACGCAACCGTCTGCCAGCGCATCCAGCGCGCCGGTGACATGAGCGGGGGAAATGCAAGTGTCCGCATCCACAAAAAAGAGCACATCCCCCCGGGCGGCACAGGCGCCGGCGTTGCGCACAGCCGCGATCTGGCGATGCCGAACTGCGAGGATAATGGCGCCGCTGTTACGCGCGATCGCAGCGGTCGCGTCGGTCGAATCGTCGTCCACGACGATGATTTCATAGGGCCGCCCGGATGCATCCGCGGCCGCACGAATAGCCGTCAGAGTTTGCGGCAACTCATGCTCTTCGTTGTACGCCGGGACGATAAAGGAGAGCATCGCGCCCCACGCAGCTAGCGCCCCGCGGCTTGTTCGTCGAGGGCGATGTATTCGTCCCGTGCGGGCTAAACGTATCGAGCACTTTCGTGTCCTCGGGCGTCTCGACGCCGTGCGGAACATTGCTCGCCAGGTAATACGATTCACCGGCGCGCAGTTCGTGCGTGCCGCCATTCGCGAACACCCGCATCCGCCCTGCTAGAATGTGAATGATCTGCTCCTGCGGATGCTGGTGCTCGGGCATTTTGCTGCCGGCCTTCAACTCGGCAATCATTTGATACATCGTCGCGCCGTGCGTCACGGTCCGCCGGCGAATGCCGGGACAAATGTCGATCCACGGATTTTCCTTCGCTGCTTCGCTCATAACGATGTTTTAATGGGGACCATCGATCACCTCAACCGACTCGCGTTCGGGAAGCGCAACCGCGCGTCTTACCTCCAGTTTCGACATCTCGACGCGGAGATAATTCAAGACCACCGGCGAGAGGATCATCCCGGGAACGCCCATCAGTTTTTCGCCGACGATCAACCCAATCAAAGTCAGCCAGATCGGATTGCGGATCCGGGCGCCAATGATTTTGCTGTTCAGAAAATATTCCAGCTTATGGATCACCACGAGGAAGATGAGCGCGCCGATCGCGACCTTTGGCGAAACGAGAAACCCGATGAAAACGATGACAGTGTTGCTCACGACGTTTCCGACGATCGGGAAGAGCCCGCACAAAAACGTCAGGCCGATGACCACCGGCGCGTAGGGGAGCCCCATCGCAAAAACAAAGATGGCGGTGAGGACAGTGTTAATGGCGGAGATCGTCATCTGTGCGCCGATGACGGTTGAGAAACTGCGATAAAACTCAGTGAAGCGCGCGCTGATTTCGTCGCAGCAAACCGAATAAAGATTGTTCCGCACCTTGTGGGTCTCGCGAAAGAGATCGAGCTGGCTGTTAAAGAAAATGCTGACTGCGCAAACGATGGCGATGATGATGAAGACGAAGGTGGTGGAAGCGTGCCGCGCGAAGTTGGCCACGTTGCCTAGATAATGCGCTTCCTCTCTTACGGCGGTCATCGCGCGCGCCTTGAGACCTTCGAAGTCGGTGAAAGGAAGTTGGAGGTTGTGGGCCTCCGCCCAGGAGAGCGCAGACGGAATCGAGTTATCGGCGATCTTCGGCAAGGCGGTTATCGCCGCGCGAATGAAGTGCCCCGCCGTGTAGCTGATCCCCGCCACCAGGAGAATGAAAATGGCGAGCGTGACCCATTTGTTGGGAATGAACCTGACCAGTTTCGTGAGCACGAAATAAGAGAAAAGGAGGGCCAATAACGGCGCGCCCAATTGAAGAACTCCCACGAGAATCAGGGTAGCCGCCAGGATGGCATAGGATGCGCGCGCGTGATTCGTCATGCAGTTCAAGGTGCGTTTCGGGAGTTTCTTGTCCAGTGCACTCTATTCAAGGGAGCTGATATACCAAGAGCGGAAGCTCCCGGCGCTCGCCTTCGATCTCCGTGACGTTCGTTCCCACGCGTCGCGCGCTCATGCGCTGATAGAAGCCCTCCGCATTTGGATCCGCTTCGATTTTGATCGTCTGGAATCCCAAGCGCTTCCCCTGCTCGACCGCATGTTGAAATAAGGCGCGTCCGATTCCGCGCCTCATGGCGCTCGGCAAAATCCAGAGATGGTCGAGATGCATGCCGTCTTCTTCTGTCGTGAGAAGATAGAAGCCCACGGCGTGGCCATCTTCGACCGCGGAGTAGGCCAGGTTCGCGCCGATGAATTCAGGACGCATCGTCAGGATGCCCCGCCACGATTGGATCCAGCGCTCCGGATAACCCCAATGGCGTTTGGCGGCGAATGCGATCTCCGTGAGGCGAGATGCGTCGGCGGGAGTTGCAGGGACAATGTTCATCGCGCAGCTCGTCGCCGGGCCTCAAGGCGCAAGGCGATCGATCTGCCACCGGCCGTCATCTTGCCGCGAATAACGAAAGCGATCGTGGAGGCGATTCGGCCGGCCCTGCCAGAACTCAATTTTGTTCGGCTTGACCCGGTACCCGCCCCAATGCGGCGGCAGCGGGATATCGCCACCCTCGAATCGTTCCGTCATCTCGGCCAATCTCGAATCGAGGACTTGGCGCGCGTCGATCACTTCGCTCTGTTTCGAAACCCACGCGCCCAGCCGGCTGCCGACTGGCCGCGAATGGAAATAGGCCGCGGAATCTTCCCGCGATGTTCGTTCGACGGAACCGGAAATCCGAATCTGCCGCTCGAGCTGCACCCAATAAAACGCGAGGGCGGCGAATGGGTTTGCTTCGAGGTGCTGGCCTTTTTCACTGTGATGGTTCGTGAAAAAAACGAATCCGCGTTCATCAAATCCCTTTAGCAAAACAATCCGCACCGACGGTTTGCCATCGGGGGTCGCCGTGGCCAGGCTCATCGCGTTGGCGTCGCGAACATCCGCAGCGAGCGCGGCCGCAAACCAGGCGCTGAATTGCTCGATCGGATCGGAATGAAGATCGGCGCGGCGTAATCCGTGCGCGCCATATTCGCTTCGCAGACCGGTTAGCTCCGGCAGAGGCGTCGTATCCATATTGGAAAAACGCCTAAGATTATTGGAGACCGATGGAAATGTCGAAGGCGATTGCTCCAGGAACTCACGCCGCAGCAGGCTGCGTCAGTTGATCTGGACGACGGTGCCGACCGGGATTTCGGCGAACAGCTTCTTCGCGGCGTCGGACGGAAGACGAATGCAACCATGCGATGCGGGATAAGGCTGCACGACTCCTTCATGCATGCCGAAATCGCGGCAGTTCAGCCGCATGAAGTAGGGCATGGCACATTTGTAGATGGTCGAGCGGTGGTCCCGGTCTTTGTCGGTAATGACGAAGTAACCCATCGGCGTGGTGAATCCCTGGCGGCCCGTGGAAATCTTCGTGGTAAAAATGGTGACGCCGTCCTTGATTACCGTCGCGTTCTGCTTCGAGAGCGAGATCTCGACCCGAAGCTGATCGGGCAGCGGTCCGCCACCGAGAAGCATTTGGACGCACTGCCAGTTTTCGGTCCAGGCGGCGAAATAGAGCGGGAGCATTTTTTCACGCGGCGTCATTCGGTTGCGATCGGCGCCGGCGTCGAGCAAAGCGCGGACGTAATCGGCGCGGCCGAGGCCGGCAGAGAGCATCAGCAAATTGATTCCGGTCTCGCCCTCAATATACATGCGCAGATATTTCGATTTGATGAGGGCCATGAAATCTTTCTCGCAAAGTTTCGGGACGACAATGTTCGGGTCGCTGCCGCAAGCGAGGAGGGTGCGGAACATGGCCGAGTCATCTTTCGCGATCGCATAAGCGATGAGCGGCACCGTGCCGCCTTCCCTGGTGGGCGGAGCGGAGTGTTTGCTCAAAAGAAGCCGGACTTGGTCCTTCATGTCCGCATTCAAAGCGGCTTCGAGCGCGAGACGCGTGCTCGATGTCCACGCCAGCATGTTGGGCAACCGCTCCAGGACAGCGTGGAAAATCCTGGTGTCGCCGGTCTGGAGTGCCGTCGTCAGCAGATCGCGCCCGGCGCCGCAAGCCGCCGCGAGATTCGAACTCAGAGGCAGAAGAAGCTCAATCGCGTCGAATTTCGCCGCGGCCATGGCGTAATAGAGCGCCGTGTGTCCTTCGAAATCCATGAAGTCCACTCGCGCCTGCCGTTCCAGCAGGGTCCGGAGCGTTTCCACGTTGCCCTGTTTGGCTGCGACCATCAGCGCGGTGAGACCGTTCTCGTCGGCGGTTTCGACGGCTGCACCGGCGTCGAGCAAACGGCGCACAGTTTCCCAATCCTGGTTCAGCGCGGCGGTGATGACCGCGTTCTTCCCTCGATTTGCCGGCGCGCTTATCTCAACGTCCACGCTGAAACAATGATCGACAATGTGCGTTCGCCGGGGCGGGGCCACCGGCAACTGGATCACGGGCGCGCCAATAGCCGGACCGGCAATGAGAATCGGAGCCGGGGCTGGCGGCGCCGCCACAGTTGCCGGGAGCTGCGCCTTGGGCGGAGACGGAAGACTCATCGTATAAACGATGAGGGCTCCAAGGGCGAGGCTCCCGGTGATGGTTCGAATGGCGCGGCGCATGTTAAGACTTTTCGAGGATGATGTTACTACGGTCGTCAAGTAGGTATGAGCACGATCGTGGCCAGGGGGTTTTGCGCAGAAATCCCGCCCGTTGGCAATACCGCTTTCCAAATCGGCCTTGACGGAGCATTTCGCCGCCAAATAGGATGCGCCCGCTCGAACCGCACTCGGGGCTTCTGCTCCAAACTTCACACTAGAGGACGAAACAGATGAAGATAAGGATCATTGCCATCACCGCGCTCATTGTTGCCGCCACGCCCTTTGCGCTTGCCCAGAACACGGAAACGACTCCCGCTCCAGCACCCACCCCGGAAGCGACCGCCTCCGATCCGAGCGTGTCGGTCACCACGGAAAAATCGGCTTCGCCATCGCCGGCCGCGAGCCGCTCGCCGGAGGCAACCAAGTCCCCCTCGCCAGAACCCAAGAGCAGTCCCACGGAGACCCCGACCAAATCTCCATCGCCCGCCGCGGTTATGCCGGTAAAAAAATCCACGCCGGAAGCGACCATCCGAGAGATCGAGGACAAATGGGAAGCCTCGGTCATGACGCACGATCCCGCGGTCGCCCAGGCCTATTTGGCGGACGATTTCCGCGGCATCAGTTCAAAAGGCAAAGTGATGAGCAAATCCAACCTGCTGGCCGAGATCAAGAAGGATACCGACACCTATACCTCGACGAAGAATGGCAAAATGGATGTGCGTGTGTTCGGCGGACAGTTTGCGGTTGCCACGGCGATTTCGACCGAAGCGGGCAAAGCAAAAGACGGCAAAGAATTCAAACGCAGCTTTCGTTGGACCGATGTCTGGGTCCTGCGAAACGGGAAATGGCAGTGCGTCGCTTCGCAGGCGATGCTGGTGAAATAGGAGTGTGCCGGTGTCAGATCGCGACAATTGTGTCGCGAAAACAAACGCGGAATTGCTGCGGACGCAGCAACTTTCCCTGCAAAACGGGTTCGGCACGACCGTTGCTAGACCACTGATATGCTCACGTTATCTGCATTTGTCATCGCGATGGGCTCCGTGTGCATGAGTGTCTTCTGGGCGTGCAAAGAAGATACCTCTGATCACGCGTAGTTCGGGACGCGATTTCGCAAGCGCTGGTTTACTCGCTGGCCGGGGCCGTTACCTTACACGCCCATGCCGGTCTCCGAGGAGCAGATTACCGAAGCGCTGAAGAACGTGAAGTATCCCGGCTTCAGCCGCGATATTGTTTCGTTTGGGTTGGTAAAGGGAATTCGAATCGACGGTGGCGCGATTACGGTTCAATTGGCGCTGGCCACGAACGAACCGGCGATCCCGCAGACGATCAAGACTGAGGCGGAGAAGATTTTGGCGCGAATCCCGGGCGTCGAGCAGGCCCGGGTGCTGATTGATATTCACGCGCCGCCAGCCGGAGCGGGCGCGGCCGGCGTGGGCACGACGAAGATCGAAGGGATCAGGCATGTCATCGCGATCGCCAGCGGCAAAGGTGGCGTCGGCAAATCGACCGTCGCCGCCAATCTCGCGGTCGCGCTCGAAAAAACTGGGGCGCGCGTCGGGCTCTGCGATTGCGACATTTACGGCCCGAGCATCTCCCTCATGTTCGGCACCCGCGATCGGCCGATGGCGACGGAGGAAAATCGGATCCTTCCGATCGAGCAATACAACTTGAAGCTGATGTCGATGGGTTTCCTGCTCGATGACGCCGCGCCAGCCATTCTCCGCGGACCGATGGTCACGCGCTACACGCAGCAATTCCTCCGGCAGGTGGAATGGGGCGAGCTCGATTATCTCGTGCTCGATCTTCCGCCGGGCACCGGCGACATCCAGCTCACGATCGTGCAAACCGTCGCGCTCGCCGGTGCGATCATCGTGACCACGCCGCAAGAAGTCGCGCTAATCGATGCCCGGAAAGCCGCGACAATGTTCGAGAAAGTGAATGTGACGGTGCTCGGGCTGGTGGAGAACATGAGCTACTTCCTTTCGCCCAGTGACGGCAAGCGCTACGATATTTTCGGATCGGGCGGCGGCGAACGCGAAGCAAAGCGGTTGCGCGTACCGTTGCTCGGCCAGATTCCGATCGACATCGCCACTCGTGAATCCGGCGATCGCGGCATGCCGATCACCGCCGAGGCGGAGGATTCGCCGGTCGCGCAGGAGTTCATGAAAATCGCCCGACATCTGCGTGGTCTTCTGTAGCCGCTTCGCTGTGCGAAGCGAGAGATCCGCCCGGTCAGCAGCGCGCGCCTCGCGCCCCCCACGAGGGCGGCGGCCACAGAAGAACCAGACAGATTGAATAGGCACACCCGCTGCTACATCTAAACCAGGACGATATGGTTTTTGTTGACCTGCGTATGCTTATATGAAAAACAGTCCCGAGATGACCGCCGCGCAAGGGGAGCAATCTCAGTTCGTGAAGAACTCCGTTCTCTACAAAGAGTTTCTGGCTGAGAGAGAAGAAATTTTGAAACATAAGTGGATCGAGAGCGAAAAAGCCGGCACCGATATCGGCTTTGAAAAGGCGCTCCTCGATTGGATCGTGAAATATCGCTCCAGTTGGCGGAACAAGCGGATGAAGGAGGCCAAGGCCGAAACGACCGCAGCCTGAGTTCCGCCGTTTCCTTTAAAGCGATCCCGCGAGGTCGCCAAGGAACATGACCAAAAAACACGCACCCACTTCTTCTCTCTCCGCCACCAGTCCGGTGATGGATGCCGAGGCGATCAACCGCGCCCTGCGCCGGATCGCGCACGAGATCATCGAGCGTAATCCCGACCTCGCCGCCGTTGTTCTCGCGGGCATCCCTTCGCGCGGGATCGAGATTGGCCGCCGCATCGCCGAAACGATTCGGTCGCTCAGCAATGTTCAAGTCGGCAGCGGGATCATCGACGTTTCGATGCACCGCGACGATGTGGGAACGCGCGCGGTCCTGCCGCGCATGTACGCTTCCCATCTGCCGCTTCCGCTCGAAGGCAAAACGGTCATCATCGTTGACGACGTTTTCTTCACGGGACGCACCGCCCGTGCTGCAATGGATGCGATCAGTTCTTTCGGCCGGCCCGCGCGCATTCAACTGGCGGCGTTGATCGACCGCGGCCACCGCGAGCTGCCGATTCGGGTCGATTACGTTGGAAAAAATCTGCCTACGGCGCCGGGCGAGCGGGTGCGCTTGCGTCTCGAAAATGTGGATGGCGAACCGGATGCTGTCTGGTTGATCAAGGAGGAGAAAGCCTGATGGAACCGGCCAAATCCGAAGTGCGCTGGAAGCGGAAGGATCTGCTCGGCATCCGTGAGCTTTCCGCGGAGGAAATCGTTTTCATTCTCGAAACGGCCGATGCCTTCAAGGAGGTCGGGACGCGCGAGATCAAGAAAGTCCCGGCGTTGCGCGGCAAGACCCTCGTGAATTTTTTCGCCGAACCGAGCACGCGCACCCGCACGTCGTTCGAGATCGCGGCCATCCGCTTGAGCGCCGACGTCATCAATATCTCGGCGATCTCTTCCAGCCTGGCGAAGGGCGAGACCCTCAAGGATACCGCGAAAATTCTGGAAGCGAACCATGCCGATATCATTGTTCTGCGGCACAGCTCGTCCGGCGCGCCGCAGTTTCTCGCCGAGCGCCTCACGTCGAGCATCATTAATGCAGGCGACGGCGCGCACGAGCATCCCACCCAGGCGCTGCTCGATCTCTACACCATCCGGGAAAAAAAGAGGGAAATCGCCGGACTGCACGTCGTCATCATCGGCGATGTTCTTTTCAGCCGCGTCGCCCGCTCGAATATTTTCGGTCTGCTCAAACTCGGCGCCCGCGTCACACTGGTCGGTCCAAGCACGCTGGTGCCGCGGGAGTTTGAGAAGCTCGGCGTCGCCGTCTCCCACGACATCGACGAAATCCTGCCGAGCGCCGATGTCGTCAATCTCCTCCGGATTCAACATGAGCGGCAACGGAAGGAATACTTCCCGGGAATCGGCGAATACATCCGGCTCTTTGGCCTGACGAAAGAACGCGGCAAAATGCTGAAGCCCGATTGTCTCATCATGCATCCCGGCCCGATCAATCGCGGCGTCGAGATCGACAGCGAGTTAGCCGACGGCGCGCAAAGCGTCATCCTCAACCAGGTCACCAACGGTCTGGCGATCCGGATGGCGGTCCTTTATCTCTGCGGAGGCATCGCCACGCCATGAACAGACGCGACGACTCAGCGGCGGAGCACAGTGCGTCCTCGCCTGTGCGGCCAGCGGGCGTCTCGCCTGCTGCCTCTGCCGTTAACCGACAGGCGAGACGCCCGCCGGCCGCACAGCCGGGACGGCCGTGCTCCGATTTATGAACGCGATTGTCATTCGCAATGGCCGCATCATCGATCCCGCGAACGATCGCGATGAGATTGCCGATCTCTTCATTGTCGACGGAAGAATTGCTGCAACAGCGGGAACAGACGCTGAAGTCATCGACGCTGCGGGATTGATCGTCGCCCCTGGCCTGATCGACCTCCACGTCCACCTGCGGGAACCGGGTTTTGGTTGGAAGGAAACGATAGAGTCGGGTGCGCGCGCCGCGGCCGCCGGCGGATTCACGACGATCGTTTGCATGCCGAATACGTCGCCGGTCGCCGACAGCCCGAGCACGATCGCCTGGATAAAAGACCGCGCCGCGGAGGTTGCGTGCGTCAACGTCCTGCCGACCGGCGCGATTTCAAAAGGCCTACTCGGTGAAGAACTTGCGCCGATCGGTTCGCTCGGCCAGGCCGGGGTCGTTGCGATTACTGATGATGGGCGCTGCGTCCAAAACAACGAACTGATGCGCCGGACCGTGGAGTATGCGCGCATGGTGGGTCTGCCCGTGTTCGATCATTGCCAGGATTACAATCTCGTCGGCAACGGCGTCGTCCACGAGGGCTACTGGAGCACGCTTCTCGGTTTGCCGGGATGGCCGAGCGCGGGCGAGGAAGCGATTGTGATGCGCAACGTTCTCCTGGCGGAACTCTGCGACCATTATGTCCACTGCCAGCACATCAGCGCCGCCGGCAGCGTGCGCATTTTGCGCGAAGCGCGGGCGCGGGGCGTGAAGATTAGCGGCGAGGTTTGTCCGCATCATATCGCGCTCACCGACGAGGCGATCCAGAATTTCGATACGAATTACAAAATGAATCCGCCTTTGCGCGCGAACGAAGATGTGGCGGCGCTGCTGGAAGGGATCGCCGACGGGACAATCGGAATTCTGTGCAGCGATCACGCGCCACATGCGCAGTTCGAGAAGGAGGTCGAGTTCGACGCCGCCCCCTTCGGGATCGTCGGATTGGAAACGGAACTTGGGTTGTTTCTCGATCTGCTCGTCCACAAAAACAAAACGATCGATCTGCCGCGGTTGATCGAGATGTTCACGGTGAATCCGGCGCGGCTCTTGCAAATCGAGGCCGGCACGCTCTCCGCAGGTCGAAGTGCGGATGTCACGCTAATCGATCCGGGCCTCGAATGGACTTTCGATGCCGGCGCATCGCAATCGCTCTCGCGCAACACGCCGTTCGATGGTTGGAAGCTGAAGGGACGCGCGGTTAGGACGATCGTCAACGGACGGACGGTTTGGAAATTGTAGGGCGTTTCTGCGAAACGCCGCCGCGAATGCCGTCTGACACAGACGGGCTTACAAATTATCCCGTATAGCCGCCCGAGATATACATCTCAAGATGCGCGATCGCGGCCGATTGGGTGGCGATGACCCACTTCACCAAATCGCCAATCGAAATGATGCCGCGGATCGTTTCGCCATCGATCACTGGGAGATGGCGAATGCGTTTGTCGGTCATCATCTGCATACAATTTTCCACCGGCTCGCGCGAACTGACGACCGTCAGATCGGTCGACATGATTTCGCGCACTTGTGTCTCGCGCGATTTCTTTCCGCGCAGCATGACTTTGCGCGTGTAATCGCGCTCCGAAATCATCCCGACCAGCTTCCCCTCCTGGATGACGAGGAGCGCGCCGACGTTCTTGTTTGCCATCAGCTCGACTGCCTCGAACACCATTGCGTCCGGCGAGACGGAAAAAATCTCCGTCCCTTTTTGAGCAAGAATCGCGTCGATTGTGCCGCTTACGTCCATGATCGAGAGGGCGCTGCCCGTGCAGCAATCCGCCGAGGTGATCGAACGTAGCGACCTGCGCCGCGCGTTGCAATACTTTCTATGTTCGCTGGTAGGGACGGCGCGCTGCGCCGTCCGGCAAAGTTCACCCAGCGCTCCTGACGCGGACGCCGCAGCGCGGCGTCCCTACCCAGTCCTTAGGCCCGCTTCGGAAGCGCGAAATCGAACTCCTTTTGCCGGGGGCGTTCGCTTGGGTCGGCGGAAGCCGACAACGAAAGGCGCAGGGCGCGCAAAACGCGGAGGCCGCGCTCGATCCGATCGGGCCGATACGAAGAAGGAACCACGATCAGACTGCGGCGGGCATAATGAGTTTTGTATCTTTTCATGGCGTCATCATGCGACAGGGGGTAGGACATGGGCTGTCCGATGCTAAAAAATAATTCAGGTTTTTCGCGGCCTCCGCTCCAGCGGATGATGCGGCTGCACGCGGCCCTTAAAGCCCGGCACTTCCCGAACTGCCAGAAGATCGCGGCGGAGCTCGAGGTCTCAGCGAAGACGATCCAGCGGGACATCGATTTCATGCGCGATCGGCTTGGGCTGCCGATCGCGTATCATCCGCAGGAGTTCGGGTTTCATTACACCGAAGCAGTCACCGGCTTCCCGAACATTGAGGTTTCAGAAGGCGAAATTACCGCGCTGCTGGTCGCCCAGAAAGCGCTCGCTCAATACAAGGGGACGCCCTTCGAACGACCGTTGCATTCCGCTTTTCGCAAGATCACCGATGGATTGAAGGATCGCGTTTCGTTTTCCTGGACCGACCTCGATGATGTCATCTCGTTCCGTAGCGCGGGCGCCAGTCCGGCCGACCTCGAACTTTTCGAGGTCGTGAGCAAAGGAGTTCTGCGGTCCGTGGAGATCGAATTCGACTATCGGAAACTGAAGAGCAGCGGTTATGAGCGCCGACGGGTGCAGCCGTATCACCTCGGCTGTCTCGAGAACCAGTGGTACCTTTTCGCGCAGGATCTGGAGCGGGCGCAGGTGCGGACCTTCGCTTTGCCGCGGATGCGGAATGTCTCGTTAACGACCAAGGGCTTTCGCCGTCCCGCCGATTTTTCGATTAGCAGAATCTTGAGCGGCAGCTTCGGAGTCCACTCCGCGGGAAAGAAGCAACGCATCCGATTGCAGTTCGATTCATTCGCGGCGCGGCTGGTCTCGGAGCGGACCTGGCATGAATCGCAGCGAATCCAGCCGCAGCCCGACGGCTCGATGATTCTTCGATTGGAACTCGGCGGCCTGGAAGAAATCGAGCGCTGGATCCTGAGCTGGGGCAGCCATGTCCGCGTGCTCGAACCCCGCGCTTTGGCGGACAAAATCCGCAAGGAGGCGGAGGCGATCGCGAAACATTATCAGCGCGGAAGTTAACGCGTCATCCCGAGCCGCGCAGACGGCGAGGGATCTCACAACAGCAAATTGCGCTATCGCGAAAACTTGGACCCTGCTTGACGAATCGGCCTGCCGTTGCGCGGAAGCGCTTGAGCACTTGTGAGGTCCCTCGGCGCGCTGCGCCAGCCTCGGGATGACCAGAAGCGTGCCTTTAACGGCGTGCGAATTTCGCTTCAATCAATCCGTGAATGAGGTTGGTGATCGCCGGATGATCCAGGCGATCAACGACCTCGTTCAGGAATCCGGCGACAAGAAGTTGCCTGGCCACGTCCGCCGGTATTCCGCGCGAAAGGAGATAAAAGACCTCGTCTTCGCCCAGCTGGCCGGAGGTGGCCCCGTGACTGCACTTCACGTTGTCGGCGAGGATCTCCAGCCCGGGCATCGAATTCGCCTCGGCGTCGTCGCTCAACAAAAGATTGCGCACGGTTTGGTAGGCGTCGGTGAAATGCGCGTGCGGCTCCACGCGGATAAGGCCGCCGAACGTGCTCCGGGCGCGATCGGTCAGTGCATTTTTGTAGAGCAGATCGCTCGTGGTATGCGGCGAGGCATGATCCTGAAGTGTGCGCGCGTCGAATTCCTGGGAGCCCTCCGCCACCGAAATCGCGAGGAGATCGCTGCGAGCGCCTTCGCCGGTGAGGCGGCTCAAACTTTCGAACCGCGAATAATTTCCGCCCAGATGAACATTCAAACTCAAGGCGGATGATTCGCGTGCCGCGGTCGTGGCGTTGATCTGAATGGCGAGGGTTTTGTCGTTCCAATTTTGCGCGCAGACGTAGTTCACTTTCGCCCCGCGGCCGACCACCAGATCGTTTACGCCGCAGCCGAAACCGGCGCGCTCCGGATGCGCGGAGCGGAAATGCTCGAGCACCGTTACCTTGGAAAGCTCATCGGCGATGAGAAGCGTGTGCGGAAAAACGGCGGCGTTCGCGCCGTGAAGCCAGTGGAAAATTTCGATCGGCAATTCCACTTCCACTCCGCGCGGCACGTAGATGAACGTCCCCGAAGTCACGAACGCTTCATGCAGCGCTGCGAACTTCGCCGAGCCGAGCGCGGCTGGCTGCGCCATGAAATGCCGGCGAAACAAATCTTCGTGTTCGATAATGGCACGTTCCAGCGGCTTCAGGATCACGCCGCTATTCAGAAGTTTTTCCGGGAGCGGATCGCGCCGCAGCAGTTGATCGTCCGCGAAGATCAATCGTCCCGCGACTTCCTTGAGGCCCGTGGAAAGGTCGAGAACTTCTTCGCGCTCTTTTTGCGTGAGCTGCGCGGGTTGAACGAATGGGGAAAAGTCGAGAGCGCTGACATTGGAAAAACGCCAGGGCTGGTCCTTGCGATTTGGAAAAGCGAACGACTCAAATTTCGTCCAGGCCGCGCGCTGCTGTTCGCGGAACCAAGTGGGCAGGCCGGCACCGCGCGCCTCGGAAGGCCCGGAAAGTATCGCGGCCTCGGAATATTCCTGCGGCGCTTCGATTTCCATTGCTTCGTCGAGAACGGCTGTCTGGTTAGTCATACCCGGAGAATGAGACGCAAACGGCGGTCCGAGACCGCCGCGCTCGTTCGTGTCTTGGGGGCGGAACCTTACCCGACCGAGCCTTCCATCTCAAGCTCGATCAAGCGCTTGAGCTCGACGCTGTATTCCATTGGGAACTGGCGGACGAGATCGTTGACGAATCCGTTCACGCTCAGGCTCATGGCCTGCGCTTCAGTGAGGCCGCGCTGTTGCATGTAAAAGATCTGCTCGGCGCTCACCTGGCTGACGCTTGCTTCGTGCTGCACGGAATTGCCGGTACCGCGGACGGTGATGGCCGGGTAAGTGTCGGTGCGGCTGGTCGCGTTAATGAGGAGTGCGTCGCATTCGGTGTTGTTCTTGCAATTCTTGAGGTGCTTCGGGATTTGGACGAGCCCGCGATACGTCGCGCGTCCTTTTCCGATGCTGATGCTCTTGGAAATGATGTTGCTCGTCGTTTCGTCGGCCGCGTGCACCATTTTCGCGCCGGTGTCCTGATGTTGCCCGTCGCCGGCGAGGGCGATCGACAGCACTTCGCCGCGGGCGCGCCGGCCTTTCATGATGACGCCGGGATATTTCATGGTGAGACGCGAGCCGATGTTGCAATCGATCCACTTCACCTCGGCGTCTTCGTGCGCGATGCCGCGTTTCGTGACCAGGTTGAAAACGTTCGAGGACCAGTTTTGGACGGTGATGTACTGGAGCTTCGCGTCCTTCAACGCGACGAGCTCGACCACCGCGCTATGCAGCGTGGCCGTATTAAATTTCGGCGCGGTGCAACCTTCCATGTAGGTGAGCTCCGAGCCTTCGTCGCAAATGATAAGGGTGCGCTCGAACTGGCCGAAGTTCTCGGCGTTGATCCGGAAATACGCCTGGAGCGGATGCTTCACCTTCACGCCCGGCGGGACGTAGATGAACGAACCGCCGCTGAAGACGGCCGAGTTCAACGCGCTAAATTTGTTGTCCCCGACCGGAATGACTTTGCCGAACCATTTCCGGAAAATTTCCGGATGGTTCTTCAAACCTTCGGCGCTCCCGACGAAAATCACGCCCTGCTCGCCGACCGCTTTCTTGATGTTGGAATAAACCGCCTCACTATCGAATTGCGCTTCGACGCCCGCGAGAAATTTGCGTTCCTGTTCCGGGATGCCGAGCCGCTCGAAGGTGCGCTTCACATCCTCCGGCACATCTTCCCAATTGCGTTTCGGCTGCGTGCCGCCGCTGAGATAATAACGAATGTTGTCGAAAACGATCGCCTCGAGGTCCTTGCTCGCCCAATGGGTCGGCATCGGTTTGCTGAGGAAAGTCTTGTAGGCGTTGAGGCGAAATTGGCGCACCCAATCGGGATCGTCCTTGATGTCGGAGATGAAATGGATGGTTTTTTCGGTCAACCCGACGCCGGCGTCGTGCGTGTGTGTTTCCGGATACGCGAAATTCCCAACGTTCCGCTCGATTTCCAAAGGTGATGCTTCTTTGACCATAAAATCTCCCCGTTTACGCCAGGACCGGCTCGCCGGCCTCGGTTTTCATTTCATCGTAACTTTCGTAACCCTTCTCTTCGAGTTCTAAAGCGAGCTCTTTTCCGCCGCTGCGCACGATCCGGCCCTGCACCATCACGTGGACGTGGTCGGGAATGATGTAATCGAGCAGGCGCTGATAATGGGTGATGACGAGAATACCGCGATCGGGCCCGCGCAATGAATTCACGCCATGCGCCACCACTTTCAGGGCGTCGATATCGAGACCACTGTCGGTCTCGTCGAGGACGGCATATTTCGGTTCGAGCATGGCGAGCTGGAGGATTTCGTTGCGCTTCTTTTCGCCGCCGGAAAACCCTTCGTTCACGGAACGCGAAGTGAACGAGCGATCCATCTCGAGAAGATCCATTTTTTCGTAGAGCCGCGCGTAGTAATCGGTCGCCTCGAGTTCCTCGCCCTCGGGCAACCGGGCCTGCACGGCCGCGCGGAGAAAATTCGCGATCGTCACTCCGGGAATTTCGCTTGGATATTGAAACGCGAGAAAGATGCCTTTGCGCGCTCTTTCGTCGGGCGCGAGCTCCAGGATATTTTCGCCATCCATCAGGATTTCGCCCGAAGTAACTTTGTAGTCGGGATGGCCGGCCACCACCTTGGCGAGTGTGCTCTTCCCGGACCCGTTCGGCCCCATAATGGCGTGGACCTCGCCTTTCGGAACCGCGAGCGAAAGACCACGGATGATCTCCTGTTCACCGATGGAGACGCGCAGATTGTTAATCGACAATTCATTCATTAGTGGGACATCCAACATAGCCCCTTTCGGGACGTTTGCGAGCAGCCAATCATCGCGACGATCCGTGATTTTGACCGGTTACTTCGGTCGGCAATTGTCGTTATGGCAATTCTAAAGATGGGCACTTTTCCTGCTCTTCCTAATGCCTCACAGGCAATTAGATGAACAACGGTTTTACAAAAATACCCGAGTGCCGCGGCGAAGAACCTGCGGAGTCAGCGTCGGTCAAGTCGCGCCGTATTCTGGTCGTGGATGACGAACCGGCGGCTCGAGTGCTGGCGAGACGGGTTTTTTCGGAGGCTGGATTCGAAGTCGTCACCGCCCAATCAGGTTTCGAATGCTTGAATCATTTTCGGAAGGAGCCACGGAGTTTTGACCTCGTCCTGCTCGATCTCTCGATGCCTTTCATGGATGGCGAAGAAACCTTCGTCCGGCTGCGCCAAATCTTTCCGGATGTGGTGGTGCTTCTGAGCACCGGCTTCATGGCGCAGGAACGAGTCGACCGAATGCTCGCCGCCGGGATGGCTGGATTTCTCCGCAAGCCGCACAAGCCCGACGAGCTCCTGGCCCATGTTCAGGCCGTGCTCGAGAAAGTGAAAATCACGCGCGCCGGATGCGCCATGACCGACGCTGGCAGTTCGTTCTAGAAGCCTGACCAGCTCCTGTCGCCTGCGCTTTTCATGATCTAAGAATCCCGGTCCGATCGCTCACCGGCCGATCGGTTACAATGACCTTCGCGTTGCGGCCACAGCAGTCCGGGCCGCGAATGAGGCGGCAAAGTGGAGCCGCCAACACCGCACCCAGGACCGTTGCCACGCCATAAATCCAAAGGCCTTCGAAATGCATCGAGACGACTGCCGGGCCGAACGAGCGCGCGGGATTCATCGACGCGCCGGAAATCGGACCGGCAAACATTCCTTCGAGCGCAATGACCGATCCCACCGCGATGCCGGCGGTAATTCCCTTTTCCTTGGCGCCGGTTGAGACACTGAGAATGACCCACATCAGAATAAAAGTGAGCACGACTTCGAGGATGAATGACTGCGCCACATCGCCTGCGGGCAGAGTCATGCCAAGGGTGCGGTCTCGTGGAAACAGAAAGTGAAGCAACAAGCTCGCTGAGATGGCACCGAGGAGTTGGCTCATCACGTACGGAATTACGGCGCGTCCAGGAAACCGACGCGCGGCGAAAAATCCAATCGTGACCGCTGGATTCAGATGCGCACCGGAAATATCCCCGACGGTATAAATCATCGCCAGGACGATGAGGCCGAAGGTGAGAGCGATGCCGGCATGCGTGATGACGCCGCCGCTGGCCGCGTTAATCACGATCGCGCCGGTGCCGGCGAAGACGAGCGCGAACGTTCCAAAAAATTCAGCGGCAATCCTTTTCACGATGGATGGAGAGTAGCAGGCGCGACGCTCCTGCCGCAAAGCCAGTTTCGCGATAAACAAAACCCCCGCCGGATTTCTCCAGCGGGGGCTCGTTTAACTACCACCGAACTTTACTTTGCGCAGCAAGGCGCGTTGACCAGGCAGCAGGCACCGCCGCCGCAGCAATCAGCCGAACGCGAAGTCGCGCTCGCTGTGCCGACCAGCGCCAATGCCGCTACGATCATCAATAGGTATTTCATAGAATCCTCCTGTTGAGTTTCCCAACCCTCGTCCCGCAGCCGCGGGACGAGCCAACGCTGCTTACGCGACGAACGATCGCGGAGGTGGAACGTGAGGAAGGTGCGAGCGGACAAACTCGCGAGCTACGAAAGTGGCAAACGATTCCTCGCCTTGGGGTGGATAGACGAATGCAGTCTTCGCCGACAAGACTGCGGCCAGGCAAAAGACGCAGCCCGGGCAGGCCTGTTTATCCGGATCCGAGTTCTCGTGATGGTTGCAGCCATCAGTCGCCATATCGGCTTTCACTTTGGCGCAGCAACTCGCCTTCTCTATTTGCCGAACCGGAGCCTGCGTGGGAACCACTGCGAAAGCGATCGAAGAAGAGATCACCAGACAAATCAGAAGCCGCATTACCGTTCGCATCCCGACGTTAGATACAGCTTGGGCTATGCCGGTTCAATCTTCATGTTCGATTTCGGCGCTCGAATCATTTTCGCGGCGGCTTTGCGATCACGAAAAGAACAAGGCAGATCCCCGCGAGAAGGAGATCTTCGAAGACCATCGTCCAATCAAGGGGATGCGGAAAAAAGATGCCGAAACAGCCGCAATCCGGCAGACGAATTCCGCGCAATACCGTGACAAGCGTCGCCGTTGAATACGCCAGATGAAAGGCGACGGCGGTGAGGGCAGCGGCGGAGAGACGCCAGCCGGAGAAGAGCCAGATCGCCAATACCAGCTCCGAGAAGGACGCGAGAAATCCAAGCGCGAGCAAACTCCACGAGGGAAAAAGCTGCCACTGCGCGAGCACTTCGGCGAAATGGCGATTGTCCAGAAACTTGCCAATGGCGGCGACAAGAAGCATTCCGCCGATCCAGACAACGATCACGACTCGCAGCGCTTTAATGAGGATGTTTTCCCGGCGGCTCCAATTCATGCCGGCGAACTGACCGAAATTCATTTGGCGATTTCGAGTTCCATCTTCGCCAGCCCATCCGTGAGGACCGCACAGAATTTTGCCGGCTCTTCCAATTGCGGCCAGTGGCCCGAGTTTTCGAACCAGACCAGATGTTTGCCTTTTGGCGCTTCAAGGCTTTGGAAATACTTTTCGGCCAGCGGCGCGGCCGCGGTGACCGTCAAATCATGCCGGCCGAGAAAAAAATAGGCTGGAACTTCGAGTTTGGGGGCTTGGGTGAAGAGGTCGGTCCGATAAAAAACCTCCTGCCAAAGCCGGCAAAAGGAGAAGCGCATGCCGAAAAGAATTCGCGCCAGATCAGCCCAGGAATAAACGGGAGACGCGATCGCAAGCCGTGCGAAACCCCACGGCTTGATTGGAGAATAATTTCGGTCGCGGAAATGATAAACCCAGTCGCGCATCGTCCGATAATCTTGGATGTTTTCGTAGGGCGGAAGATCGATCTGCTGCAGCTGGGCAATCGCCCTCGCGTTGCCTTCTCCTTCCGCGGTTTGCAACGCGAAGCGATACATCAGTCTCTCGGATTCAGGTGGATTGACGGCCTGGCTGATTCCGACGTAGACGTCGAAGAGCTCCGGATATTTCGCCACGGTGAGGGCACCAACGATCGATCCCCACGAATGCGCGACGAGAATTAACTTAGAGCGGCCAAACCGCTGCAAGAGAAGCTGGACGAGGTCATGCGTATCGGAGACGAATTGCTCGATCGTCATCGAACTTTCTGAAATCGAGGAGGAGTAAGACTTGCCGGCGCCGCGTTGGTCCCATTGCACAACGACAAAATCCTTTTCGAGCGCCGCATCTACATGCGCAAAGGGCATCTCCGGAAAGCCGGGACCGCTGTGGAGAAAAAGCAGTATCGGATTTGCGCGATCATTCCCGCGAATTTGGATCCATTGCTCCACGCCGCCGAGGCGGACCATTTCGAGCGAAGCGATTCCAACCGAGGAAACAATCTTGATCCGGTCGGCGGTCTTCCGCTGAAGATACGAACGCCAGATAACGACTCCGATTACACACGCGGCGAGCCCTCCTCCAATTCGGAGCAACGCCGATTTCATGTTTGCTGCCGGAGCGAGCGTTCCTTCCAGAGCGCAAAAATCACCGGATAGAGTAAGAGCTCGAGAACAGCCGAAGTAATAACCCCACCGATCATGGGAGCGGCGATGCGTTTCATCATGTCGGCGCCGGCTTGCGTGACCGGCGACCACATGATGGGCAAGAGACCGAAAAGAATTGCGCAGACGGTCATGATCTTTGGCCGAATCCGTTGCGCCGCGCCTTCGCGAATCGCGGCTCGCAGATCATCTGCCGTTCGCATCCGGCCTTCGCCTCGAAATTTTTCGTAGGCGTGATCGAGATAAAGGAGCATCACGACTCCGGTCTCGGCATCGATGCCGGCCAGCGCAATCAAACCCACCCAAACGGCAACGCTCATGTGATAGCCAAGCAACGCGAGCAACCAAAACGCGCCGACGAGCGAGAACGGCACCGCCAGCAGGACGATGAAGGTCTTCGCCACCGAGCGCGTGTTCATGTAGAGCAGCACGAAAATGATCGCCAGCGTAAGCGGCACGACGAACTTCAGACGTTCCTCGGCTTGCTTGAGGTATTGGAACTGTCCGCTCCACTGCATCGTGTAACCCGGCGGCAAATGGACGCTCTCCGCGAGTCGCGCGGCCGCGGCGCGAACATAGCCGTTGATGTTGCTCGTCGTGATATCGACGAAGACAAAGCCGACAAGCTGGCCGTTCTCGCTCCGAATGCTCGGCGGGCCGGTTTTGTAACCAATGTCGGCCAGAAGCTCGATCGGCACTTGCGCCCCGGTCGGTGTGGGCACGAGCACCCGCTTGAGCGCTCCGAGGTTCTGCCGAAAATCGCGCGCGTATCGCGCATTCACCGGATAACGCTCCCGGCGCTCGATCGTAGTCGTGATGGTCTTGCCGCCAATCGCGGTTTCAACGACGTCGTTCACATCCTGCACGGTGAGGCCATAGCGCGCCGCGGCTTCACGGTTGACCGTGAAATCGAGGAAGTAACCGCCGGTGGTGCGCTCGGCGAAAACGGAGCGCGTCTCTCCAAATCCGGTTAAGGCATGCTCGATTTGAACAGCGGCGTCCTGGATGCCGGCGAGATCGGGCCCGAAAACTTTGATCCCAAGATTGCTCCTCATGCCGGTTGTTAGCATTTCGGTCCGCGTCTGGATCGGCATCCAAAAGATGTTGCTCATGCCGGGGGTGCGGAGAGTCGCGTTCATCTCCGCCAATAATTTTTCCCACGTCATTCCCGGCCGCCATTCCGACAAAGGCTTGAAGGTCACGATCGTTTCGAACATCGAGAGCGGCGCGGGATCGGTCGCGGTCTCCGCTTGTCCGGCTTTGCCGAAAACGGTTTGGACTTCCGGAAACTTCTTCAGTTGCCGGTCCTGGATTTGCAGAATCCTCGTCGCCTCATTGATCGCCATGCCGGGGACGGAAGTCGGCATGTAAAGCAGCGTCCCTTCGTTCAGCGGAGGCATGAACTCCTTCCCCAACTTTAGAAAGGGAAAGATCGTGAGCGCAAGAAGAAGCGCCGCGCTGCCGAGGACGAGCCGGCGATGCCGCAGAACGAAACTCACCGCGGGTTCGTAGAGGGCAATCAGGAATCGATTCACTGGGTTGCGCGATTCCAGCGCGATCTTGCCGCGAATGAGGAGGGTCATCAGCGCCGGCACGAGCGTGATCGCGAGCAATGACGCAAAGAACATCGAAAACGTTTTGGTGAACGCGAGCGGCTTGAAGAGGCGGCCTTCCTGCGCGGTCAGAGTGAAGACGGGAAGAAAGCTCACCGTGATCACGAGAAGCGAGAAGAAGAGCGGACGGCCGACGCTTTTGGCCGCGGCGATAATCACCGCGATCCGTTCGGCGTTGTTTGGCTCGCGGCTCTGTCCTTCGCGGAAATGTTCGAGAGATTTGTGCGCATTCTCGACCATGATGATCGCGGCATCGACCATGGCGCCAATGGCGATCGCAATTCCGCCGAGCGACATGATGTTGCTCGTAAGATTCAGGTAAAGCATCGGCACGAACGAAAGAAGAATCGCGATCGGCAGGGTGATGATCGCGACCAGGGCGGAGCGGACGTGCCAGAGAAAGACGATGCAAACGAGCGCCACGACGATGCATTCCTCGATGAGCTTTTCGCGCAAAGTGGATATCGCGCGCCGGATTAGATCGCTGCGGTCGTAGGTTGGGACGATGTGCACGCCGGGCGGCAACGATGACTTTATTTCCTCTAGCTTGCTCTTCACGCCGTCGATGACGCGCAGCGCGTTTTCGCCGAAGCGCATCACGACAATGCCGCCGACCACTTCGCCTTTTCCGTCCAGCTCGGCCACACCACGTCGAAAGGCCGGCCCGAGATGGACAGTGCCCACATTCTTCACATAAACAGGCGTGCCGTTGTCCACCTTTAAAACCACGTTCTCGATGTCGGCGACACTCTTGATGTAGCCGCGCCCCCGCACGTAATATTCCGTGCTTCCGACTTCGAAGGTCTTGCCGCCGACATCGCTGTTGCTTGCCCGGATGCGGCTCACGACTTCGCTGAGCGGGATGTGATGCGCAGCGAGCGCGTTCGGATCGAGATCAACCTGATATTCCTTTACGAATCCGCCGACTGGCGCGACTTCCGCAACGCCTTTCACCGATTCGAGGGCGTAGCGAAGGTTCCAATCCTGAATCGAGCGCAGCTCGGCCAGATCATGTTTGCCGCTGTCATCGACCAGTGCGTATTCAAAGACCCAGCCGACGCCGGTCGCGTCAGGACCGAGGACTGGATTCACGCCTTCGGGGAGAGAGCCGCGAATCGAGTTCAGATATTCGAGAACGCGGGAGCGCGCCCAGTAGATATCGGTGCCGTCTTCGAAAATGACGTAAACGAACGACTTGCCGAACATCGATTCGCCGCGAACGAACTTCACCTTCGGCGCGGCAATGAAGAGCGACGAGATCGGATACGTGACCTGATCCTCCATCAGATCGGGCGATCGGCCTTCCCAATCGGTGTAAACGATCACCTGCACATCGCTCAGGTCGGGAATCGCATCGAGCGGCGTCCGGTAAATCCCGAAAATACCAAGCGCGATCGCAAGCGCACTGAGCAGGAAGACAAAGAATTTGTTCCGTGCGCTCCAGTCGATCAGTCGCTCGATCATCGCCGTTTCCAGTTAGTGCTGGTGAAAGTCAGCCAGCGCGCCTTGCACTTTGGCTTCCGAGTCGATGAGAAAATTTGCACTGGCGATGACCCGTTCGCCGTCACTCAATCCTGACTCGATCGCGTACAAGTCGCCGAATTGCCCGGCCAGCTTAAGATCGCGCGGCTCGATCTTGCCGCCGCCTTTATCGACGAAGGCGATGTTGCGGTCGCCGGTCGGCATCACCGCGCTCACGGGAATGGCGAGGCGTTCGCCAGCATCCAGGCTCAGCGCGACATCCGCATACATGCCGGGCCTCAGTTTGAAATCCGGATTTGGAATATCGATTCGCACCCGCGAAGTGCGTTTGATTTGATCGACGAATGGATTGACGACCGCGACTATTCCTTCGAAAGGCGTGTCCGGAAATGATTTGCTCGTGACGGAAACTTTCTGGCCGCTTTGCAGGCCCGCGAGTTCGCTCTCGTAATACTCCGCCCAGACCCAGACGGTCGAGAGGTCGGCGATATCCACGAGATGATCTCCGATCTTCACCGCGACGCCTTGATGCGCGGGCAGCTCCTGGACCACGCCGCGGAACGGCGAGCGCAAAGTGATCACTTCCGTGGGAGTCCGGCTCTTCTCCAACTCCGCGATCTGCGCCGGCGTGATGTTCCATTGCCGCAAACGCGTTTCAGCGGCGGAAATCAATCTTTGCGGTGTGTCACGCGCCGCCGGCGTCTTCGCCTCATCACGCATTCGGAGCAGCATCACCAACTCACGTGTCGTCGTCGCCAAATCGGGGCTGTAGATCGAGAGCAGGGGCTCGTCCTTCTCCACGATTTGTCCGACGGATGCGACGATCAGTTGCTGCACGTATCCGTCGGCCCGGGCGACAAACGCCCAATGTTTTTGCAGATCAGGTTCGACTGTTCCCACCGCGCGAATCTCTTTCCGCAGAGGTCGGCGTTCGACTTTGGCATAGGTGACTCCGATCTGCTGCTGCCGATCGACCGGAACCACGAACTCACGATTCGATGACGTAGACGGCGCTCCGCCGTCGCGTTTTTTCACCGGCACGAGCTCCATGCCGCAAATTGGGCATTTGCCGGGAGCCTCCGCGTGCACCGATGGGTGCATCGTGCAGGTGTAGTAATCGACATCCGCTGGCTTGATCGGCGCAGATGTTTTCGAACACGCGGTGACAAGCGCAAAGGCGATGACTGCGAGTAAATGGATTGCTGTTTTCATTTGGTTGTTATTGCTGGGTTGCTGGACGGAAAAAGATTGAGATCGGCGCCGACGACCGACTCGAGTTCGGCCAGCGCGGTTTGATAATCGGTCAGGTGCATGCGCGCTTCGGCTTCCATGTCGCGGAGATTGCGCTGTACCAGGATCCACTCGGCGAACGTCGCTTTGCCGGATTCGTAGGCGAGTTGAGTAGCCTGAAATGCCTGCCGCGTTTGCGGCACGAGCTTGTCGCGAAAGAGCTCGACGTGATGATGCGCCGTGGTGACCTTTTGCAACGCATCCCGCAGCGAGCCAATCGCTTCGTTTTCGGCGCGCTCCAGGGCCGCCTGCGCTGCGGCGAGATTCGCGCGCGCTTCCGTGACCCCCGCGGAGTACTTCCGGGGGTTTCCCCAGGGGACACTGAAAGAAATCCCGGCATCAAGTTCGCTCAATGATTGCCCGGCATCGTTGTAGCGTTGGCCCTCGACCTTGAAGGAGGGATCGGGAATCCAGGCGCGATGAGCGAGCCGAATCGTAGCTTCACCTGCCGCGATACGAGCACGCGCGGCCCGAATCTCCGGACGATTTGACAGGACCGCGGAGCGCAAACTCGCGATGGAAAATTCTCTGTGCCGGACGGGAATGTCACCGCTGACCGCGAGCGGCGTGAATGCATCCCGGTTCATGAGCACGTTGAGCTGCGATTGCTCGGTTGCGATGTTTCGCTCCAGATCGCGACGCAATTCCAGAAGCTTGGCCGCTTCTGTTTCCGACATGAGCACTTCCGCCGCGCTCTGCGTCCCGACTTCATAACGGGACCGGCCGATCTCGGCGATCTGCGTCAGAGACTGATAATTCTTTCGATTCAACTCGATCTGAGCGAACGCATTCGCGAGTCGGAAATAAGCCGAGCGGGCTCTGGTCAGCACTTCGAGTTGCTGCCGCCGGACCTGCTCAAAAGCGGTGATCGCATCCGCCGCTGCGATCTGAGCGCGCACGCGGTTCTTGCCGGAAAGCGGAATCGCCTGCTCGACCGATACCATCTGGTCGGTGAACGCGTTCGGTGGAACGTCGACATAGCGGCGGACTTTCGACGTGCCGGAAACGCGTAGATCATCCCACGCGCCTTCCTGAATGACGCGTTGCTTCGCCGCTTCCCATCGGTGCAGCGCTTCTCTGATCGCCGGGTTACGTTCGGAGACCAGGCGCGTCACCTCTCCCAACGAGAGAGAGCGCGATGCTGTCGCCGACTCGTCGGTTCCCCCGGCGAGCTCAGTTGGCAGCGATAAAATTGTAACTAATAGGAATAAGAGTGTGTTTGTTTTCATTGATCCAAGACGGGAATTGAAACGCGAGCGTGCCGTTGAATGGGCACACCACGGGTGTCAGCGTCTTTGGATCAGATGAGACGAATACAAGTCGCCGCCAAAGGGGGCGGCGAATGCGCGCGGACCGGCACGGCGGCGCACGCAATGGGTGCGAACGCGAAAGGCGCCGGCAAGCCAAGGGACGCAGTGGAGGCAAGTGCTAGCACTTGCTGTTTGGCAACGCCGCCTGCTGCGAGCGGTTGCGAGATTGGGCCGGTGCTTTTCGCCGACACCGCACAACAGGTCATGTTTGCGCAGCAGTTGCTCTTACAAGCCTCATGGCTCGGCGCATTCGAAAGGATGCAGGAAGCAGCCGGTAGTCTTAATGGCGTGATAAACATCGCGAGCACGACCGCAAAAAGGATGGCAGCTGACTTCCGCATTGCTTGATGAATAGCACAAGGAAGGCCGCGCGTCGATCAAAGCCACAACGTTGGTGCACAAGGATAATCGCGTCCCCGAATGACGCTGACACCGTTCCCATATCCATGCCCATGCTCCTGGTGGCATTAGCGCTGGATCCCAAATCGCGAATCGAGTAGATCCGGCTCTGTGGCACTCAGCGATTTTCCTCAGTTCATCCGCAAGAATTACGACGTTCATGAGTGGCGGCACGCCTCAGCGGTTCTGCGAACTGACTTTCGCGAGGAATGGAATGATATCGTTGCCGTCCTGACCGTTTTTCGCCTCAGCAAGACTCACATTACGGTCGGCGGAGGCGGGAAGAGCAAGGTTTCCGGTGCAATTGACGGTGCATTCACCTCGCGTGGTTGGAAGGAACGAAAATTTCAAACGCAGATTCGAGTCGATGACAACGTCATCGACAGCCCCACGCACAAAGTCGATTGCTTCAAGAACGGTGTGGGGGTTGAGATCGAATGGAACAACAAAACGGAATTTTACGATCGAGATCTCAACAATTTTCGCCTGCTGTTCGAATTGCGCGCCTTAAATGTTGGAGTCATTATCACGAGGTCGGATGAATTACAGAACATCTTTGATGAACTTGGGCGGGGATCGAGCTACGGCTCAACAACAACGATTCTGAGCAAACTCCTCAGGAAAATGGAGGGCGGAAGCGGAGGAGGATGTCCTGTGTTAGTTTTCGGAATCACCAAGGCGTTGTATGACGAAAATAGTTAGCCCGACATTGCCCAGCCCTGAGGTTGATCTCGCCGAGAAGATCGAAGGCCGATTTTCCACCATTCTGGCCGACCCACCTTGGCAGTTCCAGAACCGCACAGGCAAAGTGGCGCCCGAGCATCGTCGCCTCTTGCGCTACCCAACGATGGAACTGCAAGAGATAATGGATTTGCCGGTCGGAAATTTCGCCGCTGCGCGTTCCCATCTATATCTGTGGGTTCCAAACGCTCTGCTGATGGAGGGTTTGCGCGTCATGAAGGCATGGGGCTTCACCTATAAGTCGAACATCGTTTGGTTCAAAATCCGCAAAGATGCTGGACCAGACGGTCGTGGAGTTGGCTTTTATTTCCGAAACGTGACCGAATTGGTCTTGTTTGGTGTGCGCGGCAGCATGCGGACTCTCAAGCCGGGGCGGACGCAGGTAAACATGCTCGCCACTCGAAAGCGCGAGCATTCCAGAAAACCCGACGAGATTTACAATATCATCGAATCCTGTTCGTCGGGACCGTACCTCGAGCTCTTCGCTCGATTTCGTCGCGATGGCTGGTCGCAATGGGGTAATGAAGATGTCGAGCAAAACACGACTAACAACGTCGCTCACCGCAAGGGGCATGTGGAGCCTCAACTTCGATTGCTTGAATCCCCGAAGGGCTATCGCGGCCGATAGAGTGGCAATTTGCGTGTCGTTGGCGAACATTCGGACGATCGATCCAGTTCAGGCGAATTAGCCCCATAGGGCTAAACTCGCGCTCCAACAGTGGGGCTTGAATTCTCCAAAGGGGCGTATTATTTTCTTGCTCTAGCCCCAAAAGCTTCTAAATACTCTCATTATGAGCGAACAAATCGAGGCAACCCCAAACTCTCCGTACCCCTTGGTGACTTTTAGCAACGCTTTGGAACTGGCACGTGCCGTCAGTGATGCCGGCGGCGCAAGGGCAGACGTAACCCGCTCGGTCATCGCGAGCAATCTCGGAACCTCGCACAAGTCGGGCTCTTTCGTGCAACGGGTGGCGTCCGCCAAAACGTATGGGATGATTACAGGGCGGGGTTCGTTTCGACTAAGTGAACATAGCAAACATTACTTTTTTCCTGCTGACGACGCGGACAAGCGCCGCGGCGTTTTAGGGTTCCTTTCAGCGCCCCCAGTCTTTGCGGAGATCATCAAGAGATTCGACGGGAATAGGCTTACGGCAGAAATGCTTGCCAATGTAATGCGCCGAGAAATGAACGTTCCAACGTCTTGGAACGATAGGGTTGCGAATTTCTTTCTCAAAGCGGCCGCAGGTGCCGGCGTGATCGATTCCCAAGGCTTTCTACGGTTCAGCGCGACCCAGCAGAGCATCGCTTCCGGGCCGGTTCCCGCAGTGGCCGGGCACGACGAAGGTGCGGCCCAAGACCAATCGGCACCGCCAAATGTAACAATCGCCGCGAGTTCTCCACGCATGACGCCCGATACCAACATTTGGGTTTTTTCTTTAGGTGGGCAGTCCGTGAGGGTAGAGACGTCTAACAACCTCTCGATCGGACTTTGGCGAAAGCTCAAGGGCTATGTCGAGGTATTGAAGCCGAATGAAGAGGATGAACCTTCCTAGGAAGCAGAAAGTTGAAGCGATCCTTACAAAAATTTGATTCTAAATTTTCACATGCGCGAACAGCGCGTGTAAAAAAAGAGGGCTGGAACGACATTCCAGCCCCCTTGAAACGGGCGGGCGTAGCTCAAATGGATAGAGCCGCTTCATGCTAAGTCGCTGGTTGGGGGTTCGAGTCCCCCCGCCCGCACCGTCTGTTACATATGAAACATTCCTCGTACCAATGAGTCAACCGATTAATTGGCATCCGAAATTCCCCCAAGGATGGGACAGGGGCGCCTTTTTATAGATATCGTGGGCTAAAGCGCTCCAAAATGGGCTAAATACGTTAGGCGAATCATGGAATCGCCTCTGGTCGACACCGCACATATCAACCTTGTCGTTCAAGTGGAAACCCGATATTTTCGGTTCCATGATCAAACAACCGATTCTTGCAATAGCCGTCGCGTTGTCTTTCGCGGTGGCAGTCCCGGCCATCGCCGCTGAACATCCGTCCGAACATCCCAAGAAAGACGAGGCTAAAAAGGAGGGCGACCATCCTAAAGAGCATCCGAAAAAAGACGCCGGTGGAGACGTGACGACGGCTGATATCTCGGCCGGGATCAAAAAACATATCGAGGCGGAGAGCAAGAAAGACGGGAAATTCCACGTGAAGCACGAAGGCAAGGATCTCTCGCTCACCTTGGTCAAGGTGCACGACGATCGGCTTTCCAGTCTCGGCGGCGGCAAGCATTTCGCCTGCGTCGACCTGAAAGCCGACGATGGCACGATCTACGACGTTGATTTCTTCCTCTCGGGCAAACCGGGCGACATGAAAGTGACCGAGACCTCGGTTCACAAGGTGAGCGGCAAGGCGCTTTACGACTGGAAGGAAGAAGGCGGCGTCTGGAAGAAAGTAGCCAAATCGTAGCAGCGGGAATCCAGTCTCCGTTTTCTCACGAAATCGCACTGCGGCTGGTGCGGGTGCTTCTGCGTTCCGCCCAGTCATAGAGCACTGGAAGCAGGAGCAAGGTTAAAAACGTCGAACTGATAATGCCGCCGATGACGACGGTCGCCAGCGGTCTTTGCACTTCGGCGCCGGCACTATTCGATAAAGCCATTGGCACGAATCCAAAGGCCGCGACCGCCGCTGTCATCAAGACAGGTCGCAAACGGGTCAGTGCTCCATTGAAAACGGCCGAGCGGACATCCTCTCCCTGTTCGCGAAGCTGGTTGAAATAACTGATCATCACCAGGCCGTTGAGAACGGCAACCCCGCTCAAGGCGATGAACCCCACGGCCGCCGAAATGCTAAAAGGCATGCCCCGCAACCAAAGGCCAAAAACGCCCCCTGTGATGGCGAGCGGGATTCCGGAGTAAACGAGCAGCGCTTGCCGGACGCTGCCGAAGGCCATGAAGATAAGCACGAAAATGAATATCAACGCCATCGGCACGACAATCGTGAGCCGTGCCTTGGCCTCGCGAAGATTCTCGAACTGGCCGCCGAATTCCAGCGTGTAGCCGTCGGGAAGTTTGACGTTCTGGCGGACTTTGGCGTCTGCTTCGTGAACCCAACTCTCCACATCGCGCCCTTGCAGATTCACCATCAAGGCCGAGCGGCGCTGGGCCGAGTCGCGCAAGATGGGTGAGACGGTTTTGACGCGTTCAATCTCCGCCAGCGTGCCGAGAGGCAGCATGCCGGTATCGCCCACCCGGATAGGCAAGGCGCGGATCGCGTCGAGATTTTCCCGGTCCTTCTCGCCAAGTCGCACGACAATATCGAAGCGACGGTTGCCTTCGACGAGAGCGCCGACCGTCTGTCCGCCTAGAGCCGCCGCGATAACCTGATTCACGTCGCCAGTGTGCAGATTGTATTTCGCAAGCACGTCGCGCTTGACCCTGATTTCCAGCATCGGCGCCCGGCCGGTTGTTTCGAATTCGACTTCGCCCTCGCCTTCGCGCGTGCCGGGAATTTGTTGCAAGACTTCTTTTACTTCGGCGCCGAGGCGCTCCAGGACGTCGTAGTCGTTCCCAAAAATCTTGACCGCGATATCCGCGCGGATTCCCTCAAGCATTTCGTTGAAACGCATCTCGATGGGTTGCGCGACCATGATCTGCGCGCTGGGATTGAGCGCTTCGAGTTCTTTGGAGATGATTTCGGCCAGCTCTCGTTTGCTGATTGGCTTGCCATCGATCTTTCGCCATTCATTGCGAGGTTTGTAATAGATGTAGAAGTCCGCGTCGCTCGGGGGCATTGGATCGGTGGCGATCTCGGCACTGCCGATCCGGGAAAAGACGCGATCCACTTCCGGCACGCGGGTTTTGATCTCGCGATCTGTCCTCGTTTGCGCTTTGACACTTGCGTCGAGGCTGATGCCGGCAGCGCGATAAACCATCATGGTGAACGCGCCTTCGTCGAGCTTCGGAATAAAATCCGCGCCGAGCCGGGTGAAAGTAATGAGCGCAAGCGCGAAAAGGGCGAGTGCGGCGAGGACAACCGGCCAGCGGAGACGCAGAGAGGCACGAAGGACAGGCGCGTAAACCGCTTTGCAAAACCGGACGAGAAAGTTGTCGCCTTCACGAATACGGCCGCGGAGCAGGAACGAAGAGAGCGCCGGCATAAGCGTTAACGCGAGGACCAGCGATCCGCCCAGCGCGAGCATGACGGTCAACGCCATGGGGTGAAACATTTTTCCCTCAATCCCCGAGAGCGCAAGAATAGGCAGATAAACGATCGCGATGACAAGGACGCCAAAGAACATCGGCGTCCCGACTTGCTTGCTCGCCGCAAGGACAGCGTGAAGCCGCTCCTCTTTGTTCAAGGCGCGCCCGAGCTGATGCTGCTTGAGACCAAGCTGCCGGACGACGTTTTCCACGATAACAATTGAGCCGTCGATGATCAGTCCGAAATCAATGGCACCGAGACTCATCAGGTTTCCGGAGATGCCGAATCGCGCCATCCCGCTGATGGCAAAGAGAAACGAGAGCGGGATCGCTGTCGCGACGATGAGCGCGGCGCGCCAGTTGCCGATGAAAAGCAGCAACATGATCACGACCAGCACCGCGCCTTCGAGGAGATTTGTCTCGACGGTGTGGATGGTGCGATCCACCAGCTCCCTTCGGTTGTACTGCGGCTTAATGATTACACCCGGCGGCAGGCCCTTCTGAATCTCTTCGACTTTGTGCGCGACGCGATCGGCTACAGCGCGGCTGTTCTCGCCCATCAACATCATCGCCACACCCATCACCGCTTCCTGACCGCTGTCGGTCGCGGCGCCGGTGCGAAAGGCATGGCCGATCTGAACCTCCGCCAGATCTTTGACGCGCAGCGGCATTACACCACCGGCAAATTTCACCGGCAGCTCCGAAATTTCTTCCAGGGAAACAACGCGGCCGACACTTCGGATGACGAGTTGTTCGTTCCCTGAATTGACGATGCCCCCGCCGGCGTTCTCGACATTCTCTCCCACGACGCGCACCAGGTCGTTCACCGTGAGACCGGCATCGCGGAGCTTCTTGATGTCCGGTTGCACGACAACCTGCTTCACGTAACCGCCGTAGGCGTTGATCTCGGCCACGCCTGGAACGGTGCGCAGTTGGCGTTTGATATTGTATTCCTGGATTTGCCAGAGCTCCATCAACTGCGCCTCACGCGTGGGCGGAGCCGTGATCGCTCCGGGCTCGTAGTCCACAGTGTAATACAAGACTTCCCCGAGTCCGGTGGTGTTCGGGACGAGCTTCGGGGTGAGGCCAGGCGGGATTAATTCAGCGGTGCCTTGCAAGCGCTCTCCGACGAGCTGACGCGCGCGATAAATATCGGTGTTATCGCTGAATTGCAGGGTGATTTGGGACAGGCCAAACCGCGATAGCGATCGCATCTCGGTCACGCCGGCAATCCCGCCGAGCGCCATTTCGAGTGGAAATGTCACCAGGTTTTCTACTTCGTCTGGCGCGAGCGATGGCACCGTGGTGTTCAATTGCACCTGCACGCCGGTGATGTCGGGGATCGCGTCCATCGGCAACTTCTTCGCCGACCAAAGACCGCCGAGGAGCAAAGCGAGCGCTCCCATCAGGACGAGCACGCGCTGCCGAATCGCGAATTCGAGAATCTTGTCGATCATGCCGGCTACTCGCCTTTGTAGAGTTTCAAGCCGGTGAGGATTTCCAACTCTTGCGCGGCTTGCAGCGCATCCTTCTTCGTCTCGTGCACCGCTCCGAGCACTTCGAGATATTGCTTTTGTGTTTCGACGTAGACCGACATCGGAACTGCGCCGGAACGGTAATTGCGGTCGGCAAGCTCGGCGGTCTCACGAAACTTTTCCACGGTGTCGGCTTGCCACGTGTTGAGCTCCTCGCGCTTGGTTTGAAATATCGCGGCACTCTGAACAACCCGTCGCTCCACTTCTCGTTCCGTAGCGAGCAAGGAAGCTTGCGCCTGTGACTCGCGCGCTTTGCTTGTCTCAATATTTCCAGCGTTGCGATCCCAGAGCGGGAGTGGCAGCGAAAAGCCAATGCCGGCTTGCGTCTCCCTGTCTGCGGCATTTTCCTGCGAGAAAAACGGACCGACCGCAATCGCAGGGTAACGCTCGTTCTTTGAAAGCGAGACTTTGAACCCTTGCTGCGCCAATTCCGCCTCTCGAATCCGAATCTCGAACGAGTTCGTGCGCGCGGCATCGAGCAGTGCGCGCAAAGAAGCCGGAGCAAATTGGAGCTGCCCGCCGCTTAATCGAAGCGGTGCGGTCGGGGGTTGCCCGCGCAGTTGATTCAATTCGGCGAGCGCAGTCTTTTCCGCGAGCGCTGCTTGCCGTGCCTGCCGGAGCAACATGAGATTGTTGGCCTCGATGATTCGCGCCTCCAGCAGCGGAGTTACTCCCGCCGGCTCTCTCTGCGAGAGCACATCGGCCAGAGCCTGAAACCGATCGGCTACCTCACGCGCCAGAGCTGACTTTTCCTGCGCGGTTAGCGCCGTGTAAGCCAGGGCGCGAACCCGCGACGCGAGCGTGAGCCGGAACTGCGCGAGATGAAGCTTCGCAACCTCAATGTCGCCTTGCGCGATCGCTTTCCGTAAAGCGATCCGGCCGGGATACTCAAATGTTTGATGGATTGAAATCGACAAGGCTGCGCCGTCGCCCGACGTGGTGCTGTCGCGCGTGTTCTTATATCCTGCCTGCGTGTTCAGCTCCGGATTGCGAGTCGTCCCAGCTGTCTTCAACCCGCCTTTGGCGGCGGTAATTCCCGCCGCGTAAAAGTTCAGTTCAGGATTGTTCGCCAACGCCTGTCGCACCAAAGCTTCGGGCGTCTGATTTGCCTGAAGCGACGGGAGTGCCGCGAAGACGGAAACGATCGGTATTATTTTTAAGATGTGATGAAACATGAATAGAAAAGGGTGGGGAAATTGCGGTAGCCGCTGCGCGCGGGTACGCAGCCCGGCAACGACGAGCGAAAACGCCTGAGTTAAAGCGCCGCGCGAAGGCGCAGCCGTTCTCAGGTCTTAGGCGAGCTGAGGCGGATGATCGATCGAAGCAGCCAATCGAGGTGGCGTGCCTTCGTCGTCGCCTGGCACAACGGTTGCCGGTTGGAGATCGCTGCTTAGGCGCATCTCAAAATCCGCGACAACGATCGGGCCGATATGTGTGGGACACGAGCATTGGGAGCATGGCTCCTTTTGCTGACAAGGCGCCGATTGCGAGGTCTCCGCAGCGCAATCACACTGACTCAAGTCGAGAGAGGCATCGGCGATCAGATCGCCGCAGAATAATAGCAGGCCAAGCAGCGCGAGAACGCGCAAAAAGCCTTTGCTATGCCGAAACTTCATCAGTCCCGAAGGGATACGCGAACTCAGCGCCAAGTCAATCGATGCGCCTCCAAGGCACGCCATTGCATTGACTGCCGGGGACCATTCCGCTAGAAAGGTCTTACGGAGGGATCATCGATGAAGAAGTGGTTTTTTGATGCCGATTATCTGCAGGCGTGCAACTGCGATTATGGTTGCCCGTGCGAGTTTGCCGCGCCGCCGACGCCGGGCTTTTGTCATGGGATTGGGGTTTGGAAAATCCAACGCGGGAAATACGACGAGCTATCACTCGATGGGCTTGGTCTCGCCTTTGCCGCGACCTGGCCCAAAGCAATCCACGAAGGTAACGGAACGGTCTGCCTCTTCATCGACGAGAAAGCTTCGGCGGAACAAAGAGAAGCATTGCTCGCCATCGGCTCGGGCCAAGCGGGAGGTCTTCCTTTCGAAATTCTGGCTACGACCTTCACGACCTTGCTCGATCCGCAGTTCGTTCCATTCGACGTGAAGATCGATGGGCTCCAAAGTACCGCGCGGCTCGGAGACGGTTTCCGCATCGCGCTCGAGCCAATCAAGAACCCGGTCACCGGTGCTGATGAAACAGTAACGGTGACTCACGGCACCGGATTCATTTTCAAATCAGCTGAGTGCGCTTCGGCGAAGGAAGGCTCGGTCGCGGTCGACAAGATGTCGTTCAGTTATCCGAACAAAGCCGGATTCGTGGCGCAAATTCATTACGGCAATTGAGCTTCGCCATGAGCGGGTTTGGCGCGCCGGGTTGGCGTGATCGGTTGGTCCTCGGCGGCGGCCTGGTCGCGGTCGCCGCCATAGCCTGGGCTTATCTGTTCTACGAGGCGCAGCGGATGAATATGAGCGGCGTCTGTGAATGCCTCCGGATGAAGATGGGCGGCCCGGATCATTCCACCTGGCCGGCGACAACGCTTCTTCCGCTCTTCTTCATGTGGTCCGTGATGATGGTCGCAATGATGTTGCCAACCGCGCTGCCCATGGTGTTGACCTTCGGCGCGGTCACGATCCAGCGTCGGAAGTTAGGGCGTCCTTACGTCCCGACGATCATCTTTGTTGGCGGTTACCTGGCGATTTGGGGCGCCTTCAGCGCGATGGCGGCGGTGGCGCAATGGCTCTTGCATCGCCATGCGTTGCTTTCCGAGTCAATGGCGACCACCAGCGCCATTTTCGGCGGGATGCTCCTTATCCTGGCGGGAGCTTTTCAGTTCACGCCATTGAAACATCGATGCCTCACGCGTTGCCGTGGAACCCTGGAGTTCATTCTCACGCGATGGCGTGAAGGGCGGGGGGCCGCGTTTCGAATGGGTTTGGAGCATGGAGCCTTTTGCACCGGTTGCTGCTGGGCCCTGATGGCTCTGCTTTTTGTGGCCGGTGTTATGAATATGTATTGGGTAGCGGCGTTAACGATTTTTGTTTGCCTGGAAAAGATATTGCCGGCTCGCGCGCGAATGAACCTGGCGTCCGGAGCAATGCTCATCGGTTGGGGCTTGTTTGTTCTCGGCCGCTTTTGGTTCGCTTGAGGGGCGCGCCTCAGAACTACGCCAGCGCGGCGTCGCTATCTTAAACCTTGGTGGGTTTCCGAGCGATGATAACCCACCAATGAGATTTTTCGTCGAGATCAGGCGGGCGGTCAGTAAATGGATCGCGCACCTCTACAATATCGAAGCCCGCTGCCGCAATTTCCTGTTTCGCGAAGCCCGGAGCCAGCTGGTGATGTTTAATTTGCTCATCCCGGGATTTTTTTTCGCGAATATCTGAAATGCCCTCCATAAGAACGAGAAGCGCGCCGGGTTTAAGTGCTGCCAGGACATGGCGCAACATTGGCTTTGGCTTCGTCATTTCATGATAGGCATTGACGATCAATACAGCATCAAGCCGCGCGTCCGGTAACATCGGATCGTCCTCCGCACCCTTTATGATCTCGACATTCTTCAAGCCTTCCTTGGTGAGCCCTTGGCTGAGCTTAGAAAGTGCGTCGTCGTCGATATCAATGGCCAACACTCTGCCGTTTGGCGCGAGATGCCGGGCCAACGGAATCGTGTAGAAGCCGTCGCCGCACCCCACATCTGCGACCATGTCGCCAGGCTGGAGCTGAAGAAGTTCGATCACGCGTCGCTTCAGTTCCGCACCAGCTTCCTCTGGCCGTGGCTGAGGAGACTGACCGAAGACACCGCTGACGATTAGTGGCAACAGAAGGACGCCAGGCAGGCGGGATTCGGTGAGAAGTCTCTTAATCACACGTGGGACGGCTATGACTCGCACACAATGTAGCCTTGGACATTGCCGAGATGTTCCTGCGGGCGGCTAGCCAAAATAAGACCAGGTCCTGCGGCCGAGAGCGAGCGTTAAGTCTGATACCCCGCGCTCGGAATGGCCCAAGCGCACTCGCTGGGGAGTTTAACACCTCTCCCGTCCTGCGAGCTTGACGCTCTCGCGTCAATTTGCCACTCATGCGGCGGCGGTTTTCATGGCTGATTCATCCATTCCAAACGAAGGCCAAACCGCGTCAGGCAAAGATGAAGTCGAGCTGCTCGAAATTCTGCGGCTCCTCATCGACACGAAAAAAGCGCGGACGACGGCTGATCTTCTGAAATACGCTTCGCAATACGGCGCGCCCGAGGCGGAGGAACGGCTCCGGATGTTGGAGGCGGAAAACGTTCCGCTCGATCTCGCCTTTGACGCCGTCAGCGTGCACCTGCGGATCATCGCGCACAAAAGAAACAGCGCGCTTCTGGCGGAATGCCGCGGACAGAAAGTGGGACTGATCCTTCCGCTTCCGCCGGACTTGGCCAAGCTCTTCGCGCCACTGGCGACGGTGACGTTTCTTCTCCCGGACGAAGCCGCGCTCCATGGACCGGTGCATGGTTATTCCAGCGCGCCGGTAAGAGGCGCCCGTCCCTGCCGCGCCGCCGCTCAGGAAATGCAGGCGCTGGTTTTCGAAGCGTTTCGTGAGGGCGGAAATTTTTTCGTGGATGTCGCGTCGGCCGATGTCCTAGAGCCTAAACTGCTGCCGGCCGGCGTACGCCTCATCGCGCACCTGCGACCGCATCGCAACCCGCGCGATGTCCCATACCAGCCGGGCAGCGCGATTTCGTTCATATGAGAATCTGCGCGCGCCTTCCGCTGTTCGTCTTCCTCCTCCTGTTCCTCTTCGGCAGCACCGCGTTCGCGTCCGTCGTTCCGCCGCCGCCGGAAGTGCCATTGGACACAACCTCATGGCAGGCGACCTGGAGCGCCGGCGCTCTCATGCTTCTGCTCCTCTTCGCCGCCTTTTACGCGATGACGCGTTACGAAGTGCCGTTGCCGCTCGCGATGAGCCTGGTCAGTCTCTCCTTCCTCGTCATCCAATGGGAAAGCGCCGAACCCATTTTGCGCGCCGGGTTTCTCCATTACGCGAACATCACCGTCCTTTTCACCGCGGTCGCGATTCCGGCACATATGATCGAGCGGTCGCAGGGATTCAAATGGATCGCGGCGTGGCTCGGCCACCAGTTGGGCAAAGTCCGGTTGCGCTATCCGCGGATGACGACGCCGTTGCTGGTCGTGATTTTGCTGGGGGCGACCTACGTCACCGCCGCGCTCATGCACAACGTGACGTCGATCCTGATCATGACGCCGGTCATCATCCGCCTGTGTGCTTCCTATAATGTGCCCTCGCGCTGGATCCTGAGCGCGGCGCTCATCGCCAGTAATCTCGGCGGCTTTTCCACGCGCTGGGGCGATACGCCGAACATCATCGAGTCCGCGGCTTGGGGATTGCAGGCCGGCGATTTCATGCGCGAAGTGCTGCCGGCAAATCTGATTGTGCTCACGGCGCTCATCATCGCCGCGACGTTGCTGACTCAACGCGGAATCACGAGCCGCAGCCGCGCGGCCGGCGCGGCGCAGGTGCCGTTCTACACCCTCCGGATCGCGCAAACCGCGGCCGATTGGAAAAAGGCGAAGTCTGATCTCGCGATCGACGGCCGCCTGCTCGGCGTCGGTCTCACTTTGCTTTTCCTCTTCATCCTGCTCCACGTGATGTATCCGCCCTACGCCATTGCGATTGGGGCCGCGTCGATCGTCGCTGCGATCTTGCTCGAAAGGAAAAGCGAGCGTTACCACTCGCTCACGTCGCTCGGGTTCGATGTCTATCTCGCCTTCGCGGCGATCTTCGTCCTGGCGGGTTGTGTCTCGCATTCGTGGATCGGCCTCGTGCTCCATCAGCAACTCGAAGCGGCGCACGGCGCGGCCTGGGCCATCGCTGGCACCGGTTATCTCGGCACGACTTTCACCGAAGCCGCTTCATGGGCGACCGCGGTTTCCCACACGATCCACGGCATGGATTCGTCGCATGCCGCGGCGTGGGCGCTCGGCGGAGGGATTTGCGCGGGAAGCAGCTCGCTAGTGACCGCGGCTTCCGCGGGAATCATTCTGGCCGAGGAAAGTCAGCGCTTCAACGATCCGGAACACGCGATTAATTTCCGGCGTTATCTCGCGTTCGGTCTGCCGTTCTCCTTCTTCATGCTGATCTTTTACAGCATTTACTTCAGTTATGTCCGCTGACTCGTTAGGCCATGCCTGAACCTCGTCCCGTGCCCGCGCGCCGCTCCCTCCTCGGCGATCTAGGCATCGTTTGGTCGCGCCGGAAGCAAGTGTGGAGACTACTGCGCCGTAACGACAAGCTGGGCTTTTTCTCGGCCGTGATCGTCACCGCCTTCGTCGCCTACATCCAGGTGCAGATCGCCGTCCTCATCGGCGTTTTTTTTAATCGCGTCCTGAAGATGACCGGACAACCGGGCGCGCAGACGGATTTCGTCGAAAAAGCGCTCGCCCTGTTGGCCGGCCTCTACGTTTTGAAGGAATCGCTCCAGCTCCTCCGCCGCTGGCTGGTGACTCGCACCGGCTCGCGGATCGAAGGCGACATGACGGTGCGGCTCGTCGGCCATCTCTTGAGAATTGATCTCGGCGCCTTGGCTGCGGAGCGCATCGGATCATTGCATGGCCGCATCTCGCGAAGCGTCGAGGGCTTCGTTAAATTCCTCAAAGTCGTCTTTGCCGATTTCGTTCCGGCGGTGGCGACGGCGAGCTACGCCCTTTACGTCGGATTGAAGACGGATTGGCGGGTCGGGCTCGTCATGCTTGCTGTCGTCCCGGTTTCGATTCTCATCACCGTCTGGCAGGTGAATTCGCAAAAGGGCGTCCGGACCGATCTGCTTCGCGCGAAGGAAGGTCTCGACGGAACCGTGGTGGAACAGTTGGGCGGCCTCGAATACAATCCGGGCCGCGAATACTTATCCGCTCGAAGTGGCACGGATCAAAAGCGCCGCCGGATCGCGTCAGGCGCGTGAAACCAAGCACGGATTCGCGATGGGCCGCTTCGATTGGATCAAGGGAATCAATGAAGGTCTCTTTTACATTGCGACCCTCGGCTTTGCCATTGTCCTCGCTGCCCGGGCCGGGGGCGATTACGGAATGGTGATCACCTTCTCCGGGCTCTACCTCAGCATCATGGGCCCGATGAAAGATGTGCATCGGATTCTCGACGAATCGTACGACAGCAGCACCCAGGTGATCGTGCTGCTCGACATGCTCGATCAACCGCTCGATCAATCTTTCGGCGTCGTCACTCTTCGGCCGCCGCGTCTGGATGGCAGCCTTCCGCTCCTCGAATGCCAGGACCTCGTAGTGGAATACAACACGCCGCATGGAAAGCGACGCATCCTCGATGGCGTGACGCTCGCGATTCGTCAGGGACAAACCATCGGCATCGCCGGCCGTTCCGGTTCCGGTAAATCCACCTGGCTCCGCGCGGTCTTGCGTCTCCTGCATCCGACTTCCGGCGAAGTGCTCGTCGGTGGTGTGCCGATCGGCGTGCTCTCGCGCGAAGATATCGGCAAAAGCATCGGGTACGTCAGTCAAGTGCCGTTCGTTTTCTCCGGTACCGTCCGCGAGAACATCGGCTACGGCTGCGGCGTGGTGAGTCTCGAACAAATCCAGGAGGCCGCGCGGCAGGCGCACATTCACGAGGAGATTCTGGAAATGCCGCAGGGTTACGACAGCATCCTGAACGAGCGCGGCGGAAATCTCTCGGGCGGTCAACGCCAGCGGCTCGCGCTCGCCCGGATGTTTCTAAAAAATCCGCCGCTCCTGATTCTCGATGAAGGGACTTCTGCGCTTGATAACATCAGCGAGCGCCGCGTCCGGGCGGTGATCGATCACGCGCGCCACACCCACACAGTCATCATGGTCGCGCATCGCCTCACGACCTTGAACGAGACCGATTGCATTTTCGTTTTCGAACAGGGCCGCGTCGTCGAGCAAGGGGCGTTCGATAAACTTGTGCAAAAGAACGGCGTGTTCGCCGAGCTCGTGCGCAGCGCGGAAGCCGCGTGAACAAACATGAACGCAAAACCCGTTATCTTTGTCTGGCCCGGCGATCTTCATCTGGAATCCGCGGACCGGCCTAACTACAAGACCGCGCTTTGGATGGCGGATGAAGTCAACGATTTGATCCGGCCGAATTTCGTCCAGTTCGCGGGCGATAACGTGCAACACGCGCGCGAGACGGAGTGGGCGCTCTTCAAAAACGTGACCGACAAATTAAAGGTGCCGTTCCACGCGCTCGTCGGCGATCACGATGCGCATCACGATCCGGGTTGCCACAGTTATCAGGCGCACGTCGGCGACACCTATCTGGCCTACACCGTCAACGGCCACCGCTTCATTTGTCTCAACACGATGCAGTCGCGCCCATTGGGAATGACGGACGAGCAGGTGATCTGGTTTCGTTATGAAGTAGATGCCGCGATCGCGCGCGGAGAACGCGTCGTCGTTTTCCAGCATCACTATCCGTTTCAAGTCTGGGAAGATTTCGCCGGACCGGGCATCGAACATTGGCGTGAAACGGTGCAGACGCGGCCGATCGTCGCGCTCTTCGCCGGCCATACGCACTACGGCCAGATCGCGAACGATGGCCACCGTGTTTATGTCGCCACGCGCTCGATCGGCGATCCGGAAGGCGGCCCGGCCGGTTACGCGGTCGTCTTCATCGATGGCGAGGATCTCGCGCTGACCTATCGCAGCATTGAAGACAAAGGACCGGTCGTCCTCATCACGCATCCGCGCCGCGCGATTCTGGCGACGAAGCCGGCGCACATCGTCCCGGGCCCGATCGACGCGCAAATCCGCGCGTGGGCGGCGGCGAAAATTACCGCCGCGAAAGCGCGGATCGATGACGGCGCCTGGAACGATCTCCGTCAGGGCGGTGATTTGAATTGGAGTTTCCCAATTCCCGGCGACGCGCTCGCAAAAGGCGAACACAGTCTCGAAGTCCGGCTGACCGACGCGAATAACGACGAGGGAGTCGATCGCATCACGTTTGCCTGCGATCTCTCCGGCCGCTATAACCCGTACCCTATGGTCGAGCCGGTCGTACGCGAGACGAAATTCTGTTAGGCCATGGACGAATCGCCGCCACTTCCGCCGCAACGTCCAGGCATGGTCCTGCTTCTGGGAACGATGGTCGCGAACGCAATCGGAGGAACCCTTCTTTTCGGGGTCACATGGTTCGCTGGTGCTTATAAAAATCAGGACGTGGTCACATTCGTAGCCTGGCCCAGCTTTTTTCTTATCCCATTCATTGTTGGACTTATCGCTGCCTGGTTTTGGCGGCGCCTTGGCCGCACCCTCGGCTGGAGTTTCCTCGATGCTCTCTGGGTATCGCTCGTCGGACTCGGCGCCGCGGCGATCATCCTCCGCGAAGGAGTCGTCTGTCTCGTGATCGTTTTCCCGGCGCTCTACGTCTTTGTTGCAACGGGAATCCTGCTCGGCCGCCTCTGGTTCAGGCCTAACTACTCCAAACTACAGCTCACCATTTTTCCGCTCCTGGCGCTGCTCACCGTCGGCGAAATGATTTATCATTCGGAAGAGCGCGCGGTGGTGACGGACCAGATCGTGATCCACGCGCCGCCGGAAAAAGTCTGGCCTCACGTGCTCGCGTTTTCCGAAATCCCCGATCCGCCGAGCTACTGGATTTTCCGGCTCGGCCTTCCTTACCCGACGCAAACCACCAACGGTGGCGATTTCGTCGGCGCGGATCGGCAATGCAAATTCAGCAATGGCGTTGTCATCAAGGAAAAAGTCGCCGAGCTCGTGCCGCGCGAGAAACTCACTTTCGACGTCGCCGAGCAACCGAGCGATCCGGAAGCGTACGGGCACATCACCCTCCACCGCGGCCAATTCGTCTTGCGCGATAATCACGATGGCACCACGACGTTGATCGGCTCGAGCTGGTACACGTTGCACGTCCGCCCCCGCTGGTATTTCGATCTCTGGACGCGCGACATGACGCGCGCCGTCCATTTGCGGGTAATGAATCACGTGCGGCGTTTGGCCGAGGAGGATGCGCCACCGGCGCGTTGATATGGGCACGTCGATCACAATCTGGGCGATCTGCGCTTTGCTCGCAGCCGGGATTGCGTGGAGCCGTTATGAAAAAAAGCGAACGCGCGATAAATTCCTGCGCGAGCTGGCCGCGATGGATCCGCTCCGCCGGGAAAAGCTTCTCTCGCGGCTGCGGCCCGAGCTTCAAAACGAAATGCGCCAGCATTTGATGGAGCGCTTCCGGCTGAGTTAGTTTTACTTTCGCAAAATCTTTCGTCACCTTGCGGTCATGAACCCGACTAACGTTCCTGAAAAACCGAGCCGGCCTCGATCGTTTCCTATTTCCGTCGAAGCCATCATCGGGATCGGCGTTACGATCGGAAGCCTCGGTTTGCTCTGCCTCCTCCTGGGTTGGGCCCAAATGATGCGGGGCGTCACGTCGGCTACCGCGGTCTGGATTCCGCTGGGCGCCGTGCTGTTTTTACTGGGCGCAGTGGTCGCGGGAATCGCCTGGTCGGGCAAGTTCCGCTAAAACGACCGCGTCCCGATCGGCCCTTACTCGTCGTCGTCCGTTTTGTCTTCGCGGTCGGCGTTCTTGGTCAGGACAACGTTGATCCCTACCAGTTTCCACGACGCCAGCTCGTACATATATTTGAGTGTAAATACGACCTTGCTCGGTTGCGTTGGATACTCGCCCTTGAGCACAAGAACGCCGTCCTCGTTGATCGCCGGCTTGCTCTCGAATTTTGGTTGGACCTTTTTGATCCGCGAGATGTCCACGTCCTTGTCGATGAACGTCTGGAAGATCTCCTTCAGTTTTTGCGATGTTATCTCATTGCGCCAGAGCGTTCCGATTTGCTCGTAGAAGCTGTCGAAATTCTTCTCCTGAAGACTTTGGTTAAACGCCATGAGTGAATCGAGCGCGAGCGCCTTCGCCTCTTTTTCTGAGGGGGCCTTGCCCGTGTTTTCTATCACGGGAAACATCTGGACGTTAATGCCGAGGATCTTCCAGGCCCCCTTCTCGGAGAGGTACTTGAGCTTGAACGTGATCTTGTTCGGCCGTGTCGGATAAGAGCCGTTCACGGCCAGGACGCCGTCCTTATCCAGCGAGGGCGCCTCATCGAATACCGGCTCGGAGTTCGCGACCTCGGAAAGATCGTATCCTTTCTTCTCGAAGAACGATTGAAAAGCCGCGGTAAATTTCTCCAGCGACATTTGATCGCGGAAAAGCCTGGCCATCTCCTGCTTGTAAAAGCTCGAGAAATTTTTCTCCTGCACCCCTTTATTGAACGCCAGCAGGGTATCGCGCACCATCGCCTTCAGTTCTTTTTCCGGCGGCACTTTGGTCTCGGCGCGGAGCGCCAACGGAATCAGGAGCAGCGAGATCAGGAGTAGTTTGCGCATAGCAGGCAAATTTGGCGCGACCGGTTTTCCGCGTCAATCGGGTTTGTCCAAGCCGCATTCGTTAGGCTTGCATCCCGCCGGCCGCCAATTCATGATCGGTGCTTACAGGAGCCACTTATGACAAAACGAATTATTCTCGCCGGTGTTCTAGGCGCTATCGCCATGTTCGTCTGGACTGCGATCGCGCACATGGCCCTTCCCTTCGGGGAAGCCGGCATCGGCGAAATCCCAAATGACGAAACCGTCCTTGCCGCGCTGCGAAACAGTGCCGGAAACAAAACGGGACTCTACATCCTTCCTGGAATGGGCCTGGGCCCGGACGCGACCCACGCCCAGCGCCACGCAGCGATGAAGGATTACGAGGCTAAGCTCGCGAAGAATCCCTCCGGGCTGCTCATGTATCATCCCGCCGGTTCGCGGCCTATGAACATGCCGAAATTCCTGACAATCGAGTTCGTGACTGAGCTCGTCGAAGCGCTGCTTGTCGTCGCTCTCCTCGCGCAAACCACCATCGTCACATTCGGCGGACGGGTCGGCTTTGTGACAACGGCTGGGATTCTGGCGGCGATTGCGACCAACGTTTCCTACTGGAATTGGTGGGGCTTCCCCACGGTTTACACCGCGTCATACATGTTTATCGAGATCGTCGGATTTTTTCTCGTCGGACTCGTCGCCGCGTTGATCTTCAGAAAGCCGCTCGCCTAAGTTCCGGCGGCATTTTCCCAGTTGTCAGCTTGCTGGCTCCGCGCCAGCTTGATCGCTCATTCCTTATCGTTATGCGCATCATCTCACTCTTCCGCTTCGTGTTCGTGCTCGCAGTCGCCGCTTCCGCCTCGGCTCAGAAATTGCCCGACACCACGCGACTTTTGCGATTCCCGACGATTAATGGCCAACAAATCGTTTTCTGCTACGCGGGCGAGCTTTACACAGTCGCAAAAGAGGGTGGCATTGCGCGACGGCTCACCAGCGGCCCGGGCTACAGCTCGTTCCCGCGGTTTTCGGCTGATGGAAAACAACTCGCGTTCACTTCGCAATACGACGGCAACACCGAAGTCTACGTAATGCCCGGCGAAGGCGGCGTGCCGAAGCGAATCACCACCACGGCGACGGTGAGCCGCGACGATATCTCCGATCGGATGGGCCCGAACAACATTGTCATGACCTGGGAAAACACCAAGCCGCTCGTCGTCTTCCGTTCCCGGATGCGGACCTTCAATTCCTTCATCGGCGAGCTTTATACAGCGGGCCTCGACGCCGAATTACCCCAGCAATTGCCGGTGCCGCGGGGCGGGTTCACTTCGTTTTCGCCCGACGATTCCAAGATGGCTTACAACCGCGTCTTCCGGGAATTCCGCACTTGGAAACATTACCGCGGCGGCATGGCCGACGATGTTTGGATTTTCGATTTCAAGACCGGCAAGACGGAAAACCTCACGAACAATCCCGCGCAGGACATTTGCCCGATGTGGGGCCCGGATAATCGCATTTATTTCATCTCCGACCGCGACGGACGCATGAATCTTTTCTCCGCCGACCTCTCCGGCAAGGAGACGAAGCAACTCACCACCTTCAAGGATTACGACATCAAGTTCCCGTCGATCGGCAAGGACTCGATCGTTTTCGAACAAGTGGGTTACATCTGGCGTTATGATCTGGCCACGGGCCAATCGGCTGTTGTGCCGATCGATATCAAAGAGGACCTGGCTTCCGGCCGTTCCGCGCTGGTCGACGCCTCCAAGCATATTCAATCGGTCAGCTCCGCGCCGGACGGACAGCGCGTGATCGCCGTGGCCCGCGGCGACCTTTTCTCCGTGCCCGGCAAGGATGGCACGCCGCGCAACCTTACGCGGACCTCGAATGCGCATGAGCGCGACGCGATCTGGTCGCCTGACGGCAAATGGATCGCCTACAATTCGGATGCCACGGGCGAGAACGAGCTTTATGTCCGTTCACAGGACGGAAAAGGCCAGCCGCAACAGCTCACCACCGGCGCCGACACTTACTACTATCAGGCGATCTGGTCGCCCGACAGCAAGAAACTCCTTTGGAGCGATCGCTTGCAACGGTTGCGCTACATCGACGTCGCGAGCAAGGCCATAACGCAGGTCGACCAGGATAAGCATGCCGAGATTCGCAGTTACGATTGGTCGCCCGACAGCCAGTGGATCACATGGGCGCGACAGGAGGAAAACGGCGGCGACAAGGTCTATCTCTTCTCCACTGCGGACAAAAAGCCGGTACCAGTAACCGACGATTGGTATTCAGCCGACAACCCTACTTTCAGCGACGACGGCAAATACTTGATGCTAACTTCGAGCCGCGACTTCAGGCCGATCTTTGATCAGACGGATTTCAACAACGTCTATCGCGACCTGGAGCGCGTCTATCTCATTACTCTCGCCAAGGAAACTGAGTCGCCCTTGGGACCGCGTAGTGATGAAGTAGGCAAGAAGAAGGAGAAAGACAAGGACAAGGATAAGGATAAGCTGGACGACAAGGACGCCGCCAAAGACAAACCAGCGGACAAGGATAAAGCCGCGGACAAGGACAAGAAACCGGACGATCAAAGCAAGAAAGATGATTCGAAGGCAAAGAAGCCGGTCACAGTAAAGATCGACCTCGATGGGATTCATGATCGCCTGATTGCTCTCGATATTCCGCCGGGCAACTACAACAACCTTCGCCTGGTAAGCGATCGCATCTTTTACCAGCGCCGCACGATCGCGGATGACAGAGCAGACGATGGTGAGGACGATGGCGACGGCAATAATCGGAAATCGCACCTTTGCGCTTATAGCCTCGACGATCGCAAAGAAACGGTGCTGGGCGATGCGAGCAATTACGAGATCACCGCGGATGGCAAGAAGATGCTGGTCAAGGTCGCCAAGGATTATTTCATGATCGATCTGCCCAAGGACAAGCTTGAGCTAAAAGACGAGAAGGCCGGCAAGGACTACAAACTCAAGCTGGCCGGCCTGGACATGCAGCTCGACCGCCACGCGGAGTGGAACCAGATCTACAACGAAGCCTGGCGCCACATGCGCGACTTTTTCTATGCGCCGAACATGAACGGCGTCGATTGGAAGGCGATGCGGGACAAGTACGCCGCGCTGGTTCCTTTCGTTAATCATCGCAACGATCTGACTTATCTCATTGGCGAACTGATCGCCGAGTTGAACAATGGCCACGCCTATACCGGTGGCGGCGAGCGGCCTGATACTCCGCGCATCAAGCTGGGTCTGCTCGGCGCCGAATTCTCGCGCGATCCGGCGACGAAGGCTTACAAGATCGAACGCATCCTGCCCGGCGAAAACTGGAATAAACGCGCTCGTTCGCCGCTTACCGCCATAGGTGTCAATGTAAAGCCGGGTGATTACATTCTCGCGATCAATGGCACACCTGTGGCCCAACTGGCCAACCTTTACGACGCCCTCATCGGCACCGCCGATAAGCAAGTCATCCTCCGCGTTAACTCCAAACCGGTCGATGACGGCGCACGCGATATCACTGTTATGCCGATCGCCGATGAGGCGCCGCTCTATTACCGCGCCTGGGTGCAGAAGAACGTCGATGAAGTAAGCAAGAAAACGAATGGCGAAGTCGGCTACATCCATATTCCCGACATGGGCCAGCCGGGCTTGAACGAGTTTACCAAGCAATACTTTCCTCAGATCAAAAAGAAAGGACTCATCATTGACGTGCGCGGCAACGGCGGCGGCTTTGTCTCACCGCTCGTGATTGACCGACTGAGACGCACGCTCGTCATGATCGAGATCGCGCGCAACGGCACGCCGCAAACCAATCCGCCGCAGACTTTTCTCGGACCCATGGTCGCGCTCTGCAACGAGTTCTCCGCATCGGACGGCGACATCTTTCCGTATCGATTCAAATCGAATGGCCTCGGCAAACTCATCGGCAAACGCACCTGGGGTGGCGTGGTAGGAATCAGGAACTCACTTCCTTTCACAGATGGAGGCACCCTGAACCGTCCTGAGTTCGCGCCTTATGCGAAAGATGGGAAGGATTGGGTCATCGAAGGCCACGGCGTCGATCCCGACATTGTGGTGGATAATGATCCGGCGAAAGAATTCAAAGGCGAAGACGAGCAGTTGAACAAGGCCATCGAAGAGATCCAGACCGATCTCAAGACCAAGCGCTACGACTTGCCGCCGGTCCCGCCTTACCCAAATCGTAATCCGACACCTGCTCCGCCACCGAAGTAGCAGCAAAGGCCTGTCATCCTGAGCGTAGGCGAAGGATCTCTAATTCTTCTGTGAAGCTGGAGCCGCGCTTCTAGCAGAAGACAAAGTAAGAGATCCTTCGACAGGATGACAAATATAACGGGGGGCGTTCGCTACAGCTCTCTCGTCATCGGGATGGCCCCGTCGATATCTTCCCAGCCATTTCGGATCCAAAACTCATGGCCGGCGGGATTATCGCCCGCCACGAGAATGATCGACCTCTTCAAACCCGCGGCGCGCAAGCCGCGGACGCAATCATCCAGGAGCAGCTTGCCAATCCCCTGGCCGCGGTAAGCGTTTGCCACCGCCAGGTGATAAATCCAACCGCGCCGGCCATCGTGACCGCAAAGCGCCGCGCCGACGATTATCCCATTCGCTTCCGCGACGCGACTGAGTCCTGGATTCCGCGCGAGATACTCGGCGATCTCCTCGCGCGAATCCCCTTCGCATATTTCCACGCCGTCGACCTCACGCCAAAGAGCGACCGCTTCATCATAATCCGCAATAACAAATTCCCGGGTCGTAACACTCATTCGACCTTCGCAATTCCCGCCAGTCCCAACCTCTCCGCGTCGCTTTGCAATGCGACGATGACCGATCCGATTACTTCTTCCAGAGGCATGCCGAGTTCCGCGGCGCCGCGCACGATGTCCTCGCGATTGACCGCGCGCGCGAATGCTTTGTCCTTCATCTTCTTTTTCACCGCAGCCACATCCACCTCGCCGATGCTCTTCGACGGACGGACGCGCGCTACGGCCATGACGAAGCCGCTCAACTCATCGACCGCATACAACGTCTGCTCGAGCGGCGTCTCGCGCGCGACGCCGGCATAATCGGCGTGCGAAAGAATCGCGCGGCAAACTTCGTCGCTCCAGCCTTGCGCGCGCAGCCACTCTACTCCTACGAACGGATGGCCCTCCGTCGAGCTTTGCTCCTGGTTCGGATGCCGTTCGTAATCCATATCGTGGAGAAGGCCCACTGCCTCCCACAAGTCCGCATCTGCGCCGCGCTTTTGCGCGAAGTGTTTCATTGAATCAGCGACCGCGTAGCAATGCCGCCGCAAGCTCTCGGACTGGACCCATTCATGTAGGATCGTAAGCGCGCGTTGAGCCAGCATTGTCATAAGTGATGGTTAAATGGCCGGACGCTTTCGAGTGCGAAACCATCGGTAAGCCGGCACCAGAATGGCCATCGAAAAATAAACCCAGCCCGCCCACTCGATGTTCTTTGTCGGCAAAGTTAGCGCCAGGACCAGAGAAGCGGTGCCGATGCTGACCGGAATACTCCAACCGCCGAGCTCGGCGCGCGTCATGAATTTTTCCCGGTCATTCAACTGCAACGGCCCCCGCAATCGCCAGGCGTGCCAATATAAAAGCAGGACTTCGGCGGAAATGCCGACCAACCCCATCGCATAGATGGCAAAAAGTGTTCGCGCCTGTGGCCCTGTGTGCAACCCGAGCGGCTGACCCAGTTGGCCATGGCTGAGCTGGAACCACATTGCGCCGAAGATCGCTTTCAGCGGATAGATAAAAATCAGGATCGTAACGATCATCGCCCAGCTGATCAGGATCGAGCTGCTATCTTCAAGTCCGTAACGCCGGCTCCAGAGCCAATGCCCGCGCCAGAAGATGCCGAGCACCGCGATGCTGCAGATAAACGTCGGCACATGTTTGAACGCCGCTAGGAGCGCCTCGATGTTGTCCGGGATTTGCTGGGCCGCGATCACGAGCATCGAGATGGCAAACGCGAACGCGGCGTCGATGAACGTTTCCAGCCGGGTCATCTCCAGGCCGCGCAGCCTGAATCCTCGAAGCCGCGGCAGCTCGTCAAGATTCGCGGGCATCGCCGACCTAATTTCGTCCTCTTTCGTACTCATGCTCACTCGCGCCCGCGAGTCTGCCGAAGATTTTCTTCGACCGGAAGCAGTTCTTTTTTTGTAACCGGGATCCGCTCACCACGGTCATCAATTCGCGAGCGGCAGTCGCTCCTGTCCTTAACCTGCATGAAAAAACTCGTACTAATCCTCATTCTATTCTCTACCGCCGCCGTCCAGGCGGATCTCAAGACCTGGCTGCACGGCGCCCCGCCGCCCTCTCCAACTCCCGGCCCGCCGAATGCGAAAGCGGCGGCGGTTTCATTCGCGGCCACCGTCACGCCAGACAAACAGGTCCTCGATTTCATGCAGGCCTTTGCCGAGGCCATGCGGATTCACGACGGCAAATCGCTCAAGCCACTCCTCTCGGAGCGCTATGCGATCGAGGATTTGCCGGAAGGCCATGGCGCAACCGATCTCTTCACGCAGGCGATGGTGAAAGTGAAAGCGCCGGACGAGATCGTGATAATTGCGATCGAACGCCAGGGTGATGTGCGCTCGGCGAAAATGGAATTTCGTTCGGCGGAGCGCGGGACGAAGGAACGTACATTTAAGTTTGATGCGAACGGCAAACTGCTGAGCGCGGATTTCTTCACCCTGAAGCGCCAATGATAGTCGCGCCGGTTGACGCGGATATTATCAGGCTCGAAGGCGCGACAAAATCTTTCGGCACGCGCGGTGGCCGGAGCTTTCAGGCATTGCGCGGCATTTCCCTGCGCATTGCATCGGGAGAATTTCTCGCCGTTCTGGGCAAATCCGGCAGCGGCAAATCCACTCTGCTTAATCTTATCGCCGGAATCGACCGGGCCACTTCCGGCGAAGTGCACGCAGCCGGCGCCAATCTCACCCGGCTCGGCGAAAATAGAATGGCTCTCTGGCGCGGGCGGAACATCGGCGTCGTTTTCCAATTCTTTCAACTGCTCCCGACTCTGACCGTGGAAGAAAACATCATGCTGGCGATGGATTTCGTCGGCAAAGTTCCCGGCGCCGATCGCCGGCTGCGCGCCCGCGAGTTACTCGATCTCGTTGGGTTAAGCGACCAGGCGACCAAACTTCCTTCGGCTCTTTCCGGCGGACAACAACAGCGCGCCGCCATCGCCCGCGCGCTCGCCAACGATCCGCCCATCGTCCTGGCCGACGAACCAACCGGCAACCTCGATTCCGAAACCTCGGCCGCGGTCGCAGAACTTTTTCACGGGCTGATCGGCCAGCGTAAAACGTTGCTCATCGTTACGCACGACGACAATCTGGCCAGCCGCGCGCATCGCGTGATTCAGTTGAAAGACGGCCTCATCGTCGCGGACGAAAGCAACCATTCGACCCGCGGATGAGCACACAATGGCGGAAAATAGCCGGAGATTTTCGGCAACACCGCCTCCAGCTCTTTCTCATCGGTGTCATCCTCGTTCTTGGCACCGCAGGGGTGGTGGCCGCGCTGAACGCGCGCGCGGTTTTGGCGCGGGAAATTGCAGCGAGCTACCAGCGCGCGAACGCACCCGACATCATTCTTTGGTTCGACAAGGTGGATGCCGGGCTCCTCGATCTGGTCCGCGCCCGGCCGGGTGTCGCGGAAGTCGATGCCAGGTCTGCTGCCTTCACCCGGATCGCGGGAAAGTCCGGGGAATGGTTTCCGATGCGGCTCACGGTGCTTTCGGATTTCGCGAATCAGAAGGTGAATCTCGTTCACCGGGATGAAGGCGCCTGGCCCGCGGACAATGGCGGCATCTTGATCGAGCAGTCCGGCATCACCCTGCTCGAGTCGCGCGAGGGTGAAGAACTGCGCGTCAAAACACCGGCCGGCGGCGTGGCTCCCATTCGCGTCAGCGGATTCGTCCACGACACCGCGGTGGCGCCGAGCACTCAGGATCGGATGATCTACGGCTACACCACGCCCGCGGTCGCGGCGTTGCTCGGGCAAAGTGCCGATCTCGATCAGTTGCTCGTGAAATTGAAGGCGCGCGGCAGCCTGAGCGATGTCGCGGAATTCGCCGATGATCTGAGCGCCTGGTTGAAGGCACGAAACGCAGCGCCTTTGCGCGCCGATGCCTTGAACAACATCCATCCGCATGCGGCGCTCATGACAGCGATGCTGCGCGTCCTCGAAGTGCTGGCCGGAATCGCGTTCCTTTGCAGCGCCACGCTCGCGGCCTGCATGATCTCGATCTGGATGAAGCGCGAAGTGCGGCAGGTCGGGATCATGAAAACGCTGGGCGCGAGTTCATCCCAGCTCGCCTGGCAATACCTCGCGCTGGTCGCTCCGCTGGTGCTGGCTGCGATGGCCCTCGCGCTTCCCGTCGGGACCGCGATCGGCCGCTGGGTCGTCAGGTATCACGAAACGATGCTAAATATAGACATCAGCGATTGGACCGTGCCGCGTTCGCTTGCCTTCGAGGAATTGTTCTTCGCGCTCGCCATTCCTTTATTCGCAATGGCGGTGCCGATCGTGCGGGCCGCGCGGATCAGCGTGCGCAAAGCGATTCAGGATCCCGGCATCATCGCGCCGCGCGGTCCGATCGGTCTCACTTCGCGGTTCATTAAGATACCCGGCAACAGGCGCTGGACATTCGCGCTGCGAAATACTTTTCGCCGTCCGTGGCGGCTCTTGCTCACCTTGCTCGCGCTTTCGGCCGGCGGCGCGCTGCTCCTCACCGCGCACAATAATTATGAAAGCCTGATGCGCGTGATCGATGCGGCGCTTGCGTCGCGCGGCCATGATATCGAGGTGCAACTGCAACGCCCCGCCACCGCGGAGCAACTCGAAGCAGTGGCTCGCGCTGTTCCCGATGTCGAGATTGCCGAAGCCTATCGGCGTACCGGCGTGAATCTCGTCGCGGATGATGGCGGGACCGCGGTGCGCGAAGGCCGGCGCATGCAGTTGTGCGGATATCCTGCGGAGACCCGTCTGCTGAAATTGCCGTTACAGGAAGGGCGCTGGCCAACGCCGGAGGAAACGGACGCCGTCGTGGTAAACCGGCATGTGCAGACAGCGTCACCCGGTTTGCGGCTCGGCAGTGAGATCACGCTGAAGTCTCGCGAACGCAGAACGAAAGTGCGCGTGATCGGCATCGTCGAAGAAATCGGAACGCCTGTTATCTACGCGGCCTTTCCTGCTTACGAGAATATGACCGGTCTCGGCGACGCTTCCGCGGTCCTGCGCGTGAAGACGCAAGGCGATCGGCAGCAGCTCGTCGCCGGTGCGCTCGAGCAAGCGCTCCTTGATGCGCGGCTCACTCCCAGCTTCATCAACACCAGGAGCGAGTTCCGCACTTCTCTCGAAGAGCACTTCGCCGTAGTTTCCGGCGTCATGAAAATGATCGCGCTCGCCTCCGCACTCGTCGGCGCGATCACGCTGATCGCGACCGTCAGTCTCGGCGTGCTGGAACGCGCCCGCGAAATCGGCGTCATCCGCGCGCTCGGCGCCCGGCCGCGATCGGTCATCGCCATTTTTCTCGTCGAAGGCGGCGCGGTCGCCTTCCTCAGCGCATTACTTTCGGTGACCGGCGGAATTATTTTCGCGAGACTTCTCAACGGCATGGCCGAGCGCCAACTCCTGCACGTCGCGGTTCCACTTTACGTTTCGAGAACAGGCCTTGGCCTTCTTTTCTGTGGAGTCTTTCTCGTCATCCTCGGCGTGTGGCTTTCCGTCACTCGCATTCTGCGCATGTCCGTGCGCGATGCCCTCGCTTACGAATGAGTTTTCTGCTTCGGCGTAATGGGGAAAATATTGCAAACTAAGGCGTAAAACATAGTATTACGTCATGACGAAAACGATTTCGAAAATCGGTAATTCCCAAGGGATCATCTTTGATGCCGCCCTCCTGGATCTGGCCCGGCTGAAATCAGGCGATCAGGTCACCGTGACGGTCCATGAAGGCGGCTCGATTATCTTAACGCCGGTCCGGCCGGCGATCGATGCCGAGAAAGCGGGTATGGCCGCCAAGCGATTGATTAAGAAGAATTCGGCGCTCTTCAAGCGGTTGTCTTGAGCGCAATCCGCCATCTGACAGTTGCTTCGGTTAAAGCAATTCACGCCGAAGTCCTGGCCGCGCACGGTGGCGCTGACGGGATTCGAGACGAAACCTTACTCGAATCGGCCATCGCCGCGCCTCAGGCCACGATGACGGGACAACCTCTCATATCGGACCCGATCGAGATCGCGGCGGCCTATCTATTTTATCTTTGCCGCAATCAAGCCTTCCTCGACGGCAACAAGCGAACTGCGCTTGCGGCCTGCCTTGTCTTCCTGGAAAGCAACGGCTTGCTCCCGAATGCGAAATTACCGACAAACGAATGGGAAGCGTTCGTGCTCGACGTAGCCGCGAGCAAACTCGATCGCGATGCGACCACGCGGTGTTTTCGCAAATTAATAAAGAGCACCCGAAAACATTAGCCTGACCTCTGACCTCTGACCTCTAACCTCTAACCTCCTGGCCATGGAACGCTTTACCGAATTCGAACACGAAGGCTGGCAACGGGTGGCCGACAAATACGATTCCGTTTGGTCGAGCTCGACCCGGCAATTCATTCCGCCTCTGCTCGATGCCGCGGAGGCTTCCGGCGAAATGTCGGTCCTCGATGTAGGTTGCGGACCCGGCTACGTCTCCGCCGCTGCTGCGGAACGCGGTGCCATCCCGATCGGTCTCGATTTCGCCAGGCAGATGATCGGGATCGCCAGAAAGATGTTCCCGCATATCGAATTCCGCGAAGGCGACGCCCAAAATTTGCCGTTTGCCGACTCCAGCTTCGACCGCGTCGTGGCCAACTTCGCCCTGCTTCATCTCGCCGATCCGGAACGCGCCTGCGCCGAAGCGTGCCGCGTTCTCAAGCCTGGCGGAAAGTTCGGGTTCACAACCTGGGCGCGGAAGGAAGAAAACGTATTCGTCCAACTCGTGGACGATGCCATCCAGGCGCACGCGAATATAGATGTCGGCCTTCCGGAAGGTCCGCCCTATTATTTGTTTGCCGACCCGAAAGGATTTCAAGCGGCACTCGAGCGGGCTGGATTCGACGGCGCCTCGATGGCTTTCAAAGTGCACACCATTGAGTGGGAAGTCCCGAGCGCCCGTTTCATTTTCGAGGCAGAGCTAAATGCCGGCGTTCGGACTGCCGGCCTGCTCGCGCGGCAAACACCCGAAGCGCTGGCCGCCATTCAATCAGGCATCGAACAAGCAGTCCGTCCGTATGCGAAAGGTGATGGCTTCGCGATTCCCAAGGCTGCTTACGTTATCGCTGTCCAAAAGAAGTGAAATCGAGGTCTGCGATTTACCCGGTGTTTGTCCGACCTCTGATCTCTGACTTCTGACCTCTGGTTATCACCACCAGCCCAATACCGCCCAGCACTGCGATTGACGCAAAGAGAAAACGCAGCGTGATCTGTTCGCCAAGAAACAGGATCCCGCCGAGGGCGGCGAAGACAGGCACAACAAGCTGAACGCTGGCTGCGCTCGCGCCTCGCAGCCCCGGCAGCGCCATGTACCAGATCGCGTAACCAACTCCCGAAGCGAGCGCGCCGGACATCATGGCGTATCCAGCGCCGGCGCGATCCACCCGTGCCCAAGGCAGGAACGCAAGACTCAGAATCGCAGCCAGCGGAGCGGCGCGCAAAAAATTTCCCGCGGTCGTGGCTGTGGCATGGCCGGCATTTTTCCCGCGGAGCGAATAGACGCCCCACGAAATACCGGCCGCGATCATCAAGATCGAGCCGACGAGAGGGGGTGCGGAGAGACCGGGAAACACCAGCATCACCAGTCCGGCCAGGGCCAATGCAAGACCGAAGCGCTGCCGCAAATCCATCGTTTCGCCGCGGCGCAGCGACCAGAAGATCATGGTCGCCTGCACCGCTCCGAAGAGGAGCAGTGCGCCGGTTCCGGCCGGGAGAGTAATGTAGGCGAAAGAAAAACCGGCGGCATAGGCAAACAAGGCCGCCGCCGAAAACCAGCTCCCGGCCTTCTGCGGCGATGCGCCGCGTATTTTAACGATCAACCAAAGGGCGAGCGCACCCGAAGCGATACGAATGAAAGTGAAGCTAGCGGCATCAATGCTCGTTTGTTTCAGCGCCACTCGGCAGAGCAGCGAGTTCCCCGCGAACGCCACCATCGCGATCAGCGTCAGGACAAAAACTCGGGCAACCGTCACTGCCGCCGTTCCCTACTTTCCCCTAACTATGCGGCTTTCTTCTTCGCGGTACTTGCGGCGACGACCTTCGGAAACTCAACCACCTGCGGGGATTCAACCACTAATTTGGTTCCGAAAGTCGACTCAAACGTAAGCTTTTTCTTGCCGATCTCCATCAGCGCGATATCGGCGAGACCAAGGCCGGGCGCGTGTTCCACCAGCGGGCGGTGGCCGAGAGAAAGTTGCCGGACGCGGCGGGACATCAGGTTCACGAGGATCCCGTTATCGGGGATCACTTGGCTGGCAGCTTTGAGCAGTTCGGAGTTCATGGATAGTTTGGTTTTGGTTTGGGCAATGGACCGGCGCGCGGTGAATCTGCCCCGGAGCATTTGGAACGGGCAGCAGAGAAACGGCCCGCACCATCGTCCATAACCGCCAGACCTCAACGCGAATGTTTGCGACCACTTCGCAGTCCTCCGTCCTCCGTCCTCCATCCTCCATCCTCCATCCTCCATCCTCCGTCCTCCATCCTCCATCCTCCATCCTCCATCCTCCATCCTCCATCCTCGTCCCCCCTTGCACGCCTCTTGCTTTAGAAAGACCACGCTTCCTCCTCGCCTCCCGTGATTGATCAGCAAATATTCGAACGCCTTGCGCCGCTCGCTTATGAGTGGGCCAAAGCCCAGGAGGAACTGATTCTCGCGCGCGGCTCTTCGTTAGGCCCCGCGGCAACCGCCGACGCCGTTCGAGTTGGCGTCCAGGATCCGGCGCGCGTCCGAGTGCTGATTGTCGATCGGATTCCGATGCCGGCCGATGCGGAGCTGGCGGAGGCTTCTCGGCGCACCCAGATCATCACCGACGCCTCTCGCGGCGTGGCAATCGGTCATGGAATAATCATTCGCGCTGATTCCTGGGGCGATCGCGAGTTGCTCGTGCATCAGCTTGTGCACGTCGCCCAATGTGAACGAAGCGGTGGCCTCGAGCCATTCGTCCACCAATATCTTTGCGATCGCCGCACCTGCGCGAATTTCACCTTCGGCTCGCTCGAAGAAGAAGCGCGCCAGACAGCTCGCGAAATGTGCGCCGCCGCCATCGCCGCCCGCTGAAGGTCTGGTCTGCTGACCACGGATCTTTCATTCCAATTCACGTTCTGCGTGATATGATCGAAGCTAGTCATGAAGACACTGAAGTTCGTCGTCGAAAAACACCGTGATGGCTATGTAGCGTATCCTTTGGGCTTAAAGGGTGCCGTTGTCGGAGAGGGCGACAGCTATGATGCCGCCCTGGTCGACGCCAAGTCAGCCGCTGCGTTTCACATCGAAAGTTTCGGAAAAGAAGCCTTCGAAGACGAGGACGAAGTCATGGAGGCCTTTATTGCCGAAGCTTCTCTCGCCACTGGATGAAGTTTCCGGTCGACGCGCCTAAATCGAAAGTTCTGCATACTCTTCGCACGCTTGGTTTCCAAATCGTGCGCGAGCGGGAGCACATCTCAATGCTACGAGTAAACGCCGACGGCACGCGCACTCCGCTCACCTTGCCCAATCATCCGACGCTGAAAGCATCGACGCTCCGCACGATCTGTTCGCAATCAGGGATATCGCGGTCGGATTTCCTGGTGGCGTACCATAACGGTTGATTTCCGACCTTCGGCCGTCTGCACTTGTCACTCGTCACTCGCCACTTTACGCAGCATATTGCCGCTCATGACGCGTTCCGATTTAACTGATCGCATTATGTCGGTCTCCGCGATCGTCGCGGCGATCGCGGCCGTGGCGGTCTCGGCGTATGAGGCGCGGATCAATCGCGAATACCAAAGAATCTCTGTCTGGCCGCGGGTTCAGCAGGCGAACACCTTTGTTCCCGGCGACCCCTACCAGCGGGTCGTCTCGAACGTTGGCGTCGGGCCTGCCCTCATTCGTTCCGTCCAGATCAGCGTCGATGGCGTGACGCGCCGGACCTGGGGCGAGGTCAGCAAGGCGCTCATCGGCAAACCGTTGCCGGGCCACATCTATTCGTCGCTGCACGCCGGCGCCGTGGTGCTGCCGAATAAAGACATCACCGTCTTGAAAATCGCGCCCAGCCCGGAAGCGGAAAGTTTTTGGGAACAAACCCAGACCCCGCGTCTGTCGATTCGGATTTGTTACTCATCGCTCTTCGGCGAATGCTGGCTCTCCGATAGCCTCGCCGAGCAGCCGGCGCCAGTCGCGGAATGTCGCTCCGACCCCGCGAAGGAGTTTCAGCAATAACTTCTCCCGCTCCACACGCGCATTTGCGGCATCTCCGCCGAATTAGTTAATAACGGCGAAAGGGCGCCGCCTTGAAAAATGATTTCGCTACGGGACATCGCGAAATGGTTCCTGGCTCTCGCATTGATATGCGGCGCCGGCAGTTCGCCGTTCGCTCAGCAGGCGCCGCCGGGGTTTAGCCAAATCATTCTCTTCGGCGACAGCCTGTCCGACACCGGCAACGACCGAAATCGCACGAATTCGAAGAGCAGCGGCGCCGTCGATTATCCGAGCCACACTTTTAATTACGATAACGGGAGGTTCACCAACGACACCGTGACTGACCCTTCGTCGAAGATTTACCTTGGGGTTTGGCACGAACAACTCGCGCGCACTTTCCTGGGAATCCTGCCTGCCACTAATAGCCTCGGAGGCGGACTGAACTATGCCTTTGGCGGGGCCACCTCCAACAACGGCACACATCAGGAGACCGTCGTCTCACCGCCATTTTTCGGCGATGTAACCATCACGATCGACGACATGGGAAAGCAGATGGACGATTATTTCGCCACCCGCTCGATTGACCCAAATGCTCTTTATATCGTCTGGGGCGGCGGTAACGATCTTCGCAACGACCCTGGCAGCGCGAACGTGATCGCAACCGCAGCCCGCCTTGCCAACCTCGCCCATCGCCTCGCGAACGCCGGCGCGAAATACATTATGATGCCGAACGTGCCGCCCATCGGCAACATCCCAAGATATTCAAGCGAGCCGGCGAGAATAAAATCGCTGAATACCGCCGCGGCGGATTTTCGGCTCGAGCTAAATGCGGATATCGCGGCGCTTCGAAGCGCCCTCCTCTCCCAGGGCTTTACGACCACGATCTACGGCGTCGATGTCTGGACGAATACCATCCGCGTTTTCAGCAACGGTCCCCGGTACGGATTCACCAATCTCACGGCGTCCGCCCAGGGCGCCAGCGTGAATCCGGATCAGTTCCTTTTCTGGGACGATGTCCATCCTACCACCGCCGCTCATTACCAGCTTGCGAAAGGCGCCAATGACACGATCACGCTCCCGCCGCCGGCCCCGTCCAATTTCCTGAATGTCGCCAGCCGTCTTTTCGTCGATACCGGCGAGCGCGTCTCCATCGTCGGCTTCATCATCACCGGCGACGTGTCGAAGAAAGTGCTCCTTCGCGGCCTCGGGCCTTCGCTTGTCGCAAACAATGTCCCGACCGTCCTGGACAATCCTGTTCTCACCTTATTCAACGATGCGCAAAACGTCGTGATGTCGAACGATGACTGGCAGCAATCGCCGCAGGCCACCGAAATCATGAATAGCGGCCTCGCTCCAAAGAACCAGCGCGAATCCGCGATCCTCATGAGCCTTCCGCCCGGCCATTACACCGCAGTGCTGGCGGGCAACAACGGCGGGACCGGCAACGGGATTGTTGAAGCATACGACCTCGATACAGCCGCCAATTCCACATTCGCGAACCTGAGCACCCGCGGCTACGTCGGCGGCGGTGATAATGTCATGATTGCCGGCCTCATCATCGGGAACGGGGATAGCCCCCTCATCGTGCTTCGCGCCATCGGCCCCACGCTTACGAGCGCCGGCATCATGAACCCACTCCTCGATCCCACCCTGGAACTGTTCGATGGAAATGGCGTTTCCATCGGTTTCAACGACAACTGGAAACTTCCTCAGCTCCAAGCCGTGCGCGGCACAAAACTCGATCCTACCGACGATCGCGAGTCAGCGATCGTAAACCTGTTTCTCACTCCCGGGAACTACACCGCCATCGTGCGCGGCAAGGGCGACAGCACCGGCGTCGCCCTGGTCGAGGCCTACCGAGTCCCATAACCCTCTCTTCCGCCTGCCCCGCCGTCTCGTCACGCCATAGCTTCAGCGTCGGCGGAAGCGTTAGCGAAGGCGGGACCTCCGGTTCCTACTTCCTAATTCCTACTTCCTAATTCATACTTTCTCCCATGCCTAAGTACGTAATCGAACGTGAAATCGCCGGGGCCGGAGATCTCTCCGCCGAGCAACTGCAAGCCATCTCGCAAAAATCCTGCGGCATCCTGCAACAGATGGGCCCGCAGATCCAATGGGTCCAGAGCTACGTAACCGACGACAAAATTTATTGCGTCTACATCGCCCCCGACGAAAAAACCGTGCGCGAACACGCCGTACAAGGCGGCTTCCCCGCCAACCGCGTCTCCGAAGTCCATTCCGTCATCGACCCCACGACTGCTGAAGCGTGACGAAAACAAAAGGGAACAAGCGCAGCTTCCTCGCCGAACATTCCTTGAGCCTGGTCGCGGTCGGGCTCTTGATCGTCTGGGTACTCGGCTATCGTTTGCTCGATCCCAAGACACACCTCGGCGCATTTTTCGGCAACGCCATCGCCGATTGGAGCGGCTCCGTCGTCATCATTGTCGGGACCAAGTTTCTTTATGAGAGCGGTTCGGCCGAGAGCCGGCCGGTGAAAGGAAAAGAGCGTCTCGCCTGGCTCGACTTCCTGCATCGCCACTCGCTCCTTCTTTTTCTCGTCGTCACCGGGATCGCATGGGCGGTCCTGTTCATCATGATGGATACCGAAAGCAAATGGGGCCAGGTCGTCGGGAACATCGTCTCGGAATGGGTCCAGATGGCGGGCCTGGTCTTTCTCACCAAGCGACTGATTGAGATTGGCTCGAAGGAAAGCAAAGGATGAACAGGATCTCTGACTTCTGCCTGCCACGCCGGAACCTTGGCATAGGCGGGACTTCCGCGCTCGTGCTCCTCGTTGCCACGAGCGCCTTCGCCGCCCCGGCGACACACGACGCGCGCGTGACCCAAGTGATTCGCGAAGTGAATCTGCTTCCGGCCAATGCGCCGTCGCGCCACGCCGTCGTGAACGAAAATGTTCCGGAGACCACCTCCGTTAAGACTGGAGGCGATTCGCGTGCCGAACTCACGTTTATCGATCTCACCATCATCCGTCTAGGCGCCAACACCCTTTATAGCTTCAAGAACTCCGGACGCCGGGTCGAATTGAGCAGCGGCTCCACCTTGCTGCGAGTGCCCAAGAATTCCGGCAGCGCCACTATCGTTACCAGTGCCGTCACCGCCGGAAGCACCGGCACCACTTTCATCTTCGAGAACATCCGCGGCGGAGGCGCGCGTCTGACAGTGCTTGAAGGCAGTGCGCGATTGAGCCTCGTAAAACATCGCGATCAAACCCGCGGCGTAAATGCGGGCCAGACGCTTGAAGTCCCGCCTGGCGCGACCCGGATCCCCGAACCGAAGGAGATCGATCTCGATCGTCTGATGAAAACCGCGCCATTAATTGTCGGCTTCCGGCCTTTGCCCAGCCTGAATTTGATCAACAACGCCATTCGTCAGCAACAACAACAGCGCGGTCAATTCAATCAACCAAACAACCGCAACGCTCCTCCGGGTCCGCAGAATCAGGCCCCACCGCAGCCACCGCCCGGCCCAGGCCGGTGACCTTGGGACGGCTAAAGTAAGATTTAAAAAGGAAGAAGTAGGAATCTACTGCTTCGAACGCTTGATGATCGTCACAAAGATCGCCGTCAACTCGTCGCACTCCTGGCGCAGCGGGGCGAGCTTATCCGGGACGACGATGTCGGCATCGACGAGCAACTCGAGCCAGTAAGCCGTTTCCTCTATCTCGCGCAGGCAATCCCCACACTTCGCAATAAATTCAGCCTTGCTCCGACCGCGGTACGCCTCGCGGTAGTTTGCTCCAATGGAAGTGCCGGAACGCAACACCTGTTTACCAAGAACCTGTGCCTCCGTTGTCTTTGGGAGGCTCGCGAACATCCGCACAACACGCAGCGCGAAACTTTTCGTCCGCTCCCGCAAATCAATCTTCGCCTGCGCCATCTCCCTTTCTTAAGTCTTAATTCTTAATTCTTAATTCTTACTTCTTACTTCTTACTTCTTACTTCAGTGGCTTCGCGAGAGCGAACCACTGCGGCTTCAGATGCGCGAGTGGTCCTCTTAGCTTATCGAGTTCCTCCGCGGGTCCGTGGATTTCCAGCCGCGCGAGATCAGCGATCTTGAACGCTTCGGCCAGGAGCGCGCCCACGTTATCGAGATGCGCGAGAAGTCCCTCCGCTCCGATATAACCTTCCCGGCAGAAAACTTCGTCGCCATTGATGCTGAATTCGTAGAATAGATTGCTCTCCTCAGTCTTCGTTTTCTCGATGAAAGCCGGGAACGCCGCCTTAAACGTCTCGAGTTTTCCCGGATGCACTTTGAAGTAAGGATGAATGCTGACGAAGTTCGAAAGAGAGCTCATGCCCCGAAACTAAACGCCGCACTTCGCCGCGTCGAGACCGCGCGTTCGTTTCCTACTTTGGTCACTCGCGCGCCTGCGCTGGTGTCAGCTACCCCGGCCTGTTTTACCGCCCACCCGCGCGGTTTCCATCCGCGTGTGTTCTACTTTTTCTTCGCGTCCGCTGCCGCTTCAGCCGCCTGATCCTTTGGCGTCTCCACCTTGACCGAAACAATCTTCCCGGTCTTAGCGTCCACCTGCACTTCGGTAATGTTCTTCGTGCCGGTCGTCGCAATATCAAACGACCAGACCAGCTTTCCGTGCTCGCGCTCAAGTTCTTCGCTCTTGATCACGCCGTGGGGCACCTTGCCGAGCGCCGTTTTCTCCGCCTGACTCTTGGAGACCTTCGCTTCTTTCATCAAGTCGCTTTGGCTCGGCGCAGCAACCGCTGCTCCAACAACGGCAACCACCGCGATGAAGGCGACGGATCTGACGAACGCTGTAATTCTTTTCATGCTTTCTTCGACTGTTCCGCGCACAAAACCGTTCAGTCTACTTTCCAAGGCCGCTGCCCTCCGAACTCTGACTTCCTCAAAAATACTGTGCGGCTAAAACCCCATGGAGAGCTGCGCTCCATTCACTCCTCCGACCACCGGTTGCACGGAGATATCGCCAAGCTTCGGGTCCAATCGAAAGAACCTTACGGTTTTTCGCTCACTGGGAGGAGTCGGCGCTTTTTCTATCTGCTCGTCGCCGTTCGTTGGCGTTTTGTCAGCGGAACGCGATAACCTTGATTCGAGAGGATTCACCGCAGAAAAAGAAAACTCATTTGCCCCAACGCCCCGCCGACTCGTCACGCCGGAGCGTAGCGTTTGCGGGACGTCCGCGCGAAGGCTGGATCGGGCTTGTGCAGGAAAGGCGAAGGCGCGGATAGATTTTCCTCCGGCGCGCACCGACGCGGTCTTGCGATCGCTGGCGTGGGCTGGCTGCAACGCGAGACCTGCAGCCACGCACAACCCCGACCAGCCCATAAAAATTCGCCCCATCAGCGCCTCCCTCCATCTGATTCGTATTTTCCCCGCCCCACGCGCGTGCTGCTCCGCGCTTCTTCGATTCTACGTTGGGCCGTTGGGCGTATTCTACTTTGCAGAGCCCGCTTCTTCGTTCGAGATATCCACCACGCAGCGCCATTGGCCATCGGGCTCGAGCCGCCAGATGGCGATCCCCCTCAAGTGCAAATTGATCGGCGCGCCATTCGGGCCCGGCACCGTCATCTCATTCGTTCCCGGCATGTAAGCCATTTTGCCATCAGGCGAAAAGGTCACCTTGCTCGATTTCCAATGGATCTTGAAAACGGGATTGCTCAGGCACGACGCCACATACGCCCGGATCGCCGCTTTCCCTTCCACGATCGGTTGTCCCGGCATAATGATCACCGCATCGTCAGTCCAATAAGAGACAATCTTATCGACATCCTTCCCGGCGGTCGCGAGATCGGCCCACTCCGCATCTCTCTGCAACAATTTCTTCTCCTCCGCCGCCGCATCAAACGCCGACGCGTAATGACGACCGAGGACCAATACCGCGGTAAGAACTACAAGCGCGCGCTTCATCCCGCGACCGTGTCGGCGTGACTGCCCGATGTCACGCCGAATCGCGGTGTCCGACTTCTGACTTCTGACCTCCGAGCCTACTTCTTGGAAACCTTGATCGACTCAATGATCCCGTGGATATCCTTCATCGTGGCATCCGGCGCATTATTATCGTAATCGGTATAAACGATCCCCACCTTCTCTGCGCCCGCGGGGAATATCGCCACCCGGAATTGCACCTTGTTCCCGGCGCGTTTATCGACGCCGCTGCCTTTCACCACCACGATCTTCACTCCGTTGACCTCGATCGTCTGGTCTGTGCTGCTCGTATCGATGCTCTTGAGCGCATCTTTCAAAGTCGCATCCATATCTTTAATGATTGCCTCTGAATCCGACCCTTTTGCGATCCACGCGCTGAGATAAGCGTGATTCCCAGGCGCGGAGGCCTCCACGCTTTCATCCGCGGTATTGGCCTTCGGCTTCCAGCTCGAGGGCACATCAAAGGTGTAAGCCGGTTTCTCCGCGCTGGGCACCGACATCGTATCGCCGCGTGCCGGCAGAGCCAAAGCAATGGCGGCCACGACAAAAGTTAAGAGAGCTAATTTTATGGTTTTCATTTTTTGTATTGTGTGTGAACCGCAGCCTGACCGCTCTCTCCCCGCCGCACAAGAACCATATTCACCGTTCCGTCGATCTCGGACCTCAGATCTCCGACTTCTGACCTCCGACTTCCGATCTCTGGCTTCGTTGCCTTCCGCCGTCGCCCAAAAAAGAGAAAAAGCCGCCGAGGCATTTCTGCGCCCCGGCGGCCTTTTAATTCCTGATTCTTAATTCTTACTTCTTACTTCGCTTCCCTCATCCCATCCCGAGCGAGTCGAGCGTCGGTTCGTCGATCACGGCCGTCACCGCCATTCCATTGTCGGTTTGATAGCCGGTGAGTGCCTCCCGGGTGAGCGGCCCGAGCAATCCATCCACCTCACCCTTGTAGTAGCCCATCTCCTGAAGCACGGCTTGCACTTCCGCGATCACCTTGTCTGGCGGGAGGGCGCGTTTACCCGCATAGATCGGGGCATCGTAAGCATAATATTCTTCGCGCGGGCTGTAGCCCCACGCCGGATACCAGTAGCCATTGTTGAAGTAGTAGTAACCACCGGCGATTAGTTCCACGCGCTGGTAGCGCGAGCGATACCAACCCTGATCGTGCCGTTCCGGGCGATAGGAGCGATACACTTCGTACTGCGGTCCCTGCCACCGCTCGCTTCCCGGGAGTCGAAAGTTTGCACTGAACGTGACCGCCGGAGCCCTGTCTGGCCTTGGTTGCGCACTAAAGTTCACGACTCGCTGCCGGATCTGCTCCACTTTCTGCGGATCGGGCTTCTTCGCTGCGACGGGATTAACCGTCGGCGCCGTTGCCGGACTGGTTTGCGCAACTGACGGAGCCGCGCTTGGCGATGCCGCCGTTGCCGGAGTAGTACTCGCCGCTGCTGCCGGGGTAGCGCTTGCCGCTGCTGCCGGGGTAGCGCTTGCCGCTGCTGCCGGAGTGGTCGTCACCGCAGCCGCAGCTGCGGGAGTAGCGGTCGTCTTGGGTGCCATTGAAGCTGCTGGCGTCGTCTTGGCCGTGGCCGGGGTAGCGGTCGTCTGGGCTGCTGCCGGGGTGGCACTCGCCGCTGTGTCGGCAGCAGGCGCCTTCTTCATATCTTTTTTGCTCTGTCGCTCCTGCTTCGAGGGAGGCGTCGTCGCGCTGGTGGCCGGTTGTTCCGCCTTCGTCTCTGGTGCGACCGGTGGCGCGGACTTCGGAGCCTTCTTTTCCGGCTTCGTCACGGCTGGCGCTTGTGTCGCCGGTGGCTCTTTCACGGACGGAGCCTCAGTCTTCGGCGCATGCGTCGCGGCCGGCTCTTTCACGGCCGGAGCTTCGGTCTTCGGCGCACGGGTCGCGGCCGGCTCTTTCGCGGCCGGAGCCTCGGTCTTGGGTGCATGTGTCACCGCCGGTTCCTTCACGGCCGGCGCCTTTTTATCAGGTTTTTTGCCTGGTGGCTGGGATTCTTCCGGCGATGGCTGCTGAGCCATTACGGCTCCAGCCAGCGCTAGCGAACAGACTATTAGTAAGTTGGTGAATTTTTTCATATTGCTTTCTTTTGGTCGAAGACGGAGGCGATCTATTCAACGCCGGACGTTTTCCCGCCACGCCGTAGCCTCGCGCGGAGGCGGGTGCCCGCCTGGAGCGTTGATCGCCTAACGGCTATAATTCGCGCGAGCGCGCCCATTCGGTCTTGTCACCCCCGCCGGAGCATCGCAAACCTTGGAATCGCTCGACCTCAGCCAAATCGCTCCGCGAATCAGCGTCAGCATTAACCAATAACGCGGCGCCTGACGCTGTCCCAATAACGAATCTCTGATAACGAACAACCGGCCTGAATTCGTTCTCGACTTTGATGCGCGCTTGACGTAATAAGTGCGCCGCATGCCCAATTTGCCCCTCGGACTATCGATGAAACGTGTCGCTTTCGCGCTCGCAGTAGTGCTCGCTTTGGCAACACCTTCTCTGCTTCATGCCGAGGACGGCGTGATTGATCTCGCCGTGCTGCCGAACTACGCAAAGCAGGTCAAACCCAGTTACATCTTCTGGAATAACACGACATGGGCCAATCCAACCACGAACACCGGTGCGACCCTTGGCCGCCTTCTCTTTTACGACAAACGACTGTCGCGCAACAACACCGTTAGTTGCAGTTCGTGCCACCAGCAGGCCCACGCTTTCGGCAACCCGGAGGTCGCCGGCACCGGGGTCAACGGGACGACGCCTCGCCACGCCATGCGCCTCGTAAACGCGCGCTTCGCTCTTCCAGATTTTCTCTCGGACAGACTGGCGCCGACCTTGGAAAGCGCGGTGACGCGGCCCATCCGAAGCGCAATCGAATGGGATTCAGTGGTACCAATGGCGACCCGGACTTTGCCGAGCTCATCGCGAAAATCTCCGCGCTGCCCGAATACCAGATCCTCTTCCCCGCCGCCTTCGGCTCGTCTGCCATCGACGAAGCCTCGATCCAAAAAGCACTCGCTCAGTTCATCCGCAGTATTGAATCGTTTGATTCGAAATACGACGCCGGGGCCGTTCTCGTGCCAACTGTAAACGACCCGTTTCCGAACTTCACCGAGAACGAGAACAGGGGGAAGCAACTCTTCATCACCGACCGGACGAGAGGCGGAGCCAGCTGCTCAGGTTGCCATCTAACCCCACATTTCGCTAACTCGTCTGGTCCCTGGAACAACGGCGTCATCACCAAGATAGGCGGCGGGACCGATTTTACGGTTTCGAAATCAGCCACCTTGCGGGACCTTTTTAACCCGGGCGGACAGTTGAACGGCCCGATGATGCACGACGGCTCATTCACCAGCATCGTTCAGGTCATCAATCATTATGCCGCGATCCCTCCCGGCATCCCAAATACGTCCTTTCCAGACGGCCAGACTCTTAACCTCACCCCGCAGGATCGCGCCGATTTGGAGGCCTTCCTTCGCACCCTCTCGGGCACCGCCGTTTACACCGACCCGAAATGGTCTAACCCGTTTCGCCCAGACGGAACGATTACCGTCAAGGCCATCGATCCGCCGGCCTCGCAAACCGTGAATCTTTCCACGCGGATGCACGTCCTGACCGGAAACAGGGTCGGCATCGGCGGGTTCATCATTACCGGCGTTGCTCCTAAACGTGTCCTCGTTCGCGCCCTCGGTCCTTCGCTCGCCCAATTCAATCTACCGACTCTGCTCGCTGACCCGACCCTCACTCTCAACGGTCCGGCCGGCTTCGCCCCGATCGTGAACGACAACTGGAAGTCCTCCCAGCCGGACGAGATCAAAGCCACCGGGCTCGCTCCCGGTAACGACCTCGAGCCGGCCATCGTCACGACGCTGGCACCGGGCGCCTATACGGCAGTTCTCAGCGGCACTAACGGCGGCACCGGCATTGGCATTCTTGAAATCTACGACCTCGAGCTCGCGGCCGACTCGAAACTGGCCAACCTCTCCACCCGCGCCTTTGCCGGCAGCGGTGACGACATGGTCATCGCCGGCTTCACGGTGGGAAAGGGGATCGGTGTCGATGACATCATTGTCCGCGGGCTCGGTCCAAGTCTCCGTTACGCCGGGGTGTACGATCAGCCCATAAGCGATCCGGCTTTGGAGGTGCGCAACGCGAACGGCGCTACTCTGGCCGCGAACGACTCCTGGACCCAGGGCAACGATGTGGAAGACATCCAGAGATTCGGCCTGGCGCCGGTGTATGGCTTTGAGCCCATCATCGTTACCAGTGTCGGGCCGGGCGCCTACACCGCCCTTCTCTCGCCTTCTCTCCACAGCTTTCCTATTACGCCTGGCATCGCTCTCATCGAAATCTACAGCCGCGGCCGCGCGCCCTAGCCTTTCATTCGGCGTTCGGCGTTCGGTCCCGCTTCGCGGGAGCGTTTTCCCCCGTCCTCCTTTCCTCCTTCTTAATTCTTAATTCCTACTTTAATGATTCCGCTTCGCAGCTCCATCACCGCTTCCCCGCCGGCTTTACGGTCTACCGCGCGGTTCCCGACCGCGCGTGTTCTCAATCTTCCGACTGGGCTCCTGCCATCCTCACTTCGTCTTGCCCTCCGGGCTGCCTTCCCGCCATTCGCAATCCTCTATCGTCCATCCTCGCTTTCGTCCTGCCTCCGCCATCTGATCTCCGCCTGCCGATTTCCCTTGGCACGCCGTCTCGTCACGCCATAGCTTCAGCGTCGGCGGAAGCCTTGGCGAAGGCGGGTCATTCACCAAAATTATATGAAAAGATTTATCATTACGTTGATACCCGAGACTCCCGTCTCGGGCACCCCTACCCGTCGCGGCTATTCCGTCTATCCGGCAGCGTCCCGGCTCGCCGTGTTGATTGGCTGTTCCCTCACGCTCGCCGCCGGCATTCAGACCGGACAAGCGCAGTTCCCGAATATCAAGACACCCAAAGTCAGGGTCACGGTGCCGAAGCCTCATGTGACGATCGACAAGAACGTCAATATCCACCTCGACAAGAAAGTGACGATCTTTGCGCCCAGGCACCTGAATTTTCACGCGTCTCCGAACTCCGCAATCGTCAGCGTTACGTTCAACCAGGACTACCGCATCAGAGGAGCCACTGATTGGACCGGACCCCGTTACGAAGTTTTCAGAACGTATCGGCCCCAATGGCACGACCGGGTTTGGTGGGACTCGAATCGCAAAAACGTCGTCCTAATCGGCGGTGGCTGGTATTACTGGAACGCCGGCTATTGGTATCCGGCCTGGGGCTACGATCAGACCGCGGCCTATTACCCGTACGACGGCCCCATCTACGTCGGCAAAAGCGCGAAACCGTTCGACCAGATCGTGGCCGATGTTCAGACCGTCCTGCAAGAGCAAGGCTTATATAAGGGAGAAGTGGACGGCTTGGTCGGCCCGCTGACCCAGGAAGCGCTCGCCGCCTACCAATCCACCAACGGTCTCGCCGCGACCGCCGCCCTCGATCAACCCACCCTGGAATCCCTCGGAATGGGTTAACTTCCTCGGCTCCCGGATTTGGAGCTTGGAACTTGGGGCTTGGAGCTTCCGGCGAATGCCGGTGGCCTCCAGCCCACCGCCGCAGTCGACCAACCGACGCTGGAATCCCTCGGAATGGCCGGTTAACCGCTGGCGAACTCAACGAATAAAGCCGCCACTCTCAGCAGGTGGCGGCTTTTCTGTTTTCACTGTGTCTGACTTCAGATCTCTGACTTCCGACCTCCGATCTCGGCTTTGCGCCCCTCGATTGCTCTGGCATATTCAATATTCGGCCGGATAAAACGGCCAGTCGCCTTCAGAACTGATGTCCACCCGCTTCTTCACGAACGACGGCGAAAACACGCTGCTCAAAAAATTCGCCGGGGTTTTCGCTAACAATGCCGACATCGAGCGTTTCGACGCTCTCGTTGGCTATCTCCGCTCGTCGGGCTACTTCGCGCTGGTCCCGCACCTAAAGAAAGTTCCGTTGATTCGGATACTTGTGGGCATCGACGTCGACGCCCTTCTCGCGCGAAGTCACAGCAAAGGGCTTTTGCATCTCGGGGATACCGACAAAACTCTGGCAGAGGTTCAAAAATCACTCGAGCGGGACATCGAGAAGGCGCCATATCGAAAGGAGGTTGAGGATGGAATCCGGCAATTTGTCGCGGATGTATCCGCTAAGCGCGTTCAAGTTCGAGCGCACCCAACCAAACGCCTCCATGCAAAAATTTACATCTTCCTCCCGGCGGGCTTTAATGAGCACAAACCCGGCGCCGTTATCACGGGTTCTTCTAATCTGACCGCCGCCGGTCTTGGAACAGAAGACGCGCAGCGCAACTACGAATTCAACGTACTCCTGCACGACTTTAACGACGTAAAGTTTGCGGAGGACGAATTCGAGAAACTTTGGGGCGAGAGCATCGAAGTGCTGCCCGAAGCCATCCGCGGCGTCATTGGCGCCAGCTATCTGCGTGGCGACATCACCCCATTTGAGCTCTACATCAAATTCCTGCTCGAATATTTTGGCCCGGCGATCGATTACGATCCTAATGCCGAAAGCGATCTTCCTAAAGGCATCAAGAGCCTGAGCTACCAAAGCGATGCCGTTACTGAAGGTTGGCTAAAGCTCGAAAAGCATCGGGGATTTTTTCTAGCTGACGTGGTCGGACTCGGAAAAACGATCGTCGCTGCCCGCATCGCGAAAAAGTTTTACTACCACAACGGATTTCCGACTCACCGGTCGCGCATTCTCGTCATTGTTCCGCCCGCGATGCGTGAAAACTGGCAGACGGCGCTTGAGCTATTCGGGATCGATGATGCTACGCGAGTATTACCGAACGGCAGTCTGCACAAGATCAAGCCGTCCGAGGCGGAGAGATACGATCTCATCATTGTCGATGAGGCACACAAGTTCCGGAATGACAGTGCCGGCGGTTACGATCTTCTTCAAAAGCTTTGCAAGACGCGTACGCGGCATCGCTTGGCCACTGGCGAGTTCGCTGAGAAACGCGTCATCTTGGTTTCCGCCACACCTTTGAATAACCGCCCTGGCGATATCCGAAACCTCGTCCTTCTCTTTCAGGACGGGAAGGATTCGACCGTGATCGGCAACCTCCAGCATTTCTTCGCTCAGCGAATCAAAGAGTATGATGCCGCTCGAAAACTGGAGGACCCCACTGAGTCCCACGCGGCCATCAGCCGCATTTACGAGCTCATCCGCGAGCAGGTCGTAGCGCCACTCACCGTCCGTAGAACGCGCACCGATCTCGTCGCGGACAAACGTTACAAGGCTGATCTCGACTCGCAGGGGATCATCTTCCCTAAAGTCGAGAAGCCCCGCCCCATCTATTACCAGTTGGATGACGCTCTGGATCAGCTTTACGAAACGACGATTCAGATGCTTTCGGCTCCAGAGGCTGGTGGACTAACCTACAACCGTTACCGCGCGATCGCTTTTCTCTCGAATCCGAAGTTGAAAGAGAAATACGAGCGCGCGGACTTCATCGCGCAACAACTCGCCTGGATCATGAAGACGCTTCTCGTGAAGCGTCTCGATTCGAGCTTCGTCGCATTCACCAAGAGCCTCCGCCGATTCCGCGATGCCACGCAGGCGATGGTTACCATGTTCAAGAAGGGCAACATCTACATCGCTCCCAATCTAAACGTTTCCGATTATATCCTGGAGGATCGGGAAGCCGAGTTACTGAAAGCGATCGAGGAAGCTCGCGAAACCGACCCGACCATCACGATTGCCACTCCCGCCGACTTCCGCCCTGAATTCCTAGATGGTCTACTTCATGACGCCGATGTGCTCGACGAGCTCGTGAAACGTTGGGACGACGTGCAGCGCGATCCGAAGTTGGACGAATTCCTCGCGAGGCTGAAGCCCGAGCTGTTGAACCCCGAAACCAACGAGACCGGCAAGCTCGTCATTTTCTCCGAAGCGCGCGATACCACGACGTATCTTGCCGAGCAATTGGATGCAGGCGGCTTTGGACCGGTCTTGATCGTCGATTCACACAATCGGAAAGCCGTTATGCCCGTCGTACGGGCGAACTTCGATGCCAACGCGCCTCACGATGCCGAGCGGAAAGATGATTATCGGATTCTCATCTCCACTGAGGTTCTGGCCGAGGGGGTGAACCTGCATCGCGCTCACGTTGTCGTGAATTACGACACCCCGTGGAATTCCACGCGCCTGATGCAACGCATCGGTCGCGTGAACCGAATCGGAACAACCGCGCAGAAAATCTACATCTACAATTTTTATCCAACCAGCCAGGTCAATTCAGATATCGAGCTGGAGCGAAAGGCGAAGCTTAAGCTCTTTGCGTTTCACACGGCTCTCGGAGAAGACAGCGGCATCTACTCACCGGATGAAGACCCGGAAACGTTCGGTCTTTTTGAAAAGGGCCTCGAAGAGCAGCGCGATGAACGGCTCGCCTTTCTGAGCTTCCTCCGCGATTTCAAGGATGCGAACCCGGACGAATTTCGGCGGATTCGCTCCATGCCTTTGCGGGCCCGCTGCGGTCGAGTGAATCCCACGCAAGCCGGCGGTTCTCTTGCCTTCGTTCGCAACGAACGCCGCGACGCTTTCTACCGGGTGACGGAGCCCGCCCTGGATGAGCTCGGATTTGTGGAGATGGCGCGCGCCTTTCGTGCCGAAGTCGCGGAGAACGGAGTTCCATTGCACGACGCCCATCACGATCAGGTTCGCGCCGCCGTCGCCGACTTCCGGACCAAACTGGAGGCAGACGCGGTTCGTGAGCGCGCCGTTGATCACACCCTTGGGCCGAATGAACAGAAAGCGATTCGGCTTCTTGCCGCGACCAGCGGCATGCCGCACGTCTCGGCCGCGGAAAAGGCTTTGCTGAACGCGGCGCAGAACGCGATCAAACTTGCAAAGTTTCAAGATCTCCCGCGGAAGCTGAACGCGCTGCAGAAGTCCGTGGCGAAGCCCAAGACAAGTGCAACGCGCATCACCGCTGCGGCGTACCTCGATAGTGTCCTGGCGATTGTGCGTTCCTATCCACTGGAGGTTGAGGAACAAGAGGCGGAGCGGCCGGAGACGCCGCTGGATTTCACCGGCTTCGAGCCAAAGATCATTCTTTCCGAGTCCTTCACCAATTCCTGAAAGATTGTCATGCCCCAGCCCGCTGTTAAGTTGCAGTCATGTCATTGACGGAGCTGAAATCCGAGATCGCCCAGCTTTCTGCCCCGCAATTGGAAGCATTGCGCAGCGCCATCGAAACGGAGTTGGCAAAAAAACAGCAGCCCAAACAGTTCGCGAATTTTGCTGAGTATGCCGCCTCGTTGCGGGGCACGGTCATCCTGAAGCCCGGTTGGGACGACGACGAACCACTCGAAGAGTGGAACGCGGAGCACGATGACACACCTCTTTGACACCAATGCGTGGCTCCGCTCGATTGAACGGCCCGAAGAACTCACGAGCCCGGCATCGTCCCTGATTCTGACCCTGGGGACGGCCCCATTCGGCCTTTCCGCCATCAGCATCTATGAGGTCGGACAGAAGGCTCGCAAAGGGAAGCTCGCGCTCTCCTTGCCCATCGATCGGTGGCTGGCGATGGCCTTGCGCTCCAGTTTCGTTCGCGTCCTACCCATTGATGCGGAGATTGCGCGCGAAGCGAATGAACTCCCGGGCGAGTTTCACGGCGACCCCGCAGATCGCCTGATCGTTGCCACAGCACGCAGGCACAACCTGACGATCATCACGAGCGACCGCAAAATCCGGGACTACGTGGATGTGCCGACGCTCTGGTAGATCCGCATGCCCCCTGCCTTGGAAATCCAGCTCTCGACGCCCTATCGGCGGGAAAGTTGGATTGTCTGGCTACGGCAGATATTCGGCGATGGCCTCGAGATATTCCTTCAAATACAGGACGTCCCGCTTGCAAGCGAGAGCGAGCGTAAGCTCGCCACCGGCTTCCGACAGGTCGGGCGCGTAACTTTAGCCGATGAGAAAATCATCGGCCTTTTTGAGATTGATGCCGCGCCGAAGGTAGAGCTGGTCGCGAATCGTGTTGGACTCCGCAGCCTCGTCTCGCGGCGGATCGATCAGGTAACGACCCACGCGGTCCTCGCATTTTTTGTTCAGCCCGACGAGCTGATCTATCGACTCACCTTTGCGGCCAAGGAGAGTTCTTTCAATCTCGACGACCTCTCGGTCCAAACGCAGGAAACCGCGGCCCGCCGCTTCACCTACGTTCTCGGCCCCGGTGAACTGGTCCGCACGGCGGCCCTGCGCTTGGACGCTCTCACTGCGAAACGCGATCGTGCCACCCTCGTAGATGTCACCGACGCCTTCTCAGTCGAGAAGCTGAACAAGGAGTTCTTCACTCTCTACAAGGAGCATTACCTCGCGTTCTGCCGCTACCTGATCGATGAAAGCGATGCGGTAAAGAAGGTCTTTAAGATTCGTGTGAAAGGACTGGACCAAAAAGCGCGAGACCGCGCCTTGAAGCCCGTCCGTGATTTCGTGAAGAAGCTCCTCGGTCGCCTCATCTTTCTGCACTTCCTGCAACGGAAAGGCTGGCTTGGCTGCCCCGCGGAGGGCACTGGCTGGTCTGGCGGGTTGGCCGATTTTATCCGCCAGCTCTTCGATTCCACGCCCGCGCGAAAAAAAAATCGCTTCCACTCCGCGCGACTGGTTCCGCTCTTTTTCGATACGCTTAACAATCCAAAACGCGAACGGGACCTCTTCGCCGTCACGAGCACCAGGATTCCCTATTTGAACGGTGGCCTCTTCGAGCGCGACTTTGCGGGCGTCGAGAAACTCGACTTCCCGGCACCGCTGTTCGATGCGCTCCTTGCCTTCTTCGGCCAATACCATTTCACCATCGACGAGAACGATCCCGAAGATAACGAGATCGGCATCGACCCCGAAATGCTCGGGCACATCTTCGAAAATCTCCTCGAAGATAATAAGGATAAGGGCGCCTACTACACGCCCAAAGCCGTCGTCCAATACATGTGCCAGCAGAGCCTAATCCACGCGCTCGCCGGCCATTTTCCCGACGACCCGGATGCACGCAGTCAGATAGAGGCGCTTATCCGCACCAAGGAACCGATCGACGCCCGCGACTCGCAAAGCTGGCTCGCCCGCAACGCCACGTCATTGAACACGCAGCTCGATGAACTGCGTATCTGCGATCCTGCCATTGGTTCTGGCGCATTTCCCATCGGCCTCCTTCAGGAGATTTACTGGACGAAACTTGCTCTCAATCCCTCCCTCGACCGCGCGTTGGCCAAGCGCGAAGTCATCCAGCGCTCTATTCACGGCGTTGACCTCGACGCAGGCGCGGTCGAAATCGCGCGGCTTCGCTGCTGGCTCGCGCTAATCGTGGATGAAAAGATTCCCCTGCCGCTGCCAAATCTCGACTACCAGATCATGCAGGGAAATAGCCTGCTGGAATCATTCGAAGGTATCGACTTGAGCAAGCTCGACACCGGCAGCCGCAGCGGACACGGCATCGTCGAAGTGCTCGGCGACCCGCAGGGTCAGTTGCTCGCCGATGAAGCACGCGCGCAGATGGAAATGCACAATGCCACTCGGCGCGACGAAATCTCCGCGCTGATCCATCAATACTTCGCTCTACATGAACCAGAACAGAAAGCGGAATGGCGACGCCGCATCGACGCTCTCGCCGTGGAGCACATCCGCTACAATCTGGGTTACAAACGCGATGAGATTGAGACCCAGCTTCAGCAACACCGCGAAACTCTTGGCGGACGAAGGGTACGCAAGAAAGGTTGGCGCGAAGCGGCTGCGACCCGGGCGATTGCCAATCTGGAAAACCAATTAGCGGAGATAAGTGAGAAGGAAAATCGACTTCGCAAGTTGGAGCACAAACCCGAGCGCCCATTCTTTCTTTGGCATCTTTGGTTCCGCGAAGTGTTCGAGATAAAGCGCGGATTCGACATCGTAGTCGCCAATCCACCATACGGTGCCGATTTCGACATAAACGAGGCCCTTGTACTGCGAACGCAGTATCAAACTATCGCAAACTCGCTGGATTCCTTCATTTTATTTATGGAGCAGGCGACCAACCTCCTCAAAACGCGAGGTGTCTTGTCTTTTATCATTCCGAGTGGCTGGGTTTCTACACCTTCCTCTCGAAAGCTCAGGGCGATGTTTACTCGCTCATTCCATCCGCACTTGTTCGCCAGCCTTCCGTATGATGTTTTCGGTGAGGCGTACATTGACACGATGATAGTCGTGGCCACGAGGCTCATCGCGGGAGAGCATTGGGGGACGATTTCTGACAAGACAGTTAACCTCGTGGTTTTTCCAGTTCGTTACAAAGTGACAGAGCTAGCTGACTTCGATCGCTTCTGTCGAACCGGCGATTTCGGTTTGTGGGGAGATCCCGGCGAAGACGGCTTCCTCGTGACCTCAACTCGCGAAGAGGCTCGACTCGTTGCAAAGATCCGCGCGCTCCCGAAGCAGTTGAATGACTTCCTGGAAGTCATGCGCGGTATTGAAACGTATAATCCTCAACCGGCTCAACCGCGGAAGTATTCGAAACGTGCGCTGGTTGGTGACATCTATCGGTATGAGATTAACCACACCGGTGAGGGTTTTGTTGAGTATCCGCCGCGCATCCGAAGCGGAAAGCCGTGGCGGTTCTTCAGCGGTCCTAGAGCGCTACTTCGCCAGCTATTGAGCCGGAAATTTCGATTACAAGCCGGTTATACGGAAGATGACTTTCTAACCAACCAATCCATCCAAAGCCTCTTGGCACGCGATGAAGGTAACGTCCCGATCAAGGTGTTGCTCGCGGTTCTTAACTCAAGTTTGATCTCCTGGTATTTCTGTCAGATTAACATGGTCGCACGACGCGACGATTTTCCGAAAACTATCATCAAGGTCACACGCGAGCTTCCAATCCCTGACATCGGACACCGCAAATTCGAAGAAACTCGAGCCAAGTTGAGTGCGCTGGTGGATCGGATCCTTGCCGCGAAGCGCGCGGGCGACGAAACGACGGTAATGGAGTTGGAGGCAGAGATCGACGCCGATGTCTTTCGCCTCTACGGCCTAACGCCGCAAGAAATCGATCTCATCCGAGGATCTGCGAAATGATTGATCTCATTTACCGGATTCTTGCCTCGGCGTCTGCGGCAATGTGGAAGGAAGAACCGGACCTCGGTGACTACACCGCCGCTACCGCCGAGCACGAATTGAATCTCGCCCAACACTACGCCAGTCGATTGCGCCGTTGGCTGCCTTGGCTGCGTTGCGATTGCGATGTTCAAAAGCCGCCCTTTGGCGATAGGCGGCCGGATATCGTTTGTCACCGTCGCGGTGCACATTCGGCTAATTTCTTGGTCGTCGAGATCAAACGCGGTGATGACATTGCCGGTGGTCGTGAAGATATCGCAAAGATTCGGCGCTATTGGTTTGCGAAACCTCTCGGCTACCGCTTCGGCGCTAGTCTCGTCTTTAACGAGAACAAGCATACCGCCAGGATCTTTGTCCTTTCGCCGGGCGCACGTGAGGCCCTTGACGGTTATTGTGATGCAGCAAACTTCATCCCTCTTGCTGAGCCGAAAGCGGACGCGGCGATCCAGGCGTGTATCGAATGGACTGACGCAATATTTGCTGCCGAAAAGGCCAATGACGAGGCAAGGGTCGCATTATTAAAGACCGAGATAGACGGGCACATTTTCCACCTCTACGGCCTTGCTCCGGCAGAAGTCGGCGCTGTTCGGGTTGACCAGGAAGTGGTTACAACGCCTGCGCGCAAGGAGGTGAAGTCGTGATTTACGAAATTCCGAAGTCCGGAGGCGCCGGCCCGGCGCCGGTCAGCCTGTCCTCGCTGAAAGATCAGGGGTGGATTGAGAAGGATCTCGAAAACTACCTTTTTGCGCATCTGCCAAGTCTCGTTAGCACTGATCTGCTGGTGATTGGCCAGTCGAGCGCATGGCAGCCTGAGGTCGATCTCTTGGCTTTGGATACCGTGGGCGACCTTTGGCTCTTCGAGTTGAAGCGAGCGCGCTCCTCTTCGGATAATTTGCTCCAGGTGCTGCGCTATTCTCAAACCTACAGCGAGCTGTCAATCGATGGATTGAGCTCGATCTATGAACGCTTCAAAGGCGTGCATACGCGATCGCTGGCGGTCGCGTTCTGCGAATATTTCGGCTACAGCGAACCCTCTGCGCCTCAGGAATGGGGAGCGCGCATTGGTCGCTCGCATCACCTCGTCGTCGTGACTGACGGCGCGGATGACGAAACGATCGCCGCTGTGAATCACTGGCAACGGCACGGCTTGGACATTCAGATATGGCCATTCCGCATCTATCCTCGATCGGACAAAGCATTCGGACTCGAGCTGCCGGAGCTTTACATCAAGGGACGCCGTATCAGCACTTCGGTGCCAGGAGTATTTGTAGTCAACACGAACAGAAAATTCAACGCTAACACCGAACCGTACATGTTGCAGCACGGCGTCGCGCTGGCTACAGCGCAGAAATGGATGCAGAAGATCAATCGCATCACCGCAGGCTCCCGTGTTCTGCTATATGGCAACGGCGCGGGCGTTCTGGCATTGGGCATAGCCACCCCTCAACGACAAGATGCTGACCTCAATGGAACGCCGATGCGCTTCGTTACTCTGCGTGATTTCAAGGTGCTGCCACGGCCCATGACGTCGCGCCAAATAAAGAAAGTTGCCGCTAAAGATTACGTATTTCGCCATACCGTCCTGGAATTACGCGGAGAAGAAGGGGAGCGTGTCTGGACCGCCGCTCTTCAGCTTTGCTGATCCCTCCGAGATGGAGTCTTAGGGATGCCCCTGTTCCGCCACTCCGCTGGTTTCGGTAAGAGGATCGAATTCTGGATCATCGGCCAGATGATGAAAGAGGGCTTGGATGTGTACGTCCCGCTGGTGGATGACATGGGCATCGATGCGGTAGTCCGGCGAACGGACGGAAGCTTTATCGAAGTTCAGATCAAAGCCCGTTCGAAAGACATTGGGATGGAAGGTGCCGCCCTATTTTCGGCGTTGAAACATGAACTTCGATCGAATTACTGGTTTGTTTTCTACTCCGAATGGCTGCAAACGATGTGGATCACGAGCTCCCAGGAATTCCTAGCGGAATCAATCCAGAACAAGACCGGGAAAAACATTGGTAAACGAGCCATCTGGTTCAATGGCATGAGGCGGAACAAAGGAACAAAAACGCGTGAGCCGTATCCGAAAGAGCGCTATCGGAAATATCTCTCCCTTGATTTTGGTCGCCTCGTGAATCCGGATTCGGAGGATGACGAGACCTCTCTTGGTTAAAGCAATCACAAGATGGATTCAAATCTTACGAGCGTTCTCGCCATTTGGGGTGCGGCGCTGTCAACGCTGACTTTCCTCCTGCAAATTGCGAAGTGGCGTCGCGAGAGGCCGCGCATAGCCGCAGAGGTCGAGACGTACGATGTTCCAGCAGGAGGAGGAATTCGTTTTGCCATTCGCAATCGCGGCGACAAACCCACGACGATCGAAGAGGTCACGCTACTGACATACCAGCCGGGGGTGATTGGTTTTCTTGGTGTGAAACACACCGAAGAACCTCTCTCCGGGGTGCATCGCAGGACAGCCAAACTCCCGGCTGTTGTCGGTCCAGGAGAAATCTGGCGAGGGGAGGCGCCCTTCTCAGGAGGGCGTCGCGGCGACGCTGCGGAGAAGCTCTCACTGATCCAAGCCGGCAGCCTCTTCTACAAAATAAGATGTGCTCACTCTTCGCGCCTCAAGCTGGGGAAGGTCCGGCTAGACACTTCCGACAATCCTTTTCGAGCCTAAGGGATCGAACCGCCCGTGCGGATCGAGAACAGATCGGTCTCGTCCCGAAAGAGCTCAGCCTCTTTTTCCCACGCACCGCTCGCCCGAATTCTTCCGAACAGATCGCTCCCTAATTCCAATTCCAGTCGCCTCCGCATAAGAACCCCTTCAGCTCTTATCGACACATATGTGCCTAGACGCATGTGCGGCAAAGAGGCAAACGCGGACGCCGCCGCGCGGCGTCCTAACCACTTTCCCGCTCGCGCTCGAGGTATTCAGCGACCAGGAAAAGTAAGAAGGAAGAAGTAGGAATTACTACGGCAGACGGCGGAGCATGCGGTTCGACGGTAGTCGCGGAGCCAATAGTTTTTTAATTTTTAATTCTTAATTCTTCCCTTGGAGACACGCACGAAGGATTCTTACACCATGAAAATGATTCGAATGTTTTTCACTTTGGCTGCGCTGCTCTTCTTGGAAGCGGTGCCGTTAACCGCCCAAATCCCGGCGAGCGAGCTTCCGCCGCCCGGAACTGATACCGGACTCGATGGCAAGTACGACCCGAAGAATGGCATCGCGCAACTGATCCGCGACAAGAGTGCTGAATCGGCTGCGTCGAAGATATTCGAGAATGAACATGTGCTCGTCTTCATGCCGCTGCCGGAGGAAGAGGTGGTCGCGCCGGGCCACGTGTTGGTCGTCCCGAAACGCCTGGGCGCGCGGAATATACTGGGTCTGAAGCCCGACGAACTGCGGGACCTGATGGTCGCGGTGCAAAAAGCTGGCATCGCCCAACGCAAGGGACTGGGAGCAACCGGCTTCAGGGTCAGCCAGAACAATGGGCTGAGCGCCAATCAAACCGTTTACCACGCGCATTTTCATGTCGTTCCCTATTTCGGCGACGGCCCGCCAGGTCCGCCCCCACCAAGAAGAAAACTGCCGCCGGAGGAATATGGCTCGATCGCGGCGAAGCTGCGCGCAGCCTGGCCGAAGTAGGACGCGTGTCGGCGCGAAAGGGATGGCGATAGCGATCCCGCAGGCGCGGGAGCGCGCCTACAGCTAGATCGAAGACCCAGACCGGATGCCGGACTTTTCAGTCGCGACTCCAACGGATAGAAGAACGGCATGTCGCGAATCAAGGCGATCGTGGTGGATGCGGTGCGGCATGCGCTGCCGTTGGTCCCGTTCTATTTCTACAATGGGAGTGTTCCGGCTTATCTGCTCCTGACAGCGTTCGATCTGGCGCTCGGGTTGATGTTGATCGTGGGGACGACGCGCGATGCCAAGGATCCGACCACGGTGGATCCGCGTGCGACCTGGTTCATCTCCCGGATCACGGCTGCGCTGGTCCTGGCTGGTTTTCTCGGAGGGGTGGCGGCAATCCTGACGATCCTTTTGGGAATGCCCGCGTTTATCTCGGGGATGGTAGCGGACGTGGATTGGATCGCGCTGGTGACACGGCCGGGCTTTTATTTGCCGGTCGCTCTCATGACGCTGAGCGCGGGCGTGCGAGCGCAACTCCGGTTCGAAGCGACGACCAGAATCGGCGAATGGGGCACTTCTCTGCACGCGGGCCCGATCGTGGGCGATCTGGCGCGCGACCGGCAAATGGCCAAAGCAGCTTACGCCGCGCAAGTGAGGTTAATCGGGGTCTACCTGGTGTTGGCCTACGGGCTCAGCGTGATCGGGCGTTTCGGACTCTTCATTTTTCCGGTCCTTTACACCGCGCTTCTGGTTCTCTTCGATGCGCGGCCCGATATCGGGCAAAGAATTTTTCCAGTCCGATTCCTAAAACGGAGCCGCCCCTTCGAAAATTTTGGCGGGCCCGGGAAACCACCCGGATCCGACCACGCACAGGAGCGAGCCATTCGTCCAGCCGATGATTTGATCGTTCATCAACGAAACCCGTAAGCCTTTCTCCTTGGAGGTCGGGGTTGCTTTTTTTTCGCTGGCATAGCGTTTCAGCGCCGCCTGAGCTTGCTCCCACGAGGGAAAATTAGCCAGCACTCCAATTGCTTCCACGTCCCACTCTTTCTTGTTCTGGTTATAAGTGAAGCCCATGACTTCGGTGGCCCCGGCATCCTTCCAATATGTGTCCATTGAGTCCTTCTTTGTTACGAGAAGGATCTTCATCCCGCCTCGGGATAAATCTTCGGGCAGAAGCGCGGTCAGGGCACCTTTATAGGGGTCGTAATTGCCCGAGGAGCGTTTGAGTGCGTTACTCAGGCCGAGATAGCGATAGCCGCAGAGAAGCCCAACTACGGCCAGAATCAGCAGCAGCGTCAGACAGCCGCAGCCGCCCCAAAGCCAGGGTTTGGCGCTCTTCTTTTTCGCAACCGGACTAGCGGGAGGGAGAATCGAACCCGACGGCGTTAGAGGGGGCGGTGGCGGATTCGGCGGCGGATTATTTGCTTCGGTCATGATGTTTTCAGGGCGAACTCGTTTCTGCGCAATACTTGGAAGGGTACGACTCACCTAGAACATGACAATCTTAAACGGCGCTTGCTGGACCAGAGGGCTCGCCATGCAATCCTGCTGCGGTTGGAGCACTAACGGGATGCAGGCGAATCGCCTGCTTACAGCGGATAGGAAAGCGTCGCGCCGAGGATTTCAGGAGCAGGAGCACGACGGGGACGAGCACGAGAAAGACGACGAAAGGTGTAGTCCATGACGTCGCGGGCGCCGGGGCTTTGAGAACCTTACGGCTTCTTGGCCTGTTCGATTTTTGTGCCCTGGGAAACGATGAACTGCCAGGTGCCGCCGCGTTTCGCAAAGACATCAAGCCAGCGGTACTGGCCGCTCAGATCATGTCCGTCGTAGCTGCCCTTGTCGGTGCTGCGATAGGTCACAATCGCCATGTCGGCATCGGCGGCGTGGACCTTTATGTCGTCGAGTTGATTTGATTCGAGCTTGAACTTGCCCGACTTCAGGTCCGCGAGGAACTGGGCCTTGCCCTGAATCGAGCCGTCGGGGTTAACGGCGTAAAAGGTGTCGGCAAGCATTTTGGCGGCAGCGTCGGCATCGGGCTTGGTGAGAGCGGCGCTCATGTCGTGCTCGATCTTCATGATCGCTTTCTCGACGTCGGGATTCGGTTTCGCCGCGTCATTGCTTTGGGCCAGAACCGCCGCAGGGAAAGCAAGAGCGAACAACAGCGCAATCAGTTTGGAGTAATTCATCCGCGCAGGCTATCGCGCGGCCGCTGGCCTAACAAGTTCAAAAAGATGATTGTCAATTGCAGCTACGCGGCACCTGTAGCAGCCCCGAATGCCTTCGGGGCTCGGGATCGCGCGTAACAAGATGCGACAGTCGCTCTCGCGTCGCCTGCCCACCTCTCGCTTACTTCGGCGCGTCCCACAGGGACGCGGCTACAGAAGAGGGCGACGGCCAGCGGTCAGGGAGTTGGAGGCGCGGAGGATCCGGGTTCTCCTAACGTCATGAAAGCGCCGAAGGTTGCGTTGGCGCGGTCTTTGTTCGCGGCCACGAAAGCGGCGTTGGCCGCGACGGTCTTGTCCGTGGACTTGGCGAGCTCTTCGCTCATCCCCACGGCCATGATCGCGAAGATACCCCTCGAGAATTCATCCGGCGTCAGGCCGGAGGCCTTGAAGATTTCAACGGCCTTAGGGCATTTGGCGGAGATGATGCCTCCCCAGGTCTCAGGCGTAATCGAGGGATCCTTGTTCACCGCAACGAGTTCGGCTTTCGCCGCATCGTCGGTGCTGACGCTCTTGATGAACTTGTCCATCTTGTCCAAAAGGTCCGTGGTGAGCGGAATGGCGCCGGCGGCTTTGATCTGGTCAGGCGGTGTTTCGGCGTGCCCAGCGGGGACGACCGTGAAACAGGCGACGGCGCAGATAAGAGGAAGCAACAAAGAGCGAGTAAGCGAGCGAATGAGGATCATAGTAATGAGTTAGGTTAGTGTTAGGCAGTCAGGTTAGTGTTAGGCGATTCGTAATGATTGTGAATGATCGGGCGGCACGGTTCTAACGAGGCGGTAGTTCCTCTAAAGTCCCAGGGTAGCGAAGCTGCCGTAGACCGCTTCCGCGCGGGCTCTGTTGGCGGCAACGAAAGCCGCGTTGGCGGCGACGGCTTTGTCTTCGGACTTCGCCATATTATCTTTGTCCCCGGGTGGTGCCATCGCCTCGCCAAATATGATGGCCTGGATCGCCAGGGCTGCCTTGCCGAATTCTTCCGGGGTCAAGCCTGAGGATTGAAAAATTTCGACCGTCTTCGGGCATTTCGCGCTGATCAGGCTGCCCCAGGCTTCACCTGTCATGGGTGGATTATCCTTGTTCTCCTTGATCACAGCGACGAACTCCGCCTTGGCTGCCGCCTCGCTTTTGACGCTAGTGAGGAACTTTTCCATCTTATCAAGAAGTTCCGTGGTCAGGGGAATGGCGCCCGCGCGCTTGAGCTCGTCTGCTGGAATGTCAGCGCGCATCCTGGGCGCGGCAGCGAAACCAAACAGGGCAAGGGCGAACGCGCCTGCAATCGAGGCGAGCGCCAGGCGAGAGATGAAGGGGACGGTCTGGTGACGCGACGGCGCCGGGTTCATTCTTCGACGGTAGGAAGACGGAATGCTCGGTCAAATAGCAATTGTCAATCGGTAGAAAACGCCGAACGTCCAACGCCCAATCTCGAGTGAAGGAGGGTATTAGCGTTATGCCGGCAAACCTTTGTGCGCGATCGATTCCATCTGTTCACAGAAACGATCCAGCTCGCTGAGGGTGGTATAGACGTTGGGGGTGATGCGAAGGCCCTGGAACTCTTCGTGGACGATCGGCGTGGTGAAGATGTGGTGTTTGTCGAAGAGATACTTGCCAACGGCCTCGGGGCTTGTCCCCTCGATCTGGACGTTCGCGATGGCGCATGATTGGTTCGGATCGAACGAGGTGTTGAAGCGGATCTTCGGCACATCCTTGAGCTTGTTCATCCAGTAACGTGACAGGTAACGCAGCCGCGCTTCTTTGCGTTTGCCGCCGATCCCGTTGTGAAAGAGGAGCGCCTCACCGATGGCTAGCCTTATTGCCGCTGAGTGGGTGCCGATCTCTTCGAATTTGCGGATGTCGGTTGCCTGCTTGGACTCGGCGGCCATCAGCGGCCAGATTTTTTCGATCTTCTCGCGCTTTACGTAAAGCAGGCCCGTGCCTTTGGGAGCGTAGAGCCACTTATGCAGGCTGGTGCCGAAGTAATCGCAACCCAGATCCTTTTGTTTGAAATCGAACTGGGCGAAGGAATGCGCGCCGTCCACGATTGTCTCGATGCCTTTGGCGCGAGCCATGTCGCAGACGGCTTTTACGGGAGTGATCTGTCCCGTGATGTTGACCTGATGCGCCATCAGGATCAGGCGTGTCTTATCGCTAATTCCTTTGGCAAAGGCGACCGTGATTTCATCGAGGTTCTTTGGCGGAATGGGAATCTGAATCAGCTTGAGCTTGAGGCCTTCCCGCTTCTCACGCTGACGCAGCGTGGTCAGCATGCGCGGATAATCCTGAGTGGTGGTGAGAATTTCGTCGCCGGACTTGAAGTCCATGCCCATCAACAGAATCTCGAGCGACTCGGAAGCGTTGCGGGTGATCGCGATCTCTTCGCGATCGCAGCCGAACAATTCCGCCAGGCCGGTGCGAATGGTTTCCGACTGCGGCTCGAGAATTTGCCACATGGTGTAGGCGGTGGCGTCTTCCTGCTGCCAGGTGTAACGGACCAGCGCCTCGGTCACAATTCGCGGGCTGGGTGAAACGCCGCCATTGTTCAGATTGATGATGCCGCGCGTGACGCTGAAAGAATTTTGAATGACGGCCCAGTAGTCTTCATCCATGGCCGCCTGCTCCGGCGTCAATTTCGCCACGGTCTGCGTCGCGGCTTCGACGTTTTTCAGCAACGACGCGACCGTGGCGGAAGAAAGCGCGGCTAGGCCGAGGCCTTTGCCGGCGAGCGCAAGAAAGTCGCGTCGGGTGCGCACGTGCATCGACGCCAATCAAAGCGGTTCGAGAAGCGGCATGCAATCATTTGTCTCCGTGTCCTGTGGGACGCTCGGACGCTCGCGGGAGGTAATGTCTTCTCTCGCGTCGCCCACAGGGCGACGCCTACAGAAGAAGACAGACGCTGCAGCGCGAGGTCCCTACCAGGCAGCGGCGATGTTTGACAGGGATTAGGCGAGCGGGTCTTTTCTTCCCATGGAGAACAAAATTGATCGGCGGAGCTTTGTTAAGTTGAGTCTGGCGGGAGGGGTAGGATTGTCGGTCACTGGAGCGATGCCTTTATTTGGCGCTGAATCGAATATGAGCAGCACTTTCAAAATCGGGAGCGATGTCACAGTGAATCGGCTCGGGTTTGGCGCGATGCGGATTACCGGCGAGGGCATCTGGGGTTGGCCGAAGGATCGGGACGAGGCGAAAAAAGTTTTGAAACGCGCGGTCGAACTGGGCGTGAACTTGATCGATACCGCGGACGCCTACGGGCCGGAAACGAGCGAGATCTTGATTGGCGAAGCGCTCCATCCTTATCCGAAAGGTGTGGTCATCGCGACCAAGGGCGGGCTGACGCGGCCCGGTCCGGGCCAATGGTCGCCGAACGGCCGGCCCGAGTATCTCAAGGAATGCGTCGATAAGAGCCTGAAGCGGCTGAAGCTCGAGCGGATCGATCTTTACCAGTTGCATCGCATCGATCCGAAGGTGCCGATGGAGGATTCGTTAGGCGCAATCAAGGAAATGCGCGACGCCGGGAAGATCCGGCATGTGGGATTATCGGAGGTCTCGCCCGAAGAAATCGCGCGGGCGCGCAAGACCGTGCCGATCGTGACGGTGCAGAACCGTTACAACCTCGACGACAGGAAATGGGACAACACGCTGAAGTATTGCGAGAAGGAAGGGCTGGGGTTCATGCCGTGGGCGCCGGTCGGCGGCGGTAGGGTCAAAGGCGCGGCGCTGGATGCGGTCGCGAAGGAATTAAACGCGACCGTGTATCAGGTGGCGATCGCCTGGCTGTTGCAGCGGTCGCCGGTAATGCTTCCGATTCCCGGCACGTCCTCGGTGAAGCATCTAGAGGAGAATGTGGCTGCGGGAAAGCTGCGATTGACGGACGCGCAGATGAAGGCGCTGGGGTAAAAGCAAAGTAGGAAGTAGGAAGTAGGAAGTAGAAAACGGAGAACGGCGCCATCTCAACAGAACAAACGTCTTCTGCGCCGACAGCGATGGCGACTCAATCGGGTTCGCTGTTTATCACCGGTGTCCAGCTGCGGATCTTTTTGGTTTCATTCACGCTGCTCTTCTTCGAGCTGCTCTGCATTCGCTGGATTCCGGCTTACGTCAGGTACCTCAGCTACTTCACTAATTTCATCCTGCTCGCTTCGTTCCTCGGCATGGGGCTCGGCATTCTGGCGGCGCGGCGGGCGACTTTCCGGTTTCCTTCGTTCCCGCTCATGGTGCTGCTGCTCGCCGCTGTGGTCGCAGTCAATCGGTTCGAGCTCAATATTTCCTCGACCGATGTCCTCTACTTCGGTTCCGGAACGCAGGGCGTGGCGCAGGCGGAGAGTTTCATCCTACTTCCTCTCATCTTCACCTTCGTGGCGGCGGCGTTTATTCCGCTGGCCCGGACGCTCGGTTCGCTCTTCACCCAAACGGCGCCGCTCAAGGCCTACACCTTCGACATTCTGGGCAGTCTCGCCGGTACCGCGGCGTTTTTTGTTATCGGCTATTTCGCGCTTCCGCCAATCTACTGGTTTGCGGTGCTTGGACTGCTGGTCCTGGTCTTAAGCGCAAAGAAGAAACTCCTCCGCTCTGCGCTGCTGATGATCGCGGCCGCCGGGATTGCCTTGTTTCTCCAACGCGGCACCTACTGGTCGCCTTACTACAAGATCACGCTCACGCCCGCGAAGCCGGCCGGCTACAACCTCGACGTCAATAGCATCGGCCACCAGAGCATGATCCCGTGGCGGAACAAGGAGCCGTTCTATCGCCGCGTTTACGAACTCTTTTCCGGGGCGTCGTTCGACCGGGCGCTGATTCTCGGCGCGGGCAGCGGCTCCGATGCGGCGACGGCCCTGGCGAACGGCGTAAAGTCGGTGACGGCGGTGGAGATCGATCCGGTCATCATGAAACTCGGCGCCCGGTTCCATCCGGACCAGCCTTATTCCGATCCGCGCGTGCGTCTGGTGAACGCGGACGGCCGCGTTTTCCTGCGCAACACGAACGAGAAGTTCGATCTGATCATCTTCGCGCTGCCGGACTCACTGACATTGACGTCGAGCATCGCCAATCTTCGGCTCGAGAGTTTTCTCTTCACGCAAGACTCGCTCGCCGCCGCGCGCGACGCGCTCGCACCGAACGGCGTCCTCGTGCTCTACAATTATTACCGCGAGCCGTGGCTAATCGAGAAGCTGGCGAGCATGGTTGGGCGCACTTTCGGCCGCGACTCGTTTGTTTCTACCTACGGCGGTCAGGGACGTGGCGCGGTGATCATCAACGGGCCGAGATTGAGCGAAATTCCGGACGGCGCATTCGGCCCTTACCGCGAAGAGACTTTCTCACCCGCTGATAAGGAGCTGCGCGTAACGGGTGAAGGATTCTTTGCTGTGACCGATAAACCGCCGGCGACCGATGATTGGCCGTTCATCTACCTTCCGAAGAAATCATTTCCGGCTATTTATCTCCGCGGTCTTGCGGTGATCCTCGCGATTTCGCTGGCCGGAATTTTTTGGGTCGCGCCGCGCAGCGCGCTTCGGCGGTTCGACTGGCACATGTTCTTTCTCGGCGTGGCCTTCGCCCTTCTCGAGGTAAAGGCCCTTACCACTTTCGCGCTCCTTTTCGGCAGCACTTGGAACGTCAATTCGCTCGTCTTCTTCGCCATTCTCACGAGCGTCTTGATCGCGGTCCTGGTCAACGCGCGGGTCACGTTTCGCCGGATCTGGATTTTCTACCTGCTGCTTTTCGGGATGCTGGCCCTAAACCTCGCGGTGCGACCGGAAACGTTGCTCTTTCAAAATGCGATCGCGCGCTACGTGATCGCAAGCTGTCTCATCTTCGCGCCGGTCTTTCTGGCGAACGTGATTTTCTCGAATTCATTTCGCGAGACGGAACTCGCGGATGTCGCGTTCGCCTCGAATTTGCTTGGGATCATGGTGGGCGGGATGCTCGAATACTTCAGCATGCTTGCCGGCTATCACATGCTGCTCGTCGCGGTGATTGCGTTCTATTTTCTCGCGATGGTGGTGCAGGGACGGGCGAAGCCAGTGACGAGTGATTAGTTGGGGAACGATCGCGTTCCAAAACAGGGTTTCGGAACGAGAACACCGCTCATTGTGTTCTCAAAGTGTTTCTAACTGTTCTCAAACTGTTCCTTTGGGAGGAACGCCCATCATCGACTACATCTCCCGCTCGCAGTTTTACCCTAAATGAAAATATCCGTAATTTCCTCGCCGCTGGTCGGCACGCGCGCTGCTAATTCCACAGGGGCTATGAGGCTTCTCCACTTCAGCGCCGCTCTTGTTTGTTTGGCTGCGGCCATTCTCCATCCCACCTCCGCAATCGCTGCGCCCTCCATCGTCGTGAGCGTCCCCGATCAAACGCTCGCGTTGATAGACAATGGCGCGGTCATCGCGCGATACCCGGTTTCGACTTCGAAATTCGGCCTGGGAGATCATTCCGGCAGCTATGCGACTCCGCTCGGCGCCATGAAAATTGCGTCGAAAATCGGGGCGAACGCGCCGCTGGGCGCGGTCTTCAAAAGCCGGTCGATGACGGGTGAAATCCTGCGGCCAAATGCGCCGGGGCGCGATCCGATCGTGACCCGGATATTGTGGCTGCGCGGCCTGGAAAGGCAGAACGCGCAGGCGTTCGCGCGCAATATCTATATCCATGGCACGCCGGAAGAGCGATTGATTGGCCGGCCCGTGAGCTACGGTTGCATCCGGATGCGTTCGGGCGATGTCGCGCGTCTCTTTGCCGCGGTCACGGTCGGCACCAAGATCGACGTGATGAATACGGGTCTCAGCTGCGCGATTGCGCAAGCGGCCCTGGCGGCGCCCGCCCGCGGACCTCGCCTGGCGGCAAATCGCGGATCCCGGCTGGCGGCAAACTAGGCGGCCGAGCCCAGGTGTTCGTCGGTCGATCGCACGACAATCGCTTGTGGGCGGCGATTATCTGTCGCAATGCGGGGAACATATCCTTTAGAATTCCGTCCCGCCGTGCGATTGACCCTCAAAAACATCATCGTGATCGTGGTGATGATCGCACTCGTGGGGGTTTTCACTTTTGTCGTGGATGACTGGCTAAAGGCGAATCTGCCTGGGTTGTATCCATATCGTTCTATGGTGTTTGGGATCGCCGTTGGGATCGCTACTGGAATAAGCGGCGTGTTTAACGCGATCCCGGGTCAGCGGGAAGAGGAGGCGGATAATTCAACGAAAGCCAACCTGCTCACATTCTTTGGCGCCGTTGTCTTCAGCGTACTTTTCTTTGGGGTTGCCGATATGATCCACGAAAAGTATCCGGCCTGGTTTGTGCCCTTTCGCATTTCGGTTGTCGCTCTGTTGACTGCGGCTTGGTACCAAAGCGCTAGGAGGAGCTGAGATCTCAGACGGCATTGGCCGGGAGCGCAAATGGGATAAGTTTGTTCCATGGTCAAGAAGGTGACCTCGTTAGGCATCCACTGGTGGATGCTGGCGGTGACAGCCGTGCTGTTCGGATTGGTGGCGGCTTTCGTCGATCTCAGGCCGGTGGTGGATGAGAATTTCTTTTTCTCCACGAAAGATCCGCAGTTTCAGCAGACGAAAAAAATAGAAAAGCAGTTCCCGTCGCAGACGGAGGTGATCTTCGCCGTGTCGTCGCGCGATATTTCTTCGGCGCGTTACCTCGGCCGAATCCAGAAATTCACGCACGAGCTCAGGGAGATCGACGCCGTCAGCACCGTCAAAAGTTTGACCGATGGTCCGAAGAGTTTTGCGGACGCGCTCGCGAGTCCGTTTTGGAGCCGGCTCCTGATCGCCCGGAACCGCAAAGCCAGCAACGTCATCGTCTTCATGGAAAACAAGGATCCGGAAAAGACGATCGGGCAGTTCGAGCGAATCATGGAGAAGCTCGACGAGAAGGATTTTCGAATTCACCTCGCCGGCCCGCCTTATGTCGTCGAGATGATCAGGCGCAGCCTGGCGCATGACTTCCGCTACTTCAGCCTGACCGCGGTCATTTTGTTTGGCCTGACGATGGCGGTGATGTTCCGGTCGATCCGCGTCTTTGTCGGAATGCTGGCGACCTGCACGAGCGCGGTTTTGTTGACGCTGCTTCTCCAGTCGTTCTTCGGCGAACGGATCGGGATCCTCACGGTGAACCTCGGCACGATCGTGTTCGTGGTGGCGCTGTCGCACCTCGTTTACATGACCTTCAACTGGCAAACGCTCGCCAAGCGAAAGGGTCAGGAATCGGCCGATCTCGCAATCGCCGCACTTCGGATGACGTTTCCCGCTTCCTTTTGGTCGATGATCTGCGCGGCGCTCGGATTCGGCAGCCTGCTGATCGTACAGGCGAAACCGCTGCGCGAACTGGGATTTGGCGGCGTACTCGGGACGGTGGTCGCCTTGGTTTGCGCCTATCTGATGTATCCGCCGTTCCTCCGCTGGGCCGTGCCGCACAAAACGAAGCTTGCGGAGATCGAACCGCCTCGCGGATTTTGGTCGCACCGTTTCATTGCGACGTCGATCGCCGTCATTCTCATCAGCGCCGGTCTGGGATTCGGCCTCGCCCGGGTCAACACCGATCCGAGTTTGCTCGATTATTTCAAACCGAACCAGCCACTGCGCGACGGGATCGAATACGTGGACCGCGAGGGCGGCTCGAACCCGCTCAAGCTCGTGGTCGCAAACGCAGACGGCAGCCCGCTGAACACCGACGCTGCCTACGCCAAGATGTGGTCGCTCCAAGAGGCGCTCGAACACAACAAGAACGTCGGTACCGTCATTTCGCTCCCGACTCTTCTCGCCGAAGCCGATCGCGCGCCGTTTTCGTTTTTCTTCAGCTACGAAACAATCATGCGCATGCTGGCGGAACCCAAGCACGCGCGGGTCGCGAAAAGTTTTGTGAACCCGGAGCACACCCAGGCGGTGTTCCTCCTTCGCATGATCGAGTCGCGGCGCGACAAATATCGGGTCGAGGTCGTGGATGATCTTCGCGGGATTGTTCGCAAGCACGGATTCAAGCCGGTCCTGGTAGGCGGCATTTATCATTTGCAGGGCCGCCTGGCGCAACTGGTCGCCTCGAGTCTCGTCACCGGCCTGTTCTGGTTGAACGTGTTGTTCGTCGTGATCGCATTTATCGTCGCGCGATCCATCCGCGGGACTTTGGCGATGATCGCTAGTCTGACGCTGGTGCCGCTCTGCATGCTCGGCGGGATCGGCTGGTTCCATGTGCCGATGGATGTGATCTCGGCGCCCGCCACCAATGTCTGCATCGGCATCGCGATCGACTCGATGATTCATCTCGTCTTCGGCGTGCGCCGGGCGCAACGCGACGGAAAGAAAGGCTGGCAAGCGTGGCTGGCCGCGCGCGAAGAACAATGGCGGGGGATTGTTTATTCGGATGTGATCTTTGCGGCCGGCTTCGCCATTTTCGTTCTGTCGGATTTTCCGCCGACCCAGCGGTTCGGTCTGGTGGTGCTGGCCGGCACGGTAATCGACATCCTGGCGAACCTGTTCGTGTTGCCGCTCCTCGGCGGCGCTGAGTTGAAGAAGGCCAGGACTTCATGAGAGGTCCGGGATCCATCAATCATAGACGTTACGGACAACGCGACTAACTTCATGCTTATGGGCGTGCAAGTTTACGGATGTAATCATCTGGCGATCGAGGTCGATGACGTGAAAGCGGCGGTGAAGTTTTACGAGGATGTGTTCGGCCTGAAAAAGCTGAAGGGCGGCGAGGGCGATGCGTTCTTTCAATTAGGCGAACATCAGTTCCTGGCCATCTTCGAGGTGGAAAATCTTCAGCCGGATCGGACGCGGCATTTCGGGATCATGGTGCGCGACGAAGAGCAGGTGGAAGAGGTGCGGAAGAAGGTGACGGGGAAGTATCGGCTGAAATTAATGCCGCCCTTCCGATGCGACTTCCGGGATCCGTGGGGCAACCGCATTCAGGTGGTCGATCTGCACGATGAATCGCTCATCTGGCTTCTGCCTTATCGCGAAGTGCAAAAGGCGGGCGTAAAATTTCGTTCCTAGCCGCGCGTGAAAGACCAAAACGCGCAGTTCTCCGGGTCGATCCAACTTGGATGTGCGGCCGGATTCTCAATCGTCACGCACTCGAAGCAAGCAGTGGTTTAGCTTGCCACTGATCTCCCAGACATAATAGAGCCGTGCCCCTCCGTTCCGGTAGATCAAGGTTTCGTCCGTTCGACTGCCGGTGATTCCCTTCTGCTTGGTTAGTCGTACGGGTCCCGCATATCCCGTCCAAACATCAATGGTGGTGATGTCGTGGTCGTGGATCTTCACCGTCACGTTCGATCCACCCACGTCGCGAACCATGGTGAACTGGTCGAGCGGGATGGATTCAGTTCGACCTGCCGCCTTTTGCTGCTCAAGTTCCATTCGATTGGCGTTAGCGCGGTCTTGGGCGAGCTTTGCCGCTTGGGTTTGCTCGCGCGCTTGTTGCTCCGCATTCCAACGCTCTTGCGCGAGTCGTGCCTGTTGCAAATCAACGCTTTGATTGGGCGCATCGTTAGAATAAGCCGGGACAATCATGGTGCCGCTGGACTGTTGCTGAGGGCGCGACGAACTGGAGCGGGACTGTGCGGCATTTACGCTTCGAGACAGCTCCTGCGATTCCTGATTGCTCCGCGCACCCGATGGGTGCCTTGTCCCGTCGGGTGGCCGGGAAGCCGTGCTCGTGAAGAAATATGGTAAAAGCACGAGCATGGCGATCGCACCAAATGAGACCAAGAGGATCAAAGCGCGCTCTCTCGGCGGGCAGCCACGGAGGTGACCGACCTCATCCATCGCCGCCGATGAGTAGTGATATTTCAGCAGGGGGAAAAGCTCATCAATCGTTCGCCAGTCTTTCTTTTCGACCTGCTTACAAGGGTTATTACGGCCGAGACGGCCTGCGTGGAACAGCTCGGCGATCTGCATCTTTGTGAGAGGCGTGTGATAGCCATCCGCCAATACGTCATAGAAATTCACCCTCCGTGACAGAGCAGAACAAATGCCCGGAGTTGGCAGCATGCCTTATCTCAAACGTAATAAAGTTGCGTCCTGCGTTCTGGTAGTTGACCCAACATGAAGCCGCGGCATTGATAGACCCTTGTGAAAAACGAACACGCGCAATTCTCCGGGTCGATCCCGGCGGCGTACGATCGGTATCTCGGGCCGCTCTTGTTTCAGCCTTATGCGGAAGACCTGGCCGCGCGTTTGCCGGTGGAAGAAAACGCTTCGGTGTTGGAATTGGCTTGCGGCACCGGGATCCTTACCCGCGTTCTTCGGACGCGCCTTCCGTCAACGGTCAAACTGATCGCAACGGACCTGAACGAACCGATGTTTCGCCACGCAGCCGAGAAGTTCGGCGAAGGCGAGGCGGTGCAATGGAGCCAGGCCGACGCTTGCAATCTGCCTTTTGGCGATCGGATCTTTGACGCGGTCGTCTGCCAGTTCGGAATCATGTTCGTTCCGGATAAGGCGCTGGCCGCGCGCGAAGCTCGCCGGGTTCTCAAACCGGGCGGCCTCTTTCTTTTCAATGTGTGGGACGCGTTGGAGCACAATGAAGTCGGCCGGATCGCACACGAAACGATCACGAGTTACTTCGACAAGGATCCGCCGACGTTCTATCAAGTGCCGTTCGGATATCACGATCAGGATGAGATCCGGCGCGTCCTGGAGAGCGCGGGGCTTCGAGACGTGCGGATCGAGGTCGTCGCCAAAGTCGCTCAGGCCAGCAGCGCCCGGGACGCAGCGACAGGCCTAGTCCAGGGGAATCCGGTCGCGGTGGCGATTGCCGAGCGCGATCCGTCATTATTGCCGGTGATCACGGATGCCGTCGCCGAAGCGATCACGCATCGCTTTGGCGAGGCCGAAATCCGCGCCCCAATGCGCGCGATTATCGTCCAAGCCCGCAGCTGATTACCGCCCCGCGCTGGAGCTACAAAGTGGTGTCAGCCAGGTTGGATTTGTATTTGGTATTGGTCTGACGATCGTTGAGCTCGATATAGACGTAACTGGGTGGAATGACGCCTTCTTCGAGGGCAAACCAAAGCTTGCCGAGATCATCCGGCTTACTCAGGGCGCAAAAACCGTAGAGCCGTTTGCCGGTGGAATCGAAGAAGTCCACCCAGGTGCGCGAGGCATTGGTGTTGCTGCCGCATGGAGGCAGGCTGGGCGCGGCGGCAAACATATCCGCGGGGTACTCAGCCTTGTTCGCCACGTCGTAGCGATAGCGAATCCAATTCTTGCCACCTGTGGAATAGGGCTCCGTTCTCATCAGGTAGAGAACCGGTTTGGGCGGCGGGCCGGCATTTGCGGTCGTGGTCGCGGTCGTGGCGGCGCGCATCTCACTCGGACTGGGGAGGTCTTCCGGAGTGGGCTTGGGGGTGGGCGAGGGATTGGGTGTTGGACTGGGGATGCCGGTTATGACCGGGCCGGTCTTGCTGGTTACGCTGGGGTTGGGTGACGGACTGGTTTTGTTGGTCGCACTAGGTGATGCACTCGGCTTGGGTGTGGGCGTGACGGCGCTTGCCACCAGCACGAGGATTGAACTTACGAACAGGACAATGATTGCCTTGGTCAGTTTCATGGAGGAATCCTTTCTTTTGGGGATAAAAAAGCGGGGCGTTTCTTTACTTCGACCCAGAGTGGCCGGAACGATCAAAAGCTGCAAGACTGTTTTTTGCACCGGATTCGCCGTTGCGCTGGCAGCGTTAGCCGGGCCGATCGGTCTCCACGCGGCCCAGCCGAATCTGCACGGAAGTGAGATCCGCGCGCTGGTCGAAGAAAAGATCGACGTTAATGGGCCTGGAGTGGCGATTCTCGTGTCGCGCCATGGTGTGCCGTTGCATCTGGCTGGCTACGGGTTGGCAGATATAAAGGCGGGCGCGCGAATCACACCGGAGTCGCTCTTCGATCTTGCCTCGGTCTCAAAGAACATGACCGCCATCGCGATTCTGACGCTGGTCGAAGCGGGGAACCTGAAGCTCGATCAACCTGTCGCGACTTACCTCGGGGACTTTGCCGTGCCTGTGAAGGGGCGCGCCGTCACGCTAACCGATTTGCTCCATCACGTCTCGGGGTTAGCCGACTACACCAGCGACGACTGGGAGGGGAGCGATGAGGAGTTCGCGACCCTGACGAATGAGGGTCACCTGAAATGGTTGAATGGCACCAGGCCGCATCGCACGCCGGGCGTGAAGTACGAATACAACAACTCGGGATACGCGTTGCTCGCGTTGATTGTCGAGCGGGTGAGCGGCAAGAGCTTCGCGCGATACGCGCACGATCATCTTTTCGCGCCGGCCGGCATGGAACACACCCTGGTGCTGGACGGAACCGCGAATCTGCCTGTCAGCGCGGTGAAAGGCTACGCGACAAACGATAACGGCCACGCGAAGCGGGCATCTTCACCGACGGTTATCACCGGGGATGGCAGTGTTTATACTTCAGTGCGTGACCTGAGTTTGTGGGACAAAGCGTTGCGCGAGCACGCAATCATCAGCCGGCAGTCCCAGGATTTGGCGTGGACCAACGGCAGTCTCGATAACGGCAAGCCAATTCGCGATGAGGACGGTGATGGATACGGCTTCGGTTGGGTCATAGAAAAGAAGCGGTACGTCGTCTCCCACAGCGGGAGCTGGGGTGGAACGGCGACCTATCTCCTTTTAGACCTGAAGAAAGGTTTGACCGTTGCTGTCCTTAGCAATGACGCGAACGCTGCGGTCGGCGATTTGGCGGAAGAAATCCTCGCGCTATTCCGGGACTGACTTCTGACCTCTGACCTCTGACTTCTGACCTCTGATTTACGGCGCGGCGACCGCCGCTTCCACGCTCGGGAACAGGCGAAAATACTTGTCGAGTTTCGCGCTTTCCAAAATCGTCATCACTGTTTGCTGCGCGCCGGCGAGGAGGAAGATTCCGCCCTCAAGCTCGAGGCTTTGCATCGCCCCGATCAAAACCGCGATCCCGGAGCTATCAACGTAAGGAACCTGGGAAAGATCGATGACCAGGCGCTTTGGCTTCTCGTCAATGATCGCTCGAAGAGAAGCGCGCAATTCCGGCGAAACATGAAGATCGATGGCGCCTTCCGGCGTGAAGACATTTGGTTGTGGAGATTTAGGCATTCTGGTTTCGCGAAGTTTGTCATCGGTCCGGTCTCACTGTCAATCACGCGAGAAAAGAAGCGCGCGTTTGTGTTGTCATTTGTAGCTCCCGCCCTCAGCATGTCGCCGCATGCAACTGACGGTTGGGAACGTCATGGTTTTGTCGCTGGCCGTTACCTGCGCACTAGGCGACCGGGAAAGCCGCGCCGACCCTGCAAATGCGAAGCCCGCCTTTGTTTTCAGGGGCGCAGGATATTTTCATCGCTGGTCGAAGAACGATCAGCATGAATTTACGCCGGAGAAACAGGAGGACCTCGATAAGTGGTCCGACATGTTGACGGTGAATGTTTATTCTACCGTCCACGACGGGGATGGCCTTGCGCAGACGGCAAACGCCGTCCTGGAGAACTACAAGAAACACCAGGCCAGGGTGCTTAAGACGAGTTCAGTGCCACGGACCGCAAATCGGCTCGCGGAACATTTCATCGCCGTGGTCTTCACCCAGCCCGCGTTCATCGAGGTCGCATTTGCACGCTTAAACGTGGTGGACGGGACGGGATGTTCCTTCATCTACTGCCATCGCTTTTACGGCGAGAAAATAGGAAATCAGGCGAGCGCCTGGCTTGATGCGAACGGCGCCGAGATTGAAAAGGCGTTGATGGAATGGAGTTCCCTGCCGTCTCCGGCGTCGCTCCGCTAGAAACGCGCTTGCCGCGCGAAATGGAAAAGCGCGTTGGTTATCGCCAACGCGCTTTCCCTGAATTTTGACTCCGGCCGCGCCTACGACGTCGGCTTGAGGCTGTTAACGATCGTGCCCACTTCCTGCAGATGTTCCTTTTCTTTCGCCGTCGTGACCCAGTAGGTCATGATGATGAGTTTGTCCTTGATCGGAACGAACACGATGCTGATCGCGGCCGGACCATCTTCATCCTTGCCCTGGTAAAGCAATTCGGTTGCGTCCAATGAGCCGACTTTGAATTTGTTTTCTTTCTTGGTGGATTCGTCGAGCACGACCTTGTGAGTTTTGAGCATTTCGAAGGTATCCTCGATTTCGCCGCTCATGCCCTTTTCGCTACCGACCGCGACCACGGAAAGGTAAACCGCGGTATCCGCGCTCTGGCCCCAAATGCCGTTCTCGACCTCTTTCGGTTTCCACGAATCGGGCATGTCGATGGAGGCGATGGCGAAGTCGTCGTTGGGCAGTTTGAATGTCTTCGCGTCCGCCGAGATGGCGCCGAGAACCGCAATGGCAACAACAGTGAGGAGTGATTTAATCATATGGATTTTCTTGGTGCGGGGAATAAACGCAGGCGCGCGAATGCGGCAAGATATTTTCTCGAATCAGGCCCGCCGCTTGAGACGAAAGCCGGAATCGGTGACAAGTAGGATGCGTGACGGAGAGGGATTGGGTTTGTGAACTGGAAGGTTACCTGCAGAACAGGTTCGCAGGCCTATGTAAAACGATCAGCCCGCGACTCCCCCCTTCCCTGCTTCGCGTCATCCCACCGCTGGGCGCGGAGGAGGCAAAGTACTTTCTGCTGGGAGTGGAAAATGGATTATTCCAGTTGGACGATGAGGGCTACGTCGCGAGCGATTTGTTTCCTGCTCCGAACTCATCGGCGAGCGACCAGCGAATGTGTCAGATCTTCTGGTATAATTCGCTTCCGCCGCGTCTTTTTCGGGAAAGTATTTGTCAGCTCTCCACCGCGTCGGCTCTTATCCTGAAACGCGGCTGGCTCCGGAGTCACGTTCTGATAGAGCCGAGTATTGATGAACAGTCGTTCGTGACTTCGGGCGTGGACATCCTGGTGAAATCGCCGGGCGACGGCAGGACTCTCATCGGAGTTGAGGTGAAACGAAACGCGGCCGAGCTCCGGAAGCTGGTGCTGGATTTGCAGGCCTGCTCCAGACGGGGGCCGCACACAGATGATGATTGCGGTTTCCCGCAGAACCATCCGAAGTACGAATTCTGCGTCCTGAGCCGGCCGAGTTATTTTTGGGCAGTCGCGCCGGATGCCGAGGTTTGTTTCAGAATGAACTACGAGAATGGGATCGCACTGGAGCAGCTCGCGTCGCTGCCGCCGCGCAGTCTGATTGAATTTAGCTAAGCGCTAGCGTTTGCCCTGCACGCTCAACTCCCACCTGTATCCATCCAGATCGTGGAACCAGATACCCCTGTGCGGCGAGCCGGGCGCCTCAGGTCCGATTTCTTCGCCGGGATCTTCCAGTTCGACCTTGTGCTTCTTCAGATGCGCGAGCGCCTTCCGCAATGCCGCCATGTTCGGCAGATGAAAAGACATGTGACCAATCGTCCGCGGTGACGGTTTCCCTTTCACGAGCGCGATCGTGACATTCTTGTTTCCGATCGCGATGCCACCGTCGAAGTCGAATTGTTTTTTCAATCCCAGCGCGCGTTCGAACCATTTTGCGCTGCGTTTGGGACTGCGCACCGCCAGTCCGAAGTGACCGACGACTCCTACGGTGAAGGGAGTCTTCATGGCACTCAACCGGCGCGCGAATTGAGGAATTCGGGTAACCGGCGAACGGCCAGCCGCATGATGAGCGCGATCGCGACAATCGCTGCGGGCAGGAGCGAGAAAAGCTTGTCGGTTTCGATCGCCCGCATCCTTATCCCAACGAGCAAGACGAGCATCATCGCGGTGATGACGTATTGCCGCACCGTTCCTCTCCATTCGCGCAACCGGGCTTTCGCATCCTCATCGTCACGACGTTGCCGGAGCGCACTCAGCCGCAGGGTGGCCAGGGCCGCAAAGACAAGAATGAAATCTCCCAAATAGAGAAGAAGGGATTCGCGACTGCCCTGGAAGCGCAGAAAAGTCTGCACGGCGTACGGCAGCACGGCGATTCCCAGAAGGAAGACGAAGTTTACGATCACCTCGAACACCCCGGCAACAAACCGATGCCGAAAAATCCGATAGTGCGCGAGCCAGATGGCGCAGATCATTCCGAAGGTGATGATAAAGGTGGCCCAGCGCGTTGCATTGAAAATCTCGCTCTCGCTGGTTGGAACATCGAGCCGGATCGCGAGCAACGAGAGACTGAACCCAAAAACTAGATCGCTAAAAGCCTCGAGGCGATGAGTGAAGCGTTCCCCAGACGCCGGACGGATGATGTCCGCAGTCCTGGGCTTCGATTCGGGCGGTAAGTCAGTGCTCAAGGCGGAACGAGATATGGAGTGGAGTTATGCCGAAGGGCGTCAGCGCTGGCGTAATCCTCTACACCACGGAGCTTCGCCCTTTAGCCAGGAAACAGCACGGGGTTAGCCGGCTGAGTTACAGCTGACTAACCCCGCTATAGTTACTGCGCCGAGCCTCAGGCTGCGGCGAACCCCGGAATTACGGAGTTGCAGTCGGCGAAGCAGAAGGCGACGGCGAAGCGCTGGTGTCAGCTTTCTTCTTGGTCGTGTCCTTCTTAGTGGTCGTGGCCGACTCCTTCTTGGTGGCGTCGGTCGTGGACTCCTTCTTCGTCGTGGCCGACTTCTTGGTGGTGGTCGCCGACTTCTTTGTAGTAGTAGTCGCCGCCGGCGCCGTCGTTGTCGTAGTGGCCGATTCGTTCTTAGTGGTGCATGAAGCCATGAGCCCTGCGGCCAGTAAAACGGTGATGGAATAAATAAGTGATCGTTTCATAGGTTGGTAGTTAACGAGGGGAGAATGTTCGGTCGGCCCAGGGACTGCAAGCATTATTTCGAACGGAAGAAAGATTGAAATTCCACTCCAATTCCGGCGAAATTGCCAGGGGCCGGGCCGGCTTTTAAGGAGAATACTGATGTTCAAGACGAAGTCCGTTCACAGCAAAATCGAACCGGAGAAGGATGGCCTTCGGATCCTGGCGGCCCGGGGCCGGGGACGCGGCCTGGCCCGGGATCGGTTTGATGTCTGGATGGCAAACCTCGGCCCGAGCGAGGAGCTTCGGGACGCTATCATGGCCGGCCGAATATCGTGGCCGGAATATAGCCGCCGTTATCTAGGTGAGCTGCGCGAATCGGATGCGATCGATCGCCGGAACAAGCGCATCATGAATCACGGTCAGAAATTCACGCTGAGACTTCTCCAGCACCTAGCCAGAACGCAAACCGTTACGCTGCTTTGCCATTGCGCCGAGGATGAGCCCCACTGCCATCGGCATCTGTTGAAAGCGGTGCTCGACAAAAAAGTGTGACCAAAAGCTCAGCCGCGCGCCAGATCGTCGGCCGTAAGGACGAGGCGCTCGACCCTGCCCCCCTTCGCGATCGCATCGACGATTTCCGGCAGATCGGCCACGGTGACGTGACCGTAAAAGAAATGGCCGGGCTCGACCAGAATGCAGATGCCACTCGAGCATTGATCGAGGCAACTGCTGGCGCAGACGCGCGCCTCGATCTTGGCCAGGCCGCGCGCGGCCAGTTGTTCTTTTAAAACCGCCCGCACTTCTTCCGAACCGCGAACCGCGCATGAGCCCTTCTCATGGTCGTCGGCGCGGCGGTTAGTGCAGACGAAAAGATACTGCTGCCGCTGCGCCATGCAGTCAGGAACCCGCGGAGATTACTACGGTTCTTCTCGCGGGACGGTAGTTTCCTTGGGATGTTCTCGCGGACCCCTGACCGGGGCATCCGGCTCTTCTCGAGGAACCGTGGTATCCGGCTGTGGATTTTCCCGCGGGACCGTCGTATCCGGCGTCGGATTTTCCCGTGGAACTGTAGTGGCGGCCACCAATAGGGCGACAGTCGAGGCAAGGGATTGTTTCATAGGCTTATGGACTAGGGAAGTGGGCCGATTGGCCCGGAAGAAAAAAGACGATCCCTACTTCGAGTAAGTGCGAGAGGTGGAAGTATTGGTGGTGGAGTTAGGCGGTGTTTCGCGGGGGACCGTCGTGCAAGAGGGGAGCAAAGTGCTGCCGAGTGCAAGCAAGACAGCGGAGATGAGGAATCGTTTCATAGGTTATTGGAGTGGGGATGCGAGCTTGTCCGGCCGGGGAGAAAACTGCAAGCCATTAATCGGCCCGGCCTCGAGGGCGACATAAGCCGCGGTAAAGCTCGCGCCTCCGCCTCGATTCCGTTAAAAAGCGGATTCAGGATGAACTGGCGCAATTTCTTCCGCGAATTGCAGCGGCGCAATGTTTACCGGCTCGCGGTTACCTATGCCGTCGTCAGCTGGGTGCTGATCCAGATTACCACGCAGGTTTTTCCATTTTTCGACATCCCGAGCTGGGCGATCCGCGTGGTCATCCTCCTTCTCATCCTGGGATTTCCCGTAGCCCTCATTCTCGCATGGGCGTTCGAGATCACTCCGGAAGGTATTAAACGCACCGAAGACGTGCCGCCCCACGAATCGATCCGGCATCATACCGGCCGCAAGCTGGTGGCCTTCGCGTCGGTCGTCGCCGCCATCGCGCTCGGCATGTTCGTCGTCCAGGTGGCATGGCGCTCTTCGACCAGGGTGAAACAGGATCCGTTAGTTGCGCCCGCTCAATCCATTCCGGAAAAATCGATCGCGGTGCTCCCGTTCAGTAACCTAAGCGCGGAAGAGGAAAATATTTTCTTCACTGACGGCATCCAGAACGAGATCCTGGCCAACTTGGCGAGGGTCGCGGACCTGAAAGTAATTAGTCGTTCTTCCGTGATCGTATACAAGGCCGGCGAACCGCGGAATGTCCGCGAGATTGGCAGACAGCTTGGTGTGGCCCATCTCCTGGAAGGCAGCGTCCAGCGCACGAAGAAGCGGGTAAAGGTGATGGCGCAATTGATTGATGCGCGCACCGACGCTCAGCTCTGGGCCGAACAGTACGATCGCGAGATCGCGGACGCGTTCGCCATTCAAAGCGAGATCGCCCAGGCGATCACCGGTCAGCTCCAGGCGACGCTTTCGCCCAGGGAAAAGGCTGCGATCCAGGAATCGACCCGGGACATCGAAGCGTTCGATCTCTACCTGCGCGCCAAAGAACTCGTTAAGACATTTCAAGACACGCCGAACTGGAAAGAGACCTTGCTTAAGGCGGTGCGATTGCTCGATGAAGCGGTCTCGCGTGATCCCAATTTCGCGCTCGCCTATTGCTGGATCACCACGGCGCACGACGGCCTGTATTGGTACGGTCTGGACCCCACGCCCGCGCGGCTGGCGCAAGCCCAGGCGACGGCGCAAAAGGCGCTCGCGCTGGCGCCGAATTTAGGCGAGGCGCATCTGGCCCAGGCGTTGGTTTATTATCATGGAAACCGCGATTACGCCCGAGCGCTGGAACAACTTGCCATAGCCAAGCGCACGCTTCCCAATAGCGCTGAGATAAATGCGTTCAGCGGCGTGCTTGCGCGGCGTCAGGGGCGCTGGGAGGACGCGGTCAAGGACTTGGAGAAGGCAGTCGAATTGGATCCGCGGAATCCGAAGAACGTCAACAACCTCTCCCATGTTTACGATCTTCTGCGACGGTATGACGACGAGCTGGTGGTCTACGCCCGTGCCGTCGCGGCGAATCCCAGCACCAGGGATTACTCCCAACTGATTTGCGCCCAGGTCGAGTTGCAAAAGGGTGACCCAAAGGCGGCGCGCATGATTTTGGATTCGTTACCGGCAAGCTACGATCCGGATGGACAAACAACCTGGACGCAAATTCAGTTGGCCCTCTACGAGAGAGATCCGGAATCCGCCGCCAAAATCCTGGCGGCCTCAAAAAAGGTTGAACTGATCGGTGGAACCGGCCGGATCTTTCCGGCAAGTTTTTTCGAAGCGTTGATCGCACGCGCCCGCGGAGACTCCGCGAAAGCGGGTGAAGCTTTCGCGGCGGCGCGGGCAAAGGTGGAAGCGCAACTGGACGAGAAACGCGACGATGCGCTCCTCCTGGCGACACTCGGGCTCATCGAAGCCGGGCTTTCGCGAAAGGAGGACGCGCTGCGCGACGGACGCCGGGCGGTCGAGCTGCGACCGATCGCCGAGGATGCTGTCGATGGCGCCACCGTCACCGGCTCCCTGGCAATGATCCACGCCTGGGTCGGGGATGTCGATTCCGCGATCGAGCGGCTGACCTTCTTGGCGAAAACGCCGGGCGGACCTCATTACGGTCAGCTGAAATACGATCCAGCCTGGGATGGAGTGCGCGGAGATCCGCGCTTTGCCGCGATGCTGAATGAGCTTCAGCCGCGCGCAAAGGAAAGGGCCAGATGAAAAACAAATTGCTGGCGGAAAATTTTGCGCAGCTCTCCACGCCGTTAATCGTCGATGCGGCGTTGCGTCTCAAACTCCCGGTCCGGATTGCGCCGCCGGGAATTTTGCCAGTCACTGGCGGACGCCGCATTGCCGGCCGCGTCCTGCCCGCGAAACATTTCGGAAGCGTGGACGTGTTTCTCGAGGCGATGCAACTCGCGGAACGCGGTGACATTCTCGTGATCGATAATGGCGGCCGAACGGACGAGGGCTGCATCGGAGATCTGACCGCGTTGGAAGCCCGAGCCTTCGCGCTGGCCGGGATCGTCGTCTGGGGAACGCATCGGGATACGCCAGAGCTGCGGCAAATCGGTTTTCCGATTTGGAGTTACGGTTCGTGGCCATCCGGCCCGCAACGACTCGATCAGCGGGACGCTTCCGCGCTTCGCGTCGCGTCCTTCGGCGAGTTTGAAGTTGGCAATACCGACGTCGTTTTTACTGATGACGACGGTTGCGTTTTCGTCACGGCCACTTCAGCAGACGAAGTCATCGCAACCGCGAGAAAAATTTGGGAAAGCGAAAGGCGACAAGCGGACGCCATCAACTCGGGCAACACGCTTCATGCTCAGTTGCGTTTCGCCGAGTATTTGGAAAAACGATCGGCCGATCCAAGCTATACCCTTCGCCAGCATCTGCGAAAAACAGGCGGCGAAATCGAAGAATAAAGGATCGAAGCCGTTTGAATTTTTTCCCGTAACAAAAGTCTAAATTTAACCGGCCTGAACACCCGCCTTCGCGGCGGCGCTCGAATCAATAAGGGGAGGCAGCTCTCGTTCTGCATATGGAAAAAAATAAGATATTTCTCGGCAGATACCGCGTTTCAGCCGGGGAGATCGCACTCTCGGACGCCGGACCGCTCCCGACGAATACCGCGCTGGAATCTCACGACGGACCGATCGTGTATCGCGCCGACGAAATCGGCTCCGGGCAAGATGTTCTGGTGGAGATGATTCCGGCGGCGTCATTGAACGAAGTCGTGCGCGGGCGACTCGAAGCGGAGGCTTCCGCGGCGAAAAAGCTCAATCACATTAACATTCCCGCGCTCCGCGATTTCGGGATCGAGGACGACCAGCTCATTTACGTCACCGAGGCGTGCGAGGGAACGACTGCGGAAGAATGGGTGAACGCCCATGGACCGATGCCGACCGGCGCCGTCCTGCGGATCGCTTCCCAGGTTGTGAGCGCCATGGGCGCAGCCGCGATTCAAAAAATTTCACATCATGCGATCAACCCCGCGAATCTGCTTCTCGTTCCGGGCCAAACGCCAGAAGGCGATTGGCCGCTTGTGAAGATTCTGCATTTCGTCGGGGTCGCTCCGAGGTTTTCCAGTGAAACGGATGTTTCCGTCGCTTCGTTCGACAAATCTTCGCATTACGCGAGCCCGGAGCAGCTCCGGCATGGCAAGGTGGATTTCCGGTCGGAAATTTATTCGTTAGGCGCAACGATGTGGTTTCTGCTCACGGGCGCGCCGCCGCTGATGGCGCCGAGCGGCCCTCTCGCGATGCAACCGACGACCAACGGGCTGGCCGTGGACAAATTGAGCGGGATGCCGAAACGGGTCAGGCGTCTGCTCGCCCAAATGCTGGCGGTAAACCCGGATGGACGGCCGCAGGATCCGCTGGCGTTTTACCGGCAGATCAAGGATTGCCTCGCGCAAGTCGACCGGCGCGAAAGCATGGCGCGTCGGTTTGGGATTCCGTTGTTTTCGCGCTCAAAGACGGTCGCGGTGCGGACGCCGCGTCGTTTCCCGGCCAAGGCGCTGGCCCTGGCGGCGGTACTCCTCGCGATTGCGACCTTAATGGTTTTCGTCATCCCCGGATATCTTCGGCATGAACGCATTCGACAGGCAGAAGAACCCATCGGCGTGCCGATCGGTGTTCCCGATGCCTCCGTGCCACCCGCTCCCGTCGCTGTGACAAATCCTTCGCCGCCGGCAGCGAACGATTCGGCATCCGTGGTGTCCGCGAATAACGCGACGCCGGCGCCGGTCCAGCCCGCCCCGCCAGCTCCGGCGGCGAACACGCAGATCGAGGAGCAACCACGAGTTGCGGCCAACGATGCAACTCCCCCGCCACCGACAGAGCGAATTGAAAAGAAAGAAGTGACTGTGGCTGCGCAGCCGGCCGAATCGCCCAACACTCCGGCGAGCGAGTCGCAATCGGTTCGCGCGACCGACGTGGCAGCAATCCCCACCGCGAGACCGGTTTCTCCTGAAGTAAGACGCGCCGAACCAGCGCCGCCGGGTGAAGGACCCGAAAATGTCGCACCCGATGCGACTTTGCAGGCAGAATCGAAGGTCGAAACCAAATCACCGGCGAGAACGGAGCGGCTCGCGAAAACGAAACGCGAATCCAAGAAAGATTTGGAACGGCGCGTGCCTGTCGCCGTGAACCCGGAAGACGCGGAGCGATCGCTGCCGCCATTGCCGCGCGGGCAGACCCGGGCGCGGTTTATCGGGGTAACACCCGACGGCCAGTGGATGCTGTCGTTGCCTTCGAAAAAAATCGTGGTCGTCCCGCCGCCTCCCGGCGGTTGAAGATTTCGCGAACGCCTACGGCAACGCGGCCGGAATTGCCCCGCTGCTCGAGCCTAACGACTGGTCGTTGATCGCGACCTTCGCGGGCGGCGGCGGGATCGGTTCCTTGCCTTTCGCCTTGAGCGCGTCGTTCAATCCCGGCAAATCTTTGGCGACGAGTTGTTCGAACTCTTTCGTGACGTCGTCCAATTCCTTCCGGAGCGCTTCGATGTTCGCGATCTGGTAATCGCCCGGCTTGCCCTCATAAGCGAGGATCGCGCCGTAAAGCTGGTCGGTATGTTCGCGCAAGCGTTCCTCACCGGTGATCGCGCCGCCCTCCGTCGTGGCGACGATCTGTTTGCGCACCGCATCGATTTTCGCATCGAAGTCGGTGACGGTTTTGCGCAACTCATCGCCTTCCGGCAAGGCGCCAGCCGTTTTCTTGACCGCGCCGCGCAAAAACAGAATCCGATCCATGAGCGCGCTTTCATCACCGAAAAGCGCGTGCACTTTCATCGCCGCCTCGAATTGCGCCTTGCGGTCGGCTTCATTGAATTTTACCCGGCGATCGAGCCCCACGGTGAGCTTGGTCTCCGAAACTTTGCCGGCCTTCGTCATCCGCACCGTGTAAACGCCCGGCAACAACCGCGGCCCGCGGGTTCCCGCGCCGGCGATTTGCACCGCGGGCGGAACGCGCGGCGGTTTCTCGTGCATGCTCCAAATGACGCGATTCAATCCCGGCCGCTTGCTCGCGGGCAGATCGTCCACGACCCGGCCGGAAGCGTCGAGCACTTCGATTTTCAACTTGCCGAAAAGGTGCCGCGAGCGCTGGTAATAAGTGATCGCCGCCGCGTCCGGTGGATTCGGGCCGACGAACGTGGCTGCGCCGCCAGGCCATCCGCCATTCGCATCGATCCGTTGCTGGACCGGTCGCGCGGAAACGAAAGCGGCTTCCTGCGTCAGCAGTTCGGGCGAAAGGGCGCGCCACGGCGTGATGTCGTCGATGACCCAGATGCCACGGCCGTGCGTCGCGAGAACGAGATCATGATCGCGCGGATGGACCGCGAGATCGCGCACCGCCACCGCCGGGAAATGGCTGCCCTTGAATTGCGCCCAGCCTTTTCCGCCATCGATGGAAACAAAGAGTCCGAACTCCGTGCCGACGAAGAGCAGGTTCTTTTGCACCGGATCTTCCTTCACCACGTGCGCATATCCGCGCACCCCTTTCGAATCCTGCGCCGTCAATAATGGCGTCCAGGTCTTGCCAAAATCAGTGGTGCGGAAAACATAGGGCGCGAGATCGCCAAAGGTGTGGCGATCGAAAGCGACCAGCGCCGTCCCGGCCTCAAAGTTTCCTGCCTGGATCCAGCTGACCCAGGAATTCTTCGGCACCCCGGGCACATTGCCGATCACATTGGCCCAGGTCTTCGCGCCATCCCGCGTCATCTGAATATTGCCGTCGTCCGTTCCCACCCAGATCACGTTTTTATCCTTCGGCGATTCGCTGATCGAATAAATCGTCGTGTGCATTTCGGCCGCGGAATTGTCCACGGTGACGCCGCCCGATTGTTCCTGCTTCTGTTTTTCGGGATCGTTCGTGCTCAGATCAGGCGAGATCCGGTCCCAGGTCTGACCGTGATCGCGCGACCGGAAAAGGAACTGCGCGCCGATGTAGATCGTGCCTTTTTCGTTCGGAGAAAGCGCTATCGGTGTGTTCCAATTCCAGCGGAGCTTTTCCTTGTAGTTCGGCTTCGGCTGAATGTCGCGCCGCTCATGCGTATAGCGATTCACGCGCCCGATAAATCCGCCCTGCGCTTCCGCGTAGAGGTAGTCCGGATCGGCAGGATCGGAAAACATCCAGAAGCCGTCGCCGCCGTACATGTTTTCCCACTGCGCGTTGCTGATGCCGCCGGGATATTGCGACTGGCCCACCCACGAGCTGTTGTCCTGCAAACCGCCGTAAACGCGGAACGGATCGTTATCGTCCACGCTGACGTGATAGAACTGCGAGACCGGCAGGTTGTCGCCCTTCCACCATTTGCTGCCGCTGTTGTAGGAATACCAGATACCGCCGTCGTCCCCCGCGACCACGTTTTGGGTGTTGGCTGGATCGATCCAGAGGTCGTGCATGTCGCCGTGCGCCCCCTGGAAACCGCCGACCGTGGCAAAGCTTTTCCCTGCGTCCTCGCTCAAGATCAGGGGGCCGTCGGTTTTGAACAGACGGTCGGGATTTTTCGGATCGACGATCAGGTTAGCGAAGTAGAATGGGCGCCAGACCATCCAGTTGCTCTTGTCGCGCTTGTCCCAGGTCGCCCCGCCATCGTCGGAGACGAAGAGCGCGCTATCGGTGGATTCAACGAAGCAATAGATTCGCTTCGCATTGGAAGGAGCGATCGCCACCGCGAGACGGCCGTACGGTTTCTTCGGAAAACCCTTGTTCGCTTCAGCGGTGATTTCGGTCCAGGTCGCTCCGCCATCAGGCGAACGGAACAAGCCGCTGCCGGAAGGTTTGTCCGGCCCTTCGCCGCCTGAGCGAAACGTCCAGCCTCTACGGCGAAAATCCCACATTCCGGCGAAGAGAACATTTGGATCGCCCGGATCCATCGCGATCGTCGAGGCGCCGGTGGAAAGGTTGGAGCCTTTCAGAATCAAGTTCCAGTTCTTGCCGCCGTCGGTTGTCTTGTAGAGACCGCGATCGGGCGAATCACTCCAGAGCGCGCCGGGTACCGCCGCGTAAACCGTGTCGCCGCTGGTCGGGCTCACGATGATCTTCGAGACCCGCTCCGAATTCGGCAGTCCGGTGTACGTCCAGGTCTCGCCGCCATCGGCGGATTTGTAAATGCCGTTGCCGACCGAGACGCTGTTGCGGGTCCAGCTTTCGCCCGTACCGACCCAGAGGTTCTTGGAATTTTTCGGATCGAGCGCGAGCGCGCCGATCGATTGCACCGGTTGCTCATCGAAGACGGGCTTGTAACGGGTGCCGCCATCCTCGGATTTCCACACTCCGCCGCTCGCGGCTCCGACAAAAAGCGTGAGTTTGCCGGAGGGCTCGCGCGTCGCGGCGACCGCGGCGACGCGGCCACTCATGGTCGCCGAGCCAATATTACGCGCGCCAAGACCGGAGATGGTGGAGGAATTAAACGGGGCCTGCTCGGCCGCAAACGATGCGCCGGCGAAACAAAGGACAGTGACAAGAAAATATTTGAGGAAGCGCATGATTATTTGGCGGGTGTAGTCGGAAATTTAAAGGTGGCGTCGTCGATCGGGACGTTGACCTCGGCTTTTTCGAAAACGATTTTTTGTTTGTCGGTTGCTCCCTTGCGCCCGGCTTCGAGCGCGAGCGGGAAAAAGACGCCGTTGATTTTCTCGTAGTCGCCGAAGTCGGTTTCATTTTCCACCTGCGCACCGTTTTCCATCCGCTGGGTCACAATCCGGATCTCGAGGAAAAAATCGGGGTCGAGGTAAACGTAATTTACATCGCCATTCTTGCGGACGACTCGGAGCTTATGCGCCATCGTCCCGTCGACATCTTCCGTCCCAAGGTACTCGGCCGTGCTTCCCTTGGCCTTCCAATCGACCAGAGGTCCGTCGATCTCCGCGTCCTCGATGAGCCCCTTCGCCTCGTCCACCGACATCTTCTCCGGATCTTTGCGGCCGCCGAACGGCGAAATCTTCCACCCTTCGGTGCCGTCATAAGCATCGATTGCCGTCATCCCCTGGAGAGTAAGTTCCTCGCGCACCGCTCCCGGCCGTTTTTTTATCTGCACGTAATCGAACTGACGCTGCCCGTTATTCACGAGCACTTTGCCTTTCAGGCGGAGCGATTGCACCGCCGTCAAAGCTGCGGCGCCGCCTTTTGCTTCAATGTTCTTGGCCACCAGGCCATCGACCGTCTCCCGGACCGGAATCGGTTTCGGGTCCTGGGCATAGAGTGCAGTTGCGAACGACAAGCCAGCGGCGAGAAGGATAAGTTTTTCCATAGACCTCGATCCAAACAGACGGCCTTGTTGGCCGTCGGAGGCGACACCATTGCAGATGTAAAGTGAGTGAGCAATCGCGGGTTGGGCAAAAGCGAAAGCTTGATTGGCCCGGCATGAGCAGTAATCCTCTGAGCTTGTGAACGGCCAGCCACCACCTCTCTCCCCGCCGCCCCCGCAATATGTTCCGCCCCGGCAAGGCTCCGGTTGTTGCGCCAAGGGATGTCTCACCATCCTCATCGTCGGATTCCTCCTTTTCGCCGCCGTCGTGGGCTGCGGGTGGTATCTTTACCACGAGGTCACGACCAATCTGATTTCGAGCGTGCCCTCCGACATCAAAATTGAGGCGCCGAGCGAAGTGGAATCCCGCGCCGCGGAAGACTCCTACGCTCGGCTGAAAGCCGCAATCGCTAACAATACCGAAACCACTGTCGCCTTCACGGGCCCGGAGCTCAATGCGCTGCTCCTCAGCGACACCGATCTCAAGTTCTTGCGAAATCGCGGCCGTATCGCGATCGCGAACTCCGTCGTGTCGATCGACATGAGCGCGCCGCTCGACGCGTTGCCCTGGCCGGGAATGAAAGGGCGCTGGTTCAATGGCACCGTTCGTTTCACATTCACCTTCACTGACGGCCGGTTTCGGGTCGACCTGGAATCAGCCAGCGCCGGCGAGCACGAGTTTCCGGGCGCGTTTCTCTCGAGCTTCAATTCGTCGTTCAATCGAAGCCTGAACGAAAATTTCCAGGAAGAGCTCGACAGAAATCGCCGGGACACGGAGTTCTGGAAGCACATCAAAAGCATGTCGCTCCAGGCCGACAAGCTCGTGATCACAACGAAGCCGGGGGAACGTTAATCTCGCGCAAGACCGCTGCGACAATTTCCGTCGGCTCTACGGCCCCAGGTCGTAAACTTCCACGAGACCGATGCCGCCGCCGGTTTGTCCCACCAAAAACGCGGTATAACGCCCCGGCGGGAGCGTGGCCGCGATGCCGGACTCGAGTTTATTCGGCAGCGCCAAGCCGGCTGCAGCGATCTGCCCGGCCTGGGTGGGATTATCTTCCCAATCCTGGTTCGCCAAGAGGAGTTCGCCATTTTGGTTACGCAACTCCAGCGCTGGATTCTCAAGCGTGTTCGTTAAACCTGAGCCGGCCAGGCTCGGACCGAGACCGCGGACGATGACGCGGTTCACGCTGTTATTACCCCCGAGGATGAAGCCGGCGATCGTGATGTTGTCCCCTATTCCAACGAGAGCTCGCGTGCTGATGTTCCCCAGCCGGCCGGCGGTCTGTCCCAGGTCGTAAACTTCCACAAGGGCAAGGCCGGTGCCTGCATCGTTTCCGCGGACGAGCGCCGTGTAGTTTCCTGGGGTAAGAATGACGTCAATGGCCGATTCCCGCTCGTTTGTCGGCGCAAGACCAGTGGCCTTTATCGTAGCCTCCTGAGTGTCTCGCCAGTCGTTGTTCACGGCGATTGGCGCCGGGCCGGAATAATACAACTCCAGGAAGGGATCAGGCAATGGGTTCGGCAAGTTGGCTTGCGCTAATGACGGCCCAATGGCGCGAATCAGCACATGCTTCGGTGCGCTGCCCGCAATAATGAAACCGCCGATGCCTGCGTTGTCGCCCTGTCCTACTCGCATTCTCGTGGACAGATTAATTGCCTGCGCTTGAGTGGGCGTCGCCGCTGGTGTGGCCGTAGCGGTCGGAGTTGCGGTTGGCGTCGGAGAAGGTGTGGCGGATGGCGTCGGCGTGGGGCTGGGGATAGCTACACTGTGTTGCGTCGTGCCGAAACTCAAAGCAAAGACCGTGTCCGATTGGTAAACAGCCATGATCGCGTGGTTACCCAGAGCGAGCTTCGTGGTGGTGAACGACGCGATTCCGGACTCGAGCGGCACTTGGGCCAGGATCGTCGTGCCCTCCTGAAAAGTGACCATCCCGGTGGGTTTGGACGCGCCGCCGCCGTTGACTGTTGCGGTAACAGTGATCGCTTGGTTGGGCGTCGATGGATTGGGCGCCGTGGAAACGTTCGTAGTCGTGGCGGCGGCATGGACTTTTTGGATAAGGGTCGTGGTGCCGGTCGGGAAATTCGCATCGCCATTGTAGGTCGCGGTGATCGCGTGATTACCGAGGAATCCGTTGCCCGCTTCCAGGCTCGACGTTGTCACTGAGGCCTGCCCATTGGCGTTGAGAGGGACATTGGACGCCAAGACCTTGGTCACCGGTGTGAGATCCTGATAGGTCACGTCCGTGAAGGTAACGCTGCCGGTGGGACTTGGAGCAGTCCCGGCGCTATTCGCAACGGTAGCGGTAAACGTCACTGCCTGCCCGGTTACTGTTGTCCGGACATCGGGCGCGCTCGAAGTCAGAGTTAGACCAAGTTTGTCCACAGGTCCGAGGGCAAACAGGGTGCCGCCGTTTAAAGTATAAACGGTCCCATTGGGTCCAATCACAGTTGGCACATAGGGCTGACCTAACCCCGGGTTCAGAGTGACCGCCTCCGCAAAAGAATTAGTGGAGACGTTCCAACGGTAAAGGCGTCCATCCTCGTTCGGCACGAAGATGCTTTTGGTAATCGGATTGACCGCCGCGGTGTTGATGCACCACTCGCGGACCGCGTAAGGGACTTCCGATTGGTAGTGCTCTTCATCCGGTCTCGGCCCGATCAGTGTTAGCACCTCGCGCATTTCCACCAGGCCGGCCGCGGAGACGTGAGGATCGATCTGAGTGGTGTTCGGATCGAGCAACGCGACGCGGTTGATTCCGTCGCCATCCTTGGAGGCGTAGTTGTTATACTTGCAAAAGAGGAGGTAAGTCGAAGGCCCCTGGTAGCTCGGCACCATGTCGGCAGGAACGATGGCCGCGGTATAGTCCCAGCCGAATGCGCCCGGAACCTTTTCGACCGTCAGGTCGGCACTGAAGCGCAAAAGGAAACCACGGAATCCGTTCACCGGGTTGCCATTGATGCCGAAGTAAACGTCGTTGTCGGGCGCGACCGTTGGCGAAGCCGTGCTGTTATCCGTGACGGCCGCCGGGTTCCCGTTGCGCGGGTCTTTCAAAGCGGCGCGGTACTTTGGCGCAAGGGTGGCGCTATCAAGCCCGAGGAGATACGGGCTCGCGGTGTCGCCTGCCTTTGCCGCAACGTAAAGAGTCTTCTCATCGTTACTCAAAGCCGGCGCGGAATTGTGCGTGTCCAGCGTAACGTTGGGATCATTGGCCGCGGCGCCCGCCAAAATGTAAGTCCCATTGCCGTTGGAATCGATTCGGGCCAATCCGCTTTGAGTGGTGTTCAAAGGCGCGGGCGCAGTCCCCTGAACGCGGAACCCAAAGAAAATGTTACCCTGGCTATCCGCCGTCAAAGGGGTGTTGACGAAGATGGTGGCGTTATAGGCCGAGGCGTTGGCGGTGTAGTTCGAGAGTGTGGTGTAGAAAACTTCCCGCACGGGCGAGCCGTGACTCGCGGAGTCCGGATTGTCGATGTGCCACACCGTGCCTCCCACGCCCGCATAATAAAGTCGCGTCGTGGCGCCGATCGTGGCGAGGCATGGGTTGTAAACTGGGATCCAGGTGTGATTCGGCAGAATGTAATCCGTGGTCAGCGAATACTTCGCGAGTCCATCGTTGCGGAAGGCGTCCACCCGAAAGCCGTCGCCTGCCGTTTTGACAGGCACAAGGATCGTGTCGGCAGCAGTGATGACCGGAGCGCCATAATGAGCGTATACGCCGGTATTGTTGAGGTCGATCGACGTCGACCAACGGATCATATTCAGGTTCGCCGCGGCCGGCTGATAGATCGCGGTATGTTGCGCGTTTCCCGCGAACGTCGGAACGCTACCCAACGGAATCGCGGTGGCCGATGGCCCGCTGCTCAACGCCCGCAAGATGAGCAACGGCAGCGTTGCGATGATTAGTCCGCCCGCCAATTTCAGAGTTGGTGTCCTCATTGCACTTCGTCAAACTTAGCTGAAGAAGCAGCGTTGATCGCGCGAAAAACTTCGGAGCCGATCTCGAATGAGTGCAGGCGGGCCGCGTGATCGTAGATCTGCGCAGTCGCGATGATTTCATCGGCGGCGGTTTCTTTCAGTAATTGCTCCAGCCGCCGGCGCACCGTCTCCGGCGAACCGACCGCGGAACATCGTGTCCGTTGCTCTACCGCGACGCGTTCTACGCGGCTCCACTTGCCTTCCATGCTCTCAACCGGCGGCGGAAGTTTCCCGGGATGACCGCGCACCAGATTCAGGAATTGCAATTGCGCGGAAGTAAAAAGACGGCGCGCTTCTTCATCCGTGTCGGCGGCGAAAACTCCGACCCCGATGATGACGTGCGGCCTAACGAGCGCAGCCGACGGCTTGAATTCCCGCCGGTAAATCGCGAGCGCGACTTCAAGATAATCCGGCGCAAAATGCGAGGCGAAGGCGAATGGAAGTCCGAGCTCGGCGGCGAGGCGCGCGCTGAAATCGCTCGAGCCGAGAAGATAAAGCGGCACGTTCAGCCCCGCGCCGGGAACGGCCGTCACCGCTTGGCCGGGCGCGGCGGGCCGGAAGTACGATTGCAATTCGAGAACGTCCTGCGGAAATGTATCGCCGCTGCTCCCGAGATTACGGCGCAAGGCGCGCGCCGTCAGTTGATCGCTGCCCGGCGCGCGGCCCAGGCCGAGATCGATCCGGCCCGGATAGAGCGATTCGAGCGTTCCGAATTGCTCGGCGATAACAAGCGGGGCGTGGTTCGGAAGCATGATGCCACCGGCGCCGACGCGAATGCTGTTCGTTTTACCGGCGACATGACCGATCAGGACGGCGGTCGCGGCGCTCGCTATGCCGGGAAGGTTGTGATGTTCGGCGAGCCAATAGCGATGATAGCCCCACTTCTCCGTGTGCTGCGCGAGATCGACCGTGTTGCGAAACGCCAGCGCAGCATCGCCCTCGTCAATGATCGGCGACAAATCGAGGACGGAAGCGAGAAACATTTTTGAATGTAGAGGCGATCGCCCCGGCGATCGCCTGCTGTTTTGGTTCGGCGCTTGATACGACATGGCGTCGCTGTAGAAACGAAAATCTGGAAGCCAGGAATCCAGGAAGGACCCGAATTTTTTGTTTTTCCTGGCTTCCTGGTTTCCAGATTACTCCGTTTAGCGAAAGCAGTTGCAACGCGAATAACCTGATGCGCTCCTAGGCGATGCCAGAGCAGCGTAAATTCGCCGTCGTCGCCGCCTTCGTCGCGCTCTGCGTAATCTGGAGCTCGACCTGGCTCGCCATCAAAATCGGTCTGCGCGATCTTCCGCCGGTTTCTTTCGTGGCGCTCCGATTCGTCATCGCGATCGTTGTACTTATCGCCATCTCGATTGGGCGGGTACGTTTGCTGCCGGTGCGCCGGGCCGACTTCAAACTGCTCGCCTACACCGGCGTGCTCATGTTCGCCGTGAACTACGCTCTGCTTTTCTGGGCCGAGCTCCACGTCTCTTCCGGTTTGTCGGCGGTCTTGCAGGCCACGATCCCAATCTTCGGGATGGTCTTTGCGCATTTCATTCTGCCGAACGAACCGCTCCGCGGCCAGCGAATCGCCGGCGCGGTTTTGGCGATCGGCGGTGTGGCGGTGATTTGCTCACGCCTGTTGGATTTTGGGGGGCTCCTGGCATTCTGGGGCGGAGTCGCCATCGTCTTCGGCGCCGCGGGCGCGGCTATCTCAAATGTGTTGTTGAAAGCGCGCTCCATCGAACTCGCCCCCGCCATGATTGCTGCCTGGCAGATGATCTTTGGAACGGTTCCATTGCTGGTGACCGGATTTTTTGTGGACGGAAATCCGTTGCATTTCCACTGGACGAAAACGGCGGTCTTCTGCCTGTTTTATCTCGCGATCCCCGGATCGGCGCTCGCGTTTCTCCTGCTTTATTGGCTGCTGCCGCGAATGACGGTGACTAATCTGCAAACGATCTCGCTCATCACGCCGCCGGGCGCGGTCGGGTTCGGCTGGTTACTGGGGGGCGAAATATTTTCGCTCTGGTCGCTCGCCGGCGGCGCGCTCGTGCTTGCTGGCATCTGGATGATTTTCCGCAAGATCGAACCGGCGCACGTTCGCGACGAATGTGAAACGGCGTTACCGCATGGTTGAGCGCCACGTCTCGATTTCTCTTCATGCCTTCCAATCCTAACCGCGAGATCGAGCGGAAATTTCTTGTCCGCAAATTGCCCGCCAATCTGGCGAACTGCCGGCACTCTGCGATTTCGCAGGGGTACCTCGTCAGCACGGACGACGGCCTCCAAGTTCGGTTGCGGAAATCCGGTGAACAATATTCGCTTACCTACAAGCGCGGCCTCGGCAACATCCGCGAAGAACGCGAAGTGGAATTGTCGGCCGACCAATTCTCCGCGCTTTGGCCGGCGACTGAGGGCAAGCGCCTGCTGAAAACGCGTTATGAAATTCCGTGGGGTGATTTCCTCGTTGAAATAGACGTTTACGGCGGGAGGCACGAAGGACTCGTCGTCGCGGAAGTGGAGTTCGATGACGAAGAAGCGGCGACGAAATTTCAGCCGCCGGATTGGCTCGGCGACGATGTGACCGGCGATCCACGCTACAGCAATCAGCTGCTCGCATCGTAACGTCGGCCGCGCCATTTGCGGAGGGTCTCCACTCCGGTCCAACAAAACGCCAGCCAGGCCAGACCGACCGCGATCGCGCCAAGCACATCGGTCAGATAATGCGCACCGAGATAAATGCGGCTGAGTCCGATCAGCGCCACCCAAAGAGCAGCGGCGCATGAAATGAAAACACGCCATCGCGATTTGCGCACCGAGTACGCCACGATAATCGCGAGCAATCCGTAAAAGAGAGTGGACCCCATGGTATGGCCGCTCGGGAATCCGAAACTCGAAAGCGTAACCAGCGGGTTTTCCAGCACCGGGCGTTGCCGATGGAAGAAATGTTTGAGCAAGATATTCAGCAAACTGCCGCCACCCATTCCGAGAACAAAGGCCAGGAGCCGATACCACGATCTTCGCAACGTCAGGATGAGCGCCGTGCCGATGGACGCAGCCGCGATAAAGGAAACGGAGCCGAAGAAGGTGATGATGCGCGCGATATGGGTGAGCAGCGGGGTTGCATGCCCGTGAAACCACGCGGAAACCTGTTCATCGAAAAGACGCGTGCCGGCATCGCGCGACATGTCTTCCGAAATGTCGCCAAACCACCAACCCGTAATTACGACCACGAGCAACCCGATTGTGAGGTGCAACCCGAGCCAGCCTTCTGGAGACAAACGAGCTTGCAGGAAACGGATTTGCCGCGCGAAACGCCGGGCCGGTTCAGTCATGGTTTGTCATTCGCGCGTCCATCCTTCCGCCGTGTGCCGAAAGAGCTCGATCGATAACACGTCAAACAGGCCGGAATGCGGCCGCCACGTCCGCCGCTCGATCGTCAGGTTCGGGCGATCGATTTGAATCACGTTCAGCGAATTCGGCTGGCCACGGCCACGGGTGGAAGTGCTCGTGCCGGAGGAAACGATGATGCCTGAGTAGCCCGGCATCTTGTACCGCTTCGCCGTTTGGCTGGTATCGGCGATATGGAAATGGCCGGCCAAAAGCAAATCCACCCGGCACTCCGCCAGCGTCTTCATCGCCAGCCGCGATCGACCGACGACACGCCCGCTCGCGCCCGCGGGCAAATCGAATGGATGATGCGTGACCACGATTTTCGTGCGATCGGCCGGCACCGGTTGCAAGGTCGCGCGCAATTTTTCAAGTTGGGGCCGGCTGATACGGCCATCTTTCCAGGTGAAGGCGCGTGCTGTGTTTACACCCGCGACGACAATTTCCGCGTCAGCGAAAATGGGCTGCAAGTCGTTCGTAATATAGCGGCCGTAACGGTCGAGCGTGCGCACGAAACGCGAGAAAACATTGTGGAGCGGAACATCGTGATTGCCCGGGACCACGATTTGCGGGAATGGGATCGCCGCCAAAAACTCCCGCGCCGCTGTGAACTCTGCCGTGCGCGCGCGCTGGGTCAGGTCGCCGGAAACCGCCACCAGATCCGGTTTTATTTCACCGATGAACGTCACCAGCGGTGTGAGAATCGCAGGGTCGACTCGACCGAAATGCAGGTCGGAGAGATGGACGATCGTGCGCATCAGGTGGTCTGGTTTTCCTGCGGAACGAGGACGCGCAAAGCCGCCGGCCGCGTCCGATAATGCAGCGGACTTTCCATCCACTCTATCTCACCGTCACGCGCGACGAGCAGGCGGCGGTGCCGGGTTTCAATGCGCGCTTCCGCGACGCAGAAAGCGTCGAAGTCTTTCGCCTGATCGACCCGCCCGAAAAGCGCATGCAAGGCAAGCCGGAAAAGACCGAGCCGGCCGGTGCCATGCGTGAGGTAAAGCCCGAGGCCGCCGGCGTTGAGGCACGCGCGCGAGCCGAGTTTGAATCCGGCGATCTCGTATTCGTTGTTGCCGACGAAAAGGAACGCGGTGCGACGCTCGATCTGCTGGCCGCCGGAGGTAATTCGCACATCCAGAAACGGGAAGCGACGCAACGCCTGGACCGTGGCCCAGAAAAATGCCGGCCATTTTCCACGGGCGAGCTGTGCCTGCTGCGCTTCCCGCCGCGAAACGATCTGGGGATAGATCCCGAGGCTCGAATTGTTGATAAAGATGCGCCCGTTGACTTCACCCGCGTCTACGGCCATGACGCGTCCGTGCACCACTGTCTGCACTGCCGTTTCGAGATCGAGTGGGATGCGCAGGTCCTTGGCAAAATGATTCAAGGTGCCAACCGGCAAGACGCCAAGAATCTTGTCCGTGCCGGCCAATTCCGCGGCGACTCCGCTGATCGTTCCATCGCCGCCGGCGGCGACAATGATCCGCTCGCTGCTCTGCGCTGCATTGCGCGCAACCGAAGCGATATCGCTATCACCATTCGGATGAGCAATGCGCGGCGTCTCGCCGTGGTCGCTGAATAACTCGGCGATGCGCGCCTGCGGATCGGCGGGACCTCCCGCGCCGCGATTCATGATCACGATCATCGCATTTGAATCGTTTGCGCGGGCTTTCCTGATGCCTTTGCGTGGCGTAACACAGGCATCTTGCCTGTGCTACAGTCTGGATCGGCATGCGCGAATATCACGATCTCCTTCGGCTCGTCCTCGAACACGGGAAGCCGCGGATGGATCGGACGGGCACCGGAACCCTCTCGGTTTTCGGCGCGCAAGCCCGTTTCGATTTGCGCGAAAATTTTCCGCTGCTCACGACGAAGAAACTCCATCTGAGATCGATCATCCACGAGCTGCTCTGGTTTTTGCGCGGCGACACGAATGTCCGTTCGTTGAACGAGCAGGGCGTCACAATCTGGAATGAATGGGCGGATGAAAAGGGCGATCTCGGCCCGGTTTATGGAGCGCAGTGGGTCGGCTGGCGTGGCGCCGCGGGCGCGGTCATCAATCAAATCGACGGTGTCATCGCAGAGATAAAGGGAAACCCGGAAAGCCGGCGCCTGATCGTGAGCGCCTGGAACGTCGCCGAGCTCGACCAAATGGCTCTACCGGCATGCCATGTTCTCTTCCAATTCTATGTGCGCGAGGGCGAATTAAGCTGCCAGCTTTATCAACGCAGCGCCGACTTGTTTCTTGGCGTGCCCTTCAATATCGCATCGTATGCACTCCTCACGATGATGGTCGCGCAGGTCTGCGATCTGCGGCCCGGCGAATTCATTCATACCTTCGGCGATCTGCATCTCTATCGGAACCATCTCGATCAGGCGCGCGAGCAACTGACGCGCGCGTTGCGCCCGCGGCCTCGAATGGAATTGAATCCCGCGGTCAAAAGTGTTTACGACTTCCGGTTCGAGGATTTCACCCTCGCCGACTACGACCCGCATCCGGCGATCAAAGCGCCGATCGCAGTCTAGTGATGAATTTGACTCCGCGATTCTTCCGGTTCGGCGCCGTCTGCGCGGTGCTTACGGCGCTCACCACGCTGGCGGTGCACATCGTGCCGAATCTTTGGGCCAATGCGACCACCTTCGAGCAACAGGTCGCGCTGCGGCTCAATCCGATCTACATGGCGCAACGCTGGGCTATTCTTGTCCACTGCGCGCTGGTCATATTGTCGATGTTCGTTCTGGGCGCGGCGAAATTGCGCAACGCGCCGGCCTTGGTGAGCTTCGGCTTTCTCGGATATCTTTGCTTCGGGTTCACGGAAATCCTGCGAACCTCGATCTCAATTTTCGCCGTGAATCGCACCTGGCGCGCCGGCTATGCCGCGGCCGCCGACGACGCCACCCGCGAGCGATTTCAATCGCTGATCACCACCTACGCCGGAATCAATCAGGCGTTGTTCTTTATTTTTTACACCGGGTTCCTGATCGGTTTGGTTTGCTACGGACTGGCGTTTCTGCGGAGCGAGGGCCGCAGATCCCATCTGGGACTTCTCTTCCTGGCATGGGCGCTTCTCGACGTGCCGGGATTCATCGACGCGATTGCCGGAACCGAATCGCTCGGACGCAATTTTCAATGGGTCGGACCGTATTTCCTGCCGCTCGCTCGCCTTTACGTCGGCGTCTGGCTCTGGAGAAATTCGGAAGCGCTTAGCTCGGCTTTGCCGCAACGAGCCCAACGTTAATCAGGGCGGCGGTGGCGCGGTCTTGGTGCTCGCGGTCGTCGGGCCGCGATTCAAGTCGACGAGATCCTTCAGGATATTGAGGGTTTCGTCGCGCTCCGGATCGATGGCCGGCTCTTTCGTGCCGTCATCGGAGGCAACCGTGTCTGAGTCTGAATCGGTGGCGGCTTCCGGCGAGGTTTTAGGGCCGCCCTTTTTATTTGCGGCAAGTTTTCCTGGGAAAATGATCGGCTGGAGGTTCGGCTTTTCGACATTGTCGAGCGTGAGCCGAATCATCTGCATGTCTTCGCCCTGGCGCGCGAGCCGTTCCTTCGAGCGCATCTCTTTTCGCAGTTTATCCTCGCCCAGCTCGCTCTTACGCACGTCTTCATTCAGCGAAATGCGGTTCTCATCCAGGCGCTTCCTGAGGCGTCCCATGTCTTCCATCACATAGCCGAATTCCGGATTGGACCGGACGCGCGTCTCGGAGCGGCGCTTCAGCTCGTCGACAAACAACCCGCGGCCATCGGACCATTTCGTAAATCTTGCCTTGGGCACTTCGTCGTACGGCAAACAATTCTTCAACGCGCCTTCGCCGAATTCCGGCAGGTCGCTCAGGGTCGGCAGGACAATATCCGACGCGACGCCATGAAGCTGGGTCGATCCGCCCGCGACGCGATAGAATTTCTGGATGGTCAATTTCAGAGCGCCATCTTCCTGCGAGCGGCTCCCGAGCAGCGAAGTGAACCGGCCGATCTCGAGGATCGTTTGCACGGTGCCTTTACCGAAAGTGTTTTTGTCGCCCACGATCAGCGCGCGTCCATAGTCCTGGAGCGCCGCGGCGAAAATCTCGCTCGCGGAAGCGCTTTGCCGGCTCGTCAGCACAATCATTGGCCCCGCGTAGGCGATTCCCGGATCGGGATCGCTCGAGACCACGATATTTCCATTGGAGCCCTTGGTCTGCACGATCGGTCCTGATTTCAAAAAGAGCCCGGTCAACGCGATCGCTTCTTCGAGCGAACCGCCACCGTTTCTGCGCAGGTCAACGACGAGCCCGGCGATATTCTCTTTCTTCAGCCGCTTGAGCAACGCGAGCACGTCCCTGGTCGTGCTCTTCTGATGCTTGTCCATGTCGGCATAGAAAGACGGGAGCGTGATCCAGCCGAGCTTCACCGGCTCGCCGTTTTCGTCCTTCTTGAAAATGATGTCGGCGCGCGCTTCCTGGTCTTTCAGCTTAATCTCGTCGCGCACCAGATCGACCGTCTTGCGCTTCGATGGATCCGCCACGTCCGACGGAATAACCATGAGCCGGACATGCGTGCCCTTCTTCCCGCGGATTTGCTCGACCACTTTATCGAGACGCATGTCGCGAACGTCGTTGAACTCTCCCGAGCCCTGTGCCACCGCCGTGATGCGATCGCCTACTTTCAAACGTCCATCGGTTTGCGCCGGCCCGCCCGGCACGAGGCTTTCAATCTTCGCGTAGCCATCTTCGGTTCGGAGCATCGCGCCGATCCCGACGAGAGAGAGCCCCATGTTGATGCTGAAATTTTTCAGGTCGGCTTTGCTCAGATATTCCGAATGCGGATCGTAAGCCTGCGCGAGGGCGTCGAGGAAAAGCTTCACCTGTTCGTCCTTATCCTGTTCATGCACCGTGCGGGCGAGGCGCTCGTAGCGGCGCGCGACCAGTTTCGGGCCGGGCTCGATCGGATGTTCGCTCAAATGTTCCTGGAGCAGTTCGCTCGCGATCCGGCCGCGCCAGACTGCGTCTGCTTCCGCCTCATCTTTCGGCCACGGGACTTTTTGCCGGCTTAGCTCGATGTTGGTGTCCTGCTTGAAATCGACCGGCTCGGTCACGAGTTGTTTAACCTTGGCGACGCGCTCGTCCACGCGCTTGATGTAGAGGTCGTAAATTTCGTAGGCCGGCCTCAGATTCCTGAGCAAGACATCATCGTCGAGCGATGTGCCGTACTTGGCCGTCAGCATATCGACGTCCTGCTGAGTGAAGAAGAGGTGACTGAAATCGAGCAGCTCGAGATAGGTACGCAGGAATTTTTGCGAGACCTCATCGTTGAGGGCGTGGTGCGTGTAATGGCCTTCCTCGAGCAATCGCCCGACGGACTGCTCGACCTCCTCCATATCCGATTTCGCAGGGGCGGCCGGCGCCGTCAGAAATGCGAATACGATGACGGGCAGGAGAAATAGGGAGCGGAAAAGTGGCTTCATTCGGAAAAAGAGGTTTCGAAAAGTCGCAGAATTCACGCTGAACGCAAGGTAACCACGAGGGAGAAGATCATTTGTAGGTAGTGAGACAATCCATCGGCCGGAACATTCAAAGAACGAGCGGTGGTGCGCCCCTTGCATGCAGCTTTCATTCCCTGTAGCGCTACAGTCTAATGATGCGTTACGAGACTTTCTGCGGCGGAATTTTTGAAACGAATTGCTACCTGATCGAGGCGCCGCAGGGACCGACCCTGTTCGATGCGCCCGACGGCGCCTGTGATTGGCTTATCTCGAAAGGGGTCGCGCCCAAGCTGTTGCTCCTGACACATGGACATTTCGACCACGTGCCGGACATCGCGAAGATCAAGCACCGGTTCGCCTGCCCGATCGGATGCCACGCCGAGACGGCGCCGATGATTTCCGATCGCGATTTCTTTCGCAGCTTCGGGTTCGAACTGGAGATCGAGCCCACCAAACCGGATTTCCTGATCGAGGCAACGCCGGCGCGCGATTTCCTCGGCCTGGAGATGGAGGTGCTTGAGGTACCCGGCCATTGCCCGGGCAGCCTCTGTTTCTTTTCGCGGAAGGACGCGCTCTTGATCGGCGGCGATGTTTTATTCGCGAGCGGAGTCGGACGCTGGGACCTGCCCGGCGGTGATGGCGACCTTTTGTTTAGCGGGATCAAGCAGAAAATTTATCCGCTAGGCGATGAGGTCGCGGTGTTGCCGGGCCACGGCCCGCCCACCACCATCGGCGCCGAGCGGCGGACGAATCCGTTTGTGCGCTGACCCGCGCGCTTAGCGCCAGGAATACTGTTGCTGGGCGGGAACGTGGAGCTCTTCTTCGATCTGATGAAGTTCCTTACGCATGCGCGCGATCTCGCTGCGCAAACGCACCCGGTCGATGGCTTTGCTGCGCAATTGAGAATTTACGGAGGCGGCTTCCTGCCGCACGTGCTCATACTTGCGCGAAATAGCCTGTGGCGCGCGGTAAGTCCGCAACAGGCGTTCCACGTGACCCATCATTCGATTGAGGTGGTTGACCTCAGCCATCAACTGATCCACTGCGGGCGGATGGTAGAACCGTTCCTGACCAGGAGTAAGGTTCTCATCCTGTTCAGCACCTAATGCGGCAGCGCCAAATCCGGCTACACCAACTGCCAGGAGCGCGAAGAATACAGTATATTTTTTCATGCGTTATTGAGGTTACGCGATTCCAACGTGCACCGCCACGATGCATTCAAGGAACCAACAACCACCTACCGGCGATAAAATCCGCGGGAATGAATGCGCAGACGCACTTCTAATTCACGCAACTGATCGCGCAGCCGGTCGATTTGCGCGTGAACGCGGAGCCGGTCGTATGGCCGCCGTTGCAGCTCGTAATTCAAGCGGTCGCGATCGCGCAAGAGACGCGAATATTCCCAACGAGACTGACGCCCATAGCCGTAGCGCAATTGGGCATCCACCCGCGAGAAGAGGATGTTGAGCGAATAAAGTTCCGCCCGCAGCTGCCTCAATTCCGGGTCGCGGTTTTCCCGGTATTGATCCCGGTTGCGATTTTCTTCCCGGCGATCATACGCATTCGACGCTGTGCCGAAGCCCGCGACACCGGCGATGACCAGCGCGACAACTAAAATGGATTTTTTCATGGCGTAAAGTTTGACGCGGCAAACTCCATCCCATTCAAAATAGACGGAGGAATCGGCGCTCGACCGGCCCGACTAGTGGACACGATCCAAAATGGCTGCCAATTCCTTGAGCTCGCCGATCTCGCCGACCAGCGTGCGCAACGAAGTCATCGCCGCCGGGATATAATCGAGGAACGTCTTGTTGCCTTTGACCAGGCCGAGGAAGCCGTAGGCGCCGAGCGCTTGCATGAGACGCTGGATTCCGCAGAGACGGAACGTTTGACGGAAATCGGCCGCGACCGGTTGGCCGGCCGCCGCCCGCTCCGCTTCATAATGCGCCAGCAACTCTTCGCATTCCGAGCGCGAAAAGGTGACGTAGGGATCGAAGAGAAGCGACGCAAGGTCGTACTCCGCAAGGCCGGGCCGCATTCCTTGAAAGTCGATCAAATGCGCCTGGCCACTGCGAATGATGATGTTTTGCGATTGGAAATCACGATGAACCAGAACCCGCGGCCGATCCGCCAACTCTTCCGCGATTTGGTTCAGGGCCGGCAGGTCCAGTAATTCCGAAAGTTGCTTTTCCGCCACGCCAAAAAATCGGCCGAGACAGTTCTCAAAGAAATAGTTTTGCTCCCAGCGGTAGAGCGCCGCATCGAACTCAGCCGGAAGATTTTCCTGAATCGCCCGGGCTGCCTCATCTGCTACACAATGCAATTTCACGATCTCATCCAGGGCCGATTCATAGAAAGCGCGGCGGACGAGCCAGCTTTCTTCGCGATAGCTCCAGAGGTCGGCTTTCCCGAGATCCTCGATCCAGATCAGACCTTCCGCGGCGTCGTGAAAATAAATCTTGGGCGCGCGAATCTTGTGCTCGGCGAGGAACTCCGCGATCCGGACGTAATGCCGATTCTCTTCCCGTTCGAGATTGTACTTAACGAGAATGATCGTCTGCTCGGGCGAACAGCGGACTCGATAAAACTTCCGGTCTGATCCGCCCTTCTCGATCGGCGTGATGCTGACCTTGGCTTCCTCCAGCCGGGGAAAATGAATCCTGGTCTGTCGGAGAAGCAGCTCGGTCTTGGCGGTTTTAGATATCGAGGTCACAGAGTTCGCCTTCGGCTTTTCGGTGGGAGCGGACAATACAATTACGAAGATGCGAACGGGAAGCGATTTGTGCGCCCGGCCAGAGAATTGTGTTTTCCAAAACCGCGCCCGCCCCGACATAACAACGCGCGCCGATGGAACACGCGCCTTCCAGACGGGCGGTTGAATCGACCAGAGCGTCCGGCGCGACGCCGATTGGCCATTGCTCCTCTTTCACGTAATGAGGCTTCCAGCTTTCCGCCTGGATGGTTCGATGGACTGCCAGGTATTCGGTGCGCGAGCCGATGTTGAACCACTGGCCTTGGTTCAAGACGACGCCGCCGATCTTGCCGCCGCTTCCAATCCACTCCGCGAGGATTGGAATGAATGAAAGGTTTTGCCCGGGCGGAATCCGTTCGAAAATCACCGGCGTCCAGATCGAGACCCCCGCAAAATCATAGCGGCCCCCGTGCCCGTAACGATTTTCGATGTCAACGACGCGGTTGCCGTCGAGCGCCATGTCTGCGCCAAGGCTCGTCTCGCGCAAAGCGAGCGTGACATCGTTTCCGGCGCGGAAGTGTTCCTCGAGCAACGGCTTCAGGTCGATGTCCGTGAGGACGTCGCCGCTATAAACAATGAAAGGCTCGGCGCACAGCAGCGACTCGATATTCTTGATCCCGCCACCGGTGCCGAGAATTTCAGGCTCGTGAATCAGTTGAACGCGGTGACTGCCGTAGGTCCCGCCTGCGAACAAAGTTTTGAATGGCGCCTCGAGATGGTGAGTATTGATCACGAACGATTTCACGCCGGCCGCGATGAGATGGTCCAGCGCGAAGGTAATGAGCGGTTTCTGGAAAATCGGGATGAGCGGCTTGGGCAACTCCTCGGTGAGTGGACGAAGCCGCATTCCCAATCCGGCGCCGAGGACGAATGCCTGTGTGATCATGAGCGGGCGCTTGTGCTGCGGCGACAGTCTGATAAAACTTCAGTCATGACGGAAGAAACGATCTGGCGCGGCGCCCCTTCGCAAAAAAAGAATATCGGCCTCTACATTCTTTGCGTTCTCTTTTGCTGGCTCATCGTGCCGATCTTCATCGGATTGACGCGTTACCTTCAAACGAAAAACCATATTTTCGAACTCACGAACGAACGTTTGAAAATGACGGAGGGCATTTTTAGCAAAGTCACCGAAACGCTCGAGCTGTATCGCGTGAAAGACATCGAAGTGCTGCAACCGTTCATCTACCGGATCGTGGGATTGGAGAACATCAAGGTGAATACGTCCGATCTTTCGTCTCCCATTGTCATACTCGACGGCATTCCCCAAAATATCGGGCTCGCCGATAAAATGCGGAACCAGGTCGAAACGGTGCGCATGCAAAAGAAGGTGCGCGAAATCGACATCGAATAAATTCCGGCGCGGCGACAGCGATTGCGGAAAATTTATTGCTTCAAATAAAGCGTCTTCGTTCCGAAATCGATGATGCCGTGATAGCGACGCAGAATTTCCGAGCCCAGCAATCCGGCGACGGGGGGCGAGGCGTCGAGCAGTCCGCCGTGAATTAATCCTTCGAGGTTGATGACGCCGACGTCGTTATCTCGCATATCCATCGAGCCGACCGTGAAGCGCGAGATGGTGGCGATCTGGACTCCGCGCTGTTTCAGGTTTACCCCGGACGTGCTGAAGGGTGTGTTGCGCAGCGGGATTTTCATCCGGCGCACGAAACGCGAATGCAGCAGCGTGGCGAAAGCGCCGGTATCCACCATCAGTTTCGCTTTCTGGCCGTTCACGGAACCGTCCACGTAAAGGTTATAGCTCTCGCTCACGTGCATCGGGACGCCGCGATACCCGCGGAAATCGAATCCGGGGATCCTGCCGGGAACGCTCGGGTTTATCTTCAAGATGAGAATCTGCCGCTGGCAATCGAGCAACGCCTTGGTGGGAAACAGGATGTCGGCCCCCAGGATTCCATCGATCTCATCGCGCTTGCTCGAGCGAATGCCGCCGAGATCCACTACCACCATGGGCTCGTCGACAAGATTGAGCGCGCCGAGCCGCAGGTTGCGCGCGATGGCCACCGGGTTGAACGCGCCATTGATGCTGAGGCGCGAAGGAATTCCCGATCTCCCGGTCGCAGGCGCCATTCCAAAATGGGCGCGACGGTTGAGTGCGATCGCGCTGACCGGAGCGCCGCTATCCACTCCGAGCAGCGCCGGCTTGCCGTTAATCTCGGCGTGCACCAGTAAATGATTTTGGGCCGAGCGAGTGAGCGGGAGCGCCTCGTATTGGAGCGCCCCAGACGCAGTTGGCAGGCGCGGACGCGGCGCACCGATCGCGGGAAGCGCGAAAACCGCCGCAGCCAAAAGCGCGGCCAGTATTTTTCGCGGCGATGAACTGGCGAAGTGGACAAACACGGGGCGGGAGGATAGCACACGTGGGTTGCCGGAGCGAAAACGGTTGCTACGCCGAGCGGACTGATGATTAACTCGGCGCGGCCTCGAACGGATCGAACTCAAAAGCGAATGTCCCAACCATCCGAACCCACCAACGGCAAGTTCATTCGCGGACTCGGATTGCTCGACTCAACGATGCTCGTCGCCGGTTCGATGATCGGCTCTGGCATTTTCATTGTCTCGTCGATCATTGCGCGGCAAGTCGGCGCGCCCGGCTGGCTGCTCGTCGTCTGGCTCGTCACCGGTTTGCTGACTTTGATGGCGGCGCTCTCGTACGGGGAGCTCGCGGCCATGATGCCGAAGGCGGGCGGGCAATATGTTTACCTGCGCGAAGCCTTCTCGCCGCTCTGGGGTTTTCTTTACGGCTGGACGCTCTTTCTCGTCATTCAGACCGGCACGATCGCGGCGGTGGCGGTCGGGTTCGCGCGCTACACGGGCGTGCTCGTGCCCTGGGTGTCGGAGTCGAATTATCTGATCGAACCGATTCGGTTTGGCGGCTATGCGTTTTCGCTTTCCACGGCGCAGTTCGTCGGCCTGGCGATGATCGCGCTGCTGACGTTCATGAACACGCGCGGATTGAGGCTCGGCAAGCTCGTCCAGAACGTTTTCACGACGGCGAAAACCGGCGCACTCATCGCGCTCATTATTCTCGGCATTATCGTCGGGCTAAAATCCGGCGCGGGCGCGGCGAACTTTAGCGACATGTGGACGCTACGCGGCGATTTGCAGGAAGTCGCGCAGTGCTTGACGGCCGCGACCGTCTTCGGCCTCTTCGTTGGCATTTGCGTGGCGCAAACGAATTCGCTCTTCTCCGCCGACGCCTGGAACAACATCACCTTCACGGCTGGCGAAGTTATCAACCCGCGGCGCAACATTCCGCTCTCGCTCGCGTTCGGCACAATCCTGGTGATCGGACTCTATCTCCTCGCTAACGTTGCGTATCTATGCGCGCTTCCCTTCAGCGCGATCCAGAATGCGCCGAGCGACCGAGTCGCGTCGGAGACGGCTAACGTTATCTTTCCCGGCGCAGGTGCGACGATCATGGCGATCGCCATCATGGTCTCGACGTTCGGTTGCAATAACGGGCTCATCCTCGCCGGCGCGCGCGCCTATTACGCGATGGCGCGCGATGGTCTCTTCTTTCGTCGGGTGGGCGAGCTGAACAAGAACCACGTGCCCGCGTGGGGTCTCATCATCCAGGGCATTTGGGCCGGCCTCCTCGTTCTGCCGCGAACCGTCAAAACCGACGCGGCCGGCAACGTGACCGGGTACGGCAATCTCTACGGCAACCTGCTCGACTACGTCATCTCGGCCGCGCTCATCTTCTACATACTGACCATCGCGGGCATCTTCCGCCTGCGCCAGAAGCAGCCCGACGCCGAGCGGCCCTACAAGGCTTTCGGCTACCCCTTTGTGCCCGCGCTCTACATCGCGGGCGCGGCCGTCATACTCGTCGTGCTCTTCGTCTACCAGACGGCGACGACCTGGCCCGGTCTCATCATCATCCTGACGGGCGTGCCCGTCTACTACGTCTGGCGCAAGGTCGGCCGGCCGATGGCCGACGAGCACGTGGGCGAAGCGTTGGGCGACGAGACTTAAAATCTTGCTTCATATTCCGCCGTCTTCATGCTCTAATACGGCCCAAGCACACGCACCTATGAACGTAAAGGTCATCGTCGAGCAGGGAGAGGACGGCTACTTCGTCGCGCACGTCCCGGCCCTCAAGGGCTGCTGGTCGCAGGGCAAGACCCGCGAGGAAGCGCTCGCGAACATACGCGAGGCCATTGACCTGTACCTTGAGCCAGACCCGGATCAGTTGGGCGGGGACGGGCGGCAGGAGGTGGTCGAGCTGACCGTATGAAGCTGCCCCTGTTATCGGG